>NZ_JACLAW010000001.1 GCF_014230315.1 Novosphingobium flavum | reverse complement strand
CAAACCATTTTCCTACATCGTCCGCCCCTGTCATCCTCCGCCCGGTCTTTGAAATCGGCCGCGCGGACGAACCGTGTAGGACAAGTGTCACCCATGCACTCGCCCGGTGAGGCCTTGAATAACAGCGACTTAAGCCCCGGATAGCGCCCGGACAGGGTGACACTCGTGTCACCCTGCGCCCTCCGCGCCCGGCTGCCGGAATCGCCCGGCGGCGCCAAGGCCCCGTGCGGGCGCCGGTTTACTTTGCGCCGCGCAACGCCCAAATCGTTTGCCAGTGGCCAACGATTCCCCCCCTGCCCCCCAGCGCGTCCTGCTGGTGACCGGCCTGCTCGGCGCGGGCAAGACCACGGCCCTCAGGGTGCTGGAGGATCTCGGCTGGGAAACGATCGACAATTTTCCGGTCCGCCTGCTCGAACAACTGATCGGCAAGGACGCCGAGCGCGGCGCCGTCCCGCTCACCCCCCTCGCCATCGGCTTCGATTCGCGCACCCGCGGCTTCGACCCGCACCGCGTGATCGAACAGGTGAAGAAGCTCAGCGACCGGCGCGATCTTGAAGTGACCACCCTGTTCCTCGATTGCAGCGGGCAGGAACTGGAGCGGCGCTACAACGAGACCCGGCGCCGCCACCCGCTGGCTAGCGACCTTCCGGTATCGGCCGGGATCGCGGCCGAGCGGGAATTGCTCGAACCGCTCCGCCGCTGGGCCGACATGGTGATCGTCACCACCGACTTCAGCGCGAACCAGCTGCAACAGGTGATGCGCGAGCGCTTTTCCGGGCAGGCCGGGCCGAAATCGACCCTCACCCTGTCGAGTTTCGGCTTCTCGCGCGGCATGCCCCCGGTGGCCGACCTCGTGTTCGACATGCGCTTTCTCGACAATCCCCACTGGGATGCCGAACTGCGTCCACAAACCGGGCAGGACCCGGCCGTGGGGGACTATATCCGCCGCGATCCGGCCTGGGCCGAGGCTTTTGCACAGATTCGCGACCTGCTCCTGCTGCTGCTTCCGCGCTACGAGGCGCAGGGCAAGGCCTACGTCCACGTGGCCTTTGGCTGCACCGGCGGACGGCACAGATCGGTGTTCACCGCCGAACAGATGGCCGAGGCCTTGCGCGACGCCGGTTTTTCGCCCACATTGCTGCACCGCAACCTTGGCTCGCGCGCGGCCGACCTCGTCGAAGGCCCCGCCGCGTGACCGGCCCCCAGCCCAACCGGCACCGGCAGATCCGTCTCCGGACAGAACCGGCACTTATACTTCGGAGCGCAATTTCTCGATGATCGGTCTGATCCTGGTAACGCATGGCAGGCTTGCCGAGGAATTCGTCCTCGCGATGCAACACGTGGTTGGCCGGCAGGAAGCCGTGGCCACCGTCTGCATCGGCCCGAACGACGATATGGAGCGCCGCCGCCGCGAGATTGCCGAGGCCATCGCCGCGGTGGACAGCGGCAAGGGCGCGATCATCCTGACAGACCTGTTCGGCGGCACCCCGTCGAACCTCGCCATCTCCTTGATGGAAGCGGGCAAGGTCGAGGTCATTGCCGGGATCAACCTGCCGATGCTGATCCGGCTGGCGGGCGCGCGCAAGACCATGGACGTGCATGCCGCGGTGATCGCCGCGCGGGATGCAGGTCGCAACTACATAACAATAGCAAGCGAGTTTCTGGGACAGGACGCCTGACGAGGGAGCAGTAGCGGGTGCCGAGCGAAACAGTCGAAATCGTCAACCAGCGCGGCCTCCATGCAAGGGCCAGCGCCAAGTTCGTCAATGCCGTCGCCAAGCTCGACGGCGTGGCGGTTCAGGTCTCCAAGGACGGGACAGCCGCCAACGGCAGTTCGATCCTCGGCCTGATGATGTTGGGCGCGGCCAAGGGCGATGCCATTGAGATCCATGTCGACGGGCACAGCGCCGATCAGGTTCTGACCAAGCTGGTCGGGCTGGTGAAGGACGGCTTCGGCGAGGACTGAAGCATTGAGCCAGCGTCGTCAGATTACCGGGTTTTCCAATCCCGCGGTCAAGTTCCTGCGCTCCTTGCGCGAGAAGAAGCACCGCAAGGCCGCCGGAAAGTTCCTCGCCGAGGGTCTGCGCCTCCTCACCGATGCGCGCGAATGCGGGCGGCTGCCCGAAATGCTGGTGATGGCGCGCGGGCGCGACGATCATCCCCTGCTCGCCGCGCTGGAGGCCGACGTCCTGGCGGCAGGCGGCGAGGTGATCGAGACCGAGGAGGAAATCCTCGCCAAGATCACCGGCAAGGACAATCCCCAGGCCGTGGCCGGCGTCTTTGCCGAATTTGATACCTCGCTCGCCGCGCTCGACCGGTCGCGCGCGAAGATCTGGCTCGTGGCTCAGGCCCTGCGCGATCCGGGCAACCTCGGCACCATGCTGCGCACCGGCGACGCGGTGGGCGCGGGCGGCCTGATCCTGATCGACGACTGCGCCGATCCCTTCTCGGTCGAGGCCGTGCGGGCGAGCATGGGCGCGGTCTTCACCCAAGCTGTCGCACAGGCGCGCTGGGACGATTTTCACGACTGGCTGCGCCAGGGCGAAGGGCAACTCGTCGCCGCCAGCCTGCGCGATGCCGTGCCCTATCGCGGCGCGCCCTATGCCGCACCGTGCTTCCTGATGGTCGGCAACGAATCGCGCGGCCTGCCCGAAGACTATGAACTGGCCTGCGACCTGCGCGTGACCATGCCGATGAAGGGCCGCGCCGACAGTCTCAACGCCGCCGTCGCCGGGGCCGTATTGGCTTACGAAGTGCTGGCCTGCCTCGGCGATTAGCGCAATTTTCGTCCGATTTTCGGCGCCTCGTTCAGGGCAAACTAACCATCGCCGTGTAAGACTCGCGTCATGGTTCGTCGCGCCCTTCTATTCCTCCTGCCTGCCCTCGCGGCGAGCGGCTGCGTGGCCGGGCCAAAGGGCGAGCGCGGGCCGCAGTTGACCGGCACGAATTGGGCCTTTGCCGAAATCGACGGCGCCGAACCGGTCAGCGCCCTCGCCGCGCTCCGGTTCGAGAATGACCGGCTGGGCGCCAATGTCGGCTGCAACGGGATGGGCGGCCCCTGGCATCTCGACAAGGGCCACCTGATCGCGGGCCCGCTGATCTCCACCCAGATGTGGTGCGAGGGCAAGATGGAACAGGAACGGGCAGTGAGCGCCCTGCTCTCCTCCGCACCGGAAGTCTCGCTCAAGGGCAACCGGCTGACCCTGAAGACCGGAGGCCATTCCGCCCAGCTCGTCCGCAAGTAAGGCTCAATCCCCGGCTACGAAGGCCGAGATCCGCCATTTCCCGCCAGTCCGGTCAATCAACAGGCGATGTGCCACCGGACTGCGCAGATAGGCGCCAGCGACATAACCGGTCGGCCCGGACGGCAGGACCCTGACCCTGCGCCAGGCACTGCCGCTGCCGCCCGCTGAGACCGTCTCGACAACGTTCCATGACAGGCTGGAGACGACGCGGCTGCTTGCGCTGCCGCCAGCGCGCAAGCGCACGTTGCGACCGGTGACAAGATAGGTCGAGAATGGATCACTGCCGCCAAGGTCTTCAGCGAACAGCGAAGGCATTACCAAGGTCTGCCCCTGCCGGGCGCAGCCGAGCGGCAGGATCTGCTCCAGCTCGCGCCAGAGCGCCGGGCCGTCCTTGCCGGACAACCGCGTCCTCAGCTCGGCCGCGCCCGAGCCGCCGCCAAAGTCGAGCCGGATTTGCGGCGAGGCCAGAGCCACCAGCGCCGGGGCGCTGCGCCGGGACACCGCCAAGCGCAGGGCCGCGCGAAAGGCGTTGGCACCGGAAAGCGAGGCACAGGTATCCTTGGGCGGATAGCTCGGCACGCCCGCAGCCTCGGCCGTCCCGATCGATGCCGTCAAAGCGAGGATCAGGGCGGCGGCGCGGTGCATCAGACCTCGCTCGGCGCGGCCACTTCCGCGTCGTTCGCCGCGCCCTCGGCATAGCGCGGCAAGGATTCCACCAGCGGAACCTCCTCGATCTCGCGCGTGGCGATGGCCACGCCCTTGTCGCGCAGGCGGCGGCCCGAGGAGAGCACGTTGCGCTCGAAGCTGCCGACGAACTTGTTGTAATTGTCCACTGCGCTGCTCAGCCCTGATCCCACCCGTTTGAGGTGTTCACTCGCAACCCGCAGCCGCTCATAGAGTTCCGCCCCGGCCTTGCCGATCTCGACCGCCTCGCGCGCAATCGTGTCCTGCCGCCAGACCTCGGCCACGGTGCGAGCGATTGCGACGAGGTTGGTCGGCGTGGCCAGCAGGACCTTGTTGCGAAAGGCGAAATCCCACAGTTCCGGATCGTGTTCGAGCGCGGCGGCAACGAAGTGTTCGCCCGGCACGAACATCACCACATAGTCCGGCGCCTCGTCGAACTGGCTGTGATAGGCCTTGGCGCCGAGTTGCTGCACGTGGTTGCGCATAGAACGCGCGTGCTGGTCGAGCGCCAGCTTGCGCGCCCCGTCGTCATCCGCCTCGAAGGCTTCCTGATAGGCGTTGAGCGAAACCTTCGCGTCGATGATCAGGCTTTTCTGCCCCGGGATGCGGATGATCGCATCGGGCCGCAGGCGCCCGTCCTCGGTACTCACCGAATGCTCGGTGACGAAATCGGTGTGCTCGGCCAGGCCGCATTGCTCCAGCACGTTCTGCAGCGCCCGCTCGCCCCAGCGCCCACGCGCCTTGGGAGCATTGGTCAGCGAATTGCCGAGCCGCTGCGCCTCGCGCCGCACCTGCTCCTGCCCGGCACGCAGAGCCTCGATCTGGCCGAACAGCTGCCCGAAGGCATCGACCCGCTTGGCCTCGAGCCCGGCCACCTGCTCCTCATAGTCCTTGAGCCGCTGGCCGACCGGCGCGAGCAGCGTGGCAAGCCGCTCGGCGCTCGCCTTTTCGCTTTCCGAAAAGCGCTGCTGCGCGCGGGCCAGAAAGGTTTCCTGCGCCTTTTCCAGCACCCGGTTGCCGGCGTTCTCGAACTCCTTGCGCAGGGCCTCCTGCGCTTCGAGCATCAGCCGCTTCTGCTCCTCGAAATGGGCGGCATTGGCCTTGAGCGTGGCAAGGTCGCCGGACAGCCGCACCTGCTCCTGCCGCGCCGATTCGAGCGCATGGGCAAGATCGTCTGCCCGCTCGGCCCTGACGCTAGCCCCCTCAAGATCGACGATGGCGCGGCGGAACTTCTCGTCCAGCTCCCGCGCGTCGAGATCGCGGGCGGCAAAGCGCGCCTTCCATTCGGAAACCGGCTTGTTGCCGAGAAACCAGCCAAGCGCCGCCCCGGCGCCAAGGCCGATCAGAAGCGCTGCGAAACTGACGATCTGCTGGTCCACGCCCGCACCCTAAAATATGGAACGAACCGTGAACCTAGAGAATGCCGACGAACAAGGCAAGCCGTTCGGCGAAGCCGCCGATGGACAAAGTTCAGCTAAGGTGAGCCGCCCCTCCCCGCCCCCACCCGCAGGCGGGAGCGAACGAAGGGATCACGCCGCCTTGCGCAGCTTTTCGAGCTTCTTGAGCGCCATGTTGCGCTTGAGGCGCGAGAGGTGGTCGATGAACAGGATGCCCTCGAGGTGGTCCATCTCGTGCTGGATGCAGGTGGCCATCAGGTCCTCCATCGCCTCTTCGTGCACCTTGCCGTCAAGGTCCTGCCAGCGCACGCGGACGGCGGCGGGGCGCTCGACCTCGGCATAGATGTCGGGCACCGAGAGGCAGCCCTCCTGGTAGATCGAATGCTCTTCCGAGGGATCGAGGATCTCCGGGTTGATGAACACCCGCGGGTCCTTCTTGGTCGGCTGGTGGTGATGGTGGTGGCCATCGTGATCGCAGGCGACCGGCTCGGCGTCCGGGTCTTCCGGTTGGAGGTCGATTACCAGTACGCGCAGCGGCACGCCGACCTGGATCGCGGCAAGGCCGATGCCGGGAGCATCATACATCGTCTCCAACATGTCGGCGACGAGCGTCTTCAGCTCCGCGTCGAACGCGGTGACGGGGGCGGAGACCTGCTTGAGGCGCGGGTCGGGGACTTCGATGATCTCGCGGATAGCCATGGGGCGCAGATAATGGCGATCCGGCCGGTTCGCAAGACGCCCGCGACGATCAGGGGAACCGCCGAGGCCGCCCGTTGGTTCCTTCAGCGAAAACCGCCGCAGGAGCCCCCGCGCCATGCACGCCAACTCACAGTCCATCCTCGATCTCGAATCCCGCTTCTGGCAATCGATGGTCGACAAGGACGCCGCTCTCGCCAAGACCATGATCGCCGACGAATGTCTGATCACCGGGCCTCAGGGCGCCATGCTGATCGACCCGGCCAAGTACGAGGAAATGACCGAGGAGGGCCAGTGGCGGCTCGATCATTACCAGTTCAGCGACGTTTCGGTGATCTTCCCGCGCGAAGATACCGCCGTCATCGCATACAAGGTCCACCAGACCGGCGAGATGAAGGGCCAGCCGATGGACCTGACCTGTGCCGACAGCAGCACCTGGGTGCGTGATGGCGAATCGTGGAAGTGTGCGCTGCATACCGAGACGATCCTCGGCCTGCCGCACTAAACAGGGTCGAACTAGGAAACCGGCCGCCTCGCCCTCAGCGCCTGCGCGAGCGTACCCTCGTCGAGATAGTCGAGTTCCCCGCCCACTGGCAGGCCATGCGCCAGTTGGGTGATCCGCACCGGGAACTGCTCGAGCCGCTCGGCGAGGTAATGGGCCGTGGTCTGGCCTTCGAGCGTGGCGTTCATGGCGAGGACCACCTCGTCGATCCCGCCCTGCCCGACCCGCTCCAGCAGCGCAGGAATGGCCAGATCCTCGGGCCGCACTCCGTCCAGCGCCGAAAGCCGCCCGCCGAGCACGTGATAGCGCCCGGCGAACAGGCGCGCCCGATCGAGCGCCCAGAGGTCGGCCACGTCTTCCACCACGCACAGCGCGCGGGAATCGCGGCGCGGATCGGCGCAGATCGCGCAGGGGCTGGTGGTATCGATATTGCCGCAGGTAGCGCACTCCACCAGCGCCTCCTGCACATGGGCGAGCGCCTCCAGCAGGGCCGGAAGCGCGCTCTGACGGCGCTTGATCAGCCACAGCACCGCGCGCCGGGCCGAGCGGGGCCCCAGCCCCGGCAGGCGTGACAGGGCGGCGACCAGTGTCTCGATCTCTTGCGATGCCATGGCATGGCAGATAGGGACCGCGCGCAACAAGAGCCAGTGTTTTGGATTCCGCCATGCGCATCATCTTCATGGGCACGCCCGATTTCGCGGTGCCGACGCTGGTTTCGCTGGCCGAGGCCGGGCACGAGATCGTGGCCGTCTACAGCCAGCCCCCCCGGCCCGGCGGGCGGCGGGGCAAGGAACTGACCCCTTCCCCGGTCCAGCGCGAGGCGGAACGCCGCGGATTTCCGGTGCGCCATCCCGTTTCGCTCAAGGGCGCCGAGGAGCAGGCCCAGTTCGCCGCGCTCGGCGCCGATGTCGCGGTGGTCGCGGCCTATGGCCTGATCCTGCCGCAGGCCGTGCTGGACGCGCCGAAGAACGGCTGCCTCAACGTCCACGGCTCGCTGCTGCCGCGCTGGCGCGGGGCGGCGCCGATCCAGCGCGCGATCCTTGCGGGCGACGCGGAAACGGGCGTGGGCATCATGCGGATGGAGCGCGGGCTCGATACCGGGCCGGTCCTGCTCGAAGGGCGCACCACGGCAGAGGGCAAGAACGCGGGCGAGCTGACTGACGAACTGGCCGCGATGGGCGCAAGCCTGATGGTCAAGGTCCTCGCCGACCTTGCGGCCTTTCCCGAGGCGGCCCAGCCTGACGAGGGCGTGACCTACGCGCACAAGATCGACAAGGCCGAGGCCCGGCTCGATTTCACGCGCTCCGCCGAAGAGGCCGAGCGACAGGTGCGCGCCTTCAACCCGGCGCCGGGAGCCTTCTTCGAGCTGGAAGGCGAACGCTTCAAGGTGCTGACCGCCGAGCTGGCGCCGGGCTCGGGCGAGCCGGGCGTGACGCTGAACGATGCCCTGACCGTCGCCTGCGGGACCGGCGCCCTGCGCCTCGCCGTGCTCCAGCGCGCGGGTCGCCCGGTGATGCAGGCCGCCGAACTGCTGCGCGGCAAGGCCATTCCTGCGGGCACGAGGCTGGGTTGACCCGCTTCGCCCTCACCCTCGAATTCGACGGCGGGGCCTTCATGGGGCTCCAGCGGCAGGCGCACGGTCCCTCGGTGCAACAGGCGGTGGAAGAGGCCGTCCTCTCCGTCACCGGCGAGACGGTGACCATGCACGCCGCCGGGCGCACCGATGCCGGGGTCCACGCCCGCGCCATGCGGGTCCATGTCGATGTGACCAAGGCCATCGCCCCGTTCCGCCTGATGGAAGCGCTCAATGCGCGGCTCAGGCTGGCCGGGTTTCCGATCGCCGTGCTGGCGAGCGAGGAAAAACCCGACGACTGGCACGCCCGGTTTTCCTGCGTGGGGCGGCGCTATCTCTACCGCATCGTCAACCGCCGCGCCCCGCTCACGCTCGACAAGGGCCGGGCGTGGAACGTGAAAGGCGGCCCGCTCGACGCCCTTGCCATGCACGAGGCGGCACAGGCCCTGATCGGCAAGCACGATTTCACCACTTTTCGCTCAACTCAGTGCCAGTCGGCCAGCCCGGTCAAGACGCTCGACCTCCTGACCGTGCGCCGCGAAGGCGGCGAGGTCCTGATCGAGGCCGCGGCGCGCTCGTTCCTCCACCATCAGGTCCGCTCGATGGTCGGCTGCCTCGCCCTCGTCGGCCTCGGCCACTGGCGGATCGAGCAGATGCGCGAGGCGCTGGAAGCCCGCGAACGCCAGGCGCTGGGTCACAATGCCCCGCCGGAGGGGCTCTATTTCATGCAGGCGATCTACCCCGACGAAGGGTGACCGCCCCATCGTCACTGCGAGCGCAGCGAAGCAGCCCAGAGCGGCTGCGAGTAGCCGCCCTGGATTGCTTCGGCCTACGCCCTCACAATGACAAATTCAGTTAGTGCAGCGAACAGCCCGGGAAAGCCTCACCCCCGCCCGACCACGCTCTCCGGCAGGTCCTGCCCGAACACCCGCTGGTAATACTCGGCCACCAGCATCCGCTCGGTCTCGTCGCACTTGTTGAGGAACGAGAGACGGAAGGCAAAGCCCGGGTCCTTGAAGATTTCCGAGTTCTGCGCCCAGGTAATGACGGTGCGCGGGCTCATCACGGTCGAGATATCGCCGTTGATGAAGCCGGTACGGGTCAGTTCGGCCACGCGGACCATGGCCCCGATGGTATCGGCAGCGATGCCGGGCACCTTCTTGCTGACGATCTCGGTTTCCACCGCGTGCGGCAGATAGTTGAGGCCGACGACGAGGTTCCAGCGGTCCATCTGGCCCTGGTTGATCGCCTGGGTGCCGTGATAGAGGCCCGAAGTATCGCCGAGGCCGACAGTGTTGGCCGTGGCAAAAAGGCGGAAGAACCCGTTCGGGCGGATCACCCGGTTCTGGTCGAGCAGGGTCAGCTTGCCCTCGGTCTCCAGCACGCGCTGGATCACGAACATCACGTCGGGGCGGCCCGCGTCGTATTCATCGAACACCAGCGCCACCGGGCGCTGAAGCGCCCAGGGCAGCAGGCCTTCGCGGAATTCGGTGACCTGCAGCCCGTCGCGCAGGACGATGGCATCGCGCCCGATCAGGTCGATGCGGCTGATGTGCGCGTCGAGGTTGATGCGGATGCAGGGCCAGTTGAGCCGCGCGGCGACCTGCTCGATGTGAGTCGACTTGCCGGTGCCGTGATAGCCCTGGACCATGACGCGGCGATTGAAGGCAAAGCCCGCAAGGATCGCCAGCGTGGTGTCCGGGTCGAACACATAGGTCTCGTCCCGGTCGGGCACGCGCTCGTCGGCCTTGGAAAAGGCCGGAACCTTCATGTCGATGTCGATCCCGAAGGTTTCGCGCACGTCGATTTCGATGTCGGGCGCGGAGAGGATCGTGTTGTCGCGGCTGTCAGGTTGCATCGGGCTCATCTCGGTCATCACCGGCCGTGCTAGGGGATGGAGCGCTGCGCCGCAATAAGCTTTGGGGCCGTAATTCGCCTTAGACCTTCGGCGGCAATCCGAACAGGGCGATGAAGCGCCGCGCCACATCGGGGTCGCCCTCGATCGTCAACCGGCCTCCAGCCTCTTCGGGGCTGCGCTTGCCATAGAAAACGGGCAGGAAATCGCCCGCCGTAGGCGCGGAGAAGCGCAGCGCCGGGGCCGCGAGCGGGGTCACCGCCCGGTGAACCGAAAGCGTGCCGGCGCGAAGGCGGGCGACATAGTGCTCCGGCCCGATCTCGAAGCCGATCCACATGTCCTCGCCCGCCGCGGCAAGAGGATCGAACATCGTGCGCAGGGAGAGCAGGAAAGAGACCGCGCTGAACGGCAGCGTGGGATCGTGAAGCGGCGATTGCACCGCCCAGCGCCCGAGCACCTGAAGCACCTCCTCCAGCCCCCGGCCCCACTCGGTCAGGCCGTAAACGCGCGAGGCGGCGGGCGGCGGCAGGATGGTCCGTTCAACCACCCCGATCTCTTCCAGCCAGGCGAGCTTGTCGGTCAGCGTCTTGGCGCTGATACCGGGCAGGCTGGCTCTTATGTCACTGAAACGCCTTGCGCCGAGCATAAGCTCGCGCACCACCAGCAGGGCCCAGCGCTCGCCCACCAGTTCGAGCGCAAAGGCCGCACCGCAGGCATCGTCATACCAGCGGCCGTGCATGTTGGTAACTTTTTGCAACTGTTCAGTCACCTAATGGACCCTGCAAGTTACATTTCCCTATTTGATAGTTGTGTTTTGTAACTCACGGTGAGACCTTCGGCAAGAAAGAACGATTCGCCACCCAAGAATCGCCAACGCTGGAATCGAAAGCGGGAGAACGGCCGATGCCCAAGATGTGCTTCATAAACCTGCCGGTGGCCGACCTGCCCCGCGCCATGGCGTTCTATTCCGCGCTCGGCTTCGTCAACGAACCGCGTTTCACCGACGAAACGGCAGCCGCCATGCAGTGGAGCGACACGATCGTGGTCATGCTCCTCACGCACGAGAAATGGCGCGGCTTCACCACCCGCCCGATCCCCGACACCGGGTCGAGCGAGGTCATGCTCTGCATCAATTTCGACAGCCGCGAGGAAGTCGATGCCCTCGCCGCCACGGCAGCGGCGAACGGCGGCACGGTCGACGTCAATCCGCCGCAGGACTATGGCTTCATGATGAGCCGGTCTTTCGCCGATCCCGATGGCCATGTGTGGGAGCCAATGTGGATGGACCCCGTTGTTGCCTCTGGGCAGCAGGAAGTGCCGCACGTCAGTTCCTGAGAAGCCCGAGCCGAGAGGAGGCCCGCCATGTCATACATCGATGGTTTCGTTATTGCCGTACCCAGCGCGAACCGGGACAGCTTCGTCGAACATGCCCGCATCTTCGATACGATCATCATGGAGCAGGGCGCACTGCGGATCGTGGAATGCTGGGGCGACCAGGTGCCCGATGGCAAGCTCACCGACTTTCGCCGCGCGGTCCAGGCGACCGACGAGGAAACGGTGTGCTTCTCGTGGATCGAATGGCCCGACAAGGCAACCCGCGATGCGGGCCATGCCCGGATGGAGGCGATGATGAAGGACGGAACCTTCGCCGGCGCCGACACGCAGATGCCCTTTGACGGCAAGCGCATGATCTACGGCGGTTTCGCGCCGGTCCTCGAACTGGGAGGCAAGTGATGGGCAATCCCGTGGGCAGCTTCATCTGGTATGAACTGATGACCACCGACGCCGATGCGGCGAGCAGCTTCTACGGCGCCGTGATCGGCTGGTCCGTCTCGCCGAAAGATCCGGCCGCGCCGCTCGACTACCGCTTCATCGGCCGCGCCGACGGCGGGATGAACGGCGGCATTCTCCAGCTGTCCGACGACATGGCGGCGCACGGCGCCCGGCCCGCTTGGGTGCCCTATCTCTACGTGACGGACGTTGACCAGGCCGTGACCGCGATCCTCGACGATGGCGGCAAGGTGCTGATGCCCAAGAACACCATCCCGCAAGGCAGCTTCGCCATGGTCACCGACCCGCAGGGCGTGCCGTTCTACGTGATGACCCCGGCGCCCCCGCCCGGCAAGCCCGAGGCGAAGAGCGACGTCTTCTCGGTCACCGAGCCGCAGCACGTGCGCTGGAACGAGCTGGCCAGCCCCGACCTCGAAGGCGCCAAGGCCTTCTACGCCTTCCATTTCGGCTTCGAGTTCAACAATTCGATGCCGATGGGCCCGATGGGCGACTATTGCTTCATCGACCACCACGGCCAGACGCTGGGCGCGATCATGCAACAGCAGCCGGAACAGCCGCCTCTGTGGCTGCCCTACATCGGCGTGGCCTCGACCAGCGCGGCCCGCTTGGCGATCGAGGAAAATGGCGGCACGGTGCTGCGCGGCCCGATGGAAGTGCCGGGCGGAGACTGGATCGTGATCGCCACCGACCCGGCCGGCGCCGTGTTCGGGGTGGTCGGACCGAAGGGGGACTGAGCGCGATGGCCGAATATACCTTCTACACCAACCCGATGAGCCGCGCCCAGATCGCCCGCTGGGCCTTGCACGAGGCCGGCGCCGAATACGAACAGGTGCTGGTCGACTGGACGAACAAGCCGGCCGGCCTGCTCGCGGCCAACCCCATGGGCAAGGTGCCGACCATCGTCCACCACGCGCTTGACGGGGACCGGGTGATCACCGAATGCGCCGCCATCTGCGCCTACCTCGCCGAAGAACACCCCGGCGCCGAACTCGCCCCGCACGAGCTGGAGCGGGCAGACTATTTCCGCTGGATGTTCTTCGCCGCCGGCCCGCTGGAACAGGCGATCACCGCCCGCTCGATGGGCTTCGAGCCCAAGGATGCGCGGGCCGAAGGCATGGCCGGGTTCGGCTCCTACGCCCGCACGATCAAGACGCTGGAAAGCCTCTTCGTTGACGGGCGCGACTGGGTCTGCGGCGAACGCTTCACCATGGCCGACGTCTATGTCGGCAGCCATGTCGACTGGGGGCTGACCTTCGGCACGATCCCGCCAAGCGTCGATTTCGTCGCCTATGCCGAGCGCATCCAGGCGCGCAACGCCTACAAGGCCGCCAAGGCGATCGACAACGCGCTGATCGAGGACATGAAGAAATGACCGAAGCAATCATCTGCCTGTGGTACGACGGCGCCGCCGAAGAGGCCGCCCGCTTCTATGCCGAGACCTTCCCGAACAGCTCGGTCGGCACCGCCCACCGCGCCCCGGCCGACTTTCCGAGCGGCAAGGAGGGCGACGCGATCACGGTCGATTTCACCGTGCTGGGCGTGCGCTGCGTCGGCCTCAATGGCGGACCGGCCTTCCCGCAGACCGAGGCCTTTTCCTTCCAGGTCCTGACCGACAGCCAGGAAGAGACCGACCGCTACTGGAACGCCATCGTCGGCAATGGCGGGCGAGAATCGGCCTGCGGCTGGTGCAAGGACAAGTGGGGCATGAACTGGCAGATCACCCCCCGCATCCTGATCGAGGCGCTCGGCAATCCCGACCGCGCCGCTTCCAAGCGCGCCTTCGAGGCGATGATGACCATGCACAAGATCGACATCGCCGCGATCGAAGCGGCGCTGAAGGGCTGATCCGGTGCTGGCGCTCTATGGTCACCTGTTCTCGTCCTACACCTGGAAGGCGCTGATCCCGCTCTACGCCAACGAGACCCCGTTCGAGTTCCGTTCGGTCGGACCCGACCAGCCGGAAAACACCGCCTTCGTCCAGGCCGCCGGGCCGATGGGCAAGTTCCCCGTCCTGCAGGACGGCGAGACGGTGGTGTTCGAATCGAGCGCGATCATCGACCATCTCGATGCCTTCCACCCCGGACCCAACCGCTTCGTTCCCGCCGATCCCGCCGCCGCGATCCGCACCCGAATGATGGACCGGGTTTTCGACAACTACGTGATGAACATGATGCAGGAGAGCGTGGTCGCGGCCATCCGCAATCCCGGCGCGCCCGATCCGGAAGTGCTCGCCCGGGTGAACGAGAAGCTCGAGCGGGTCTATGCCTGGCTGGAGAACTGGCTCGACACTTACGACCCGCCGCTCGGCATCACGCTGGTCGAATGCGCGGCCGCCCCCTCGCTGTTCTATGCCGACTGGGTCCACCAGATCGACCGCCGCTTCCCCCGCCTCGCCCGCTGGCGCGCCCATCTTCTCACCTTGCCCGCGGTCTCCCGCTGCGTCGAGGACGCCCGCCCGTTCCGCGCTTGGTTCCCCCTCGGCGCGCCGGACCGGGACTGAAAGGACCCGAAATGCACGACCTTACCATCACCCGCTTCATCGCCGCGCCGACCGACAAGGTCTGGGAAATCATGGCCCACCGCACCGGCGAATGGTGGTGCCCCGTGCCCTGGCGCGCCGACGTCTCGCAGTGGGACCGCCGCCCCGGCGGCTCGTCATGGACCACGATGTACGGCCCCGACGGCGAGGTGCACGAACACGGCGGCTTGTTCCTCGCCTGGGAGGAAGGCCGCCGCTTCGCCTCGACCGACGCGGTAACGCCCGACCTCCAGCCGGCCGGCCCCTTCATGATCGGCATCTGGGAAGTCACCCCCGAAGGTGAAGGCACCCGCTACACCGCCACGGCCCGCCACTGGACCGACGAAGCCCGGAACAAACATGCAGAAATGGGCTTCGAACAAGGCTGGGGCGCCTGCGCCGACCAACTCGCCGCCCTCTGCGAAAACCCCTGAGCCCCTGCTCACTCGTCATTGCGAGCGCAGCGAAGCAATCCAGTGCCGAACGCGGAACGTCACTCGAACAAGGCGGAACCCTTCAGCAGGTTGTAAGCCTCCACCACCCCTTGCAGCTTGCTCTCCAGCGACCGATCCCCGCCATTGCGATCGGGGTGATACCGCCGCACCAGCTGCGAATAACGCGCGCGCAGCGCCTTCCTGTCCGCATCCGGCGCAAGGCCCAGCGCCTCGAAGGCCCGCCGCTCTTCTTGCGTCAGCAAGCGCCCATCGGGCCGCTGTTGCGGCCGAAACGCCCGCGCCCGCTGGTTGATCGCGTCGAGCGGGTCCTTGAAGTCAGCCCAGCGCGGCGCGTGATCGACGCCCGCCGTCGGGCGAAAGGCGCGCGATTCGGGCTCCCACCCGGCCATGGGATGCTGGGCTGCGAAGATCTCCTCCGCACTCATGCCTTCAAACCAGTCGTAGCCGGCATTGAATTCGCGCACGTGATCAAGGCAGAACCAGCGGTATTCGCCCGGCCCGTCAAAGCCGTGAGCGCGATTTCCGGGCGCGCGAAACTCGCCCTGCTCGTCGCAGCCGGGCCGATCGCACCCCCGCCGGGGACCGTCCCCGCCCTGGCCAACGCGGCCGTGGAACCTGTCGTGTCTCATGGCTTTCGCAAATGGGCATTTTCGTCCTAGAAGGGAAGACATGACCGGACCAATCGCCCAAGAAATCAGCCAACTGCTCCAGCTGGCCTTTGCCCCCACCCACCTCGCCGTGATCAACGACAGCGCGAAACACCACGGCCATCTGGGTGACGACGGCACGGGCGAAAGCCACTTCACCGTGGAGATCGAGAGCGCGGCTTTTGCCGGCATATCCCGCCTGCAGCGCCAGCGGATGGTCAACGCCGCACTGGGCGATCTGCCCGGCCAGCGCGTCCATGCCCTCGCCATCAAGGCACGGGCACCGGGAGAGTAAGCCATGAGCGAACCGATCATCGAGACGATCACCCCCGTCACGCACGATCTCGGCGCCTTTCAGGTCCGCCGCGCCATTCCCGGCAAGCAGCGGACCATGGTCGGCCCCTTCATCTTCGTTGACCAGTTCGGCCCCGCCCACCTGCCGCCCGGCAAGGCGATGGACGTCCGCCCCCACCCCCACATCAACCTCGCCACCGTCACCTGGCTGTTCGAAGGGGCGATCGACCACCGCGACAGTCTCGGCTCCTTCGCCACGATCCGCCCCGGGCAGGTCAACCTGATGACGGCGGGCTCGGGCATCGTCCATTCCGAGCGCTCCCCCGCGACCGAACGGGTCGACGGTCCGCACCTCTACGGAATGCAGACCTGGCTGGCCCTGCCCGACGGCAAGGAGGAAATCGCCCCGGCTTTCGAAACGCAGATCGACCTCCCGCTGGTCGAAGACACCTGCGCAACCGCCCGGGTCATCATGGGCTCGCTCTGGGGCCGCCGTGCCGCCACGACCTGCCATTCCGACACGATCTACGCCGAGATCGTCCTCGCCCCGGGCGGGTCGATCCCACTCGACGACGACGCCGACGAACGCGCGGTCATGCTGGTCGGCGGCGAAGCCTCGGTCGATGGCCATCCGCTCGAACTCTACACCCTGACCGTGCTGGCACCCCACGCGAAGCTGGCCCTGACCTCGCAGGCCGGCGGGCGCATCATGCTGCTGGGCGGCGCAGCTTTCCCGACCCGGCGTTACGTCTGGTGGAACTTCGTCTCCTCCTCGCGCGAACGGATCCAGCAGGCCAAGGCCGACTGGAAGGGCGGACTTTTCCCCAAGGTGCCGGGCGACGAGGTGGAATTCATCCCCCTACCCGAAGTGGCGACGACCGTTTCCTATCCCTGATCGAGCCACTCGACCCACAGTCCATGGGCATGAGCCTGGCCCAGCAGGGCAGCCTCATCCCCGCCCGGCCAGTATCGCACCCTTAGTTCATGACGGAACGTTGCCCGGTTGGTCTCCAGCATGATCCACGCGAGCGGCCGTTCCGGGGTGGCCCGCGCGGCCGCCTGCGCCATCGCCGCCTCGATCCGCGCGCGGCCCGCTTCCGGCAGATATTGCCAGACGATCGAATGATAGAGCACCCGGGTCACGCCTTCGGCCTGCGGCTCGGCCAGCCGCGCCTCCACCCAGTCGGCCGCGTCGGCCCGGTCGATCCGGGGCGGCTGCTGGCGAGCGAGCGCGATGATCGCGTCGAGCCGCTCCAGCCGCGCGGTCATCTCCGCCCAGACATAGGACTTGAGCCGCAGCGCTGCCGCATCGTCGGAAAGGTCGATCGGCGCCACGTCGCAGCCCCTGATCGAGACGATCTCGACCGGCGCCCGAGGCGGCGGGGCGCCGCGCCATTCCGGACGGATCAGCACCGGCGATTGCTCCGGCCCCACCCGAACGCCGCCCAGATCATAGGCATATCGCTCGATCATCGTATTGGCCCCGGCGCTGGAGCCGATTTCCAGCAGTTCGAACTTCGGCCCGACCCGCCCGGACAACCACAGCAACCCGGCCATGATCGCGGATGAGCGCCCGGCCTCGTTGGTCTGCGGCGGCCCGTCGAACCACGGCAGCAGCGCCGCATCGTGATCAGCCACCACGGCGCCCACGATCGCGTCGATTGCCGCCTGCTCGGCCACCTCGTCCGCATAAACCGGTCCGAGCCGCGCGTCCGCGCCCGACAGGTGGAGCCAGTGCAGCCCACCCGCAAGCCTGAGCGGCATGGCCGATTCCAGCACCTTGCCCTGCCAGTTCGCCATGCGCCGACCCACGGCCGTTTCGCCGTTCAGCAATGGCAGCAGGGCCTCGATGACCTTGCCGGTGATCGGCGCGGAGTTGTTGCGCGCATGGTCCGCCTGCCAGGCGATCCCCTCGGCCGGATCGGTCGTCTCCATCGAGATCGCCTTTTGCTGGTCCTGACCCATCGCCATTCCTTGCCCTTTTCCTCCGCTCCGCCTAAGCGGCGCCCATGCCGGTTGAGACCAGACCCCTGACCTTCGCGGTCCCCAAGGGCCGTATCCTCGACGAAGCCTTGCCGCTGATGGCGGCTGCTGGCGTCGTGCCCGAAGCCGAGTTCCACGACAAGAACTCGCGCGCCCTGTCGTTCGCCTGTGTGGCGGACGACACGCGGATCATCCGCGTGCGCGCGTTTGACGTCGCCACATTCGTCGCTCACGGCGCGGCGCAGGTCGGCATCGTCGGCTCCGACGTCGTGGAAGAATTCGCCTATGCCGATCTCTACGCGCCGGTCGATCTCGACATCGGCCACTGCCGCCTGTCGGTGGCGGAACCCGTCGGCGCGGCTGAGCGCGAAGGCGCGGTGAGCCACCTGCGCGTCGCCTCCAAGTATCCCAGCCTGACCCGCCGCCACTTCGAGGGCAAGGGCATCCAGGCCGAGGTGGTCAAGCTCAACGGCGCGATGGAACTGGCCCCCAGCCTCGGCCTCGCCAGCCGGATCGTCGATCTCGTTTCCACGGGCCGCACGCTTAAGGACAATGGCCTGGTCGAGACCAGCGTGATCATGCCGGTTTCCGCGCGCCTGATCGTCAACCGCGCCGCGCTCAAGACCGATGGCCGCGTGGCCGAGCTGGTCGAGCGCTTCCGCGCGCTGGCCGCCAGCAAGGCCGCCGCCTGATGCTCCGCCTCAACTCCCGCGATCCCGGCTTCGCCCAGGCCTTCGACCGGCTGGTGCGCGACCGGCGCGAGAGCGACGACGATGTCGCGCGCGACGTCCAGATCATCCTGGGCGACGTGAAGAACCGCGGCGATGCGGCGCTGGCCGAACTCACCCGCAAGTTCGATGGCCACGCCCTCGTGAATGAGGACGACTGGCGGATCAGCGCCCAGGCCTGCCGCGACGCCTACGACGCCCTGACGCCCGAACTGCGTGACGCGCTCGAACTCGCCGCCACCCGCATCCGCGCCTATCACGAAGCGCAGAAGCCGGAAGACCGCGACTATGTCGACCATGTCGGCATGCGCCTCGGCGCGATCTGGCGCCCGGTCGATGCCGCCGGGCTCTATGTTCCGGGGGGCCGCGCAGCCTATCCCTCCTCGCTGCTGATGAACGCCATTCCCGCCAAGGTCGCGGGCGTCGAACGGCTGGTCGTCGTCACCCCCACCCCCAAGGGCCAGGTCAACCAGCTGGTCCTCGCCGCCGCCCATATCGCGGGGGTGGATGAGGTCTGGCGCATCGGCGGCGCGCAGGCGATCGGCGCGCTCGCTTACGGCACGGACCGGATCAAGCCGGTCGACGTCATCACCGGCCCCGGGAATGCCTGGGTGGCCGAGGCCAAGCGCCAGCTCTACGGCGTCGTCGGGATCGACATGGTGGCCGGGCCGAGCGAGATCCTCGTCATCGCCGATGGTAAGAACAAGCCCGAATGGATCGCCGCCGACCTGCTCAGCCAGGCCGAGCACGATCCCGCCGCCCAGTCGATCCTGATCACCGACGATCCGGTTTTCGCCGATCACGTCGCCGATCAGGTCGGGATCGAACTGGCCATGCTGCCCACGGGCAAGACCGCCAGCGAAAGCTGGAACACTCACGGCGTGATCATCGAGGTCGAGAGCCTCGATGAAGCCCCGGCGCTCGCCAATGCGCTGGCCGCCGAACACGTCGAAATCGCGGTGGACGAGCCGGAAGCCCTGTTCCGCGCGATCCGCCATGCCGGTTCGGCCTTCCTCGGCCGCCACACGCCCGAGGCCATCGGCGACTATCTCGCCGGGCCCAACCATGTCCTGCCCACGGGCCGCCGCGCGCGGTTCGCCTCGGGCCTATCGGTGCTGGATTTCATGAAGCGTACGTCTTTCCTTGCCGCCAGCGAAGCCGCGCTCGCCGCCATCGGCCCCGCCGCCATTGCCCTTGCCGAAGCCGAGGGCCTGCCCGCTCACGCCCGCTCGGTCGCCGTGAGGCTCGGCCAGTGACCGGGCGCGCGAAGAGCGGCTCCAAGGCCCGCGCCGCCGCCCGCCTCGCCGCGGTTCAGGCGCTCTACCAGTTCGAGATGGAGCAGACCCAACTGCCCATGCTGCTCGACGAGTTTCACCGCCACCGCCTCGGCGCCGAGATCGAGGACGCGCAATATGCCCAGGCCGAAGTCGCCTTCTTCGACGACGTGGTGAAGGGCACCATCGCCCGCCGCGACGAGATCGACGGCGTCGTGGCCGACAAGCTGGCAGACGGCTGGAAGCTGGAGCGGCTCGACCGCACCATGCTCCAGATCCTGCGCGCCGGGGCCTATGAACTGATGGCCCGCAAGGACGTCCCCACCGGCACTGCGATCAGCGAATACCTCGACGTCGCTCACGCCTTCTTCGACGCGAAGGAGGCCAAATTCGTCAACGGCGTGCTCGACGCCGTAGCG
The DNA here is from genome assembly GCF_014230315.1 of Novosphingobium flavum. Classification (GTDB taxonomy): domain Bacteria; phylum Pseudomonadota; class Alphaproteobacteria; order Sphingomonadales; family Sphingomonadaceae; genus Novosphingobium; species Novosphingobium flavum. Next base: position 441,782 of record NZ_JACLAW010000001.1, on the reverse strand, counting down.
AAAGCCGTGCGCAGCTGACCAGCGAGCTCGCCTTCATCGCCGCCTTGCGCGCCCTGGCCGACAATCCGGCCGCGCGCGGGCTGAACGATGACTGCGCGGTGCTCGACTTTGGCGGCGAGGCTCTTGTCCTCACGCACGACATGATGGCCGCCGGGGTCCATTTCCTGCCCGATCAGGACCCGGCGGACGTGGCATGGAAGCTGGTCGCCACCAACCTGTCAGACCTTGCCGCCAAGGGCGCCGAACCGGTCGGCGTCCTGCTCGGCTACCAATTGGGCGAAAGCGCGCAGGACGCCCGCTTCATCGCCGGCCTGCGCGAGGCGCTCCACCATTATCGCGCGCCCCTGCTCGGCGGTGACACGGTCGGCGGGGACGGGCCCAAGGTGCTTGGCCTCACCGCCTTTGGCCGCGCCACGCACCGCCCCGTGCCTTCGCGCTCCGGCGCGCAGGCCGGCGACGGCGTCTGGCTGACCGGCGCCGTGGGCGGGGCCATGGTGGGCCTCGAAGCCCTGCGCTCCGGCCATGGCGAGAGCGCCCGCTATCGCCGCCCAGAGGCGCGGCTGGCCGAAGGCATCGCGCTCGCCCCGCAAGTCACCGCGATGATGGACGTGTCCGACGGCCTCCTGCTCGACGCGCTGCGCATGGCCCGCGCCAGCGGCGTGTGCCTCGCGCTCGCCAGCAAAGCCGTGCCCCTCGCCTGCCCGGAAGACCGCCGCGCCGAGGCGCTGCGCTGGGGCGACGACTACGAATTGCTGTTCACCCTCCCCCGCGGCGCGACTCCGGCTGCGCCGGCAACCTGCATCGGCGAAGTGCGCGATGCCCCCGCGGGCACCCTGCTGGTCGATGGAACGCCGCCCGATACTGGCGAAAAACTCGGTTTCGAACATCACTAGGGGATGAAGCGCCGATTAACGGTTGCGCTCCCCTGAATTCCTCCATAGCCCTTCGTCCCCAGGCGACCCCGCGCCAAAAAGCGGGGCGCTTTTTTTGGTGAGTCAGGATTCCACTTAAAGGGAAGGGCAGCGCGTGAACCTTGTCACGATAGCTATTGTCCTGGGACTGTTGGCCGTCGTCTACGGCTTCATTACCAGCCGCCAGGTACTGGGTGCGCCGGCGGGCACCGAACGGATGCAGGAAATCGCCGCGGCCATCCAGGAAGGGGCGCAGGCCTACCTGAAACGGCAATATTCCACGATCGCGGTCGTCGGGGTCGTCGTCGCCGCCATTATCTTCGCAACGCTCGGCGGCATCTCGGCCGCCGGTTTTGTTTTGGGCTCCGTGCTTTCGGGCGCGGCGGGCTTCCTCGGCATGAACGTCTCGGTCCGCGCCAACGTGCGCACCGCCGCCGCTGCCCAGCAGGGCCTCCAGGCCGGGCTCACCCTCGCCTTCCGCGCCGGCGCGATCACCGGCATGCTGGTGGCGGGCCTCGCCCTCCTCGCGATCGCGGGTTTCTACTGGTATCTCATCGAGGTTGCCGGCTACACCGTCGGGGGTGAGGACCGCACCGTGGTCCAGGCGCTCACCGCCCTCGCCTTCGGCGCCTCGCTGATCTCGATCTTCGCGCGTCTCGGCGGCGGCATCTTCACCAAGGCGGCCGACGTCGGTGCCGACCTCGTCGGCAAGGTGGAGGCCGGCATCCCCGAGGACGATCCGCGCAACCCCGCCGTCATCGCCGACAACGTGGGCGACAACGTGGGTGACTGCGCCGGCATGGCCGCCGACCTGTTCGAGACCTACGTGGTCACCGTCGGCGCCACCATGGTGCTCACCGCCCTCACGCTGAAGGGCGCGGGCGGCCTGCTCATGTCGCTGATGGCCCTGCCGCTGCTGATCGGCGGCGTCTGCATCGTCACCTCGATCATCGGCACCTATTTCGTGCGCCTCGGCGGCTCGAACAACATCATGGGCGCGATGTACAAGGGCTTCCTGGTCACCGCGGTGCTCTCGGTCCCGGCGATCTGGTGGGCCATTTCCTACGCGCTCGGCGGCGATCTCAACTCCACCATTGCCGACCAGCCGTTCACCGGCATGGACCTGTTCTGGTGCTCGCTGCTCGGCCTCGTCATCACCGGCCTGATCATCTGGATTACCGAATACTACACCGGCACCAATTTCCGCCCGGTGAAGTCGATCGCCAAGGCCTCGATCACCGGCCACGGCACCAACGTGATCCAGGGCCTCGCCATCTCGATGGAGGCAACCGCGCTTCCCACGCTGGTGATCGTCGCCGGGATCATCATCGCCCATCAGCTCGCAGGCCTCATGGGCATCGCCTATGCGGCCACGGCGATGTTGGCGCTGGCCGGCATGGTCGTCGCGCTCGACGCCTATGGGCCCGTCACCGACAATGCCGGCGGCATTGCCGAAATGGCCGGGCTGGACGATGCCGTCCGCGCCAAGACCGACGCGCTCGATGCCGTGGGCAACACCACCAAGGCCGTAACCAAGGGCTATGCCATCGGTTCGGCCGGCCTTGCGGCGCTGGTGCTGTTCGCCGCCTACACCACCGACCTGAAGGAGTTTTTCAGCACGGTGCCGGTGAACTTTTCCCTCGAAAACCCCTACGTCATCGTCGGCCTGCTGCTCGGCGCGCTCCTGCCCTACCTGTTCGGGTCGATGGGCATGACCGCGGTGGGCCGCGCCGCCGGCGACGTGGTGGTCGACGTGCGCGAGCAGTTCGCCAGCAACAAGGGGATCATGGAAGGGACCTCCAAGCCCGACTATGCCCGCACGGTCGATCTCGTCACCAAGGCCGCGATCAAGGAAATGATCGTACCCTCGCTGCTCCCGGTCCTCGCCCCGATCGCGGTCTACTACGTGATCACGGCCGTGGCCGGGCAAGCCAACGGCTTTGCGGCGCTGGGCGCCCTGCTCCTCGGCGTGATCGTCGGCGGCCTGTTCGTCGCCCTCTCGATGACCTCGGGCGGCGGTGCGTGGGACAATGCCAAGAAGTACATCGAAGACGGTCACTACGGCGGCAAGGGCTCCGATGCCCACAAGGCCGCCGTCACCGGCGACACCGTGGGCGATCCCTACAAGGACACCGCGGGCCCGGCCGTGAACCCGATGATCAAGATCACCAACATCGTCGCGCTGCTGCTGCTGGCGGCCCTCGCGGCGCACTGAGACCATCGGTTTAGCGGGGCGGCAGACCCCGCCAACTAGCCCCGCCGGGTCCGTCCCGGCGGGGTTTTTCTGTTGAAATCCGGGACCGGCCTTGCCGCTTCAAAAACTTGCAATTAGAATACCTCCTCTAATTAAGGGAGGGAGCCGCATGGAATCGCGTCGCGCCGCAATCAAGCTTGGACTCGCCGGTTCATTTGCCGCCGCCGGCATGAACTATGCGCGCCCCTCCGCGGCTACCGCGGTGGCGGCAAACGCGCAGGCGGGCGCCGCCGACCTGAAATGGGCTCGCGGCATCGAGGGGCAACGCAAGGCCGACCTCGGCGACGGGCGCTACCTGAACCCCGTGCTGCCGGGCGATTACCCTGACCCGTCTGTCCTCAAGGACGGCGACGACTACTACATGACGCACTCGTCGTTCGACGGCGCTCCGGGTTTGCTGATCTGGCACTCGCGCGACCTTGTGAACTGGCGTCCGCTCGGCCCGGCGCTGGCGAAGCCCATCGGCACCGTCTTTGCCGTCGACATCGCCAAGCACGATGGCCGCTACTTCATCTACATCCCTTTCATGAAGGCGCCCTGGTCCCCGCCGCTGGCCAGCTTCGCCAACATCTACGTGATCCACGCCAGCGCGATGGAAGGACCCTGGAGCGATCCGATCGACCTCGGCATCGGCGGCCTGATCGACCCCGGCCATGTCGTCGGGGAGGATGGCCATCGCTATCTCTTCTTCAACGACGGCAAGCGTGTCCGGCTCGCGCCGGATGGACTGGCCACCGCCGGGCCGGTCGAAACGGCTTACGAGGCCTGGCGCTACCCGGACGACTGGATCACCGAGGCCTGGTCGCCGGAAGGCCCGAAGCTGTTCCGGCGGGGCCAATACTTCTATCTCGTGAACGCCGTGGGCGGGACCAGCGGCCCGGCAACGGGCCACATGATCGTGGTGGCACGCTCCCGCTCGATCCATGGTCCTTGGCAACATTGCCCCCACAACCCAATCGTGCGGTCGAAGACAGAAGCCGAACTGTGGTGGTCGCGCGGCCACGCCACCTGCGTGGAGGGCCCCGGGGGGCGGTGGTACCTAGTCTATCACGGCTATGAGAACGGCTACCAGACACTCGGGCGGCAGACCCTGCTGGAACCCCTCGAGTGGACCGAGGACGGCTGGTTCCGGGCGACTGGTGGCGACCTGTCGAGGCCCCTGACCAAGCCCGCCGGGAAGGCCGTGCCGCACGGCATGCCTCATTCCGATGACTTCGGTCAGGACGCCTTGGGACGACTATGGAGCCTCTACGCGAGCGCGCCGAAAGAAGCCGGACGCGTATCGCTCGCAAATGGCACCCTGACCCTCCGGGGCAAGGGCACCGGACCGGCAGACTGCTCCCCCTTGACCCAGCAGGTCGGCGACCGGGCCTACGAAATCGAAGTCGAACTGGAACTTGTCGGCGAGGCCGAGGGCGGTCTTCTGCTCTTCTTCGACGACCGCCTGTTCCTCGGCATGGGGATCGATGGAAAGCGCATGACCACCTACCGCGGCGGGAAGCGGTCCTATTGGCCCGAACCGGCCCCGCCTGCGCGCAAGATGCACATGCGGATCACCAACGACCACCAGATCGTCACCTTCCATTACAGCCTCGATGGCAAGGCATGGACCCGGCACGGCGTGCGCAGCGAGGTGACCGGCTACAACGCGAACACCGTCGACAATCTGTTGAGCCTCAGGCCCGCACTTTTCGCAGCGGGCAGCGGAAGCGTGGCGTTCAGGCGGTTCCGCTTCCGCGCTCTGTGAGATCGGGCCGGGTGTCGCAGGGCCAGGGGCAGGGAGCGGGCCGCCAATGCCCCTCCCCCCTCACGGAGCCAACCGCATTTCCTACATCACCCCGATATGCCATGATCCGCACTGCTCTTTGACAGTGTCGCTCACCGCCTTCGCACAGGCCGCTAAAGCGCAGGTGGTTGGAAAAGTGTCACCCATGCACCGCGCGGCGGGTCCGTTTATTTTCAATAACTTGAGAAAGACCAACGGGTAAGGCAGGGTTACACTCGTGTCACCCTCGCCCGGCCTTCGGCAAACTGCAGGAAGGCCGCCGCCCCCATCGGCCGGGCACGGTGGAAGCCCTGCACGTAGCCGCAGCCCTCGCGCGCCGCAGTCTCTTCCTGAGCCGCGTCCTCCACCCCTTCCGCGATCACTTCGAGCCCGAGCGCGCGGGCCATGGCGACGATCCCGCGCAGCACGGCCAGGTCACGCGCATCGCGGGTGATCCCCTCGACCATCGACCGGTCGAGCTTGAGATAGTGCAGCGGCAGCAGCTTGAGGTAACGGAAGTTGCAGAAGCCCGCGCCGAAATCGTCGAGCGCCATCCGCACCCCGCTCTCGGCCATATGGGCGAGCGCAAGGCTCGCCTGCCCGATATCGGCGATCAGCGCCTGCTCGGTCACTTCCAGCGTCAGCCGGGCCGGATCGAAGCCGCTCCCGGCAACAATCGCGGCCATGTTCTCCGCAAAGCTCGCCGCCGCCAGATCGGCCGAGGTGACGTTGAGCGACAGGCGCAGCGGTTCGGGCCACTGAGTGGCGAGCGCCAGCGCCTTGGCCGCGATGTGCTGGGAAAGCGGGGCCATCTGGTCGGCCCGGTCGGCCAGCGCGAACAAAGCGCCCGCGCCGATCCTGCCGAGCCGGGGATGGTTCCACCGCGCCAGCGCCTCGGCCCCGGTCAGCGCGCCGTCCGGCAGGCTGAACTGCGGCTGGAACAGGATCTCGATCTCGTCCCGGTCGAGCGCTTCGAGCAGGTCCGCCTCAAGCGCCGCCGCGCTCTGGCCCGGGCGGACCACTTCGCCGTCGGCCCAGAGCAGGCGGCGGCCGGAACGTTTTTCGAGTACGGCCATGGTCTGCCCCAAACGGTCGAGCAGGCTTTCGGCTCCCTCCCCCGGCATGGCGCGCAGCAGGGCGATGCGCGGGGTCAGGCGCAGCGTGGCCGCGCCGCCGGGAATCGGGCGGGCGATGGCCTCGGCCAGACCCTCGCCCAGCAGTTCCCAGCGCTCGCGGCTCAGCGGCTCGCGGGCCAGCAACAGGAACGAGCCGCCGTCGAGCCTTGCGGCAAACCACGGTCCGTCGAATTCGGCCGCGGCGAAATGAACCAGCCGGGCCGCCGCCTCGGCAATTGCCACGTCGCCGGTCTTCCGGCCGAAGGCAAGGTTGATCCCCGACAGGCGCGAGAGGACCAGCAGCAGGCCGTGCGCCGGCGCTTCGAGCGCCCAGGCGTCAAGTTGCTTCCTTGCCGCATCGAGGCCCGGCAGCCCGGTCAGCGCATCGCGCGCCGCGGACAGCGAAGGAACATGGGAGTCCATCGCTTGCCCATACGTTATCGAGGGTTGCGAAAGCCTCAACCTTCGTTGCCAAACCCGCACCCGCGCCATAAACCTTGCGGCGCGGCTGAGGAGCACCATGAAAAAAGAACGCGAAAAGCTGGCCCTGATCGTGTCCGACAGCGCCAAGGCCCAGGCAGGCGCCGATGCCCTGCGCGATTCGCACCCCTGGGTGAGCGAGGAAGAAGCCGATGCCATCGTCGTGCTCGGCGGCGACGGCTTCCTGCTCCACGTCCTCCACCAGATGATGGACACCAACACGGTCAAGCCGTGCTACGGGATCAACCTCGGCACGGTCGGCTTCATGCTCAACCGCAACAGCTCCTCGCGGTCGATCGCCGAACGTGTCACCCGTGCCCGCGAGGTCGAGGTCGTCCCCTTGGAGATGGACGCAATCACCCAGGACGGCCAGCACCACCACTTCTACGCCATCAACGAGGTCTCGCTGCTGCGCGAAACCCGCCAGTCGGCCAAGCTGGAAGTGGCGATCAACGGCAAGGTGAGGATGCAGGAACTGGCCGGCGATGGCGTGCTGGTGGCCACCCCTGCCGGCTCCACCGCCTACAATCTCTCGGCCAATGGCCCGATTCTCCCGCTCGGCTCACGCCTCCTCGCCCTCACCCCGATCAGCCCGTTCCGCCCGCGCCGCTGGAAGGGCGCGATCCTGCCGGAAAGCGCCAAGGTTTCGTTCCGGGTCCGCGAACCGGCCAAGCGCCCGGTCGCCGCCGTGGCGGACCAGAAGGAAGTCCGCGACGTTGCCGAAGTCCATATCGCCAGCGCGCGCGACCACCGGCTGACCCTGCTGTTCGATGCCGGCAAGACGCTGGAGGAACGCATTTTCGCCGAACAGTTCCAGGTGTGAAAAAACCCGGCGCTAACCGCTTGCAATGCCCGAAAGCGGTGATATAGGCGCACCCCTGCCCCGGAGACGGGGCTGCTCCCTGATAGCTCAGCGGTAGAGCTCTCGACTGTTAATCGAGCGGCCGTAGGTTCGAATCCTACTCAGGGAGCCACTTTCTTTTTCGAACGCATAGGCCGCCTCCCCGCATCGCGGACGGAGGCCTAAAGCGATTCAAATCCCGCCTTCTCGACCATTTTGATCATTTTCGAACGCGCAATTTCCGCCACCCAGTGGGCCATTCGCGTGCCCAGCTTTCTTGCATTCCGCAACGCTATTTCGATCGAGCTCTTCTCGAAATATGCGGCGCCGTCCGAACTTAAACTCATCACAGATTATCACACCCGACCACGATCAAAGAATTTCCTCTTCATCAATCCAATACGATTACAGTACTCCTCTTGCTTGAGGCCATCAAGCACTATGGTGACTTTGGGTATTGTCGTACCGACATGAGGTCCTAGCGCGCCGCTTTCGTAATTTAATTTCCGGCTTCATGAAATTTCTGCCGCACCGAAGACATAGCGGCCCGCGCGACTCGAGATACGAAAGCATCCATGAGCGGCAGCACCGCCGTCACATCTGCCGAAGTGGTGCCGGGCGGAGCTCACAGACCCTCACAAGTGACTTCTAACGTGGCAAATAGATCGTGGCGGTCAGCTGGCGGCCATCACTTTCGCGCACCGCCGGAAGGAAAAAGCCCTCGGAATGCCGCCGTTCAGGGGCGTTTTCGGCCTGTTCGAATCCTGCCCTCGTCAGACGTCGGGCAAGATTCTTCCGGGAGCCTGACTATCATCCCATCTGAAATCCTGTAGGGGACGCCGCCCACTCGGATCCAGGCAAGCCTCTCCCAATCCATGTCTTTGAAGATCACGACCCCGCCGGGCGAACAGGCCGACCCAGTGCAAGCACCAGCCGCCCCCGGTCGCAGGCGCGGCCGCAAACCCAAGGCGGTGACAGAGTTCCCTGAAGCACTGACCACTGACTGGCTCGAGCCCGACAGCTTTCACGAAGCGTTGGCACTCCATGTCTCCCGTCATGGCGATTCGATCTGCCATCTCTATAAGGCCCTCACCCACCAAGGTATTCGGGTCGAGCGATCGACACTGCTGCAGTGGGCCGCGGGCAACAAGATCCCGCGGTCGGTCCGAAGCCTGGCCATTCTGGCCAAGATCGAGCAGCGCTATCGTCTTCCCCCGGGCTATTTTCAGGCCAAGCTGCCCATGGGAGCGCGGGCAGCGACCGGCCACGGCAAGCTCAAGGGGATAGCCGCGTCCGAGCAGCGGAGGATGGCCTGGCACTTGCCGGATGATTTCGACCGTCGGCCACCGCGCGAGCGCGAGGAAATCCTCTCGTGGGTGCGGCGGGTCATCATATCCGGATCGACCGACTACCGCCGGTTTCAGGCGGAAGCATCCCGGCACCGCTACGCCGTGCGTTTTCCCGAGATCACCGGGCACAAATCGCAGCGCTCACCCTCCAACGAAAGCGACGAGAGCCACGCCCTCGACGATGTAGAGGCCGAGCTTGCGGCCGCCACGATGGACGCCCCGCGCCGGCTGGCAGACGAGTTGGCAGAACTGATCCGGTTCAAGACCGCAACCCTGACCGACATCGGCTTCCAGCGCAGCGGCGTGTGGAAAGACAGCACCGCCCTACAGAAGGTCGAACACCTCGGGCTGCTGTTCGGCGCCCTTACAGCCCCACCATCTGATCCGGTGAAAGGGTTCGGCCTTCCCCGGGCCGCGTTGACGATGGGACTGCTGGTCTTTCCCGCGGTGTGGGACTGGTACGTGCAGTGGCGCGAACGGCGACGCGAGTTCTACACGGTGTGGGAGGTCAACATGCTCCACCTCGGCATGGCCCTGACCCGGACCGATACCGGCTGGCTGCGCCAGTCGCCCGGACTTGCCCGTCATCTGAAGCCGATCCCGGGGCTGGTTGCCGCAGCGGAAGTTACGGCGGCGCGGAAGGACTGGGGTGCGGCCTGCGACCTGTTCCACCAGCATGCGCTGGGCCGCGCAAAGGAAATCCAGCGGGTGGTACGGGTACACCGCGACCCGTTCGAGCCGATCATGCCGGTGCTCGAGGCCGACAGCCCACTCGGCGAGTACCGCAAGATCACCGAGGAAATCCTGCGTCTGATGCCGGATGAGCGGCGCTATCCCCGCGCGGCAGCCGAGGCGGTGCGGGCATTCCTGATGCTGCGGCTCGGACTTCACCTCGGACTGCGCCAAAAGAACCTGCGCGAATTGCTGCTTTGTCCGCGCGGCACGGTCCCCACCTCCGAACGCCAGCTCGAACTGCGGCGCCGGGGGGAGCTACGCTGGAGCGAACGTGACGCCGGGTGGGAGGTTCTGATCCCTGCAGCGGCGTTCAAAAACGCCGGATCCTCGTTCTTCGGCGGCCGGCCGTTCCGGCTGGTCTTGCCCGATCTCGGCGGCCTCTACGGTTGGATCGAGGCCTATGCCGCCCGGTACCGGGCGGCGCTGCTCAACGGGGCACCCGATCCCGGCACGATGTTCGTCAAGACGGTCAAGCGCACCAGCCGGGATGCCGCCTATAACCAGACCACGTTCTACGAGGCGTGGCGCCTGACCATCCAGCGCTATGGCATCGCCAACCCGTACACTGGGCGCGGCGCGATCACCGGACTACTGCCGCACGGCCCGCACAACGTGCGCGACGTGCTGGCAACGCATATCCTCAAGCAGACTGGCTCCTACGAGCAGGCGAGCTATGCGATCCAGGACACGCCCGAGACGGTCGCCCTGCACTACGGCCGCTTCCTGCCGCAGGACAAGGCTGCCCTCGCCGCGCAGATCCTGAACCGGGTGTGGGAGGCCGCGTGAGGGAAGACAGCTCGACCGGCAAGCAATAGCAGGCCGCGTCGAACAGCCGAAGGATTCTCAACGCTCTTCGTCGAGGCCGAAGCCTGCCGCGGTGAATTCCAGTTGGTCAGGCGAAGGGAATGCCGCCAAGGCAAGGAGCCGGCCGTCCTGGAATCGGAAGTGCCAGGTTCGACCCAGCCGATGTGTACGTTCCACGAAGGCAGCCGGATCCAGTATCACCACATTGCAACCGCCGGCCGCATCGCGGACCGACCTCGTCCGGAGTATCTCGGTGCCGGCGATTCGAGCTTCGGCGGCCAGTTGCTGACATACTGTGTAATCAACCGGATCGGTCCACTCCTTCTCGTGCTCATCGAACGGCGGCAGGGTCAAATCCAAAGCTCGTTCCGAGCGGATGGCCACTCGAAAGCTGCTGTGTTCCGTAGTAGTGGTCGGCGGACGAAATCCCGGCGAACGCGAAAGGAACCGCAGACGCCAATATGCAGCCTCGGCAAGAGCGGTTTCTTCAGTCTCGGCGGAGTAGAAAATGCCGGGCAACTCGCCGCTTTTGCGGAAGCGGCTGGCCCCGGCATGGCCGTAACGAAACGGAGCGGCGAGCAAGTAGTCGAGATGATGCGCCGACGCAGGAAGGCGAGGTTTGATCTCCTCGATCAGCTCCTCCAACAATGACTGCTCATCCCGGTTGATGGACAGCCGGTTGGTCGAGATACGGTGCTGAGCTTCAACGACGCGCCAGACTTCTCCAGCGTAATGTCGGTGCTCAGACGCGAGCGCGGTAGAAGTCCACATAATCACAAACTGCAATCAACCCACGCATTGTCTCAATCGCTTCGATCGGCCTGGCACCCAAATCAAGGTTCAGCGTCTGGAGCCACTGCCGGGCAGCGTCGTCATCGCTGCCCAACAGGGCATCCAGGCTACGAAATAGCCGGACCAAAAACTGGCCTGCTTCGAAGGATTTGCTCGCGACATCGAGCTTGGTTTCGCCCCGCTTCAGACGCGAGATCGTCGGTCCAGACAACCCCAGAACGGCGCCGAGCTTCGTGTTGCTGAGACCCCATAGGTCGGCAACGCGCGTGACCGCGGTTGACAGCACAACGCTGCGATCAGGCGTAGGCTTCGCGAATGCGTTCATGATATCCGCCCTTCATGTGAAATATATAGCTCACCATCATTCACTTGAAAAGGGATGAGTCGCGTTTGTAGCTAGCCCGCAGATCCCCCTGAACGTCGAGCGGGTCTGATACAGTGTCGCCCGTCCTTCGACATGTCGGTCATTCGCAGATGAAGTGAGGTGCCCTCGAACCGGACGTTCGTTCAGCAGGCCTAAGGCCATCGTCCCGCCGCCCAGCAGGGAGGCATAGGTGCTATAATTTCGAGACCTTCCGATGTTCCGGCAAATCTCGATCCTCCTGATCTCAATCGACGCGCGAATAGTACTTGTCACGTCGAGTCAGTTTGCGCTGGTCTGCCGTGCGCAATTGCGACGTTTCCTGCCAGAACTCAGTAAGAGTCTGGATGTTTTCGATGAGCAGTTTGCTGGCTCGAGGATTTCTGATTGCCCTGCGCCCAGGTGTGAAGGTTGTGTATGCCCATTCCGGTTCGCCGAGTTTCTCTGTCTCGGCGATGGCAACGCAGTTGATGCCGATCCGTTCGTCGATCTCCTGGGCAAAGAGGCGGCGGTACTGCCGCTCTGCGGCGAAGAAGCTGGTTAGATCTTCCTGCCCTTCGCCCAACACCTCGTAACGGCCGGTGAGTGGATCGACGATACGCGCATAGGTGATCGGCCGATGAAACTCCTCCGGCCCGTCGAGACTGACGACGATGTGGAGCAGTCCGACATACGGAAATCCAGCAGCGAGCAGACCAGTCGCCTGTCGGATCCCGTAACGATCGACGCTCTTGGTCCAGTTGGGTCCCTTGAGCGCCAGTCGCTTCACTTCGACCGCCGCTGCCCGTTCTGCGACGAGCTTGCCGTCGCGGACCGGAACAACAAGGACATCGATGTCGCCAGGCTGGCATCCCGGGCGCAGGCCAAAGTATTCCCGCGGGACGTTACAGGCGAAGAAGAAGTCCCACTTCCCGCGCTCGCTTGGATCACCGATCGCCGGGGTGACCACGAAGTCGAGCAGTTCGTAGAGCCCGGGCCAGTTGTCGATCACGTGTGCGATCAACGCCGGCTCGGGCAAGTCGATGAGACGCCTTCCGCGTCGGAAGTCTCGAGACGTACCAGGTCCGATATCGTCCTCCTCGTGGGTCTACGCCGGGTGGTCTGGCGGGTGAGGCTGGCCGATCAATCCTATCCCCTGTTCCAAAGCTCGCTGGTTCGCTCGATCGCCATCAACTCGGGTGGAAACAGGAGGCTCTGGAAGGCCAGGAGGTCCTCAATCGGACAGCTAAGCCACTGGTCGTACTTGTCCTCATGGCACAGCACCGGCATCCGGCTGTGCACCGGGGCGACTGCACTTTAGCAGAGGTCATCAGACCGGCATAGACCGCACCCGCTGACATTGCCGACATTCACGGTGCCGGATCAGGGCCATGTAACCGGTCGTTGGATCTCGTCGCTCGCGGCGCGCCAGAGTGACAAGCTTTGGGACTTTGCCGCCGTTCGCGACCGCGGCGGTAAATGACCAGTTTCGGATTAAACCGGCCATTCGTGAAGCGTCGGACATCAACCGAGGAAAGACAAAGATGGGGGTCGAGTGCAGACTGGCGGCTTCTGGGCACCCAAAGCGAGACAGCTGCCGTTCGATCCGGCAGGTCTCTCATGGCCAGTATCGACCAAACTCTTCAGTTCCTGCATCAATCACAGTCGACTGATAGCTGCCGAGCGTATACCGCGTTAGCGCGCGCCCAAGCAGCATTCATTCAGAGCGTTCGGCTTGACGGATGGTGACGGGAAACGGCTCTTTGCCGCCGAATTCCGCCACATCGCCCTGTAGCCGGCCAAGGCGGATCAGTCCCGGCGAGTGATGTCCGTCGCGATAGAAGACGGCGAGATTGCCCCATGGCGCATAGAACGCCAGATCGCCGGCCCGGGGTGTAATCGCATCCGGCGCACCCTCCCGCGACAAGGGACGCGGAAGGTCCGCGATTTTCTCGTTCCCGGCGTAATCGTTGAGGGCCAGCGTCAAGGGAAGCTGGACGAGGAAGTCGCGCGCGGAAGGGCTATCCTCGATGTTCGCGGTCCATCGGCGCGAGCCCGAGACAATGTCGATGCTGGTCACATTTGGTACCCTCTCCGCCGATCCGACGGCGGTCGAACGCTCATTGGACGCCCTGGTCTCGCCCGGCTCGGCATGACTGCATGCTGCCGTGCTCAACAACAAGGCAGCTGACGCGAACCGGGCGAGACGCAGTATCATCGTCAGTTGTCCGCCCCGACAACCTGCCGCTTCTTGCAAAATACCGGGAATGCCCCCGCGTCGCCATAATCGGTGCGATCATGGGCTTCTCGCAGCGCGGCCATGTCCTCATCGGAAATGGCGAAGTCGATCGCGGCGTTTTCGCGGATATGTTCGGCGCTGCTCGACTTGGGCAACGGCAGCAGGCCAAGCTGCAGGCAGTAGCGAATGCAGAGCTGCGCGATACCGACGCCGTATTTGTCGGCAAGCGCGATCAGCATGCCGTTCTTTAACGCAGCGCCGTGGGCGACCGGTGAGTATGCCTCGACCAGTAGGCCCTTGCTGCGGCTATAGTCGATGAGGTCGAACGGCGTGTTGCCGACATGGGCTAGGATCTGGTTGACCACCGGTGCGATGCTGCCGTGCTCGATCAGATTGTCGATATCCGCCGCCTCGAAATTTGAGACGCCGATCGCGCGGAGCTTGCCTGCCTGATGGGCATCCTCGAGCGCGCGCCACGCCTCGAGATTGCCCTCGAAAAAGTGCTCGCCCTCGCGAAACTCGGCCCAGGGCTGCGGGCTGTGAATCAGCATGAGGTCGATATGGTCGAGCCCGAGTGTCTTCAACGATCCGTCGATCCGCTCGCGCGCCTCGACGAAGCTCTTGCATTCGGCGGCGAGCTTGGTGGTGACGAACAGCGCATCGCGTGCGACTCCGCTGGCTCGCACTGCCTCACCGACGCCGCGCTCGTTGCCATAGGCCTGGGCAGTATCGATGTGGCGATAGCCGATGCCGATCGCGTTTCGCACGACCTGCCCGACCGCGTCATCGTCGATCCGCCAAGTGCCGAGGCCAAGCTTGGGAATGGCGACGCCATTGGCCAGCGTGAAGGTCTCTTCGAGGATCATGCGTTCACTCCTTCGGCTCACCAAGCGGGGCGAGATATTGCTCGTCGGTCACTTTCTCTAGCCAGGTGACGGGCGTGCCGTTCACCGATTCCTGGATGGCGATGTGGGTCATGGCCTCGTGCGGTGTGGCGCCATGCCAATGCTTGTGCTCTGCCGGGCACCAAAGGATGTCGCCTGCGTGAAATTCCAGCTTCGCTCCGCCCTCGATCTGCGTCCAGCCGACGCCCTCCGTGACGATCAGCGTTTGTCCCGCCGGGTGCGTATGCCAGGCGGTGCGCGCTCCGGGTTCGAAATGCACGATCGCCCCACCCACGCGGGACGGTTCGGGCCGCTGGAACTGGCCGGTTATGGTGGCCTTGCCGGTAAAATTCTCCGCCGGGCCATCGACAGGCTTCATGTCCGATTTGCGATCGATCTGCATGCTTGGTGCTCCTTTTCGTGATGAAGTCCGCTGCGCCTGCGCGTCGGCCGCACTCGACAACACAACGCTCGACAGCGCCGCAGCGGCCAGAATGACTTTGAGGTTCACGGTCAAAGGCTCCTGCTGAAGAAGGCGGTGATCCGGTCGAACGGGATCTTGTCCGCGCGATCATAGAGATCGACATGGTTAGCGCCCGGGATGATCACGAGTTCCTTGGGTTCGGCGGCAGCAGCGAATGCGGTTTCGCTGAAGTAGCGCGAGTGCGCCTTCTCGCCGTGAATCAGCAGCATCGGCCGCGGCGCGATCTCCTTGATGTAGATGAGCAGCGGCATGTTCATGAACGACAGCGGGTTGGTGATCGTCCACGAGGCGTTCGAGTTCACCGATCGCGGGTGGAAACCGCGCGGCGTCTTGTAATAGCCATGATAGTCGACCAGGAATTGCGCCTCGCCGCCCTTCAGCTCGTTCATCGGTGGCCCATAAGCGGGTGCACCACGCTCGGCATCCAGCCAGCGCTGCCGGCTCAGCTGCTCCAGCGTCTTGGTACGCTCGGCCAGGGTGACGCTGTCATTATAGCCTTTCGACATCACGCGGGTCATGTCGTACATCGTAACCGCGACGACCGCCTTAACGCGCTTGTCCACGGCGACGGCGTTCAGCGCCATCCCGCCCCAGCCGCAGATGCCGATCACGCCGATGCGCTCGCGATCGACGAAGGGCTGAAGGCCGAGAAAATCGACCGCGGCGCTGAAATCCTCGGTGTTGATGTCGGGCGAAGCGACGTTGCGCGGCTCGCCGCCGCTCTCGCCAGTGTAAGAGGGGTCGAAAGCGATCGCCGCGAAACCGCGCTCCGCCATAGTCTGAGCATAGAGACCCGACGACTGTTCCTTCACCGCGCCGAAGGGACCGCTGATCGCCAGAGCAGGCAACCTGTCGGCTCCGCGGCCTTTGGGCAGATAGAGATCGCCGGACAGCGTGATGCCATAGCGATTTTTGAAGCTCACCTTGCGGTGATCTACGCGGTTGCTCTTAGGGAACACCTTGTCCCAGTTGGCGCTGTCTTGCGCGGCATGGGCCGAAGTTGCGGGCATTGCCATCAGGCTTGTCGCAGCAACTGCCGCTCCGCTAAGCTGCAGAATGCCGCGCCGGCTCAATTCGGCTAAGCTGTCATTTCGCGGTTCGATGTTCATTTGTCTTCTCCATGTTTGATGGACTGTTGTTGTGCGGCTTTGCTGCTGCCGAGCACCCCCAGCAGAGCCGAGCCGCTCAGCAGGATTGCGCTCGCAAGGAAGGTCGCGCGGTGGCCGGCTGCGTCGAACAGCAATCCGCCCCCCGCCGCGCCCAGCGTGATCGCCAGCTGGATAACGGCGACCATCAGTCCTCCGCCCGCTTCGGCATGGTCGGGAAGGGCGCGGCTGAGCCACGTCCACCAGGCGACCGGAAGCGCGGTCCCGATCAGACCCCAGCCGGCGAGCAGCGCGGCAGTCGGCAGCGGCATCGTGCCGAACGCGATCAGACCGATGGCGATGGCCGCCATCACCAGCGGCGCGACAATCAAGGTGGCGGACAGGCTCCGCGCCACGGCGCGCCCGATCAGCCAGGTGCCGATGAGGCCCGCGCCGCCCATGGCCAGCAGCACCAGCGACAGCAGAGACACGCTGAGCTGCGTCACCCCTTCAAGGAACGGCCGCAAATAGGTGAAGAGCCCGAACTGACCCATAAATAGCAACGCGACAGCACCCATGCCCACGCGCGCCTCGCGCCGCCACAGCACGGCCAGCGCATTGGCGGCACGCGCGCCACGCGGCGAGGGCAACTGCGGCAGCTTACGCCACAGCCAAACAAAGGTGATCGCGGCTAGCGGGACGACGATGAAGAACGCGCCGCGCCAGCCGATATACTGTCCAAGGAAGCTACCCAGCGGCGCCGCGACCGTAGTCGCCAGCGCATTGCCGCCGTTCAGCATCGCCAGTCCACGAGGCACCTGGTCCTCGGGCAGCAGGCGCATGACCGTCGCCGCCGACATCGACCAGAAGCCGCCAATGACGACTCCAAGCAGCGCGCGGCCAGCCATCAGCACAGCGTAGGTCGGCGCGAACGCGACCATCGCGCCCGAGCCGAGCATCAGCCCAGCCAGACCAAGGAGAAGCGTGCGGCGATCAAGGCCACGGGTCAGCGGCGTGATCGTCAGGCTCGTCAGGACCGCGAACAGGCCTGACACCGAAATCGCCTGACCGGCTGCTCCTTCGGTGAGTCGCAGGTCTGTGGCGATCGGCGTGAGGATACTCACCGGCATGAATTCCGAGGCGATCAGCGTCGCCACGCATAGAGTAAGGGCCACCACGGCTCCCCAGCCGCCGCTGCCCGCACGCGTCGCCGACTGCGTGACTGTGATTTTGAGATCGGCGCCGGTCGCCATTTCAGTCCACCTTCATCCAGTTGTCCCGGGATATTGCGGAACAAGAAGGATTATGGTGCGTGTCGATGCGACAAATTAGACGTCGCTGCGTTGATGAACCGTTGAGCGAAGCTCAACGATCGATCAATGCCAGTTGGCGGCCCGGATGTGATCGATTAGCAGGCGAAGCGCCGTCGGCAACTGTCGCCGCCCGGGATAATAGATGTGAAAACCCGGGCCGTCCGAAGCCCAGTCCTCAAGCACGATCCGCAGGTCACCGCGTTCCACATAGGGCAATGCCAGCGGCTCCGGCACATAAGCGATTGCGGCCCCGCGACGGGCGAGATCCAGTGCCAGCGCGCTGTTGTCAATGGTGATCGCGCCGGGCACGTCGACGGCTACGTTCTCGTCGTGCCGATCGAATTCCCAAGCGTAGCGGCTGTCATCTCCTAAGCGAAATCGGAGGCAGTTGTGCGACAGGAGGTCATTTGGATGAAGTGGGGTTCCGTATCGCTCAAAATAGGAAGGCGCGCTCGTCGCGACCCAACGCATGTCCGGAGACAGTCGCTGCGCCACCATATCTTCGGGCACAGTACCGCCATAGCGGATCCCGGCGTCGGCACCTGCCTCCACCACATCGACCATTTGGTTGCTGACGACCACGTCGAGCTCGATTTGAGGGTAGCGCTCGATAAAGCTCGGCAGTGCCGGCGCGAGCAACATCTTGGACGCATGTTCCAGCACATTCACCCGGATACGACCGGCCGGGTCGTCACGGTAGCGGTTCAGCACGTCCACCGCCGTGCCGATTGCATCGAAGTGCGCGGAGATCGCCGCGCGAAGCTCCTCTCCGGCCGCGGTCAGCGTAACGCTGCGGCTGGTGCGATTGAGCAGGCGCACCCCGAGACGGGCTTCTAGGCCTTTTAGCGAATGACTCAGCGCCGAGGCGCTGACACCGACTTCAAGCCCCGCGCGGCGAAAGCTGCGATGCCGCGCGATCGCAAGGAAGTAGCTGAAGTCAGCAAGATCAGTCCGGTTGAGTTGCACACGGCCATATTGCCCGTGTGCGGCAGATACGGCAACAGCGCTGAGATGCGCTCAACGCTGTGATATTCTGCCTCCGTTCGCGTTGCGACAGTATGCTTCAGCCGTTCTGAGCCTGAGACCCGACCGGCAGCAGTGTCCCAATGTAGGTCCTTGCGGGTGCTGCTCACAATTGGATCGGAGAACGGTAGGTTTTGGGATCAAGGTGAACGGCCGAGATTGCGGCGCCTTCCCGCCATTCCGCTTCGAAGCATTCGATTGGCAGCTTCTGTCAGGAGCAGACGCTCGCGGCGGCTGATCAGAACGACCGTGTTGGGTCGGTCTTAGCCTTGTGATGCTTGGGCAGTCCGGAATGGCTCTTTTCAGGGCGCGTGGTGTAATAGCGGCCATTCGTTCATCGGCTCATTGGCTCATTGGCTCATCGGATTAGCGGATTCGCGGATTCGCGGATTCGCGGATTCGCGGATTCGCGGATTCGCGGATTCGCGGATTCGCGGATTCGCGGATTCGCGGATTCGCGGATTCGCGGATTCGCGGATTCGCGGATTATTGGCTCATCGGATTATTGTTCAACGGTGAATAACCATGTTCGGATGATTAAATAAAAATCATTTGAACACCTTTTGAGGGAGTTGCAGCAAACTCTGTGGCCCGCTCTTAAATCTCTCTCGCTCTGAGCTTTGTCGCAGCATCATCCAGGCAGTCCAGCATCAGTTTCGTCGCCGGACTGGGCGCTCGGTTGCGGTTCCACAGCACCCCCGCGCCGCGCGGCATCGCGGGGAGATCGAGGGGAAGCACGGAAAGTGAAGACGATGGATCGAATGCCGCGGCATTGGCCATGGCGGCAATGGCGTCGGTTTGATGTAGATAGGACCGGGTCAGTTGAACGGACGAGGTCTCGATGTAGTTCTTTTCGAGATCGAGCCCGTTGCGGATGAGTGCCCGTTCAACCGGCTCTCGCATCTGTGATGCCATCGGTGGGAGCACCCACGGATAGTCCTGAAGGTCGGTCCATTCCAGTTGCGGCCGATGCGACAAGGGGTGTCCTTGCCGGACCACCAGTTTCAGCTGTTCCTCGAGCAGCCACTTTTCCTCAAGGCCGCTCGACGGCGAGAGGATCGGCAGCCTTCCCACCACGAGATCGAGCTTGGCCTCCCATAGCTGGGGCAGCAGGGTCGAGGTCGTGCCCTCGGTGATCAGGACGTTGGTCGTCGGCGAGCGCTGCTTGAGCAGGCAGATCGCGCGCGGCATCAACACCGAAGTCGATGCGGCATAGACACCGATGTTCACCTTGCCCCCCGAGCCGGAACTCAGGGCCTTGAGCTCATCGCGGGCCTGCTGCAGCTCGATCAGCATCGTGCGAGCGTAGCGGATCAGGCATTGCCCATAGGCTGTGGGGCGCAGGCCCTGGGGGGTTCGGGTGAACAGCTCGAGATCGAGCCCCTTCTCGAGTTCAGCCAGCGCCTTGGACACGGCCGGGAGGGTCACGTGGGTCGCCTCGGCCACTTTCTTGAGGTTGCCCATATCGTCAAGCGAGACGAGCAGGCGCAGCTGCCGGGCCTTCAGATTGCGCAGAAGGTACCAGTCGAGGGGCGTGGCCATTCGGATTCAACCTGTTGATTTTCTGGTGCCGTGCAAATGGAACATGGCAGGTTCGCTGAATTCGGGCAAATCCGGCCCGATCACTTCCAGGCCGGGCGGTAGGTGCGAAAAGTGGCCGAAAAAACGAGGCTTTCCGCCTGCGCCAGGCGGAGGTTAACCGGACGGTTAATCGAGCACGCAGATTAATCAATCGACGCGGCCACGGCGGGTAACGAAAAGCATCGGCAAGACGGGCATCGGGCCTGCTGAAGCGGAGAGTAACGGGCCCATGATCCTCAACCAAACCCACCGCGCGTGGCGGGCCGGGGTCTGACGCGATGCTGCTTCCCCTTGCCGATCGCACACTTTGCTATGACTTGGTCGGGCCGGAGGACGGCGAGGTTGTTGCCTTCTCGCATTCGCTTGCGGCGGATCTTGGGCTGTGGGCCGAGCAGGTCCCGATGTTGCTTGCGCTCGGCTATCGTGTGCTCCGCCTCGATCTGCGCGGACACGGCGGAAGCCGCGATGACAGCGCGGCCTATACGATGGACGAACTTGCCGACGACTTGATCGCGGTGGCCGATGCCGCGGGTATCGAGCGTTTCCACTTTGTCGGCCTGTCGATCGGCGGGGCGATTGGCCAGTCGCTCGCCCTGCGCCATCCGGAGCGCGTGCTTTCGCTGCTGCTGTCCGACACCCAGAGTGAATCCTTTCCCGATGCGGCCAGCCACTGGGGCAAGCGGATCGAGAAACTGAAAGCTGCCCGCACGGTCGAGATCATCGCTGACGAGACAATGGGGCGTTGGCTGACTGCGGACTATCAGGCGAGCAATCCGCTGCGCTGGGCCCAGATCCGGGCGACCGTGGCGGGCTGCACAGTGGGCGGTTACGTCGGCTGCGCCGGGGCCCTGGCCGATTTCGACTATACCGATCGCCTGCACCAGGTGCGCGTGCCCGTCCTAGTGACCTGCGGCAGCGAGGATCCCCGCGCGACGCCGGAGGAAAGTCGCCGCATCGCCGCGCTGTTTCCCGATGGCCGCTATGTGGAATTCGTGGGTGCGCGCCACGTGCCCAATGTCGAGCAGCCCGAGGCGTTCAACCGGGTGTTGGCCGATTGGCTGGCCCATGTGCGCGAAAGTGCCGGGGCATGATCGGGCGCGCCTTGCGGCGACTGCTGCTGGCGGCGCTGTTCTTCCCCGGAGCGGCTCAGGCTTCGCCAGCGTCTGGCTACAAGCATTTCAACTGGACGGAGGTTGCCCCGGGCGTGTGGTTCGGCACGACCTTGCCCAACGACTTCCAGACCGGCAATGTCGCGATCATCACGCTGCCGCGTGGCGGCTCGATAGTGGTCGATACACAGAACGCGCCTTTCCTTGGCGAGGAGATCCTCGCCAAGGCAAGAGAGGTCGGTCGCGGCCCGGTTAAATACGTGGTCAACACGCACGCGCACCAGGACCATGTCGGCGGCAACGCGGCATTCCTGCGAGATAATCCAAAGGTCGGGATCATCGCTCACCGTGCCACCTGCGCGGATATTCCGGTGAAGACCATTCCGCGAATGGAAGAGAGATTGCCGACCCTCGCCAAGGGGCTTGAGGGAATGCAGGCCCGGCGGGCGGCGATGCCGGCCGGGGACGCAGGTGCGACCGCGCTCGACCAGCGGATCGCGGGCACCGCGCTTTACCTGGCCGATGCGCGCAACATGAAGTGGGCAGCGCCGAACCAATGCCTCAATTTGCGCGCAGGGCAGGAACGAGTGATCACGGCCGGCAACCGGCGGATCGAGATCCGCTATTTCGGCGGTGCACATTCGACGGGCGATCTGGTCGTCTATCTTCCGAAAGAGAAAATCGCTGTCGCGGGCGATCTGTGGGGTGACCGGACCGGCTACGATTTTCTCGATGCCGGACTGGACGGGCGCGACGGGCCCATCCTTGCCGCGCCCGAGACATTGGAGCGGGTTCGCCGGCTCAATTTCGATATCGTGCTGGTGGGGCATTCTCCCATCCTTCGCGGCAAGGCCAGCCTGGATAACGCCATTGCGCAAGGCAAGGCGATCATCCGGAAAATCACGCAGGCCAGGAGCGCCGGCGTGAGCGCCGATGAGTTCCTGCGTCTGCATCCATCGCCCGGTGGAGCTCCGCCCTTCGTGGCCGACGTGTGGCGCAACGTCGTCACCACGGCCTACGCCGAACTAGGCGACGGGAAATAATATCCTGTAATTCAATGCATTGCGCCGATTTCGAAAGTTCCGGCCGGAGAGACCAGATGACGAGCAATTCACCTGTCCCGCTCAAGATCGCGATCGCGACCTACGGGCACACCGCCGCGCTCAAGCAGGGCATCGTTCCGATCGATGGCGTGGACGCCGAGTTTGTCGAAGTGAAGCCGATCATCGCCGCGTTCCGGCGCATGGTTCGCGACCTGGAATTCGACGTGTGTGAAATGGCGCCCGCCACCTACATGATCGCGCGGGCAGCAGGGGCCCCATTCAAGGCGCTCCCGATTTCGATCTTTCGCCGGTTCCATCACGATGGGTTCGTCACCCGGTCGGATTCAGGAATCGCCGAGCCCAAGGACCTGGAAGGCAAGCGCGCTGGTGTCCGCGCCTATTCGGTTACGACCGGGATCTGGACCCGCGGCATCCTTTCGGACATGGGCGTGGATCTTTCGCGCGTGACCTGGGTGGTCGATGACGAGGAGCACGTGAAGTCGCTCCGTCTGCCGGACAATGTGGAGCAGGCTCCCGAGGGCAAGTCGCTGGTGGACCTGATGGCGGAAGGTTATCTTTCCGCCGCCTTCACCGCCAATGCCGGCATCGGCCGGGCCGGAGCGCCGACCGGGGACTGGCAGGTGGTCGATGGTTCGCAGGGGCCGGTCTATGAGGAACTGTTCCCCGACGGGGCCGAACGAGCGGCAGAGTGGTATCGCAGCACCGGGGTCTATCCGCTCCACGCAGTGATCGTGGTCAAGGACTCGGTGCTGGAACAGCATCCCGAGGTGGCGCGCGCCCTGTTCGACGCTTTCGTTGCATCCAAGGCGATCTACCTGGAGCAGCTTGCAGCCGGAACGTCGGATTTCGACAAGGACGACCACTACCGCGAGATGCAACAGGTCGTCGGCCCCGATCCGCTGCCCTATGGGCTTAACGAGGATCGTGCCTCGATCGAATGCCTGATCCGGTATTGCTTCGAGCAGGGCCTGCTGCCTGAGCAGTATGCGGCCGAAGACATGTTCATCAACCTTTCCAACTGATGACGGGACTGACCGCCATGGCTTCCGACACCGCCGCCAGCATGACGACGCTGCGCACCAACCTTGCCGAATATCCGCTGACCGCCGCGCTCCGCGATGGCCGCGTTACTTCGCCCATCGTCACGCTCGATTGCTGTGGACCCAAGGCCGCGAACAAGGGCTTCAAGCCGATGCTGCGCGAACATGCCTATGATTGCGGTGAGCTGGCGATCGTCACTTACCTGCAGGCCAAGTGCTACGGCAAGCCGTGGGTCTTGTTGCCGGCGCCCGTGCTGGGTCGTTTCCAGCATCACTGCGCCGGCTACAATAGCGAATTCGGCGACGTTTCACCCAAGGATATCGAAGGCAAGGAAGTCGGCGTCCGGACCTATGCGCAGACCACCGGGCTGTGGGTGCGCGGGGTTCTGCAACACGAATATGGTGTCGACCTCGACAAGGTGACCTGGATCACCTCCGAGGACGGCCATCTCGCCGAATATCAGGATCCGCCCAACTGCCGCCGCGCGCTCGAGGGCCGAAAGATCCCGGAAATGATGATGGCGGGCGACGTTACCGCTGCGCTGCTGGGCAACGAGATGCCCAAGGATGACCGTGTCCGCACCTTGATCCCCGATCCGCACAAGGCCGCGGCTGAGTGGTTCGAGCGAGAGGGCCTGATCCCGATCAACCACATCTTCGTGGTCCACGAGAACATCTCCCGGCAGCGGCCGGACATCGTGGCCGAGATATATCGCATGATCTGTGAATCCCGCGCGCTGGCTCCGGTGGAGGCGCTGAAGACCCAGCCACCCATGGGCATCGAGCTGAATCGCAAGGGGCTGCAACTGGCAATCGACTGGTCGTTCGAGCAGAAAGTCATTCCGCGTAAATTGTCAGTAGATGAACTGTTCGACGATGTTACCGGGGCGCTTATTTGAAAATTAAGCTGTGGGACGGCGTCTAAATGGCACGAAACCGCTTTAACCGAATAGTAAATCGACTTCGCCCAACATTCAATCGACACGACAGAAACTGTAGCGCAACTTGGTCGCGACAATGAGGACCGGAACTCGGAGGCGAGTTTCGAAGATGAATAAACTCGTCACACAAAAGGGGGATATGGATGCCTAAATTGCCACTCGCGGTGCGCCTTGCGGTCGGGGCAAGCGCCCTTACCATGGCCGTCAGCGCCCATGCCCAGGCTGCGAGACAGCCGGCGTCGCAGGCTTCGTCGGAAGACATCGTCGTCACTGGTTCGCGCACGATCAAGAACGGCGACGACAGCCCGTCGCCGGTCACCGTGGCCTCGACCCAGGATCTGCTCCAGACCCAGCCCGGCTCGCTGTCGAACGCGCTCAACGTACTTCCGGTGTTCGCCGGGTCGCGTACGACCTCGGCCAACCCGTTCTTCAACGGCAGCGCCACGGGCGGTAACTCGGCGGCCAACAACCTCAACCTGCGTAATCTGGGGCCGATCCGCACGCTCGTGCTGATGGACGGCAACCGTGTTCCGCCGACCACCTTCAACAACCTCGTAGACGTCGATATCATCCCCGCGATGCTGGTCCAGCGCGTCGAGACAGTGACCGGCGGCGTGTCCGCGGTTTATGGCTCCGACGCGGTTGCCGGCGTGGTCAACTACATCATCGACAAGAAATTTACTGGTGTGCGGTTCGAGGCCGAAAAGGGCATTTCGGAGCGTGGCGATGCACCGCGCTACCAACTCGGCCTTGCTTGGGGAACCAACCTGTTCGGCGGCCGCGGGCATCTGGAAATGAGCGCGCAGATCATCGACGAAGAAGGCATTCCCAACCGCTCGGCACGCCCGAACAACTATGACTGGGGCGTGGCCGGGGCTGGTACCGCCGCAAATCCCTTCATTTTGCTGCAAGACATCACCCAAGCCAGTTTCGCTATCGGTGGCAAGATCACCAACAGTGTGCTTGCCAACCAATACTTCAGTGCCAACGGCGTACTTAGCCCATTTGTCGCTGGCGGCTTTGCGGGCGTCTCCGGGACAGCCGGTTCGCCGGCCCTGCAGATTGGCGGCAGCGGCGCGCGGTTCGACTCGACTCTGGTCAGCGCGATGCGGGCGAAGCAGTTCTTTGCTCGCTACGACCATGAATTTGGCGACAACATAAGCGGCTATGCCCAGTTCAGCGGTGACATCAAGACCAACCAGGCGTTCTCGAACCCGATCCAGCTCACCAATTCGGTATTCTCCGCAGCCAACCCGTTCTTGCCGTCTACGGCGGCGACTGCGCTGAACAATGCCAACCAGGCAACCTTCACCCTGAGCGAGATTATGGGCAATTTCGCCCGTCTCAACAACGTGGCATCGGCCAACCAATATATCGCTTCAATTGGGCTGACGGGCTCAGGCGTGAAGTTCAAGTGGGATGTCAACTACACCCACGGCGCATCGACCCTGCACACTGCCTTCGCCAACAACATCAACAACCAGCGACTGGCAGCGGCCCTCGACGTAGTGCAGACTGCGAACGGTCCGGCTTGTTATGCGGCGACCCAGGCCGCGACGGCTGCGGCCTATGCCAACTGCAAGCCGCTCAATGTCTTCGGTCCGACTGCTGCGGACTCTGCCGCCCTCTGGGACTATGTCTTCCAGGCGACGGACTATCGCGCCGTCACTCTGCAGGACAGCGCCGCGGTTCATTTGTCCGGCTCGCCTGTCGACCTCCCTGCCGGTCCGCTAGACCTTGCCCTGTCGGCCGAATGGCGCAAGATGTCGTTCCATAGCTCGACCGATGCGAACAGCAACGTCCGGGCGGACTGCACCGGACTGCGGTTCAACTGCAATGGTTCCACCTTCCTGTGGGGCTACGGCTTTGCCGGCACGGCTCCCATCTCGCAGACGGTGAAGGAAGCGGCGCTGGAAGTGAACGCCCCCCTTATGCGGGATTCTGCCGTGGGCAGGGCGCTCAGCGTCAACGGCGCGGTCCGCTACACCGATTACGACACGAGCGGCTCCTATTGGACCTGGAAGGCCGGACTGGTCTGGGAGGTGACTGACACCCTGCGCTTCCGCGGCACGGTATCGCGTGATATTCGCGCGCCCACCCTCTATGAGCAGTTCGCGCCGATTAATTCGGTGCCGGTGACCTTTACTGACCTGCTCACCAACACAAGCCCGCGCGTGCCGTCTTCCGACCTTGCCAATCCCAATCTTAAGGCGGAAATCGGGCATACGTTGACCGGAGGTTTCACCTGGAAGCCCCTGCCTGGCTTCAGCTTTACGGTCGATGCCTATCGCATCAAGCTGAAGAATGCCGTGGCGCAGATCTCCGGCTTTACCAGCGCGTTCCAGAACCTGTGCTATGCCAGCGGCGGCACGTCGGAATGGTGCGCGCTGCAGATTCGGCCGGGCAACAACTACACCAGCACGGCTGCATCCAATGCGGTCACCGGCTGGTATGTCGCTTACCGCAACCTCGCCAGCATCGAAACTTCGGGTGTGGACGTGGAGGCGAACTACGCCAGCCGCCTGTTCGATCGGCCGTTCAGCCTTCGCCTGCTTGCTGCCTACCAGCCGCACGTCACCTACGAGATCCCGAATGTTCCGACCTTCGATCAGGGCAATGCGGCATTCGGGCCGACGGGCTATTCGATCGGTGCTGGCCTGCGTCTTACTGGCTTCGTTCATCTGGAACCGGCACCACGCTTTGCCGTGGATATCATGGAGCGTTGGCGCAGTTCGATGAAGCTGACCGGCGATCCGACCGCGGTCATCGCCAACAACCACGTTTCGCCATTTGCCACGACGAACCTGACGTTGAGCTACTCGGTACAGGGCACGTTCATGGGTGACGCGCGCCTGTCGTTCAACGTGTCGAACCTGTTCGACGCCAAGCCCCCGGCCGGGGCCGGCACGGCTAACGGCACCCGCTCGGGCGGCTCGGACGGCTTCGTGCTCGGCGATGACGTGCTTGGCCGCTACTACAGCCTGTCGTTCAAGACGAAGCTGTGATGCGCAGGGGCGCCTGACGAAGAGCGAGGGGCGCAACAATGCCCCCTCGCTTTCCGCCTCCGGCGAGGTGCGAAGTGGGCGGGAATGCCGATTAACCGAACTCGCAAGGCGAGGGCAGAATTTCTCAATATGCAGGTCACGGGTCATCCCCATAGTGGCCGGACCCGACAGGCCCGCACTGGCGCCGCCCCTTTTCCAAGTCACTCAAGGTCCGACATGAACCATATGCTCAATGAAGCGACGCTCTGGCGCAACGGCGCGCTCATCGACGGCCGTTGGCTGACTGAGACGCCGCACGGCTCTTACGGCGTCGTCAATCCGGCAACGGGCGAGGTGCTGTGCAGCCTGCCACGCTGCCGGGAATCGGAGACCGAGCTTGCCGTGGAAGCCGCAGCGCGGGCCTTGGTGGATTGGCGCAAGACCACTGCCGGGAACCGCAGCGAAATTGTCCGCCGCTGGTATGACCTGATCGTCGAGCACAAGCAGGACCTTGCCCTGTTGATCACGCTCGAAGAAGGCAAGCCCCTGACCGAAGCACTGGGCGAGATCGACTATGCGGCAAGTTTCGTGCAGTGGTTCGCCGAAGAGGCCAAGCGCGTCTACGGCGAGGTGATCCCCGCGCCCAGGCACGGCCAGCGCATTCTCGCCCTGCGTCAGCCGGTGGGCGTCTGTGCCGCCATCACCCCGTGGAACTTTCCCGCTGCGATGATCACCCGCAAGGCCGCGCCGGCCCTGGCGGCGGGCTGCACCATGGTGGTCAAACCCGCGACCCAGACCCCGCTGACCGCGCTGGCGCTGGGTGAACTGGCGCTGCGTGCAGGGGTCCCGGCCGGAGCCTTTAACGTGCTCACTGGCGACGATGCCCGCAGGATCGGCTCGGTTCTCACCAGCCATGACCTGGTGCGCAAGATCACCTTCACCGGCTCGACCGAAGTCGGCCGCGTCCTGCTCCGGCAGGCAGCCGCTACGGTCAAGAACTGCTCGATGGAACTGGGCGGCAATGCCCCGCTGATCGTGTTCGACGATGCCGACCTCGATGTCGCAGTTGAGGGCATTCTCAACGCCAAGTACCGCAATTCCGGACAGTCTTGCATCGCCGCCAACCGCATTTTCGTCCAGTCCGGCATTCACGATGCCCTGGCCAAGCGGCTGGCCGCGCGGACACGCGCGCTCAAGGTCGGCAACGGCCTGGAGGACGGCGTCCAGATCGGACCGGTGATCGACGAGGCCGCCGTGATCAAGCTGGAACGCCACCTTGCCGATGCCGTGGCTGGCGGGGCACAGGTTCTGGTCGGCGGTAGCCGCCACGATCTTGGCGGCTCCTTCTTCCAGCCGACCGTCGTGACCGGCGTGAACCGGGCCATGACCCTGGCCCGCGAGGAGACTTTTGGCCCGATCATGCCGCTTGTGCGCTTCGAGACCGAGGTCGAGGCAGTCACCGCCGCCAATGACACGATGTTCGGCCTTGCCGCCTATATCTTCAGCCGTGACGCCGCCCGCATCTGGCGGGTGAGCGAGGGCCTCGAGACCGGGATCGTCGGGGTCAACACCGGGCTCACCTCCAATGAGGTCGCGCCCTTCGGCGGGGTCAAGCAGAGCGGGCTCGGCCGGGAGGGATCGCGCCACGGCATCGATGAATATGTCGAGCTCAAATATGTCTGCTGGGCCGGGCTCGATCCCGCATGAGTTTCCGCGAAATCCGGTTCTGAATTCATTTCCGCCGCCAAGAGCGGTCAACAAATCGCACGAGAGAGTATCCGCTATGCCCGTTTACCACAGAGATGATGCCAAGGCCTGGGCCCATGCCAACATGCACGGTGTGGCCAACATCCTTCAGCCCTCGTTTTCCAACGACTTGAAGCTGCTCAACGAGGCGGCGATCCGGCACGACGTGCGCATGTGCAAGAAGCTGGGCTTCTGGGGCACCTTGGCCGTCTCGGAATGCGGCACCACCTCCGAGGAATATATCCGCTTCGTCGAGATCGCCTGCGACGAGGCGGGGCCTGATTTCCACATCATCTATCACGCCAGCTTCGACACGGTCGAGGAAACGGCGCGGGTCGGCAAGGCCTGCGCGGATGCCGGCGCGACCACCATGCTCCTCTCCTATCCCCCGACCTGGTATCCAAACTCGGAGGAGGAGCTTTACGAATACAACGTCAAGATGATGGACCAGACGGGGCTGGCCACGGTCCTGTTCGCCGTTCACCTGTGGAACTTCGGCCGTATCCATCCGGCGGAGATGTCGCCCAGGCTGATCGCGCGGCTGGCCGATCATCCGCTGGCCGTGGCCTACAAGTGTGAAGGCGGCGGCAACACCAATGCCCCGCACCTCCAGACCCTGCAGATGTGCGGCGACAAGTTGCTCGTCTCCGACCCGCGCGACGGCAATGCGCCCGGCCACGTGGCCTGGTTCGGGATGCAGTGGATGGGAACCAGCTGCTTCCAATACTTTGGCGGCAACATCCCAAAGTATTTCAAGCTGATGCATGAGGGGAAGTGGGACGAGGCGATGGAGATCTTCTGGAAGATCCACACCGCGCGCACGACCCGCACGGCGGTCACCCAGACCTATATGCCCGGCGCTCACTTCATCCACCGCCAGGCCTGGAAATACATGGAATGGCTCAACGGCTTCAACGGGGGCCGCCTGCGCCTGCCGACGATGCGACTGACCGACGCCACCTGCAAGCGTCTGTCCGATGCGCTCATCAAGTGCGGCATCATCGACGAGGTTCCAGGCACGATGAACGATTTCTACAACGGCCGCTTTCCGATGTGAGTGAAACAAGATGCTGCTTATCAGGGAGGCCGCGATCCAGGCGGCAATGCAAGGGGTGGACATCATCGGCGGGCTCGAGCGTTTGCTCGCCCGGCCCGGCGAGGATGAACTGGAATTGCCGCCCCGGTTGACCATCAACGACCGCATGGGCGGGTTCCTGCGGATGATGCCCGCCATCTGCTATGGCATCGGCTATAGTGGCGTGAAGACCATGAACCTGCACGCGCAGCAGGGCGTGCGTTACATGATCCAGTTGATCCGCATTGCCGACGGCGCGACCGTGGCCCTGATGGATGCCAACTGGATCACCGCCTACCGCACGGCTGCAGCGGCGGCGATCGCGGCCAAGCACCTGAAGCCGGCCAAGGCAGAGACGATCACGGTGATCGGGTCGGGTGTCCAGGCCCGTGCTCTGCTGGATTCGACATTGCAGGTGGTACCTGTCAAGCGGGTATGGATATCCAGCCCGACCGCGGCCAACCGGGAGCGGATGGCGGCCGACATGGCGGCGCTCTTCCCCGACGTCGAGATTGCTCCTGCAGACGATTCCGCAGCCGCGATCGGAGCGGCTGACATTGTCCTGAGCGGCTATCGCGCCAAGAACTTTCCGGTGATTTTCGCCAAGGATCTGAAGCCCGGAGCGCTCGTCTGCGGAATCAGTTCAGTCCGTCCGCAGCATCGCGAGGTCGATGTTTCTATATGGGCAGATAGCCGCGTCGTAGCCGACGACATTGAGCATGTCCTGGAATCAGGCGACGGGCGTTTGGCGGCGGAAAAGGGGCTAGTCGGGCCAGGCCGGGTGATTGAACTGTGGGAGGTCCTGCGCAATCCGGCTCTGGGCCGCCGCTCGGCGGGCGAGACCGTCCTCTACAAGGCGGTGGGTACGGCGGAGCAGGACATAGCCCTTGCCGCAATCGTATATGACCGGGTGGTTGCTCTCGGTCTTGGCGAGGATCTGGGCGATTTTCCCGAATGTCGGCCGATACAGTCCGAGCGCGACAAGCAGGCGATTGCGGATGCCAAGGTCGTCTGAGCGGCGTGGGACGGATGGGAGAGTGGAAATGCAAACGAAAACAGGCATCAACGGCGTTGCGCGGGTCCATTTCGGATTGCCCGACCTTGAAGCTGCTGTTCGATATTACGAGGATTGGGGGCTGACCATCGTCGCGCGCGACGTCAACCGGGTCTATTTGCGCGGCACTGGCCCTGACCATTTCCTCTTGGCGCTGCATCGGTGTGCGGAGCCGCAGTTCCTGTGTGCTGACATCTCGATCGAGACCCGTGAGCAGGCTGATGCGCTCCATGCCGCGCTGTGCCAGGCCGGCGTGACCGAGATCAGTTCACCCGGTCCGCTATCCGACCCTGGCGGCGGCTATGGCTTCGCATTCCGCGATCCGGGGGAGCGGCGCCCGTTTCGCGTGATTACCGAAGTGGAAAATCACGCCAATACCGGCGATTACCCGGATCGCACCCGCAAGGTGGCGCACTTGGTGTTCAACAGCCCCAACCGCGACGATCCGTTCTTCGTCGATTACCTGGGTTTCAAGGTGATCGATCGCAGCAAGACGATCACGTTCCTCAATTGCAACAGCGACCATCACAGCCTGGCGTTCTACGTGTCGGTCGGAAGTTCGTTCAACCACCTCGCGCTGGAAGTGCCGGACATCGATTCCGTGATGTCGGCCACCGCCAAGATGGTGGAGCGGGGCGAGGAGATCGGCTGGGGCGTAGGGCGTCATGGGCCCTGCAACAACGTGTTCTGCTATTTCGTCGGACCTGGCGGGTTCATCGTGGAATACACGGCCGAAGTCGAGCAGGTTGACGAGACGTATAAGGTCGGCGGGCCAAACGACTGGCACTTCCCTCCCGGTCGCCGCGATCAGTGGGGGCTGGCCCTGCCGACGCCCCGCATGCGCAGCGCCGAAGCGCGGGTGCCGTTTGCCGACGCGCTCTTTCCGCTTTGACGTATCAGTCAATCCGCTGAAGCGGACAAACGGGGCGTGAAATGAGGAGAGTTCGGGATGAGTGGCGCCGCTGAAGGCATTGTTTCAGGTATGGACGCCGACGGCCGGCGCACCGGTTCGAGCTACATCTGGGGCGTTCTCGCCCTGCTGGCGGTGGGCGTGATGATCGCCTATGCTGACCGTTCCAGCATCGCATCGGCAATCGCGGATAAGGGCTTCACGCAGCATTTCGCCCTGACCAGCGTCGAACGGGGCTGGATCGGATCGGCATTCTTCTGGTCCTATGCCGCTGCCTGTATCCCCGCTGGCTGGGTTGTCGATCGCTACGGCGTAAAGATACCTTATGCGATCTGCTTTGCACTGTGGTGTCTTGCCACGGCTGCGGCAGGCGTCATGACGATCTTCATCGGGCTGGTGATCATGCGCCTCATGGTCGGCGCCACCGAAGCCGCGGTTATGCCTGCAAGCTATCGCTGGATCCGGCTCCACATTCCCGAGCGCCACGTCGGCACGGCCATCGCGATATTCGTGATGGGAAACCAGATGGGGACCGCGCTGGGCGCCCCGCTCGCGGCGTGGCTCATTGTCGCCTACGATTGGAGGGCGATGTTCGTCATCACTGGCCTAGCTGGGCTCGTCTGGCTGGTGCCCTGGAGTTTGTTCGTCAAGGGGGACATGCCGCAGAAGAGTGAAATGGCCGCGGCGAAGGCACGGGCAGCATCCGTCCCCTTCCGCAACATCATCCGTTCGCCGGTGGTGTGGGGCGGGATCATCGTCAACTTCTGCTACAGCTATTTCAATTTCTACTGCATGACCTGGATGCCCTCTTACCTGGTCGAGCAGCGCGGGCTGTCGTTGTTCAACTCCGGTCTCTATACCTTTTTCAGTTTCGCCGGCATCGCCGTGGTCAATGTGCTAGCGGGATGGGCCGCCGACCGGATCATCGCGCGTGGGGGAGATCCGGTTCGCACGCGCAAGGCATTCGTCGTTTGCGGCTTCATCGGCGCGACGACAGTCCTTTTTGGCGCCTATTCGACCAGCCTTGATGCCGCGCTGTTCTGGAATATCTTCTCCCTGTCCTGCCTTGGGCTGGCGACGGCGAACAACATGGCCTTGATCAAGGTCACGCTGATCCCGGCGCCCGCGATCGGGCTGGTCGTAGGCGTTCAACATGTGGCCGCCGGTTTGTCAGGTGGCACGGCGGCAAGTCTGTCAGGATGGTTGCTGCATGTGGGCGGGAATTATGAGTTGCCCTTGCAGGTGATCGTAGTCGTTCTCGTAATCGGGGCAGCCGCAAATGTGATCCTGTTACAGCCCAAATGGTCCCCAAAAGTTGAAGGGGTAGTCAGCGTGGACAAATTTGAGCCAATCACAGTCGCCCATAACTCGGAGAACGACGGGCAGCTTTCAGGCTGCCAAATTAGGCACTGAATGTCGGTCTGTTGAGGCGAGCTGCCGTAACCGGACCGTCCGTATTTAGGCACCGGCTTTTGGCGTCTGAACGGCAAAAATGGGTCGAACATTGGTAAGCGGCAGCTAGGACTTTCCTGCCGGTCGGCGGCGCCGCTGGAAAGGTCCGGTTACGCCGACACCGGTCTTTGGTGGAGCCGCTTGAACCCTCTCTCGCATGTCTGGATTTGCGGACGATCCGGACCGGCAGTTTCCACGAGCTCTGAGCCGGATAGCTGAAATTCTAAGCAATGAGCTGATGGTCAGCAATGCGGCCCAAAATCGGTCATTCGAGCGGTCAGCTAACGGATCCGAAAGCTGGTTAGCCGGACAGAGGTCTTCCTTAATCCACAGGCTCCTCGTCAGCCGTCGGATCAGACGATTTGAGTTCAAACGTGGGCAAATTCGCCCATTTTAGCACTTGGCGCACACGTACACGGAGCGTGCCTTTCATTTCATCGCCGAGTTCGAAGGAAAGCTCCGCGTGACGATCAGGAGTTGCTGTCTTTGCGTATCGCACCTCGCGAAGTGAGTTCGCGGAGAACAACCATGCCTCACCCGGTCGAAAGTCCGCGCCGAACACGTCGACGCCCTCGACCGTGGCAATATACGACGCCCCTCTGCCCGAAAGCGGGCGCTGTTCGATTTCCAACCCCGGTCGATCTGCGGCCGGTGCATAGAGAAAACGACGCAACGCCCGGCCCTCGGCGTTACGCGAGACGACGAGCACTGGCTGGGGGCCAACTTGCTGAACCAGCGGTCGTATGTCGCGCCAAAATGCTTCCTCTTCCGCTCCACCTGCGACCGTGACCTCAATTCGCGGGCGTTGACAGAATGTATTCCAAGCGTGTCTACCCGCCATATCTCGGTACCCGGAGATCAGCATCTCTATAAAGCTGGAACTGGCGGCCTCCATTGGCGGCTCGGTGAGCTGCGCCTTGCCAATCCCCGAGAAGGTCATGTCGTGCCACTCAGCGCTGTCGTCTTCGGCTGCGCGACCGACCTCCACATCGCGGAAGAAGGGTGCCTCCACTTCCGAGGTCAGCAGCGCTTCTTCGATCGC
This sequence comes from Novosphingobium flavum, assembly GCF_014230315.1. GTDB lineage: Bacteria > Pseudomonadota > Alphaproteobacteria > Sphingomonadales > Sphingomonadaceae > Novosphingobium > Novosphingobium flavum. The sequence goes on along the minus strand of NZ_JACLAW010000001.1, from coordinate 407,370 downwards.
CGAGCGGAGACGCTCGAGCTTCGCCGGATCAACGGGGCGAGCTTCAAGTCGGCGCCGCCGCTTTTCTTCGATCTCATTCCAAGCTCTGCTAATGATCTCTCTCAGTCGAGCTTTCGCCAACTCAGCGTCCTGGTCTGGCGAAAGGAGCTGAAGGCCGCGGGCAAGCGCGGGATACGGCTGCTCCAGCATCGACTTAAATTGCCCGAGCTGGTGCATGATATCTCGCAGTGACCCATCGCCCGCAGGCAGCACCTCCTCTTCGTGGGTGAGCGCGTTGATCCGTTCCTTCAGCCCATCGTCTCCCTCGTCCGGAACGTGCGCCAGCAAAATCACGAGACTGGACAATAGGAGCCCGTCGCGGCCGTGCAGAGTTGAGGGCGTGAACACGCGCCCTGGCACCACGCGGCGCTCGGTCATGTTGTCGAGCACAGCGACCGAGTGGTCGAGGTCGGCTCCGTAGGAACCGTCGCGATACCGCTCCCCCGTCATCTCGAGACGGAGCAGATCGAGAAAAAGCGAACGGAAGCTCGTCGGTTGATGGCTGACGTGAGCATGGTTGATTTCACTCGCCTCCCGACTGAGCAGCGCCCGTGCAGTGCGCGCGCCGATGTCCGAGGCCTGCTTTTCGTTGATGGTCCAAGACAGCAGCAGAGATGCCGTCAGTAATACGATGTCGTCGTGCGCACCCCGAATTACGCTCGCGAAGAGCTGGTCTGGCGTCGGCGAGGGCATGTAATCGTAGCCGAGCGCGGCACCCTTCAGGCTCGCCTCCGGCCAGTTCAGATCGAGGATGCTTGGGAAAAGCAACCGCCGATGCCGCAGTTCGGCTCGATCGTCCAAACGGTGATCAAGCGCATGTGCCCACCGTACCAGCGCCTCGCGGAACAGGGCGGCACCGATCTCGTCCTCATTCCAAACAGCCGAGGCGAGGCAGTAGGCCGTGTTCGTTAGGTGCTGCCACAGGAAGGGCCAACTAGCCTTGAACGCTGCCCAGCGCACGATGTCCGTCTGCTCGCCACGCTCACTCCAACCATACATTGATGGAGGGTAGTGGAGCAGGCTTTCCCAAGCTCCAACAATGTCGGGAACAACGCTCTCATACGCCTTTGCGTCTGACCCCGCGAGCGCCAGCCGAGGCTCCGCAGCCTGCCCCCGACGGATCTCAACAGTGGTGCGCTTCGTCACCCAGGCTTCGAGCCGGCCGACGAGTAAAGGGCCGAGGTCCAAGATCGCGCGCACCACGTTTGGCGATAGCTCGGGGTCCCCGGCTTTTGGCATCAGTCGTCCGGGAACGTACGCAAGGGATCGAACGAAATGATCGTCGTCGACGAGTTTGTCCGCGGCACGCTCGAATAGGCGACGGTACTGCTTGATCCATTCCTTATGTGGCGCATGCCACGCATTTCCGGCGATCTCGGCGAAGTTGAACGCAGAACCGTTCGGATCGCGAGAAGCTCCCACCGCCAATAGGAAGCGATGGTAGCGGGTCATTTCGCGGACGGCGCGGTCGAAGGCGACCGGTGCGAGGCGCTCAATCTGTGCTGCTACCTTGTCGGCCAATTCCTCAAGGATCTCTTCGGGACTGGGGAGCTCACTCTTCATCGCGGCTGCTCCGGAAAATAAAAGCGCGCCGCAACACGAACTTCTCGAAGGCGGTCAGGGGCACTCCTCCGCGCCTTCGGCACCAGCTGACATCTCCATGAAGCACACCGCGCATTTGGCATGTGAACCATATAAAGGGACCCTGATGCCCAAGGCCGTTCAGCGCCGGGGCGGGTTGCTGACCCGCTGCTCTTTCGCACCTGGCAGACCAGCGTCGCAGCACCCAGCGGACCCACGTCATCCTGACGTCATGAAGTACCACTGGTCGATCGAAGGGCGTCTCGATTTCGACGCTCCAGGGCGCGCCGAAGTCGAAACCAAAGGTCGCGGTCGGGCGTCCCCGATCCTCTTCCTCATCGCCGATGAGGTTCTTAGTCGCGAGACTGTACAACTGGTCGCGCAATCGCTGCGTCAGATCGCGAGGCAATACGACGTTGGCAGTGTAGCGTTCGCGAAGCGTCTCGCGAGCCGACTGCTGAACGAACCGGAATGTTGTGGCGATGAAGTAGGCAACGGCGGCAAGGTTCACCAACAACCACGCGAGGTGAACACCCAACAAGGAAAGCTTGAAAATCTGGAGGTCGGTTCCGAGCCCGAGGCGGTGAAGGAGGAACTGCAGGGGCCATAGGAGCTGGGCGCACAACACCACCGCTAGTGCGACGCAACTCGCGACGAGCTCGAACGAAAAGGACTCATGATAGTAGACTTGAACGTCAGTCGCGGATCCCTCGCGTTGCGCGATCAACGTTACGAGCGCCAGCGACAGCGAGATAACTCCGAGCACTCCGATTTGTGCACCGAGCAGGTAGCTGGAGACGTACAGGATCAAAGTCTTTAATTCGCTTAAGGGCGCTGAACCGGACATGCTCCATGACGGGAGCCAAGCTGGGATAAGCCAGGCGCCGAGGGCCTCGGCAACAACGGCCGTAAGGTTCACGGCCGCATACACGATGATGAACCGCCCGAAGGAGCCAGAGCCAAAGAAGCGTCTGAGCGCACTGTGGGCAAGCCCATACCGGGCGCGCCGGGCGACCGGGTTCTCCCGTAGTTGCTCGGTTACCTCTCGCCGCACCCAGCGATTGATGCTTCCGGTCCATCCTCCGCGACGCCAGTCGATCATATTACCCTATACGTTCATCATGTGCCGACAGCGCTTCATGTTAGGCGTGGCAATCTGAGCAGAAAATGGCAACAGAGGAGGAAATAAAGTCTCTTATACATTTGTCTTCGACCAACGTCTCTTGGCATCTCGGTCGCCCGTAAGCGCACGATCCCCTTACGGTGCCGTTGCCGTCGCTGGCGAAGCCCTGAACGAAGGACCGCTTCCAGGGAGACAACGAGATCGTGTGAACGGCTGCTCTGTTGGCGGGAGCACCGTCCGTCCACGAACATATGCCAAACGGGAGGTTTCGGCGCTAGTGGACGTTCACTTCGGTGCACCGGAACGGCGTGAATTGGTCGCGAGCTGCCGGAATCGGACGGTCTGCACCTGAGGCACAAAAATTGTCCGCTGAGCGTCTGGTAAGGGTCGGTCCCGGAAGCCGGCACCGAGGCGTTCGAATGTCTGCTATCCGGTTTCGTGTCCGTGAAGCTGCCGTTCCGGACCGCCCGACAAATGTGCCGTAACTGGCCGATCAATAATGCGCGGTGATAGGCTTACGGCCGACGGCCCGCGCCCGTTGTTTCATCCGCTCGAGCATCGCCCGCTTGCGCGGGGTCCGGGCCCCACCCTTGTTGCGCAGGGCTTCGGTCGCGGCAGGATCGTCGAGAATACCCAGGTTGCGCTTGCGCTGTTCGGCCTCAGCGATGAAGGCGTAGAAATCGAATTTCATTCCTGCACCTCCTTCATCGCGTCAAAACGCTCAAATCGAGCAATCCGAAATCGCCGCCTTCTTCAGCGACACGTCGTTCCAGATAAGGCAAGTCGATGGATTTTGCCATCGCCAAGAGCATTTGCGCCTGGCGAAGACGACTGTCGTCGGAGGGGCTGGCCACGGCATGCTGCCCAAGGCGATCAGCGATGAGATCTTCGATCGCGGGCAACGTCAGGCTGTGCTCGCCTCGAAAAACCGGCTTCAGGACACGTCCTCGATCCGACCTGCCATCAAAGGCCGGCCCCGAAACAAGTTCAATCCCATACTCGGGAAAGTCGGGGTGATAGTAGCCACCCTGTAAGCGACCAGGCCGTGCATCCGCCTTGAAACCGGCCAATTCCATGGCGTGGGCAAACGCCTCGTCATTCCCGGCCACGACATCGAAATCACCGGACATGAACGCGCCGGCTGTCAGGATCGCGGTGGCAGCCCCGCCCACCAGCAACGGGGCGCGCCCCGCCTCATCCTCGTAGTAGGTGAACGCGACAGCCAACTTTTCGAGCAATGCCACATAGTCGGTTGGAAATGTCATAGCCTGCCTCGAGTTTCACAGACAGTTATCCGGTCAGCCTCCGATAGGCTAGCGGCACCGTCGACATCTGCGCGGTAGGCAAGCCACTGTCGCCTTTGTCTTACAATGCCTTCCTCCTGCGGCTCTTTCGAGCCGCCGGAGATACCAACAGTAGCTGCGATCCGCGCACCGCCAGCATGTTCAGCAAGAAAAGCTCCTTACGCCGCGGCGACCTCAGGATCCGACCAGGCAAATTCCCCTGTCCGCGCTCGCTCCGCCTCACCCTGCTGACAACGGACCATCGCGTTGTACCGGGCGATCAATTGCTTGACGACTGCCGCGGGCCGACCAAAGGCCATGGCGATGGCCGCCAACAACTCGTCCGCGTCACCGTCCTGGCTCACCGTTCCAACATAGACCTCGAGCAGGTCGAATGGCGCAGCGAAGTTGACCGTGAGGGCACCATTGGCCCAGGTGCATTCTCCGAGCAGCAGCCCCAACATCCGACGCTTCTGGACAATCGGCAGGCCCGGCAGCGCAAGAAACGCCAGACGCGCCATTTCCATGAGTTCCAGACCTTGTCGGATCATCCGCTCGTCGTCGCGCACGATGGACGTGACTCCCGCATTATCGCGGGGTTGGGCGGCCCCTCCCCTCCCCTGCCCCTTGATGGCCTGTTCGATCCGCAGCGCAGCAGTGGTGCAATAATGCAGCCGCTGGAGGGCTGACACCAGGTGCGCTTCCAGCCGCTCCTGGCGCAGATAGGGTTCGGGGCATTTCCCGCGATAGCCCGTGCAATGATAATAGATGTAGCGCTGCTTCTTGATTTCCGCGACCATCGCACAGCCGCAATGGCCGCACTTGATCAAGCCGTGGAACGGAAAGGTCGCAATGTGGCTGTGCTGCTTGCCGGGACCGCGCTCATCCAGCAGGGACTGCACCGAATCCCACAAGGCCTGCGAAATCAAAGGGCCGTGTACTCCGGAGTACGTTTCACCGTTCCAGTCGAAGCGACCGGTGTAGATCCTGTTGCGGAGTAACGTGTAGACCGCTGACGATCCGAGCCGGCTACCGCTCTTGCGATAGCCCAGCCCTGCGGCCGCGGCCTTTGCCGTCAGCGATTTCACCGAATAGCTTCCGGTCGCAAACCACTCGAACAGGCGCGCCACCTGGGGACCGAGCACGGGATCAACCTCGATCACCTTACGCCCCGCGTCATTCTGCACATTGCGATAGCCGATCGGGGCAAAGCTGGGCCAATGCCCCTGCCGTGCCTTTTCCAGCATGCCCTTGCGGGCCTCCTCGGACAGGTTGTCGACATAGGCCTTGGCCATCAGCACCTTGATCCCATGCACGAACTTCTCCGAAGATCGGCACGCCTGCGACATGACGGCATTCTCCTTGACGAGATGCACATCGACGCCGAGGTCATCGACCGTCGCCCAGTCGCTGAGGTTGCGATACAGCCGGTCGGTCTTCTCGACGAGCAGGATGCGGACCTGCGGATTGCGGCGCAGGAATCCCAGCATGGCGCCGAAGGCCGTGCGACCGCGCTTGCGAGCCGTTTCCACATCGATGTGGGTGCTCATGATGGCGATGCCGTTGAGCGCGGCGTAATCCTCGAGCAACTTGACCTGGGCCGGGATCGAATAGCCCTCGCGCTGCTGCTCGAGCGTCGAGACGCGGGCATAGAGTACGGCCTGCGGCACGACCGGCTGGGTTTTGCGCCCGCGACGACGGGTGGACTGGGAGGTGACCTTATTTGATTTCTGCAATGTATTGCTCCTGCCTGGTTTGGGCAGGAGGTGCCTGACACTGGCCTTGCGCGAAGGCAGGCCCGGCCAAGTCATCGTCAACAGTCCTGGAACGCGCCAGGCGTATCACCATCGCCATGCTGCCTGCGTGCGCCCTGTTTCTATGGTGCGATTCGCGACTTCTGCGCCTCGAGCCACCTGCAACGGCAGATCAAAACCGGCGGCCACGCGTATTTCGGCACGACAGTGCCCAAAAGCGACACGACAGGATCTCACTTCGGTACTAACGTGCCCACTCCCTTTTTTGTGCCGAAAATCTCAGTTACGCGGTTTCCATCAAGGCCAAACCGAGGGTGCCATGCACTAAGTCTCCTAACGGAGCGGCGAACCTCTCGGCCCGGCACTGGTAGATGATAGCTTCTGCTCCATGCCGCGACCTGAATGAACGAACCAGGCAGCAGGCCATCGCCTCGATCTTGCAAGGGGCACCCCGCTGTCACGTGCTACGGAATTCCTGTGTCGTGTCTGGATCAGAAGACGGTTGATCATTCGTGATCCTTGATCACGGGTGAGTGGATGAACGAACCGGAAAGCGCGCGGTGCCACTCGTTCCGCAATGGAACTTGAACCTTCGCGCCTACGTGCCACGGAATTCCGTCACCCTAGACCCGGGACACGAACATCACGCCGGGCCACTTGCGGCGATCTCGAAGCAGCCCGGCGCCCGAACCGATGACCTACAGACAGAGACGCGTCATCACGCTGCGTCCAGAAACGCGGCGCGATAGCGCGCGACCAGTTGCCGCGCTTCGACGCTTGGAACGAGGAAAAAGTTCGATATGCATCCGATCAAGGGACCATTTCTATAATTCGAACACACATCCTCCCCCACATCGCGGGCGGGGATCTAAAGTCATGTCCGTTCCGTTTGGCCGCCTTCCAAAGCTCTCATCCAAGACAAGCAGCCTTTCTCGGAACATGTTTTCCGTTCCTGTTGAACCGGTGCCACCAAACCGTTGTCGAGCTAATAAAGCGAGAATACTCCTCAGCGCTTCTGGCCCTCAAGAACAAGGGCACCTTTGAACCGATCTGAGGCCCTACCCTACCCAACTTGACGGCATCATCTCTATCGAAATGGCTTTCCCATCTTTTCGATGCGGACGGCCATGTAAGGCTTGCCCGGCAGCGAAATGGTCGGCCGGGCCGGGTCGTGCGAATCGTAAGTGTTCAGCTGGCTCATCTGGAACACACCGGGAAGGCGCTCGATCGTCATGTTCCAGGTGTCGATCACATCGACGCAGTAGGCATCGTGGGGGTCTGTTGCCCGGATCGGCAGGACGACCGGCCATTCGATGGGGCGTTGACGGCCGAAATACCGGAGATACCAGGTGAATTCTCGGCCACCCAGGTGATAGTCCCAGAACTGCTGGATCGGGTCGATCCCCGGGCCGGGGACACTTTCCAGCAACTGGCGCAAGAAGGCCAGGCGGGGTGGGCTGGTGCCACGAAGTCGCCCGCCTTGGCCCAGCCAGGACTCGTCCGCATTGTCGTCGTTGGTGATGACCTCGCCGTGACCGACGTAGCACCCGCCCAGGGCTCCCCACCAGTGGCGCTCGACCAGTTCCTCGCCGCTCAGGTTGGCCCAGCGCTTGGACGAGTTTCCTTCGTAGATTACCTCGTCGAAGATTACCGCCTTCTGCGCGAAATTGCGGTGAGGGTGTACGCGCCCGTCGTCGAGCGCGACGGCACCGTGCTGGATGCTCGCATGGGTGATCCACGGCTTCCGGTGATCGTAATAGGTGTCGATCTGGTGGATCGAACGCAGGCGGCGGTGCGGATCGGCGGCAACTAGAACGCCGAACAGGTGATCCCAATCGGCAACCGACTTGCTCTCTACGTTGTCGTATTCGTTGGCCATGGCCCACCACACGTTGCGAAACGCGCCGAACCGGGCTGCTACGTAGCGCAGGTAGCGTTCATCGTCGGGCCGGGCCATGTCGGAATAGCCGCGGGCCTTGTCATAGGGGTGGAACAGGATGACATCGGCCTGGATGCCCAGTTCGCACAGCTTTCTGATCCGGTCTTCGAAGCGGCGGAAATAGGCGGGATCGAAACGGCCCGGATCCCAATCCTTCGGCCCGGACCCGGTGCGCGCGAACGGGTGGGTGGCCACTGACGCGACATTGGGAAACACGCACATGCGAATCTTGTTGAACGGGCTGGCGGCCAGGGTCTTCAGCGTTTCCGCGCAGCGCTGATCGGATTGAAGCGCCCACGAATAGGCGGTGGTGCCCACTGGCTTGAACGGCGTGCCGTCGGCGTGTCGAAAGTGGTACCCGTCCGGGGTGATTTCCACGGGCCCACGGTTGCCTGCCCTCGGCGCCACGCAGTCGAAAGCGCCGGTGCGCCCATCGAGCGCCTTGGCATTGCTGGTGGTCGTCCATGTCCAGCGGCCCGTCTGCGGCGGACTGAAACGAATGCGATAGGTGCCCTCGCCGTCATGGAACCCGGGTATCGCCACGGAAATGCGGCCATTGCTGAACATTGCGGCAAGGTCCACATCGATGAAGGGATTGCCGTTCGCGGGTCCAGTCAGGGTCACTTCGTGAAGCCCCCACCTCTCCACCGGGGCCGGAACCCCCGCCGCCGCGCCGCGAGGCGCCGCGATCACCGCGCCTGTTGCGAGTGTGCCCTTGATCATACCCCGCCGCGAGAACACCATATCCATTTTCTCCCACCCAACCGCTGCGGCACCACTAGCGCGCTACGCCATAGTAGCATATGGCATACTCATCATATAAGTTAGAGCAATAAGCGTGGAGAGCGACACATGCAGGAAGCAGCCCCCGCTCCGGGTGGGGTAGAGCCGCAGGGCGACGACTGGAAGGCGACCATCCTTGCCGGCCTGGCCAACTACATCGACGCCGGCTCCATCGTGGCCGGGTCAGCCGCGCTGGCCTTGTGGATGGAGGCGTACAAGCTCAGCAACGAGTTCGTCGGGCTGATCGGCGCGCTCGGGCCGAACGCCATTTCCGCGGGACTCGGCGCCTTCATCGGCGGGCGGCTGTGCGACCTGTTCGGACGCAAGCGGATCTACCAGTACGACATGCTGTTCTACGCGTTCGGCATGCTCTGGCTGATCTTTGCGATGAACGCGTGGATGATCCTGATCGGCTTCTTCCTGGTCGGCCTTGCGGTCGGGGCAGACATTCCGGCCTCATGGTCGCTGATTGCCGAAACGGCCCCCAAGGGTTCGCGCGGCAAGCACAGCGGGGTGGCGCAGGTGCTCTGGTACCTTGGCCCGGTCGTCGTCCTGCTGATGTTCCTGGTGCTTGAACCGCTTGGCCTGCTTGGCGCCCGCATCGTCTTTGCCCACCTTGCCATACTTGCGGTTGCCCTGACTTTCCTGCGTTCACGCATGAAGGAATCGCGCCGCTGGCTCGATGCGCAGGCCGAGGCAGAAGCGGCCGGGGCCGGCGCCAAGCCGGCCCGCGTGCGGGACCTGATGAAGCTGAAATGGCTCGGCCCGATGGCCTTCCTCGCCGGCATGTACGGGATGTGGAACCTGTGGGCGGGGACCAACGGCTTCTTCTTCCCCTATATCCTGCGCACCGTCGGCAACCAGAGCCAGGGTACGGCCGTGGGGGTCCAGTCGCTCAGCTTCCTGATCGGCATGGCATCGATCTGGCTGGTCTTCATGCAACTGTCCGACAGGGTGAACCAGCGGCTGCTCTTCCTCGCGTCGGCTGTCATTCAGGTCGTGGGCATGTCGCTTCTGGCGCTGTTCCCGCTGACCCTGCCCATGGCCTTGCTTCACGTATTCCTGATGAGCTTCGGGCAGGGTTTCGGCGCGCAGTCGTTCTTCCAGCTGTGGAGCGCGGAGATGTTCCCCACCCTGCTGCGCAGTACCGCGCAGGGGCTGATGTTCGGCATCGTGCGGATTACGCTGGGTGTGTTCAGCTTCTTCGTGCCGCTGCTCACCGCCACCGGCTTCCAGACGCTGGCCTGGATCCTCACCGGGTTCCTGTTCGTCAGCGGCGTGATCGGCTTCATCGGCGCCCCGCGCAATGAAGGCAAGTCGCTGGACGAACTCGAAGCCGACATGGAAGACGGCATCTCAGCAGGAGTTGAAAGCGGACAGCCTGGACAACCCGCTACCGCCTGAGCCCGGATTGCGGCTCAGCAACCTGAACCCTGGCGGCGCGAGGCCCACCGGATCGCGCCGCCAATCAGCTTGCGATGCAATGCCTCGGCATAGGTTTCGGCCTTGTGACCCAAGGCCGAAAAGAAGACCCGGCCCTTATCAACGCAGCGCGTCCAGATCAGCGGGTGAACGGCGCCCATCCGGGTCCGCTCCGGAAACGGCTGGTACGTGCTCTCGTCAAGGGTGGCCAATATGCGGGTGCCCTGCCCCGCCGGAACCCGGTCGAAGGAATACCACTCCTCGGTTCGGGTCCACCGCTCGGGCAGGTCGCGGGTGGCCGGGTTGGTCCTGTCCTTCACGTCGATCGTGGCCTGCTGGAACTGCATCGGCCGGCCGGTATGCCCGATGAACTGCGCGCCGATCAGCGTCTGCGCATACCACGCCCAGTCATAGGCAGGATCTCCGCCCGCCCCGTGCAGCAGGACCACGCCGCCGCCCCTTTCCACCCACCTGCGAAAGGCGGCACGCTGGGCATCGTCGAAGATGTTGCCCGACGTGCTGTTAAGCACCACGGTCGAAAACCGGCGCAAGTCGCGTGGGTTCATCACCGCCGCGTTCTCGGTGGCGAAGGCGTCACGGCCGCTCTCGCGGACGATCTCGGTAATGGCGGAAGTGGCAGCGGCAATCTGCTCCGGATCGCGAAAGCCGTTGGTCTTGGACAGGATCAGCACCGCGCCGTGGCGCAACGGCGGCAACCGCGGCGCAACCCGGTCCATCACCGGAGTTGGCCAGTTGCGGGGATCACGCGGCGGCAGTGCCGCGCTGACGGCCGCCGGGGCGGCCTGAAGGGTGAGAAGCGCGGCTGTCAGGCTGGCAATCATCGTCCATGCTCTCCCCTGCCCCCTCGCCAATGCGCAGGTGGGCTTTTCAACAACTCATCATATCAGTACACCTCTTGGTCCCGGACGCAATATGCACCGCAGAACACGCACGCGGGATGGAGAAAGGGCAGCTTGCCATGCGAATGAACCGCCGAACCGCAATGGCAGCCTCTGCAGGCGCGATCGGCATCTCGCTATGGCCGGACATGGCCTGGGCGCGGCAACCGGCAAACCCCGCAGCGCCGTTTCGCACGCCATGGAAATACCCCAAGCTGATACTGGGCGGCTCGGGCATACCCGGCAGCTTTGACGAAAAGGCCGTTGATTGCCCCTTCGTGTTCTCGGTCGGCGACACCTTTTACCTCACTTACGTCGGTTTCGACGGGACCGGCTACCAGACCGGCATCTGCAGTTCGCCCGACCTTATCAACTGGACGCGGCTGGGCGTGATCATGGCCCGTGATCCGGCTGACCCGGTGACCCGGTTCAACATCGCCTGTGCCTCGATCCTGCGCGAGAACGAGCTGCAATCGCCCGCGCGGCTGCTGAAAGTGCATGGCCGCCACCTGGCGGCATGGCACGCCTACCCAAATGCCGGGTACGAGGAAGGCGCTGCCGTGATCGGCCTCGCGTGGAGCGACGACCTCTTCCGCTGGAAGCGCGGCCCGGTGATCCTCCGCCCCGAAGATGGCGCGGAATGGGAACGGGGCGGCCTCTACAAGCCCTACCTGATCAAGGTGGGCGACACCTTCCATCTCTACTACAACGCCAAGACGACTGGCCGGCCATGGAAGGAGCAGACCGGGCTTGCCACCTCGCGCGACCTTGTCACCTGGACCCGCCACCCGGCAAATCCGCTGATCGGCAACGGCGATGGAACAGCGCCCGATTTCCGTTTTGCCAGCGACCCGGTCGTCGTTTCACACCGCGGGCTCTGGGGCATGTACTACTTCGGCCTGGCAGGTGACGGCTTCGCCCGCGAACTGCTGGCGCTCGGCAGCAGCCCGACCCGCTTCCACAAAGCGCCCGAAGTGCTGGTGGATGTCGGCCCTCCGGGCACGATCGACGAGAAGTACGCGCACAAGCCTTCCGTCATCCACCACGATGGAACGCTCTACCATTTCTACTGTGCGGTGAGCGGGAAATGGCCAAACGAGACGCGCGGCATTGCCGTTGCCCGGTCCCGGCCATGGTAACGCCATGCCGGACTCTGTCATGCTGATGCTTTCGTCATGCGGGCGAGGCCGCTATCACCTTGGCCACAGCACAGCGAGGCAGTTCCCAGAGTGACCACAGAGCAGCACCAGCCGATCGTTCGGCGCAAGCTTTCCGATGAGGTGTTCGATCGCCTCAGGGCGTCAATCGCCAGCGGCGAATTTGCGCCGGGGGATGCCTTGCCTTCCGAGCGCGAACTGATGACCCGCTTCGCCGTGGGCCGCCCCGCCATCCGCGAGGCGATGCAGGCGCTGGAAAACCTCGGGCTGGTCACAATCAGCCACGGCGAACGCGCAAGGATTCGCCACCTGACAGCCGCTTCGGCAATGCGCCAGCTTGATCCGGTGGCGCAGCTACTCCTGTCCACCTCGCCGGAATCGCTGGAACACCTCAAGGAGGCCCGCAGCTTCTTCGAACGCGGAATGGTGCGGCGCGCGGCCGAACTGGCGACGGACGAAGATGTGGCCGATCTGCGCGCCATCCATGCGCGGCAAACCGAGCTGGCCGGCGATGCGACCGCCTTCATCCATGCCGACATGCAGTTTCACATCCGCATCGCACAGATCACCGGCAACCCGATCTACGTCGCGGTCAGCGAAATGATGCTGGGCTGGCTACAGGAGTATCATTCGCACCTGCTGATCTGGCAGGGCCACGGTGATCGGACGCTGGCCGAGCATTCCCTGCTGATCGAGCGGATAGCCGCTCACGATCCGGATGGAGCGGAACAGGCGTTAACCGGCCACCTTGCCCGCTCAAGCCACCTCTACGCGCATCCGGAAAGCGCGGAAAAGTCCTGAACCTCGGCAAAGGCAAAGGGTTCAAGCGTCAACAGCCCGGATCCGGCCCTGACCGTCTGCACGGCGGCGGTCAGGTTGACTGCGATCACGCGCCCGCCTGCAGCCAGCCCCACCACTCGCTGCGGGGCCGAAGAACCGCATGCGTGCCGCGCCGCCCCCGCCAACGCCGCAAGCGCCTTCACCGCCTCGAACACAGGCCGCCGGCCGCCCTCGCCGATCACCCCGCGCGGGCCGGTCAGCGCACCGAATGTCAGGGTGTCGAGCCGTGCCGCGCCGGTCATGGCCGCATAACCGATAGTCCACGCGGCTGCGAAGGCGCCGTCCTGACGGGGGTCTTCGTCAGCCATGGGTATTCGTGCCCCTTCGGGATTTGCCTTGGCCGCCGCCCCGTAAGGATTGTGCCGCATGGCAATGGTCACGGGCCCCAGCCGGTAGGGCTTGTCGCCGATGATCGCCCGGCCGGATCGCAGGATGGCCGGGATCGCCTCGAGAGACTGCATCACGGAAAGATCATCGGCGGCGTGGACGATCGGGCACGTCGCGTGGCTCACGAAATCGACTGACCCGAGCGGCGGGTGCTTGCGGTTCAGTTCGGTGAAATAGGCAAAGGTTCCGCCGCCCACGGGCAAACCGGGAAAGGCCGCCCGCGCAGCGGCATAGACGTCGGCAAGAGCTGGGCACGGGGGCCAGGCGCTGCCGGGCGGCGTCGACATCAGATCGGGCGCGGGATAGACGGCAATGGCGTCCAGCTTCAGCCCTGCGTCAGCCACCTGGGCTGCAACGTCTCTCAGTTCGGCATGGGGGTCCTCCCCGCCCGGGATCACACATTCCAGGGTGCGCCGCTGCGGCAGGTCATTCACCCCATGAGCGAACGCGGCGAGTTCGGCCAGCCCCTCCCCCCGGTGAGCGGCAAGGCTCAGCAGCAGGTCCTGCACCCCCAGATCGGAGAATGCGGCCCGGTGGATGGCCATTGCCCTTGCATCCTCAGGCGTCAACACCAGCCCGATGCGCGGCATGACGCCGATGGAAGCACCCATCGTCAGTTCGACCGGCTCGCCACCGCCGCCCGCCGGGCAATCCGCTTGGCCAGCCACCGCTATGCTGACGCTTTGCCGATCGACAGAACCGGCCGGAACGACATAGGGCCACGGCTTCGCAAGCGGCCGAACATAGGTCTTGTACGATGCGTCCGACCAGTTGCGCTGGTCTTCCATCTCGAAGCTGTCGCCCGAAAGGCGGCAGATCACGGTGATCCCGTCCTGCTCGTGGATCATCTCCGCAATGTCCGTGAACGGTTGCGACGGCTCGATCAGGTCCGGAAAGCACGCGCGTTCCACCCGGCCATCCCCATGTTCCACCGTCAGCCCTGCTCCGGCGAGAGCAGCGGGGTGAAGCACACAGAAGCCGAGGCGATTGGTCTTCAGGTCGTCAAGGGCGCAGGCCGTGACGGAAAAATCCAGCGAGTTGCCGGTCGCAACGATACTGGCCTCGTAGTCCAGCCTTGCCCCGTCCGGGCTGCTGCACCGCGCCTTGTAGCGCACTTCGGCCACGCTCGCGTTCTCGCTGACCGAAAGATCGACGATCTGGGGAATCATGGTCCCCCAGCCGCTGTCGCGTACAAGGTACTGGACCGCGCGGATGACCTCCACTCCGCCCACGCGCAGGCCCCGCAGGTTGCCTTCGACCAGCTCGAACGAAAGCTTCCCCACGGCAATGCGCCTCGCCGGCGCGGGCGGGCACGCCGTTCCGTACAGGCTGCACAACAGATCCTCGTCCATCCTCCGGCCTCTAGCGTGCCCAACTTCCCAGCGGTGCCGCAATCGAGCGAGGTTGGCAAACACTTGCGCAACTCATCATACCATTATACCATGTGACATCCAGTGGAGGAGAGAACTGTCATGGTGGCAATCGCGCTGTTCGGCGCTGGCGGGAAAATGGGCCTGCGGCTTTCCCGCAACCTTCAGGGGAGCGCCTACGACGTTCGCCATGTCGAGCCGAGCGAGGCTGGCCGGGTTCGGCTCAGCGAGGAACTGGGCGTTACCTGTACTGAGCAGGCCGCCGCGCTGGACGGGGTTGACGTCGTTGTCCTTGCGGTGCCCGACATCCACGTCGGGGCCGTAGCACACGAGATTTCTCCCGCCCTGCCGGCCGGGACCATGGTCATGGCGCTCGATGCCGCCGCCCCCTTTGCCGGGCACCTGCCCGCGCGCGACGATCTCACCTATTTCGTCACCCATCCCTGCCATCCCCCCATCTTCAGCGACGAGACAGACCCCGCGGCTCGCGCAGACCGCTTCGGCGGGCTTCACGCCCGGCAAAGCATCGTGAACGCCTTGATGCAGGGTCCCGAAGACCATTTTGCCCTTGGTGAGGCCATCGCCCGGACGATCTGGGCGCCGATCCTGCGCTCACACCGGGTAAACGTGGAGCAGATGGCCCTGCTTGAGCCGGGCCTGTCGGAAACAGTCTGCGCCACGCTGCTCGACACCATGCGCGAGGCGATGGACGAAGTCGTGGCGCGCGGCGTTCCGGCAGAGGCCGCGCGGGATTTCCTGCTTGGCCACATGAACATTCTGGCGGCGGTGATCTTCAAGCAGGTGCCGGGCCAGTTTTCCGATGCCTGCAACAAGGCGATACAGTTCGGGAAACCGGCCCTGCTGCGCGATGACTGGAAGAAGGTGTTCGAACCGGCCGAACTGGCCATGAGCATCGCCCGGATCACCTGACGCACCCCGAGAAAAGCGGGAGAGAAAAATGAAAAGATCTGCGCGCCGACACAGCCGGCTGCTGCATGCCTGTGCCGCGCTGGGGGCGGTCCTTGCTGCCGGTAACGCCAGCCATGCGATCGCGGCCGAGCCGGCCAACTATTCCGCCGCCGTTGCAGACCGGTTGCAGACCGTTCGCAAGGGCATTGCACACGGCCCGTTCAGGCCCGACTGGGACAACCTGCGCCGAGGTTACCGCACGCCGGACTGGTTCCGCGACGCCAAGTTCGGGATCTTCATCCACTGGGGCGTCTACTCGGTCCCGGCCTTCGCGAACGAGTGGTATTCCCGCAATATGTACGTTCCGGGCAACCCGGCGTACCAGCACCATCTCGCCATCTACGGCCCTCAGGCGCAGTTCGGCTACAAGGACTTCATCCCGCGCTTTACCGCGGCAAAGTTCGACCCGGCCGCCTGGATCCGCCTCTTCCAGGAAGCAGGCGCGCGGTACGTCGTCCCTGTGGCGGAGCATTGCGATGGCTTCGCCATGTACTCTTCGGACCTCACCGGGTGGGACGCGGCGGACATGGGTCCACGACGCGACACGACGGGCGAGATCGCCCGGGCGGCACGGGCCGCCGGCATGCACTTCGGCCTGTCCTCTCACCGGGCGGAGCATTGGTGGTGGTACTACATGGGCCGCACCTTCGATTCCGACGTGAAGGACCCGCGCTTCGCCGGGATCTATGGTCCGGCCGCGCCCATGGGCCTCCCCGCCGATCGTCCGGAGAGCTGGCCGGACGGTGAGCAACTGCAAGGCTGGCTGCCGCCGGACCGTGCCTTCCTTGACGACTGGATGGCCCGCACAGCCGAGTTGGTGGACAAGTATCGGCCCGAGTTGATCTATTTCGACTGGTGGACGGCAGCGCCTTCGTTCGAGCCGCTGATGCGCGAGACGGCAGCCTTTTATTACAACCGCTCGGCCGGGTGGGGCCGCCCCGGCATCATTGCCTACAAGGGCTCTCAATTCGCCGAAGGCAGCGCGCTGTTCGACATGGAGCGCGGCAAGACCGACGCCCTGAAGCTGACCCCGTGGCAGTCCGACACCTCGATTAGCGTGAAAAGCTGGGGCTATGCCGCAAACGACAGCTACCGCACCCCCCAGTCACTGGTGGCTGACCTCATCGACATCGTCAGCAAGAACGGAAACCTGCTGCTCAACGTCGGACCGAAAGCGGACGGCACCATTCCCTCGGAGATCGAAGCTGTCCTGCACGGAATGGGGGGCTGGCTGAAGGTGAATGGCGAGGCGATCTATAGCACTCGCCCCTTCCACTTCTTCGGCGAAGGACCGACCCGTTCGGGCCAGGTACGCGTGGGCGGGCAGGTCGAGGAGTCCGCCGTAAAGGGCTATACCCCGGCCGACATCCGCTTCACCACGAAAGGCGATTCCCTCTATGCGCTGGGCCTGTCGCGCCCTCGGGACGGGGTCGTGCTGATCAAGACACTCTATGCCGGCACGCCATATCTGTCGGCACCGATCCGGCAGGTCGACCTGCTTGGCGGCGGACAGATCAGCTGGGAACAAACCGCAACGGGCCTGCGGGTCACCCTGCCCCCGGCGGGGGACGGAGCCTATCCCTATGCGCTGAAGATCAGACTGCGCTGACAGCGCGGCAATTCGGGAGGTACGGATGTCGAGGATCAACAAGCCCGGCGCACTTGCGGTGGCAATGGCGCTGGCGAGTACGGCCGTGGCCGGCGTGGCGGCAGCGCAGGACATTGCGATGCAGCCCTTCACCGTCGATCACGAAGCACGCCGGGATTCCGGGGCAGACGCGCGTTTCCTGCTGGATGGGCCGGCCGGCAGCCATGGCTTCATCGAGGTGCGGGGTGGCCACCTCTATCGCGCCGATGGACAACGGTTCCGCTGCTGGGGCGTCAACCTTACAGGATGGACCATCGGCGGCGAGGAGATCCCTTCGCACAAGGACGCGGAAACCTATGCCGGCGCGCTCGCCAGGCTGGGGGTCAACTGCGTGCGGATGCACTTCCTTGACCGGCCGGACTCCGTTTCCCCCATGCGTGACGGTGGATCCGGCCTCGGCCCGAAGGCAGGGCCTTTCACCCATGCGCCTCGCGGTTTGATACGCGATGGAAACACCAGCCGCGAACTGAACCCGCAGCAGTTGGAACGGCTCGACTACTGGTTCGCCCAGCTCAAGAAGAATGGCATTTACGTCAATTTCAACCTGAACGTCGGCCGGGTCTTTCGCCCCGGTGACGGGGTGCCCGATGTCGATCTGATCGGCAACGCGAAGGCATATACCTATTTCGGCCCGGAACTCGTGGCCCTGCAAAAGGAGTATGCCCGGCAATTACTGGGGCACCAGAATCCTTACACCGGCCTTCGCTATGCCGACGATCCCGCCGTGATGACGGTGGAGGTGGTGAACGAAAATTCGCTCCTTGAGTTCTGGATGCGCAACTGGCTGCGCGGTGAACGCCAGCAGGGCGGCGCAAACCTTCAGCTCGACATGAGCCCGCACTACCAGTCGCTGCTGACCAGCATGTACAATGAGTGGCTGGCCCGGAACCGCACGCAGGCGCAGATCGCCGCCTTGCGCGGAATGGCCGGAGTTGCTGCCGGCCAGCAGGTTCCCCTGATGCGGCGCGGGGACCATCCGGACGCACCGCGCCTGCGGCTGGATGCCGAACTGGCCTTCATCACCCAGGTCGAAATCGATTTTCACGCGGATATGAAACGGTTCCTGCGCGAGGAACTTGGCGTGAAGGCCCCGATCGTGCCGACCGCCGACCACACTTATTTCATCGCCAATCAGCCCCTGATGCGAACCGCCATCCGGTCGGACATCATGGATGCCCATGTTTACTGGCAGCACCCCGCGATCTATGGCCGGCGCAACGAGCCCATGGTGAACAGCCCCGGCACGTCGATCATTCAGAAGCTGGCCCGCAGCGCCGTGGTTGGCAAGCCGTTCACCGTCAGCGAAGTGAACCATCCCTTCCCCAGCGAATACGGCGCAGAGATGATCCCCATCCTCGCCTCCTATGCGGCCTTGCAGGACTGGGACGGCATATTCTTCTATACCTTCGAAACGAAGATCAGCGGCCAATGGCAGCCGGCCATCGCCGATTACTTCGACATGACGCTCGATCCCGTGAAAATGGCGCAGATGCCGGTCGGAGCCATGCTGTTCCTGCGGGGTGATGTCGCCGCAGCGAACCAGGTCGTCACGCGCGCCTATTCGACCGACCAGATCAGCGAGGCGGCCCGGATGCCGCGCGCCGCGATGCCTTATTACACTCCGGGCTTCGATCCCGCCATACCGCTGACCCACGGATCACGTGTCTCGTGTCTCGATTGCAAGCCCTCCCTGCCGGCTGCCCTTCCGCCCGCGAATCCGATCGTGTCGGATACCGGCCAGCTCAGTTGGAAAACCACAGACGGCAAACAGGGCATTTTCAGGGTGGACACGCCCCGCAGCCAGGCGCTGGTCGGTTTCGTAGAGGCGAACCCGGCAATGCAGACCCGGCACCTTTCGGCTGACATCCGCAACACCTTCGCCGCGATCACCCTGTCATCGCTTGACGGGAAGCCGGTTCAGCTCGCGAACCGGTTGCTACTGACGGTGACCAGCCGAACCCAGAACACCGGGGTACAATGGGATGCACGCCGCTCCATGCTGACCGACTGGGGCACCGCCCCCACCCTGATCGAGCCCGTGACCGGCTGGGTCCAGCTCAAGGACCTTGAAGGTGCGGTCGGCGTGTTTGCCCAGCCGCTGGATGGCGCGGCGCGTCCAATCGGCAAGGAAATTTCCGCCAAGATGATCGAGCCCGGCTGGGAAATTCCCGTCGGCACCCCCGCGACCACAACCTATCTCATCCGGGTTGAACGCTGACCCGTCTGGTCATGGACAGCCTTGCCGAAGGATTGCGGGCAAGGCTGTCCGGGCCATGCGGGCGTAACCCACATCGTTCGGGTGCAGGTGATCGCCAACCTGTTCCGCGAGCCGCATGACCTTGGGTTGGCCCGGCTCCCCCATGGCGACGTCGAAGTCGATCAGGCCGTCAAAACGGCGCGCGTTGGCGCGGATCCATGCATTCACCTCGAGGCGCCGCTCCTCCGCGGCGCCGTCTGCATAGGCCGCGCCCTCGAACGGCAACAGGGTGCCAACGATCACGCGCAGACCCTGCGCCTGCGCCCTTGCCAGCAGTTGCTCGTAGGCTGCGATGATTTCGCTGGCTGCGGGCTGCCGCTCGGCCGGATCGCGGACCTTCCCGATATCGTTGATCCCTTCCAGAATCACGATGTGCGTTGCGCCGGGGACCGACAGCACATCGCGGTCGAAGCGCGCCAGACCATTAGGCCCGCGCCCGGTGTTCAGCAGCCGGTTGCCGCTGATGCCGACATTGGCGACCGCCCAGCATCGGCCGCGACGGTCGGCCGCGAGCATCCGTCCGAGCTGGTCCGGCCAGCTCATCGCCTGCCCGGGAGTGGCGCCGGCCCCCTCGGTGATGGAATCGCCATAGGTGACGAGAACCCGGCGCGCCGCCGTGCCTGACAGTTCGAGCGCGCTGACGATGCCCGCTGCGCGGACCCGCCGGGCACGCGGCAAGGTGGTTGCCCCCACCACGTTGCCGCTGGCAAGATCGACCATCTGAGCGTGGGCCGGCGGCGTTGCCTCGTCTGGAAAGTAGACCGAAACCGCAAGGCGTTCACCCGCTGCCACGGGATAGTCGACCGGATCGGAGAGAAGAGGCGCCCGCGCCGGTATCCGCGCCGCCTGCGCGCCGCCAAACGTCAGCATGCGCAGGCTTCCAGCCACCGGGACCCCGGCCCCATCGATCCGGACCACCGATGCGGCTCCGATCCGCAAGGGATCGTCCGCCAGTTCGTTCGTCAACCTCACCCGCAGCTGCCGGGCGGCGATACCCGCGCGCAGGTCCTGCCGCACCGTTTCGTCCTTCAGCGGCCGGCCGATTCCAAGGTTATCGCGGCTGTTCGGCTCGTAGGCGATGGGCGGGGCAGACCAGCCGGGGACCCATTGCTCCTTGTCCGGGGTCGCACCGACAAGGAACAGCGCGCCAGCTGCCAGGGAAAGGGCCTGAGCTTTCATCGTGCATCCTTTTGCAATTCAAACCAGGCCACCCCGTGAGCGGCCAATTGTCCGTCGACCCAGTCCCCTCCCCTCAGGGCAGCCGAGGCGGGTAGAGACATCGGGTGCGGCTCACTTCCGTGGTTGATCGCGATCAGCACGCGCTTGCCGCCGCCGGCGCGGACCGCCACCTCAACATCCGCAGGCGTGTCCGGAATGAAAGGCGCGATCCCTTTTTCGGCAAGCAGCCCTGCCATGAGCTGCGCCATCGGCACCGGATCGAGCCAGGCTCCGACATAGGTGATGCTACCCCGCCCCACCCGGCGGGTGACGATGGCCGGCTTGCCATCGAGCCAGCCCCCGCTGTCGGCATAGGTGGCGATAATCTTCACGTCGCGCGCCAGCGGGACCATTTCCTCTGCCCAGATCGTTGCCCCTCCCTGCACGGCGCCGGCGATCTTCACCCCTTCGTCCAGAGCGTGATACTGCGCCACTTCCGCCCCCAGCAGCGAGCGAAGCGGGCCGGGCTGCCTCTGCGGCCACAGGGCGTTGGCATCGTCCCGCATCCCCGAACGCGGCCCGAGCACAAGGTTGCCTCCTGCCCGCACATAGCCCGCGAGCGCGTCGGCCTGGCGCTGGTCCAACACCATGAGATCCGGCGCGACTACAAGGCGATAGGCGGAAAGGTTTGCGCCGGGCGAGATGACGTCCACGCCCTGCGCCTGAACCCGCAGCGGCCGATAAAACGCGGTGAAGGCCTTTACAGGGTCGAAGTCTCGATGATGGCGTTGCAGGTCTATTGCCCAGCGGCTGTCATAGGAAAACAGCATGGCGACTTTGGCTAATGGCGTCGTGTCCGCCAGCAGGTTTGCGGCTGAGTTCAACTCCGTGGCGGTGCGGGCGATTTCGGGCTGGATGGGGCTTGGCCGGCCGTCCTGCCCGAGCACCGCGCCGTGATAGGTTTCCTGCCCGTTGGGCGCTGGCCGCCACTGCCAGTACAACACCGCATCGGCGCCGTGCCCTATGGCTTGCCATGCCATTTCGCGCACCTGCCCGGGATCGAGCGCGCGGTTTACGCCCGCCCAGTCAACACGCCCGGGCTGGGTTTCCATGAGCCAGAAATTGCGCTGGCGGTAGCCCCGAACGAGGTCGTGGTTCGCGCCGTTGGCCACCCAGTCGGGTCGTCCCTCGGGGATGTAATTGTCCCATGCCGCCAGATCGAGACCGCGGTGCATCTCGAAGTGGTCAAACCCGGCGTTCCAGAACATCGTGTTCGTGGTGATGAAAGCCCTTGGGTCCACGAGCGGACGGAGCGCCTTCGCCTGGCTCTGCACGTAGTCGGTCCACATGAAGCTGGCAAAGTGCTTGAAATCGAGCAGCAGACCCGGGTTCTGCTGCCCGCTTGCGCGCAGGGGGACCTGCTCGAAGCTGTTGTAATGCTGGCTCCAGTACTGCGTGGCCCAGCGCCGGTTCAGCGTCTCGATCGTGCCGTACCGCTTCTGCAGGAAGGCGTGCCACGCATTGACAGCTTCCTGATCGAACGATGGCGGGCCGACCTCGTTGTCGATCTGCCAGCCCACCACCGCGGGGTCATGGCCATAGCGCCGAGCGAGTTCGGTGGCGATCCGGCGGCAGAATTCGCGGTATCGCGCGCTGGCAAAGGAGAAGTGCCGCCGCCCGCCGTGCCCGGCCCGGACACCGTTTTCGTCAACCCGCAGAACCTCGGGGTAGGCGGCCGTGAGCCAGGCCGGCGGCGCTGCGGTGGGAGTGCCGATCACCACCATCATTCCGTGGCGCCGTGCGGCAGCTATGGCGCGGTCCAGCCAGTCGAAATCGAACCGGCCTTCTGCAGGCTCCATCCGGCTCCATGCAAATTCGCCGATCCGCACCGTGTTGAAACCCGATTGCCGCATCAGGCTCAGGTCGGCTTCCCACTGCGCCTCTGGCCACTGTTCGGGATACCAGGCGGTTCCGACGGCAATGGCGGGCTTGTCGGCAAAGGCCGTGGCGCGCTGCGGGAAGGTCTGCTCCGAGCTTGCCCAAGCCGCTCCTTCGCCGCCTGCACCCGCTGTGCAAAGGGTGAGCAACGCCACTGCAACGGTGCCGAACGGGCTTTGCCGGCCATTCATCCATCCCCTCGCTTTCGTTCTTTTTCGTTTTATGTCGTTTTGCTACTAATGCCGTCGGAATCAGGTGCTGCCAAGGGCTATTATCGCTCCGCATGGAACGGGCGCTCTTTCACAACAAGGCAGGCCGCAGAGGGTGAGAGGCATGGCAGGCAGAGGGAAGTGGCTGGCGGGATGCGTGCTCGCGCTCTCGGTGAGCAGTGCGGGCGCGCAGGGACAGGCCGCGCCGGAAGGCCGGCCGGACGGCCCTTCTGCTGCAGAATTCCGCAATCCGCCGCCAGAAACGCGGCCGGGCACGTTCTACCACTGGATGAACGGCAACGTGACCCAGGCCGGGATCGATGCCGACCTTACCGCCATGCACGATGTCGGGATCGGTAGCGTCATGGTGTTCGATGGCAGCAACGATGTGCCCAAGGGGCCTGTCGACTACCTGAGCCGGGATTGGTTCGGCCTGATGACCCACATGATGGACAAGGCGGCCGAACTGGGCATCAAGGTCGGTGTCCACAATGCCCCGGGGTGGTCCTCGTCAGGCGGTCCGTGGATCACGCCGGAACGCTCGATGCAGCAGGCGGTCTGGACTGAAACCACCGTCAGCGGCGGGCGGTCGATTACCGTCAGGCTGGCCCAACCCTATACGAAGCTTGGCTTTTATCGCGATGCCGCCGTGATCGCCTACCCCGCCAGTTCCGGAGACGACGCCGTCTATCTGGATGCGATCCAGTCCATGCAGGCTACGGGCGACGTTGCCCCCGGCATCCTGACGGATCGCGATCTCCACACCTCGGTCCGGATCGGCCCGACCGCCCCGCTGATCGTGAAGATGCGCGCGCCGTTTACCGCGAGCGCGGTGACGCTTTACGCCGGTCCCGACTCCGGCCCGTTCTCTACGACGGTCGAAGCGTCGGTCGACGGCCAAGACTGGACCCGCCTCGCCGCTGCGGGCGCTCCCGCCCAGCCGGAGCGCGGGATCGAGGCGCCTGCGACGGTGAACTTTCCCCCGATTGCGGCACGTTACTTCCGGATCACGCCGGCGGCGCCGCTGGTGCTGGCCGAAGCCCTGTTTCACGCTAGCCCCCGCCTGCCGGGCTGGGAACTGAAGGGTGAGCACCTCTTCCGCATGAGTCCGGCTGTGGAAGTTCACCCGTCGGGCCGACCAGCCGACTCCATCGACCCCAGCAAGGTGATCGACCTGACCGCGAGGGTGGACGCGGGCGGAGTCCTGCGCTGGACCCCGCCGCCGGGCCGCTGGACGGTCCTGCGGTTCGGCCACACCACCACGGGCCATCTCAACGTCGCGGCGTCCGACAGCGGCCGGGGGCTAGAGGTCGACAAGTTCGATCGGGCGGCGGTCGATTTCCAGTTCGACAGCACGATAGGGCGTCTGGCCCGGGCAGCGGGCAAGCATCTGGGCACGACCTTCGATCGCGTGATGATCGACAGCTACGAAGCCGGCCTGCAGAACTGGACAGCCGGACTGCCCGCCGAGTTCAAGGCGCGGACCGGCTACTCCCTCGTCCCCTATCTACCCGCTCTGACCGGCCGCGTGGTGGGGGACAGCGACACGTCCGAACGCTTCCTGTTCGATTTTCGTCGCACCCTCGCCGACCTGATGGCGGAGAACTATTATGGCAGGATGCAGACCCGCGCCCAGGCGCTCGGCCTGCACTTCTACGCGGAGCCCTATGGCCCCGGGCCGTTCGATTCCCTGCAGGTGTCCGGCCGCACCGAAGTGCCGACCAGCGAGTTCTGGACCCGCACTCCGTGGACGGACAACCGTACGCTCAAGATGGTCTCGTCCGCCGCCCACGTTTATGGCCGGCCGGTTGTTGCGGCCGAAAGTTTTACGGGCGAGGCGCAGACGAGCCGATGGCAGGACTATCCCTATGCCATGAAGGCGCTGGGCGACCAGATGTTCGCACTGGGCCTGAACCAGATCATCTTCCACCGCTATGCCCATCAGCCAAACCCCACCGCGGCGCCGGGCATGACAATGGGTCCGTGGGGGATCAATCTGGACCGGTCGAACACATGGTTCGCCCAGGCGAAGCCGTGGATGGAATACCTTTCGCGGGCGCAGTACCTGCTCCGTCAGGGCACCTATGTCGCCGACGTGCTGTTCTTTACCGGGGAGGAGACGCCCTATCAGGCTGAATATGTCCGCCCCGACGTGTCGCCCGACGCCAACCCGCGCATCGGCCAGTATTTCGATCCGCAGATTCCGCCCGGCTACAGCTACGATCTGGTCAACGCGGAAGTTCTGCTGACCCAGGCGACGGTGCGAAACGGCCGCATTGTCCTTCCGGACGGCGCAGAATACCGCCTGCTGGTGTTGCCTGCGACGCTGTCCAGCATGACGCCGCAACTTGCCGCGCGCCTCCGGCAACTGGCGGAGCAAGGGGCGGCGGTGCTTGGCCCCCGGCCGGGGCATCCCCTCCCCCTTTCCGGAAAGGACGCCGACGACGCCGTATTTCGCGCCGATGTCGATGCCCTGTGGGGCACGGGCCGCGAGCCGCGCAAACATGGCGCAGGCTGGGTCTTTCCCGAAGGTGGCGTTCTTTCGGCGCTGACGACGCTTGGCGTGAGGCCGGACGCCGAGTGCCGCACCGCCAGTGCTGACGGGCAGGTGGTCTGGCTGCACCGCCGGATCGGCCCACGGGACCTCTACTTCGTTGCCAACCGCCAGCGCAGGGCCGAATCCGTCACCTGCAGCCTGCGCGTGGGCCGCGCCGTGCCCGAACTCTGGAACGCGGAAACCGGCACCATCTCGCACCCTGCGCTGTTCACCAGCGATGACCAGAGAACCACCGTATCGTTCAACCTGCCCCCTGCGGGCTCGACATTCGTGATGCTGGGCCGAGAGGCGGCGCAAGGCGCACTTGGCTGGGCCGCGCTGAACGGCAAGCCCTTCGCGGGCCCAGCCCTGCCCGCGCCCGCGGTGGCCCCGGCCAGCGCTCCATCAGACAGCTTCACCCTGTCGCTCTGGGCAAAGCCGGACATCGACCTGCGTGCCATGCCTCGTGAATCCACGCAGGGGCGCATCGACGAGACTGGCAAGAACTACCTGATCAACGCGAGGTCCGGCAGCGACATCCACGGGGACGGGACGGCGATCGCCGGCCTGGCCCTTGGGCGGAATGGCGCCGTGGTCATAGAGCGTGGCTCCCCGCGGTCTGCACCCGCAGTCCTCGTCAGCCACACCCCTGTTTCGGGTTGGACCCATGTCGCGCTCGTCTATGACAAGGGTACACCGCGGCTTTACCTCGATGGCAAGCTGGTGCGCACCGGCCTTCCAAGCGGCAAGCGGGTGTTTGCCGGGGGAAATGATCCTCCCGCGCCGGTTGGCGTGACCTATTTCTTCGATGGAAACGCCTCGCCGCTGCGAACCGATGACCGCGCCTTCAGCGCGGCGGAAATCGAAGCCCTTGCCGCTGGCGGCCCTCCCGCGCCGGCGATCGGTCCGACTCCTGCCACGCTGGAAAGAGGTCCTGACGGGACACTTCAGGCCCTCGCCTGGGCGAGCGGCCGCTATACCACTGCCGATGGCAGCTCGGCGACAGCCCGGGTGCCCACACCCATAACGCTCGGCGGCGGCTGGGTCGTTTCGTTCGAGCCCGGTCGCGGCGCCCCCGATCAGATCCGGCTCACCGCGCTGGAAAGCCTGAGCCGTAATCCCGCCCCCTCTGTGCGCCATTTTTCGGGTACCGCCACCTACCGGCGAACCATCGAAGTCCCGGCGTCGGCCTTGGCCAAGGGACGGCGGGTGTTCCTCGATCTCGGGCGTGTAGAAGTGATCGCGGGCGTGCGCGTAAACGACGTGGACCTCGGCACCCTGTGGAAGGAGCCGTTCCGGGTCGACATTACCGATGCGGTTCGACCCGGCCGAAACACAATCTCGCTTGCGGTCACGAACCTTTGGGCCAACCGCATGATCGGGGATGCCGCGCTGCCGGAGGAAGACCCCTACACCGATGCCGAATGGCCAATCGGCGAAGGCAAGCGGCAAGATGGCAGCCAGGGTCAGGTCATGGCCCGCAAGATCACCCGATTGCCCGCATGGTACACGGCCGGAGCGCCCAAGCCCGCCGGAGGGCGCGTCACTTTCAGCACCTGGACCTTCTACCGGCCGGATGAACCACTGCTCGACTCCGGGCTGCTTGGCCCCGTTCGGCTGGTCTTCGCCGATGAACTCACCTTCCGGAAACCTTCAGGACGAGGCGCGCGATGAAATATACCCTGCTCGGCAATACGGGGCTTATCGTCTCCCGCATGGCCTTCGGCGCGCTGACCCTGACGCGCGGGAACACGATGGGCGGAATAGCCAAGGTTCAGGGCGCCGATGCCGACCGACTGGTCGGGCAGGCGCTGGACGCCGGGATCAATTTCTTCGACACGGCCGATATCTATGCGGCGGGCCAGTCGGAAGAGGAGCTTGGGCGCGTTCTGGCTTCGGGTCGTGACAATGTGGTGATCGCCACAAAGGTCATGTCGCGCATGGGCGCGCCGCTGGTGCAGGCGGGCCTGAGCGCCCGCCACATCGCCTGGGCGGTGGACCAGAGCCTGCGCCGCCTCAAGACCGACTGGATCGACGTTTACATCGCGCACAACGATGACCCGCGCACTCCGCTGGAAGAAACGCTGGCCGCCCTCGATGCGGTCGTGCGATCGGGCAAGGCGCGCTATCTTGGCTTTTCCAACTGGCCTGCCTGGAAAGTGGCAGCCGCGCTCGAAATCCAGAAAGCGAGGGGATGGGCGCAGTTCACTCACGGCCAGATGTATTATTCCCTGCTTGGCAGGGACATAGAACGCGATCTCATGCCGATGCAGGATCGTTATGGCATCGGCATCACGGCGTGGAGTCCGCTTGCCGGCGGGTTCCTTTCAGGGAAATATCGGCAGGGCCAGGCGGCTGACCCTGCCGACCGCCTGGCTGCAGGCCAGCCGATCCCCTTCGATCCGGCGACCGGCTTTGCCGTGGTGGACCTATTGCGGGCCAGTGCGGCGGAACTTGGCGCTACACCGGCACAGGTGGCGCTCGCCTGGCTGCTGACTAGACCAATAGACAGCGTGATCCTCGGAGCGTCCCGGCGAGAGCAGCTGGCGGACAACCTCGGGGCGGTCAGCCTGGTCCTGCCGGCGGAGGTGGTGCAGCAGCTCGACGAACTGACCAGTCCGCCCGAGATCTACCCGCACTGGCATTGGCGCAATGCAGCCGACAGAGTGGCGCTAGACGCACTGGGCTGAGAATGCCGGAACGCTCGGCGCCAAGCACTACTCTTCCTATTTTTTCGTTTCACTTTCGATTGCTTTCGCATCCATGTCTGCCTATGATCCGGCAAAACCACCGAAAGCGTGGAACCCAAGACGAGGATCATCGCATGAAAGGCCTGACCGATACGGCATTGTCGCGCCGTTCGCTGATACACTGCAGCATCTGCGCCACCGCCGGCAGCGCCCTGGGCATGCCGGGCCTGGTTCCCGCCGCTCATGCTGCGGCTCTGCCCGGCAAGGAAGTGATGCACGAATTTGCCTACGGCAAGGTCCGTCTCACCGGCGGGCGGCTCAAGGCGCATTACGACCACATCCAGTCGCACTATCTTGCGCTGGATAACGACCGTATCCTCAAGGTCTTCCGCGAAAACGCCGGTCTTCCGGCTCCCGGCCCGAACATGGGCGGCTGGTATGACCGCGACGGGTTCGTACCGGGGCTGACTCTTGGCCAGTATATCTCGGGCCTCGCCCGGTTGGGCGCCACGACCGGGGACAAGATGATACACGCCAAGGTAGCCGCGCTCGTTCGCGGCTTTGGCGAGGCCTTCGTCAAGGCAAGCAACCCCTACGCCGGCCCCAAGGCGCAGGAGCAGTGGGCCGCCTATGTCATGGACAAGTACGTGGTGGGCATGATCGACGCCTATCGTCTGTCAGGCGTGGAGCAGGCGAAGAGCCTGCTGCCGATCATCATCGAGAAGTGCCGCCCCTACATCTCGCCCGTCTCGCGCGACCGGATCGGGAAAGTGAACCCGCCTTACGACGAAACCTATGTCCTGCCGGAAAACCTCTTCCACGTTGCCGACATAACCGGCGATGATCGCTATCGGCAGATGGCCATCCATTACCTGCTCGACAAGGAATGGTTCGATCCGCTGGCGGCCGGGCAGGACGTGCTGCCCGAGAAGCACGCCTACAGCCATACCATCGCGCTCAGTTCCGGCGCACAGGCCTATCTCCACCTGGGCGACGCCAAGTACCGCCGCGCGCTTGAAAACGCCTGGAAGTTCATGGAACCGCAGCGGTTCGCGTCTGGCGGGTGGGGGCCTGAAGAACAGTTCGTGCATCTGCATCAGGGCAAGCTGGCGGCGAGCCTCAAGACATCGAAAGCGCATTTCGAAACGCCGTGCGGTTCTTTCGCAGACCTCAAGCTCGCCCGTTATCTCATCCGCTTCACCGGCGCGCCGCAGTATGGCGACGGACTTGAGCGGACGCTCTACAATACGATGCTGGCGACGCGCCTGCCCGATAGCGACGGCGGCTATCCCTACTACTCGGACTACGGATCGGCGGGTGAAAAGCGCTACTATTTCCAGAAGTGGCCCTGCTGTTCGGGCACGCTGGTCCAG
Source organism: Novosphingobium flavum (assembly GCF_014230315.1). Classification (GTDB taxonomy): domain Bacteria; phylum Pseudomonadota; class Alphaproteobacteria; order Sphingomonadales; family Sphingomonadaceae; genus Novosphingobium; species Novosphingobium flavum. The sequence goes on along the minus strand of NZ_JACLAW010000001.1, from coordinate 378,015 downwards.
GGCGTGGCCGACTACGTGCTCAACCTGTACTTCCATGACGACGACAACCTGCTGGTCAATCTCTACGCGCCTTCGGAAGTGACGTGGGATCGGCCGGGCGGCGCCGTGGAGGTTGTTCAGGAGACAAGCTACCCCGCCGCGAATTCCGTGAAGCTGCGGGTCCGCAAGGCCGGCAACGGTCGTTTCGCCATGAAATTGCGGATTCCCGCGTGGACAAGAGGCGCCACGTTGAAGGTAAACGGCGCCCCGCACCCGGCCACGCCCGGCCAGCTGGCGGTCATCAGCCGCACCTGGAAGGCCGGCGACGTGATCGACCTTGTCATCCCGCAGCCGCTGCGGACGCTCCCGATCGATGACCAGAACCCGAACCTCGCTGCCGTCATGCGGGGCGCGGTGATGTATGTGGGCATCAATCCCTGGGAGGGGATAGACCAGCAGCCGATCGCCCTGCCGCAGGCTCTGGAGCCGATGCCGGGCCAGCCCGAAGGCTATCGGACCCGCGTGGGAGATCGCGATCTGGCCTTCGTCCCCTATTACGCCGTGGATACCGAGCGATCGGCCACTTACTTCAGGACCGCATGATGGCCGAACCGCGCATCTACGCAACCTACTGGATCGAAACCGCCTTCCCCCTCCAACAGGCGGCGGAGACTATGGCGGGTGAGCAGTCGACCGGCACGTTCGTTCGCGTACCGGGCGAAACAGACGAACTGCGCGAAGCCCACGCCGCGCGGGTGGAGGAAATTGTCGAACTGGGCGAAGTGACGGCGCCTTCGCTGCCCGGCTCAGGCCTGCCCCGGTCCGGCGATGCGACCCGCCGGGCGGCCCGCGTGACGCTTTCCTGGCCAATCTCGAACATGGGGCTGTCGCTGCCGAACGTCCTGGCAGCGATCAACGGCAACCTGAGCGAGCTCAAGGCATTTTCGGGCCTGCGCCTGATCGACGTACGCTTCCCGCCCGAGTTCCTGACCCGTTATCAGGGGCCGCAATTCGGGATCGAGGGCACCCGGCGCCTTGCGGGCGTATTTGACCGCCCCATCATCGGCACCATCATAAAACCGAGCGTCGGGCTCTCGCCAGAGGCCACGGCAGAACAGGTGCGCGGCCTGATCGAGGCCGGGATAGACTTCATCAAGGACGACGAACTTCAGGGCGACGGCCCCCATTGCCCGTTCAATGCCAGGATTTCGGCCGTGATGCGCGTGATCAACGATCATGCCGACCGCACGGGCAAGAAGGTGATGTATGCCGCCAACCTGACCGGCGACATCGACGAGATGTTGGCCCGCCATGATCATGTCGTGGCAGAGGGCGGGACCTGCATCATGGCCAGCATGAACTCCATCGGCTTGCCGGCGATGAAGGTGCTGCGCGCCCATTCGCAGCTGCCTATCCACGGGCACCGCAACGGCTGGGGCATGCTGGGACGCTCACCAGCCATTGGGATGAGCTACATCGCCTTCCAGAAACTCTGGCGGCTTGCCGGGATCGACCACACTCATGTGAACGGGATCGACAACAAGTTCTGCGAATCCGATGACAGCGTGATCGCCTCCGCCCGGGAATGTCTGACGCCAATGTTCCCTGCCCCGCACAAGGATTGCAGGATCATGCCGGTGTTCTCCTCCGGCCAGTCGGCACGGCAAGCCGCGCCGACCTTCGCGGCGCTGGGCAGCATTGACTGCATCTTTGCCGCAGGCGGTGGAATCATGGCTCACCCCGCCGGTCCTGCCGCTGGCGTGCGCGCATTGCGGCAGGCATGGGACGCCGCCGTTGCGGGGATCCCGGCCGCCGAAGCGGCAGGGAAGTCGCCCGAGCTGAAGGCCGCGTTGGAGGCGTTCAGCGGGTGAGCCTGCTCTACGGATATTACGGAGACGATTTCACCGGCTCCACCGACGTACTGGAACAGTTGGCCGAAGGCGGCGTTCCGGCGGTTCTGTTCCTGAGCCAGCCGGATGCGGAGCTTCGCGCCCGCTTCGCCGGGGTGCGCGCGATCGGCATTGCGGGCGACAGCCGCAGCCGTTCGCCCGGCTGGATGGACGCACACCTGCCCGACGCCTATTCCGCTTTGCGCGACGCGGTGACGGTTCACTACAAGACCTGCTCCACCTTTGACTCCAGCCCTCAGATCGGGTCGATCGGCCGCGCGCTGGATCTTGGCAGAGAGGCATTTGGCGGGCGTGCCGCCATCCTGGTGGCCGCGCCGCACCTGCGGCGTTATGTCGTCTTCGGCAACCTGTTCGCAGCGGCTGGCAGCGTCGTTCACCGGATCGATCGCCATCCCACGATGTCGCGGCACCCGGTCACCCCGATGCACGAGGCCGATCTCGTCCGCCATCTTGCCGGCCAGACCGATGCCCGCATTGCCCTGGCCTCCCTGGAGGATATCCGCAGCGGAACGGCGGACACCGCCTTCGACAAGGCCGATACTGATGCCGTTCTGTTTGACGGCATCACCATGGACGATGTCAGCGCAGCCGGGGCCGTCCTGCTCGCGCGGCAGGTCCGCTTTGCCGTCGGCAGCTCCGGGGTCACCCGTGCGCTGGTGCTGGCGTGGCGGCACGCCGGATTGATAGACGCCGCGCCCCCACAGGCCCGCGCCCGAGCGGTCGATAGGCTTCTGGTCGTAAGCGGCAGCTGCTCACCAGTCACCGCCCGCCAGATAGAGCGCAGCGCGGCAGACGGGTTTTCCGCCACGCGCGCCGAGGTTGCGGCTCTTCTCTCGGGTTCCGCGGCCGAAGAGGACCGCCTGGTCGCAGCTGCTCTCGATGCCCTTCAAAGCAAGGGAAAGGCCCTGCTGCACACTGCAGAAGGACCGCTCGGCACCGCAGCCCCTGCGGCGGGAGAGAGGCTGGGTCAGGCGCTCGGCCGGGTTGCCCGCCGACTGGTCCGGCAAGCCGGTCTGAACCGCGTGCTGTTTGCCGGCGGGGACACGTCCAGCCACGGGGTTGCGCAGCTTGGCATTGACGCACTCACCTGGGCGGCGCCGCTGGAGCCGGGTGCCCCGCTGGTCACCGCTCACTCCGCCGATCCCCTGATCGACGGGCTGGAACTCGTCCTCAAAGGGGGCCAGATGGGCGGCGAAGGCTTCTTCGAAGCGGTCCGGCTGGGGACCGCTTCGTAACATCAGCCTGTCATCTCTGAAGCACTGCCACGCCTTCGGCGGGCAGGCTCACCTGCTTCACCTTGCCGCGCCCCAGCAGGTCCGTCATCTGCTCCGGCAGCGCGACCTCGCGGCTCTCCTTCCCGTGGTTCACCAGCACGACGATGCGCTTGCCCGCCCCATCGCGCGTCATCAGTTCAACGCTTTCCGGCACCGCGAAATCCCGCAGCACGCCGGCCGCATCCATAGCGCCACCGATCAAACTGTGCATGACGGCATCATCCACGAGCGCCCCGACATAGGTGATCGTTCCCTTGCCCACCTTGCGCCGGATCACTGCGGGCTTGCCGTCCAGCCAGCCGTTCGCCTTGCCATAACGCAGCACTACCTCGACATCCGGCCCGCCGACAGCGAGCATCTCGGCCCATATCCGCGCCTTGCCCGGGCCGACCTCGATCGGCTCATCTAGGGCATAGAACTGCTCCACCTGCCCCCCCAGCAGTGACGCGAGCGGCCCCGGCTGGCGCACGGGATTCAGGCGATTGAACTCATCCTTCATTCCCGATCGCGGCCCGAGCACCAGGTTGCCGCCGCCTCTGACGTAGGCGTCAAGACGCCGGGCCATGTCGTCGGTGATCACATTGAGGCTGGGCGCCACGACGAGCTTGTAGCCGGCCAGCGGCGCATCTGCCGCCGCCACGATGTCGACAGCCCCCAGGTCCTGCTTCAACGGCCGGTAATAGCCGAGCAAGGCCTCGATCTGGTCATAGTCCTTGTGGTGCAGCTGGAAATCGATCGCCCAGCGGCTGGCATAGTCCTGCAGGATCGCCACCTGCGACGATGGCGAGGTCCCGGCGAGCGCGCCCGAGGCAGCCTTCATTTCCCGGCCGATCTGCTGGATCTCGGCATAGATCGGCAGTGGCTTTCCGTCCGGCCCCACGATGGAGCCGTGCATGGTTTCCTGCCCGTTGAGCGCGTTTCGCCATTGCCAGTACAGTACCGCGTCGGCCCCGTGGCCGACCGCCTGCCAAGCGGCCGCCCGCGTTTCTCCGGGGTAGAGCATATTGCTGACCGGGGCCCAGTTCACGAAACCCGGCTGGGTTTCCATCACCCAGAAGTTCTGCCGCTTCCAGCCGCGAACCAGATCGTGTGACGCACCCATGCGGTCGGGCTTCAGGTGCCCCATGCCCACATATTCGTCCCACGATGCGAGATCGAGATCGCGGTTCATCTCATAACGGTCAAACCGGTTGGCCCAGCCCAGCCCGCCGAAGTTGATGGTGACGAACTGCCGCCCCCCCACCACCGCGCGGATCGCGTCGATCTGGTTACGGTGAAAGGCCCGCCATTCGGCGGTGATGAAGCGCTTCAGCTCCAGCATCCAGCCGGGATTGGCCTTATCGGTGTTGAACGGCACCTGATCCCAGGCAGTATAGGTCTGCGACCAGTATGCCGTGGCCCAGGCATCGTTAAGCCGGTCCAGCGTGCCGTAGCGCGCCTTCAGCCAATCGATCCAGTGCGCCCGCGCCTCGGCGTCATAGCTCTCGTCCGTCGGCTCATTCCCGATTTGCCAGCCGATCACGTTCGGCTCGTCCTTCAGGGCCTGCGCCATGCGGGTCACGATGTCGCGGGCAAGGTCGCGATAGCGGGCCGACGAAATCGAGAACTGCCGGCGCCCGCCGTGCCCCAGCCGCCGCCCGGTTCCGTCGACCTGCAGGGTGTCGGGGTATTTCTGGGTAAGCCACGCCGGCGGCGTGTCGGTCGGCGTACCTACCACCACCTTGATCCCGTGACGCCCGGCCAGCCGGACCGCGCGAACCAGCCAGGCCATGTCATAGTGCCCTTCCTCCGGCTCCAGACGGCTCCACGCATACTCTCCGATGCGCACGACATTCGCGCCGTGGGCCTGCATGAGGCCCAGGTCCTCTTCCCAGGCCGTCTCAGGCCACTGCTCGGGATACCACGCCGAACCCAGCCACACACGCTCATGCGCCACGGCAAGGGCGGGCGGCGCGGCCTTCTGAACGGCCGGATCGGCAGCCAGCACCGCAGACGACGGCACAAGCAACAGGCCGGCAGCCGCGATCAGTTTCGCTTTCATTTCAATCCTCGCGCATCATCCAGCACAAGCGCCCAGTCGTTCCCGGGCGAAGGCCTGCCCGGCGGGGTGAAACGACGAACGCCGCGATTGGCAAAAGTGCCGATGGGGGTGAACCGGCCGGTCCGCGGATCGAACCACGAGGCTCGCACCCGGCCTCCGCTGATCTTGCCCATCTTCACGTGGAAGGGGCGGCCGGTCCAGGTATAGGCAATGGCGTAGCTGCGTCCCCGGCTTGCGGCGACGCGCGCATAACGCGGCCCGCTGTCAGTGATCAGGGACTGGTCCGGTATGCGGTCCAGAAACGGGCGGGACAGGATCAGGTCTTTCAGGTGGTGCATCTGGCGCGCGCCGGGTGCATCCAGCGCCTCCTGCCAGGAAAGCTCGGGCCAGTAGGCATTGGCCTTGGTGCCGCGGACGAAGAACTGCATCACGCTGTTCTCGCCATAGGTGTGGCCGAACGCGCCCGCCATGACCGACCACCATGCATAACGCCGCACATCCGCCGCCGTCCAGCGCGGCTCGGGCGCCCGATCAAGCCCGTGCGGGATGTTCTCGTAGCTCGGCTCACCGTCGATGGTCGGTTTTCGCGGGCGGCGCGACAGATCGTCGGCGGTGTAGACCCAGTTGTCCTCGCCCCTCGCGTGCAGTTGCTGGTCCTGCGCATAGTCCTGATGCCCGGACTGATACATGTTGAAGTCCAGCCAGGCAGCGCGGTGGAACGCCCATGAGGAACTGGCCCTGCCCGCCGGGTGGTAGGTCATCAGGTGGACAGGATCGCTTGCCCGGATCGTCTCGCCGAGCCGGTTCCAGGCAAGCGGAGAAAGCTCGCCATAGCGATCGCCCCCGTTGACCCAGATGAGGTTGGGCTTGTTCCTGTATCGCTCGGCCACGAAGCGGCCGATGATTGGCGCGGTCTCCGGGTTGAACAGCCGGAAATCGGCAAAGTCGCCCCAGACCGGGACCAGCGCGATATAGATGCCGTGCGCTGCCGCCCGGTCAAACACCCAGTCGAGGTGATCCCAGTAATCGTATTCGCCCGGCTTTGCCGGATCATTGCCCGGCGTCACCCGGGGGCGAGCAAGATCGCCGTTCTCCAGCGCAGGCCCGGCCACGGGATTGGCCATGTCCGGCCGGTGGAGCATCATCACCTGAATGACGTTGAAGCCCTGGGCCTCACGCGCGGCAAGATAGCGTTCCGTCTCGTCGCGGTTGAGCTTGGCGAGCAACAGCCAGGCAGTGTCGCCCTGCCAGAAAAACGGCTTTCCGCCCGCCAGAAGGTAGCGGCCGTTGGCCGAAACGGTGAGACGAGGCGTCTCCCGGGCAATTGCGCCGGATGCGGCGAGGATGGAGGCTGCGATAATCACGCCCGCCATGCCGACAAAGGCCGCCAGAGTGGCTGCGACCTTCCTCATCATGGAAGCTCGGCCCTGATCTTGTGATCCAGCCCGCGCGTACAGTCGATCAGGGCGAACAGCACCGCGGCAATCACGACCATCGCGGCCACGCCCTGCAAGGGCAGGTCATAATTGCCCGTCGCCGCCACGACATAGCCGAAGGCCACCGAACAAACGAACCCGCCGATGTTGCCGGCCGTGTTCATGACGCCCGATGCCGTGCCGCCGTATCTTCCGCCGATGGCCATGCACATGGCCCACGCCGCGGGGAGCATCAGATCCATCACCATGAAGGCCATGCCGGCAAGGACGACGACCGCCATCTTGTCCGTTGCAAGACTCATCGCCACAAGCAGGCCGGCAGTGACGATCAGGCAGCAAGAAGCGATCATCCGATAGGCATTGCGGACGCCCATGCGTGCGGCCAACCGGTCACACAGCAGGCCGCCCAACAGATTGCCCACCACCCCCAGCAGGAACGGGACGGAGCCGTAAAGCCCCATCTCGTCCACCGTAAACCCAGCCCCCTTGACCATCCAGGTGGGAAACCAGCCGAAGAAGAACCAACTGCCGAAGGCATAGAACAGATAGGCAAGGGAGATCAGCCACAACTGGGGCAGGCCAAGCAACTGGCGCCACGGCGTGCCGACATGCCCGGCTGTGTCGTCCGCGCCGATCTCGGCCACCTCCTCGGGCGTGATGCCGGGTTGATCGGCGGGCCGATCGCGAAACCAGGTCCACCAGCCGATGCTCCAGGCGAAGCCCGCTGCCCCCAGGATGATGAACACGGCCTGCCAGCCAAGTATCTTGTTGGCAGGGACCAGCAGCAAGGGCGCGAGCCCGCCCCCAAACCGGCTTGCCGCCCAGATCACGCCTTGCCCGCGCGCACGTTCGCGCGCCGGGAGCCAGCGATAAAGCACCCCCGTCATGTTGGGATAGGCGCCTGCTGCCCCCAGCCCGAACAGGAACCGCGCGGCCGCCAACTGCCAGAAATTGCGGCAGGCCGCAGTAAGGGCCGTGAAAAACGACCACCATACCGTGATCCGGGTCAGTTCCTTGCGGACGCCGTGCCGATCACCCATCGCGCCCGAGGGGATCTCGAACACGGCATAGGCGATCACATAGGCGCTGAGCACCCAGCCCCATTGCTGCGGGCTGATCGAAAGGTCTTTCTGGATGGCCGGCCCGGTGACGGCGATGGCCAGCCGGTCGATGAAGGTGATGATCGACAGGAGCGCCAGAAAGCCAAGGACGATGCGCCGCTTGCTCATCGCCCGGCTTCCCGAGCCTTCAGCCCGGCGAGCACCTCGGCCGCCCGCTGCATCCCCAGTTCCGGGCTGGAATAGACGGGCGCCTGCACTGCTCCTTCAGGCAGGCTGGCAACGACGCGCGCCATCGAGGCTTGCGCCAGCACGATGGCATCGACGCCCTCCATGCCCCGGGTCAGCCCTTCCCCCACGATCCGGTCATGAGTCGCCCCGTCGCCTGCCATCACGGCATCGAAGGCGCCTTCACACAGGTGCTCCACGATCTCGATGTCCCGGCCCTGCTCCATGGCGACGCGCCGGATCAGTTCCGCCGTGGGGCCGAGGGTGGTGGGCAGAGTGGCAACGACGCCGATCCGCCGGCCGGTCGCGATCGCCTTGTCGGCCATCGCCCGGTCCACCCGCAGGACCGGCTGATCGTAAAGCTCGGCTGCCATGTCCACGGCCCGGCCGATGGAAGAACAGGTTACCATCGCCACGTCGCAGCCAGCGTCGAAGGCCGATCCGACCAGGCGGATCACCTGCCGCATCGTGGACTTCTGCAAATACCCGGCGGCAATGGTGTTCTTGATCGTGCTCTCGTCAACGAAGTGCAGGAGCTTCACGTCATCCGGCATCACGCGCGCCGCGATCTCGTTGAACACTGCTGCCAGCATCGGCGAGTTATGGATGAGTCCCAGTGTCGGCATGGTTTTCAGTCCTGTCCCGATTTGATGAATTCATGATCGCCCCCGCCCACTTCGGCGCGGTTGCCGACGGCCCTGCCCGCGAGCAGCCACCCGTCACCCGGCAGTTCGACCTCGGCGGTGGTATTGGCGGGAATGGACAGCCGGAACCGGGTCAGGCCGCGTTCGTCGCCGCCGGTTTCGGTGCTGATGGTGCCCACGATTGCTTCGTACCGGGCCGCCACCCGGCCGACCGCCGGATACCACAGTGGGCGCGCCGCAATCCTGCGGAAGCCCGGCTCGGCCGGCGCAATGCCGGCCAGACGGCGGTAGAAAAAGCCCACCACCGCGCCGAAGGCATAGTGGTTGTAGCTGTTCATCGACAGGTCGCCCGTGTCGCCGTTCCAGCGCTCCCACATGGTCGTGGCGCCTTGGCTCGGCATATAGCCCCAGCTGGGATAGCCGGTCTGGAGCAGCAGACCCGACACTTCCTCGTGACGCCCGGCATCGGCCAGCACATCAAGGATGTAGGGCGTTCCGAGGAACCCGGTCGAGAGCTTCATTCCCCGGGCCCGGATGTCCGCTGCAAGGATGCCTGCCGCCGCCGCCCGCAATTCGGATGGCACCAACCCCATGTACAGCGACAGGACCTGACTGGCCTGACTGCCGTTGCCCGCTGTTCCATCAGGCCGCACGAACTCGGCGGCAAAGGCATTGCCGATCCGTTCCCGCAGCGCCGCGTGGCGGGCCGCGTCACCGTCGCGCCCGGTCGCCCTTGCCATTTGCGCCATCAGGTCGGCGCACCAGGCCCAGTATGCAGTGGCGCACAGCGCGCGCGGGGTCGTCTCGTCGTCGGGCTTAATCGCATCTACCGAAAGCCAGTCGCCCAGATCCAGACCGCGTTCGTTGCGCCAGATGCCATCCGGGTTAGCCCGGCCGACATAGGCCATCCACGCTTCCATCGCGGCCCAGTTCTCATCGATCACCGCCGTGTCGCCATAACGCTGCCACAACTGCCACGGCAGGATTATGCCCGCCTCGCTCCACCCGGCCGTGACCACGTCCGGAAAGGACAGCGGCTGCGGCACGACAATGGGATAGCCCCCGTCGGGCCGCTGCGCTGCCCTCGCTTCCAGCAGGAAGCGACGGATGAACGGATCGACTTCCATGTTGAACGCCGCCGCATCCAGGAACACCTGAATATCGCCCATCCACCCCATGCGCTCGTCGCGCTGCGGGCAGTCAGTGGGTACGGAGAAGAAGTTCGATCGCTGGCTCCAGAGCGCATTTTCCCAGATCGTCTGCAACAGCGGCGCATCGGCGAAGGTCATGACCCCGGTTTCCCGGCAGGCGCTGTGAACCACTATGCCTTCGACTGTGTCGGTCGTCGGCACCCCGGGGTAACCGCTGATCTCGACATAGCGGAACCCGTGATAGGTAAAGGTCGGCTCGAAGACTTCCTCCCCTCCGCCGGCAAGGGTGAAGCGGTCGGTTGCCTCCGCCAGCCGCAGGTTGGAAAGGTCGGCCGTGCCATCCGGGTTGAGCAGTTCGGCATAGCGGGCCGTGATCTTGGTCCCTGCCGCCCCGGTCGCGCGGATGCGGGCCCACCCCGGAAAGTTTTGCCCGAAGTCGAATACGAAGCGCCCGGAGACCGGCTCATTGACGCTCACCGCCCGCAAGGTACCGCGCCGCTCCAGCAGGGGCGAGGTTTGCGCCACCAGTCGCGTGCCCGGGTCCGCCCCCACCCGCGCAGAAGCCCATTCCGCCGCATCGAAGCCCGGCCTGTCCCAGCCCGGCATCACGGCACGGGCGTCCCGGATTTCGCCGTCGTAGATCTCGGACTTCGCTATGGCCGACGTGGCTATGCGCCAGTTCGGCCCTGTGGTCACCCAGCAGCTCGTGCCATCGGTATAGTCGATCCGCAGCTGCGCCCGAAACCGCCTCGGCGCAGGACCGAAGCCGTAGCGTTCGATACGCCAGCCAAAGGGGCTGGCATACCAGCCATCCCCCACCAGCGCGCCCAGCACGTTCTCGCCCTGCGCGATCAGCCCGGTCACGCAATAGGTCTGATATTGCACGTGGTCCTTGGCCACGCTGATCTCGGGCGCCAGAATGGCCTCGGCCGCGGGCTGCCCGTTGATCGTGGCCACATAGGAGCCAAGTGCCGTGGCATAGAGCCTCGCCTCCGCCACCTGCTTGTCCACGACGAAGCCTGTGCGCAGCAGCATGGCCGGCTCGCTCGGGCGCGGGTCGCCCTGCGCGTCTGATGTGCTGGCCACCACGGCATCCCAGCTGCTCGCGTCGAATTCCGGGTCGATCCAGCCCTCCGGCGCAGCCGGGCATACCCGAAACGCCCGGCTGACGATCCGCTCCACGCTGCCATCCGCGCGATAGAGCCGGATCAGAGCGGCAAACGCGCCGCCGTCGACGGGAAAGAACCCGACCGTATCCGCCTCGACCAGCGCGCAGACCGAATTGCGGCCCGGGCGCACCTCTCCTGCATAGACAGCCAGCGTGCCCCAGAACGGGAGGTAGGTGTTCCAGTCGAAGGGCCGCTCGAGCGGAGAGGGCGCGCCATTGATCCAGACGCCGCGCAGGTGGTCCTTGCCCGTGATCAGCACTTCGGCGCGCGTGAGGTCCGCAGGCGCATCAAAGTCCAGCCGGAATGCGTGGGGGCGGTTATCCAGCGCCGTCTCGCTCCACACCCAGTCCACGCCCGCGTGGCGCTCGGCGGCGGCAAAGTCGTCCTCCGCCTCGATCCAATCCGCCCGCCAGTCTCCGGCCGAAAGCAGCCCTTGCTCGAACCAGGCGGGATCGGAGCGGACCACTCCGCCCTGGTTGTCGGTCACCTCAACCTGCCACCAGACGCGCTGCATCGATTTCAGTGGCGGCCCACCCCAGGCGATGTCGAAGCTCGCGCTGCCCGCAACCGCGCCGCTGTCCCACAACAGCTCTGCTTCGCCGTTCAGGGCGGCAATGCTGCCGGCCGCGCGCAGGCGGTAGCCGGCTTGCATCACGCCGGACCGGTCTGCCTCGATCCGCCACGAAAGACGCGGCCGTTCCACTTCGGTGCCCAGCAGGTCCACCGTGTTCTCGGCGCGCAGGTCAACGACACGGGTGCTCACTTCGCCCTCACGCCATCCAGAACCAGTACCCAGTCATTGCCCGGCGCGGGATTGCCGGGCGGATCGAACCGCCGCACCCCGCGGTTGGGAAAAGTGCCGATGGGAACGGCCGCGCCGTCTCGAGGGGAATACCACTGCGCCCGCACCTGCCCGCCGCTCACCGCGCCAAGCCGCATGGTGAAGGTTCGCCCGGTATAGGCATAGGCGAACGCATAGGTGCGGCCCCTGCTCGCCAGCACCCGCTCGTAACGCACCCCATTGCCGACGATCAGCGACTGGTCCGGCACCCGCTCCAGCATGGGCCGGGATTCGATCAGGCGGCGGAGGAATTGCATCTGGTTCGCACCCGGCGCCTCGAGCGCCTCGGTCCACGGCGTCACCGGCTCGAAATTGGCCGTGTCCGCGCCGGGCGTGAAGAACTGCATGACGTGGTTCTCGCCGTAGGTGTGCCCAAAGGCCCCTGCCATGACGGCCCACCAGGCGTATCGCCGCGCGTCTGCGGCCTGCCAGCGCGGCTGCGGCGCCGGTTCGTGCAGACCGTGCGGAATGTTTTCATAGCTCGGCTCGCCGTCGATCACCGGCTTGGCGGGGACTCGCACCCAGTCGTCGGCAACGTAACGCCAGTTGTCCTCGCCGTGAGCGCTCGGTCCCTCCTGCGCATATGACCGGTGTCCTGACTGGAACATATTGAAATCAAGCCACGGCGCGGTGTGGAACTGCCACGCGGAGTCCGTCCGGCCAATCGGATGGAACGTCATCAGGTGCCGCGGGTCGGCCTGCTTGATGGCAGCCCCCAGCGCGTCCCACACGATGCTGCGCTGCTCCGACCGGGTATCCCCGCCGTTGAGCCAGATGATGTTGGGCCGCCTGCCATATCGCTCACCCAGAAAACGGCCGTAGGCAGCCGCATTGCGCGGGTTCAGCTTGCCCTCGTCGGCGATGGAACCCCAGCAGGGCACCAGCGCAAGGTAGATTCCCAGTTCTTCCGCGCGCTGCGCCACCCAGTCGAGATGATCCCAATAGTCATATTCGCCTGCACGGGCAGGATCGCTGCCCGGTGTCACCCGGGGGCGGCCCGGGTCGCCATTCTCCAGCGCCGTTCCCGTCGCGGGATTGGCCATGCGTTCGGTATGCAGGACCATCACCTGCACCACGTTGAAGCCCTGCCGCTTGCGGGTAACCAGATAGCGTTCAGCCTCGGCCCGGCTGGTCCGGCTCAGCAGCAGCCAGCCGGTATCGCCCATCCAGAAGAATGGCTTGCCGCCCGCCAGCAAGTAATGACCGCCCGGAGCCACCGATAACGGAGGCGTTTGCGCAGCCGCAGGCAGTGCCCCGCCCAGCAGGGTCGCCGCGAACAGCGCGGTGATCGCTCTCATCAATTCTCTCCCGTGGCCGCCCTGGCAGCCAGTTGTTCCGGCGCCGGGCCGCCCGTGGCCCAGTCCAGCAGTTCAATCGTATGGACGACCGGAACCCCCACGCGCGGGCCGATCTGCATGGCGCAACCGATGTTGCCCGTGGCGATCACGTCTGCCTGCAGCCGTTCCAGCTGAGCCGCCTTGCGCTCCCCAAGCTGGGCCGCGATGTCAGGCTGAAGAATGTTGTATGTTCCCGCCGAACCGCAGCACAAATGGGCCTCGGCCGGAGTGCGCACGACATAGCCGGCACGGGCCAGAAGCCGGCGCGGCGCGTCATCAACCTTCTGCCCATGCTGCAGTGAGCAGGCCGACTGATAGGCGACCGTCAGCCCGCGCCCATCGCCCGGCGGCAGATCCACCTCGGCAAGCAGTTCGCTTATATCCCGCGCAAGAGCGGAAACGCGCGCAGCCTTTTCGGCATAGGCGGGATCGCCCCGCAGCATGAAGCCATAGTCCTTGATCGTCGTGCCGCAGCCGGAAGCGGTAATGACCACGGCATCAAGGCCGCCGGCCTCGATCTCGCGCGTCCAGGCGTCCACGTTCCGGCGCGCGGCGGCCAGCCCGTCTTCCTCGCGTCCCATGTGGTGAACCAGGGCACCACAACATCCTTCGCCCTTGGCAAAAACCACGTCATAGCCGAGGCGGGTCAACAGGCGCACCGTTGCCGCGCGGAACTGCGGTCGCAGGACCGGCTCGGCACAACCTTGCAGCAAGGCAACCCGCCCTCGCTTGCGTGCAGCAGCCGCTGGCGCCCCTCGCGTTGAAACCGGATCGCTTGTTTTGGCCGCCCGGCCGGGAGCCAGCGTCAGCATCGCCGCAAGCGGGCGCAGCGCCGGCACACGCGCCAGGGGGCCGGCAAGCGGGCGGGCCAGCCGCGCCGTGCCCAAGGCCAGCCTGAAGCGCCCCGGATAAGGCAGGATGTGCGCCAGAGCGGCGCGCAGCAGGCGCTCATGCCAAGGCCGCCGGTGCCGCGCCTCGATATATGCCCGGGCGTGATCGACGAGGTGCATGTAGTTCACGCCCGACGGGCAGGTCGTCATGCATGAGAGGCATGACAGGCACCGGTCGACGTGCTTCACCACCTCGGCGCTGGGCGTCCGCTCGTTTTCGAGCATGTCCTTCATCAGGTAAATTCGCCCGCGCGGACTGTCGAGTTCATCGCCCAGCAGGACATAGGTCGGACAGGTTGCAGTGCAGAAGCCGCAATGCACGCACTTGCGGATCACCGCCGCTGCCGCGGCCGTCGCCGGGTCGGCCAGCTGGTCGGAAGAAAACGTCGTCTGCATCAGAAGCGCCCCGTCTCGAACACGCCGGCAGGGTCAAAGGCGCGGCGCACCCGCTCCTCCAGCGCCGCAAGAGGTGCTGGCTGGGGATGCAGGGCAGGAACGGCTGCGCGCATCACTGCGCTGGCGCGCACAAGCATGGCGTGGCCGCCCGCGGCTTCGGCCGCGCTGCGCACCAGCGCCGGATCAGCCTCGGTCGCCAGCCACACCAGCCCCCCTGCCCAGTCGAACAACCAGTCGGAGCCAGGCAACGCATCGACCAGCACCGGGGCCTGCCGCGCAGGGACGATGCAGCGCCAGAGCGGCCGGCTGCGCGGCAGCGTCGTTGCATGGCGAACGGCCTCCCATAACCGCGCCCCGTCTTCCAGCACCTCAAGCGCCGGTATTTCCGCCTTCAGCCGTTCGATCCGGCCCCGCACCGAGGGGGCGAACCCGTCCAGTCGCAGCGCAGTCACCGCGCCGCCGTCCCAGTCCGGCAAATGAGCGGCTGCGGAAACCTCGGCGGCGGTTCCCATGGCGCGCGCCATGGCGCCCTGCGCATGCGCCGCATCCTGCCCTCGCAGGACCACGGTCCCGCTCGTCTCCGGCGCAGGCAGCACCTTCAGAGTGACCTGCGTCAAGGCGGCCAGCCTTCCCCAACTGCCGGTGACGAGCTTGGGCAAGTCATATCCCGTGACGTTCTTGACCACCTTGGCCCCGGCCACGAAAGCTTCTCCTCGCCCGGAAACGGCTGTGAAGCCAAGGACGTGATCCCGCGCGGCGCCCCGGCTCAACCGCGCCGGCCCGGCAACCCCGGCTGCTATAATTCCACCAATCGTCGCCCGCCCCGGTTCGCCGCCCAGCAGATGCGCGTGATCAACCGGATCGAACGCCAGCATCTGCCGCTCTGCGGCCACCAGCGCCTCGACCTCGGCCAGCGGCGTTCCCGCGCCAACGGTCAGCACCAGTTCGGGCGGGTCATAGTCCGCCACTCCGCAAAACCCGCGCATATCCACGACCGCCGCTTCGGTCGAAGATCCGATCGCATCCTTGCTGCCCCCGCCGCGCAGCCGAAGCGGGCCGCCGTCGGCCACGATCTCGCACAGGTCGCCTATGGTCGAAGGGCGCAGCATCAGATGCGCGGCAGTTCGGGATGGGGCAACTGCCCGCCGTGCACATGCATCCGCCCCAGCTCGGCGCACCGGTGAAGCTGCGGGAAAACCTTGCCGGGATTTAGCAGCAGTGACGGATCGAACGCACATTTGACTCGCTGCTGGTGAGCCAGATCGACAGGCGTAAACATGGTCGGCATCAGGTCGCGTTTTTCCACGCCCACGCCATGCTCGCCCGTGAGGACACCTCCCACTTCCACGCACAGCTTCAGGATTTCGGCGCCAAAGGCCTCCGCCTGCTCCAATTCGCCGTCGCGGTTTGCATCGTACAGGATGAGGGGGTGCAGATTTCCGTCGCCTGCGTGGAATACATTGATCACGCCAAGGCCGAACTGTGCGGAAAGCTCTTTCATCCGCCGCAGGACCTCTGGCAAGCGCCGCCGGGGAATCGTGCCATCCATGCAATAATAGTCGGGTGAAATCCTCCCGGCCGCGGGGAAAGCCGCCTTGCGACCGGCCCAAAACACCGCCCGCTCGGCATCGTCGCGGGACGCCCGCACGGATACGGCGCCGTTCGCCCTCGCGATCCGCTCCACTTCGCCGACCAGGTGGACGCACTCCGCCTCAGGGCCGTCCAGCTCGACGATCAGCAGGGCCTCCACGTCCAGCGGGTATCCCGCGCCGACAAAGGCTTCGGCAGCATGAACCGCCTCGCGGTCCATCATTTCCATGCCCGCCGGGATGATGCCTGCGCCAATCACCTCGGCAACGCATTGGCCGGCGCTTTCCACGTTGGAAAACCCGATCAGCAAGGCCTTGGCCGTCTCAGGCTTGGGCAACAGGCGGACCGTCACCTCGGTCACGACACCCAGCAGGCCCTCCGATCCGACCACGACCCCCAGCAGATCCAGCCCCTGCGGCTCCAGCCCCTTGCCGCCCAGCCGCAGGACCTCGCCCTCCATGGTGACGAGTTCCACGCCCAGCACGTTGTTGCTGGTGAGGCCGTATTTGAGGCAATGCACGCCGCCCGAGTTTTCCGCCACATTACCGCCGATGGTGCAGGCGATCTGGCTTGACGGGTCAGGGGCATAGTACAGCCCGGCATCTTCCACGGCCCGCGTGATCGCAAGATTGGTCACGCCCGGCTGGACCACCGCCACTCGCTCGGGATAGTCCACTTCCAGGATGCGGTTGAACCGGGCCATGCCCAGCAGCACCCCATCGACCAGCGGGAGTGCGCCGCCCGAAAGCGACGTCCCCGCGCCGCGCGGAACCACCTTCACGCCGTTCGCCTGGCACCAGGCAAGCACGGCCGCCACCTGCGCCGTCGTTTCGGGCAGGACCACCACCATCGGTCGTTGGCGATAGGCGGTCAGCCCATCACATTCGTAGGGCGCCAGGCAGTCGCCGTCATCTATCACTCCGTCGGGCACGATCCGGCGCAGCGCGGCCACGATCGCGCCGCGCCGGGCCAGTACGCCGGCGTCCGGTTCAGGCATGCACAAGGCCATCAGCCGCGCGCCGCAGCAGCGGCGAGGGCCGGGGCCGGGGCCGGGGCAGGTCCGGACACGGGATCAGTAGGAAGTGAACAGGGCATCGCGTGCAAGCTTGAGCGCGGTGACCGCGTCATGTTCATCCTGCGCCTTTTGCATGGCCTCGAAGTCCAGCTTGTCCAATGCCCGCTCGATCCCCTTCAGGAACCCGATCGCGGAATTGGCCGCACGCACCGAGTCCTCACGGAAAGGAAACTGGTCAAGCTGCCAGACGCCCTCCCACTTGTTCTTGCGCAGCGTGTAGAAGAACTCGAACAGCTCGATCGGATGCACCGACCCGGCAATCAGGTCATCGTCCCAGCTGCGCAGGTTGTCGTTCACGTCCATGCCGAACAGGCGGCCGTGGTCGATGGCCAGCTGCGCCGCGTCGGCGGGGCTTTCGCCGCCATAGAGCGAATGCCCGAAGTCCAGCAGGATGCCGACGTTGGGCACGCCCATCTTTTCGATCCCGAGGAGGGTGCGTGCAACGCTGTCATAGCTCATATGCACCCGCGGTTCACGCGGCTTGTATTCGATGACGAAACGCAGGTCCGGGTTCTGCTCGGCGAGTTCCGCCACCCCCTCGATCGACTGCTGCCAGACCCGGCGGTGATCTACCTGAAACGGATAGTCCCATCCGTCCTGACCGGGCCAGAGCTTGACATAGCTGGCGTTGAAGCGCCGCACTACGTTGGCCGCCTCGTTCACCATCTCATTGGCAAGGCGGCGAATTCCTGGATCGGGGTTGGTAAAGGCCCCCTTGGCGAAGCGCCGCGTATAGATCTCGGGAGTGATCCCGATGACCGTAAGGTTGTTGCGCCGAAGCGCTTCCTCGATCTTCTCCATCGAGGTTTCGCCGCCGGGAAAAGGATAGTTGATATCGACAACCGACAGGTCATCAACCTGCCCGGCAAGGTCGATCATCTCCACCAGCGAGCGTGGTGGACCGTAGCCATCAGTGGCATAACGATCCACGTAGGTGGCGAAATGCCAGATGCCGGCGCCGTACTTCTGATTGCTCACGATCGCTTCCTCTCCTGCGAATGGACGACGATCGTGGCGGGCCCCCTGCCCGCGACCGTCAGGCGATAATCACTTCCACGCCGGCTGCTTCGAGCGCCGCGCGATCCTCGGGCCGGATGCCCTCGTCTGTAATCAGGACATGGATCAGATCGATCCCGCCCAGCGACGTGAACGACCGCTGGCCGATCTTGCTGGAATCCGCGACGAGATAGACCCGCTCGGCGGCCTCGATCATCGCTCGCTTGACGGGAATGTCCGAAAGGGCCGGATAGGTAAGCCCCGCATCCAGATCGAGCGCGGCCGTGGCCAGAAAGAGCTTCTGTGCGAAGAGGCCGCGAAAATAGTCGGCAGAGCGCTCGCCGCTCAGCGAAAGGGTCGGCGCCTTGAAGTGCCCGCCCGGCATATGCACCTCGAAGCCCGCTTCCGCTCCTAGCATCAGGGCGATGTTCAGCGCGTTGGTGATCACCGTCATGTCGCGCAGTGTGCGCAGGTTGGACGCCACCTCGGTAGTGGTCGAACCAGAATCGAGCACGATCGTCTCGCCATTGCCCACCAACTGCGCCGCAGCCCGCCCGATGCGACGCTTGGCGTCCATGTTGTCGAGGTGCTGCAGGGCCATTGCCCGAACCTGCTGCGGCACAGACTTCAGGAAGGCGCCGCCGTGCTCGCGCGCTATGTGCCCGTCGGCTTCCAGCTTTTCCAGATCCTGTCGCATGGTCACTTCGGACACGCCGAAGGCATCCGCCAGGGTTCGCACCCGGGCACTGCCCTCCTCCTGCAACCATTCCAGAATTTTGTTGCGCCGCGCCTCGGCAAGGAGACGGACTTTCGGCTGCTGATTCATTCGAAATTGCTCGACAGCTGGCGAAGGCCTTGCGGCCTCCACGGGGTTCATTGCCTCTGTAATGTCGTCTGCCGGCCACTTGGCAAGACCTTTCGTTTCCGCATCCTCTGATCCCGGCCGCTTCACGGGCCAGTCACCTGTCACCTTGGTAGGCATCGTTTTCGCATTTTGTCAATTGCAACCCATTCACCCCTCAAAACGAAAAAAATAGAAAGTTTAAACTTGCGAAGTCCGTAAGAGAGGAGTAGGCGGAGCCTGAAAAGAGAGGATAATGGGCACTCCACAACAATACCCCGCAACAGGCGACGCCGCCTTGGACATCGGCGGCAAAGCCCAGCGTGCGCGCCATGTTGGTGAGCGCGCCAACTGGATGCGCCGCCGCTTGCTCGGCATGATCGTGGCCGCGGGCCAAGGCCATCCGGGTGGAGACCTGTCAGCCACCGACATCGTTGCTGCGCTTTATTTTGATATTCTGCGCTTTGACCCCACCGCACCGCTTGCCCCCAGCCGCGACCGTTTCATCCTTAGCAAGGGGCACTGCACCGGCGCCCTTTACACGGCGCTCGCCGGGGCGGGGTTCTTCCCCGAGGCCGATCTTGACACCTATCTCCAGCCGGGCTCGCGACTGAACGGCCATCCGAACCGGACCTATCTGCCGGGCGTGGAAACCAATACCGGCCCCCTCGGTCATGGCTTGCCCGTTGGAGTAGGCATCGCCGTCGCAGGCCAGATCGACAATGCGGATTACCGCGTCTTCGTGCTGACCGGCGATGGCGAATTGCAGGAAGGCAGCATGTGGGAAGCGGCGATGTTCGCCGGTCATCGCGGCCTCGGCAATCTCACGGTAATCGTCGATCGCAACCGGCTTCAGCAGGGCGCGCGGACGGAAGACACGAACAGCCTGGAGCCGCTGGGCGGCAAATGGGCCAGCTTCGGCTGGCAGGTCGTCGAGGTTGATGGCCACGATCACGCAGCCTTGCTGGCGGCATTCGACGATGCCTGCGCCCCGCGTAATCAGCCGCGGGTGATCATCGCCAACACCATCAAGGGCAAGGGCGTCAGCTTCATGGAAAACCAGGCCGGATGGCACCACGGCGTGCCTAATCCCGAGCAGTACCAGCAGGCGCTTGCCGAACTCGAAGCGGAAATCCACGCATGAGCGCAAGCGCCCCTTCGAGCGGACTCTTCGACTGCCGGGACGCCTATGTGCGCGCGGTGGAAGAGCTTGCGATTGCGGACGATCGCATCGTCGCGGTGGTGAATGATTCGGTCGGATCGTCCAAGCTGGGCAAGTTTCGTGATCGCTTCCCGCACAGGCTGGTGAACGTGGGCATCGCCGAACAGAACATGGTCGGTATCGGCGCCGGCCTTGCCAATGGCGGCAAGATCCCGTTCGTCAGCGGCGCATCCTGCTTCCTAACCGCGCGCGCGATGGAACAGATCAAGGTCGATTGCGCATACAGCAATTCCAACGTCAAGCTTTGCGGCATCTCGTCGGGCGTTGCATATGGCGAGCTTGGCGCAACCCACCACAGCATCGAGGACGTGGCATGGCTGCGCGCGATCGATAACCTGACGGTGATCGTTCCATCCGATCCCTGGGAAACGGCGGCGGCAATCAAGGCGGCGGCGGAGATGGACGGGCCGGTGTTCATCCGCATCAGCCGGATGCCCGTACCACAGATCGCCCGCGCCGAGGGCGCGAGCTTCGCCATCGGCAAGGCAGAGGTGCTGCGCGTCGGCAACGACCTTGCGATCATTGCCAATGGCACCCTGCTGCATCAGGCGGTTGCTGCCGCGCAAGACCTTGCCGCCGAGGGCATCTCGGCGCGTGTGGTCAACATGGCCACCGTTTCTCCGCTCGACGCCGAAGCGATTGCCGCCTGCGCTGCAACTGGAGCGATCGTCACAGCCGAAGAAGGCCTTGCCTCGGGCGGGCTGGGAGGCGCGGTGGCCGAACTGTGCGCTCGCCATCACCCCGTACCCATGCGGATGTTGGGCTTCCCCGGTTTCCTGCCGACTGGCTCTGCCGCGTGGCTGATGGACCGGTTCGGACTTAACGCGAACGGCATCGCTGCCGCGGCCCGCGAACTGGTCGGCCGATAGCCATGTCCGAACCGCTCATCCTTGCCATCGATCAGGGCACAACCAACACCAAGGCGCTGCTTGTTGCGCCGGATGGTTCGGTGCGCCTTGCGCGATCGCAGCCGATGGGCATTGCCTATCCCCAGCCCGGCTGGGTGGAACAGTCCGCATTGGAGATCAGGGACGTCGTCCAGTCCCTCGTCGTCGATCTCGCTTCTGCTGCCGAAGGAGCGCAGATTGCCGCGCTCGCGATTTCCAACCAGCGCGAAACCGTGGTGGTTTGGGACGCGACGACCGGCGAGCCGCTCGGTCCGGCGATCGTATGGCAGTGCCGCCGCTCGGCCGATCGGTGCGACGCCCTTGACGCGGCCGGGCATGGCCCGGAGATCGCCCGGCGCAGCGGCCTCGGGCTGGACCCGCTGTTTCCAGCCGGCAAGATCGCGTGGCTGCTGGACTCTGTGCCCGGATCGCGGCTCCGTGCCGAACGCGGCGAAGTAAAGTGCGGGACGGTCGATAGCTGGCTGCTCTGGAACCTGACTGGCGGTGCAGTTCACGCCACCGATCACAGCAACGCCTCGCGCACCCAGCTGTTCAGCATCGAAACCCTTGGGTGGGATGAAGAACTGGCGCGGCTGTTCAACGTGCCGCTTGCCATGCTGCCTGAGATCATGCCGTCCGACAGCCGGTTCGGCGAGGTTGCGATACCCGATCTCGCCTCCGGAATCCCTGTTCGCGCCATGATCGGGGACAGTCACGCCGCGCTGTTCGCACAAGGCGCAGGCATGGATGGCGCCACCAAGGTGACCATCGGCACGGGCAGTTCTCTGATGACTGCCACCCCTTCTCCCGTCCGTTCGTCGCATGGCCTGTCGACCACCATTGCGTGGAATCGCGGCGGCCGTGTGCAGTATGCGCTGGAAGGCAATATCTCGGTTTCCGGCCACGCCGCCGCATTTGCAACCGGGCTGCTGGGCCTGCCGAACGAACAGGCGCTGTCCGAACTCGCCGCCTCGGTGCCCGACAACGGCGGTGTGGTGTTCGTGCCCGCTCTGGCAGGTCTTGGCGCGCCTCACTGGTGCAGCGAGGCGCGCGGTTCCCTGACCGGGCTATCGCTGGGCACCACTCCCGCTCACGTGGCGCGTGCGACGCTGGAAGCAATCGCGCTCCAGATCTGCGACGTTATCGACGCCCTCGACGCGGACCTCGGCACCCGACTGGCCGAGATCTCCGTTGATGGCGGCGCATCCCGCAACGACTTTCTGGTGCAGCTTCTCGCCGATCTTGCCGGGCGGGATGTGGCTCGCCCGGCCATGGCCGAAGCAAGCGCGCTCGGCGCCGCTCGACTTGCGCGCGAAGCGATGGGAACGGCCACGGCGGTGGAGCATGTGATGCCGGATGTGCGCTTCGCTCCGGCCATGCCGGAAGCCCGGCGCCAAACCGTCCTGCGCCAATGGAGCAACGCAGTGGCGAGCGCCGTCCGCGCCGCCTCCACCAGCAAGGAAACGTGACAGGGAGACGGGACTCCGCCTCCAAAAGCCTGACGTGTCGAAGATGCGTCCAACAAAAAGGGAGTGGATATGAAAATGTCTAGCGAGGGGCCACACACCGCCCAATTGCTGCGCCGGGTCCTCCTGACAGGCGTCAGCGCAGTGACGCTGATCACTGCGTCCGGAGCCATGGCCCAGACCGCGCCGGGAACGACGGCTGCCGCGCCGCCGGAGGGCGCCTCCGCGTCGACCGAGGCGGCCATCGTCGTCACCGGCACCCGGATCAAGAGCCCGTCCCTCACCTCGCCCTCGCCGCTGCAGGCGGTGACGGCCGAGACGATAGAGAACACCGGCGCAACCAACGTGCAGGACGTCCTGGCGCTGGTTCCGGCAGTCGGTATTCCCAGCCAGACCCGCGTCAGCAACGCCGCGGACACGAACCCGGGCCTTGCCACCGTCAACCTCCGCAACCTGGGCACCGACCGTACTCTGGTGCTCATCGACGGCCGCCGCACGGTTGCCGGCGTGCCCGGCACCGCGCAGGTCGACCTCGCGATGATCCCCACGCAGTTCGTCGAACGGGTCGATGTGCTGACCGGCGGTGCCTCTGCCGTCTACGGCTCGGACGCGATCGCGGGCGTGGTGAACTTCGTTTACAAGAAGAACTTCCAGGGACTTGAAGCCAATGCCCAGGCGGGCATTTCCGAGCTTGGCGACGACAAGCGCTATTCGGGCAACGTCACCTTCGGCAGCAACTTTGCCGACAATCGCGGCAACGTGATGCTCTATGCCGGGTACAACCACGAAGGTAACGTGCCCAACTACAAGCGCGAGCGGACCGCATCGGGCTGGAGCAGCCTTGGCAACCTGCTGCGCACGGGCGGCAACAACGACGCCAACCTCACGGCAGCGCAGAACCTGTTCAACCGCTACTACGGCCCGTCGAACGTGGGACCGGGCGGCGTGTTCAACTTCGGCGGCACCGGCAGCCGGCTGATCCTTGCTGACGGGACGATCGACACATTCCCATCGCTCACCGCCAGCAACATCAACGACCCCACCACTCTCGCGAAGGTGGCGAAGTACGGATACAATGCCGCTGCCTTGGGCCAGCAGGCATCGCCTTCGGATCAGTTCACGGTTGCCATGCGCGCCAACTATGACGTGACCGAGAACCTCAACCTCTTCGCGGAGACCACCTTCTCGAACTACAAGACGGTCGGTCGGCGCGAAGCCTCGCCGATGCGGACCGACAGTGCGCTTGGCGCCTTCACCGGAACGAATGGGTTCTTCCCCATCCAGTTCCAGGTCGCCAATCCGAACAATCCGTCGGACATCCGCATCCTGACCAACCCGTTCGTCCCGGCCTCCGTGGTGGCAGCCGCAGACAACCGGGCGAACAATGACACCATCGGCTCCAAGGACATGAGCTTCCTGATCCGGACGAGCATGTTCGGGGACGGCACCCGCAGCACACCGACCGAGCGTGACAACTTCCGCGCTGCCGCAGGCGGCACGCTGAAGCTCGGCGGCGACTGGACGGCCGACTTCTATTACCAGTACGGTTTTACCAAGCAGCGCCAGGGCATGACCAACCTGGCTGACCTCTATCGCCTTGCCCAGGCGGTCCAGGCCATCCCCGACGTGTTCGACTATGACCGCGACGGCAACACCACCGAAGCGGTCTGCGTTGACGCCAACGCCCGTTCGCAAGGATGTGTGCCGATCAACGTTTTCGGCCTGAACGCTGACGGCAGCACCAAGGTGTCGAGCGAAGCCGCCTCCTGGCTCTACGCGGAGATGAGCCGCTACTCGAAGCAGGTGCTGCAAAGCGCATCGGCCAACGTCGGCGGCACGGTGTTCAACCTTCCCGCCGGTCCGGTTCAGGCTTCGGTCGGGGCTGAATGGCGCTCTGAATCGAGCATGGATGACTTCGATCCGCTGACCAACGCCGCGCGCAACGGCTACGTCCAGTTGCTTGACACCAGCGGCAGCTTCAACGTCAAGGAAGCTTACGGAGAAGTTTCGGTACCGGTCATTCACAATGCTCCGTTCATCCGCAACCTGACGCTGCGCGGCGCAGCCCGCCTGTCCGACTACTCGACCGTCGGCAGCTTCTGGGCGTGGAACGTCGGCGGAGAATGGACGCCGGTCGACGATATCCGCTTCCGCGCGGTCTATGCCCATGCGGTCCGGGCGCCCAACATCGGGGAACTCTACGCGGCGTCGGCAGCCGGCATCATTGCCATTACCGACCCGTGCCAGGGCGTTACCCTTGCCCAGACCAGCACCGTGGCGATCAATTGCCGCAAGGACGCGGGGGTTCTGGCAAACATCAGCTCCAACGGCTCGATGACGCTGACCTCATCCGATACGGCCGGCGTCGGCAGCATCACCGCTGCCAACCCCAACATCAAGCAGGAAACCGGCAAGACCCTGACCTTCGGCGTGGTCATTGCTCCTCGCTCGATCGACGCCCTGCGCGGACTGACCTTCACGGCCGATTACTACGACATCAAGCTTGAAGGGGCCATCAACCGCCTTGCCGCGGCCACGGTGCTCAACAAGTGCTATGCCGGCGGCCAGCAGGAATTCTGCCAGTTCGTCACCCGCCGCCAGCAGCCTTCGGGCGCGTTCAGCGTCGGCTCGGTCGAACAGGTCGTTCGCGGCCTGATCAACAGTGGCGGCATCTTCACTCGGGGCCTGGACTTCACGCTCAGCTACCAGCACCATTTGCTTGGCGGGACGATGGTCTGGAACGGCAGCTGGACTCACCTGATCAAGCAGGGTCAACGCCCGCTTGACGGCGATGCCTATGACAACCTGATGGGTGAAATCGGCACCCCGCGCGACACGGCGACTTTAGGGTTCAACTGGGACACGCCCCGGTACGGCCTGACCGTTGTGAACCGCTACGTCGGGTCGCAGATGTTCGACTACGAAAATTATCAGGTGAACTTCAAGCTGGCGGACGGCTCGCTACCGGATCGCAAGTACTTCACCATCGGCGCGAAAATCTACACCAACGCGCAGATCCGCTTCAATCCGACGGAGCATTTGGAACTGAACTTCGGCGTGAACAACCTGTTCAACGTGGATGCCCCGCCGCTTTGGAACGGCACTCCCAACGGTAGCCCAAATGCCATCTGGGACATCATCGGCCGCCGGTACTATCTGGCAGCACGCATGAAGTTCTGACGGTCTGCAAGGCCCCTCCTCGCTGGGGGCGGCGCGCTGCGCCGCCCCCATTTTTTTGAGTGCGATCCGGTCCGCGCACCTGTTACCAAGACGGAGCACCAGGCAAAATCCTCCGCGCGGTGCTCAACATGCAAACGCCCTCCACTTGCCCGACGCCGCCGAGAAGCGGTCACAGTACCTCGCGTGGGCAGTCGCGCGTGGCCTCGCATTTCCATGCTTCGGAGGTAGCTGTACCCAGGGGAGACGAATTCCCATTCCACGGACACTTCCCTGCTGAGCGAAGGCGAACCTGAAAACGCTGGGCACCGACGAACAACCGCTCGATGTGCGGCAGGACGCATTGCTGTTTTTTCACTCCTTGCAATTCACATCGCACTGTGAAAAATGCCCATATGGCAAAAGATCTCATCGACCGAATCACCCATCTCGTTGTCAGCCGGCAAATGTCCCGGGCAGGCTTGGCGCGGGCTGCCGGATTGCACGCCAACACGCTGAGGGATTGCGGCAACTCCAACTGGAACCCGACAGCCGAGACCCTCAGCAAGCTTGAGCGGTTCCTCATGTCGAACGATGACCGTCCGGTCCTCGCCACCATCGAGGAAATCATCGATGAGGCGCGCAACGGCCGCATGTTCATTCTGGTCGATGACGAGGATCGCGAGAACGAGGGCGACCTCATCATTCCCGCGCAGATGGCGACGCCGGCCGCAGTCAACTTCATGGCAACCCACGGTCGCGGGTTGATCTGCCTGTGCCTGACGCGTGAGCGCTGCGAGCAGCTCGAACTGCCCCCGATGGTGCAGGAAAACGGAACTCCACTCGGAACGGCCTTCACAGTCTCGATTGAGGCGCGCGAAGGGATCACTACTGGCATTTCCGCAGCCGATCGCGCCCGCACCGTGTCCGTCGCCATCGACGGAACCAAGGGCAAGGCCGACATTACGTCGCCCGGGCATGTCTTCCCTCTTCAGGCGCGCGATGGCGGCGTGCTGGTTCGCACCGGCCATACCGAGGCGGGTGTCGATATCTCCCGCCTCGCCGGCCTAAATCCGTCCGCGGTGATCTGCGAGGTCATGCGGGACGATGGCGAGATGGCGCGATTGGACGATCTGGTCACTTTCGCGCGGATGCACGACCTCAAGATCGGCACCATTCGCGATCTGATCGCTTATCGGCGGAATCACGACCGCATGGTCGAGCGGCGGGCGGAGATCGACTTCACCAGCCACTTCGGCGGCCAGTGGCGTGCGATCACCTTCTTCAACAAGGCGACCGGTGACGAGACCGTGGCCTTGATGAAGGGGCGGGTTGAGCCCGACAAGCCGACGCTGGTACGGATGCACACCCTCTCGGTGTTCCACGACACGTTCGGTGAAGTGGGCGACCGCGAGAACCTGCTTGCCCGCTCGATGGAGATCATCGCGGAGGAAGGTTCGGGCATCATCGTGGCGATCAACCGGCCGATGCGGGGTTATGTCTCGCGGTCGATCGAGATGAAGGCGCGTGCACTCGCCGGTGAGGAAACCCCTGTCGAGGAATTGCGTGATTATGGGGTGGGGGCGCAGGTCCTGGCCGAACTTGGCATTCACGACATGGTTCTGTTGACCAACACGCATCACTCGCTTGTAGCGCTTGAAGGCTATGGGCTCAGCATCGTCGGCGAACGCCGGATCGACTGAACGAATTCTCGGAAGGGCACTTACGTGGCAAATTTTCTTATCGTCGAGGCTCGCTTCTACGATCACCTGAATGACATGCTGGTCGAAGGCGCTCGCGCCGCACTCAAGGCTGCGGGCCACAGGGTGGACGTGATCACCGTGCCGGGCGCGCTGGAGATTCCGGGAGCGATTTCGCTCGCAGATCAGGGCGGCGCTTATGAAGGGTACGTCGCCATCGGCGTGGTCATTCGCGGCGAGACCTATCACTTCGAGATCGTAGCCGGCGAAAGCGCTCGCGGGATCATGGCCCTGACGATGGACGGAATGGCCATCGGCAACGGGATCCTGACCGTGGAAAACGAGGCTCAGGCGATCGTCCGCGCCGATCCGGCGCAAAAGGACAAGGGCGGCGAAGCGGCCAAGGCTGCGCTCGCCCTGCTTGCGCTGCGGGACAAGTTCGGAGTCTGATGCAGGACCCTTGCCGCCTGCCTTTGACTCCTGTTTGTCTGCCTGATGCAATCCGCTCGCCGCTGGCCAGATTGTGCCGGGAGTAGCGGAGTGATTCTCCACTCCGCCTCCCCCAGATCCGATTCATCGGCGGAATAAGGCGTACTTTCGGCGGAGGTGTCAGTCCGATGCGAACCGCTCTCCGTTGGTCAGATCACCCTTTCTCCGCGCAGCCGCTCAGCTCATGAGCGATTGCCATTCGGCGAGAGCCGCCGAGCGTCTCTGCTTGTAGACTTCTCTGCTGACGAGGTGGCGTTCCTGAGCAAAAAGGTTGTTAACCGAGGCGTCGAGGCATGCGCCTCGCCCTACCGCATACACCGCGACACCACCATGCGGTGCAGTTGCTTTGACATCACCCGCCGCCGCCATATGGCGCGAGTCCTGTGGGAAGCTCGTCACCCCAGGTGGAGCGGTCTTGCGCAATCCGGTTCCATGATGTTGGCGGGGCGAACGAGGGACCGGGAGCGATATAATGCGGGGAACCATTCTCAGGGATGCATTGCAGCTTGCCCGCCGCGTTGAGCGGCGTGCAGCAGGTCTGCCGGATCCTGAGCATCTTTCCTCGACCGGGCTGGCCCGCCGCCATGTCCTGGGGATGTTGGGTACGGGGGCAGCAACTATGGCGGCTCCCGCCTTGGCCAGCCCACCGGTACGCAGCGTCGCCATCGTCGGCGGGGGTCTCGCAGGCCTCAACGCACTCAAAGTTTTGTCGGAGCGCGGCATCGATGCCCGCCTCTATGAAGCGCGTTCACGGCTTGGCGGACGGGTTCTCACACTTCGGGACGAGCGGGCGCCGGGAACCTGGGAGGAGATGGGCGGGCAGCTTGTCAATTCTGACCACGCGGACATCATCCGCCTGTCGCATCAATTCGGCATCAGGCTCATCGACAGGAAGGCCCGAGGTGGCCGCGAACTGGTGATCAGGGGCGGTCAACGCGTATCAACGGCACAGCTCGCTCGCGAGCTCGCCCCGATCGCGTCACAGATTGCCAGAGACAGCGAATTGCTCGACCGAGGGGGGCGGGCCGCCGTGGCACGGCTCGACCGTATGTCGGTGGCAGAATACCTCGCCCGGCACCGGGCCTTGCTCGCATCGGATGCTGTCCGCGTCCTCCTGGAGCAGGGCATCCGAACGGAATTCGGGGTAGAGCCTCGTGAAGCCAGTGCGGTCGAACTGATCTTCAACCTGCCGACGGTGAACGGCCGGGCGTTTGAAACCTTGGGCAACAGCGACGAGCGGTTCGTCCTGGAAGGAGGTTCGGGGCGGCTCGTCGATGCCATGGCGCAAGCGCACGCCTCGCGGATCGACACGGGTCGCCAGTTGGTCGCCCTGACCCCAACAGGATCGCAGACGGAACTGCGCTTTGCCGACGGCACCACCGTTGCCGCCGACCGCGTGGTCCTTACCCTTCCCCCTGCCCTGCTCGGACAGATTGACCATGGCGGCCTGTTCTCGGCGCCCTGGCAGGCTGCTGCACGCGAACTGCGGCTGGGCAGAAACGAGAAGCTCAACGCCCGCTACGACCGCAGGGTATGGAAGCAGCCCATGGGCGAGGCGGGAAGCACATGGGATGCAACCCGCGAGGCGCTCTTTGCCGAAGTATGGGACTGTTCGGCAGGGCAAGACAGCCACGCGGGCATCCTCACGTGGTTCTTCGGGGGGGATCAGACCAAGCTCTATTCCGAAGCTGGTGTCCGCACGAAGCTCGAAACGACTGTAGGTAGCGCTCTCGGAGATCTGACTGGTGTCGCTTCCGACCAGGCTCACTTGTCCTCGTGGAGCCGCGAGCCATTTACCCAGGGCGCCTACATCAATTTTTCCAAGGGTCAGTTCACGCGGTTCGGCAGTCTTACATGGCTCGAAGCTGGGCGGAAGGTCACGCGGACGGCACGATCTGGACCGATCATATTTGCTGGCGAGCACACGTCCGACGCCTGGCCGGGGTACATGAACGGCGCAGCGCAAACCGGGCGCCTCGCAGCCGAAACGATCCTTGCGGACCGGTAGTAACCAAAGCTGCAGGCTGGGAAGCCGGCCCGGCAGCCTCCCTCAACAAACCGGCCATTCTCGACACAGATGGCAGAGCTGAAATCTTCTTTTGCGTCACTTTTGATGATAGATGTGAATGACATAGACGGAAAGCTGGTCGATGGATGACACATTCGAAGGGGGCAGAGCCAAAGATAAAGCGCTTGCAGCAAGATGGAGCGCCGCCGCCGAAGCTATAGAGGCGTTGGCTGGTGCTCGGTCTCTCGATGCGGTTGTCACCGTGTTGCGTGCATTCGCACGACGGGTGGTGGGCGCTGACGGCATAGCGATCGTCCTGCCTGACGGGGATCGATGTCATTATGTCGCGGAAGATTCGATGGAGCCCTTGTGGGAAGGACAATTTTTCCCGGCGTCATCTTGTGTGTCCGGATGGGCCATGAAGCATCGGGAGACGGCCGTAATCGGCGATGTCTTCGACGATCCGCGTGTTCCCGTCGACGCCTATCGGACGACCTTTGTGCGTTCGATGTTGATGGTGCCCATCGGGCAAACCAAGCCGATCGCGGCAATTGGCGCGTATTGGTCCGAAGCGGGGGAGCCGAGCGATCATGAAATCGCCCTTCTCGAAGCCTTGGCGCGGGCAGCCTCAGTAGCCCTCGAAAATGAACGGCTTGCGAAACGCACGTAGCATCATGTCAGAGCAAATTTTCCTGACAGGTTGGATTGGTTAAAGCTGAGGCGTCGCCGCTGTTGAAGGGGCTCACCATCCTACGGTAAAGTCGGGTGACCTCAACAGAGCCGCCTTCCGGCCCACCGCATCTCTGCCCTATTAGCCGCCGCCCGTTCATCCAGCCGATTGCTGGCAATCTTCGCTCTCGCAACGCCTGCATACGGCCATCCAGCCCTGAACCACAAAGTCCGTCAGAAGGTCGAACAGGGGTTCAGTCTGTTCAGGGGCGGGGAGCGTGCCTGATTTCGAGCCCCGCTCGATCACGATGCGCAGTGCCGCAATCATCATGTCGAATGAGGCATCGAGCGCGTCCGCCGGCAAGTCGTGAAACAGATCTGCCAAGGCCTGTCGGATCAGGTTCCCGTTCGGATAGATGAAGTCAGCGAGCAGGGTGCGTTCGCCGCTGGTCGGGTCTTGCGCCTCGCGGACCATGATCGACACGAAATAGCGCCCGCGCGGGTCCCGCAGCAGGTTCCGCGGGCCGGCAAAGAAGGCCTCGACAAGGCTTGTCAGTTCCTCTTCGCGCGAAGCTTTCGGCTGCAGCCTGGCTTCTTTCAGCAAGGCGCGTGCATCGAGTTCGCCCTGCCATTCCTCCCAGATCGCGCGATAGAGCGCCTCCTTGGTCCCGAAGTGGTAGGGCAAGGCTCCCAGGTGCACCCCGGATGCAGACGCAATCGCCCGCATGGAAACGCGCGCGTAGCTCGCCTGGGCGAACAACGTCTCGGCGGCACGCAGAATGCGCGTGCGGGTGCTCATGTCCGAACTGCTCATGTCCCTCCCGTACCCTGCCATTGCACCCTCGTCACCGCCCTTGCAGGAATAATTTGTACACGCGTACAAATACGCTATCAAGCACGCCGATCCATGAGGTCGCGCAGGGAGAGCAATTCGATGCCGAACGACAAGATCGCAGCCCACCGTGAAGCCGGCATCCTGTCCTGCAGCCGCCGCGGCGCCCTGAGGAGTGGCACGGCGCTAAGCCTCGTCGCCGTGCTGCCCGCCTCACTTGCGCAGGCAGCCACGCGCGGCGCCGACAGCGCAGCGTCGCTCTGGCAGGGACGCTGGCCCGTGCGTCCGCTCCTTCAGGCAGACCTGTCCAAACTGCTCGACGAAAAGGGACGGCATAAACCGGTGCACGACCGGCACGTGCTCGACGACATGGAGGATGATGCAGGCTGGATCGCGTCCCCGGCGGTGCAACTGGGGTACACCTCGGAGCGCAGCCGGGTCGGCACCCGCTCGCTCCGGTTCAGCACGCTTCTACGCAATGAGGAGCACATCCGGGCTGCGCGCCGTCCAAATGGGACATTCCAGGGCGACGGCGTCCTGTTCGAGGGACAGCCTTTCGCTGCCTTCGCCCGCCTGCGCTTCAAGCAGCCGCAGGACTGGAGCGGATACAACCGCATTTCGCTGTGGGCTTACCTTCACCCGACCGATAATCCGATCAACACCATCTCCATCCAGTTCCTGTCAGAAGGTGCATCAGCGGGCCCGCTCGATCCCGTCGCCGTTCATTACGTCGGCGATCTCAGGGCGGGCGAATGGAACCACATCGTCTGGGAGATTCCAGAGCACCAGCGCGACAGGGTGGTGGAGTTCACCATCTTCCAGACCCTCTCCGGCGTCAGCGTGGCCGGTGCGGACCCGCGTGTGACGTTCGATTTCGATGATCTCGCGGTAGAGCGCATCGATGCGGAGCCGCCCAAGGGCTGGTCGATTGCGCCCGGCACCATCGCCTACAGCCATGTCGGCTACCAGCCTGCCGGGCCCAAGGTCGCGATTGCTCCCGAAGGACCGGACCAGTTCGAGCTCCTCGATGCCGAGGGGGGACGCACTATCGCAACCTTTCCTGCGCAGCGGATCGAGAATGCCCGAGGCATCTACCGCGTCCTGGACTTTACCGGGTTTGCCGGACCGGGCCGCTACCGGATCCGGCATGGGGCCGCCATCAGCGAAGCCTTTCCTATCGGCGAGGACGCATGGCGCTTCACGATCGAGGCCACGCTCAACGCCTTCTACGGCCTACGTTGCGGGTTCCCGCTCCCCGGCGTTCACGATGCCTGCCACCAGGACGTGTTTGCCGAATACAAGGGCGACAAGCGGAGCATCGAGGGTGGCTGGCATGATGCCGCCAACCTTACCCAGAGCCCGTACCGTACCCACCTCTCGATCTATGCGCTGCTCGAGTTGCACGATGCCCTCGTCCGCAAGGGAGACCATGCCCTTGCCGAAAGGGCACTGGAGGAAGCCCGCTGGGGGCTCGACTGGTCGGTGCGAACCCGTTTTGCTCCCGGTCTGCGGGCGCTCTACAATCACGTCTCCTACTGGACCGACAGCCTGCGCGACACCTTCGACGATGTCGTACAGGACGACGCAAGGGGAAGCGTTGGCCGCGACGATTTCCAGAACACACTGGGTGTCCTCGTTGCCGCGCGCGCGGTTCGGACGCTTCGGCGGCTCGAACCGGCATTCGCCGCCAGCCTGCTCAAGGCGGCGACCGAAGATTTTGCCCTGATCACGGCGGCCATTTCCGCTCCGCCGACAGAAGCACTACCCCGCGAAATCAACGAGCCCAGTTGGCGTGACACCGTCGGTTACCTGACCCTGACCGCGGTCGAACTCTACCGTACGACCGGAAATGCCCGCTATGCCGAGGAAGCCGTGCGGTTCGGCCGATGGCTGGTCCAGATCCAGGAACGCCGCTTCGTCGATGGCATCGGCATTTCGGGCTACTTCTACGAGGACGCCGGACGAACCCGGATTGTCCACGAATACCACAACAGTTTCGAGGATTGCGGCCTGCTCGCCTTCGCAGCGCTGTGCGATGCGCTTCCCAGCCATCCGGAGTGGATGGAGTGGCATGTCGGCCTGGCCATCTATGCCGAGCACTACTGCGTCAGCGGCTCAAAGGCATCGGCGCCGTTCGATGTCGTCCCCGCAGCGGTATGGCGGCAGGCCGACCTCGATGCCCCGCAGCCGCTCGACCGTACCGGCATGATGCTGGCCAAGCACCCCAACGCGGTATTCCCGACGCCGCCCACCCCGGAGCTGATCCGTCGGCAGATGCAACAGCAGTACGCTGATGGCACGCCGCTGGGGCCCAACCACCGGCTCCGCGTCTTCCCGCTGTGGTATGACCACGTCCGCAAAGGCGCGACCACCGTGCACATGAGCAAGACCATCGGCCTGGGCGTAGCGGCCGCGGCGTTGCACCGCCCCGATCTGTCCGACCTTGCAGCCCGTCAGGTCCAGTGGGTCCTGGGTACCAACCCGTTCTCGCGCTCGCTGATCTACGGCGTCGGCAATGCCTTCTGGCAGAACTTCACCGTTGCGCTGCCCAACTTCGTCGGCGGCATGTCGCTGGGCTTCAACTCCTATGAAGGCGATGCGCCCGCCTGGGGCAACAACGCCGTGTTCCCGTACAAAGAAATGTGGGTCTATTCGAACTGCCGTATGGCCATGAACCTTGCACGGATCGGTATCGGCGCCAGCGTCAGCGGCAGTGCACCGCAAGGCGCCGAATTCCGGAACGAGCGGACGGGCGCGATCACCCGCGTTCGCCCCGGAAAGTTTGGCATCCAGCTCGCTTCCGGACGTTACGCAGTCCGTTTCGGCGGGGTTGAACAGTCCCTTTCCGTTGCCGACGGAACCACGCTGACGCTGGCACTGGATCCATTGCGTTCAGCATCTCTCGCCGCAGTCGTGCGCAGCAGCAACGGCAGGCGCCGGACCATCGAGCTTTCAGTCACCGGTAGCGGTTCACACCAGCTCGAAACGAAGATCTGGAATGCGAAAGTGGTAGATGCGCCGGATACTGTGCAGGCAGGCAAAAAGCCAGCAATCGACACGGTGATCATCGAGATCATCGATCCGCTGAGCCCTTGGTACCTTCACTGCAGCAGCGGCAGCGGTCCTGGCAATTCGGTTACGCTCAGCGGCCGCTAACAGGCGAGAGCCCCACGAAGTTCTGCTCGTCGTGGGCCCCTATATGCAGATCTGTAGCTCTCAACCAAAGCCGACATTCGACTGGCCGAACCGGAAGCCTCAAACCGGCCAGCCGTTCAGGTGCGCAAAGGACGACCTCTAATTGATGACAATCCAGGATGCGGGTCAGTCTGGCGGCCAAGTCAGATGTCCGTCGAAATCACATGCGAATTGGTGAGAAATCGCGCAAGCTCCCACACCTGACGGCGGATGTCAGGCACCGCCACCGCCTCCCATGCCTCCCCCTTGGTCAGGGGGCCGACAACGAACAGGGATTCCTGCTTGCCGCCCGCGCTGTCGACGGCTCTGCCCAGCCGATCGACGTCGATCCCCAGGCCGTGCCGATCGGGCCGGACGCGGCCCTGCGCAATGAGACTGGTCAGCAAAGGATTGGCGATCCGGTGAATGTCGCCCTCCGGCCCGGTGCAATTGATCGCGAAGTCGAAATGATCGGTCGTGGTCTGTCCCGTGCCTCTCGGGGACCAATTCAAGAGCAGCCCCGGCCCGGATCGCTCGGCTGACAGGATCCGCCCACCGGCAAATCGCAACCGCCCACTGTCTTGCAGGGCCTCGAGCTTTTCGGCCACTGCGGGAGCGATCCGGTGCCGGTGCGCATCCCAGAACGGGCGCAGGTGCCGCAGGAAACGGCGCTGTGCCTGCTCGTCATGCAGGCGCCACAAGCTTTGGGTATGTGTCCGCAGCTCATCCACCGCCGCGCGCCACCCCACCCGCTCGGAGCGCTTGCGGACATGCCGCAAGAGCCACGACCCGCGCCCCTCGGGACGGGAGACGAACGCGATCGTCGCCGCCTCGGCGTCATGCGCCAATGGCACCAGGCCGCGCCGCGACAGCGCCGTGATCCGCCCCTGGTGCCCCGCGCCGACAAGGCCGAGGATCACGTCCACCGCCGTCAGCGCCGTTCCCAGCAGCAGCACGTCACCGCCAGCCCGGGCGACAGCGTCGATCGCGCCCTGCCAGGGATCGCTGATCACGATCGAACCGGGCAGCCCGGCGAAGGCGGGAGGCAGTCGCGGCGGACAGTTGCCGATCGCCAGAACGACCGCCCTGACGTCGAGGCTACGACCATCCGCAAAGTCTAGGCGAGTGCTGCCCGGGCCGACCACCGCGTCGACAGCCTCGCTTTCGACGATGCGGATCCGGTCAGGCGACTTGCCCAGTGCGTTCATCAGCAACTCGCGCAAATACCGACCATAGGCGAGGCGGGGGACGAACCGGTTGACCTGCTCCCGTTCGGCAAAGCCCATCCACCGCAGGAAGTGGCCCGGATCATCGGGGAAAGCACTCATGTTGCTGGCGCGCACGTTCAGCAGGTGCTCCGGCCGCCGCGTGCCATAGGCCAGGCCGCGCGCGATGCTCGTATGGTCGCGCTCGACCAGCACGACGCGCCCGCCATGCCGCAGGATATGAATGGCGAGGAGGGTTCCGCTGAACCCTGCTCCCACGATGGCAATCGGCAATTTCTGCCCGTCGCGCTTCACGAATCGCTCCTGTTTCCGGCTGGCGCGCACCCTAGGAAGCAGATCGGAAAAAACTCAACTCTTTTAATAGACATTGCGCGCCGAGCGGCTTCACCCGTGCGGTGCCCCGGCCATGGCGCGCCGGGCCATGGGCTGCGCAAGATCCAGCAGCGCCGTCACCGCTGATGCTGCAATTGCAGCATGCCGCAGGGCCGGATTTCGCGCCAAAATCGATATATCACATTGATATATATTGATTTCAGCAAGGATGGCACGCTCGTTGCGTAACCCCTCCCGACACCCGCGCACCGTTGCGCCCGATTTGAGGGGGAAGTCCTTGTCGTACCGAGTTCACCGCACCGCCCGCTTCCTGAGCGCCGGAGCCAGCGCCCTGGCGCTGAGCCTGGCCGCAACCCCGGCGCTCGCCGCGACGGCCGAAGAGGCTGCGGCGCCCGAAGCTCCCATCCCCGCCGCCGAAGCGGCCGACGAAGCCGCCGGCGGCAGCTACGACATCGTCGTCACCGCTGGCCGCCGCGAGGAACGGCTGCAGGACGTTCCCACCGCCGTCAGCGCGCTCAGCAAGGAACAGTTCCAGGTCGGCGGCATCGGCCGTTCCGCCAATGAAGTGCTGAGCCTTGTCCCCAACGCCTCGGCCGGCACGCAGCAGCACGGCCGCCCTCGCTGGTGGATCCGCGGCGTCGGCGCGGGCCAGCAGCAGCTCGACCTCGCAAACCCGGTCGGGTTCTATCTCGACGACGTCTACATCAGCAATTCCAGCGCGACCGGCCTGCCCCTGTTCGACATCGAGCGGGTGGAAATCCTGCGCGGCCCGCAGGGCACGCTGTGGGGCAAGAACACCACCGGCGGCGCGATCAACGTCATTTCCAAGCGCCCCAGCCTGAGCGGCGATGACGAGAATTACCTGAAGCTCGAATACGGCAGCTACGACGACAAGATCGCCGAAGGCGGCGTCGGCGCCGTGATCGTGCCCGACAAGCTGGCCGTGCGCGGCTCCTTCCGCATCGACGACCGCGACGGCCGCTTCACCAACCTGTTCACCGGCCAGAATTCCAACGCGATCAGCGACCAGGTCTTCCGCGGCCAGATCCTGGCCAAGCCGACCGACGACCTCGAAGCCCTGCTCAGCCTGCACTACCGTCGCTACAAGACCGACGGCAGCTACTGGAACACGGCAAGCTATGCCGCCAGCGGGGTCTATCGCGGGGGCTACGTGCCCTCGACCGACCAGGACACCACGAATACCAATGCGCCGGAATGGACCAACAACAAGCAGGTCGGCGGCTCGCTCCATCTCGACTGGCATCCCGGAGACCTGACGCTTACCTCGATCACCGGCTACGAACGCTTCGACAGCCGCAGCGCCGGCGACAACGACTATACGCCGTTCGAGATTTCGCGCGGCTATTCTAACGCCAGCTCGCGGCAATGGTCGCAGGAACTGCGCCTGACCTCGCCCAAGGACCAGACCCTGTCGTGGATCGTCGGGGCTTTCTATTTCAACGAGAAGATCCGCTCGAATGCCTATTCCGCGGCCCTGCCGGAAACCGCCGTGCCCGCGCTGGCCGGCGGCGGCGCCACGGTCGCCTTCAGCAACACCCGCTATAACCACAAGACCGAAAGCGGCGCGGTGTTCGCCAGCGGCACGCTCAACATCTCCGACAGGTTCAAGCTGACCCTCGGCGGCCGCTGGACCCGCGAGACGAAGCAGCTCGAATTCAACCGTCTCGCCTCGGCCAGCGCGGCCACGGCGTCATGGAGCAATTATGCCCAGTGGTGGAACAGCTACACCGGCACTTACGGCGGTGCCGGCACCTTCTCGGGCAACCTCTCGCGGACCTGGGATGCCTTCACCTATGACGCCACCCCCTCGTTCCAGATCGACCGCCACAACCTGATCTATTTCAAGTATTCGCACGGCCTGAAGTCCGGCGGCTTCAACACGGCGGCCACCCTTCCCGCCGCCCTGATCGCGGTCGAGCCGGAACGGCTCAACTCCTATGAAGTCGGCTACAAGTCGCAGTGGCTGGACGGCGCCGTGACGCTCAACCTGACCGGCTTCCACTATGACTACCGCAACGTGCAGGTGAACGTCGTCGGCCCGAACCCGGGCGCGGTCGGCGGCACGACCGTCTCCTACCTCCAGAACGCCGCCAAGGGCCACGTCGACGGGGCCGAGGTCGAACTGGCGGTCCGCCCGGTCGAAAACCTGCACCTCAACGCCGCACTCGGCCTGCTCAATACGCGCTACGACCAGTTCAACGTGCTCAACGGCGGGGCCAACCTGTCCGGCGCGCAGTTCGTCCGTTCACCGCACACCACGCTCAACGTCGCGGCCAGCTACACCGTGCCGCTGCGCAACTCTGGCAACATCGAGTTCGAGGCCGACGCGCGCTACACCTCGCTGCAGTATTACTACGTCACCCCGCAGGACCCGGCGACGCGCTACTACACCTCGCAGCCGGGCTACACCCTCGCCAACGCCCGCATCACCTACACCACCGCCGACGACAAGTTCAGCGTCTCGGCCTTCGTCAACAACCTGCTCAATGCCCGCTATCTCAACCACTCGCTCGTCGCGGCCTCGGCCACGGTAACGGGCGACGTGGTCCAGTGGGGCGATCCGCGCACCTGGGGTGCATCGGTGATCTACCGCTTCTGACCAAGGAAAGCGGGGCGGCGCGATCCCTGCCGCCTCGCCTCCATCACCAGCGGCAGACCGGAAGGGCGTCGGGAACAATCCCGGCGCCCTTTTTTGGGGCCATGTCGTTTGAGATGGATCCGGGGGCGCATCCAACGGCCGCAATGACGGCTGCCTGCCTAAATGTGGTCCGGACACGCCGACTTTGCGAACGTTGGACTTATTTCCAAACCCGCTCAGGCTGAGCGGAGTTTTGTGGCTGGATCGAGAATGTCGCCCCCCGACAAAGCTGCCCTCACCCCAATCGTCGTGCTGAAACAAGTTCCGACATGCCGAAAGCGGACCGTTGCTCAGGCCGTGAGACTTCAACCATATCCGCTCGCCCCCACAGAAAAGGGGCGCCGGGATTGCTCCCGACGCCCCTTCTCCAGGCCCTCTGCCAAGCGGTTATTCGGCAGCTTGAAGCAACGCCACACCGCTCTGCCCGAGCAGCGGAAGAACTTCCTCGCCCACGCGCCAGGCTTCCTCCAGATGGGGCGTGCCCGCGAGGATGAAGCCATCGGCGCCCAGCGCGATCAGTTCGTCCAGCCGCTCGGCGCATTGCTCATAGCTGCCGACGATGCCCAGCGCCGGGCCGCCGCGCAGCAGGTTGAAGCCGCCCCACAGGTTGGGCGCGACGATCAGGTCGTCGTAGCGCGTCGCATCGGCGGGCCGCAACGCGTCCTGCCGGGCGGCGCCGACCGAGTCCGTGCCGCGCGTGCGGGTGCGGCGGCGCTCTTCGCTGACGTTCTCGAAGCCGATCTGGACCTCGCGCCACGCCTCCTCCTCGGTCGGCCGGGCGACGAGATCCACGCGGATCGCGCACTTCTGTTCACCGCCCAGCCGCGCAGTGCGCTCCTTCACGCGGTCGAACTTGTCCGCCAACTGGTCGAACGGCTCCAGCCACGACAGGTAATAGTCGGCATGCCGCGCCGCGACTTCGAGCGCCGCATCGGACGAGCCCGAGAACCACATCTCGGGAAATTCCTCGTTTGCCAGAAGCGGTGCCAGGCCAGCGTTCTCGACCTGGTAGAAGCGGCCATCGTAATCAAACGAGCCGCCACCCCACACGCCGCGAAACACGTCGAGCCATTCCCGGGTGCGACCATAGCGGTCGTCGTGCGAAAAGCTGTCGCCCCACCACAGCTGCGATGGGCCGCCGCCGCCGGTGATGATGTTGAACAGGGCCCGGCCGCCGCTGAGGCGCTGCAGACTGGCTGCCGCCCGCGCGCTGTGGACCGGATTTCCGAAGCCCGGCTGGAAGGCGAGCATGAAGCGGAAAGTGCTGGTCTCGCGGGCCAGCAGCGAGGAGATCACCCAAGGGTCCTCGGTCCCCGGGAACGAGGGGATCAGCCCGCCAAGAAAGCCCGCGCCTTCCGCCGCCTTCGCGATCTGGGACAAGTGATCGATATAGGCGAACTGGTCCGCGCCGCCGTCGCTCGCCGGGCCGGGGGCGATATTGCCCGGCCGCAGCGGCGACCAGTCGCCCCGGTCGTAGTCGTGGGTGCGCAGGCTGGAATGGCAGCCATGGGTCGGCAGGCGCCAGTAGAAGTCGATCGCCATGAAAGTGCTCCTTTGGTCTCAGGCCGCGACGCGCAGGGTCGAGAGCCGCGCCCGCAACCGGGGCAGGACGTGCTGTCCGACGAGATAGGCCTCCTCGAGCGAGGGCAGGCTGCGAAAGACGAAGTGTGAAATCCCCACGCCTGCCAGGTCGGCAAGCCTTGCGGCGACCTCGTCATAGGACCCGACCAGGGCCTCGGCAGGCGCGCCGATCCGCTCGGCATGACGCTGCGCCTCGTCGGCAAACGGGCGCGCGACGACTGGCTGGAGCAGGCCATAGGCGACCGGGCGGCCGGTTCGCTTGCCCAGTCCGTCCAGGGTCTCGACCTGCCGGGACACGTCCGCCAAGGCGCTCGCCCGAAACAGATGAACGTCCGCCTGCCGCGCCGAATATTCGAGGTCTTCCTCGTCTTCGCCCTGCAGGAACACCTGCGGGAAATCCGCCCGGTTGAGCGGATCGGCAAAGCCGCCGTCCTTCACCGCGAAGTGCCGCCCCTCGAATGTGAAGGGCTGCGCGGCATGAACCCCGCGCGCGACGGTCAGGAATTCCTCCAGCCGCTCGCCCAGGTCATCCGCGCCGATGTAATCGCCCGAGCGCCGGCGGTCGGCAGCGCCCTCCGCTGCCGCGATCGCCCAGCCGAGCCGGTTGCGCGTGCTGCGCTGGAACGAAACGGCCTGCTTCGCGGCATAGACCGCCGATCCGACCGAGGCCGGAAACTCCGGCACGAGGACAATTCCCGGCACTTCTCGTGCAACCGCGGCGGCGATCACCCGGCTTTCGTCTGCCTCTTCGCGGTGGCGGATGAACAGACCGGAAAACCCGGCCTGGGCCGCGGCGCTGCCCACTTGCGCGTAGTAATCGAAGCGGTTCAGCGCCGGCCCGCGCTGCGACTTGACAATGCCGGGCAACTGCCGCCCGGCGAGAGGCTCGAAACGCTGCGGCTCGGCGGCGGGATCAAGCTCCCAGTAAGCGCTGATGGTCATGCGACATCCTTCTCTGCGTCAAAAGCCGGCTCGCCGAAGCGACCAACAAAAACCGTCTCGGCCAGCGGCCGCCGGGAATTCGGGGCCTCGGCGGCATGGAATTCGGGATCGAGCTGGTCCAGCCCGCCCTTCCGGCCGAGCGCGACCACGGCCTCGACCGCGAATTCATCGGGCACCGCCAGCAGGTCACGCGTGGCCGCCCGGTCGAACCCGCCGATGCCGTGGCTGTGCCAGCCGAGCCGAAGCGCCTGATGGGCAAAGTTGGACCAGGCCGCCCCGGCATCGAAACTGTGCGACCCGTTCTCCACCACTTCACCCCGGCGCTCGACGAAGCGGTCTGACAGGATCACGATCAGGGCCGACGCCTTGGCCGCCCATTTGGCGTTGCGCGGCGCGAGCAGGCCCAGCAGCGGCTCCCACAAGGGTTGCAGCGGCGTTGCAACCACGAAGCGCCACGGTTGCACGTTCGAGGCACTGGGCGCCCAGCGGGCCGCCTCGAAGGCGCTCAGGAGCACGCTTTCCGGTATGGCTTCGCCGGTAAAACTGCGCGGAGACCAGCGCTGCGTGAACACCGGATCGACGGGATGATCGGGACTGCGCGGCATCAGCGGGCCTCCCGCGCCGGAAGGCGCACCAGGTTGTCGGAAACGCCTCCGGGCTCGACCGGGGCCGCAGTCAGTTCGGCCAGGATCTCATCCTTCAGGCGATGCAGCAGCGGCGAACGGCGGTCGCGCGGATGGGGCAGGTCGACATCGACGATCCGCCTGATCCGCCCGGGATTGGGCGACATCACGATCACCCGGTCACCCAGGTAAAGCGCTTCCTCGACGTCGTGCGTAACCATCAGCATGGTCGAGCGCTGCGCCATCCAGATCCGCTGCAACTCGGTCTGGACGTTGACCCGCGTCAGCGCATCGAGCGCGCCCAGCGGCTCGTCCAGCAGCAGCAGCTTGGGTTCGGTCACCAGCGCCCGGGCAATGGCCCCGCGCTGCGCCATGCCGCCCGAAAGCTGGTGCGGATAAGCCTTTTCGAACCCCTCCAGCCCCACCAGCGCGATGTGCTCGGCCACGATCTGCGCCCGCCGCGCCTTGGGCACATTGGTGTTGCGCAGGGCCAGCTCGATGTTCTGTTCGAGCGTCATCCACGGGAACAGGCGGTGGTCCTGGAACACGATCCCGCGATCGAGACTGGTCGTGGCGACGCGCTCGCCGTCCAGCCGGATTTCGCCCTGGTAATCGTCGTCCAGGCCCACGATCAGGCGTAGCAGGGTGGACTTGCCGCAGCCAGACGCGCCGACGATGCTGACGAATTCGCCGGGGCGTAGGGTCAGGTTGATCCCCTCCAGCACCGGGCGGAGCTGCCCGCCGATGCGGAAGCTCTTGGACAGGTTGGCGATGGCCAGCTCGCCCCGCACGGGTGTGTTCGGTGTCTCGGCCGGGAGGCGGAGCGAAGGGTCGATACTCAAGACTGAGCTCCTTTCAGCGGTTGTCGGGTTGCCAGCGCAGCAGGCCGCGCCGCAGGTGCAGGAGGATCTGGTTGATCGCGAAGCCAAGGAACGCGGTGACGATGACGGCGACGAGCATCATGTCGAGAC
Organism: Novosphingobium flavum; assembly: GCF_014230315.1. Lineage (GTDB taxonomy): Bacteria > Pseudomonadota > Alphaproteobacteria > Sphingomonadales > Sphingomonadaceae > Novosphingobium > Novosphingobium flavum. The sequence continues at coordinate 335,221 of NZ_JACLAW010000001.1, read as the reverse complement.
GCTGCTGCATCTGCGCCTGCTGCATCGTCACGCCGAGCCCGGCGCCGGTTCCCAGCAGGATCTCGCTGGCGATCGTTGCGATCCAGGCGAAGGCAAGAGCCTGATTGAGCCCGGTCAGCACGAACGGCAGAGCGGCAGGCAGCTGAACCAGCGCGAACCGTTGGCCGGTATCGAGGCCATAGATCCGGCCGACTTCGAGATAGCGGCTTTCGACCTGCCGCAAGCCGCTGTGGGTGCTGAGCAGGGTCGGGAAAAACGAGGCGACGCAGACGACGATCAGCTCGGACCCTTCGCCCGTCCCGAACCACAGAGCGATCAGGGGCATCCACCCCAGCATCGGCACCTGCCGCAAGGCCTGCAGCAGCGGCCCCAGCACACGGTTTACCGCGGACGACAGCGCCATGGCCACGCCGGTCAGAAAGCCCAGGGCGGCACCGATGCCAAAGCCCGTCAGCGCACGCGCCAGCGTTGCCGCCACGCCGGCACCGAGCGTGCCGTCAGCCACCAGTTCCCGCCCCGCGGTCAGCAGGGCCGAAGGCGGGGCAATTGCCACGCTGCCAAGGGCGCCGCCCGAATTCCACTGCCAGAGCGCCACCAGCAGGGCCGGCGCGACAAGCCCGGCGGCCGTGCGAAGCGGAGCGGAAAGCAAGCTCCGGGTCATGCCGCCCTCCACCGCGTCGCGTGCTGCTCGATGGCACGCGCGCCCCGGTCAATCGCGAACCCCACCAGGCCGCTGACGATCACGCCCGAGAGCACTACGTCGATCTGGAAGAGCTGCCGCCCCATCTCCATCATCTGGCCGATGCCGCTATCGGCGGCGAGCAGCTCGGAAGCGACGAGCACGACCCAGGCCCGGGTCAGGCCGATCCGCAGCCCGGTGACGACGGCCGGTACCGTGGCCGGCACGACAATCCGCCAGACCGTGTCGGCAAGGCTCAGGCGATAGACCCGGCCCACCTCGAACCATGCGCGCGGGACGCCGCGTACCGCGTCGAACGCGGCGAGTGCCACCGGGAAAAACGATGCGATGGCGACGATCGCGACCTTGAAGGGTTCGCCGATGCCGAGGAACATCACGAGAAGCGGGACCAGCGCGATGACCGGAACCTGCCATAGGGTCAGGAAGAGCGGGACAAACGCGGCCTCGGCAAGGCGCGACAGGGCAATGGTCACCCCGAAGGCGAGGCCCGCCGCCGCCCCGAGGATGAAGCCGACCGACAGGCGGTGCAGGCTGTCTCCGACGTGTCTTTGCAGCTCGCCGGACTGGGTCATCGCGAACAGGGTGCGGAAGACTTCGGCCGGCGGCACGAGCACCTGTTCGGGGAAAAGGTGGGACAGGCTGACCACTTCCCAAAGTGCCAGAAGGAGGACCGGCGGTGCAAGGGCGGCGAGATTGCCCGCGAAAGCGCGCGCTTCTCCCAGGCTTGGCGAAACGAGCGAGCCGGCCATCACGAATTCCCCTGGGCAGCGGCGGGTTCGGCCGCCGACCAGAACTTGGCCAGGTCGAGGTCCTTCAGGCCCTGCTGCACGAAACGATCGTCGAGCAAGGCGTCCGCATCGACCTTTTCCCGCACAAGGCCGCGCTTGAGCGCATATTCCGTGACTGAGCGGTAATGCGAGCGCAGCGCGTCGTCGTAATAGGGCAGGTAGCGATCTCGCCAGCTTATCCGGGGATCGAGATCGTTCACGACCACGTTGATCGGCAGCGATCCGCGCGACGAATCCTTGATCACCTGGTCACGGTTGGCATCCTGCGCGGACCACGCGGCGGCGCGGAGATAGGCATCCACCACCAGCTGGGTCAGCTGAGGATTGTCGTTCACGAAGTCGGCCCGGCCGAACAGTTCGGCGCGCATTTTCCAATCGCGCGGGGCCTGCTTGGTCGACCAGAGGATCTTGCCGATGCCGCGTTCCTGCGCGAGCAGGCCGTCGGCCAGCAGCACGGCCGCATCGACGCTGCCCGAGGACAGCGCGGCCGGGGTTGCGGAGGGATTGATGTTCACGATGGTGAAATCGGAAAACTTCAGGCCGTTGGCATCCAGCAGCTTGGAGAACGGCAGTTCCCACGGACGCCCGCGATGAAGCGCAATGCGCTTGCCCTTGAGGTCGGCAATGGAAGCGGCTTGCAGGCCGTTGCGAACGACGATGTAGGTTTCCTGCCCCTGCGCAAGCGGAGCGACGAGCTTCAGCGGAACCCCGCCGGCGACCGCGATCACGGCGGGAAAATCGCCGTAGGATGCAAAGTCGATGCGCTTGCCGGAAAAGCCCTCGTTGATCAGCGGCCCGCCGACAGCGGTGGGCACCGGGGTAAAGGCAAGCTCGACGCCGCGCTTGGCCAATTCCGCCTTGAGCCAGCCGTCGCGGATGATCACCCCGGTCAGGCCGCTGTAGATCTGCTGGCCCTGGAAGGGATGCGCAATCGCGGCAATGTTGACCGTTCGCACCGCGTTGCCGCCCGAGGCGGCCGCAGGACGCAGCCACTGCCACGCTCCCAGCCCGAGTACCGCTGCGGCGGCAAGCGCGAGGAGCAACTTGCGCTGCCAGGCTTGCGCCCGGGGTGGTTCGAAGCCGATGGGGGTCTTTGACACGATGAAAGCCGCCTTTCCTGCTGAGGGCCGATCCCAGTGTTGCAGGGGCCGTGCCAATCTGCCGACACCGCGCATTCGCGGGGTTTCGGGAGCTCGCCGCCACCCCGGGACCTGTGGAAATCGGCGCAGGCCTGTGCGAAAATGCGCAGCCGGGACGGGCCGCGGGCGCCAGCCGGCCTGCAGGGGCCCGCCCCCGGCGCGGTGCCGCGTTCTTGGCATGGCCTTTGCGAACCGGTAGCCATCAGTCTGCAAAGCGGTGCCCACTTGACCCGTAAGCGCCGCCTCCCTCGGAGGGCCAATGTCGATCGGGAATTTGGCTAGTGACCGGCACCGGATGCCGGAAGCGATCTGGCTGACGCATGGCCCGGTGCCGGCGGCCTCGGCGGTGGCGTGGTCGCTGGGCTGGCTGGCCGAGGAATTCGGACAGGATGGCATCCGCGTAGGCCGGATCTACGAAAACGGCCTCAACATCGTGGCATGCGATCCCGAACGGCAGGCCCGCCATCTCTTTCGCGAGGGCGGCAACATCAAGGCCCTGGCGGCCCGGGCGCTCGGCGCGCCGACAAGGGTGATCGGCCTCACCTGGATAGACGAGGGCCAGGCGATCGTGGTGCGGCCCGATACGCCGGTGCTGGACCCTGCGGATCTTGGCGGACTACGTTTCGCGCTGCCCGGCTTCGCCGCCCATCCCGGGGAAAGCATGGCCCGGGGAATGAGCCTCCACGGGATCCGCAGCGCGCTTGCCCTTGGTGGCCACGTGCTGGCCGCTGCAGACCTGGTGGAAATCCCCGTCCCCGGGGTCGGCCGACTGACGCCCGAACGGATGCGCCAATTGTGGAACGCGCTCGACTGGGTCGCGGACGGCCGGGCCGATGCCGCCTATATCAAGGGTGCCGCCGCCGCCGAGATGGCAGAAAGTCTGGGGCTTGTGGTCGCCATCGATCTTGATGCCTATCCCAGCAGGCTGGCCCGCATCAACAACGGCACGCCGCGGCCGATCGTGGTTCACGAGCATATGCTGGAGCGCCATCCCGAGCTTGTGGAGCGCTTTCTCGAACAGACCATGCGGGCGGCGGACTGGGCGGCGACGCACCCCCGCGAATTGAGCCCCATTCTGGCGCGGACGACGCTGGCCGGGCCGGACGGCGTGGCCATGGCCTACCGCCGGGGGGTACACCGCGCCCTGCACCCCGACCTTTCGCCCGACCGGATCGGCATGCTCCGGGTCCAGGCCGATTTTCTGTGGGACAACGGTTTTCTCGCGCGCCGCGTGGAGGTGAACCAGTGGATCGAGCCAGGCCCGCTGCACGCCGTTCTGGCCCGGAAACAGCGCGAACAAGCCCGCATTCCAGCGGGTTTAAAGCTCGGCTAGTCGTTTCGATCTATTTTCTACTAAGTTGGTAGAGATTTTTTGATTATGCTTCCGAGTACACCCGGAGGTCTCAATGCCCGCGACTCGAAACCAATCTTCCCAGCCGGCGCGGACGGTCAGCCTGGTCTCGGGCACCAATGCGGACGGCCGTCCGCTGCTGACCTTCGATCATGAAGACCATCACGCCGAGGGGCCGCGTGCGCGCGCCCTGGTATTTACCGATCCCCGCTCCCGGGCCCTGTTGCCCTTGCTGGCCAGGGTCGCCCCGAGCCAGGCGAACGTCCTGATCATCGGCGAGACCGGCACCGGCAAGGAACTGGTGGCCCGCTACGTTCATGAACTGAGCGACCGTGCGGCGGGACCGTTCCTTGCCGTCAACTGCGGTGCCTTCTCCGAGGCGCTCGTGGAGGGGGAACTGTTCGGCTATGAACGCGGGGCATTCACCGGCGCGAACATGGCGCGCGCGGGCTGGTTCGAGGCCGCCAACGGCGGAACCCTGTTTCTCGACGAGGTGGGCGACCTTCCCCCGTCGCTTCAGGTCAAGCTGCTGCGCGTTCTGCAGGAGCGCGAAGTCGTAAGGATCGGCTCGCGCACCCCGGTGCGCCTCGACGTCAGGGTCATCGCCGCAACCAATGTCGACCTGCACAAGGCGGTGCAGGCCGGGCGCTTCCGTTCAGACCTGTTCTACCGCCTGCAGGTCGTGCCCGTGCCGCTTCTGCCGCTGCGCGACCGGCGGGCCGACATCCTGCCGCTGGCACGCCATTTCCTGCAGGTCTATGGCGACATGACCCAGTTTTCGCGGGTGGAACTGACGCCTGCCGCGGAGGAAGCGCTGTTCCGCCATTCCTGGCCCGGCAACATTCGTGAACTCGAAAATGCGATCTACCGGGCCACGCTGATCAGCCGCGACGGGCAGGTCTCGCCCGACGACCTGGCGCTGATCGACCTGAACCTTGCTCCTGCCCTTGGCAGCGAGGATGGACCGGCCGGCACCCTTGAAGAACAGCTCCGCCCGTTCGTGACGCGGCTGCTCGACGGGGGGCATCCCGAACTGCTGGAGCGACTGATTGGCATGACGGTCAGCGAGGCATTCCAGAAATCAGGCGAGAACCAGATCAAGACGGCCGAAGCGCTCGGCGTCACGCGCAATGTCGTGCGGACCTATCTCAAGAACCTTGGCCTGATCTGATCCGGCGCCGCTGCAAATGCAGCAGCGGCGCTGCGCAATATCGCACAGCCTCGCCAGACCAGCCGCTTCAGGAATGGCGGTTTTCCGCCCTTTCCGGACTTGGCACAGCTCTTGCGATCATACCGGCGAGACCAACTCGCAAGGAGATCGCGGGCCATGCCCGAAGCGCATAACCAGCCTGAAACCATCTGGTTCACCCGTTGCCCGGTGCCGACCGCAACCGGCATCGCCTACAAGCTGGGCTGGCTGACCGAAGCCTTCGCCGGCGATGGCATCGCCCTGCGCACGCTGCAGGAATCGGGTTCCGACCTTGCGCGGCATCATTATGATCACGGCCTTCCGACGCTGATCCGCGAAGGCGGCAACATGCTGGCCTTCGGCGCGCGCGCGCAGGGCGAGCCGACCCGCCTGATCGGCCTGACCTGGATCGAGGAGAGCCAGCTCATCCTCACCCGTGCGGACTCCGGGATCTTCTCGGCGGCCGACCTCAAGGGCAAGCGGCTGGCCCTGCCGGGCTGGTCCCACAACCCCATCCCCAGCCACGTCCGCGGAACGAGCATCGCACGCGGCATGTCGCTCGCCGGCTACAAGGGCGCGCTGGCCTCGGCCGGCTTGACGCTTGACGATGTGAACCTCGTCGAAGTGCCCGACCGCCTTCGCAATATCGGCGGAACCGGGCGCGATCTCCAGCCCCGGGCCGATCGCGGCGTGAACCGGCTCTGGCCGTTCGCCGCGCTCCTCTCCGGCGAGGTCGATGCGATCTACGTCAAGGGCGCAGCGGCGCTGGACCAGGCGCGCGAAGCCGGGCTGGTCGTGGCGGTCGATCTCGATGCCCTGCCCGACCGGCGCTTTCGGGTGAACAACGGGACTCCCCGTCCGATCACGGTGCACCAGCGCCTGCTGGACGAGCATTTCGACCTCGTGGTGCGGTTCCTCGCCGTCACCCTGCGCGCGGCGGACTGGGTTGCCGCTCAGCCCGACCGGCTGCGCGAGATCCTTGAATTCGAAACCGCCGGCAGCGCCGAGGCAGTGAGCCACGCCTATGCCCGCCTGCACGAAGGACTGCGCCCGACGCTGGATGCCGACCGGCTCGCCCTTTTCGAGCAGCAGAAGAAGTTCCTGTTCACCCATGGCTTCCTCGATGCCGATTTCGCGCTCGCCGACTGGATCGACACCCGCCCGTTGCAAGCCGCCGAGGCCTTCAACGCTTCCGTTCCCCAATCCGACCCCATCCTGGCCTGAGGAGTACCTGCCCATGTCTCAAACCACCGGACTTTCCCCCGCCGCCATCGGCTTCGTGCTCAACGCTGAAAAGGACGCGCGCCGCGCCTTCCGCTGGCTGCGCGAGACGCACACCATCTCGCCCAGCGGCACTGTCGGCATTGCCCAGCGCATCCCCGGCGAGGACAAGATCGTGACCTTCGGCTACGCCGGCCCGTGGGAGGACGATCCCGACCAGCCGCGCACCGCCGTGATCGATTTCGACGGCAACTCCTACTGGGGCGACCGGCCGGCCGGCGAATCCCGCTACCTCAAGCTGTTCCGCGAGCATCCGGATTTCCAGGCGATCAGCCACGTTCATGCGCCGCATCTCGGCGCCTACTCGCAGGCCCATGCGGAACTGCCCCTGCTCTACGTTCCCAACCGCCGCTTCCGCTTCTCGACCGAGCTGCCGGTCTACATCAACCGCCGCCAGAAGGAGGTGGACTTCATCCTCGAAGCGATCGCCGCCGACCGCCAGGTGCCGGGCATCGTCGAGGCCAACGGCGGCGCCACGATCTGGAGCTGGAAGGGGATCCGCGATCTCGCCAACACCATCGTCCTGCTCGAGGAGGGCGCGCGATTCCAGGTGCTTGCCGCGGCCTTGGGCGGTTCGCAGCCGTTCGGCGCTGGCGTGCTCGAACAGCAGTGGAAGATGAGCAAGCTGGTTCCGGCCGATGCCCATGTTGCTGACGACGGCACGATCCATCTCGCCCAGCCGGTCGCCGAACCCGCCGAATGATCCTTCCGGGCCGGCGCCGCGCGCCGATGGCGGTGCCGGCCCTTCACACCTGACCTACCGGAGATAGACCCATGAGTACTGCCCGCCGGCGGCAACTGGCGCTTGCCGTATTCCTCACCCGCCACGGTCATCACCCCGGCGCCTGGCGCCAGCCGGATTCCGCCGCGACCGGCAAGCCGGATTTCCGGCACTGGGCCGACCTCGTCCGCACGGCCGAACGGGGCAAGCTCGATGCGGCGTTCTTCGCCGATTTCGTCGGCATCAGCGGCGACAGCACCAAGGGCATCGAGCGCCGCCATGCCTTCCTCGATTTCGAGCCGCTGACCGTTACGGCGGCGCTGGCCGCCATCACCAGCCGGATCGGGCTGGTCGCCACGGTCAACACCAATTTTGAGCAGCCCTATGCGCTCGCCCGCCGTTTCGCCTCGCTTGACCACATCAGCGGCGGGCGGATCGGCTGGAACATCGTCTCGTCGCTCGCGGACGGCGCCGCGCGCAGCTTCGGTCTCGACGCCTCGTTCAGCCACGCCGAGCGCTATGCCCGAGCCGACGAATTCGTCGATCTCGCCAAGTCCCTGTGGGACAGCTGGGAGGACAATGCCTTCGAGGGCGCCGATGCGGAGAGCGGGATCTACCTCGACGCCGGCGCGGTTCACCCGGTCCATCACCACGGCGCCTATTACCAGGTCGATTCCGTGCTCGACGCAGCCCGCCCGGTCCAAGGCTATCCTGTCTTCGTCCAGGCCGGCAATTCCGAGGTCGGCCGCGACTTTGCCGCAAGGCACGCCGAGATGATCTATGCCGCCGCGCAGTTCATCGAGGACGCGCAGGCATTCTACGCCGACGTCAAGGCCCGCACCGCGGCGCATGGCCGCGATGCCGACACGATCAAGGTCATGCCGGGCCTCTCGTTCACCATCGCCGGCAGCGTGCAGGAAGCGCAGGACAAGTTCGGCGCCCTCGAAGCGGCGGTTGATTTCTCGGGCGAGCTCAACCTGATGGGCCACGACGTCAGCGCCTATCCGCTCGACGGGCCGCTGCCCGACCTGCCCGAACCGGAAAACGGCAAGGGCCGCTGGCGGCAGCTGACTGCCCTTGCCCGGCGCGAGAACCTGACCATCCGCCAGCTGTTCCTGCGCTTCAACGCGGTGCGCGGGCACCGCGTGGTGCTGGGCACGGCGACCGACATCGCCGACCAGATCCAGGACTGGTTCGAGCGCGATGCGGCAGACGGCTTCAACCTCATTCCGCCGCTCCTGCCCTCCTCGCTGACCGACTTCGTCGACCAGGTGGTGCCCGAACTCCAGCGGCGCGGCATCTTCCGCAAGGAATACGAAGGATCGACCCTGCGCGAACACCTTGGTCTGCCGCGCCCGCAAAATCGCAACACGATCGCCGCCCCTGCCTCGCTCGAAGCGGCCGAATAGCCGTCCAGCCATCCCATTCAGGAGAGAAATCCATGTCCGCGCAGCTCGACAAGCTCTGGTACACCCGCTGCCCGGTTCCGACCGGGCTGGGCATCGCGATCCAGCAGGGATGGCTGGAAGAGGTGTTCCGCCGTCAGGGGACCGAGCTTGGCTCGATCCTGGAATCCAATGACTTCGCCACGCGCGAATCCCACTTCAGCCACAAGGTGCGCAATTCGGTGCGCCATGGCGGCAGCATCCCTGCGATCAGCGCGCGGTCGCTCGGGCGGGACACTCGCCTCATCGGCCTCTCCTGGGCCGACGAGGCGCAGTTGATTCTTGCCCGCCCCGAATCCGGCATCGAAAGTGTGAAGGACCTCAAGGGCCGCCGCTTCGGCCTGCCCAACTGGAAGAACGTGGAGATCGACTTTTCCCGCGCCCAGGCGATCCGCGGGCTTGAGAACGCGCTGCGGCTGGAAGGCCTCGAAGTCAGCGACGTCGAACTGGTCGATCAGGATATCGAGCGCCACTATTCCGACCGCGCGGCCGAACAGGTGGGCGGGGCCCTGACGTGGAACGGCCGCTCCGTCAGCCGCGGGCGGGCCAGCAACCTCGAAGTCATCGCGCTTCTGCGCGGAGAGGTCGACGCGATCTTCCTGAAGGGCGCACACGGCGCGCAGGTCGCCAGCCAGTTCGGGCTGACCACCGTGATCGACACCGGCAGCCATCCCGATCCGCTGGTGCGCTCCAACAACGGCACGCCGCGCACGCTCGCCGTCGATGGCCACCTGCTCGACAATCACTTCGATGCGGCCGTCACCATCCTCGATCAGGTGATCCGGGCGGAGGAATGGGCCTGGGAACACCCTGCCGAGGTCCGCCGCTTCCTCGGCCGAGAGACCAATGCCAGCGAATACTGGGTGACTGCGGCCTATGGCGAGGATGCGCACAAGCGCCTGCGCACCGACCTTGCCGAACAGTCGGTCACGGCGCTGCAGGATTTCACCAGTTTCCTCCATCGCTGGGGATTCATCCCCAACGACTTCGCGGTGCGCGAATGGATCGACGCCCGGCCGCTGGAAGCCGTTCGCCACGCCGCCCTGGCGGTTTGAGGCAGGCGTTCTCATGGGGGATCTTCCGTCCGGAGCCCGGCCTCTCGGCACCGGCCCGCTCGCCAACAGCCCGCTGCTGCGCTGTCTCGCCATCTATCGCGAGATGCCGCTGCGCTTTGCCCTGACCGCCACCCTGTTCGCGGTGGTCAATGTCGCGCTGGTCGGCCAGCAGGTGCTGGTCGGCCACGCCGTGCAGGAAGCGGGCGCGGGCAAGCTCGTCCGGCGCCTGACTGACGGCGCGCTGGACTATTCGCGGGCATGGCACTGGGTGGCGCTGCTGCTCTCCCTCGCGGTGGCCCGGGCCATCGTGCAGTATGGCGCCGGCCTGCTCTCCCTCTCGATCGGGCAGGCCCTGCTGACGATCCTGCGTTCCCGGATCATGGTCCAGATCCAGCGGCTGGACCTTGCCTATCACTGGCGGCACGGCGTCGGCGAGATGGTCACGCGCATGACCCGTGATGCGGACAAGGTCCGCGATGCGCTGATCAATTTCTGGCGGCAGATGTTCGAGACGGGCTTGATGGTGCTGATTTCGCTCGGCGTCCTGTTCAGCTGGGCGCCGCTGCTGGGGATCGTGCCGCTGGCGCTGGTCTTGCTGGGGATTGCCCTGCTAGCGCGCGAGGCCGACACCTTGGTGGCGCTCGACCGGCGCATCGGCTCTGCTTACGATGCGGTAACGCAGGACCTTTCCGAAGGGGTCAACGGGGTACGGGTGATCAAGGCCTTTGCCCTCGGCGAAGCGCGGACCGCCCGCTTTCGCGAACATATCGAGGTCTTCCGGCACGAAGCCCGCGCGGCGCTGGCCCATGCCTCGCGGCGGGTTCCGCTGCCCCAGGCCGTGATCGCGCTCAGCCATGTCTGGGTGCTGGGCTATGGCGCCTGGCTGGTCGCGCAGGGCCGGCTCGGGCTCGGGCCGCTGGTGGCCGCCATGCTGGTGGTGAACACGATGGTCCTGCGGATCGAAGGGATCGGACGACTGCTCCAGGTCGTGGCCGATGCGCGCGCCTCGGCCGGACGGATCTGGGAAGTGCTCGACGCGCAGCCGGCGATCCGGCCGGGTACGGCGCATCTGCCGGGCGGCCCGCTTGGCCTGCGTCTCCGCGACGTGGCCGTCGCTCCGCTGGATGACCACGCGACCGTTCTCAAGGGCCTTTCGCTGGACATCCAGCCCGGCGAGATCGTCGCGCTGGTCGGCCCCACCGGTGTCGGAAAATCGCTCCTGACCGGGCTCCTGCCGCGCCTCCTCGAAGCGGAGAGCGGCTCGGTCGAGATCGGTTCGGACGCGATCGGCTGGCACGACGTGCGCGGCCTCGATCTTGCCGCCCTGCGCCGCCGCGTCCACGTCCTGCCGCAGGAAAGCTTCCTGTTCTCCGACACTCTGGCCGCCAATCTGCGCCTTACCGCGCCGGAAGCGAGCGACGAGGACCTGGTGCGAGCACTTCGGCTCGCCGCTGCGGACGAGGTGCTCGAGCGGCTCGCCGATGGCTTCGCCACCCGCGTGGGAGATCGGGGCGTGACACTGTCGGGCGGGCAGCGCCAGCGCATCTGCCTCGCCCGCGCGCTTCTCGCCGGCGCCGATATCCTTGTTCTCGACGATGCGACGAGCGCGCTCGATGCGGCCACAGAACGGCGTGCCATCGACAATATCCGCAGCCTTCGCCAGGGCCTCGACCACCCCGTTACGATGCTAATCGTATCGAGCCGGCTGTCCACGATCCTCGCCGCGGACCGGGTCGTGGTGCTTGGGCAAGGACGGGTCGGCGCGGAAGGAAGCCATGCCGAACTTGCCGCGGGCAATGCATCCTACCGCGCGCTGATGGGGATCTGACCATGAAGGGGTTTCGCGGCGATTCCGCGCTTTCCGACATCGAACTGGAAGAACAGCTGGCCAAGGCCGGGCTCGAACGCGCCATCCGCCGCCGCCTCCTGCCGCTCCTGACGCCTGTGCGCGCCCTGATCGCGGCCGTCGTGTCGATCGAACTGGCGCAGGTGGCGGTCATTTTCCTGCGGCCGGCCCTGATCGGCCTCGTGATCGACCGGGGGTTCCGGCAAGGCGGCATCCACTGGCCCGTCATCGCCTGGGCATGTGCCGGCCTTGCCGCCACCTGGACGGCGCGGTTCGCGCTGGGCGGCCTCTCGCAATACTGCGCCGGGCTCGCCGCGATCCGCGTCCTCAACGATCTGCGCGCGCAGGTCTTCGCCCATGTGCAGCGGCTGAGCGTCGGCTATTTCGATCGCACCAAGGCCGGGCGGATCATCTCGCGCGCCGACCGCGATGTCGACACGCTCGAGCCGCTGCTGATCCAGGGGCCGCCCGAATTCCTCTCGGCCGTGCTGCGCTTGCTGATTTCCGCGGCCCTGCTGTGGCTGATCGCACCCGACCTGCTGCTCGGCCTAGCCGGCATCGTGCCCCTGCTCGTGCTGGGAACCGTACTGTTCAAGCGGCTCGCCCAGCGCAACTGGGCCAAGGTGGCCGAGCATCGCAGCCGGTTTACCGCTCATCTGGTCGAAACCGTCGCCGGGGTACGCCTGATCAAGCAGGCGGGGCGCGAGCAGGAGAACCTGCTCGCCTACGAAAGCCTGCTCCATGATTTCAACCGCGCCCTGGTCCGCGGCTCGTCGCGGTCCGGCTGGTTCGCCCCGTTCACCGGCGTGCTCACCACGCTGGGGCTGGCGCTCATCCTCACCATCGGCGGGCGCGGGATCGCGCTCGGCACGCTGACGCTGGGCCAGCTCGCGCAGAGCCTGTTCTACGTATACCTGTTCCTCGCTCCGCTGCAGGAATTCAGCGACCTGTTCGAACGCTTCGCCAATGGCACGGCCTGCGCCCAGCGCATCTTCCTCCTGCTCGATACGCGGCCCGATGTTGCGGAGCCCGAGCGACCGGTTCCCTTGCCCCCGCTCGAGGGCGAGATCCGCTTTCGCGATGTCTCCTTCGGCTACCTGCCCGGCAAGCCGGTGATCCGGGGGCTCAATCTCACGATCCGCCCCGGCGAGACGCTGGCGATCGTCGGCCCCACCGGGCACGGCAAGAGCACCCTCGTCCAGCTGCTCACGCGGTTCTATGATGTCGATGAAGGCGCGGTCCTGCTCGACGGGCACGACATTCGGACCCTGTCAGAGGCCGATCTGCGCCAGGAAGTCGGCGTTGTCCTGCAGGACAATGTCCTGTTTGGCGGCACGGTGCTGGAAAACCTGCGCCTCGCCAAGCCCGATGCATCCGACCCCGATCTGATCGCAGCCGCCCGCGCCATCGGCGCCGACGAGGTGCTCGAAGCCCTGCCGCACGGCTATCACACCCAGGTCGGCGCCCTCGGCAACCAGCTGAGTCAGGGCCAGCGTCAGCTCGTATGCCTCGTTCGGGCCTATCTGGCCGATCCCGCCATCCTGGTGCTGGATGAAGCCACCTCGGCCGTCGACGTGGCGACCGAGCGAAAGATCCAGGTGGCCTTGCGCCGCCTGTGCCAGGGCCGCACCTCGGTCATCATCGCTCACCGGCTGGCAACCATCCGCGAAGCGGACCGGATCGCCGTCGTCCACGAGGGAGAAATTGTCGAGCTGGGCCCGCACGGACAGCTACTGGCCGGCAAGGGTCGCTATGCCCAGCTCTATGCGGCTTACTCGTCGTCGAGCGGCGTCACCATGGAGATTGCCAATGCATAGCCCGGCTCGGACGGCTATTCGCCCGAGGATCGCCGCGCCGGCATAGATCGTCACGTCGTTCTGGATGACGCGTGACGACGTTCGTCCTTGATGAGCCTGCCTTCGGCATCGGCGCTGAAGCTGCGCGCGCCGAGTGTTATGGCCTGATATATCCGCACGCGGTCACTGATGATTGCCGCCTGGCCAATTGCCACGCAGTGCCGTGATCGATGAAGATGGATTCCCGGCTCAGTCAAAGCAACTGCACCGGCTAGCGAAACAGCGAGGCTGGTTTCGCTAGCCGGTGCATTCCGCATATCGAGCGATGCCATAACAGTCGTATCGCTCCAACCTCATTACAGGACCGACGTCCCGTAAACCTGTGTGATGTGGAAAAGGGGCAGCAAGAACGTCTTCTGCGTAAGGGTCGAAATTGATCGTTGGTATCGTCATGGCTGACCTGCCGTATTTTTAATTGCCTCGCGCAGTTGATCCACCGGGCGTTTCGGCAAACCAGTGGGCTGGCAGAGCTCCCATCGAACCGGCAATTTCGCGCCGTGCGAAACTCATGACACTTTCTTTCAGTCCAGCCACCGGCCGGGGAATGCCCGCTTCCCCGGCCGGTGGAGATCAACCGCTGCGATCAGAACCGGAAGCCAAGCCCCAGCCCGAAGGTACGAAACGAATCCAGCGAGAAGGTGCGGAGCAGCGTCAGCTTGGGGACCGCATTACCCCGATTGTCCCGAGCCGAGGCATCGCCCGGATCGGTTCCGATCGAGGTCGGCATGTGGACATTGGTGCAGTTGCGGCAGAACAGCGTGACGCGGATGTTGCCGCCGATCTGCGCGCCAAGGCTGGCGCCGAACAGGTCCACCATCGGGATCGTCGCCCCCGGCGTTTCAGCCGGAGAGGTCTTGACCGAGCTTCGGTGATACCAGTTACCCTCGATGAACGGCTTTACCGAACCGCTGACCGGGAATTCGTACTTGGCCTGGACCGTAGAGGTGAATTCCGGCGAGTTGGGCAGGCGCAGGCCGCTGGCGTCAAAGGTCGTCTGGGTAATTGTGCAGCCCGCGGTCGTCTGGGTGGGGTAGCACTGGGCGCCCGGGAAGCTGCCGAATTTGGACGACAGCAGCGAAGCGCTGGCGTTCAGGGTCAGGCCGGTTACCGGCGCTGCATACAGGCTCGCTTCGATACCCTTGGTGGTAACCTTGGCCGCGTTCAGGATCTGGAACGTGCGGATCACTGTGTCGAACGACTGGACCTGGAAGTTGTCGAACTTGGTCTGGAAGGCCGACAGGTTCAGGGTCAGGCGGCGGTTGAAGAAGCTCGACTTGATGCCCGCTTCAAGCGCCTTCGAAGATTCCTCGCGCACCACCAGCGAGGCCGTGATCACCGGGGCGACGTCATTGAAGCCCGGCCCCTTGTAGCCGCGACCATAGAAGCCATAGAGCATGATGTCGGGCGTCACCTGATACTGTGCGCCCAGCTTCCAGCTGAAGTTGGTGTGGGAATAGCGCCGGTCGATCGTCGCATTCGGTCCGCCCAGGTTGGTGAAGTAGTTGTATTGCCCCTGGACGAGGTGGATCGAGACCTTGTCATGGGTGACGCGGCCGCCGGCGATCAGCTTGAACTGGTTCGTCACGTCATAGGTCAGCTGGCCGAACCCGGCATAGCTCTCGGTATCCAGCACATATGCGTTGTCCCGGCCGAGGAAGGATACGTTGCTGACCGAGCAGGTGGGCGGGTTGGCGCCGGGTACGGCCGTGACTCCCACGCAGAACGGATAGCCGCTGGCAACGAACGAGGGCACATAATTGGCGCCGCGGATCACGTTCGACTGATCGAGGGTCGACTTGAAGTAATACAGCCCGGCCTGGCCAGTCAGGCGGTTGCCCGATGGCAGGGCCACGCGCAGTTCGTTCGAATACTGGTCATAGCGGCCGCTGGTGCGGTTGATGCTGGCGCCGTCGGCCGACAGGTTGTCGATGTCGTACTGCTGCTCAACGGTGTAGAAGCGCCAGGCCGCCAAGTTGCTGATTTCAAGACCTGAATCCAGCGTATAGGCCAGCCGCGCCTGAGCGCCGCCGGTCTTGATGTCGCGGAAATATCCGGTTTCGCTGCCATATTTGAAGTTGTTCGCGCCCGGGGTGATCCCGTCGGCGGCAAGCGCGGCGGTGTTGACGCTGTCCGGTGCGACGACGAAATAGGGTCGGTCGAACCCGCCGCCGACGCCAGTGTTCTTGTTAAGATCGCCGATCAGGTAGAGCGACAGGGCATCGGCCTCGAGCAGGTACTTGGCCTTGAACGACCACGAGCGCGGGTTGATGTCATTGCGCACGCCGGGGTTGAGTTTGCCGACGAAGGTCGTGCCCGGTTCCTGATAGGAATAGAGCGCGTTGAGACGCAGGGCCGAATTCGCCGAAACCGGGATGTTGAGCACCTGCTTGGCGATCACGCCATTGGCATTGCCGGGCGACTGCGGGGTATCGCGCGAGACGAATTCGAGATCGGTCTTGCTCGAGAATTCGCCCAGCTTGGGCTTGGCCGTGACTATATTGAGCAGGCCGGCCGAGGCGTTCTTGCCGAACAGCAGGCCTTGCGGCCCGTTGAGCACTTCGACGCGCTCAAGGTCGTTGAACAGCGAACCGCCAAGGAACGGGCGGCCAAGGTTCACTTCGTCAAGCGAGAGGGCCACGCTCGAATCGATCGTCCCGGCGAAAGCCAGTGTCCCGACGCCGCGCACGGCGAAGGTGTTGTCGCTGCCGACCTGAAGCGAGGGTGCGGCGCGGGCGATCTGGGTCAGATCGTTGATCTGGCGCGATTGCAGCATTTCGCTGGTCACTGCGGTCAGGCTGACCGGGACCTTCTGGAGGCTTTCACTGCGCCGCTGTGCGGTCACGATGATTTCGCCGCTGGCTGTGCCATCGGCGGCTGCATCAACGCTCGCTGCGGCCGGGCTGGTACCCTGCGCGAGAGCGGCGGGGGCGATCATGGTGCTGGCAGTCAGCAGCGCGGTGGCGAGGGCGGGGCGCATGGTTTCTCCCTGTTGTTGTTCTGAATGGTCGACCAGCAGAGCATACCGGTCTGACCAATATCATTGACCAAAGCCCGCCCTGCTGTAAAACAAATTGATCAACTCGATAATGATATCGTTTCTTAATCGATTGGAGTTTCGCGTGCGCCTGAAGGGTCTCGACCTCAATCTCTTCGTTGTCTTCGATGCTCTGATGGAGACCCGCAGCACCTCGCGGGCGGCGGAGAGGATCGGGATCAGCCAACCTGCGGCGAGCGCCGCGTTGGGGCGGCTCAGGGAATACTTCGGCGACGAACTGTTGGTCGTTCAGGGCAAGCGCATGTACCCCACGCCACTTGCCGAATCGCTCCTGCCGGAAGTGCGGGCCTGTCTGCGCAGCGCTGAATCAGTCCTATCGATGCCGGTGGAATTCGCGCCCGAACGGTCTGATCGTCTTTTCCGCGTCAACGCATCTGACTATGTTGCCGCGACCATCCTCGCTCCGCTTGCCCGCCATCTCGCGCAGGCTGCTCCCGGCGTGCGCATCCACGTCAGCCTAAGTGATGAACACGCAGAGGGCCGTCTGCGCCGCGGCGAGATCGATCTTCTGGTCACGCCAGCGGAATGGGCCGTGGCCGGATTTCCCGCAGAGCCTCTTTACGAAGAGGAGTTCGTCCTCGCCGGGTGGCTCGACAACCCGATATTCGCCTCGCCGATCACGGCCGAGGACGTGCTCGCGCACGGACATGTCGCGGTTTCGGTCGGCGGCCCGCGGATTACCGCGGTTGGCGACAAGCAACTGGAACTTCTTGGCTACTCCCGCCGCATTGACATCGTAGCGCCTTCGTTCGTCGTCGTGCCGTGGCTGCTGATAGGAACCATGCGGCTGGCGCTCATGCACCGCCGGCTGGCGCACGATGCAGCACGCCACTTCCCCCTCGCCTACGCAGACCTGCCCTTCGCCCTGCCCCCTCTAAGGCAATTGGCGCAATATCACGAGACACGTGCAACCGACGCCGGCCTGCGGTGGCTAATCGACCAGATTGGATATTTCGCGGCAGTCATACTGCAAGAGTGACATTCGCCGCCACATCAAGGCTCCGTTCGCACGGCCGCACGACATGACCAGTTGGAGGAGACGCGGCGCCCGGATCGATACGATTAGCCCCGGCATCGTGATACCCCCTCTCACCAAGGACGAACTCGCCGGCCGGCACGGCGAAGGCTAACCAAGACCGTGCAATGCGCGGTCGCGCTCATCTGGGAGCGGTCGGTCCGCTTTACTCCTTGGCCGTCAGGAAATAGACGTTCAGGACTATCCAACTCGCCGCCGTTCAACCGTCTCATTTTGTTTCGGTGAACGTATGGCCGCGTGGTCGGGTTCGTTAGGAGACTTACCGGACCGCCGAACTAAGCGGTCAAAAGCCCAACCCTCCCGACCTAACATGCTAGCGACGTTGCCGACCATGGCTGCCATCGGCACACCGCCAGCATGTTCGGGACGGGATGCCTTACCCCGCAGCCGCAGCCGGATCTGGCCAGGCATATTCGTCTGCCCTGGTCCGCTCTGCCTCGCTCTGCTGCAGACGGCACATCGCATTGTAACGGGCGATCAACTGTTTGGCCGCCGCATTCGGCTGGGAAACGGCCTTGCCGAGAGCCGCCAACAATTCGTCCGGCTCACGATCCTCGCGCACCGCTTCAGCATAGCTCGCGAGAAGATCGAAGGGGCGGGCAAAGGTGACCGTGAGAGCACCATTCGCCCAGATGCATTCTCCGAGCAACAAGGCGGGCCATCCGGCGCCATCATCCTGCTCGGCGTCGCGGCCTATTTCATGGGTGTTGTGCGGGCACCGCTCACGGCAGACTGGGTGGACAGTCAGATTTGCCCGGCCAAGCTCTATCATACCCTGTCGCAGGGCTTTCGGACCAACACCAGTCCAGCAGCGGCAACCTGATCATGGAGCCGGTTGCCCGGTGATGTGACATTGCCCGCTCGATCAAACCGACGTTCAACTGGCCAAACGGGGCCTTCGAACCTGCCGCGCGCCAGACCGAAATCGGCCCGCACGAGACGAACCGATATCCGCGGCAGGTTCGGATCAGCCGCTCAATCTTCCGGGCGGTTGACGTCGTAGGGAACCGGCTCCGGATTGATCACGTATTTGCCGGCGATCAACATATGAAAATCCGGACGGGCGAGCATGGCCATGCGCTGGGTTGCTCCCTCGAACAGGACCACAAGAGGTCGCCCGTGCGTGACGGATGAGGCATAAGTGAGCCGATAAGGGCGCTGGCTCATGTCCAGGACCGAGGCACGCGTTTCCCTGTTCGGGTGATACTTGCCGCCGATCAGATGGGCTTCCTCCAAGATCGAAACGGTGTGCGTTTTCGGGTCCACGGCCGAGGCGTCATAGACAATCCGAGCCGTGTCGGCCTGGCCGACCTTGTACATTCCCTCATCTTCGGGAGCGACCTGATCCACCACGACGTCGACCCGAAGCGCGACCAGCTTCGCACTCTTGCCAACCTTCAGCGGCGGCGTTGGCGCGTGCGGCAAGCCCGGCGACGGGCTGCCTGTTCCCACGGCGGGCAACACGTTTGTCATGGCCTGCCCGCGCCCATCCGGGGCGCCTTTGCCGTTGATCACCCAGTCAACCTGCGGCCCGCTCATTTCCTCCTCGCCGACGATGTACTTGCCGGAGAGTTCGAGCCCGCCGTCTGACTGCCGGCGGATGGTCATGCGCTGGGTGTCCTCATCGAACAGGATGGCATAGGGCGCCCACGCCGGTTTGCCGTCAGGGCGCAGCCGCACTGCGGGCGAAGCGGCCATGTGATAGCGGTAGGGCTTGGACCCGAGATCCAGCCAGGCATTGCCCACCGGCATTTCGGCGGCATCGGGATGGGCCGGGATCAGCATCGGGGTGTGCTGCTGGTGCAGGATCGGCACGCGATGGCTAACCGGATCGATCTTGCTGTCATCGTAGTAGATCCGCGCCTCATGCGTCTTGCCAACGTCCGCAGCATGAGACGGGTCGGACGCATCCATCAGGATCTTGATGTCGCGAGCCACGATCTTCGCATTAACCGGCGAGGCGCAAATAGCAGCGAGGCTGCACCCCAGCGCGAAGGTTCTGATCATTCCATTATCCTCTCATGCCCTGTTCTTCCCCCGGCGGGGTGCATCGATGATGCGAGCCGCGCCAATCCATTGTCCTGATCACGACTATTTCGCCGCGTGATAGCCCGGCGCCGGGATGCCTAGGCCGTCTCATGTGCGGGCTCAGGCAAGACCAGCGCGATCAGCAGGACCACGACCATCGTGGCGCTGCAGAACCACATCACTGCCGCGTGGCCCCAGCTTTCCGCGACGATTCCAGCCAGAACCGGACCGATAGTAGCCCCGATCCCTTCGGCGCCGATTGCCACGAAGCCGATCGCCGAGGCACCCAGGGCCCGCGGCGAATATTCCACCGGCAATACGATCAGCATCAGGGTGGCGATGACGGGCGCCGCGGTAAGGAGGACCATGCCCGCGCCCAATGCCGCAACCGGAATGCCTCCACCGGCAAGCACCGTGATCGGCATCAGGCAGCTCAGGCCCGCAGCGAGAACGAGGATTTTCCGCCGCCCGATCCGATCGGATGCGAGCGGCCCGACCAGCGCATAGATGAACCCGCCGAGCCCTGACAGCCCCATCACCAACCCGGCCGCCGACTTTGTGAATGCCTGATCGGCGATGAGGTAAATGGGTGCGAAGATCGAGGAGGAGATGACAAAGGTCGTGAAGCACGAAGCGCCCGCAAGACACAGCCACAAGGACGGCTGCCGCATCAGGCGCCGCAGGTCGCTTGTCCCCATGCGCTCGGACTTTGACCGAACCGCAGGTTCATCCAGCAAATAGGCGATCAGCATGGCGAGCACGAAGCCCGGCACGCCCGCCACCAGGAAGGCCGCCCGCCAGCCGAACGCGGTGGTAATCTGCGCCGCGAAGATGGGAGCGAGCGCAGAACCGGCTAGCGAACCCGCGCAGTTGACGATGCCGATATTCCGCCCCCGCCGGTCGGGCGACGAACGGTCGGACATGAACGCCATGATCACCGACCAGCAGGGCCCCTCGCAGAAACCGAGCAGGGCCCGCATCGCCAGCAGCTCGCCGAAACTTCGCGCAAAGGCCGTCAGGAGCGAGGCGACCGAGAAGGCGATCATGGCCGGAACCAGAACGCGCTTCCTGCCAATTCGATCGGACAGCGCCCCGAAGATCATTGTCGAGAGCGCCCATGACAGGCTCACCACCCCGGCCAGCAGGCCGAGCTGGCTGCCCGTGAGACTGAATTCCGCGGTGAGGTCCGTGCCCAGGAACAGCTGGACCATCCGGTCCAGCATGACGGTTCCGAATGCCAGTGCGAGCAGCACGGCCGTACCGATTTCGGTGCGAATTCTCATTTTCAGACCCTGTTCTGACTTTGCACGCTCAGCCCTGCGAGCTTCGGGCGAAGGCCGGGAGCATCGGATGCGGGACGAACTTCACCCGCACGTCCAGTACCGCCGGCAGTCCGCTCGCGCGCGCCCGGGCGATCGCGCCGGGGATTTCATCCAGCGTAGTGACCACCTCGCCAAAGCAGCCGAACCCCCTGGCCACGGCAGCGTAATCGGTGCCAGCAAGGCTGGTCCCGAGCGAAAAGCCTGCCTTTTCCTGACCTTGCTGGATGACCCCGAGCGCTTCGTTGTTGTGCACGACGATCAGGACGTCGAGGCCTTCGCGGCGCGCCGTGTCCAGTTCCTGGATGGTAAAGCCGAAAGCGCCGTCGCCGGTGATGCACCACACCGGCAGGTCCGGCTCCGCCCGCTTCATGGCGAGGGCCCATGGCAGGCCGAACCCCAGGTGAGTCATGCCGGGTTCGTGAAACCGGGTACGGGGCCCCGGCACCGGGGTAAAATCATTGCTCCAGAAGGTCGTGTGTCCGCCATCGAAGATGACAAGGCCTGCTCCGCCGATTGCCGATCCGACCGCATTGGCAAGTGCCGCCGGGTGGATCG
This sequence comes from Novosphingobium flavum, assembly GCF_014230315.1. Taxonomy (GTDB): domain Bacteria; phylum Pseudomonadota; class Alphaproteobacteria; order Sphingomonadales; family Sphingomonadaceae; genus Novosphingobium; species Novosphingobium flavum. Next base: position 313,854 of record NZ_JACLAW010000001.1, on the reverse strand, counting down.
GCGTAGTCCGTTCGTCCGACAGGGCCCTGAGCGCGGCCCGATGCCGATCACGGACCTCGCGAAGCTCCTGCGCCCATTTGCGCCGATCAGGGATCGCCAGTTCGCCCACCCAGGCGATGATGGAACTGAGAAAGGCGCTGCTGTCGCAGACAAAGCCGTGGTCGACGGGAGCATAGCGGCCAATCACAGGCGGATCGATGTCGACCTGCACGACGCTCTGGCGATCGGGATGAGTCCACCCGCGCCTTCCATCGGGCCACATCCAGGACGAAAAGCGGCACCCGACGACCAGCAGGCCATCGGCCTCCAGCAGCGCCTTCTGGACCGCAGGCCCACCAATGATCCCGCCTTGACCGACCAGATTTTCGTGATCGGAGGGCATTATCCCAAGTCCCATCTGCGTGGTGACAACCGGCCAGCCGGTCATGTTGCTCAGGGCCACGATCTTTTCGCTGGCAGCGATTGCCCCGCCACCCGCGATTATCAGCGGGCGCTCAGCCCGAAGCAGGACATCAGCAGCCGCCTCGAGTTCATGAAAACGCGGACCAACTGACGATGGGACGGCATAATGCCATCGCGGTGCTTCGAGCTCGCCAGCCGGGGCTTCCATCGTGTTGGCGAGAATGTCGGCCGGGATATCGATGTGCACCGGCCCCGGCCTTCCCGTCGTTGCCCGGCGGAATGCCTCGCGCATCAGTTCCGGTATGCGTTCCCCGGCTCGCACGTCACAGGACCACTTGGTGACAGCTTCGAACAGCGCCCTGTTGCGCGACGACGAGAACACGCCGGCGTCGGGGTCGATCAGATGGCTGCTGTTGTTGGAGGTGATCGCGATGACGGGCAGGCTGTTGGCAAACGCCCCGCCCAATCCGCTCAGCAGATTGAGCCCCCCCGCACCTGTTTCCCCCAGGCACACCGCAGGTTCGCCATGGCGCGCGGCAATGGCGGTCGCCATGAAGGCCGCGGACGCTTCGTGCCTGACGCCCATGTAATCCAGCTCGGGCCTGTCAGAAATTGCCTTCAGTAAAGGTGAAAGCTTTCCGCTTGCCACTCCGAATACATTTCTAATCTTGAAGGATTTTAGAGCCGCCGCAACAGCCTCTCCTCCAGAAATATTAGAAGCCACCTCGTCACCTCTTTAAAAAAGATATAGCATTAAATTATTAAATAGTATAACATTGCCATTAAATCCGGAACTTCCGGATAAAATCCTAGAATCGCATTGCGGAAAGCAAGCTATGACCCCGTTGGGATTGGAAGTTCGGCACATCGAAATTCTCGAAGCCGTACTGGCAGAACGCCATATCAGTCGCGCTGCCGAGCGCCTGGCGCTGTCGCAGCCGGCGGTGAGCAATGTCATGGGCCAATTGCGCAGGCATTTTTCCGACGATCTGCTGATCCGTCACGGCGGTCAAATGGTGCTTACCCCATTCGCCCATTCGCTGAAGGAGCAGGTTGCAGCCACGCTCAAGGGCATTCGGGCGCTTGCGAAGGCCCGCCCCCATTTCGATCCGGCGGCAAATGACCGGAGCTTCACGCTGGCGATGCCGCCGCACGTCGGCGCGATGGTGATGCCCAACCTGATCCAGGCCATCGCCCTCGTCGCGCCGCAGGTTCGGCTTGAATGCGTGCCGCTCGGTTCCTCGTGGGAGCAGTTCGGCGCCGGGGACATCGACATCGTTCTTTCCAACGTCAATCTGCTCCCGCCGATGACGCCCAACATCATCGTATTCGAGGATCATTGGCGCTGCCTCGTCTCGGCCCAGCAGCATTTTGCCGGAGACACGATCACGCGTGACGAGCTGGCCCGCCTCCGCTTTGTCGAGCCCTTGAAAGAACAGCGCCTCGCCATGCCGCCGATGGATCTGGAGGCACCGCACAGCGCGGCGGTTCCGATGGAAATCATTCCCCACATCGTCGCGGCCGGCGGCGGGGTGTCGATCGTGCCTGCGAGCTTTGCCCAGTTTCATCAGCTCAGCCTTCCCCTTCGCAGTTGCCCGCTGCCCTTCGAGACCCCGATCATCCAGTGCGCGATGGCCTGGCCCTTCAGTCAGGATCATGATCCCGCCAACATCTGGCTGAGGGATCGCGTCTTTGCCGCGGCCGAGCCGGTCAGCCTCCGGCTTGCGGCGCTGGAAGGCGGCAAGGGAGCATAGCTCCCCTGCCGTTCCCGAGGGCGTGCGGTTCAAAACCGGGTATTCAGCGCAACGGCCATGGTCCGTCCGAGCGCAGAGGCGGACTGGGGATCGTAACCCAGTGCCGTGTTGGAATGGGGCGGGTCGCGGTCGAAGACGTTGTTGATGGTCAGCGACAGGCTGCCATCCTTCAGCGCCGGCACGAGCTTGCCCAGCGAATAGCCGACAAACAGATCGAAGGTCGTGTTTGCGGGGATGCGATAGGCCGGCGCCGTCAGGTCGTTGATGTAGCTCGTGGCGTAATTGGCCGCGATCTGCGCCGAAACCGGCCCGGACCGGAAACCGACCTCGCTCCGCAGGCGGAACTCCGGTGCGCGATTGATATGTCCCTTCACGTCGACCACCGGCGCGCCGGGCGCGGCGCTCACTGCCAGTCTGGTCAGCAGCGTCGCGCTGGTGTGGAGGTTCCAGTCGCCGATCGCGGTGCCGAACTGGTATCCGAGGTCGAAATCCAGGCCCTCCATCTTCGTATCGCCCAGATTGTGGCGGCGCGCGTCAATGATGAAGGAAACCGTGGCGGGCAAGGTACCCAGGCTGATCGGCAGCGGTGAGCCGCCGAAGTTCAGGTATTGCTGGATCTGCTCCTGCGTCGGGTTGCGGATCACATAGGCGGAATAGAACGGGCTCTGCAGCACGGTCGGATTGACCAGATCGGCAATCTGGCCCGTGTAGGAGATCGAGAAGAATGTCGTCGAAAGGCTCAGGCCGGGAAGCGGCCGCAGGTCGGCGCCGATCGTATAGGTCCGCGACTTTTCGGGGGCCAGGTCGGGATTCCCGCCTACCAGGCTGATCCCGTTGCTCACGCCCGTAGGCGAGAGCGGATCGGCCAGCGCCGTGTTGACGTTGATGCCATAGCCGGCCGACTTGAAGTTCGCCTCGGCGATCGAAGGTGCCCGGAACGAACGCCCGTAGCTGCCCCGCAGGCTCAGCCCTTCCAAGGGCACCCAGGTGACTCCCACCTTGGGGTTCGTGGTATTGCCGACGTCGGAATAATGCTCATGGCGCAGGGCCAGCGACAGATTGAGCGATTGCAGCCCGGGAATGCCGCTGTTGCGCAGGATCGGCAGGTAAACCTCGCCAAAGACCGAACTCACGGTGCGCGTGCCCCTGAACGGGTCACCGGCCAGCGGCGCCGATTGCGTGCCCCGCGTCAGGATGCCGAAGTTCAGCTCGCTGCGATATTCGCCGCCTACCGAAAGTTTCACGGCCCCGCCGGGCAAGTCGAACAGCGAGCCCTGGGCGCTGCCGTTCACGGACTTGAGGACGTTGTAGCCCTTGATGACGAAAAGGCCGGTGAACAGGTTCGAAAGGGTAGCCGCATTGTTGGTGTAGGCCGAGCCGAAGACGTTCAGCGATGTCGCCGGATTGGTGTCCGCAACCGCCGCTGCGATCGCGGTGGCATTGGCCTGCTGGGTATTGTTCGTGAGGTCGTCCGAGCGCCCGATGCTACCCGACAGTTCGACCCGCCAGTCCCCGCCGACCTTGGCGCGAAGCCCGCCGACCGCCATCACGGCTTTCTCGTAGCCGGGGGTATAGGTGTACCCGATCTCCGGATAGAAGTTGTAGGCAACGGCCACGGAAGTCCGCCCCGCCACTGGCGTGACGAAGAACGGATTTGTCGAGGGAACCGTGACGGTCGCCGTCGGCACGTTCGCATTCAGGAAGGTGCGCTTGGTCCAAAACGCGTCGGCGAAAAGCTCGATGTCAGGAGCCAGCTCCTGCGCGAAGGACGACAGGACCGTGTCACGGGCCTGCTTGGGCAGGATCGTGCCCAATGCCTGCAAATCGCACCGATTGGGAGAACCCGCCGCAAGCTGGGCCGGCGTAAGGCCCACCCCGTTCCCGGCCGGAAGCGGATAGTTGGTCGTGCCGCCTGCGGTCAGATTGCCCGGACGGCAGAAGGTCGAACGGAAATCCGCACCCCCGAACGGACGCTGATCGGACGTGACGAAAGCGCGCTTGGTGGCGAGCAGCAGATTGTGCCCGCTGTGTTCGGCGGAAAGGTTGAAATGGCCGCCCGACCATGTCTTGCCCGCGATCGCGCTGATGGCGAATTCATGATAGCCGCCATCCGCGATGCCATAGCGGGCATTCGCCTCGATGCCGTCGAAATTGCGCCGCGTGATGATGTTGGCAACGCCCGAGACCGCGTCCGAACCATAGATCGCCGAGGCACCGTCAGCCACGATTTCGACCCGCTCCAGGGCCACGGTGGGGAAAGTCGAAGGGTCCACGAAATTCCCGAACCCGCCCATGCCGACAACCCGGTTGCCGTTCCAGAGAACCAGTGTCGCCCGCGTACCAAGTCCGCGAATGTTCAGCCCCTGCGCGCGCGACTGGTTCGCGGTGGCGTCCTGCCCGCCGCCGCCCAGGGCTTCGGTCGCCCCAAGCGCGACCACCTGGGGCATCTGCCGCAGGATCTCGGCGGTGTTGTTCTTGCCTGACTGAAGCACATCGGTGCGGCCGAGCGACACCACCGGCGAGCCGACCGGCGCAATGCCGCGAATGCGACTGCCGGTGACCACGATCGCCTCGGAGGCTGCCTCGTCGCCGCTCGGACGCCCCGCCTCGCCCGCCTTCTTGTCCGCATCAGCCTGCGCATAAGCACCCTGGCTAGCAAGCGCCGCCGCGACCGCGAAAACGGCGCAATAACGCTTCAATCGGCATTTGCCTCTCATCGAACTCTCCCTACATCGGATTTTTCCAACTTCGGGCCAAATGGAGTATCCGGCGGACGGAACGCCAATCGTGAGTTCAAATGTTCGCTATCACCGCAGAGTGATAGTTCGCCTGGCCATACAAAGTTTCGAGGAAATCAGGGCGCGCTGCTGTTGTCGCCAGCCCCGAACGCCAACAGAGCCCCTACGCGCCGCCCAAGTGGCGGAGCGTTATCTGCCCCCGCCCATCAAGCGCCCGAGAAACAGTGACGGCCGAAATCCTCGACAAACCGGTCGTTCACGAGCGCAAATCACTGAGCGGAAAGCGAAAGTCCTACCGCTCCTCGTCGAGACCAAAGCCTGCCGCCGTGAACTCCAATTGGTCGAACGACGGAAAGGCCGCCAAGGCAAGGAGCCGGCCGTCCTGAAAACGCAAGTGCCAGGTTCGACCAAGACGATGTGTGCGTTCCGCGAAGGCGGCCGGGTCCAGTATCACGACATTGCAACCTCCGGCCGCATCCCGAGCCGACCTCGTCCGGAGCATCTCGGTGCCAGCAATTCGGGCCTCTGCGGCCAGTTGCTGACAGGCCGTGTAGTCGACCGGATCGATCCACTGCTTCTCGCGCACGTCGAACGGAGGAAGGGTCAGATCCAAAGCCCGCAGCGAGCGGACGGCGACCCGGAAGCTACTGTGTTCCGTCGTGGTCGTCGGCGGCCGAAATCCCGGTGAACGCGAAAGGAAGCGCAGCCGCCAGTAAGCGGCCTCGGCCAGGGCGGTCTCCTCCTTCTCGGCGGAGTAAAAAATGCCGGGCAACTCTCCGCTCTTGCGGAAGCGGCTGGCCCCGGAATGGCCGTAACGAAACGGCGCGGCAAGCAAGTAGTCGAGATGTTGCGCTGACGCAGGCAGGCGAGGTTTGATCTCCTCGATCAGTTCCTCCAGCAAGGCCTGCTCATCCCGGTTGCCGGACAATCGGTTGGTCGAGATCCGGTGCTGCGCTTCGACGACGCGCCAGACTTCCCCGGCGTAATGCCGGTGCTCAGACGCGAGCGCGGTAGAAGTCCACATAATCACAAACTGCAATCAACCCGCGCATTGTCTCGATCGCTTCGATCGGCCTGGCACCCAAATCGAGGTTAGGTGTCTGGAGCCACTGCCGAGCAGCATCGTCGTCACTGCCGAGCAGAGCGTCCAGGCTGCGAAACAGGCGAACCAGGAACTGGCCTGCCTCGAAGGACTTGCTGGCTGCATCCAGCTTGGTTGCCCCCCGCTTCAAGCGCGAAATCGTCGGCCCGGACAACCCCAGCACAGCGCCAAGCTTCGTGTTGCTGAGCCCCCACAGGTCGGCAACGCGGGTGACCGCAGCTGAAAGCACGACACTGCGATCGGGCGTGGGTTTCGCGAATGCATTCATCACAGCAACCTTTCAGATGAAACATATAGTGTATTATGGTTCATCTGAAAAGAACCTGATCGCGTTTGAACAGGGGGCTGGCCGGATCCCTCGGCAAACGTGCCGCAAGAGCGTCAAACCAGCCATTCCCCGACCCGTTGCAATGGCCGTCAGCCCTTGAATGTCGGATGCCGCGGCGGAACCACGTCCTTGAACGCATCGAAGCCCTTCCATGCCGGCTCGGGCGGATCCACGCCGGCACGGGGCGCGTAGATCGAAGGTTCGGCCATTTCCAACGCCGGGACATAGCGCGGGCAATTGGGAAAAATGGCCTTGGCCTGGACCCTCACGATCAACTGCGCGCCGACTGCCTCGGACAGCAAGGGATCGTCGCCGCTCACGCTGGCCGTGCCATTGATGCGAAGCCGCCGAGGCTTGCCGTGCATGGAAATGAACAGCATGCCGACATGCGGATTGACCAGCAGGTTGCCGAGGCTCTTGAACATGCCGTTGCCGTCATAGTCCGGAAAGGCCAGTTCGGCTGGCCCTGTTACCCGGACGAACCCGGGCATGCCGCCCTTGAACGAGCAATCCGGTCGCCCTTCGCCATCTGCCGTTGCCAGGAAGAAATATGGCAGGCTTTCGATGAAGGCCTTGTCGTCGTCCGAAACGACTGATCGTGCGAGTTTCTGTTCCAGCCGGTCGGCAAGTGCGCGGCTGCCGAACCGGTCCTGCAATTCACGGTTGCCGGAGTGGTAAAGGTTGCTTTCGCCCACAGATCGTCTCCCAGCCCGCTGAGCCCACAGACGATCCTATCGCAATTCGTCCGCAATGCCGAGCGGCAGCAGGGCGGTTCGGCCTTCCGCGCCCGTTCGAACGAGCCGAACCGGCCGCCAAGGTATTTGGCACTGTCGCCGGCTTGCCGATCTGTGCATAGGCTTCGCGCTCCGCAACCAACGAGGCCGGAAATGGAAAACAGATACGACGTCGTCCGGCCCTACGGGAGGAGCACGAGTGCCACGGTCCGGCTCGCGAAACGGCTGGATACGCTTGAGGGCAAGGTTGTAGTTCAGTTGTGGGACCGCATCTTCAAGGGCGACATCATGTTCGCGGCGCTCGAGGCGGAGCTGCCGAAACGCTTTCCGGGCATCCGTTTCGTGAGCTGGAAAGAGTTCGACAACTTTCACGGCGCCGGCGAAGCGGATTTGTTGGCCTCGCTGCCGGAGCGGTTCAAGGAACTCGGCGTCGATGCGGTGATCTGCGGCTCAGGTTGCTGAGGAGGATGCATTGCCGCCGTGACGCGTGCAAGCATCGCCGTCGAGAAACTGGGAATACCGACCGTCAGCCTGTGCTGCGACGGCTTCAAGACGGCCGGCATGTTCATAGCGAGAGGCGAAGGCCTGCCGAACCTGCCGTTTGCCGTCCATCCCGGCCATGTGAACACGGTTCCGGACGAAACGGTGTACCGGAACACGATCGAGTTCATGGCGGACATGGTCGTGGAAGGGCTCACCGTCCAACCCGCCGACGTCAAGATCGCAGGCGGACATGCAGCGCGTGACATCGCGTTCAGCGGCAGTTTCGAAGAGGTCAACGAACACTTCCTGCAGCATGAGTGGAGCGACGGCCTGCCTGTCGTTCCGCCAACGATAGAGAAGGTCGAAGCCTTTCTCCGTCACACCCGGCGCGATCCGGATGAGGTGCTGGGCATCCTCAAGCCCGAGAACCGCGAGGCGACGATCTGGACCATCGCCGTGAACGGCGTGATGGCGGGATGCCGCCCGGAATACATGCCGATTCTCGTCGCCATCGTCGAAGCGCTGTGCGACCCGGACTTCGGCCACGTCAACCTGGGCAACTCGCCCGGCAGCGAGACCGTGATCCTGCTCAATGGCCCGATCATCAAGGACCTGAAGTTCAACTGCACGCAGGGCGTGATGCGGCCCGGATTCCAGGCCAATACCAGCGTCGCCCGCTTTCTCCGGCTCTATGCGCGCAATGCCTGCGGCTTTCTGCTCCACAAGACCGACAAGAGCTGCTTCGGCGACAATTTCAAGATCGTGGTGGCCGAGAACGAGGAATACCTGCGCGAAATCGGCTGGACCACCTATGCCGAGGATCGCGGCTTCGCGCCCGACGACAATGTCGTAACGCTATTTTTCTCGACGGAAAAGACAGCCGCGCTGGAGGTGGGCTGGCCCACCGCCGAAGGCGTGTTGCTGAATATCGAGAACCGCATGGCGGACAACCAGCTTCACGTCCATTTCGTGTTCCGCGGGCAACGCACTCACCCAATGATCGTCCTGACGCCCACGGTCGTCGACTCGCTGATCAGGGAAGGCTTCACCAAACAGTCGATCAAGCAGCACTTCTACGATCACGCCCGGCTGCGGCTCAGCAACCTCAGCGGCCGCATGGTCGAGCGCTTCCACAAGGGCATCGAGGAAGGCCACTGGCCCGAGCAGCTGGGCACTTCAAAGAGCATGACCGAGCACGACTTCGTCAAGTTGACGACCGGCCCGGACGACTACCAGCTTTTCGTCAGCGGCGATCCGGCGCGCGACCACGTGCTAATCTTCGGACACAACACCTTCCGGGGCCTGCCAACATGCCGGAAGATCGAACGCCCCGAAAATTGGGACACTTGATCGACAGGCCGCTCAAGATCGGGTCAGGATCGCCGCGATTGCCGGCGCTCCTGACCACCCCCCCGGCACAACCGCGGCACCGCCGGTTTTTCATCGCCGATACCGACTGGCTGAAAATGCCGTTCACCGCTAGCGGTGAACGCCCTCCGGGAATTGGGACCGGCTTCCGTTCGCCAAGGTTGTCCTTGCTCGCGTAGGAGTGTGCAGAAGTGAAGTTGGGTTACGCGCGCGTCAGCAAGGGCGAAGGAAATCTCGAGATTCAGATCGAGGCCCTTCGCGCTGCTGGCGCGGTAAGAATTTGGCAGGATCATGACGTGTCCGGCTCGGCCGTGATCAAGCCCGGCTTCATCGAGATGCTCGCCTACGCCGCGCCGGGCGATGAGATCGTTGTCTGGCGGCTCGATCGCCTTGCCCGGTCCCTCATCACGCTCATGGTTGAACTGGAGACCCTTGGAAAGCGCCAGGTCGAATTCCATTCACTGACCGAAGGCATTGCAACAAATGAGAAAAGCGGCGGCTCGTTCTTCCACGCCATCGCGGCTTTCAGATCGTTCGAACGGGATGTCCTGCAGGAACGCGCCGATGCGGAGCGGAAATGGCCCCGGCAACCAGGCCCGGCCTAACGCCCTTCCGCTGACAACCCTGACGGACCGCCATTGCCGGGTTGCACCAGAATGCGGTCACGTGCGCTGCGCACATCGCCAGTCTCGATTTGCTTGTGCAGCCGTTCGCGGTCGCGGTTTCGGTACATCGCCTCGGCCCGCTCGATGGCTTCCCCGCTCACGGATACGGCTTCCAGCGCCAGCCGTGCCATCTTGATCGCGGATTCCATGACTTCCCGGACGATGTAACGCGCCGGCGTGCCCTGCAGGCTGATGACGGCCCGGCGGTCGAACGCGCGAATATAGATAGCGGCATCCGGGAATGCCTCGTGCACGCTTTCGACCAGGTCGGGCGACAGCTGGTCGCCGTCCATGCAGAACAGGATCAGCTCCGCCTCGTCGGCACCGGCCTGCCGCAGCAGATCGATCCGTGTGCCGTCCCCGAAATAGACCTTGGCGCCAAAGCTTTCCGCCACGTCGATCATCTCGACGTCCGTGTCGATCAGGGTAACCGGGATATCGCTGGCGATCAGCATCTGGGCAACGGTCTGGCCAAACCGGCCATAGCCCACCACAATGGCATTGGCCCCATCGGCCTCGGGCCCCTTGCGGGCCGCATCGGCCTCCAGCGGCGCGGTGCGCAGCCGCCGCGTGGCCGCCATCAGAAAAGGCGTCGTTGCCATCGAAAGCGTCACCACGGCGCCGAACAGGCTGACGGTCTCGGGGGCAATGAGCAGGGCCCCCTGGGCCTGGGTGAACAGCACGAACCCGAATTCACCGCCCTGGCTCAGCAGCAGGCCGAGCGCCAGGGCCCGGCGCCAGGGCATGCGGGCGGCCATGGCGATGGCGAAGATCACGGCAGCCTTCACCGCGATCAGCACAATGGCCATGCCGACAACGAACAGCGGCCGTGCCGCGATGGCCGAGAGATCCAGCAGCATGCCGACCGCCAGGAAGAAGAGGCCCAACAGGATGGACCGGAACGGCTCGACGTCCGCTTCCAGTTCATGCCGGTAAGGAGAGTCGGCGAGCATGACCCCCGCCACGAACGCGCCGAGTGCGGTGGACAGCCCCAGCGCCTCCATCAGGGCTGCCGCGCCCACCACCGTGAACAGCGCGGCGACCACGAACATTTCGCGCTCGCCAAGGTTGCCGATGAGCCTGAACAGGGGGCGGATCGCGAACCGGCCAGCTGCGATCAGCCCGGCAACGGCGAGCAGACTATACAGCGCCAGCTGCCATCCGGGCGTTTCCGTCCCCTGCGCCGGATTGCGGCTCATCGCGGCGATGATGGTGATGAGAGGGATGATCGAGAGATCCTGGAACAGCAGGATCGCAAATGCCCGCTCGCCGAACGGTGTCCGCATTTGCCCCGATGAGCGGAGCATGGGCAGTACCTGTGCGGTAGAGGACAGCGCCAAGGGCAGGCCGAGGGCAATGGCCGCGGTCGGGGAGAAGCCGGCCACGACAAGGGCGCCAGCCACGGCAAGGCCGCAGGCTACGACCTGCACCAGCCCAATCCCCAGGATCTCCTGCTTCATTCGCCAAAGCCGGGACGGATTGAGCTCAAGCCCGACGATGAAGAGCAGCAGGGTAATCCCCAGCTCGGCGATCCCCAGCTTGGCGTGAGCATCGCCGACGAGGCCCAGAACGTGCGGCCCGACCATGATGCCCGCAAGGAGATAACCGAGCGTAGCCCCAAGCCCCAACCTGCGGAAAACCAGCACAAATGTCAGGGCAAAGCCGAGGAGGAGTACTCCTTCACCCAAAGTGGAAAGCGCCCCTGCGTGGGACATAAACGCTTGCTCCTCCACACGGCTTGAAGTCAGCCTCTCACAATGACGACATAGCCGCGGGAAGCAAGCGCCAGGAGCGCCCGATAAGTCAGATGCCGGGGCAACTACAAGCCCCTCCCCCTTTGCGCAGGCGAACCCCTGCCTCGCCCTGCCCGTCGCCGGCGATCAGGGCCCTTCCGGCCATCCTGGCGATTCGGCCGACTTGCGCCAGGCTCAACTGCCGGCAAGCCATATCCAAACCCCGGAACACCGGCCGAGACAGTGGTTAGCACCGGATTAAGCTGAATTACGCGCAACTATAAAAGGTTAGAAACACTCGTCATTTCAACGCCTTAATTACACATCCCGTCGTCCGGACGTTTCCCTTTGCCGCATCTTCCGGGCATGTCTCGAGGCGGGAACGTCGAAACAATCGGCGCCCAGCAGGAAAAGAAAATCGTGTCGCAAATCAGAAACATCCGACCGACCGCCCCCGCCACGGTTTCGCCGCAACGCGGAAACCTGCGTGAACTGGCCCGCAATTGCGAGGAGGCCGGGTTCGGCCAGCAGTCAGGCTGCCTGACGGCGGCCACCCACCTGCTCGGCAACCTCTATCTCCGGCTATACCCGCGGACCGCCGCCGAAATGCTCGACCGGGCCGAAGACCTCGCCCGTGCCGGCGCGTTCGAATCCGCGGCGCTCGCCCTGCTCCCTCCCCGCGCCGTGTTTACCGGCGGGCGGCTGGCCGACGGCAGCGTGATTGCGCAGGTCCAGCTCAATCCGGGCCACGGCACCCATTCCCGCAACGCCCGCTGGCTATCCATGGCCGTCCTCGCCGCCCTGCTCCGCGCGCTGGCGGAAACGGCCGGGCCGCAGGCGCTGGACGCGGCATGATCGAACCTCGCCTGCTCATCGCCTACGGCCTCATCGCCGTCCTTCTCGGGTCCATCGCGGCCGCCATCATCACCTGGCGCAGGCGGATCCTGCGCGACCGGGAGATGCGCTGGCACACCCGGCTGAGCCCGCGCCAGGCCATGCGCCAGAAGCGCCACTGAACAACGTGCCTACCTTTTCGGAAACCACGTCGGTTTTCCGTGGTTGTTGATGTGGACTTCACCGGAATCGGCGATGCAGTCCTTACCAACCGCAAAGGTTTTCGCGATGTCGATCGGCCTGCTGCTCGGAATGCTCGCCCCGCACCTTCTCGCCGCCGAGGTCGCGCATGCCCATGCGCCGGTGCGGATCGAGCTGTCCCCGGCCGAGTTCGCGCGCGAGCGCACAGCCCTCGCGCAGCCGGCGCCGCTCCGGGTCAAGGCCGCCGCCGATCGCTTCCCCCTGCTTGACGATGCCACCTACGAAACGCCGCTGCCCGACCTCGCGCTCAAGGCCGGTTCGCGGCGCGGCACGGAAGTCGAACTGGGCGCGCTGGGCGGCGGCCGCGCCGATGCGCCAAGCCTCGTTCACGTTGGAGTAGGGTTCGATTTCTGATAATGGCGCCCTGACCCCATTCGGCGGGGCCGGCCCTGCCGCGCCGCGCCAAACTCCAATGCAGAGCAAACGATGATCGCCCTCGTGAAAGCCCTGATCCCCGGCGCCTTCCTGTCGTGGATCATCTCGACCTTCATCGGCACGCGCGGCGGTTCCGGCGGCCTGCTGCATATCCAGCATTTCAATGTCCAGGGCACTGAAATCTACGGTTCGTGGACCCTGTTCATCATCGGCACGGCCATCGCTTGGGCCCTTCTGATGATGATGGAATAGCCGCAAGCGCGCGACCCGGTGCCGCCGCCTCGGTGAATTCACCCGAAAAGGGGCGCGGAGTTTCCCCGCGCCCCTTTTCCGTCAGGCCACGGCGCCGTGGCAGTGCTTGTACTTGTTGCCCGAACCGCAGGGGCACAGCGCATTGCGCGACAGGCCGAGGTCGGCATAGGGATCGCCGCCCTCCACCGCATGGGCCGCCAGCGGCGCGGCCGTCCCGAGAGCGCTGAGCATGGCCTCGGCTCCGGGCACCTGGCTCCCCATCGAGGCATCAAGCTCGCCGGTCAGCGGATCGATATGGCCGGTCAGGAACGAGGGCAGCTCGGGCAGGCTCATTTCTTCGGGCTGCTGCTGGAAGCGGAACTCGGCCGTGCTCAGGATGCGCGTCACGTCCTCGCGGATCGTTTCCAGCATCTTCTCGAACAGGCCGAAGGCCTCCTGCTTGTACTCGTTGATCGGGGTCTTCTGGGCATAGGCGCGCAGGAACACCACCTGCCGCAGCGCGTCGAGCGTGGCGAGGTGCTCCTTCCAGTAATGGTCCAGCCGCTCGAGCAGGATCGACTTCTCGACCGTGCGCCACACTTCCTGCTGGTCGGCCATGCGCTCGGCCATCCGGGCATCGGCGAGCGCGGAGATGCGCTCCTCGATCACTTCCGGATCGACGCCGTCCTCTTCCATCCACTCGGCCAGCGGCACTTCAAGGCCGAGCACCTCGTAAGCGCGGTTGACCAGCGCCTCGACGTCCCACTGCTCCGGATAAGAGCCCGGCGGGCAGGCATCGCCGACGATCGTGTTGACCGTGTCGCGGCGCATGTCGACCACCACGTCGTCCACCGTCTCGGCATCCATGATGTCCGAGCGCTGCTCGTAGATCACCTTGCGCTGGTCGTTCATCACGTCGTCGTATTCGACGACCTGCTTGCGGATGTCGTAGTTGCGCGCCTCGACCTTCTTCTGCGCGGTCTCGATCGCCTTCGACAGCCACTTGGAGCCGATCGCCTCGCCGTCGGCCAGGTTGGAATTCATCATCCGGCTGAACAGCGTGTCCGGCCCGAAGATGCGCAACAGGTCATCCTCGAGGCAGAGGTAGAACTTGCTCATGCCCGGATCGCCCTGGCGGCCAGAGCGGCCGCGCAGCTGGTTGTCGATGCGGCGGCTCTCATGGCGCTCGGTGCCGATCACGCACAGGCCGCCCGAGGCAAGAACGGCGGCCTTGGCCTCGGCCACTTCAGCCTTGATCTTGGCGATGGCCGCATCGCGCTCCGCCCCCTCGGGCATGTCCCTGAGCTCGTCCTCGATCCGGAACTCGACGTTGCCGCCCAGCTGAATGTCGGTGCCGCGGCCCGCCATGTTGGTGGCGACGGTCACTGCGCCGGGGCTGCCGGCCTGGGCGACGATGTGCGCTTCCTGCTCGTGGAAGCGCGCGTTGAGCACGGCGTGCTTGACGTTCTCGCGGTTGAGGAACTCGCTCAGCAGCTCCGACTTCTCGATCGAAACCGTGCCGACCAGCACCGGCTGGCCGATCTCCTGCCGCTCTCGGATCAGCTTGGCGATAGCGCCGAACTTGTCGTGCGTGTTCTTGTAGAACTCGTCCTCGTCGTCGATGCGCTGCACCGGCACGTTGGTCGGGATGGTGACCACGTTCATCTTGTAGATGTCGTAGAATTCCGGGGCTTCGGTGGCGGCCGTGCCGGTCATGCCCGAAAGCTTGGGGTACATGCGGAAATAGTTCTGGAAGGTGATCGAGGCCATGGTCTGGTTCTCGGGCTCGATCTTCACGCCCTCCTTGGCCTCGACCGCCTGGTGCAGGCCGTTCGACCAGCGGCGGCCGTCCATCATGCGGCCGGTGAACTCGTCGATGATCACTACCTTGTCGTCCTTCACGACATAGTCGATGTCGCGCTTGAACATGACGTTCGCCTTGAGCGCCTGGTCGAGGTGATGGACGACCTGGGTGTTCTCGACGTCGTAGAGGTTCGACCCTTCAAGCAGCCCGGCGGCCTCGAGCTGGCGCTCGGCCCATTCCACGCCGTCTTCGGTCAGGGTGATGTTCTTGGTCTTCTCGTCGGCTTCATAAAGCTCTTCGGGCAGATTCTTGATGACCGCGTCGACCGAAATGTAGAGGTCCGACTTGTCGTCGGTCGGGCCGGAGATGATCAGCGGGGTGCGCGCCTCGTCGATCAGGATCGAGTCCACCTCGTCGACGATCGCGAAGTTGAACGGGCGCTGCGTCATCTGGCTGCGCTCGTGCTTCATGTTGTCGCGCAGGTAGTCGAAGCCCAGCTCGTTGTTGGTGGCATAGGTGATGTCGGCGTTATAGGCCTCGCGCCGCTCGTACTCGTTGAGGTTGGGCACGATCACGCCCACGGTCAGGCCGAGGAAGCGATGCAGCTGCCCCATCCATTCCGCGTCGCGCTTGGCGAGGTAGTCGTTCACGGTAACGACGTGGACGCCCTTGCCCTCAAGCGCGTTGAGGTAAGTCGCCGTGGTCGCCACCAGGGTCTTGCCCTCGCCGGTGCGCATTTCCGCGATCTCGCCGCGATGGAGCACGATGCCGCCGATCATCTGGACGTCGAAGTGGCGCATACCGAACACGCGCTTCGATGCCTCGCGCACCGTGGCGAAGGCTTCGGGCAGAATGTCGTCAAGGCTGGCGCCGGCGGCAAGCTGTTCGCGGAACTTGACCGTCTGGGCCTTCAGCTCGTCGTCCGAAAAGGCTTCGAGCTGCGGCTCATAAGCGTTGATCCGGGCGACGGTCTTGTCGAGCTTCTTGACGTAGCGTTCGTTGGAAGAGCCGAACATGGCCTTGGCGAGTGCGCCGAGCATGGGAATATCCTGTGATGAGCGCCGCGCGCCGAAGGCGCGGCATGACGTGACGATAGGGTGAATACGCGCGGGCCAGCGGGCCGGTTTCGCGCGAAAAAACAAGGATGCCGGGGGCCGCGCTATTCGCGGGCGCGATCGACCTTGATCAGGACGGTCGGCGCAGGCGCAATGGCCAGCAGGGCGACCGGGACTTCGCTGGAAGCGAAGTGTTCGCCGCGGACCGGCGCAAGATGCGGCGGCGCGGCAATGCTGCGCACGGCAATGACCCCCGCGACTGCCGCCCCGGAGGCGATCAGCCGGACCTGCGCCGTCTCGCCGCAGGGACGCGCCTCGGCCGGAGCGGCCTGGGCAACGATGCCGAGCAAGGCAAGAAAGGCGAGCAGCAGACGGGTCATGGTCGGTCACACCAGATAGGGGCGCCGAGGCGGTTCGTCCACTCCTGAAGTCACATCACCGCGCACGAGCATGGCGCAAAGCCGATCAGGCCCGGCGCCGACCGCGCCTAACCGGCTGTTCACGTTTTGCGGCGATAAAGCGGGAGTGACGAGAGCCCTTACTGCGCCAACGACGACCGACGCCCGCATGCCGGTGCTGGACGGACTGCGCGCCTTGGCGGCGGTCGGCGTGGTGCTGTACCATGTCACCACGACTTTCGGTCGGTGGGGTCTGGTTGAGCGAGGCTACCTGCTCGTCGATCTGTTTTTCATGCTGAGCGGCTTCGTTCTGGCCATGGCGTTCGACCGCCGGTTTGCCGCGGGCCTTTCCTTCGCCCGGTTCATGAAGGCGCGCATCATGCGTCTTTGGCCCCTGATGGCGATGGGGGTGGCGCTGGGCGTCGTCTGTCACTTCGCGGCGCGCGGAACCTTGTTTTCCGTTCGCGATGTGGCGCTTGGCCTGTTGATTCTGCCGCGCCTGTCCGGCGAAGGGCAGCTTTTCGTGGTCGATCCACCGGAATGGTCGCTGCTGTTCGAACTGATCGCCAATGCAGTCCATGTGCTGATCCTGTGGCGCCTTTCGGACCGGCTCCTGCTGCTTCTGGCGCTCCTGGCCGGCGCGGCGCTCACGGTGAGCGTTGCGATGATCGGCTCGAACGGCGCCGGGCCGGATGTTTACGGCTGGTGGCTAGGCCTGCTTCGAGTGATGTTCGCCTATCCGATCGGCATGCTGCTCGCCCGGCGCTCCGTGCGGCGCGGTGCCAATTCGGGCCTTGGATGGCAAGTTTCGCTATTGTTGCCGGTGGCTATCGTGGCCTTCTCGCCGCTTCTGCCGCTTTCACGTGGGCTGGGGGACGTGATCCTCACCCTGCTGGCCTTCCCCTTGGTCATGTGGCTTGCCGCGGCACCTTCGCGCGGCGAGCCTGCCGCCCTGCTGATGGCCATGGGCAGACTGTCCTATCCGCTCTATGTCTTCCATTATCCCTTGCTCCTCTGCGGCAAGGCGGTCAGCGACCGGGTGCCGGAAACCTTCGCGCCGCTTGTCGCCGCGGCAAGCGTGACAATCTCCCTGGTTCTGGCCCATTGCGCCGCGCGCTTGCTGGAACGAGGCAAACAGCCAAAGCCGATGGGCGACCACGACGGGCATTCACCAGGGCTGGCGCTCAACGCTTGATTTCACGGCCGCGCGCGCTAGTCCCTCGGCCATGTCCGAAGCCGTCTCCCCGCTCGCCTCGCCCTTCCCCGCCCTGCCCGCCATCGCCGGGGTTACCCCGCGCATCGTCCGCGCCGGGTACAAGGACTGGGGCCGCTGTGACCTGACCTATGTCGAATTGATCGAAGGCACGGCCGTTGCCGGCGTGTTCACCCGCAACGTTTGCTGCTCGTCCGAAGTCGAGCTTGGCCGCCAGAACGTGAAGCAGGGCAAGGCCCGGGCCCTGGTGGTCAACGCCGGCAATTCCAACGCCTTCACCGGCTATCGCGGACGCGAGGCGGTGGAGCAGATCATGGAGCAGGTGGCCGACCATCTCGGCTGCGGGCGTGAGGAAGTCTTCGTCTCCTCCACCGGCGTGATCGGCGTCCCCCTGCCCAAGGACAAGGCCCGCGCCGGGGTCGAGGCCGCGCTCACCGCCCACCCCTGCGGCTGGGAAGACGCAGCGCGCACCATCGGCACGACCGACACCTTCCCCAAGGGCGCGACGGCGAGCGCGATGATCGGCGACGTGAAGGTCCACTTCAGTGCGATCATCAAGGGTTCGGGCATGATCGCGCCCGACATGGCAACCATGCTCGGCTACGTCTTCACCGACGCGGCAGTCGACCCCGCCTTTCTCCAGCAATGCCTGTCCGCCTCGGCCGACGCGACCTTCAACTGCATCACGGTCGACAGCGACACATCGACCTCGGACACGGTGCTGGCCTTCGCCACCGGCGCTGCCGGCAACGCTCCACTGGTCTCGTTCGAGAGCGCCGGGGCCGATGCCTTTGCAGCGGCGTTGCAGTCCGTTTGCAGGGAGCTTGCACACCTCGTGGTCAAGGACGGCGAAGGCGCGCAGAAGTTCATCGAAGTGGCCGTAACCGGCGCCGTCAGCGACGCCTCGGCCCGCAAGGTCGGCCTCGCCATCGCCAACTCTCCGCTCGTAAAAACCGCCATCGCCGGGGAAGACGCCAACTGGGGCCGCGTGGTCATGGCGGTCGGCAAGGCCGGCGAACCCGCCGACCGCGACAGGCTCTCGATCGGCTTCGGCGGGGTCTGGGCGGCCAAGGACGGCCAGCCACTGGCCGACTACGACGAGGCCCCGGTGGCCGCGCACCTCAAGGGCCGCGAAGTGAGAATTTCCGTGGATCTGGGGCTGGGCCAGGGTCGCGCGACCGTGTGGACCTGCGACCTCACGCACGGTTACATCTCGATCAACGCCGACTATCGCAGCTGACGGCGTCATGCCGAACCAAGCCCTCGACAACGCCGTTTCCGCCCTGATGCGCGAGACGGCCGAGCAATGCCTGCTGACGCACTATCGCCAGCTCACGGCCGACGAGATCATCAGCAAGGCGGCCGACGACGTCGTGACCGTGGCCGATCTCGAAAGCGAAGCGCGGCTGGCCGAGGGGCTGGCCCGCATCCTGCCCGAGGCGGCGATCGTCGGCGAAGAAGGCTGCCATGCCGACCCGTCCCTGATGGACCGGCTCGCCGACAGGCTGTGCTGGATCATCGACCCGCTCGACGGGACCAACAATTTCGCCGTGGGCAAGCCGCCCTTCGGCATCCTGCTGGCGCTGGCCGACCGGGGCGAAATCCTGTCCGGCTGGATCTACGATCCCTTGCAACAGCGCCTCTGCACGGCGCATCGCGGCGGCGGCGCCTTCGTCAACGGAGAGCGGATCGGCGCCCGTAGCACGGGGCAGGAACCGCCGGTTGCCGCAATTTCGGTGATCTTCGCCGATGCGGCACGGCGCGCGGCGCTCATGGCGCACATTGCCCCGCACTATGCGCTGGTCGACATTCCGCGCTGCGCGGCCGAACAGTATCCGCGCCTTGCGCTGGGGGTGAACGACGTCTCGGTGTTCGAGCGCACCCTCGCGTGGGACCATGCGGCGGGCGTGCTGTTCCTCAACGAGGCCGGCGGGCGGGCTGCCCGGCCGGACGGCTCGGAATACCGGGTTGACCGGCATCTGGAGCCCGGCCTGATCGGCGCGGCGAGCCCGGCCCTGTGGGACGACCTCGCCGCGCGAATGCAGGCGATTTAACGCTTAGAGAGCGCCCTGGATCCAGGCCTTCAGCGCACCCTTGGGGGCAGCGCCGAGCTTCTGGGCAACCGGCTCACCATTCTTGAACAGCACCAGCAGCGGGATCGACTGGACGCCGAACTTGGTCGCAGTGTCGGTGTTGGCCATGATGTCGACCTTGGCGATGGTCACATCTTCAGCCAACTCGTCGGCGATTTCCTCGAGGGCCGGGCCGATCATCTTGCACGGGCCGCACCATTCCGCCCAGAAATCGACCAGCACGGGCTTGTCGGAAGCCAGCACATCGCTGTCGAAGCTGGCGTCGGTAACCTTCACGGTGGGCATGGAATCACTACTCCTGACACTTGTTTCGGACTGTTATCTAGGCCGCCGGGGCCCGCATGCAACGCCCAGCGGGTACAGGATTATTGCGCCCCCGCAAACCCGGGCTTGTGCCGCGCCACCAGTTCGTCCGGCAGGACGATCAATGCAGGCGCCTCGGTATAGAGCAGGGCCGCCTCGATTATCCGGCCCGGCCAGACCTGTTCGAGCGCGGCGGCATAGGCCCCCATCTGGCGCAGGATCGCCACGGGAACCTGCTCCGCTGAAGCCGGCGGACGGCGCGCGGTCTTGAAATCGACCAGCCGGATGCGCCCGGCCGTCACGATCAGGCGGTCGATCGTGCCGGCGACGACCTGCTCGCCGACCGTGGCGGCAATCGGGACTTCGGCAAGGGCGCCGGGCCCGAACAGATCGCCCCAGCCTTCGACCGCGAGCACGCGCAGCGCAGCCCCGGCCATCTCGGCGCGGACATCTTGCGCAAGATCGGCGGCATTGCGGGCAAGCCAGCGGGCGGCGGCCTCATGCCTGCTCTCGGCCGCAAGATCGGGCAGACGTTCGAGCAGGCGGTGGATCAAGGTACCGCGCCGGGCAGCTGCGGCGACATCGGCCGCGCGGCCTGCCGGGCGCGGCGGATCGGCGGCACTGTCCTCGCCCAGCGCGGAGGGCGCGAGCGGGCGCGGCGGGCGCGGTTCGGCGGCAAGCGGGCGGCTGAGCCATGCCGGCAGGGCGGCGGGCAGCGGCAGGGCCAGCGCTTCCGCCGCGCGGGCCGGCGGGGGCGCCGGCGCGTTGCCGTGCTCGATCCGTTCGCCCCACAGCGGATCGGCCTGCCACGCGGCATCTCCGAACACCTCGGCAAGCCGGGCATACCAGGAATCCTCGGCGGGCCGGGTTTCGCGCGGACCGAGCGAGCCGGTAACGAACAGCGCCTCTTCCGCCCGGGTCATGGCGACGTAGAGCAGACGCCAGTGCTCCTCGCGCTCCTCCTTGCCGACCAGCGCCTCGGCGGCGGCGATCCGGCCCAGCTTCTCGTCCTTGCGCAAACCCGGCAGCGGGATCGACGGAACGTGCCGCAGACCAGCGGGACCGGGTTCCGACAGGGCCAGTTCCGCGCCAAGCCCGCGATCGGGATTGTCGGCCGCATCGGCGAGGATCACGATCGGGGCCTGCAGGCCCTTCGAACCGTGGACCGTCATCACCCGCACCAGCCCGCCGCCGCCCTCGGCCTCGCGCTTCAGTTCGCCGTCCCCGGCATCGAACCAGTTGAGGAAGCCGACGAGGCTCGGCGTATCTGTAGCCGCATAGGCGTGGGCGGCGTTGACCAGTTCGTCGATCGGATCGTTCGCCTCGGTGCCCAGCCGGGCGACGAGGCGGCGACGCCCCTGCCACGGACCGACCAGCAGCCATTGCAGCAGCGCCTGCGGCGGGGCGAAATCAGCGCGGGCGAGAAGCTCCAGCAATTGCCCGACCGTGGCGGCGACCAAGGGCCCGCGCGAGCGGCGCAGGTGGTCCCACAGGGGTACGCCCGGTTCGCGGTAGCCGTGTTCGAGCAGGTCTTCCTGGCTCCAGCCGACGAGCGGCGAGACCAGCAGGGCAGCAAGGGTCAGGCTGTCACGCGGCTGGGCGGCGAAGCGTAGCGCGGCGATGAGGTCCTTGACCGCGAGCGGAGCGCCAAGCCGCAGCCGGTCGACCCCCGCCACGGGCACACCGCGCGCATGAAGCCGGGCCACGATCAGACCGGCCAGTTCCTTGCGCTTGCGCACCAGCACCATGACGTCACCCGCCGCGGCGCGGCGCGGCTGGCCTTTGACCAGGGCATAGCCATCCCGCAGCCAGGCGGCGACCTGCCGGGCGATCCGGTCCGCCAGTTGCCGGTCGGGCCGCGAGAGCCAACCTTCCTCGCCCTCGTCCGGTTCCTCGCCCGTATCGTCGCCCGACAGGCCGACCGGCCGCCACAGGGTGACGAGACCCGGCCGGTCCTCCCCCAGATGTGGTTCGGGCGAAGCGGACAGGCCGAAGCGCTCCGGCCCGATCCCGGAAATCGCGGCGTCAACGAATTCGAGGATCGGCCGCGCCGTGCGGTAAGACCGGCCGAGACCCAGTTCCTGCAATTCGCGCAGCCCCGAGGCGCCGCGCAACTGCTCAGCATTGGCGGCGGCGCCGAGCATCTGCTCCTTCACGCTGCGGCGGGCGCGCTCGAAGTTTTCCGGGCTGGTGCCCTGGAAGCGGAAGATCGCCTGCTTGTAATCGCCCACCACGAACAGGGTGCGCAGGGCCTCGGCACCGTGCTGGCCCGCCCCGGCGAAGAAATCACCCGTCAGCGCCTCGATGATCTGCCACTGCGCGGCATTGGTATCCTGCGCCTCGTCGATCAGGATGTGATCGAAGCGGCGGTCAAGCTTGTAGCGGATCCAGTCGGCAAGGTCCGAGCGGGTGAGAAGGTCGGCAGCCTGGCGGATCTGGTCGTCGAAGTCGATCAGCCCCTCGCGGGTCTTGGCCTCGTCCCAGGCGAGCGCGAACCGGCGGCCGAGGGTGAGCGCTGGAGTCAGCCAGCCGGCGAGCGCGAGCATGGCCTTGCGCTCGCACACCGCGTTGATGCAGGCGGCGACGCGGCCAACGAAGTCGGCATAGGCCGGATCGATCTTCTGCTGCGATTTCGATGCGCGCAGCTCGCCGCCCTTGGTGAAGAACACCTCGGCCAGCGCGTCGATCGCATCAGCCCGCGCGCCCTCGTCCTTCGCCAACCAGTGCCCGATCGCATTGGCCGCGTTCTGCCCGGTCTGAGCAGGCCACGCCGCGTTGATCTCCATGCAGCGGCGCAGCGAGCGGGTGTCGAACGCGGCATCGTCGCACAGTTCGGCAAGATCCCTGCCCTCGGGCAAGCCGAGCAGGCGCTCGACCCTGGGGCGCAGCGGCGGAACCCACGAACCGGGCCCGAACCACGCCTCGCGCGCCGTCGCGCAGCGCAGCAGGAACCGCTCAACCTCGTCCGGCCCCATGCGCAGCGACAGGGCGGCGAGCGCGTCCAGCATCTCGTGATCGCCCTGATCCTCGGCATCAAGCAGGAGGCGCGAGAGCACCTCGCGCGAGAGCAGCGCCCGGTCGCGGTCCTCCATCGCGCGGGTGCCGGGCGAGAGGCCCGCCTCCTCCGGGAAACCCGCCAGCAGCCACTGGGCGAAGGCGTGGATCGTGTTGATCCTAAGCCCCCCGCCCGGGCAATCGAGCACGGCGGCGAAGAGCGTGCGGGCGCGGGCCCGCGTGGCATCGTTGGCCGAGGCCCCGATCGCCTGAAGCTCGATCCCCAGCGCCACGTCGGGCATCCTCACCCAGTTGGCCAGCACCTCGTTGACGCGGTTGGCCATTTCCGCCGCGCCCGCCTTGGTGAAGGTGAGGCAGAGGATCTGGGCGGGAGAGACCCCCTCGCTCAGCAGCAGGCGCAGGACGCGGGCCGAGAGCACCTGGGTCTTGCCCGTTCCGGCCGAGGCCGAGAGCCAGACCGTGTCGCGCGGATCGACCGCGAGGCGCTGGTTGTCCTGCAAGGGATAGACCTTGCTCATGCCAGTTCCTCGGGGCTCATGCCAGTTCCTCGGGGCTCATTCCGGCTCCTCCAGGTCGGCGGCGCGCGCCTGCCACTCGTCGAGCCGCATCAACTGGTCATAGTCGTCATAGCTGGGCAGATCGGGATTGAGGCGGGCGGTGAACGGATCGTTGCCCTTGATCCAGCGGGCGATGGCCTCCGACAGGTAGCGCTCGGTCTCGGGCAGGAAATCCTCGCGCGGGATGCCGCTTTTCTTCTGGCCCTCCAGGATCGGCTCGCTGCATTCGCCAAACCCGGTCGGGCTCTTCCCGGACTTCCTGAGCGACCAGTATTCGAACCGCTCCGGCTCGCCGGAAATGCCGGAAAAGGCCCCTTCCCGCGCCATCAGGCCGATCAGGCCGAGCTGGAGCGCGAAGCCTTCGCCGACCCGGCGGGCCGAAGGCGGGCTGCCGGTCTTGTAATCGACAATGGCTAGCGTGCCGTCGGCGCTGCGGTCGATCCGGTCGGCCCGGCCGGTGATCTTCACGCCCTTGTACGTGATGTGTCCCTTGGCCTCGCTCGCGG
Source organism: Novosphingobium flavum (assembly GCF_014230315.1). Taxonomy (GTDB): domain Bacteria; phylum Pseudomonadota; class Alphaproteobacteria; order Sphingomonadales; family Sphingomonadaceae; genus Novosphingobium; species Novosphingobium flavum. The sequence goes on along the minus strand of NZ_JACLAW010000001.1, from coordinate 289,902 downwards.
CCACCTCGCGCCCCTCGGCCTTGAGGCGCTCGATCTCCAGCGCGATCCATTCCAGCCCGGCAACCAGCCGCGGCCACCATAGCCCGCGCACCAGCGGGTGCGCACTCATCTTCGCCAGTTCACCTTCTGCGATGGGCAGGAGTTCGCCGCGCTGCTTGTGCCATTCCTCGAGGATCTTGTGGACCGCCGTGCCCTTCCACGCCGCCGTCGGCTCGGCATCGAGCGCGTCCCAGGCGCGCAGGCGCAGAATCTCGCTGGCGTAGAACTGGTAGGGGTCGCCGCGCAGCCGGTCGAGCCCGGTGACCGCGATCGGCACGTCACGCTGCGCCGCGCTCGGCATGGGCTCGGGGCGCGGATGGGGTGGCGCGGGCAGCGGATCGTCGATCGCGCGGGCAAGCTCGACCGCGCGGGTCTCCAGGTGATCCGCCAGCAACTTCTCGCCCAGCATGGCGCGCACCCGCAGCACGAAGCGCGAGGGGATGGCCGGGCCGGCGGCATCGCGGCGGGCATGGCTCAGCACCACTTCCGGCGCGCCGAGCGCGGCGGCAAGGTCATGCGCGGCAAGGCCGATCCGGAAATCGGCGCCGGGCACGCCAAGTGCGCGCAGCACGGCCGGAGCGAGCAGCGCGTCAGGCGCCGAGGCGCCGGGCCAGGTGCCTTCGACGAGGCCGCCGCAGATGACGAGATCGGCCCGGCTCATCCGCGCCTCGATCAAGCCGTAGATGCCCACGCGCGGATGGCCGCCCCACGGCGGGCGCACGGCAACGCGGTCCATTGCGTCGCGCAGGGCGGCGGCAAGATCGTCCGGCGCGAGGCGGGTGCCGACGTCGGCAGCGGCCTCGCGCAGATCGTCCACGAAGGCCGAGAGCGCGCGGCCATCGGCCCCGGCCCAGACCGCACCACCGGACAGGGCTTCGGCCGCCGCGACCAACAGGTCGACGAGGTCAGAAAGCGCCTGCTCGCCGCCGCCCAGCAGCGGCGCGAGAATGGCCGAGACCGCCTCCCACCAGGCAGCAAGCCGCGGATTTCCGGCGCCCTCGACCGTGCGGGCGACATGGCCAAGGCCCGGCTCCGGGCGCGGTCCGCGCAAGCGTTCGTCCAGTTCGCGCAGCCGATCGAGCCAGTCTGCGCGCCCTTCCCCGCAGCCGGCCAGCGGATGGCCGAGCAGGGCGACCAGCGGCACCGGGCAGGCCCCGCTTGCCGCCACTTCGGCCAGCAGCAGGAACAGGCGCCCCGCAGCGGTCTGCGGCAGGGGCTGGCCCGCCGTATCGTCTGCCGAGATCCCCCAGCGCTGGAGATGGGCGATCACCCGCCCGGCCAACGCCCGGTCTGGCGTGACGAGAGCAACGCGGCGCTCGGGCTCTTCCAGCGCTTCGCGGATCAGGATGGCGATGGCCTGGGCTTCCTCCCCGGGATGGGCCGTTTCCATCAGCCGCACCGCGGAAAGGCGCCGTTCCTCGGCCTTGAGGCGGACCCACCGGGCGCTGGCCGCGGGCGGGAGGAACAGGTTGGAGATGGCCCGGCGCCGCTCAGGCGGCGCCGCTGCCAGGCCCGAACGGTGCCACGGCTCGACCTCGCCGCGCCCCACGCCCATGCGGTGCAGCAGCAGCTTGAGGTGATATTGCGGGTGGACGACGGCATCGTCGCGGCCGATCGGGGGATCGTCCGGCGTTTTCGGCGATCCCGCCGTGCCGAGATCATCCCAGACCGCCTCATCGAGGGTGAGATCGAGGTCGGGCAGGATCACGGCTCCATCGGGCAGGTCCGCCACGGTGCGCAGCAGGGCAGCGAGCGCGGGCGAGGCACTGGTGACGCCGGCAGCCACGACCGGGAACGGCGGCGGTTCGTCCCGCCAGCGCCGCGCGGCATGGGCGAACAGGGCATTGCGCCGCGAGGGGGCGTCAAGCTCGCCGCGCGCCTCGAGTTCGGCAAGCCAGCGGGCCTGAACCCGCGCAAAAGTGCGGATCGAGGCCTTCCAGTGCTCGGCTTGTTCGCCGACCACTGCCAGAACCCGGTCCTGCAGCAGTTCCTGCGGGCCAATCCCCTCGACCAGCAGGCGATCCATCGTCCGCCCGATCTCGAAAGCCTGGCGGAGCAGGGCCGGGCCGCGCGGGGCGCTGTCGGCCAGTTCCTCACGCAGAAGGTCGGCGATCCGCAACCAACGCCGGGTAGGGTCCGCGGCTGGTGCGATATCGGCCCCGGCACCGAGCGGATCGAGCAGGGGGCCGAGTGTTTCGTCGAGGTCGAGGTCACCGACCGCGACCATGCGCGGAAGGAGCATCCCCCCCTTCCCCTCCCCTTGGCCGGACAGGCGCACGAAGGCCTCGGTCACCGTGCGCACGGCGCGCTGGCTGGGCAGCAGCAGGGTCAGGCGGGCCAGGCCGAGTTCGCCCGAGGCGTAACGCGGGATCAGGCCGGCGGCGAGCGCATCGGCGAAACCGCGGTGTGCCGCGATCGAATAGAGCGTCGGCCCGGCGCGCCGTTCAGTCACGCTTAGTGGCGCCCGAGCAGAATCGCCTCGGTCGGTGCGATGGCCTGGGGATTGCCGACCTCGAACCACTCACCGGTATGGACCCAGCCGTAGAGCCGTCCTTCTTCCATCGCGCGGCTCCACAGCACGTTGGTCGAAAACGGGCCTTCCGGCGCATCACGCAGCAGGCGGTGCGAGCAGAGCTGGATGCCGGTGTAGATGAACGGAGCAACCCGGCCGGAGCGGCGACGGCTGACCTGGCCCAGCCCATCGAGATGGAAATCGCCCTTGCCGACATAGTTGTGCGCGGCGGGATGGCGGACCATCAGCAGCAGCGCGTCCATCCGGTCAGGGTTCCAGGCCTGGCTCAGCTCGTCAAAGGCGCTGCGCGGGCCATCCAGCCAGATATTATCGCTGTTCACGCAGAAGAACGGATCGGGCAGCAGGCCCTGGGCATGGGCGCGGACCAGCCCGCCGCCGGTCTCGAGCAATTCGGGACGCTCGTCGGACACCGCGATTTCGAGCCGGGGATAGTGTTCAAGGTGCACTTCCAGCGCATCGGCGAGGTAGTGGACGTTGACGACGGCCTTCTTCACCCCCGCATCGGCGAGCAGATCGAGGCTCCAGTCGATCAGCGGCTTGCCGGCGACCTTGACCAGCGGCTTGGGCCGGGCCGCGGTCAGCGGGCGCATCCGCTTGCCGAGCCCGGCAGCCATGACCATCGCGGTGTCGGAGGCAAGCGGCTTGCTCATACGTCGTAGGTGCCCCCGCCATCGGCGCGCAGGTGATCCGGGATGTTCGCGGCGAACCATTCCGCCACCGGCGCGAGCGCGGGATGAGTCAGGTCGCGCTCGAGCAGGGCCCAGACGCGCGGGATCAGTGAGAGGTAGCGCGGCTTGCCGTCGCGCTTCCACAGGCGGACGAAAATGCCGACGATCTTGGCATTCCGCTGGGCGCCGAGGCGAGCATAGTCAGCCACGAAAGTCTCGGGATCGGGGTGGCCGCGCAGGTAATGGCCGACCATCTCCGCCTCGAGATCGGTCGAGACATCACGGCGCGCGTCCTGCAGCAGGGAGACGAGATCGTAGGCCGGATGGCCGACCAGCGCGTCCTGGAAATCGAGCAGACCCTGCTTGTGCAGCGCGCCGAGCAGCATGATGTTCTCGGCATGATAGTCGCGCAGCACGGTCACGCCCGGGCGCTGGCGGCCGAGCAGCGGCATCAGCGCCGCATCCCACGCCTCAGTCCAGCCCTTGCCGTCGACATAAAGGTTCTGGGCCGGGCAATACCAGTCGATGAACAGCTTGGCCTCGCGCTGGTATTCGGCCAGCGAATAGGCGGTAAACGGCCCCGGAGGAACCTGGTGCAGGGCCTTGAGCGCATCGACCGCGGCGGCATAGACCGGCAGCTCGTCGTCGGGCCAGGCATCGAGATAGTCGCGCATCCGGACTTCGCCGAAGTCTTCCAGCAGGACCAGCCCTTCGCGCGCGGCCTCGTGAAGCACGATCGGGGCGCGCTGACCGACATCGTCGAGCCAGCGGGCGGCGCGCAGGAAGGGTGCGGGATCCTCGTGCGGCGGCGGGGCGTGCATCAGCATGGCGGTTTTCTCGCCCTTGCGGATGCGGAAATAGCGGCGGAACGAGGCATCGCCGGGCAGCGGCTCGATGGCGGCGCCGGTCCAGCCGGCGGCGGCGAGGAAGGGATCGATCCCCTCGGGCACGGTATCGGTCATGGCAGCCGCCCTACCCAATCGGGGCCGCCGTTTACAATGGCGATCCGCCCCTCTCCCGCACTTTCCAACAGGATCGACAAGCAGCCCGTCTCATGAGCGAAACCGCCTGCCATTTCCGGCCATTCCGCGATGAGGGCCGCGCCGCTCCGATAGTCGTCCAGCCCCAGTTCCTGCGCCTCTTCCGGATGCTTCAGCCGGTAGAAATCGGCGTGGACCAGGGGCAGGCGGACGGCGGGGGGATCGTAGGTCTCAACGATGGTGAAGGTCGGGCTCGGCACTTCGCCCTGATGGCCGAGCGCGGCGATGATGGCGCGGGCAAGCGTGGTCTTGCCCATGCCGAGGCCGCCGGAGAGCGCCACGACGTCGCCAATTTGCAACCGCTCTGCAACGGCACTGCCAAAAGCCTGCATCGCGGCGAGATCGGGGAGGTCCACCCTCACGGCAGGTTGACGATCGCGGCCGTGCCCTGCCCCGGCTCCGACAGCAGTTCGAGCGTGCCGCCATGCGCCTCGATCAGCTGGCGGGCGAGCGGGAGGCCGAGGCCCTGGCGGCGCTCGAACCCGGCGCCGTCAGCGCTGGGCTTGAGGCCCTGCATGGCGCGGGCGAGCGTGGCCGTGTCCATGCCGGCGCCATTGTCGGAAATCACCACGCGCGGCCCCTGCTTCGTGGGCGTCAGGTCGACCAGGATGCGGCCGCCGCGCGGGGTGGCGGCGATGGCATTGTCGACTAGGTGGCCGATCGCACGGGCGAGGCGGCGACGGTCCCCCTTCACCCGGCCCGCGCCGCGATCGCCGCGCAGGTCGAGGGTCAGGCCGCCGTCGCGGATCGCGTGGACGCGCTCTTCCACCACCTTGGTAACGAAGGGCATCAGCTCGATCTCTTCCTCGGCCAGCGGAAGCAGTCCCGCTTCGCTCTGCGAAAGGTCGAGCACGGTCTCGATCTGCTCGCCCAGCCGCTGGACCGAGGTGAGGATCGCGGCAACATATTCGTGGCCCTGCGGGGTCAGGTCTCCGCCGATCCCGGCCTCGAGCAATTCGGCAAAACCGCCGATCGAGGTCAACGGCGTGCGGAATTCGTAGCTCATGTTGGCGAGGAAGCGGGTCTTGACGGCGTCCGCCTCGGTCAGCGCGGCATTGCGTTCGCGCAGGGCCGCTTCGGCCTTCTGGCTGTCGGTAATGTCGAGCACGGTCAGCAGGCCATTGCCGTCCGGCAGGGGAACCCCGGCAAATTCGAGGGTGCGGCCATCGGCGAGGACGACCCGGCCGCTGGTCTGCACCCGGTCGAGCGTGGCGGCGCGGATGACGTCTCCGACCTGCTTCGACTGGACCGGGCGCTTGAGCCGGGCGCCGATCCGTTCGAGCAGGACGTCGACCTTGGGATGGGTGTCGAGGAAATCGGCGTCCAGCCCCCAGTCCTGTGCGAAGCGGCGGTTCCACAGCTGCATCTTGCCGTCGGGCGAAAAGACGCCGATCGATTCGAACAGGCTGTCGAACGTCGCGGCGCGGGTGCGCAGCAGGGTGTCGCGGCTGGCGGAGAGGCGCAATTGCTCGGTCTGGTCCTCCGCGATCAGCATCAGCCCGCCATCGGGCATCGGCTGTGCGACGACGCGCAGATGCGTGCCGTCGGCCAGGGTCCAGGCTTCCTCCTGCGCGGCACTGTGGCGGAACCACCCGGCGCGTTCGCGGCGCCATGCGGGAAAATCACGCACTTCCGGCACCCGGCCGCCATCGCGGGCCATGTCGAGCAACCGCTCGAACGGCTGGGGATCGAGCAGGATCGCCGGCTTCAATCCGAAGATGCGCAGGAACGGCTGGTTGGCGAAAACCAGTTGGCGCCCCGCATCGAACTGGGCGACCCCGGCCGACAGCTGGTCGAGCATCGAGCGCTGGGCATCGCGGAAAGCGCGGAACGAGCGGGCAAGTTCCTCCATGTCCTCGACGTCGACCGCGTAGCCGGCCACCCCTTCCTCGCCCAGCGGCAGGTCGGAGATGCGGTGCGTGCGGCGCTGACCGCCGATCGTGGCGGCGACCATCCGCTCGATCGGGGTGTGGCGTTCGGCCGCCTGCAGCGCGATCTGGGCGGCGGAAAGCCCGTCGATCACTTCGACCAGTTCCGTCCCCGCGGCCACCACGGCTTCGGCGCTTTCGCCCTGCACTGCCGTCACATAGGCGCGGTTGACGAGGCGCAGGCGCCCCTGCCGGTCGCGGAACCACATCGGCATCGGCGCGGCCTCGATCAGGCCGACGAGGGCAACGAAATCGGCGCGGGCGCCGGAAGCTTCCTCGCGCAGGCGAACCAGTTCGCCCTCGCTCTCCGAAAAGTCGAAGACCCAGACCAGCGCGGCGCCGCCGGGCGAGACCTGCGGATCGGCCAGGTGGCCGCGCAGGGACAGCGAACGACGCGAGCCCGCCGGCGTGACGACCATGCGGAACGGCGCGCCGGTTTTCTGGGTGCGGCGAACCGCAGCGATCAGTTCGCCCAGTTGGAGCTGGGGGATGCCCCCGTCCCCGCCATCGGCCTGGCCGAGTTCGGTAAGGTATTGCGGGACCTGGTCGAGCCCGAGCCACTTGGCCAGTTTCGGCGCAGCCTCAATCCGGCCGTCAGCCCGGACGAGCAGCGGAATGGTGGGCGATTCTTCAACCATCCGGGCCAGGCGGCGCCCCGAGCGCATCGCGCTTTCGGCCTTTTTCATCCGGACGCGTGCCGACACCATGACCCAGACCGCCGCAACCGCCCAAGCAGCCAGCAGCAGGCCGATCAGCACCAGCATGGTTTGGGAGAGGATCATCTCCGCTTGGCTATGCAAGCGGCCGCCCGAAGGCAAGCGGGGGATGCCCGGAAATGGGGGAGATCGGCAATCTCGCGGTTACAGGGGCGCCACGAGACGGTGGCCGCCCTGCCCTGCGATCAGCGCAAGGCCGGGCCGGGCCAGACGCTGACGCCGAGTTCGCTGCGCAGGCGGCGGATCCGTTCGGCATAGTGGCCGACAAGATCGAAGCGGCTTCCCGCCAATGCGATGGGCACGAGCGAGGCAGTCATCAGCGCCCGCTGGTGCTGATAGAGCAGTTCGTTGAGGTCCATGACAATTCTCCCGGGATCACCGAGTCAGAGCGTCAACTCATAAACGGCGCGGCTTATGAGATTACGGCTTCGATCGGCGCGCCGTTTTCGGCGAGTTTACGTTCGGCTTCCACGGCAAGACGATTGGCACGGGTTTCGGCAATTCGCGTCTCGCGCTGGGCCAGTGCCTGCCAGGCGGCCCCGGCCGCCTCGTATTTCTGGCGCAGCATGGGCAGATCGGCGCGTTCGGCGGCCTGAGCGCAGAGGTCGGCCTGCAACTGGTAGAAATCACCCGAAACGCTCATTGGCATTCTCCGATCGTGCCTGGGCAGGGCCGGCCTTTCGGCACGGCCCGGCCGGTTCAACCGAGAATGGCAAGCACCTCGCGGCGCAATTCCCGGGCGGTAAGTGCCCCGGCCGAGGGTCGGATCCGGGGAATGTTGCTCAGCTCGCTCAGGCGCTGGGCATAGCGCAGCGCAGAACGGTGAGGGGTATTTCTGGTATCGATCATTGTATCCTGAACGCGTCTTGGCGCGTTTTCTTATGGGTTTGCGGGCGCTAGCGCCTGCGCTGTCCCGGAGGGCCGCCACCCGGTCCGCGTTCGCGGAAGACAATGCGGCCCTTTTGCAGGTCGTAAGGCGTCATTTCGACGCGCACGTGATCACCGACGACCGAGCGGATGCGAAACTTGCGCATCTTGCCTGCGGTATAGGCGATGATCCGGTGGTCGTTTTCGAGGATTACGGCGAAACGGCCGTCGGGGAGGATTTCATCAATCCGCCCCTCCAGCGTGAGAAGGGCCTCCTTGGCCACTCCTCAGGCGTTCTCGAGATTGACCGCCGCCAACTTGCCACGGCGATCGGTTTCGAGCTCGTACTTGACGCGCTGGTCCTTGACCAGGGTACCAAGGCCGGAACGCTCGACCGCGCTGATGTGGACGAAATTGTCAGGTTCGCCGCCATCAGGAGCGATGAAACCGAAACCCTTGTCGGGATTGAAGAACTTGACGGTGCCGATAGGCATGGGATGTTTCCTTCACGAAAACAGTTACCCGCCCGCAACAGCGCGGGCGGAGCTGGCAGCGTGAAATGGAAGGAGGCGCCTTCGCGGCGTCAAATTCCGTCGCAGGCGACGTTAGCCTTGCCCATATGGCGCAAAGCCTGCGAAAAGTCAAGGATTTGGCCAGATCACCGCAAATCGCCATCGCTGAAGCTATTGCATGGAGGTGCAAAAGCATCCGTGCCTGCGCGGCCTGAATTAGCAACTGGGTAAGCCGTCCTGTTGCATGATGTCGACAAAAGCCCGAGTATGCACGCCCTAAAGGGAGAAGAGGATATTCCCGATTTCGTCATCAAGGCTGCGGATCTGCCGGTCCTGAACTACATGTCTTCAGGATACCCGCGACCGCAAACCCTCGAATGGATCGACCGGGGAACGGACCGCAAGCTGCGCCGCTCGACCATCGACATGCTGGCGCGCACCCTGTTCACCCCCGGCATCTCGCCCAGCGTGGCCAAGTTGCACGAGCGGGCGGGGCTGAGGATTTCGTTCGAGACCGAGGCCGAGCGGCTGCGTTTTTCCCATGAGTTCCGCGCGGGTCAAGCCGTGCGCGCCGATGCTTCGGGCCGGGTGGTGACCGCCGTGTTCCGCGACCGCGCGGGGGCCGAACACGCGGTGATCGACCTCAAGGCGGCGGGGGTGCCGGAAGGGGCGATCTCGCTGCTGTGGCGCACCGGCCAGTTCCTCGAGCCCGAGCCGGTCCTGCCGCGCGGGCATTCCCTGCTCAGCGTGGCCGGGGCGACGACAGGCGGCGGCATCGCCGGGGCCCTGCTCGGCATGACCATGCTAATGATCCCCGGCATTGGCGGGGTGGCGGCGGCAGGGGCGCTGGCGGCCACGGCGATCAGCAGCATCGCGGCTTTCGGCTCGGCGCTGGGCGCGACCGGCGGCGCCATCGCGCGGATGCTGACCGACATGGACGTTGACGGGCGCGAGGCCGAGTACTTCGAGGAGCAGGTCGTGCATGGCCGGGTCTTCGTGGCGATCGAACTGGGCAAGACCACGGTGCCGCGCGGGTTCATCCAGGACGTTTTGCTCAAGAGCCGGGGCGTGATGCATTTCTGAGGGCGCGGGTTGCAGCCCGGCGCGTTGTCAGGAGATGCCGCTGCCCGCCCTAGCCCGCCTCGACCGGATGGCCGGCGCCGCGCCAGGCGGCCATGCCGCCATCCAGTGCGACCGCGCGGGTGTAGCCGAGCTCACGCAGGGTGGCCGCCGCGAGGGTGGAGATCTTGCCGAATTCGCAGACGGCGAGGATCTCGATGCTCGGGTCAGGCAGGGCCTCGTTGACGCGCAGTTCGAGCTGGCCGCGCGGGACGTGGATCGCGCCGGGGACGTGGCCGGCGGCATAGGCGTCTTTCTCACGCACATCGAGGATCACGAAATCGTTGCCGCGGCGGCCGAGCCGCAGGCGCAGTTCGTCCATCGGCATGAAGGGTACGCGGGCGCCGGCCTCGGCAAGGAGTTGGCGCACAGTCTTGCCGCCCGACATGTTGGTGCGCAGCGCCTCGGTCAGGTGCGTGGGCGCGGAGAGGTTGAGGCTGTTCATCAGTTCGACGAAGTCCGCCCGCTCGGTCTTGGCGAGGCGGGGATTGGCCAGTCGTTCGTCACCGATCGTGGTGTTGTCTCGGCCCTTGTAGTCATGCGCCGGGAAAACCAGCGTTTCGTCAGGAAGGGTCAGCAGCTTGCCGAACAGGCTTTCATAGAGCTGGTCGGGATCGCCGCTCGGCAGGTCGCTGCGCCCGGTGCCGCCGATGAGCAGGGTGTCTCCGGTGAAGACCCGGTCCTCGACATGGATCGCCATCGAATCGCGGGTGTGGCCGGGCGTGTGAATGATCCGCAGCCGCATCTTGCCGAGGGGGAGCGCATGGCCGTCCTCGACGTGGAGATCGACGTAGGGCGCGGGCGAGTAGCGGTGCATGACCACCGGCACGCCGAACTTCTGGCCGAGCGCGCGGGCGCCGGAGAAGTGATCGGCGTGGGTGTGAGTATCGATCACGAAGCTGACGTGGAGGCCCTGTTTCGCCACTTCGCCGATGTAGCGGTCGACCAGGTCGAGCGCCGGATCGATGATCGCGGCATGGCAGGTTTCGGCGCAGGCGATGATGTAGGACTTGCAGCCCTCCCCATCCCGAAAGACCGCGAAAAACACGCCGCTCAGCCCTTGGGCTGGGGGACGACGCGCAGGTAGGGCGTGACCGCGTTCCAGCCATCGGGGAAGCGCTCGCGCGCCTCGTCGTCGGACACGGCGGGGACGATGATGACGTCTTCGCCCCACTTCCAGTTCACCGGGGTGGCCACCTTGTGCTTTGCCGTCAGCTGGCAGGAATCGAGCAGGCGCAGCACTTCGTCGAAATTGCGGCCCGAGCTCATCGGGTAATTGAGGCTGGCCTTGATCAGCTTGTCGGGCCCGATGAGATAGACCGTGCGGACCGTGGCGTTGTCTGCCGCGGTGCGGCCTTCGGAGGTGCTGCCGGCATCGGCGGGGAGCATCTGGTAGAGCTTGGCCACGGCAAGGTCGCTGTCACCGATGATCGGATAGGTCACCTCTCCGCCGGTCGCCGCGCGGATATCGCCGAGCCAGCGCTCGTGATTGCCCACAGGGTCGACCGAGAGGCCGATGACCTTGCAATTGCGCTTGGCGAATTCGGGCGCGAGGCGGGCGAGATAACCCAGTTCGGTGGTGCAGACCGGCGTGAAATCCTTGGGGTGCGAGAACAGGATGCCCCAGCTGTCCCCCAGCCAATCGTGGAAGCGAATCTCGCCCTGCGTGGTCTGGGCGGTAAAATCGGGCGCGGTACTTCCGATCGAGAGTGTCATGCCATTTCTCCCAGCGCGCCCCAGGCGCAGGGTTCTAGCATGGCGCCCCGATACGGAAAAGGGCGAGGCTGGCGCCCCGCCCTTTCGTTCGCGGCTATTCGCCGGGCGATCAGTAGCGGTAATGGTCCGGCTTGAAGGGCCCTTCCGAGGACACGCCGATATAGTCGGCCTGCTTCTTCGACAGCTTGGTCAGCTTGACGCCCAGCTTTTCGAGGTGAAGGGCGGCGACCTTCTCGTCGAGGTGCTTGGGCAGGACGTAGACGCGGTTTTCGTAAGCGTCGTTGCGGGTGAACAGCTCGATCTGGGCGAGGGTCTGGTTGGTGAAGCTCGACGACATGACGAAGCTCGGGTGGCCCGTGGCGCAGCCGAGGTTGACCAGGCGGCCCTTGGCCAGGACGATGATCTGCTTGCCATCAGGAAATTCGACCAGATCGGTGCCCGGCTTGACCTCGGTCCACTTGTAGTTGCCCAGCGCCGAGATCTGGATCTCGCTGTCGAAGTGGCCGATATTGCAGACGATGGCCATCGGCTTCATCGCCTTCATGTGCTCGGCGGTGATCACGTCTTCGTTGCCGGTGGCGGTGACGAAGATGTCGCAGCGTTTCACCGCTTCTTCCATGGTCACGACCTCATAGCCTTCCATGGCGGCCTGGAGGGCGCAGATCGGGTCGATCTCGGTGACCATGACGCGGGCGCCGCCCTGGCGCAGCGAAGCGGCAGAGCCCTTGCCGACATCGCCGAAACCGGCGACGCAGGCGACCTTGCCGGCCAGCATCACGTCGGTCGCACGGCGGATCGCGTCGACCAGCGATTCCTTGCAGCCGTAGAGGTTGTCGAACTTCGACTTGGTGACCGAATCGTTCACGTTGATCGCGGGGAACGGCAGCTTGCCGTCCTTGGCGATCTGGTAGAGGCGGTGGACGCCGGTGGTGGTCTCTTCCGAAACGCCCTTGATGTGGGCGACCGAGGCCGAGAGATAGCCCGGCTTGCGCTTGAGGAATTCCTTGAGCGCGCGGACGAACTCGATTTCCTCGGCATTGCTCGGCTCGAACAGCGGCTCGCCGGCTTCGACGCGGGCGCCCCACAGGGCGAACATGGTGGCATCGCCGCCATCGTCGAGGATCATGTTGGCGGTCTGGCCAGTGCCGTCATCCCAGTCGAAGATGCGGCCGACATAGTCCCAGTATTCGGCCAGGCTTTCGCCCTTCACGGCGAAGACCGGGATGCCGGCGGCGGCAATCGCGGCGGCGGCGTGGTCCTGCGTGGAATAGATGTTGCAGGTGGCCCAGCGGACATCGGCGCCGAGGGCCACGAGGGTCTCGATCAGCACCGCGGTCTGGATGGTCATGTGCAGCGAGCCGGTGATCCGCGCGCCCTTGAGCGGCTGGGACGCGCCGAATTCGTCGCGCAGCGCCATCAGGCCGGGCATCTCGGTTTCGGCGATACGGATTTCGGCGCGGCCGAAGTCAGCGAGGCCGAGATCGGCGACAACATGATCGGGGGCGACGGCGAGTGTGGTCACGGCAAGCTTCTCCTGAACGGCTCGGCAGCGCGCCGCCCAACGGAAAAGGCGGCGCCATCATGGCACCGCCCTTACCCGTTCCGTCCAAGAATATAAAGATGTCTTTATATGCGACTCGAAGGGTGGCCGGTTCAGCGCCCGGCCATGGCGAATTCGCCGCGCGCATCCGGCGCGAGAAGCTGGTCGGCAGCCTCGTTCAGGGCATCGCGGCCGCGCATGTTGGTAAGGATGCGGGTTGCGACCTTGAGCTCGGCGCAGCCCAGCCACGGGTGCCCCTGCCCGTACTGGTTGGCCATCGAAGTGCTGATCCGGTCAAGCGCGCGGTCTGCCCCCTTCGCGCCGTACTGGGAGACGAGGCCCAAGCGCAGGTCCTTGGCCGCGCCGTTCAGCTCAGCGAGGTGCGCGGCCTCGAAGCGCTGGAATTCGGGCTGAAAATTATCGCGCCCGGTGCGGCAGCGCAGCGACGTTACCATCAGCATGATATCCAGCCGGCGCAGCTTCTCCGCCTCGCCTCCGCGAGCGGCCGAAGCCGGCATGGCGCACAACATTCCCCCTGCGGCAAGCGCCGCGAATGCGATCCCGATCCTGTTCATGTCCCTGGTCTCCACAACGTGGTTTCCCCCACGTGCAGAGGATTGCGGCCGCAACGGTTAATTCCGCTTCACCGGGTGGGTTTAAATCGAAAGAAACCATATTCGGTTCGTCGCATTTTACCTCGGCGGGCGACGCGCGGATGAGTTGTTGCGAATTGCTCGCGCAAGCGCCTATGCCAGCGCCCAGAGATTCAGACCCCGATTCAAACCCTGGAAGGACACAGAACAATGACCATTGCAGTTGGCGACAAGCTGCCCGACGTGAAGCTGATCAAGGCCGGCGCCGAAGGAAACGAGCCGGTGCAGACCGGCGAATATTTCGCGGGCAAGAAGGTGGCGCTGTTCTCCGTCCCCGGCGCCTTCACCCCGACCTGCTCGGCCAAGCACCTGCCGGGCTATGTTGACAAGGCCGCCGAGCTCAAGGCCAAGGGCGTGGACGAGATCGTCTGCACCGCGGTCAACGATGCCTTCGTGATGAAGAACTGGGGCGCGGCCAGCGGTTCGGCCGATGTGACCATGTTGGCCGACGGCAACGGCGACTTCGTAAAGGCGCTGGACCTGACCATGGACGGCACCGGCTTCGGCATGGGCCTGCGCGGCAAGCGCTTCTCGATGATCGTCAACGACGGCACCGTGGAAGAGCTGAACGTGGAAGGCCCGGGCGAATTCAAGGTGAGCGCGGCCGAGTACATGCTCGAGCAGCTGTAAGACTTGGTGCCCCGGTTATGGCCGGGGTGTGCTTGCTTTCCTTCCCGATTACGGGAGGAATTGAGGAGGGCCTGCTCGCGGGCCCTCCTTTTTTGTGGGCGGGGTGGGGCTGCGTGGTTGAATGCAGCGCGCATGGGAAACGTCCGCTATTTGGGTTTCCTCGCCGGAAGCGGCCGTTCCGGAAACGCCGACATTGCGGTCAAAATCCTACCAACCCCGCTCAGCCTGAGCCTGTCGAAGGCCACGCGCTGCCCTCTGAAATGTGCCGACCGTCTGCGGACTGGCCGCATGTCTCGGAGTTGGCGTGCAAGGTAGGGCGACTGGGGCGAGACTTGGCGCGTGGCCTTCGACAGGCTCAGGCTGAGCGGGGTTGGTAGTGGGGCAAGAAGGTCCATTTCCCCCGACTTTCCGGCCTTTCACTCGACGTAGCGCGTGTTCTGAAAGCTGCCGTTGGCGCTCTGCCTCGGACTCGTCGCACCGGGTAGCTGTTGCAGGCCCACCCCCGGCCCCTCCCGCCTGCGGGAGGGGAGTTAAGCGTCGCGCGTGGGGCTCAGCCGTAGCCCATCAGGCTGAGGACTTCCTTGCGGCTGCGCTCGTCCTTGAGGAAGGTGCCCATCATCCGGCTGGTGACCATGCCGACGCCCGGCGTGCGCACGCCGCGCGCGGTCATGCAGGCGTGGTTGGCCTCGATCACGACCGCCACGCCGTGGGGCTTCAGGTTGTCCCAGATGCACTGGGCGACCTCGGCGGTGAGGCGTTCCTGGATCTGGAGGCGGCGGGCGAAGCCGTGGAGGACGCGGGCGAGCTTGGAGATGCCGACCACGTGATCGCGCGGCAGGTAGGCGATGGCCGCCTTGCCGATGATCGGGGCCATGTGATGTTCGCAGTGGCTCTGGAACGGGATGTCCTTGAGCAGGACGACCTCGTCGTAGCCGCCGACTTCCTCGAAGATGCGAGACAGGTGGACCGCCGGGTCCTCGCCGTAACCCTGGCAATATTCCTTCCACGCGCGGGCGACCCGACGCGGGGTATCGAGCAGGCCCTCGCGCGCCGGATCGTCGCCCGACCAGCGGATCAGGGTGCGGATCGCCTCCTGCACGTTCTCGGGCACGATGATCTTGCCGTCGGCGCCCACCGGGCCGGTGCCGTCCTCGTCGGGGCCATCGATACTGCTCATGCGAAACCTCCCTCGAGCCAGCCCTAGCGCGGCCGGCGCAGAAAACCGCCACGGCGAAACAGGCCGCGCCGGCCGCGCATCGGCTCGAACAGTTCGTCGGGACGTTCTGGATCGAGCAGGGCGCTGTCGGCAATCGCCTTTTCAGCCTCGGTGAGCGGACGCAAGTGGAAAGGCTCGAGCCGCTTGGCCGTGCGGGGCCTCTGCTCGATCATTTCGGCCATCGAACCGTGCTCGGCCAGCAAGGGGCCGATCGCCTCGACCGGCAGGCCGCAATGCTCGGCCAGCAGGCGGTGGCGAACATGAGTGATCGTCTCGCGCACCTCGGGCCGATCGTTCGCCGGGCGGCGTGCGTCGATGAACACGTCGGCCTCGGTATCGAGACCCATCGAGCGGTTGTTCCAGTTGGCCGAGCCGATTCGCAGGATCTCGTCATCGACGATCATCAGCTTGGCGTGGACGTAGATCGGCACCGAGCCGGTATAGGGCACGAAGACCCGCATGCGTTTCGCGGGATCGCGCTCGGCCACGGCATGGAGCAGGCGCACGCGGGCCCCGTCCATCGCCGCCTGTTCGAGCCAGCCCTCGGCATTGAAGGGATTGATCAGGATGACCTCGGGCGGATTGGGGCGGGACAGGCGGTGAGCGAGGGCCTCGGCGATGCGGCGCGAGGCGAAGTACTGGCTCTCGGCATAGATCAGGCGCTGGCTGGCGGCGATGTGCTGGACGAACAGGGCCTCGATCTCGCGCACCTCTTCATAGCGGCCGTATTTCGCGGACGTGCGCGAGATGCCGACCTCGACATCGCGGAACTCGGCCTCGAGCCGGGCCGGCCAGGCGCTTTCTTCCTGCGGGGCGCAGGGCTCGATCGGCCGGCCCCCGGCCCGCTTCCAGCGCGCCCGGCCAAGGTCGCCCAGCGCGCGGGCGGCATCGCCTTCCATCAACATCGTCATGTCGTGCCACGGGCCGTAGGGGCGCCGGCTGGGCTTGAGCCGGCGCGGGTCGTGCTCACGGTGCTCGGGCGTGTCCCAGCGGCTGGTGGTCATGTCGATCCCGCCGCAGACCGCAAACCGGTCGTCGATCACCACGATCTTCTGGTGATGCGCGCAGCCGAGCGGATGGGCCGAGTCGAACTTGAAGTCGATCTGCGGGTGGCGGAACCAGCGGATCAGGTCGAAGATCATCGTGCCGCGGAAGACAAACTTGAGCGCGCCGAAATTCCACTTGAGCACGCGCACCTGAAGTGTCCGGTTGCGGTTGACGAGCCACACCACCAGCGCCCCGAGGCGGGCGGGGTGGCGCTTGCGGCTCGGCCGGTTCCACCAGCGGCGGCCGGGCCCGATGCGGACGCGGGTATCGAAATCCCAGCCGATCATCATGATCCGCTGGCGCGCGCGCAGCATGGCATCCTGCATCAGCGAGAAATAAGCGGCGGCATCGACCACGACATGGGCGCGGCTGGCCATGGCGAAGCGCCAGACGCCGGCCTCTGTGCCCTGGTCTTCCGAATCCCCCTGCGGCGGCGAAGTCATCGCATCTCCCTCGACGGCCACGTCTAGCCTTCGCTCTGCATCGGGGAAACCCGGCGCGGACGGGAGCGGTTCCCGCCCGCGACACGGATCAGTGCCCGCGCAGCCGGGCGATCGCCTCGATCCGGGCGTGATAGGGATCGTCGCTCCCCGCATTGCTGCCATCGGGGTTGAACCGCATCAGACGATCCGCAGCGGGATCCTCGCGCGGCCAGGGGGCGAGTTGCTCGCCGCTCGCGGTCTTGCCGTTGGGGTCGAGCGTCTTGACGAAGTTGACCCAGTAGGCGTGGAGCCGGGCGGCGACGGACCTGTCCTCGGCCGTGGTGGCCGCGCCATATTTGGCCGTGACCATGTCCATCGCAAAGGGGATGTCAGTCGCGTGCGGCGGGCCCTCGGTCCATTCGCCCCGCATGGCGTTCGCCACATAGCCGAAGCGGTAGCGCCAGACGGGCAAGCCCTGTGCCGTCATCAGCCGGGCGATGTTGCGGGCATTCTCGTTATAGGAAAGGTCGCGACCCATCTCGCGCAAGACACGGCCCGGATCGGCGGCCGGGGCGACGAGATAGGCGGCCCGCGCTGCTGGCCCGACCGGGGCGAAGGTCGTGGCGAATGCCTCGTCGAGCGTCGGCGCGGTCATCGCGGCGAAGTTGTCGGCCGTGGTCGACCCGATGATCAGCGGGACGCGGGCCTCGCGCGCGGCCTTGACCACTTCCACCAGGCCGCCGGTCAGCAACTTGCCGTCGCCGACCGCGCCGGCAAAGGTCGGGCGCTGGGCGGCGGCGGTGCCGATGTGGATGCCGTCGGTCACTTGCGCCGCCGAGAGGGCGCGCAGCCGGGCAAGGGTCTCGCTGCCCTCGCCCGCGATGCCCCAGCGCGCGGCAAAGGCGAGCCCGGCCTTGTCCGCCTCGGCCGCCGGGGTGGGCGCATTGTTGGCATTGCCGCCCGACTGGATGATCGCCCCGCGGAACAGGCCGCGCGCCAGCGGACTGCCGAGCAGCATGGCGACCTGCCCGGCCCCGGCCGACTGGCCGTAGATCGTCACCTTGGCCGGATCGCCGCCGAAGGCCGCGACGTTGCGCCGGACCCATTGCAAGGCTGCCACGCTGTCCATGTAGCCGTAGTTATAAAGCAGGCCCTTGTCGGCATCGCCGCGGGCGAGCGCGGGAAAGCCGAAGAAGCCGAACCGGCCGACGCGGTAGTTGTAACTGACGAAGACCACCCCGTCGCGGGCGAAGGCATCGCCGGAATAGACATCGGGCGAGGCCCCGCCGTTGACGCTGCCGCCGCCGTAGATCCAGACCATGACCGGAAGCCTGGCCCCGGCGCGGGCGCCCTTGGGCCGCCAGACGTTGATCGTCAGGCAATCCTCGGCGGGAGCCGTGCCGAGCGGGGCGGCATCGCTGGGATAGGGCTCCTGCATGCAATCGTGCCCGAAAGCGGTGGCCGGGCGCAGGCCTTTCCACGATGACGGCGGCTGCGGCGCGCGCCAGCGCAGGGGGCCAACCGGCGCCGCGGCATAGGGAATGCCCAGAAAGCGCTCGCCGCCTGGCGATGCCTCGCCCGCGACCATGCCGGACTGGGTCATGGCCGTGGGCGAAGGATGCGCCGGGGCGGCCGGGACCGGAGCGGCCGAGGCCATGGCAAGAATGGAAATCAGGGCAAGGGGCGCAAGCAGGCCCTTGGGGTAGCGCATCATCCGGTCTCCCGCTTGGTGGTCAGCCCCGGCGTCTTTGCGCCGGTCCGGGCTGCTATAGCAGGGTATGTGCAGGATGTGTCCGGGGCCGGCAGGCAAGTCTATTGCCGGGGCCGCGCGATCAATCACCGGCGGGGCCGGCCCAGGGCGGGAATCAAAAAGGGCGGCACCGCAGTGCCGCCCTGATTTTCCCTATGGCGCGCCCGGAACGATTCGAACGTCCGACCCTCAGATTCGTAGTCTGATGCTCTATCCAGCTGAGCTACGGGCGCCCTTGGGAGCGCCGCCTCTAGGACCGACTCTCCGGCTTGGCAATACCTAAATCGACCCTTGGCCAAGAACTTTTTCAAGCTGCTCCGCCAGCGGGTAATCGAGCGGCGGCATGGCCAGCGCCGAGACCTCGCCGGGGGCGTACCAGCCGATTGCCTCGCCCTCGAGGCAGCGCACTTCGCCCCTCCAGGAGCGGCAGGCATAGAGCAGGATGACCAGTCCAGCCCCTGCCCCGGGCGCCGAATCGGCAAAGCCCACGGGGACAAGCGCGGCTTCGTCGAGCCGGGCACCCAGTTCCTCCTCGATCTCGCGCACAAGGGCGGCGCGGGGGCCCTCGCCCGCCTCGACCTTGCCGCCGGGAAACTCCCATAGCCCGCCGTGATTCTTGCCCAGGGGGCGCTGCTGCATGCAGATCCGGCCATCGGCGGATATGAGGGCCGCCGCGACCACGAGCAGGGTGCTTCGTAGTTGCGCTGGGGAAGAAGTTAAGACTGTCGGGAAATCTTGCATCGTTTGCACCTGCCCGGGCCGCTTCCGCACACTGGCGGCAAAATCGGTTTTTTGCGAGGCTTTAAGCAAAGGGCAACCCCTGCACCTCTAACCTTTCGGCCTGTCCCTGTCGGCATTTTTTGCACGTTAACCCTGCGGTCTAACCCGGCGGTAACGAAACTGGTGCGAAACCAATCTCACAGCGAAATATTCGACGGAACCAACCCATGAAACTCCTGCAGACGCTCCAGTCTCTGTTGCGCGACCAGCGAGGGGCCACGGCCATCGAATACGGGCTGATCTGTTCGCTAATCATGATTGCCATCATGGTAGCGGTCCAGGGCGTTGCCAGTGAAACCAACATCATGTGGGGCCGTGTGGGATCCACGTTGGCCAACGCAACGTCCGGGTGAGAGTGCTTAACCTTTTAATAAGACCTCATAGTTAGAAACACTCTTGCTCCTACCGGTGGGACGGGAAGAGCCGGGTACTTAGACTGCAAACCAGGAGACTAGACATGACCTTCTTCAGCAAGCTGATCCGCGACGAAGCTGGCGCCACCGCGATCGAATACGGCCTGATCGCCGCCCTCATCGCCGTCGCCATCATGACCACGGTTTCGGGCCTCGGCTCGCAGCTCAACACCACCTTCTCGAAGACCTCGTCGCAGCTGGGTACGGCCAACTCGTAATCCGCCGACGCAAGTCACGAAAAGATTGGGGCGGCGGGAATTTCCCGCCGCCTTTTTCTTTGTCTGCAAGAGCTTGCGCCAAAACGCGGGCGACAAAAGAAAACGGGCGCCCGAGGGCGCCCGTTCTGCTTGTGCCTTAATTGCGCCCTGTCGAGCCTGCCTAGCCCTGTCGAGCCTGCTTACAGGTTCAGGCGCCGATGGCGAGGAAGCGTTCCTCGCGCAGCTTGACCAGTTCCGACGGCTTCTTGCGCGACAGACCGTCGAGTTCCTCGCCGATCGCGCGGGCGAGCGCCGCGGCAGTTGCGGCGGGATCGCGGTGGGCGCCGCCGACCGGCTCCGGCACGATCCGGTCGATCACCTTGAGCGCGAGGAGATCCTGCGCGGTCACTTTCATCGCCTCGGCAGCGTCAGGCGCCTTGTCGGCCGTGCGCCAGAGAATCGACGATGCGCCTTCGGGCGAGATCACCGAATAGACCGCATGTTCTAGCATCAGCACGCGCTCGGCGCTGGCCAGCGCCACGGCGCCGCCCGAGCCGCCCTCACCCACGATCGCGGCGACCATCGGCACTTCGAGCGCGAGGCAGGCCTCGGTCGACCGGGCGATGGCTTCCGCCTGGCCGCGCTCTTCGGCCTCGACCCCGGGAAAAGCGCCCGAGGTGTCGACCAGCGTTACAACCGGCAGGCCGAATCGGCTGGCCAGTTCCATCAGGCGAATCGCCTTGCGGTAACCCTCCGGCTTGCCCATGCCGAAATTGTGCTTGATCCGGCTCTGGGTATCGTTGCCCTTTTCATGGCCGATCAGCACGATGCGGCGATTGCCGAGCCGGGCGAAGCCGCCGATGATCGCCTGATCGTCGCCATAGAGCCGGTCTCCGCCCAGCGGCATGAAATCGGTGAAGGCATAGCCGACATAGTCGAGGAAGTGCGGGCGCGCCGGATGGCGGGCGACCTGGGTCTTCTGCCAGGGCGAGAGCGCGGCATAAGTACTGGCCAGCAGGCCCGCGCTCTTCTTTTCCAGCTTCTCGATCTCGGCGGCGAGGTCGATATCGCCATCGACCGCCGTGGCGCGCAGCTCGGCAATGCGCGCTTCGAGCGCGGCAACCGGCTTTTCGAATTCAAGGAAGGAAATCATGCCTGCGCGATTAGTCGCGCTCTGGCCGCTGGGCAAGGAAATTGGCTCTCGAATCCCCCGTAGCCAGCGGATGGCGGGCATTCACCAGCGCCACAAGCCGCGCCGAATCGACGTGAGTGTAGATCTGGGTCGTGGCGATGTCGGCATGGCCGAGCAGGGTCTGGAGCACGCGCAGGTCGGCCCCGCCTTCGAGCAGGTGGGTGGCGAAGGCATGGCGCAGGACGTGTGGCGAGATCTTTTCGGGGGCGATGCCGGTGCGCAGGGCAAGCTCGCGCAGCAGTTGGAACAGGCGCACGCGGGTGAGATGCCCGCCCGCCCCGCGCGAGGGGAACAGATGGCGGCCGCCGGCAGGGCGCAGGGCCAGCCAGCGCGACAGGGCCTGCCGGGCGCGGGTCGAAACCGGGACCATGCGCTGCTGCCCGCCCTTGCCGGTGATCGTGAGGAACGGCGCATCGCGCGGGACGGCATTCAGAGGCAGCGAGACCAGCTCGGTCGCGCGCAGGCCCGAGCCATAGAGCAGTTCGAGCAGCGTCAGCATCCGCACCGCCTCGGCCCGGTCTCCGGCCGCCTCTTCCTCGGCGCGCACCAGCAGGGCCTCGACCTCGGCGTGGGAGAGCAGGCGCGGCAGCGGGCGGCGGGCGCGCGGGCGCGGCAGGGCGGGCGACGGATCGTCGGCGCGCAGGCCTTCATCGACCAGAAATCCGTAGAACTGGCGCAGGGCCGAGCATTTTCGGGCGAGGCTCGACGGGGCAAGGTCGGCCCAGCCCTGTCCGAGCCGGGCCAGCGCCGCGCCGTCGGCCCGGGCGAGATCGCCGATCAGTTCGCCCGCTCCTTCGAGATCGCGGCGATAGGCGGCCAGCGTGTTGGCCGCCGCGCCGCGTTCGGCAGCGAGCATGGCGAGGAAGGTATCGACCGGGTTCATCCGGCCGTTCTCATCCCCGCGCCACGGCCTCGGCGGCGATCATCCGCGCTTCGGCGGAGAGCCCGGCGCGGCTGAGCGCCGCGACGATGTGATAGAGGTTGCGCGCCGTCATCTTGTCCCACCCGTCGCCCTGCATGCCGAGCCCGGCGAGCAGCGCCACCAGCGCGGGATTGCGGTACTGGGCGGCAAGGTCGATCGCCTTCGACCAACGCGTGGCATAGTCCAGCCGGAAGCCGTACTTGCCGGCAAGATCGTTGGCATTGTTCAGCGGCAGCCGGCCGAGCCCGGCCAGTGCGGCGACAAGGAACTGGCTGCGGCGCGAATCGGTGCTCTGGTCGCCGTCGTGGAACTCGTCGATCGCGCCGGTATCGACCGCGGCGCCCCCCGGCGTGCCGACGGCGAGCAGGGCCCAGCCCGCGCTGCCCTTTTCCAGGACCGGCGCCCAGCGCGCGGCATTGGCGTCGAGCCCGGCGGTGAGCATCGAGGAGATCAGGTCGGGCGCATCGTCGGCATAGGCCTTGTCGACCGGGAAGCGCGCGGCGCAATAGGCGGTGAGGACCTGCCGCGAGTGGAGCCGCAGCGGATCGGCGGCATCGCCCCAGATCTCACGCATGGCGGCGAGACGGTCGGCCGGGTCCTGCGCGACATAGGCATCGCGCAGGCGCGCGGCACGGGTGGCCCATTCGCTGTTGTCGGCGTCCTCGTCGTAAACCTGCCCGTAGAGATCGACCAGGGCGGTGGACGAAAGCAGGCCGCGGCCTGCGGCGACATCGGCGGCCGAAGCACGGCCATCGAGCGACAGCATCGGGGCCGTGGCGGCCATGTAGGAATAGGTCGGCGCCGCGTCCTTCATCAGGGCGGCCGGGGGCTGGAGCCCGACCGCGAGGGTCATGGCATAGCGCCACGGGGTCATGTCCTTGACCCCGTCCCACTCGATCTTGACCGCGCGGCGCGCCTTGCCCGCGGCGCCCGCGTATTTCTGGGCCAGCAGCATGTCGATCCGCGACATGGCACCGTAGTAGAACAGCCGGTCGAGCGATGCCATCGAGCGGCTGTCCTCGCCCGAGAAGGCATCGCAGACGGCCTGCAGGACCTGCCACGGCTTGTCTTTCTTCGCCGTGCCCTGCAGCGCGATGACCGGGCAGATGCCGGTGAAGTCGGACGTGGCGACGTAGGAATCGAGGGCCGACTGGGTCAGCGCCGGGCTGAAATTGGCTGTGTCGACATCTTGGACGAGGGCGCGGGCGGCGCTCCCCTCGCCCATCCGCACCAGCAGGGCGGCGCGCATGGCGGCAAAGTCGGCCGGTTCCATCCCGGCCGGGGCATCGAGCCGCGAGGCCAGTGCGCGGCGCACGAGGATATGGCCCCAGCGCGAGACGAAATGCCCCGAATCCCCTTCGAGCAGGGTGCGCACGAGGTCCGGGTTCTGTTTGCGCAGGCCCCACCAGGGCAGGCCGCCCTCACCCTCGTCGATCACGCCGACGCGCAGCATGGCGTGGCGGGCGGCGGGGGGAATGTCGTCCTTGGGCTTGAGCCCGAGCACGCTGTCCAGTTCGTCCGGGCTCATCGCCTCGAGCGCCTCGAGCGAAGGCAGGCCGGACGGCAGGGCGACCGGGCCAGAGCGAGCGGCAAGGCCGGAGGGGATCTGCTGGATGACGGGGGTGGCGGCCGGGTTTGCCGCGGCGGCGGGCGCGGCGGCGCGCGGCGGCGCGGCAGCGGCAGGGCGCGCCGGCTTGTCGAACCCCGGCGGCAGGAGCGATTCGGGCGCGTCCTGCGCAAGGGCGAAAGCCGAGGTGAGCGCGAGGGCAGCGCCGGCGAGGTAGAGGTGGACGTGCTTCACTGCGCCGCTCCCGGTACCGGGATCTCGACCGCGATCTCGCGCACCGGCTCACGCCCGCCATCAACCCAGGCATAGGCGAGGAACGCCGCGAACGCGGCCAAGGCCACAATCAGCCAGAGCTTGCGGGAACGCATCTCTTCTCCTCTGCCAGCTTCATTCGGGAAAGCGGTGAGCGACAATGTGCCTTGCGACATAAGACGCGACTTACGACCGGCCAACCTTCGCAACCTTCCTCAAGCATCTGGGCCGCGCGCGAGAGCGCGACGCTTGCACAGGCGAGTAGCGCAACTATAGGCAGCGCTGCAATGGAAGTCGACGAAACCCGCCTGACGAACGAGGAGATTGCCGCGCTGGCGCGGCGGATCGACCGTCCGCTCGTCCTGGTGGGGATGATGGGCTGCGGCAAGAGCTCGATCGGGCGCAAGCTGGCCCAGGTGCTGGACCTGCCCTTCGTCGATGCCGACGAGGAAATCGAGCGCGCCGCGCAGATGACCATTCCCGAGATTTTCGCGGCCTATGGCGAGCCCTATTTCCGCGACGGCGAGCGGCGGGTGATCGCGCGCCTGCTCGAGAACCCCGGCGCCCGGCCGCGGGTGATCGCCACTGGCGGCGGCGCCTTCGTCAATGACCAGACGCGCGGTCTGATCCTGCAGCGGGCGATCACGATCTGGCTCGATTCGGATGTCGAAACGCTGGTCGAGCGGGTGGGCCGCAAGGACCATCGCCCCCTGCTGCGCGGCGGCGATCCCGCCGAGATCCTGCGCAATCTCAAGTCAGTGCGCGATCCGTACTATTCAGAGGCGCCGATCAAGGTG
The DNA here is from genome assembly GCF_014230315.1 of Novosphingobium flavum. GTDB lineage: Bacteria > Pseudomonadota > Alphaproteobacteria > Sphingomonadales > Sphingomonadaceae > Novosphingobium > Novosphingobium flavum. Next base: position 265,386 of record NZ_JACLAW010000001.1, on the reverse strand, counting down.
GTCAGCGGCAAGGCTCCGCAGACCCGGACCCTCGGCAAGGTTCTCAAGGAAATCGATTCATGGCTGTGATCCCGGTCGGCATCGCCGGACGTCCCTACGAAGTGCGCGTGGGCGTGGGCCTTCTCGCCAATGTCGCCGCCGAATGCGGCCCGCTGCTGCGCAAGCAGCGCGTGCCGATCGTGACCGACGACAAGGTTTTCGCGGCCTGGGGCGGCACCGTTGCCGCCTCGCTGGAGGGGGCGGGATTCGAGCCGCGCTGGAAGATCCTGCCAAGCGGCGAGGCGACCAAATCGTGGGCGCACCTTGCCGAGGTGATCGACTGGTTGCTGGCCGAGGAAGTGGAGCGCAAGGACCATGTGCTCGCGCTCGGCGGCGGGGTTATCGGCGACCTGACCGGCTTTGCCGCCGCCGTGCTCAAGCGCGGGTGCAATTTCATCCAGTTGCCGACGACCCTGCTGTCCCAGGTCGATTCGAGCGTGGGCGGCAAGACCGCGATCAACACCGGGGCCGGCAAGAACCTCGTCGGCGCGTTCCACCAGCCTTCGCTGGTGCTGGCCGATCCCTCGACGCTGGACACCCTGCCCCCGCGCGAAGTGGGCGCGGGCTATGCAGAGGTGTTCAAGTACGGCGCGCTGGGCGATGCGGACTTCTTCGCATGGTGCGAGGCCAATGGGCCCGCGCTCATGGCGGGCGATCCGGCGGCGCGCGAATTGGCGATTGCCCGTTCGGTCGCGGCCAAGGCGGCGATCGTGGCGCAGGACGAGTTCGAGACCACCGGCTTGCGCGCCCTGCTCAACCTTGGCCACACCTTCGGCCATGCGCTGGAGGCCGAGACCGGCTTTTCCGACCGCCTGCTGCACGGCGAGGGCGTGGCGCTCGGCATGGTGCTGGCGGCCCGCTATTCGGCGCGGCTCGGGCTCTTGCCCGCCAGCGAGGCCGAGCGCATTCCCGCCCATTTGAAGGCGGTGGGGATGAAGTCGGAACTGGCCGAGCTGGGGCTGGACGTCGACGGTCAGGCGCTGGTTTCCCACATGCTGCACGACAAGAAGATGGACGCGGGCACCCTGCCCTTCATCCTGCTGCGCTCCATCGGCGAGGCCTTCCTCGCCAAGGACGTGAAGCTGGACGACGTCGCCCGGTTTCTTGACGAGCAGTTGAAATAGGATACCCCGGCTCATCAGACCGTTATGGTGAGCCGATGACCCTTTCCGAAGCGACGCCCGAACTCGACCCGGCAACGATCGAGAAGGCGGCCCACGACCGGGCCTTTCTCGGCCACCCCAAGGGTCTGGGCTATCTCGCCTTCGTCGGAGGGTGCGAGCGGTTTTCCTACTATTCCATGCAGACCCTGCTGGTGCTCTACATGGTCAAGTTCCTGCTGCTGCCCGAGCATATCGGCACGGTCTGGGGGCTCGAGTGGCTGCAGGGCGGCTGGTATGGCGGCAAGCAGGGCCAGCCGCTCGCCTCGGCCGTGTTCGGGGACTATACCTCACTGGTCTATCTGACCCCGATCGCGGGCGGCTATATCGCTGACCGGTTCCTCGGACGGCGAACCACCCTGATCCTTGGCGCGCTGGTCATGGCGCTGGGCCACTTCCTGATGGCCTTCCAACCGACCTTCCTGCTCGCCCTCATCTGCCTTGTCATCGGCGTCGGCCTGTTCAAGGGCAATATCGCCAGCCAGGTCGGCGAGCTGTACGCCGCCGAAGACAGCCGCCGGGCCATGGCCTTCCAGATCTTCTACATCGCGATCAACGTCTCGGTGATCGGCGCGCCGCTCATCTCGGGCACGCTGGGCGAGAAGGTCGGCTGGCACTGGGGCTTCGGCACGGCCGGCGTGGTGATGGTGGCGGGGCTGCTGCTCTACCTGAAGGCAGGGCCGTGGCTGCCGGCGGACAATGCGCCCGTGCGCGGCGCGGCGCGCGAACGGCCCGGCCTTGAGCCGGGCGACGGAGCGCGGCTGCTCGCCGTGGTCCTGCTGGTGCCGGCACTGGCCGTGGCGCTGATCACCAACAACCAGATCTTCAACGCCTACCTCGTCTGGGCCGATGAGAAATTCGCGCTGACCTTCTTCGGCCACACCCTGCCGACCAGCTGGATGATCACGATCGACGCGGCGCTCTCTTTCGCCATGCTGGTCTGCGTGGCCGCCTTCTGGAAATGGCGGGCGGCGCGCACCGGCACGGAGCCGGACGAGCTGGGCAAGATGATCATCGGCAGCCTGTTCTCGATCGCCGGCGGGCTGTGCCTGGTGATCGCGGCGGCGACTGCGGGGGGCGGCAAGATCGGGCTGTTCTGGCCGGTCCTGTTCCACCTGCTCAACTCGATCGGCTTTTCCAACATGCTGCCGGTGAGCCTGGCCCTGTTCACCCGCCTCGCCCCGCGCGCGATGAACGCGACCGTGCTGGGGGTCTATTACCTCGCCTTCTTCGCCGCCAACAAGATGGTCGGCGAGATCGGCGGCTGGTATTCGGACATGGACACGGTGCAGTTCTGGCTGCTCCATGTCGGCACGGCCGCGATCGGGCTGGTGGCCTTTGCGGGCTTCCGGCTCTTCGCCGCCCCCCGACTGCTGGCTCACGCCTAGCCGCCGGGGGCAGACCCGGATCAGCGCATCAGCACGAGTTCCTCGGCCATTGAGGGGTGGATCGCCACGGTATCGTCGAACTGGGCCTTGGTCAGCCCGGCCTTGACCGCGATCGCGGCGGCCTGGAGGATTTCCGGGGCATCCGGGCCGATGAGGTGGACGCCCAGAACCCTGTCGCTGTTGGCATCGACCACCAGCTTGTAGAGCCCGCGCTCCATCCGGTCGGCGAAGACGTTCTTCATCGGCCGGAAGTCCGAGGTGTAGACCTTGATATTGCCATAGGCATTGCGCGCCTGCCCCTCGGTCAGGCCGACCCCGGCGAGCGGAGGCTGCGAGAATACCGCGCTGGGAATGCACGAATAGTCCACCGTGCGCGGCTTGCCGCCGAACACGGTGTCGGCAAAGGCATGGCCTTCGCGGATCGCCACCGGGGTGAGCTGGACCCGGTCGGTCACGTCGCCCACGGCATAGATGCTCGGGCAGGAGGTGCGGCTGTATTCGTCGACCGGGATCTCGCCCTTTTCGCCGAGCTGGACCCCGGCACTCTCCAGCCCGAGCCCGTCGGTCTTGGGGCGGCGGCCGGTGGCGACCAGCACGGCATCGGCCGGGAAAGGATCGCGGTTACCGGCCGTGACCATCAGCGAACCGTCCTCCTGCTTCTCCACCTTCCGGATCGGGCACTGGAACTTGTACTCGATCCCGCGCGCCATGGTGATCTGGAGCAGGCGGTCGCGCAGCGATTCGTCATAGCCGCGGAGGATCTGGTCGCTGCGGTTGACGACGGTGACCTGGCTGCCGAGCGCGTTGAAGATCCCGGCGAATTCGAGCGCGATATAGCCCGCGCCCTGGATCACCACGCGGCGCGGCAGTTCGGGCAGATGGAACACCTCATTCGAAGTGATGCAGTGCTCCACGCCTTCGAACTCGGGCAGGACCGGCCAGGCGCCGACCGCGACGAGGATGTATTTCGCGCTGATCTCCCGCCCCGAGGCGAGGCGGACCGCGTTCGGCCCGGTAATCTCCGCCCGTTCGAGGAAGCGTTCGACCTTGTTGTTGCTCAGCGTCTGTTCGTAGAGCCCGTTGAGCCGATCGACATCGCGCAGGACGGTATCGCGCAGCCGCGCCCAGTCGAAGCTCATGCCCTCTACCGACCAGCCATAATGGGCCGCGTCCTGCAGTTCCTCGGCGAAGTGCGATCCGTAGACCAGCAGCTTCTTGGGCACGCAGCCGCGGATCACGCAGGTGCCGCCGACCCGGAACTCTTCCGCCACGGCCACGCGCGCGCCGTGCGAGGCGGCGATGCGGCTCGCCCGGACCCCGCCCGACCCGGCACCGATGACGAAGAGGTCGTAGTCGTATTCAGCCATCTGCCGCTCCTTGTTGCGGAGCGCGATATGGCAAGGGGGGGCGCGTTTTGCCAGTCGGAAACGGCCCGAGCGGCTGCCTACTGCTGGTAGACCCGCCGGGTGTAGGACATGGTGTAGCCCGGCGTGGAGACGAACACCAAGCTCATCGAGATCGTGTAGCTGAGCGAAACGTCGACGTAGCAGGCGCCGTTGTTGTTGCCGAGGGTCACGGTGGGCGTGGTAAGCAGGGCCGTATTGACCCCGAACACGCTCGCGGTGACCTTGCTCTTGATCTGGTCGTTGGTGGGATAGCCGCTCCTGGTCAGGGTCGAGCCCGTGCCGCAGGTTGCCGTGTTGGCCTGACCGGTAAAGACGCTGGCATAGCGCGCGCCCACCTCGACCGCGTTACGCACACCGGCATAGGCCTGAATCGCCATGCCGAGCTGGATCACTCCGAAGATCACCACACCCAGCGCGGGGAAGGTGAGCGCGAATTCCACGGCGGGGCTTCCGGCCTCGTCGCGCCACAGTGCGGCCAGTCGGCGGCGAAGCGGAACGATCATTGGACCCTCACTTCGGCAAAGCCCTTGAGGGCGACCGACGTAACCGCCGACGCATTCGGGTTGCCCACCCTGAGCCGGGACGTGAAAATGGTGCCGAACAGCCAGGTATAGGTGTCGGTGATGGTGATCGAGGCATAGCGCGCCGGCGAGCCGGTAGCGCAGGTTCCGGAATAGGTGCTCTGCCGGGTGCCACCGCATTCGAGCCACATATCCGCCACGACATTGGTGTTGTTGGTGGTGGGATAGCCATAGGCCGTGGCGGCCTCGTCATGGATGATCGTCGTGCTCAGGGAGGTCGTCGACGATTTGTAGGCCAAGGCCATTTCCATCGTCCGCGCCGCCGCCTGCTGGATCTTGATCTGCTGGAGGAAGGCCATCCCGAGGTCCGCGGCCACGCAGGCGAGCATGACCAGAACCGGCAAGATGAAGCTCATCTCGATCACGCTGGACCCGCACTGGTCTCGCCACAAGTCAGCGAGCCTTGGGCAGGCGGGGCGACGGGGTGCGATCGAGCGGCTCATCTCAGTCGACCAGCCGGACCTGGGTGCCAGTGATCGACTGCGATCCGGAGTTGGTGCAATTGTTCTGGATCGTGCTGTTGCCGGTGAAGGTGACCTGCCGCGCCACGATCTGGATGCACTTGGTGTCCATTCCCGTAGTGCCGTTGAACGTCACGTACTGCTTGGGGAAATAGATCGCCCCATCGAGGACCGAGCTGGAATTGCCGTTGATCTTGTTGGTCGTGCCGGCCACGGCGTTACGGTCCTGGTAGAACAGGATCCCCTTGTAGGTGCCGCTGGTCGGCGCGGTGATGTTCAACTTGGCGCCGCCGTTGATATCGGCCGTGGCGACCGTGCTCGCCGCGCCATCTGTCGTCAGCAGGAAGACGCAGCCGGAGCAGTTCACCTCGGCCTGGGCGCCGATGTTGAAGGAGCCCCCGTTGATGATGTAGATGCCCGGGTCCATGTTGGCCGTGCCCTGGATATCCATGCTGGTGTAGCACTGGGTTGCCGGGTTACCGCTGGTATTGACCGACTTGGTCTTATTGGAACCGATCGAGAGCGCCTGGTTGCAGCCGTTGGGGACCGACATCATCGGGAGGCTGGCATAGGGATCGGCCTGGGCGATCGAATAGGAAATCAGCGTGGTGCCGGTCTGGTAATTGCTCGATGCGGGCACATTGCCGACTGCCGAAATAGGCGAGGCGGTCACCTGAGAGCTACCGCCGGCGTAGACCGCAGTAGTGCCCTGCGAATTGGTGGCCACTCCGCAGCCAAGCGTGGCGGTGGTGTTACCGCCGAAGCTGACGCCGGTGGCCGTCGTCGTTTCCAGCGAGATCACGCAATATTGCCCGAACCCGACCGCCGCCCCGGTGGCCTCGGCCGTGATCGTCGGCGTGGACGACATGAACAGGCTGGAGAACGGCAGCGCACGCGAGGTGGAAAGCGCGACCCGCAGAGCCATGGCATTGTTGGCATAAGTGCCGGTGGTCGGCATGGCGTTGTAGGTGACTGTGTTAGTGATGTAGGAATAGCGGCCGAGTTCGGTGGTTGCCGCCGCCGGCCCGGCAGAACCTGCAGCCAAGGCATAGGCGCCCGACAGCGCGGCCGAATCGGCCATCCGCTGAAGCTGGCGCTTCCACAGGGTCCACTGCACCGTATCGGTGGCCAGTCCCGCCCCGCCAATCATCGACATCATGGCAAAGGCGGAGACCACCAGGGCATTGGCCGAGGTGTCCTTCAACAATGCGCGCAAGATCGAGCCAAGCATGGGAACCCCCAGAATCGCGGAAAGACCGAAAAACCTAGCCTGCAGATGGAACAGGCGTCGTTTCGGTTTCCCTCCGAAGGCTGCTTAATCCCAGAGTAAGGTTGCCAAACCGTTTAGATTGTTCCCCATCCGCCTCAGGAAATGCCCTGATCAGGAGATCCCGGCAGCAGCCAGCAAGGCCTCGGTCGAAGGATCGAAGCGGGCGTTCCCCTGCTCGATCTGCTTGGCGATGGCCTTGCCCAGCTCGACCCCGAACTGGTCGAACGGATTGATCCCGAGCAGGACCGCATTGGCGAAAGTGCGATGCTCGTGGAAGGCGATCAGCGCGCCGAGCGTGGCGGCGCCCAGTTCGTCGCAAAGGATCGTGGCCGAGGGCCGGTCGCCCGGATAGGCGCGGGCCGGATCGTCGTTGCCCTGCCCGGCCATCAGCGCCGCCCCTTGCGCGAAGCAGTTGGAGAGCAGGATGCGGTGGTGTGCCGGATCGAGCGTATCGCCCGGCTGGATCGCGGCGATGAAGTCCACCGGCACGATCACCGTGCCCTGGTGAAGCAGCTGGAACACCGCGTGCTGGGCGTCGGTGCCCACGCCGCCCCAGGTGATCGGCGAGGTCGGCCCGTCCACCGGCGCGCCTTCGGCGGTGACGCGCTTGCCGTTCGATTCCATCTCGAGCTGCTGGAGATAGTCGGGCAGCAGTGCGAGGCGTTCGTCATAGGCGAAGACCGCGCGGGTCTGGCAGCCGCGCAGCGCAGAGTACAGCTGGTCGGCAAAGGCGGCGCGCAGCGGCAGGTTGGCGATCCCGTCCGTGTCGCGGAAATGGCGGTCGATCGCCGCGGCGCCTTCGAGCATGGCAGCGAATTCATCCCAGCCAACCGCGATCGCCACCGGGAAGCCGATCGAGGACCACAGCGAGTAGCGCCCGCCGACGCTTTCCGAAAAGGGCAGGATGCGGGTCTCGTCCACCCCCCATTCCACCGCCTTGTCCGGCGCGGCGGTGAGCGCGACGACCCGGCCATAAGGGTCGGTCACCCCGTTCTCGCTGAGCCAGGCCAGGGCCGAATGGGCATTGGTCATGGTCTCGATCGTGGTGAAGGTCTTGGAAGCCACGGCGATCATCGTGGTCGCCGGATCACAGGCGGCGAAGGCGGCTTCCAGCGCCACGCCGTCGATGTTGGAAACAACGTGGACGTCGACCATCGCCCCGTCGCGGGTCAGGGCATCGATCGCAAGGGCCGGGCCGAGTGCCGAACCGCCGATGCCGATGTGGATGAGGTGACGCACTTCGCCCAGAGCGCCTAGGTGGATCGCCTCGACCAGCATGTGCATCCGCTCGTGGAACGTCGCGGCCAGTTCGACCGCCTCTTCGCTCCCCACGCCGCGCTGGGCCGTGTGCTCGGCCGCGCGGCCTTCGGTGACGTTGACGACTTCGCCCGCGAACAGGGCCCGGCGCCGCTCGGCAAAGCCGCGCGCCTCGGCCAGGGCGAGGAAGCCCTCGACATGGGCGGCATCGAGGTGAGTCTTCGACCAGTCGAACAGGATCTTGCCGTCCGGCAGGTCGAGCGAAGTGGCGAAGGCGCCCAGCCGGTCACCGGCGGCGAACAGCTCGGCCAGGCTCGGACGCGGCAGGGCGCGGAGCGTTTCGAGGGCGGCGTGAGCGGCGTCGGTCATCACGGGAACTCCAAGGCAAAGGCACCGGGCGCGCGAATCCACCGGCCGGGCAATTGTCCTTCGCTGGCCGATCTGGCGCCCGCGAGCAAGGCCGCGCGGATGGGCGAGCCTGCAAGCAGACGTATTCGCGGCGCGGCGCGCTCCAGCGCGAGGCCCTTTCCACGGGCGCCCCGCCCGGCTATTGCCGGAACCGCGGGGCACCTCAACAGCTTCCCGGACGGATACCAGATGAACGAAACTTCCACCGAAGCTCCTGTCACGCCGGGAGCCGAGGCCGTCTCCTCCCCGGCGGCCGAAAAGCCCGCCAAGAAGGAGGAGAACTTCTTCGTCTTCCTCGCCAAGCTGGTCGTCCTGGTCCTGGCCTTCCGCAGCTTCGTCTTCGCGCCGTTCAACATTCCCAGCGAATCCATGTTGCCCCGGCTCGAGAACGGGGACTACCTGCTCGCCGCGAAGTGGTCCTACGGCTATTCGCGCTATTCGCTGCCGATGTCGGTGCCGCTGATCCCGGGCCGGATCCTCGCCAGCCAGCCCGAACGCGGCGACGTGGTGATCTTCAAGGCCCCGCCGCTCAACGATACCGACTATATCAAGCGCGTGATCGGCCTGCCGGGCGACCAGGTGCAGATGATCGGCGGCGTGCTTCACCTCAACGGCCAGGCCGTGCCCAAGGTGCGGGTGAGCGACGCGGAGATCGCGGTCACGACCAACACCCATTGCTACATGCCGGTGTTCGAGGCCACGAAGGCCGACGGAAGCCGCGTCTGCCGCTATCCGCGCTTCCGCGAAACGCTGCCGGGCGGCCGCTCCTACTTCGTGCTCGACCTTGGCCAGACGCCTCAGGACGATACCCCGCCGATCCTCGTGCCCGAAGGCGCGATGTTCATGATGGGCGACAACCGCGACAACTCGATGGACAGCCGCTTTCCGGCGACGCCGGGCGGCGGGATCGGGATCGTTCCCCAGGCCAACCTCGTCGGCAAGGCGAGCGTGATGATGTTCTCAACCGATGGCTCGTCGTCATGGGTCAAACCGTGGACCTGGCTGACCGCGACCCGCTGGAGCCGGATCGGGGGCACGTTCTGAGCGTGACCCTGTCTCCCGAAACCGCGGCATTTCTCGGCAAGCTGCTGGGCGAGCCCCCGCGCGAGCCGGCCCTGTGGCTCGAGGCCCTGACCCATGGCAGCACCGGCGAGCCGCGCAATTACGAGCGGCTCGAATTCCTTGGCGACCGCGTGCTCGGGCTGGTCATCGCCGACTGGCTGTTCGAGCGCGGCACTGGCAACGAGGGCAAGCTCTCGCAGCGCCTCAATGCGCTGGTCAGCCGCGACACCAATGCCGCCGTGGCCCGCGCGGTCGGCCTGTCCGCCCACATCCGCCTCGGCAAGCAGGCGCGCGACGATGGCGGGGCCGACAGCGACAATATCCTTGGCGACGTGATGGAGGCCCTGCTCGGGGCCAGCTTCCTCACCCGCGGGTTCGAGCTGACTCGCGGCCTCGTCCGCCGGCTCTGGACCGATGCGGTCGAGGGGCGGGTCGGCCAGCAGAAGCATCCCAAGTCGGCCCTGCAGGAATGGGCTGCCGGCAATCGCCGCAAGCTGCCCGAATACAAGGTGCTCGAACGCACCGGGCCCGACCATGCCGCCCAGTTCACCGTTGCGGTGGCGATCAAGGGCGTTGGCGAGGTCGAGGCGACCGGATCGAGCAAGCAGGAAGCCGAAACCCTTGCCGCGGCCGAGTTCCTGCGGCGGTTCGGATGAACGGGCCACACGACATGACCACTGAAAACACACTCCCCACCCGCTGCGGCCTCGTCGCGGTGCTCGGCGCGCCCAATGCCGGCAAGTCGACCCTCGTCAACGCGCTCGTCGGCCAGAAGGTCGCGATCGTCTCGGCCAAGGCCCAGACGACCCGCGCCCGCCTGATGGGCATCGCGCTGGAGGATTCGGAAGAATTCCGCACCCAGATCATCCTCGCCGATACGCCCGGCATCTTCGAGCCGCGCCGCCGGCTCGACCGGGCCATGGTCAGCGCGGCCTGGGAAGGCGCGGTCGAGGCCGACGCGGTCCTGCTCGTGGTCGATGCCCGCAAGAAGAAGCTCGACCAGATCGAGCACATCCTCGAAGGCCTGAAGAACCGGCGCGAACGCAAGCTGCTGGTGCTCAACAAGGTCGACCAGTGCGTGAAGGAGCCGCTGCTCGCCCTCGCCCAGGAACTGGCCGGGCGGGTGGACTTCGACGAGGTCTATTTTGTCTCGGCCCTGACCGGAGACGGCATCGCCCAGCTCAAGGCGGACCTTGCCAAGGCCATGCCCGAAGGGGCCTGGCACTACCCGGAAGACCAGGTGTCCGACGCCTCGGAACGCCTGCTCGCCGCCGAAATCACCCGCGAACAGCTCTACCGCCAGCTTCACGACGAACTGCCTTATGACAGCGCGGTGCGGCCCGAAAGCTACCAGCACCGTAAGGACGGATCGATCGAGATCCACCAGCAGATCGTGATCGCGCGCGACAGCCAGAAGGCCATCGTGCTGGGCAAGCGCGGCTCCAAGCTCAAGGCCATCGGCGAAGCGGCCCGCAAGGAGCTGTCCGAACTGCTCGAAACCAAGATCCATCTTTTCCTCCACGTTCGGGTGGAAGAGAACTGGGCCGAAAGCCGCGAGATCTACGAAGAGATCGGGCTGGACTGGGTGCGCTGAAGCGCGCGGGCGGCGGCGCAGGCCGCCGCTCAGCGCCTCGCCAGCGGCGAGAACTTCAGGAAGCCGGTGCGATAGTTCATCACCACGGCGGTGCGTGAAAGGCCGCTGCCGGTGACCACCACCGCCGCCTCGCTCGCGCTCGGCAGGCCAAGGCCGATCCGGGGATTGCCGGCAAAGCCGATGCCTTCGCTGGTGAAGTTGAACTTGTGATCGCCGTTGCGGTCATGGAGAACCACCAGCGAATAGGCCCCCGGCCCCGGAATGCGCACGCAGACCGTGGCGGGGCCGCTGGCCGGCAAGGGCTGCTCTACCCGGCGAAACACCTTGTGCTCTGCCACCAGGGCATCGTCGTCATCAAGAAAGTCGTCGTCGTTGGCGGGATAGACCTCGAGCTTGACGTTGCCCACGTGGTCCTTCAGCCCCGCGACGTCGACCAACAGCGCCGGGCCCGGTTCGCCGGGGCGACACAGCCCCTCGGCCTTGCCAAGCTGCGGGCCGGAGGCGACGTAGGATGCGCTGCGCTGCTTTTCCCCGCCGATCTCGACCTTCTGCCGATCCAGCCAGGCAGCATCACACCAGCTTGGCCCTTCGCCGGCCGCATTGGCCGCGCAGGACGGCGGAGCGGCCGACAGGTCCGCAGCCCACCGCGCGGGCCAGGCCATCGGCCGATAGGCGGGGTCCTTGCGCCATGCCGCAACCTGCTGGGCCCAGTCCGGCCCGCGCACGATCGAACGGGTCTTGAACGGCCAGGTGACAACCGAGGCGAAGATCAACAGGCCCAGCAGGATGCGGCCAAACTTGTGCCAGCGCCCGCTGCTCGTCGCAGCGAGGGCGATGATCGCGAGGTCGAACAGCACCTGCGGCACGAAGGTATAGCGTTGGCCGGCAAAAGGCTGGAGGAGCGCCAGGGGCTTGGACAGCGCACCAAGAAAGCTCGCGCCGGCGATCATCGCCCCGGTGGCCAGCAGCCAGGCCGGGGCTTCGCGCCACTTCTGCAGCGCCTTGAACGTGAGCGGGCCGAAGACCGCTGCAATGAGCACCACCGCAATCGCCAGCGAGGTGAACCGCGCAACCGGCGGCTGCATCCAGTCCGCCAGGGCATAGCCCGCGGCCGGAGAGCCCAACGGCGAAGCCACGTGGCGCACCGCGAAATTGGCGAAGAGCTCCACCGGATCGAGGCGGAAATTGCGCACCGAGGTCGGCTCGTAGAAGATCAGCAGCTGGATCGCCGAGCCTGCCGCCAGGGCGGCTGCCTGCACCGCGCGAGCCCCGCTGCGTTCGGCCCAGGCCTTGGCGCCCAGGACCGGCAGAAGCATGATCGCGCTGGGGCCGGTCAACGGCGCGACGAACAGCAGTGCGAGCCGCACGAGGCGAGCCCTGAATCCTTCGGGCACCGTGAAGACCATGACCAGCACTGCGCAGACGGTGAGGTGAAACTGGCTGTGCAGACTGTGGAGCCAGACCTCCTCGGTTGCCGGAACGGTGGCCAGCAGGAACAGGGCCAGCGGCTTGGTCCAGCGCGGCGCCAGCCACGGCTCGCGGCTGGCGATGATCAGCATGGCCGGGCAAGCCTGGAAGAACAGGGCGGTCAGAATCGTGACATAGGGCGCCGATTCGAGCGGCAGCAGCCCCCCCTGCACCAGCCGCGCCGCTACCAGCGTGGAACCCGAGGCAACGATGTTCAGATAGCCGCCGAACGAATGGAACAACGCCTCGCGCCAGGGCATGTGCCAGGCATAGGCGAAGAAGTTGGTCGCTTCCTCGGCATAGAAGCGGCCGTGAAGCACGACCTGCGGCAGGCGAAGCAGCGTCAGGAGCAGGAAGGCCAGCAACAGGAGCGCTGGATGCCGGCGTTCCGGCCAGGCCGGGATGGCCTGTGCTGAATCGATTGCCATTGTTGTGTCTATTATCCCTTCAGACCCGCTTCGGTGCTAACAGAGGCCTCAGGCCCGGTCCAGCCGCCCGGCGCCCCGGCCATCCCTAGCGCAGCTTGGCGATCACGATGCCATGCTCGCGCGCGGCGTCCTTGGTCGATTCCTCGGTGCGGTTGAGGCCCTTGGCGATTTCCTTGAGCCCTTTGCCCTTGCCCGCGAGGGCGCGAAGCTTCTGCAGCTCTTCCGGCTTCCATGGCTGGCGATGGCGCGCAAGCTTCTCGCTCATTCCGCAGGCGCCTTCTTCTTGGCCGGAGCCTTCTTGGCGGCAGGCTTCTTGGCGGCAGGCTTCTTGGCCCCGTCCTTCTTGGGCGCGGCCTTTTTCGCCGGAGCCTTGCGCTTGCCCTTGGCCGGCCCCTTGGCCGCGCGCTCGTCGATCAGGGTGATCGCTTCTTCGACGGTCAGGCTCTCGGGCTGCTTGTCACGTGGCAGCGTGGCATTGGTAGTCCCGTCGGTCACGTATGGGCCGTAGCGCCCGGCCATCAGCTTGATCTCCCCGCCCGAGGTGGGATGGGCGCCGAAAACCTTGAGCGGCTCGGCCCCGGCCCGCGCCCCGCGGCCCGCGCCATTGGCGGCATCGGCCAACTTGGCGACGGCGGCGTTCATGCCGGTCTCGAACACCTCGGCGGTGGAGCGCAGCTTGGCGTACTTGCCGTCATGGGCAAGGTAGGGCCCGTAGCGGCCGATCGAGGCGGTGATCGGATTGCCCGTCTCGGGGTGAGCCCCGATCTCGCGCGGGAGCGCCAGCAGCTTGAGCGCCCATTCGAGATCGAGCTCGGGAATGTCCTTGGGGATCGAGGCGCGCTTGGCCTCCTTGCCGTCACCCAGCTGGATATAGGGGCCGAACCGTCCGGCCCGGCGCACGACTTCGAGGCCCGAGACCGGATCCTTGCCGAGCGCGCCGTCCTCGCCGCCCTCGGCCGAGCCGCCGGGCTGGGCGAACTTGCGGGTGTACTTGCACTCCGGATAGTTCGAGCAGGCCACGAAAGCCCCGAAGCGGCCGCCGCGAAGCGACAGGCGCCCTTCCCCGCACTTGGGGCAGACGCGCGGATCGGCGCCGTCAGCCTGGGGCGGGAACAGGTAGTCGGAGAGGAACTCGTCCAGCGCCTCGGTCACTTCCGAGGGCTTGCGCTCCATGACTTCATCGGACTTGGGCTTGAAGTCGCGCCAGAACTCGGCGAGCACTTCCTTCCATGCGGCCCGGCCGCCCGAAACGTCGTCAAGCTCCTCCTCCATCCCGGCAGTGAACTCGTAAGCCACGTAACGGTCGAAGAACCGCTCGAGAAATGCTGTGAGAAGTCGGCCCGATTCCTCTGCAAAAAAACGGTTTTTCTCGGTCCTGACGTAATTGCGGTCCTTGAGAACCTGCAAGGTCGCGGCATAGGTCGAGGGACGGCCGATGCCAAGTTCCTCAAGCCGCTTGACCAGCGAGGCCTCGGAATAGCGCGGCGGCGGCTGGGTGAAGTGCTGGGCGGCGTCCACCCCCTTCTTGGCCGGGCAATCGCCCTTGTTCATCGCGGGCAGCAGGCCGCTCTCGTCGTCCTCGCCCTCCTGCTTCTGGTCGCGGCCTTCCTCGTAGACCGCGAGGAAGCCGGGGAACTTGATGACCTGTCCGGTGGCGCGCAGTTCGTGCTTGCCGGTCCCGTCGCGCAGGGTGACGGTCGTGCGCTCGATATTGGCCGAGGCCATCTGGCTGGCCATGGCGCGCTTGTAGATCAGGTCGTAAAGCCGTGCCTCGTCGCCCGAACCGTGGCGGTCCTTGCCGAAATCGGTCGGCCGGATCGCTTCGTGCGCTTCTTGAGCATTCTTGGCCTTGGTCTCATAATGCCTTGGTTTTTCCGGAAGATAGTGCCCCGAATAGCGGTCCGAGATCGCAAGCCTCGCCGCCGAGATGGCGCTCGGGTCCATCTGCACGCCATCGGTTCGCATGTAGGTTATCGCGCCGGCCTCGTAGAGCGTCTGGGCGACCCGCATCGTGTGGCTGGCCGAGAAACCGAGCTTGCGCGCCGCTTCCTGCTGCAGGGTGGAGGTGGTGAACGGGGGATAGGGATTGCGCCGGGTCGGCTTGGTCTCGACCTCTTCCACCCGAAACACCGCGCCCTCGACCAGCGCCTTGGCGCGCAGGGCAATGCCCTCGTCACCAAGCGAAAGGCGATCCAGCTTCTCGCCCTCGAAACGGACGAGACGCACCGAAAATTCGGTTCCACCCTGTTCCATCGTGGCGACGACCGACCAGTATTCCTGGGCGCGGAAGACCTCGATCTCGCGCTCACGCTCGACAATCAGGCGCAGCGCCACCGACTGGACGCGGCCCGCGCTCTTGGCGCCGGGCAGCTTGCGCCACAGCACCGGCGAGAGGGTGAATCCGAACAGGTAATCGAGCGCGCGGCGCGCGAGGTAGGCGTCGATCAGGTCCTGGTCGAGCTCGCGCGGCTGTTTCATCGCCGCCAGGATCGTGTCCTTGGTGATGGCGTTGAAGGTAACCCGCTCAACCTCCTTCGGAAGTACGCGACGTTTGGTCAGCAACTCCTTGACATGCCACGAGATAGCCTCACCCTCGCGATCAGGGTCAGTGGCCAGGATCAGACGGTCTGCCAGCTTGGCGGCGTCGGAAATCTCGCGGACCCGGCTCTGCTTGTCGCCATAGAGCTCCCAGTCCATCGCGAAGTCCTCGTCCGGCCGGACGGAGCCGTCCTTGGCCGGCAGGTCGCGGATGTGGCCGTAGGACGCGAGGACCTTGTAGCCCTTGCCGAGATACTTCTCGATGGTCTTGGCCTTGGCGGGCGATTCTACGATGACCAGTTGCATGGGCTGAACGCGGCTTCCTTACGTGTGTACGTGCGCGATGGTGGGCGGCGGTTGCCGGTTGCGTCAAGCCGCGAGGCTGACCCTGCCCCCCGCATGGCGGAGCAGGCGCCCGGCGAGTTCCAGCTCGATCAGCGCCAGTTGCACCGAGGCCGCGCCGGCGCCGGACTGGCGCACCAGTTCATCCACGCTGACCGGCGCGGTGGAGAGCAGAGCCGCAACGTCGGCCGGTTCGGCTTCGACATCGGGTGTGAAATCAGCGCCGACATCGGCCTCGCGGAATGTGCTGCGGGGCTGGCAGGTAAAGCCTTCGAGCAGCTCGATCACCTCCTCGGCCTTCTGGACGAGGATCGCCCCGTCGCGGATCAGCTGGTTGCAGCCGTGGGCCCGACTATCGAGCGGGGAGCCGGGGATGGCCATGACCTCGCGCCCCATTTCACCCGCCAACCGCGCCGTGATCAGCGAACCGGACCGCGGCGCGGCCTCGACCACCAGGGTCCCGGCAGAGAGCCCGGCGATAATCCGGTTGCGCGAGGGGAAGTGGCGGGCGAGCGGCTCGGTCCCCGCCGGCTGTTCGGCGATGAGGAGGCCCGAGGCGGCAACCTGTTCCTGCAGGCCGGCATGTTCGGGCGGATAGGCAATGTCGATCCCGCTGGCGATGACGGCGATCGTGCCGCCGCCCTGACCGGCCCCGGCCAGCGCCCCAGCATGGGCCGCGCCGTCCACCCCGCGAGCGAGACCCGAGACCACGGCATAGCCCGCCTCGGCCAGCGCCGCCGCGAAGGAGCGCGCGAGCTTGACGGCCCCGGCCGAGGCATTGCGCGCGCCGACCACGGCGACGGCGGGACGGTGGAACAGGGCCGCGTCTCCGCGCAGGGCAAGGATCGGCGGGGCCCCGTCGGTTTCGGCAAGGAGGCGCGGATAGTCCGGCGAATCGTGGAACAGGTAGCGCGCTCCGGCACGCTTCACGGCGGCGATTTCTGCCTCTATCCGCTTTTCCGGCGCGGGCCGGTAAGGCGCCCCGCCGCGCGCGGAAAGGCTTGGCAGGGCCTCCACCGCCGCCGCCGCCGTGCCGAAGCGGCGCAGCAGCGCGGCATAGGTGACCGGGCCGACGTTGGGCGAGCGCAGCAGGCGGATCCGGGCGAAAGCCTCGTCCTGCGACAGAGCGGCGGCAGCCGCCACTGGATCGCTCATACCTCGCCGCTCACTTCTTGCTGCCCACTTTCGGTTCGGTCCCGGCGCGCAGGCGGGCGATATTGGCGCGGTGCAGCCACAGGACCAACACTGCGAGCGCGGCAAGGACCGGAGCATAGCCCGCATGGCCCGTGGCCAGCGCGGCGAGCGGCGCGGCGACGGCCGCGCTCATCCCGCCGAGCGAGGACACGCGGGTGAGCGCCAGCATGCCCAGCCAGACCACCGCGTAGACGAGGCCGATCGGCCAGGCGAGGCCAAGCGCTACGCCCATCAGGGTGGCCACGCCCTTGCCGCCCTTGAAGCGCAGCCAGACCGGGAAGCAATGGCCGATCACGGCGCCGAAGGCCGCTGCCGCCTCGAACCCGCCGATGAATTCGCGCGCCAGCCAGACAGCAAGCGCCCCCTTGGCGAGATCGAGCAGCAGGGTGGCCGCGGCCAGCCCCTTGCGCCCGGTGCGCAGCACGTTGGTCGCCCCGATATTGCCCGAGCCGATCGAACGCAGGTCTCCCGCCCCCGTCAGGCGAGTAAGCAGCAGGCCGAAAGGGATCGAACCGAGCAGGTAGCCGGCGACCAGCGACTGGACCAGCATGGCGGCGTTCATGGAATTATCCCCTGTCTTCGTGCCTGTTCGCGCCGGCTCTTTAAGCACGGTCATTGCTTTCGCGCAGAGAAAAAATAGGTATGCCACCGATATGGTCCAACCCGGCGCCGCCACCGGCACTCTTGCCGCCCCCCACTCCGCGCTATCGGCCAACCCGGCAGCGCCGATCCTGCTGTTCGATTCGGGCGTCGGCGGGCTTTCGGTCCTGTCTGAGGTCAGGAAGCTGCTGCCCGAGGCCCCGATCATCTACGCGGCGGACAATGCCGGCCTGCCCTATGGCGAAAAGACCGAGGCCCAGATCGCGGCCCGCGTCTCGGGCCTGCTGGGACGGATGACCGAACGGTTCCGCCCGCGCCTGGTCTGCATCGCCTGCAACACGGCATCGACCATCGCGCTGGCCGCAGTGCGCGAAGTGCTGGAAGTGCCGATCGTCGGCACGGTCCCGGCGATAAAGCCCGCCGCCGGGTTGACCCGGTCGGGCACGATCGGCCTGCTCGGCACCGCCGCCACGATCCGCCAGGGCTACGTCGATCGGCTCGAGGCCGAGTTCGCCGCCGGCAAGCGCCTGCTGCGTTTCGGCGCGGGCGAACTGGTCGGGGCGGCCGAGGCCAAGCTGCGCGGCCATGCGGTCGATCCGGCAGTCTATCGAAGGGCGGCCGAAGGGCTAACCGGCCAGCCCGGCGGCGAGGAGATCGACACGGTGGTCCTGGCCTGCACGCATTTTCCGCTGGTCGAGGCAGAGCTCGCCGGGGCCTTCGGGCCGGGCGTGAGCTTCGTCCACGGCGCGCCGGGGATCGCGAGGCGGGTGGAGTTCCTCACCGGGGGGCAGGACTTCGCCCGCAACCAGACGGATCTTGCGCTGTTTACCCGCGCGGGTGATGAGATAGACCAGTTGCAACCGGCCCTGGCTGCCTACGGGCTCGGCCGGGTCGGAATATTCTGAGCGCGGGGGCGCTGCGGGGGAAGCAAATGCGAGCGGCATGACTCACCGGCTGAATGCCTTGCTGCTGGCTCTCGCGGTGCTGGTCGGGCTACCCTATTACTGGCTGGTCCTGGCCAATCCGGCCCGCGATGTGCCGCGCTATCCGCTGACCATCCAGGCGTTGCGCAACCTGTCGGACGAGATGCACGGAGCGCGGCCGACCGGGCTGACGGTCTATTACACGGCCTGGCGCCGGCTGCCCGGCAATCTCTATGCCGCGGGCAGCGGCATGAAGCGGCGCCAGTTCGGCGTCCTTGCCTGGCGCCTCGACGTACCGGGCCGCGGGCCCATCCTGATCGACAGCGGAACCACCCCCACCCTTGCCCAGGCCATGGACGGGGAAGCCTTCTCGGCAGATATCCAGGCAGCGCTCGATCGGGAATTGGTCGGCGCCAGCCTGATCCTCGCCACCAACGAGCGCCCCCAGCACCTCGGCGGGCTCGCCGCCCTTGCCCGCCGTCCTGCCTCGGCCATGGCGCTGAGCCGGGCCCGGCTGAACCCGGCCCAGGTCCCCGGCGCGCCAAGCTCTGCCGGCGCGGGCTGGCCGCCGACCCTCGTCCTGCGCCCGGCGATCGCCGGCAAGGCCCCCCAGGCGGTCGCGCCGGGGGTCGTGGTCATCCCGACCGGCACGCCCACCCCCGGCTCGCAGATGATCTTCGTGCGCCTTGCCAGCGGCCGCGAATACCTGCTGCCCGGAGACGTGGCCCCCTATGCCACCAGCTACCGCGAACTGCGGCTGCGCTCCAACCTGCTCGACTATGGGGCGGACCGCGCGATGCGCACCGCGCAGATGCGCTGGCTGGTCACCCTGCGGGCGCTGAGGCGCAGTGCGCCGGGCCTGATCATCCTGCCGGCCCACGACATCGACTGGATAAATGACCCCGAAAGCCACATTGGACCAATTGCCAAGGGCGAAGCTGCGGCGGGCACGTCATAAAGCTTCTGGAAAGCCGCGCGTCGATAGGTTATGTGCCCGAGCCGTCGCCGCCTGTGGGATCGGGTGGCATTGCAGGACTAGTCGACGTCGTGAACTACGATCAGATTTTCGATTCCGCGATCGAGCGCCTCCACTCCGAAGGGCGCTACCGGGTATTCATCGACATCCTGCGCAACAAGGGTGCCTATCCCAACGCACGCTGCTTCGCCGGGCACAACGGCCCGAAGCCGATCACGGTGTGGTGCTCGAACGACTATCTCGCGATGGGTCAGCACCCCAAGGTGATCGCCGCGATGGAAGAGGCGCTGCACAATGTCGGCGCGGGTTCCGGCGGCACCCGCAATATCGGCGGCAACACCCACTATCATATCCAGCTGGAAGAAGAGCTGGCCGACCTGCACGGCAAGGAATCGGCCCTGCTGTTCACCTCGGGCTACGTCTCGAACGACGCCACGCTGTCCACGCTCGCCAAGATCCTGCCGGGGTGCGTGATCTTTTCCGATGAGCTCAACCACGCCTCGATGATCGCGGGGATCCGCAATTCGGGCGCCGAGAAGAAGGTGTTCCGTCACAACGACGTCGAGCACCTCGAGCAACTGCTGGCCGAAACCGATCCCGAGCTGCCCAAGCTGATCGCCTTCGAATCGGTCTATTCGATGGATGGCGACATCGCGCCGATCCACGCCATCTGTGACCTTGCCGACAAGTACAACGCGCTGACCTATATCGACGAGGTCCACGCGGTTGGCATGTACGGCGCGCGCGGCGGCGGCGTTTCCGAGCGCGAGGATGCGGCCAAGCGCATCACCATCATCGAAGGCACGCTGGGCAAGGCCTTTGGCGTCATGGGCGGCTATATCGCGGCCGATGCCAAGATCATCGACGTGATCCGCTCCTATGCCCCGGGCTTCATCTTCACCACCTCGCTCAGCCCGGTGCTGGTCGCGGGCGTGCTCGCTTCGGTCCGCCATCTCAAGCAGTCGAGCGCCGAGCGTGATGGCCAGCAGGCCGCCGCGGCCTTGCTCAAGAAGCTCTTCGCCGATGCCGGCCTGCCGGTGATGGACACCGTCACCCACATCGTGCCGCTCATGGTGGGCGATCCGGTCAAGGCCAAGCGGATCAGCGATATCCTGCTTGCCGAGTACGGCGTCTACGTCCAGCCGATCAATTTCCCGACCGTTCCGCGCGGGACCGAGCGGCTGCGCTTCACCCCCGGGCCGAGCCACACGGAAGAGATGATGCGCGACCTTACCGCCGCGCTCGTCGAGATCTGGGACCGGCTGGAGCTGAAGCTGGCGGCCTGATCGCCCGTCCGGACCTCAGACGTTCCGAACATTAAAAATTGGCCATCTGGCAACCCTTTGCGCGACCCCGGGGTTTTCCCGGTCGCAGGGCGTGTCGGAAGTGACCTGACGGCGCGCCCTTTCCCAGCTTGAAAGGGCTATCCATGAAAAAGCTTCTCGTTCTCGCAGCAGCCGGCCTCTCGCTCGGCGCCGGCCTGCCAGCTGCCGCCAATGCCGAAGTGGTGCACCGCACGGTGGTCGTCCACCGCGTCACCCATGTCGAACATCACCGCCGCTGCGTGACCCGCTGGGTGCATCACCGCCGCGTGACCAACTGCTGGCGCGGCTGAGTCCTGAGCCGCCGGGGGGCGACGAGCCCCCCGGACCTTGCCGGCTCGGGACATCGGCCCGCCGATACGTCACGCCTGTGGAAAAGGCTGTGGGCGCGCGGCGGAAAAGCCAATTCCTCCACCGCTTTCGTCGCACCGGGTCTGGTGACCGACCTTCGCCCTCGCCTACCCTGCCGCATCACGACGCGAGGGGGATTTCGTGCGCGCACGGGGCAGGACAGCAGGAGCTTTCGCGGCAGGCGCTGCGCTGGCCTGCGCGCTGGCCGTCCCCGCCCGGGCCGACGTGATGGAAGTGGGCGATGCCGGATTCAGCTGGGTGGCTGGCGGCCCCGTCCACCCCGCCGCAACCTCCATGCCCGCCGCCATCGCCGCGCCCAACCCTGCCCCGGCGCAGTGGCAGGGCCACGTCGCCGCCCTCGCCGCGCGCTATGATCTCTCGCCTTCGCTGCTCGAGGCGCTGGTCTGGCAGGAAAGCCGCTGGAACAGTGCCGCGACCTCGCCCAAGGGCGCGCATGGGCTGGCCCAGCTGATGCCCGGCACGGCGCGTCAGCTCGGTGTCGACCCGCGCGATCCGGCCGCCAACCTCGAAGGCGGCGCCCACTACCTGCGCCAGCAGATCGACGCTTTCGGCGGCGATCTCGAAAAGGCGCTGGCCGCCTACAACGCCGGGCCGGGCCGCGTTGCCAAGGCCGGCGGCGTCCCCAGAATTCCGGAAACACAGGGCTATGTCGCCGCGATCATGGCCCGGCTCGCAGACCCCGTGCGGAGATAAGACAATCATGCGCCGCCTCCTTCCCCTCGCCCTGCTCGCTGCTCCGCAGGCCGCTCTTGCCCAGGCCGTTGCCGCCAATCCGCAGGGCTCGGGGCCGATCGTGGCCGCGCTGGCATGGCTCCAAGGCACGCTGATGGGCAACGTCGCCACGGCGGTGGCGGTCATGGCCGTGGCAGCGGTCGGCTTCATGATGCTGACCGGGCGGCTCAACTGGCGGATGGGCGCGACGGTGATCATCGGCTGCTTCGTCCTGTTCGGGGCGAGCGCGATCGTCTCTGGCATCCAGCAGGCGGCGGCGATCCAGTGACGGCCCTGCGCCACCCCATCCACCGGGCCCTGACCCGGCCGCAGATGTTCGGCGGGGTGACCTACTCCTTCTTCGTGATCAACGCGGCGGTGACCACCGAGGTCTTCCTGATCACCCGCTCGTTCCTCGCCCTGCCGATCGCCCTTGCGATCCATGCTGCCGGCTATCTCGCCTGCCTGCGCGAGCCGCGCGTGTTCGACCTCTGGCTGGCGAAAGTCAGCCGCTGCCCCCGCGTGCCCAACTGGCGGCGCTGGGGTTGCAATTCCTACGCGGCCTGACGGGCAAGGAGGCGCGCATGGCCCTGTTCCGATCCTGGCAGCAGCGCGAGGCCCTGGCGGGGGACCGCCTGCCCTATCGCGCGCTGCTGGGCGAGAACGTGGCCCTCCTGCGCGACGGTTCGGTCATGCTGACCCTGCTGGTTCCCGGTCTTGGCTTCGAGACGGCAGACAGCGCCGAACTTGATGCCCACGCCGCCACCCGCGAGGTTTTGCTGCGCTCGGCGCTCGACGCGCGCTTCGTGCTCTATCACCACGTGATCCGCCGCCGGGTCGAGCCGTCGCTTTCCGCCGCCTTTACCGATCCCGTGGCCGCGCAGATCGACGCGCGCTGGCGCGAACAGCTCGCCTCGGGCCGGATGTTCGTCAACGACCAGTTCGTCACCCTCGTGCGCCGCCCGGCGCGGGGCAAGGCGGGCTGGGCCGAGCGCCTGTCGCGCCGGCTTTCGCGCCGCTCCGAGCCGGATGGCGCCGCCCCGGAAGACCTGCGCGCCCTGCGCCTCGCCGCCGCCGGCATGGCCGCCGCGCTGGGCCCTTACGGCGCACGGCTGCTGGGCGAATACGAGGGCGCGAGCGGGCCTTGCTCGGAAGTGCTGGAATTCCTCTCGGCGCTCTACAACGGCGAGATGAAGCCGGTGCGCTGCCCCGCGCCCGAGACCGACATCGGCCACATGCTGCCCTATCGCCGGATCAATTTCGGGCTGGATGCGCTGGAACTGAAGGGCGCGGGCGGTTCAAGCTTCGGCGCGCTGGTCAGTCTCAAGGACTATCCGGACAGCACAGGCCCGGGCCTGACCGACGCCTTGCTGCGCCTGCCAGTGGAACTGGTGCTGACCGAAACCTATGCCCCGGCTGACCGGCAGGTGGCGCGCGAGCGGATCGATCTGGCGCTGCGCCGCCTGCGCTCGGCCGACGAGGATGCGCTGGCCGAGCGGGCCGAACTTCATGCCGCGCGCGATGCGCTGGGGCTGGGCGCCGTGGGCTTCGGCGATCATCACCTCTCGGTTCTGGTGCGTAGCGAGCGGCTGGACCGGCTTGATCCGGCGAGCGCCGCCGTGGCTGCCGCGCTGGGTGATGCCGGCGCCGTGGCCGTGCGCGAGGAGATCAACCTAGAGCCCGGCTTCTGGGGCCAGATGCCCGGAAACGAGGCGCTGATCGTGCGGCGCGCGCTGATTTCCTCGGCCAATATGGCGGGGTTTGCCTCGCTCCACGGCTTTGCCTTGGGGCAGGCCGAGGGCAACCACTGGGGCGAGGCCGTGGCCGTGCTGGAGACGACCAGCGCGACGCCGTTTTTCTTCAATTTCCATTCCGGTGATCTGGGCAATTTCACCGTGATCGGGCCTTCCGGCTCGGGCAAGACGGCGACGATGAACTTCCTTGCCGCGCAGGCCCAGCGCTTTGCCCCGCGCATGGTGCTGTTCGACAAGGACCGGGGGGCGGAGGTCTTCGTCCGCGCGATCGGCGGGATTTACAACCGCATTGCAACGGGACTGCAAACGGGGTTCAATCCCCTGGCATTGCCTGACAACCCGGAAAACCGCGCCTTCCTGCGCGACTGGCTCGGCGTGCTGCTGGCAGCGCAGGGTTCGGAGGAGCTGGCGACGATCGCCGCGGCGGTCGATGCGGCCTATGCCAACGATCCGCGCCTGCGCCGCCTGTCGCATTTCCGCGAACTGCTCGCCGGGCATCGCCGCCCGCAACCGGGAGACCTTGCCGCGCGGCTCGCACCGTGGCTGGCAGGTGGCGAGCATGGCTGGCTGTTCGACAATGGAGAGGACCGGCTCGACCTTTCGGCGGACACGCTTGGCTTCGACATGACCGCGCTGCTGGACAGCCCCCGGCTGCGCACGCCAACGATGATGTACCTGTTCCACCGGATCGAGGAACGGCTCGACGGGCGGCCGACCATGCTGCTGATCGACGAGGGGTGGAAGGCGCTGGACGACGCGGTTTTCGCCGCGCGGATCAGGGACTGGCTCAAGACGCTGAGGAAGCGCAATGCCCTGGTCGGCTTTGCCACCCAGTCGGCGCGCGACGCGCTCGACAGCCGGATTTCGACCGCGCTGGTCGAGCAGACGGCGACCATGCTGTTCATGCCCAATCCGCGCGCGCGGGCCGAGGACCATTGCACCGGCTTCGGCCTGACCGAACATGAATTGCAGATCGTGCGCAGCCTGCCGCCGCATAGCCGCTGCTTCCTCGTCAAGCAGGCCGATGCCTCGGTCGTGGTGCGGCTCGATCTTTCCGGAATGCCGGAAGTGCTGGCCGTGCTCTCGGGCCGCGAGGCGACCGTGCGGCGGCTGGACGGCCTTCGCGCCGACTATGGCGACGCGCCGGGCGCCTGGCTGCCCGCGCTGACCGGAGCGGATTGGGCGAGCGGCGAGGCTCCGCGCTGGAGCGAGGCAGCCGAATGAGCACTTGCGATCCGCTCGTCCAGTCGGCCTCCGACGGGGTGGCCGCCGCCCTTTCGGCGGTGGACTGCATGGCCGGCGAGGCCACGGCGAGCGCCTTTGCCCGGCTGTTCGGGCCGCAGGGGGCGCTGCTTCCGGCACTGACGATCCTGCTGACGCTTTACATCGCGGTCTTTGCCCTCGCGCTGCTTACCGGGCGTACACGGCTCTCCGTTTCCGCGCTGACCCGGCGCATGATGATGCTGGGCGTGGTCCTGACCTTCGCCACCAGCTGGATCGCCTATCAGGGCGTGCTGTGGAACCTCGTGGTCGGCGCGCCGGACCAGATCGCCAGCCTGCTGGTCGGCACCAAGGGGCAGGCCACGCAGCTTTTCGCCGGGCGGATCGACCTGCTGTTCCAGGCCATCGCCGATGCGGCCGACATGGCCCAGCAGCAGCAGGCCGCTGCCGCTGCGTCGATGCCCGCCGGGACCGCACCGCTTGCCGCGCCCGCCGCCACGGCTGCTTTCGCGCCGTCCGGGCTCGTCTGGATGGCGGCGGTGCTGCTGCTGCTCGGCACGGTGGGGCTGCTGGTGACGGCGCGGATCGTGCTGGCCGTGCTGCTGGCGCTGGGGCCGGTGTTCATCGTGCTGGCGCTGTTTCGCGGCTCGCGCGGGCTTTGCGCGGGCTGGCTGCGCGCGCTGGTCATGGTTGCGGTCACGCCGCAGCTGGCGGTGCTGGGCGGGGCGCTGACGATCGAACTGGCCGTGCCGGTGGTCCAGCGCCTGGCCGGGCCGGAAGGGATCGAGGCGCGGCCCGCCTTTGCCCTGTTCCTTGTCGCGGCAGTCCACTGCGCGCTGATGGCGCTGGCCCTGCGCACGGCGGGGACCATGGTTGCGGGCTGGCGGGTGTTCGGGCTGGCCCCGGATTTCGGCGAGCGCACCGAACGGTCCACCGAGGGCCCTGCCCCGGCCCCGTTGCCGGCCGCCAGCACCACCATGCGGCGCGGCGCGGCGACCGGCCGCACCAGCGAGACCACCGCCGCGCTGATCACGACGACCGCTCACCCAGCGCCCCACGCGGCGCCCCACGTGGCGCCATTGCGCAGCACCTTCACGCCCTCCCCGCTTACCGCGCCGCCCCTGCCCGCCCTGCGCGCGCAGGGCATCGGAAGCCGCTGGCGGCGCCCGGCCAGTCCTTCGGAGATCCTGCGGTGAAGCGCCTGTTACCCCTTCTCGCCCTGCTGGCTCTTCCTGCCCTGCAAACCGGGCCCGCGCTGGCGGCCGACGCAAGGCTTGAACACCGGCTCTACGATCCCGAGGCCGTCGTCCGCCTCGAGGGCCGCGCCGGGGTTCAGGCGACCATCGCCTTTGCCGAAGACGAGCATATCGAGAATGTGGCGATCGGCGATTCCGCGCTGTGGCAGGTGACGCCGAACAAGCGCGCGACCCTGCTGTTCGTGAAGCCGCTGGCGCCGCGCGCCCGCACGAACCTGACCGTGGTGACTGACCGGCGGCAATACTTCTTCGACCTCGTCGCCGTGCCCAAGGGCCGGGCGGTCTACTTGCTGCACTTCACCTATCCGCCCGAGCCCGAAAAGCCGGTTCAGGCCGCTGCTGCGCCCGCCCCGGCCCTGACCGCCGAGGAAGCGCGCCTTGCGGCGGGCGCGGCGCCGGTCGATCCGGCCAGCCTCAACTTCGCGTGGAAGGCCAAGGGCAAGGCCGCGCTGCTCCCGGCCCGGGTCTATGACGACGGCAGTTCCACTTACCTTGGCTGGGCGCCGGGCAAACCGGTTCCGGCAATCCTCGCCCGCAATGGACAAGGGGCCGAGGGGCCGGTGAACTATGCCGTGCGCGAAGACATGATCGTGCTCGACAGCGTACCCGGCGTGCTGGTGCTGCGCTCGGGCCGCGATGTGGCGACGCTCGAACGAGCGGCCCCTGCCCCCTCTGCCAACCTTGCCGCGAAGGTGGACTGACCGATGGCCCGCCAGTCCAATCGCCAGTCCAACCGCCTGCTCCCGCCCGGCGAGGGCGATCCGCGCGAGGGCCAGGGCGCGGAGATCATCGACCTCGCCACCCGCACCGCCCTGCCGCAAGTTTCCCAGCGGCGCGGCGGATCGGACGGGCTGGTCATGCTCGGCGGCGTGGCTTTCGTGGCCCTGATCGGGGCGCTGACCTTCTGGTCGCTGAATGGCCGGCGTGAGGCTCCGGCGGCAGCCGCATCGCAGGTCCGGGCGGATGTGCCGCCGCCGGTCCCGGCGCAGGCGATCACCACGATCCAGCCGCGCCGGGCCGTAGCCCTGCCCCAGCAGCCCGGCGCGGCGGTGAGCGCCGCCGGGCAGGCCGCGCCTGCGGGCAATCCGCTCGGCTCGCCCACCGTGGTGTTCGATGCCAGTTCCTATGCCGCGCCGATCGCACCCGGCATGGCCGCGCCTGCCGCTTTCCCGGTGGCGATCCCGTCCGGCGCCGGCAATGACGATTTCGCCGCGCGTCTTGGCGTATCCGGCAATGGCGCGGCGGTGGCCACGGCCGGGATCAACCCGAAGACCACGGTGAGCCAGGGAACGCTGATCCCCGCCGTGCTGGAAACGGCGATCGACACCGACGTGCCCGGCTATGTCCGCGCCGTGGTTTCGGCCGACGTGCGCTCGTTCGACGGCAGCCGCGTGCTGGTGCCGCGTTCCTCACGCCTGATCGGGCAGTACAAGAGCGGGCTGCAGGCCGGACAGAAGCGCGCCTATGTGATCTGGACGCGCCTGATCCGGCCGGACGGGGCCTCGGTCGCGCTGGGCTCGCCGGCCGTGGGCTTCGGCGGCGAGACCGGGATTGCGGGCAAGGTCGACACCCATTTCTTCGAGCGGTTCGGCTCGGCCATGCTGCTGTCCGTGGTGGGGGGCTTGCAGGCCGTGGCCAGCGGCGGTGCAACACTGGTGCTGGGCGGCGGGCAATCGGCCGCGGCCACGGCGGTGGGGCAGAGCGGCAACATCGGCCCGACCGTGCGGGTGCGGCAGGGCGAGCCGATCCGGGTGTTTACCGCGCGCGACCTCGATTTCTCGAAAGTCTCGCCGGAATGAACGCGGCGGGCGTCGTGGCGCTTGAGCCGGAGGCGGCGCGCTCGGTCTATCTCGATGCCTATCTTGCCCCGCTGCGGCCGTGGCTGGAGCGGGAAAGCGTGACCGAGATCCTCGTCAACCGCCCCGGCGAGGTGTGGATCGAGGATGCCCACCTGCCCGCCATGCAGCGCCACGAGGCGCCTGAGGTGACCGACCTGCTGCTGCAGCGGCTGGCCGAGCAGGTCGCGCGGGTCAGCCACCAGGGGATCAACCGTGAGCATCCGTTGCTCTCGGCCGTGCTGCCGGCCGAGCCGGGAATGCCGCAGGCGCGCATCCAGCTGTGCGGGCCGCCGGCGACGCGGGCGCACTGGGCGCTGGCGATCCGCCGCCACCGCCTGCTCGACCTGCCGCTCGATGCCTATGACCACGGGCCGCTGGCCGCCGCGCGCGCCATGCCATTGCCCGATGCGGCGGCCGAGCCGATCGCCTATCTGCGCGAATGCATCGCGCGGCGGCGGACGGTGCTGATCTCGGGCGGGACCTCGACCGGCAAGACGACCTTCCTCAATGCCATGCTGCGCGAGATCCCGCGCGGCGAGCGGGTGGTTCTGGTGGAGGATACGCCCGAGCTGCGCCTGCCGGGCGAGAACGGCGTGGGTCTGGTCGCAGTCAAGGGCGAGCTGGGCGAGGCGCGGGTGACGGCCGATACCCTGCTGGAAGCAGCGCTGCGGCTGCGCCCCGACCGGATCGTGCTGGGTGAGCTGCGCGGGCGCGAGGTGGTGAGTTTCCTGCGGGCGATCAACACCGGGCATCCGGGGTCGTTCTCCACGGTTCATGCCAACAGCCCGGCCGGGGCGCTGGAGCAGATCGCGCTGATGGCCTTGCAGGCGGGGATCGGACTGACGCGGGGCGATACCCTTGCCTATGCCGCGCAAGTGATCGACGTGGTGGTCCAGCTGGACCGCGCGGACGGGCGGCGCGCCATCGTGGCGATAGCCGAAACGCGGACGCTTTCTGCCTGAGATCGGGCCTATACTTACCGCGATAAAGTCATATCATCCTGTTCAAAATAACGCTCCGGCATCGGGGCGGACGAGTGGGAGCAGGATCATGGCGCTTAACGATCACGTCGATCTCAACGGGTTCATGGACGGCGTGACGCGCCGCAATCCGCATCAGCCGGAATTCTGCCAGGCGGTGCAGGAAGTGGCCGAGGACATCTTCGATTTCATCGAGGACAAGGAGGAATACCACGCCCAGCAGATCCTGCGCCGGATCGCCGAGCCGGACCGGATCGTCTCGTTCCGCGTGTGCTGGGAGGACGACCAGGGCAACATCCGGGTGCAGCGCGGATGGCGGGTGCAGAACAACAATGCGATCGGGCCCTACAAGGGCGGGATCCGGTTCCACCCCTCGGTCAACGAGAGCGTGCTCAAGTTCCTGGCTTTCGAGCAGACCTTCAAGAACGCGCTGACCGGCCTGCCGATGGGCGGCGGCAAGGGGGGATCGAACTTCAACCCCAAGGGCAAGAGCGTGCGCGAGATCATGCGCTTCTGCCAGAGCTTCATGACCGAGCTTTACCGCCACATCGGCGCCGACGTGGACGTGCCGGCGGGCGACATCGGCGTGGGCGGGCGCGAGATCGGCTTCATGTTCGGCCAGTACAAGCGCATCACCAACAATTTCACCGGGGTGCTGACCGGCAAGGGGCTGGAATGGGGCGGATCGCTGATCCGGACCGAGGCGACGGGTTATGGCGCGGTCTATTTTCTCGCCAACATGCTGGCGGTGAAGGGCGAGGACCTGACCGGCAAGACGGCGGTGATCTCAGGCTCGGGCAACGTGGCGACCCATGCCGCGGAAAAGGTGGTGCAGCTCGGCGGCAAGGTGCTGACCCTGTCGGATTCGGGCGGGTTCATCTACGATGCCGACGGGATCACGCAGGAGAAGATCGACTGGGTGAAGAGCCACAAGACCCACCGGCGCGGGCGGATCGAGGACTATATCACGGCCTTTCCCAGGGCGACGTTCCATGCGGGCAAGACGCCGTGGGGCGTGCCGTGCGACGTGGCCCTGCCCTGTGCCACCCAGAACGAACTGCTGGGCGAGGATGCGCGGACGCTGGTGGCCAACGGCTGCCGCGCGGTTTCGGAAGGGGCGAACATGCCGACCGACCTTGACGGGGTTCATGTGTTCAAGGCGGCCAAGCTGCTCTACGCCCCGGGCAAGGCGGCCAATGCCGGCGGGGTGGCGGTCTCGGGCCTTGAAATGAGCCAGAATTCCGAGCGCCGGTCATGGAAGGAGGACGAACTCCAGCAGATGCTCAAGGACATCATGAGCGGCATTCACAAGTCCTGCCTGAAATATGGCGACGAGGGCGGCGGCTATATCGACTATGTGAAGGGCGCCAATATCGCGGGCTTTAAGAAAGTGGCCGACGCGATGCTCGCCTTCGGGGTGGTCTGACCCCGTGGCCGAGGGCGAGGCGCCGCGCAGCTTCACGCCCAATGCGGCGCACCTGGTGCGCACGGCGCTGCAGGCGAACCTGACGCTGAGCCAGATGGCGGATCAGAAGGCGAGCATCCTGATGGGCGCGACCTTCGTGGTCTTTACGCTGGCGGTGGGGCAATCGAGCCGGGGCCATGTCTCGCTGCCTCTGCTGGTGCTGGGGGTGAGCGCCTTTTTCTCGGCCGCCTTCACCATTGCGGCGCTGATGCCCGCCGTGGCGCAGCCGCACGGCGCGGTTTCGGAGCGGGACAATATCCTGTTCTTCGGGATCTACGCCAAGCTTTCCGAGGAGGAATTCGCGGCGCGGGTCATGCCGCTGCTGGGCGACGACGAGGCAATCTACCGGGCCATGCTGCGCGATATGCACCAGAACGGTCTGGTGCTGGCGCGGAAGAAATACCGGCTGCTGGGCTATGCCTACCGGGTGTTCCTGGTGGGGCTGGCGCTGACCATGGCGTGCTTTGCGGCAGAATATGCGGGGGTGTTGGGGTGAGCCTTGGGTGACACGAGTGTCACCCTGCCGGGACGGGCGTTTCTTGTGTAATCAGGTGGTTGCGGAAAAGTGCATGGGTGACACTTCTCCAACTTGAGCGGGTTTGCGGACGGTTGAAAGAGCGCGGGGGCGTGGGCGCCGCGCGCGGTGAGAATGACAAATGGGGCGGATGTAGGAAAGGGTGGGCGCGTCGGCGGGCTTTTCGGATTTTGCGCCCCAAAGCGGACTGACCGGGTGCGCTGACATTGTTGACATAGCCGATGCTCAAAACGCTTTCGCGATTGCGAGCGATGCCCAGCTAGTGTTTATCTTATGGCGATCGGGAGGGCAGCATGCGACCGCAATCAATTATATATTTTGAACGCATCATATTTGGCACACTCATTCTCGGCGTAATCCAGAATTTTTTCGGATGGAACCGAGCTATAGATCTGGTTGCGACGACGCAATCCAATCCAGTATTTTTTATAGTTTTCGTACAAATATTTACATATTTGCTGATCGGAACACTAACGCTACTTGTATCGCGTCGCCGCAGCAAGGTGGCGATGTGGATTTCTATAACAATGTTCGTAATTGGTATTCCAGTGCTTTTTAAGATAGTCGCGAGTGGACTGCTTTTTGGATCGGGGGCCATAACGGCCCTTCAAACCATCGGCCAACTAATTGCCTTCGCCCTGCTCTTCACTTCATCCTCGCGGCATTGGATGAGCGGTGAAGCCCAATCGGTTGAAGTTTTCCAATGACCAACATCCATCCTCTCCCCCAACATTCCGGCCACACGCTGCATTCGCGGGCCGCTCGATAGCCGTCGCCCCGGGCTTGATCCGGGGCCCCGCTGCCTTTCCGCGACGGTGGCGAGGCGGGATCCCGGGTCAGGCCTGGGATGACGGGTGCGGCGGTGCAGAGTTCTACTGCACTCCCAGTACCCCGGCCTCCTGCCGGATGCGTGCGGTCTGGGCCGGGTTGGCGGCGATGGCGGATTTCAGCGCGGCGCTGGCCTTGTCGGGCTGACCCAGCGTGATGCGGCTGCGCATCAGCATGATCCAGCCGTCGACGTTCTTCGGGTCGGCGGCGAATTTGCTTTCGAGGCGGGCGACCATGGTTTCGGCCATCTGGCGTTGCTGGCTGGGAGGGATCGCGGCGGCGGCCTTGAGGTCGGCGGTCGTCGGGCCGGGGATGCCTTGGGCGGCGAGCGGCATATCGGCGCTCGGACCCTGTCCGGCGGGGGCAGCTGGCTGCCTGACTGCGGCGAGGCGGCTTGCCACCTCGATCTTGTGGATCTTGCCGACCTGCTCGATCGTGCGCCTGAGATCCGCTTCCCACGGGGCGCCGGGGGGCGTGTCGGACAGGAGGGCGAGCCAGTCGGTGATGGCGCCTTCGTGATCGCCGGTGAGATCGCGGTTGACGGCGAGGAAGTAACGAGCGCGCGGGTCCTTCGGATCTATGCCGGCGGCCTTGCGGAAGGCGGACAGGGCCTCGGCGGGCATGGGATCGGACTTGCTGGCCATGACGCGGGCTTCGCCGAGCGAGGACCAGACCACGGCGAGGCTGGGCGCGAGGTTGGCGGCCTTTTCATAGGCGCTGGCAGCCTCGGCAAAGCGGCCGGCATTGAACAGGCCGGAGCCGAGGGCGCGCCAGGCGGCCGGGTCTGACGGGGCGTTTTGCGCGGCCTGTTCGAGCGCGGCGAGCGGGTCGGCCGCACTGGCGCTGGCGGCAGCTTCGGGCGGGGCGGCGGGCGTCTTGTTGCGCGTTGCGGTATAGACCACGGCGAAGCCGAGGATGAGCGCCGCGGCGCCAAGAACAAGCCGGCCAATTCGTGGATTGTTCATGGTTATTCTTGCCCCTGCCCTTCCAATTCGACGACCCGCAGGTAATGTCGCAGGAGCGAGATCGAATCCGTTTCCTGATCGGGCGGGTTTGCGTCAGGCGATGCGCGATTGCAATCAGGGGGCAAGCGCGCGGGCCGGGCTGAGTGGGGGACAAGGTGGCGGATCGTGTGCGCGTGGCTATTGTCGGTTCGGGCCCTGCCGGCCTGAGCGCCGCCGCGCGTGCCGCCGCGCTGGGCATGAGCCATGTCCTGCTCGAGAAGACCGACCACCTCTCCGACACGATCTACAAGTACCAGAAGGGCAAGCACGTGATGGCGACGCCATCGTCGCTGGTGCTGCGGTCGGACTTCGACTTTGACGCGGGCAAGCGCGAGGCGATCCTCGGCAAGTGGAACGAGCAGGCCGCCGAGGCGGGCGTGACCGTGCGCTACAAGGCCGAAGTGGTGAAGATCGAGGGCGAAAAGGGTGCCTTTGCCCTGACGCTGAAGGACAAGTCGGTGGTGGAGGCCGAGGCGGTGATCTTCGCCATCGGCACCCAGGGCAATCCCAACACGATGCGCTGCCCAGGGGGGGACCTGCCCCACGTGCAATACCAGCTCGACGATCCGGGCGAATATGTCGACGAGCATATCGTGGTGGTGGGGACCGGGGATGCAGGGATCGAAAACGCGCTGGGGCTGGCGGCCGATCCGGCCCAGCGCAACATTGTCTCGATCCTCAATCGCGGGACCGACTTTGCCCGCGCCAAGGCGGCCAACGTCAAGCTGCTGCAGGAAGCGGCGGCGGCGGGGCGGATTGCGATCCGGCTGGAAACCTCGCCCGCCGAAGTGCGTGAAGGCGAGCTGCTGCTCGACACGCGCGACGGGCAGGAGACGATCCCCTGCGACCGGATCATCGCGCGGATGGGATCAGCGGCGCCGCGCGCTTTCGTGGAAAGCTGCGGGATCGAGTTCACCAGCCCGGACCGCGAGGCCTTTCCGGTGCTCTCCCCGGTGTTCGAGACGACCAAGCCCGGCATCCACGTGATCGGGGCCCTGGCGGGCTATCCGCTGATCAAGCACTGCATGAACCAGGGCTATGACGTGGTCGAGTTCCTGAACGGGAACACGGCGCTCAAGCCTGCCGACGAGCCGATCCTGGCGGAGAAGTTCGCCCCCCTGCCCGGCAGCCGCCCGGTGGACGAATGGCTGGCGCTGTTCGGCTCTAGAATCGAGATTTTCCGCGAGCTTTCGGCGCTGCAGCTGCGCGAGCTGATGCTCGACAGCGAGGTGCGCCCCTTTGCGCCGGGCGAGGCGATTTTCGAGCGTCTCGAGGTCGGCTCCTCGCTGTTCTGCATCGCGCAGGGCGCGGTGAAGGTGGAGGTCAATCCGGCCGATCCCTCGGTCACGGTGGGAATCGGCGAGGGTTCGATCTTTGGCGAGGTGGGCCTGATTTCCGGGCGGCGGCGCGGGGCGACCGTGCGCGCGGCGGAGCCGGTGATCGTGGTGGAGCTATCGCGCAATGCCGCGCTCAAGCTGATCGCCACGGCCCCGGCGGCAGGGCGCGCGGTGACGCGAATCTCGATCGAACGGCAATTGCTCCAGATATTCGGTTCGGGCCTGACGCGCGAGGACGTGGCCGAACTGGTCGAAGGGGCGGAAGTGAAGACCGTGCGCGCCGGGGAAGTCGTGCTGGCCGAGGGGGATTCTCCCGACGCTCCCGGCGGGCAGGACGTCTATATCATCCGGCGCGGCTCGATGATCGTGCAGAAGGCGCTGGGCGGCAAGCAGGTGTTCCTCTCCTACGTGCCGGCCGGATCCTATGTGGGCGAGATGGCGCTGATCGACCATGCCCCGCGCTCGGCCACGGTGAAGGCGGCGATCCGCTCCGAAGTGATCCGCCTGCCGGGCGAGGCCTTTGCCCGGCTGCTGGCGAGGAAGCCCGAACTGCTGCGCAAGGCGCGGGCCGACATGGACAAGCGGCGCGAGGTCAACGCCTTCATCGAGGGGCGCAAGGACAGCTTCTCCGGCGCGGTCGACATGTATTCCGAGACCGCGCAGTTCCTGATCGACAACGGGATCGGCGAGGCGACCGACGCGCTGCTGATCGACGAGACGCTGTGCGTGGGCTGCGACAATTGCGAGAAGGCTTGCGCTGACAGCCACGACGGCCTCTCTCGCCTCAATCGCGAGGCGGGGCGGACCTATGCTCACCTGCATGTGCCGACCTCTTGCCGGCATTGCGAGCATCCGCACTGCATGGCCGATTGCCCGCCCAATGCGATCCGGCGCGGGCCGGACGGCGAGGTGTTCATCGACGAGACCTGCATCGGCTGCGGGAATTGCCAGCGCAACTGCCCCTATGGCGTGATCCGGATGGATGCGGTGCCGCCGAAGAAGCCCTCGCTGCTCTCATGGGTATTCTTTGGCGCCGGGCCGGGACCGGGCGAGCCGAGCAAGAAGTGGCGCAAGAAGAATGCCGGCGGCGTGGAGCAGCCCAAGAAGGCGATCAAGTGCGACATGTGTTCGGGGATCGAGGGCGGCCCGGCCTGCGTGCGCGCCTGCCCGACCGGGGCGGCGATCCGGGTTTCGCCGGAGGCGTTCCTGTCGGTCGCCAAGCTGGCGGAGGATCGCTGATGGCTTCCGCTCCCGCATCTGGCCGTGCACCGGGCGGCGCGCAGGCCAAGCGCCAGATTTCCGCCGATCACGAGGGCTTCCTGCGCCACCGCCGGTTTCGCTGGCTGAAAGTGGCGCTGGTCCTGTGTCTTGCCTGCATTGCCGGATATATGCTGATCGACGTCAAGCCGCGGCCCAACGGCGGTTCGTGGTACGGCTATACGCTGGGCACGGTGGGCGCGCTGCTGATCGTCTGGCTGTCCGTTCTCGGCATTCGCAAGCGGGCGATGACGCGGGGGGCCTGGTCGCTCAAGGCCTGGACCTCGGCGCACGTTTACCTCGGGCTCAGCCTGATCGTGGTGGCGACGTTGCACACCGGGTTTCAGCTGGGGTGGAACGTCCATACCCTGGCCTATGTGCTGATGATGCTGGTGATCGCCTCGGGAATCTGGGGCGTGGCGGCCTATGCTTCGCTGCCCTCCGCGCTTTCGGCCAACCGCGAGGAGCTGACGCAGGAGCAGATGATCGAGGGCATCCGGGCGATCGACCGGCAATTGCACGATGCCGCCCAGCCACTGGGGCGCGAGCATTCCGACCTCGTGCTGGCGGCGCTTGGCGAGGACCTGTTCGGCGGCGGGCTGATCGCGCGGCTTTCGGGCACGTGGAAGCGCTGCGCCACGGCGCGGGCGATCGAGCGCTTTGCCTTTGCCGATGCGCAGGGAATGGGCGATCCCGCGATCGGGCGGGTGGAGAAGCTGCTGATCCGGCGCAAGGCCCAGCTTGACCGGCTGCGCCGCCAGATGCGGCTGCGGGCGCTGCTGGAGGTGTGGCTCTATGTCCACGTGCCGCTGACCGTGGCGCTGATTGCCGCGCTGACCGCGCATATCGTCAGCGTGTTCTACTACTGGTGAGGCGCCCGGCATGACCTTCCGCCTCCGCACCGTGTCGACCACGGCCGATGGCCGCCGGATCGTCCGCGATAAGGTGCTGGACAAGGCCGCGCTCACCGTGGGGCGCCTGGCCGAGAACGACATTCACCTGCCCGATCTCGCGGTCGAGCCGAGCCATGCGCGGATCTCCCTGCTGCCTGCCAGCCGGGTCGCGGTCGAAGCCACCGGCACGCTGGGCTTCGCGGTTGACGGGCAAACCACGCGCACCGCCTCGATCGACGCGCGAACCGGGGCGGAGCTGCGCTTCGGTTCGACCCGGATCGTGATCGGCGAGGAAGAGGGCGCGGTCCTGCTCACGGTCGAGCCGGTGCCGGACAGGTCCGACGTCGATCCCGAGAAGGACGGGCTTGCGCTGAGCGCGGTCCTGCCGGGCAAGCGGCGGCTGGCGTGGATCTTCGCCGCGCTGATCCTCGCCCTGTTCCTCGCCCTGCCGGTGGCGAGCAACCTGATGCGCGCGCCCGACCTCAAGCAGAGCAAGGTGGTGGGCGACGGGGCCTGGACGCCGGGAGCGCTCAGCCTTGCCCACCACCAGCTCGAGGGCAAGTGCGAGGCCTGCCACGTCAAGCCGTTCGAGGCGGTGCGCAACGAGACCTGCCTGTCGTGCCACAAGTCGGTCCACGACCATGCGCCGGAAGCGCGGATCGCGTTGGCTCGGGCCGTGCCGGGGCTTGGCGGGCAGATACTGGGCTCGGTGGCCCATGCCTTCGGCAAGGAGGGCTCCGATTCCTGCGTGGAATGCCACCGCGAGCATGAAGGCATGACGAAAATGGCGGCACCGGCGCAGCAGTTCTGCGCCGATTGCCACGGCTCGCTGAAGGACCGGCTGAGCGATACGAAGCTGGGCAATGCCGCCGATTTCGGCACGCTGCATCCCGAATTCGCGCCGGCGGTGGTGGTCGATCCGGCCAACCGGACCACCAGGCGCGTGTCGCTCGACCAGGACCCGCACGAGAATTCCGGGCTCGCCTTCCCGCACAAGCTGCACCTCGATCCGCGCGGCGGGGTGGCGAAGATGGCGGCCACGCTGGCGGGCGACAGGGGCTATGGCAGCAAGGGCCTCGGCTGCGGCGATTGCCACCGGCCGAGCGAGGACGGGACGCGGTTCAAGCCGATCACGATGGAGCGCGACTGCGAGGCCTGCCACAGCCTGGTCTATGACAAGTTCGGCACGACCTTCCGCAAGCTGCGCCACGGCGACGTCGACCAGGCGATCGCGGACCTGTCGGTGGCCGGGAACACCACCCAGCCGCTGGTGACCGGCCGCGGACGGCCCGGCGCTTACGGCGCGGACCAGCTCTATTTCGCGCGCTTTACCCGGCCGGTGGGCGGCGGGCTGGTGGCAGGGATGCTGGGCAAGGACGGCGTCTGCGGCGAGTGCCACACGGCAACCGTGAAGAACGGGCACCCGGCGGTCATGCCGGTGACCCTGCCGCAGCGCTACATGGACAAGGGCTGGTTCGACCATTCGGCGCACCGGCAAACGCCCTGCGCGGAATGCCATGCCGCGCCCGGCTCAAGCTCGTCGCGCGATGTGCTCTTGCCGAAACTGGCGGAATGCCGCGAATGCCACGTGGGCGATCAGGCGGCGGGGCTGTTCCGCCCGAAGGACAAGGTTCCTTCGAGCTGCGCCATGTGTCATGCCTATCACCCGACCGGGGCCGCGCCCATGGCGGCGCGCCGGGTGAAGCGCTGAAATGGGGGCAGGACGGCCATGCTGATCGGGCAGCTTACCGACATCCACATCGGCTTCGACAAGGGCAATCCCGAGGAGCACAACATGCTCCGCCTGCGCGCGGCGCTGGACAAGCTGGTGAAGGGCCCAAACCGGCCCGACCTGCTGCTGCTCTCGGGCGACCTGACCGAAGACGGCGCGCCGGAGGACTATGCGCGGCTGGCCGAGGCGGTTTCGGTCTGCCCCTTCCCGGTCTGGCCGATGGTGGGCAACCACGATGTGCGCGAGACCCTGCGCGCTGCCTTTCCGCAGACGCCGCCGTCAGCCGATGGTTTCGTGCACTACGTGCTCGACCATGGTCCGCTGCGGCTGGTCGTGCTCGATACGCTGGAAGTCGGCCGCCACGGCGGGGGCTTCTGCGAGGTACGCGCCGCATGGCTGGCCGCGACGCTGGCCGAGGCGCCGGACAAGCCGACGCTGGTCGCCCTGCACCACCCGCCCTTCCCCGCCGGCATCCCGTGGATGGACACCGACGAGCGCGAACCGTGGGTGGCGCGGCTGGCGGGGGCGCTGGATGGGCACAATCAGGTCAAGGGGCTGATCGCCGGGCACCTCCACCGCACGATCCTGTCGCACTGGAACGACCTGCCGGTGCTGGTCTGCCCCTCGACCGCGCCGGCCGTGGGCCTCGACCTCACCCCGATCGACCCCGCGACGCCCGATGGCCGGGTGCTGATCACCGACGAGCCGCCGGGCTATTGCCTGCACCAGTGGACCGGCAAGGACGTGGTGACGCATTTCGAATATGCCGGGGATTACCGCGTTTTCGCGCGTTATGACGCCAAGCTGCAGGGCATGATCCAGGAAATGATCGCGGAGCGGCCGCAGGGTTAGGAGGCTGGCAGGTTTCGCCCGGGCAGCTGCTGCGATTTTTCGGGTTGAAAGCGGGCTGACCGGATACGCGTGCATTGCGGACATTGCGCAACGCAACCCAACCTCCCGGTCACACGCTCGCAAGAGCCGTCGCCCCGGACTTGATCCGGGGCCCCGCTGCTTTTCGGCGACGGTGGTGACGGAAAAGCGGGATCCCGGGTCAAGCCCGGGATGACGGAAGGAGGAACGGTGGCCAACTCCCGGTTAAGGGATCGTCCGCCCCTCAGCCGCGCTTGCCGTCAAAGCTTGGCTTCGCCGTTGTCCGCCGTGGCGGTGACCGGCGGCAGTTCGACCGCGGGCGCGGGCAGCGGCACGTCGAGCACGGTGTTGGCGCGGGCCGAGGCCATGTCGGTCGCCGGGGCGCCGACCTTGCCGGGCTCGATCGTGGGCAGGGCCAGTTCGAGCTGGGCCGAGGCCTGAACCGGGCTATCGAACCCGGCGAAGGCCTGCGAGAATTCCGAATGTTCGCGCGGCGCGGGAACCAGGGCGGCGAGGCCGGAGCGGGCGGCCTTGCGCTTGCTCACCGTATCCTTGGCGGCAGCGGCCTTGGCGGGCGCAATTCCGGCGCTGGCGAGCTTTGCGGCCCCGGCCTTCGCCGCGGCAGCCTTGATCCTTGCGACCGGCGCAGCGGGTGCGAGCGCCAGAGCGGCGCTGTGCTGCGCGCCGACCAGCCGGGCGGGCGCTGCGTGGAACACCGGTTCGGGCCGCTCGACGCGGGCGAGATGCGGGGTCACGATGGCGCGCGGGGCGGGCGCGGGCGCGGCCTTGGCGGCGGGGGGCGCGGCCGGAGCCACGGCGGCCGCGAGCCTTGGAGCGGAGACCGGAGCCGCCTTGACCGCAGGCTTGACCGCCGGCGCGACAGCGAGCTTGGGAGCGGTGAGCGCCGGTGCCTTGGCCGGCGCGAGCGAGGGCGCCGGAGCGACATCGGCCTGAGCGAGCTGGCTGGGCTGGCCAAGATGGAACAGATCGTTCTGCTGCGGCGCCATGATCGCCACACGGTCGAAGCGCACTTCATCGGGCACGGCGGTGTCGAGCCGGTGCTGGGCATAGTAGATGCCAACGCAGTCGGCCACGCCGACGCCGAGGACAATCGCCGTGATCCAGCGCTTCTTCGCCGTGTTCCTCGCCATGCTGCCTCCCTGTTGCCCGCGGGCACCTGCATTCCGGAGCGGCGACCTTACCACGTAAAATTACCAAGGCGAGTCAGGATTCTTCGCAGTGCGGCAAGGACTTTGCCGGTGGCGATTTCAGCGCGAGAGCCAGGCGTTCATGTCGACCGTGTCGCTCACCTTGAAGGGGAAACCCCGGCGGTTGAGGAACAGGGTTTCCATCTCAGGCCGGGTGAAAGGGCGCGAGCCGAGGCGGCCGAAGACGGCGATCTGGCCGCCAGTCTCGTCCACTGCGCGATCGCGGTCCAGCCCCTTGGAGAGGGACAGCGCGGGGCTGGGCGTCTTGGCCCATGCGATCAGCTCGGGCTTGGGTGCGGGCGAGAAGCCATAAAAATTGGGCTGGCTGCCCGGACTGGTCAGCTGGATCACCTTGAGGCCGTTGCGGCCGTCGGCCACGTAGGCGAAGAGGCTGGCATTGGTGGTGCCGACGATGACGTCCTGCGCATCGTTCATCGCCCCGCCGAAGCTGACCTTCTGGTAGAGGGCGGGCGCGAGCGGCCGGGTGATGTTGATGATGGCGAGGCCCTCGGCCCCGGCGGCGACATAGGCATAGGTGCGGGCGAGATAGACCCGGCGCGCATCGGCCAGCGGGACCGTGCCCGAGGGCATGGCGACCGGATTGCGTAGGTCGGTGACGTCGAACAGCTTGAGGCCGTCCTTGTCGGTCACCCACAGGTAGCGGAACTGGATCGCGCTGGCGCGGGCGTCGGTCAGCGGGCGGACGGCCGCCAGCTTCGGGTGCAGCGGATCGTGGAGATCGACCACGACGAGGCCGGCGTCGGCGGTGATATAGGCGACCTCGCCCGCCAGCTGGACGTGGCGCGCGCCCTTCAGCACGTTGTCCGGGTTCCAGGTGACGGCGCGCTTGAGGAAATTGTTGCGCAGTTCGCCATCGGCCAGCGTATCGACATTGACCATGATCAGGCCTTCGACGGCGTCGGTGACGGCGGCGTAGGAATAGATCGGCAGGAAGGCCTGCTCCTGGTTGATGTCACGCAGTTCGGGGGTGTTGCGGGTGGGGGCGATGGCCTGGTTGGTGGGCAGCGCCATGCAGGTGGCATTGGCCGACTTGACCTGAGTCCTGTGGCCGAGCGGGGATGACGGGCCGGACAGGATCGGATCGGACACGCCCTTGTTGGCGATCGAGGCGACGTCGTAGGCCTTGAAGCCCCCGCGCCCTTCGGCGACGAACAGATATTCGCCGCGCAGCTGGACGCAGCCGACCTTATCGCCGGTGCCCTGCACCACGTTGCGGAACTGTTCGAGCGGGACGGTCTCGCCCGAAAGCTTGCCGTCGAAGGTCTTGCCGCGGGTCCAGTTCTTCAGCTCGCGCCCGTTCTGTTCGACGTGCTGGCGGAAATAGTCGGGGTAAGCGTATTTCTGGAGGTAGGAGCCGATCACCGCCTGCGGCTCGCTCCATTCGGTAACGCGGGTGGCCTGGATACCGCCTTCCAGCCCAGTCCAAGCGTTGAGGCCGACGAAGTTCACGAAATTGGTGCCGAGCAGCATGAGCTGGGACATGATCGCGTTGTTGTCGTCCGCCGCCGAGAGGTGGCAGTCGGTGCAGGTCTTGGTCTCGGTCGTCCGTACGGTATGCGGAAAATGGGGGGCGAAGGCCTGGCTGGAGAAGCCGATCGCGCTGATCGGCGGCTGCTGGATGTAGATCCGTTCGCGGTTGACGTTGGTGGAACTGAGCACCAGCGCCGAGGTGGAGCGGACCGGGGCGATCTCGGCGCCCTTGGTGGTCATGTGCTTGCCGAGCTGGAACATCTCGTCACGCGCGACCTGCGGGTTGTAGGTCGCAAAATTGCGCGTCTCCTCCCCCTCATAGCGGTGCATCGTGGTTTTCCAGTTGGCCTCGATGGGGAGGTGGCAGCCGCCGCAGCTCGTGGTCCACGAGAGGTGGCAGGTGAAGCAGGCCATCTTGTCCGGATCGTGGGCGCGCTGATCGAGCGGCACGCCGGGGCCGAAGCGGTACAGCCCGTCGTCAGCCCCGCTCTTGCCCATCAGCTTGGCGCGGGCGGCCCTGGCGTTGAAATAGGGCGAGGCGGGATCGACCGAGTCCTTCACGAGGTGGACGCGCCATTCGAGCTTGGGATCGACGATCGAGCGCTGGACCAGCACGCGGCGGCCGCCCTCGTCCATCCACTCGAAGCGGCGCTGGCCATCGGGGTTGCGCAGCAGCGAGAGATCATTGCCCTTGGGCGGGGCGGCAGGGCCGGAGGTGCGCAGGCTGGGCAGGGCTTCGGACGTGCCGTGGCAGTCCTTGCAGCCGATCTCGATCGCGTTGGCGACCTCGCCGTAGATCAGACCATTGCCGTGAGCATCCTGCGAGAAGTGGCAGTCGGCGCATTGCAGGCCCTTTTCGGCGTGGATGTCCATCAGGTGGACCGCCTTGCCGGGGTTGGTGCCGGGGGGCACAAACTGGCCCTCCCCCTTCTTGCGCCACTTTTCCGGATCGTCGGGCGAGACGATCTTGCCCTCGGCGTCGAGCAGGTTGCCCTCGCGGTCGCGCTTGAAGATGCCGCGGAAGTTCCAGCCGTGGCCGTGATAGTCGGCGAACTGGGTGTCCTTCAGCGTGGGATTGAGATCGTAGACATTGCGAAGGAAATCGAGGTCCGACCACTTGCCGAGCGCGGCGGCCCCTTCGGGATTGCGCTCGTTGGTTTCGCGCACTTCGGCGGCCGTGGGGTAC
The DNA here is from genome assembly GCF_014230315.1 of Novosphingobium flavum. Classification (GTDB taxonomy): domain Bacteria; phylum Pseudomonadota; class Alphaproteobacteria; order Sphingomonadales; family Sphingomonadaceae; genus Novosphingobium; species Novosphingobium flavum. The sequence continues at coordinate 223,032 of NZ_JACLAW010000001.1, read as the reverse complement.
TTCTGCTTTTCCGGCCACATCTTGGGGGCGTCGGATTCGTAGTCCCACATCGTGTAGCCGAGGTAGGAATTCAGAAAGATATTGGGCTGGTGCATGTGGCAGTTCATGCACTGCGCCGTGGGGATCGCGCGGGTGAAGACGTGGCTCAGCGGGTGGCCGCTCTCCTTGACCAGCTCGCCCCCAGCGTGATCATCGACGGAGCCGTGATCGCCCTTGAGCGCGCCGTGGCCGCTCTCGCCGCCTACCTTGACCAGCTTGTCGGCGATGGTCGGATCGGCGGTGATCGTCTGCCCGTCGCGGCCGTATTGGGCATAGGTCAGGCTGTGGCGCGGTTCGCGGTCATTGGCATAGATCACGTGGCAGCCGGTGCAGCCGGAGGAGCGATAGTCACCCGGCTGGTCATTGGTGCCCATGAACCACAGGTAGGGGTCGTTGAGCCGGGTCTTGTGGATGTTGAGCACCGGGATCGCCACGCGCAGGCCCGTGCCGGGACCGCGGTTGGATTGCTTGAGATCGGGGCGGCCCGGTTCCTCCAGCTTCTGGATCGAGCCCGACAGGTTGGGCAGGCCGATCTCGGAAAAGGCCGAGCCGATGGTGCGGCCGCCGCGCTCGAACACGCGGAAGATGTCGCCCGGCGGGATCACGTTCCAGCGCGGCAGCGGGTACATTTCGGCGAGCGCGCCGCGATCCTTCTGCGCCTTGGTGACCGTGCCCGGCGGGGTGCCGGGGGAGACGATCTTGGCCGGTTCGCCCTCGCGGGTATAGGCCTCGCCGAAGAGGTAGTTCTTGAACGGGACGATGCCGTTGTTGTAGCCGGCCCCGCCCCACAGCATGGCGCCGCTGGCCATCAACGAGCGCTCCGAAGCCTCGACCGTGGCGAGGTGGCAGGCGCCGCAGGCCTCGCGCGCGACCCGAAGGTCACCGGGATTGATGAAGCGGACGTATTCGGGCGCTTCCTTGTTGAGGAGCGCATAGGAGCGCGGCGGATTGGCGCTGGACGGATAGTTCCACGAGTGCGGGTAGCGCGGCAGGACGTGGGCCTTTTCGCGCGCGGCGATGTATTGCGGATCGGTGCGCGAGAGGCGGGGATTGCCGCGCACTGCCGCATCGCCGCCGTGGCAATCGGTGCAGCCGAGCTTGACCGCCGGGGTCAGGTGCATGGTCGGCGCATCGCTCTTCACGTGGCACGAGACGCAGCCTTCGGACTTGGCGTCCATCGCCTCCTGCGTCTGGCTGGCGGGCGCGGGCGCCGACTTGGCATAGGTGCGCTGGACCGGCCGCTCCTCCTCGCTGGCAAAGACGGCGCGGTTCGGGCCGAGCAGGAGCGCGAAGGCCAGCAGCAGCAGGGGCAAGGCGAGGCGAAGGGCGCGCATCAGTAGCTCAGGACCGCATTGGCGAGGATGGAATAGTAGTGCTTCTGGCCGCCGGCATTGTCGAACAGGTCACGAAAGCCGCTGCCGGGGAGCAGGACCGCGCCGGAGAGGCGCAGAACGATGTTCTGGTTGGCCTTGGGCCGCCAGACCGCCGAGGTCGACAGGTCCCAGCCGATCGAGGCGGGGATCGAGCCTTCGTTGCGCAGGGTTTCGAGCACGGTCGTTTTCGCGAACCACAGGCGGTTGGCATTGCCGGAAAGGCGGAAGGCGGGGGTCAGGTCGAAGTCGCCCCCTGCCCCGAGCAGCACGGTGCCGGGGTTGTTGAAATTGGACTGGCCCTGATCCTTGGACGAGCGCAGGGAATTGAGGAGGCCGTTGCGGCCCGAGAGGGCGATCACCCGGCCCCCGCCCGCGAAGGGGATCGACTGGCGAATCCAGTAGGAGGTGTCGGCCCCCGCGAAGAGCGGATTCTCGACGATGGCGTCGAAGCCGCCTTCCTTGTCGTCGTAGGGGTCGCCATCACCGCTGGCATAGAGCGCGGAGAGTCGCAGGCGCATCCAGTCATGATCGAGGCTGGCCTCTCCGGCGCCCATGAAGGCGCGGATCGCCGCGCGGCGCCCGGTGAAGAAGGAATTGCGGTCGGACCCGAAGGCGGCATAGGCCTGGGTGGTGAGGTTAATGCGGCCGACGTGGCCATCGAACCCCTGCCCGATGTAGAAGGCATCGTAGGCCCGGCCGCGCAGGGTGCCGAGCAGGGCCGGACGGACCGGGAAGCCGTTGTCGTCGATCTCGATGTCGTCCGCCTCGCGGTTGCGGTTCCAGGTCAAGCTGAGCTGGCCGGTCAGGCCGGGGACGAGGAAATCCTGGCGGTAGAGATTGGCGGTGAAGACCCAATCGTCGCGCGGGCGGGTGGTGGCCTTGTTGAGGCCCGAATTGGTGTCCTTCTCCAGCCGCCAGAAAGCGGCGAGGTTGTATTGCACGCGGTTGTTGTCGCGGTTGCCGAACAGACGCGCGCCGAGCGTCTGGTCGTTGAACAGGAAGCCGCGAAAGTCCGACTGGAAAGGCTGGATGCCGACGCGGATAGAGTCGAAGTCGTAGCGCTCCGACGTGTTCCTGAGGTGATAGTCGACGAAGGCTTCCTGCACGCCGAGCCAGGCGTCGGTGCGGTGCGTGCCCTTGGACGGCTCGACGAACAGGACGCGCCGCTCCGGCACTTTCACGTAGTTGACGTTGTAGGCCAGCAGCAGCTTGTATTCGATGTGCGGCGGCTTGAACGCGGTGTTGCCCTTGGTCAGCCCGAGCCCGGCGAGAAAGGTCTGCGAGAAGACGAAGCTGGCGTCCTTGCCGAAAACGTCGAGCGACTGCGGGCGCGAAGTGGTCTGCACCCCGACCGGGATGGGAAAGGTGCGCGGCTCCAGCACCGTGTCGCTGACGGCGGTGACGGTGAGGAACCAGTCATCCTCCTTGAGGAAGCCGGGACGCTTGCCCTTGGCCAGCGGCAGGTCGCCCTTGAGCACGTTCTGGTGATAGGGGTCGGCCCGGCCGTGGCAGACGTCGCGCATGGCGCTGAACACGGTGAAGAGCGAGCGGTCCTCCCCCCGGGGGCAGAGGCCGGTGAGGATGCGCCAGCGATCGGGGATCGAGATGGTGTCGGTCGGAAAGGCCTCCGGCGGGGGCGCGCGGACGGCGCCGGGATTGTCCTGCGTGACCGGCTCGGGCAGCGGGGCGGCGTAGCCGGGGCGGCGGCGGCCGTCGATCGTCTCGCGGTCTAGCGCGGGGGGCGCGGTCTCCGCCTCGGCGGCGGGCGCGGGCGGCGGGGCGGCCTCGGCCGCCGCCTGCTGGAGCATCAGGGCCGGGAGCAGCAGGAGCGCGCTCACGCTAGAGCCCCTGACACACGTTCTGGTCGGACGTATCGAGGAACGGCGCGAAGGGGCAGGAAATGTAGCGCAGGCGCACCCCGCTGCCGACCGCAACGACCACATTGTCGGCCCGGATCGAAGCCGGGGCATTGGCGATCGCGCCGCCGAGCGCAGTGCTCGCATTGTTGACGCCGAGGAACGAGATCATGTCGTCCTGGTCGATCCCGTCGCCCGAGACGCCGATCGCGCCGACCAGCTGGCTGCCGCGATAGATCGGCACCGAGCCGGGGAAGATCTGGATGCCGTTCTGGAGGCGGTTCTGGCCGCTGACCACGTCCGGGATCTTGGTGCAGCGGCGTGCCGTGTCGGTCCCGCTCGCGCCGATCACGTAGTTCACGTGCTCGGCCAGATTGGTGAGGACCAGCGCCGATTGCAGGCCGGTGGAGAACGGGTTGAACCTGGCGATGGGGCGCGAGAACGGGCCGTTGGCCGTGCCCACCTGACCATCCGGGAAATAGGGCCGCGAGAGGTTGCCGCCGGCGCGGTCGGAAAAGGCGATCTTGCCGGTGAGCGCGGTGGGATCGGCCAGGAAAGTGCGCACGGCGGGGACGAAGCTGCGCACGTCGGCGCTGGGATCGGCGGCAAGGTCACTGCCCGCGCTGGCGCCGGAGAAGAAGGCGGCGGTGCGCGCCTTTTGCAAGGAAACGTCGATCCCGAAGATCGGCGCATCGGGCGAGCGGACCTGGCCGAGCACGGTGCCGCGCGTATCGACCAGCGAGATCGAGACCTGCGCGCGGCTATCGAGCGGCTGGCGGATCTGGGCGCGGGCGCGGGTCATGATGGTGAAGGCCTGGGCCAGCACGGTGCGCACTTCGGCGGCGGTGAGCGCCGTGCCGACTTCGGCGGCGTCGGTCCCCGCCTTGATGGGGAAGCGGGCGTTGCCCGAACCGTCCGAGAGGAGGAAGGCATCGGCATTGGCGAATTCGGTCGTGGTGGCGGCGCGGATGCCCGAGGCCTCGGTTCCATATGCGGTGCCGGCGCGGACGGTGCCGGCGAAATAGCCGGTGATCGCCTCGATCACGCCGAGCGCGGGGATCGTGGCCGCATATGTCGCGGCGGCGACGGTGCCGGCGAGCTGGGTATAGTCAGCATCGGAATAGCGCAGCTGGGTGCCATCGACGTAGATCTTGTCTGCCCGGATCGTGGTCGGGGCTTCGAAGCCGACCGTGCCGGCGAGCGCGATCCGCTCATCGGCGTCTGAATCGACATCGAGGACGTTGGGATCGAGCGAATAGGTGCCGTCGGACAAGACCCCTACCCCGCCGACCACGACGCCGTTCTTGTAGAGCGGGAAGCCGCCGGGATCGGCGCTGAGGCCGAGCGGCGAGCGCTTGGGGCCGATCAGGGCATCGGCGCCCGACACGGCGAAGCGCGCGGCAAGGTCCGAACAGGGCAGCTGGCTGAACTGGACGCCGAACAGCGGGCCGCTCTCCAACCCCGCCGTGGTGGGCGCGGGCGGGAAGTGCTGCTGGACTATCATCGAGGCGGTGCGGCTGGAGAAGGCATTGCCGCCGCTGGACAGGTAGGCCCCGGTGACGGCCTTGGCGATCGCGGCGGCCTCGGCCGGGACGTCGAGGCCCTGAACGTCCTGCCGCGAACCGTCGGGCGCCTCGGGGATATGGGCGTTGGCCGGGGCCCCGGTCATCCGCATGACGGCGAGGACATTGCCGACCCGGTCGGTTACCGCGACGACGGCTGGCTTGCCGTCGGCCTGGGCCTGGGCGGCGGTCTGGGCGAGGATCTTCTGAACCTCGGCCACGCTCAGCGCCTGCTGGCTGGGGACGGTGTAATTGGCCGTGGTCGTGCTCGGCGTGGTCGTGGGATTGGCCGCCGGGGAGGAGCCCGCTCCCCCGCCGCAGGCCGCGAGCGAGAGGAGCGCGAGGCTGGACAGGGCCGTACCGAGAGGGCGGATCATTGCAGCGCGCTCACGGAACGCGCGGCCGCGCCGAGGGCAGTGCGGAACTGCGCGGGATTGTAGCTGTTCGGGCCCTTCACGGCGGCATAGGCGCGGTTGACGTCGGCGCGGATGCCGGCGGCGGCGCCCACCGTTACCCGGCCCTCGCGGACCAGCGCATTGAGCAGGGTATCGACCGCCATGACCGCCTGGACCGAGCCCGCATAGTCAGTGAAACGGGGGCTGATCGCCTGGCCGGCAATGGTGGCGATCACCTTGAAGGCGCTGTCCGGACCGTAGGCGCCGCTCGCCAGCGCCGAGGACAGGGTGCCGGCGCTGGCCGAGAGCCGGCCCGCTGCCGACACCGCCTCGGCCCGGCCGCTGCCCATGGCGGCGTGGAAGGCCTTGCTCGCCGCCTCGAACCGCGCGGCCTCGGCCGGAGCGAGGACGCGGGCGGCGGCCGAGAGCAGGATCATGTTCTCGTCGTTATAGGGCGGCGTGGCGAAGGGCTGCGGGCGGGCGGGGTTCGCCTCGAAGGTCAGCTTGCGCTCGGGCCCGTCTTCGATTCCGCGGTGGCAGGAATGGCAGTCGAAGAAATAGAACTCGGGATAGAGGCCCTGGCTGGCCAGTTTCGGCTGCTGGAACAGCGCGAGCGAGCGGCGCACGGCTTCGGCCTGGCCGACGGCCCAGAGCTTGACGCTGTCGGTCCGCCCCTTGCGCTGGCGGTAGTCGGCATCCTCGTCATGGTGCTGCTGGAGGGCGGAGAACAGGTCCAGCTCGAAGGAGACGCGCGGGTGGCCGGCGGCCATCATCCGGTGCGTGACGAACTGGCCCGGCTGGCTGCTGCCGAAGTGGCAATCGAGGCAGACCCCGGCGCGGACCTGCGGCCGTTCAAGCGGGATGAGCCCGGCCGCGACATTGGCGGCGTGTGTGCCGGCCATGGTGTAGTGGCTGGAAATCCACGTGCCGCCCGAGGGGCCGTGGCAGCTCTCGCAGCCCACCCCGTCGGTCTGCTGATAACGCTCGCCGCGCGCGGCGGCCGGGGCGTCGGTCGAATGGCAGCCGAGGCAGGCCGGGGCCGAGGTGGCATCGCCAAGGCCGAGCGTGGCCGCGATCTGTGCCCCGCGCCGCCCGGCGAGCACGGCATAGGCCCGGCTGTGCGCGCCGCCCTGCGAGGCGGGGTCCTGCCAGTGGGCCAATTCATCCTGCCGCACGACCTTGCCGTTGCCTTCGGGCCGGCCGTGGCAAGTCGAGCCCGCGCAGCTGGCCACGCCTTCGTAGCGCGCGGCGGCATAGGCAACGCCCGCGGCCAGCACGGCCACGAACAACGCCAGCACCAGCCAGACGGCAGAGGGCGCCAGACTGCGGCTACCCCCGGTCGCGGACACGACAGGATTCACAAAGCCCCCCTGTTACCCTTCGCAGTCCTTTTCAGCATCGCAGCGGCGCTGCCACAAGTCATCGTTGCCTATTCCGGTCACCGGTTCATCAATTAGCGGTGGAGAATCCAGCAATGGCGGGGTGCCGTACTGGACCAGCGGCAAGTTGAACACCGAACCCGTTCCTCCGCTGGCGCCGGGAAGGCCGGAGAGCGAATTGCTCGTGAACGGATTACCCGACAGCGGATCGCCGAACAGGACCACGATGGTTTCGCGCGGTTGGATGATCTGCCCCGGCGGCAAGCCGCAGGCCGGGCCGACGCGGCAGCCGTTGATCGTGGAGAGCGGGTTGAACGGCCCGCCGAACATGGCCGGAACGCCGTTTACGGTCACCGCCGTATAGGTCGCAAGGCCGGTCAGCGCCGTGCCCGCCGCATTGATCACGCCGTTGATCGCGAAGGACGGCTGGGCCCCGGCGAGGCCGTTTATCGCCAGCGAATTGGCGGTGAAGCCGCGCCGGTTGGCAAAGGCCGTGTCGGTGCCGCTGTTCTGGATGTAGAGCGTATTGCCCGAGACGGTGAAGACGAGGGCGTTGGCCCGGACCGCGCCGGCGACGTTGATCACCCCGTCGTTCTGGGCGAGCCGGTCGCTCGCCTCGCTGAGCGAGGTGATCCCGCTGAGCGCGGTCAGCGCCGCGCTGGTGCCGACCCGGACGGTGGGCGCGGTGAGGCTGAGGATGCCCGCAAGTGCGCCCGCCTGGGTTTGCAGGACGATCGAGCCGGTATCGGTGACCACGTCGATGAAGGTCCCGGCGGTGAGGCTGAGGCGGTCGGTCGCCGAGCTCATCACCGGGGCGACGGCGCCGATCACGCGGATGCGGCCCGGCGTGGTGACCGCGAAGGTCCCGCCGGTGCCGACATTGCTGGCCGCGCCGTAGCCGAAGCCGAGCGCGCCGATCGTGACGTCACCCGCGGAGACGGCCGAGGCCGGGACCTGCACGGTGATCGACTGGTCGGCGAAGAGGCGCAGGGCCTCGGCCGCATCGAGGCTCCACCCGCTGGCCGCGCCCGCGCCGCCCAGCACCGTGCCCGCGCCCGGTGCCGAGTTGACCAGCAGGATCGTCTGGGTCAGCCCGCGCGTGCCGAGGCGCGCGCCGGCGCTCACCGCGATGTTGGGCGAGGTCACCGTGATCGACGAGCCCTGCGCGATGCCGTTGAAGGTGGCGAGGCCGCCCGAAGTGGCGGTGAAGGCCCCGGTGGCGCCGACATTGGCGAAGGTCAGGCTGCCGGTGGCCGTGGCCGCGAAGGCGCCCGCGCTGGCGGCCGAATTGGCGAAGGTCAGCGATCCGGTCGAGCCGATCGTGACCGAGCCGCCATTGGCCGTGACCGTCCCCGCCGAAGCGAGGTTGGTGACCGCGATCGCGCCCGTGGCAGCAAGCGTAGTCGTGCCATTGGTCGTGGCGCTGCCCAGCGTGATCGCGCTGCCGCTGGCATTGATCGCGCCGGTCGAGGTCAGGCTCGACACGGCGATCGGCCCGGTCGCGGTCAGCGTGGTGGCGGCACCCGAGCTGGTCGCGCCCAGCGTGATGCCCCCGCCGCTCGCCGTGGCGGTGAAGGCACCGCCGGCCGAGAGCAGGCCGATGCCGGTGCCGGCGATCCCCCGGCCATTGAGGATGATCGGCCCGCCGGTGGTGAGCCCGCCGCCCGCCGTGGTGGTGAGCGCGATGTCGCGCGGGGTCTGGACGAAGAAGGTGCCGGCGACCGAGACCGGGACCGCGCCGAGCACGCCGACGAAGCCATTGCCCGCCGCCGCCGTGGTCCCGCCAGAGAGGGCCGAGACACTGAACAGGCTGAGGGCAGAAGCCGCCCGGCCGGCCTGGGCCGTGAACAGCGTGGTGCCCGCGCTGGATGTGCCGCCCGCGCCGCTGGCGTCGAGCTGGAGGGTGCCGATCGAGCGGGTGGTGGCCGGGGCGGCCAGGGTGTCGGTCAGGAGGAAGGCGGCGGTGCCGCCGGTCCCGCCCGCCGTGCCCGCGCCAAAGGCGGTGGCCGAAAGGTTCATGCCGCCGGGCAGGGTGAAGCCGCCGTCAGCAAGGCTGGCCCGGGCCGTGCCCGCCGTGGCCGCGCCGCCCGCGCCCGCCGAGCCCGTGGCCGAGGCGCCGCCCGGGCCGCCGAAGGCCGAGGCCGTAGCGCTGACCGAACTGGCGGAGAGAGTGGCGGTCGACCCCGCTGGCATCAGCAGTTCGGCCAGCGCCGCGCCATTGCTGGCCGCGCCGCCGCTGCCGCCCGCCGCGCCGTCGGACGAATCCATCCCCCGCCCGCCCGTGGCGAAGGCCACGAGCGAGAGGCCGCCGGTGAGGGTCAGGCTGCCGCCCGAGAGCGCCGCCCGCGCCGTGCCGCCGCTGGCCGCGCCGCCGAGCGACGGGAGCGCGCCCGGATCGGCGGCGGCCTGATAGGTGCCGCCAAGACCATTGGCGCCGAGATCGAGCGTGGCGGCGGTGACCGCGCCGCCGCTCTGGGTGAAGAGGGCCTGCCCGCCGATCCCCGCGCCCGATTGCCACGGCGTGGTCCCCGCGCTCATGCCCGAGGCGCCGCCGAGGCCATAGGCCTGGACCGTGACCTTGGCCGCATCGAGCGTGCCGCCGGTGACGCGGATCTGCGCCGTTCCGCCGGTGCCGCTGCCGCCATTGCCGTCGATCCCTCGCAGTTCGGCCGCAGTAAAGCCGGGAAGATCGCTCGCACCGTCATACGGGATGTCGTTGGGGACGGTCGCCTCGCCCTTGGCGTAAAGGCGGACATCGGCAAGGTTCATGTCGGCCCCGGCGCCGAGCGCCTCGATCAGCGCCGTGCCGCCGGTGGCATTGAAGCCGGTGCCGCTGAGCGAACCGTTGAGGTTGAGCCCGCCCGACAGGGCCGAGGCGGAAACCACCAGCGGCTGGGCGGCATTGACCGTGCCATTATCAGCAAAGACCCGCGCCGTGCCGCCGATCGCGCTGCCCTGTACCGTGCCGATCGCGCCATAGGCCTCGGCCCGGACCTCGAACTGGCCGGTAACGTCGAGCAGGCCGCCGCCGCCCGCGCCGACATTGGCCGTGCCGCCGCGCGCCGTGGCCGCCGTGAGCCTCGCCCCGAGGCCATAGGCGCTGGCATTGGCGAGCAGGGTATTGGTCGTGATCGTGCCGCCATTGGCGAAAATGCTGACCTGTCCGCCAGTCATCGCCGGGGCGACCGGCACGTCGCCGGGGCCGGAATCGGCGACGAGATCGGCTCGGGCCTGGGCAAGCAGGGTGTCGGTCACCGTGACCGAGCCGCCGCCGCTGGCCGTGATCGACACTCCGCCCGCGGTGGCGGCGTGGGCCGCCGTGCTGCCGGGGGCGACGAAAGCGCTGTTCTCAGCGGTCAGGGTGACAAGCGAGAGGGCACCCGAGCCGCTGGCCGTGATCGTGACGCCATTGGCCAGCGCCGTAGCGCTGCCGAGCACGCTGGACGCAAAGGCCGGGAGCGCCGTGGCGGCCGAGGTGTCGACCGCGAGCGACGACCAGTTCTGGGTCTGCCCGGCGATCAGCACGCTGGTGCGGCCGCCGATGGCATTGCCGGTGGTCACATTGCCCTCGCCGCCGAAACCGGGAGCGAAGAGCGAGACGGTATTGACCTGAACGGTGCCGCCATTGTCGCGCAGCGCGACCACGCCGCCCGTGCCAGTGCCGCCCGTGGCCGGGCCGGCGGCGGCAAAGGCGCCCCCGCCCTGCCCGAGCGCGGACAGGGTCAGGTCCGATGCCCGCAGCGTGGCCTTGTTGCTGAGCACGACGTCAACCGACCCGCCAGTCCCGTTGCCGCCCGCCTGATCGCCGCTGGTGCCGATGCCGTCGGCGACGACCTGGAGGCCCTGCCCTGCGGCGAGCAGGCCCTGCGAAATGTCGATGGAGACCGTGCCGCCCTGCCCGGCCGCGCCGATGGCGGGGGTCGAGGCCGTGTTGGGCAGGCCGCTGGCATCGATGCTGAGGAGATTGGTGACGGTAAACTGGCCCGGCGCAAGCGTGCCGACGAGATCGCCCGCGACCTTGATCGTCACGTTTTCGCCAACCCGCTTGAATAGCGGCGCGAGGTAGAGCGAATCCTGCGCGGTAACCGTTTCGGCCGCGTCGACCGCGGCGTTGATTGCCGTGCCGCCATAGAGCCGCGCGGTCTGGACGAAATCGACGAAACCGGGCGAATTGATCCCGGCATAAACCGGATCGAGCGTCAGGGCGCCGGTGGCGAAGGCATAGAGCCGCGAGCCGAACTGGGCATTGCGGAGCGTGATGTTGCCGGTGGTGTTCGTGGCCGGCGCGGTCACGGTGACACTGCCGTTATCGAACACCGAGGCATCGGCGCGGGCGGCATCGGCCTGGGTCGTGCTGCCGGCATAGAGCGTGACCGCCGCGCCATCAGTAATGCCGACGGCGGCGGGATCGTAGCCGATGTTGCCCTGCAGCAGCATGGTCAGGGCGGTGTTCTTGGAGACGGCGACCATGGCCACGGTCTTCGCCTCGCCGTCGAGCGAGGCCGCCCCGCCGGTCGTGCCGGTGTGGACGATGCCCTGGCTGTCGCTCGTGCCGACGCTCACTGCGACGTCGATCAGGCCGGCGTTGAAGGTGATCGTGCCGGCCTCGCCCGCGACGAGCGCGGTCATCCCGTCGGAGCGGATCACGCCGCCCTGTTCGATCCGGGGCGCGAAAATGCCGACATAGGCATTGTTGACCGAGAGGTTGGAGGCGCTGATGAAGGCGCCCGGATTGATCCGCACGAAGGAGCCGGGCTGGCTCGCCTGGAGGAAGCCGATCTGGTTGCCGCTCGTCTGGTCGAGATAGAGCGAGCCATTGGCGGCGAGCTGGATGTCGGACGTGGTCAGCAGCAGGCTGCCGACGTTGAACTGGGAGCCCGCATTGGCGATGATGCCATAGGGGCTGTAGAACCAGACGTTGCCGCCCTGGAGCCCACCGAGGTTGGACTGGACCGTGCCGTTGAAGCTGACCGTGGCCGCGACGGCCGCGCCGCCGAACGTGGGGGTGATCCGGTTGAGCACGGTGAAATCGGCCAGCCCGCTCGACACCCCGTCGTGGAAGGTGACGGTATTGCCGGCGGAGAGGAAGTTGACGTCGGTCGCGGCCGCGCTGGCGGCGGGCGCGGTCCAGTTGATCACCGCCTCGGCGGCGTCGATCTGGATGTCGCCGGGCGCGATCTCGGTATAGCCAGATGACGTGGCCGTGTTGATCGAGCCGTTGAAGCCCTGGGCGCGAGCCGCGCCGCCGCCGGCGAGCAGCACCAGCGCCGCCGCCATCGCCGTGCCGCCGCGCAGCTGCGCAGAGGCGCAAGTCCGTGCGATCATGTCCGCCTTCCCCTTCATTGGCTCTTCCACGGCAACAGCCGGGTCGAGAACGTCATCAGCACCCGCGCCGCGCCGAGCTGCGTCGCGCCGGGCACCCGCTCCAGCGGCACGGCGACGAGCAGGTTCACATCGGCATGGTCGCCCCAGCGCAGCCGCGCGCCGCCGCCGGTCGAAACCAGCCGGCGCATCGGCGTGATCCCGCCGTCATTTGTCCAGGCCCAGCCGGCATCGACAAAGGTGTAGGGCTGGATCGCGAACCCGTCCGGCCCGTCGGGCAGGAGGCGGCCCGCGCGCAGCTCGGCGCCGAGGCCGAGCCCGCTGTCCCCCTGCACCGCGCCAGGATCGAAGCCGCGCCCGATCGTGTAGTTGCCGAGCGTGAACTGCTCGAAGCTGAGCAGGCGGCTGGCGCTGTATTGCCCGCGCGGGCTGAGGAGGACGGTGACGCCTCTGAACGGGCGCAGTTCGAGCCGCGCCTCGGCCCGGATCAGGCCGCCCTGCGGATTGGCCGCGAAATTGCTGAGCGGCACGTTGGGCGAGAGGCAGTTGGATAGCAGGTCGCACGGGCGGCTCGCGCCGAAAGCGGCAAGGCCCTTGCGCAGTTCGACCTCGCCGCCGAGGCGCAGGAAGGGATCGGCCAGCGAATGGCCGCCGCGCCCGGCGAGGCTGGCGCCGTCGACCATGTCGAAGCCGAGCTTGCCCCAGCCGACCCTGAGCTTGTCGGTGCTGAGGCGGACCGCGCCGAAATCGATCACCTGATCGACATGGTCGAGACCGGCAGAGCCGACCATGCGCGTGCCCTGCCGCCGGACCAGCGGATAGGACAGCTCTGCGCTGCCGATCCAGGTGCGCGAGGAAAAGGCACCGCCGGCAATGTCGGGCCGGGCGCGGGCATAGACCAGCCGCCCGCCGATCCGCAGCCCTTCGGCGCCGACGGCGAAATCGTGGCTGAGCGAGGCCACGGTCTGCTCGCGCGGCTGGAGAGTGCTGAACAGGCTGGCAACGGTGCGGTCGCCCAGCCCGGTGAGGTCGTTGACGGTGAGCTGGGCCACGGCCCCTTCGCGCCCGGTCGCCTTCGCGCCGAGGTTCTGGCCGCCGACCAGCAGTTCGATGGCGCGGCGGCGCACCGTGACCTCGCCGATCACCGCGCCGGGCGCCGTGCCCGCCGGGCGCAGCTTGAGCCGGACGTCGAAGCCGGGCAGATCGCGCAGCAGCAGCAACTGCCGCTCGGCCTCGCGGATGTTGAACCAGGGGCGGTCGGTCAGCTTCCTGAGGTGAGCCGCGATCTGCGCTTCGGCATGGCCGGGATTGCCGCGCACCTCGACGTCGACCAGCTTGGCGGCGAGCACGTCCATCTGCACTTCGCCGTCTTTTTCGATGCGCTGCGGCGGCACCTGCACGGCGGCGAGGAAGCCGCGCGCGCGCAGGATCGTCGCCGCCCGGTCGCGCACTTCGCACAGGGCGGCGAGCGGCTGTTCCTTGCCCGCGAGATCCTGCCACGCCTCGTCCAGCTCGCCGGCCGGGATGCCGGGAAGGCCGGCGAAGCTGACGCGCGAGAAGGTGACCTTGACCGATGCCATGGCCGGATCGGCCAGCGCGCAGTCGCCCCGCTCGAACCCGCCCTCGACCGAGAGGCGGCTGGGCGGCGTCGGCGCGGGCTGGCCCTGCTGGGCCTCCAGTTGCTCGCGTCCCGGCGCCTCCTGCGCCAAGGAAGCGCCCGGCAGGGCCAGCATCAGCGCCGTGCCCAGCAGGGCAGCGGCCCTCGCGCTGGCTGCGGTCTGCATCGTCGTGGTCATTTCAGCCCCCTTCCCCATCTGCTCAGGGCTGCGTCAGAGTGGACGACAGCAGGTCGAGCTGCGCGGTGCAGCCATTGGCGATCAGCGTGGCGGCCATGGCTTCGGCGTCGGCCGGCTGGCTGGGCAGGACAGCGAACGTGAACTTCGCCGCCGCCGCGCCCTGCGCGAGTTCGAGCACCGAGCCGTCCTTCACCGGGCGCTTGGCCATGTCCCACGATGCGATCATCGCGCCGGCCGGGAAGGCCAGCGGCACCGATGCCGCGCCATCGAGCCTGGCGGAATAGGTGGCGGCCACGCCGGTATCGAGCCGCCACAGCCGTAGCGGCTGCCCCGCCACGAGGCAGCGCTTGCCGGGCTTGGCGAGATCGACGAACCAGAGATTGGGGCTGGCGGCGGGCTCGCTGCCCACCCCGGTGCGCACGGCCCCGGTGCGCACCCGCTGGGCCGAGCGCTGCATGGTCAGCACGGCGAAGGTCGAGGATTTGGCCGGCCCGCCGGCGGGGGCGGCCACTGCGAAAGATCCCGCACCGCGCAGGACGCGGGTGCCCTTGGCGTCGAGCACGGTCACCGTGTCGCCCGCCTTGAGCACGACCGAGCCCTTGTCATCCAGCTTGCGGCCGACCGGGTAGGCCGCCGCCGACGGGCCGGACGATGCCACCACGATCGCCGCCTCGGCAGCGGGAGCGAGCGCCAGCGCGGCGCCAGCGGCAAGCGCGACCTTAAGGATCGCGCGCGGATCAGCCAAGCACATGGGAAGTCACCTCTTCTTGAACGTCGTATCGCTCGATCAATTTCTGCAAGGCCTCGTCAGCCGGATGGCGCGCGGCAACGGCCTTCAGCGCCTCGATTCCGCGCGCCGGATCGGCGGCGTGAAGCGCGAGCGCCTCGCCCAGCGCCTCACGCTCGGCCACGGGAAAATCGGGCCGCGGCTCGAACAGCTCGACGGGCTTGGCCCGGCCGCGCAGGACCACGCTGCCCATCGGCCGCCACCAGTCCAGCCCCGAGCGCTCGGCCAGTTCGCGGCTGGCCATGACGCTGGAGCCGAGCGCCTTGTTGGCGCTTTCAAGCCGGGCGGCCGTGTTCATCGCATCGCCCAGCGCGGTATATTGAATGCGCCGTTCCCCGCCGAAATTGCCGACAACGGCCTCGCCGTAATGCATGCCCACGCGGGTCTTGCCGATGCGCGGCAGACCGGCATCGGCGTTGAGCCTGCGGAATTCCTCGCCCGCCTGCCACATGGCATAGGCCGCCAGCGCGGCGCGGCGGCCATCGTCGTCGCGGGCAAGCGGAGCGCCCCAGAAGGCCACGACGGCATCGCCCACGAACTTGTCGATCACCCCGCCATGGTCGAGCACGACCTTGCTCAGCATCTCGAGATACTGGTTGAGCAGCCGCGCCACCTGCTCCGGCTCAAGGCTGTGCGACATCTGGGTGAAGCCCTCGAGATCGCTGAACACGATGAACAGGGCCTTCTTCTCGCCGTGGAGGGCGAGCAGTTCGGGATGCTCGATGATCTCCTCGGCAATGTCGCGCGGGAGGTATTTGCCGAGCGCATCGTGGGCAAAGCGGCGCTGCTCGGCGGTCGAGGCGCGGGCGGCGGAGGAGACAGCCGCGAACGCCACGATCCAGGCGAGGGCCCAGCCCACGGCAGGCACGCCGAAGGTATCGACGCCGCGCCATTGCAGCCAAACCGGCGCTCCGCCGAACAGGGCGAGCTGGACCGCGATGAACGGCACCAGCCGCCACGGCTTCCACTCAAGCAGGCTGGTCAGCCCGGCGCTGACCACCACCAGCACGGCCAGCAGGGCGAGCATGGCACCCGAGAGCCGGGGCAGCGCCGCGCGGTCTAGCATCTGCGCAATCATCGCGGCGTGGACCTGCAGGCCCGGCACGGCATCGCCGTCGATCGCGGTGAAGGTGGTCGGAACCCGGTCGACATCGACGATGTCGCCGCCGATCAGGACATATTTGCCGCGCACCTGATCGGCCATGGCGGCGGCAATCTCGGGGTCGGCGAAAAGGTCGATCTTGAGGCTCTGCCAGACCGGGCGGTCCTCGCTCACCGGCAAGCGGTAGCGCACGGCGCCGCGATAGCCGGCGAAGCGGTCAACCGCCGCGCGGTCCCCCCCGGCGGCGAGCATGGCCCGGCCGAGCACCGGCGGCAGGCGGCTTTCGACCAGGGGCCAGAGCCGGGTCGCGCCATTGGCGAAGTCCAGCCGGATCGAGGCCGCGCCCGAAGTGCTGCCCGCCAGCCGCCCCCGGAAGGCATCGAGATATTGCTGCTGGTCATAAACGATGTCGGATCGGTTTCCGGCGACGTCGGCATAGGCGATGAAGGTCGGGGTCTTCATGCCGCGCAGCGCGCCGACAAGGTCGTCGTCCTCGTCCTGCGGCTGGTCGAACAGGATGTCGATCCCCACGGCCTTTGCGCCCATGGCATCGAGGTTGCGCAGGGCTTTCGCCAGCAGGCCGCGATCGAGCGGGGAACGCTTCTTGGCCGCGATCAGGGTCTGGTCGTCATAGACCACCAGCAGGACGCGCGGGTCCTGCTCCACCCGGGGCGCGGTGAGATAGGCGCGCAGATCATAGAGCGAGCGTTCGGCATCGCCCACCCCCGGCAGGCGCCACGACAAGGCCGCCAGCGCGAGGGCGGCGAGCAGGATGACGGCCATGATCGCCAGCCGCCTCGGCCCGGCGGCGCGCAGGTTGCGCGCACCGCGTGCCAGCACCCGGCGCGAGGCGCCGGTGATGGCCGGAGTCACACCTGAGCGACTCGGCAAGGCGGGGCGGCTGGCCAAATCAGCGCGCCTGCAGCGGCCGCTCGCCGTCGCCGATGATGGCGAAACCGGCCCAGTAGAACGGGTGCGACGTATCGGCATCGTCCATCAGGGCGACCTGGCTGCGCTGGAGCGCGCCGGCCACGCTTTCGCCCGCCCCTGCCCCCTGGCCCGCGAAGAACCCGCCGATCAGCCGCTCGGTCGCGCGGAAATCGTCGGGCGCGGGCCAGTGGCTGGCGATCACCTGCCGGCCGCCCGCCGCGATGAAGGCGCGGACCAGACCGTCGAGCGCCTGCCCGCCGCCCGAGCTGACCCCGGCTTCGCGCGTCGCCTCGAGGCTGGCCCCGCCCGCCGTGTCGCAGGCCGAGAGGATCACGAGATCGGCATCGAGCTTGAGCGCGAAGATCTCGTCAAAGCGCAGCAAGCCATCGGAATCGCCCCCGCCGAACGAGGTCAGCAGGGCCGGACGCGCCGGGCAGCCGGCGCGCGGCGCGGTGACGAGGCCGTGAGTGGCGAAGTGGACCACCCGGTAATCGCTGAGATCGCTGCGCTGCTCGACCGCGCTGTCGGTAAAGGCCGCGCCCGTGAGCAGGGCCGAGCGGCCGGAGCCGAACAGGCCCGCCGCCTCGGTCAGCTCGGCGGCGGAGACCGGCTGGTTCCAGGTCGCCACCGGCCAGTCGCACCCGGTCTCGAACCCGGTGGCTTGGGCCGCGCCGCGCACGGTCGGCACTTGCGAGACCGCGCCGAGCGGCTGGTTCTGCCCAAGGCCGAGATAGAGCTTCCCCGCATGGCTGGGCGGCGCGGCGCGGGCATCGCGGAAGCTGGCCGCGCTGAGCGCCGTGCTGACGGCGGTCTTGCGGCCAAGCCAGCCGATCCCGCGCATGTCGAACTCGTCCCCGCCCGCGGCGACGCGCTGGTTATAGGCGTCGACCCCGGCACTGTCGGCCAGCAGCAGGTTGAGCGGGAGCTGCAGCATGGCCCCGTCCGGCTCGAACACGAGGTGCGAAGTGCCGGCAAGGTCGCCGCGCACCGGGCCGAGCAGGGCGTCGGACAGGGCCGCATCGGCGGCAAGGTCGAAGGGATAGGTCGAACGCACGCCGTTGACCGTGACCGAGATCGAATCGCGCAGGGTCGAGACGAGATCGGCCAGTTCGGCCGAACTCTTGCCGATGCGCCAGCCGCGCCCGCCGGTGGGCGTGACCAGCACGGCGTAGGTCCGCTCGCCCAGCGTCACCAGCTTGAGATAGGCCTCGCCCGGGCGCAGGGTCTTATGCAATTCATCGAGCGTGACGTAGCCGCGCGCGACCGCGCGGTAGCGAGGGAAAGCCGAAAGCGCCGAGGCCAGCTGGACCTGCGCCGCTTCCAGCCGGGCTTGCTCGGCGGCGAGCGCGGCCTGTTCGCCCGCAAGAGCCGTCCGGTCGAGGTTCAGGCCGGAAAGGCGCGCCTGCTGCACCCGGTTGCGCTCCAGATCGCGCGAGGTGGCGAGCGAGCGGCGGAACAGGGCCGAGGCCTCGTCGCTGCCGCCTTCCAGTTCGCGGGCGAGCTGGGATAGGGTTTCGGCGGCGCCCGGCCGCTCGACCAACTGGCTCGCGAGCAGGAGGTCTGACAGGTCCTGCGGCGAAGTGGCCCCGCCGCTCACCAGGTGGTCGAACCACGGCCGGATCAGGTTGCTCACCCCGACCAGCGCGTCGCGGCTGCCGATGGTCGAGGAAACCAGCCCGCGGTAGAGGCCGCGCGCCTCGTCGGTGCGGCCGTGGCGGATCAGGAAACCGGCGAGCCGGGCCCGCGCCGTGCCGACCGAGGCCGAATCCGGGTACTGCGTGGCGACCAGCGCCTCGGCCTCGCGGTAGAGCCGTTCGGCCGCGCCAAGGTCTCCGGCGGCCTCGTTGCTCTCACCGATCTCGGAAAGGATCTGGGCGCGCAGGCGGGTGACCGAAATCACCCGGCCGTCACGCACCGCCGCCGCCCGCGCCTCGGCCTTGGTCAGCAGGCTGCGCGCCTCGGCGCTGCGACCGGCCATGCGCTGGGCCGTGCCGGCGATGGCATCGGCCTGGGCATCGGCAATCTCGGCCCGCTCGGCCGGGGTCAGCTTGACCGTGACGCCCATGATCGTTGCCATGTCGGCGGCCGTGCCGGTGCCGAGGCCCTGCGCGGTGGCCGCGTCGATGGTCACCGCGCCGTCTCCGGCGGTGATGCCCGCCGCCGAGGAGGGCATCGGCCGCGCGAGGATTTCCGGCACGGCGGCCAGATCGCGGCGGTTGAGCGCGTCTATCGCCTCAAAATTGCGGGCGAGGCGCGCCTGCACCGGGTCGATCCCCGGCATGGCGTGGGCTTCGCCGAACAGCTTCGCGGCTTGGTCGAACTGGCCGAGGTTGGAGAGCTGGAGCGCCTGGTTGATGATGCGTTCATGGCGCCGGGCCGCGCTGTCGGCCGTGCCCGCGCCGACTTCGCCCGCGACGGCGGAGAACAGCTGGGCGCTTTCGGCATAGGCCCCGGCGGCGTTGCGGCGATAGCCCTGCCCGATCAGGCTATCGGCATCGGCAAGGCCGGCCTTGGCCTGGAAAAAGGCATTGCCGCCGCCGCTGCCAAGGCTGGCGGCGGTGACTTCGCCCGGCACGAGCCGGTCCTCGGCAAGGCTGGCGAGCGCCAGTTGCAGCGCGCTGTCATAGGCCTCGAGCCCTTCGACCACCCAGGTTCCGCGCGATGCTGTGCGGACATAGCTGCGATAGGCAAGGCCGCTGGTGCGGCCCCGGCAGGACTGCGCCTGCGCGCCGAGCGGACCGGGAGCAGCGGGGCCCGTGCAGTCCAGCTCCTCGCCCAGCCCGGTGCCCGGCGCGGGGCGGCTGCCATCGCGCACGAAGGCGGCCATGCCCACGGGGCGCGCCACTTCGCGGCAGAGCAGGGCCCAGCGCCGGTCATAGACCGAGCGGCGGCCGGCGGCGGCGCTGATCCCCTGCGCCTCGCAGACCTGACCGCGATTGCCGATCCGGAACGAATCCGCCAGCGAGGGAGCCTGTCCTTCCGCCGCCTGAAGCGGCACGGCCCCGGCTGCGGCCATGATGCCCGCCAGACCTCCCAGCCACGATCGCGCCTTGATGCGCCTCATGTCATGTCCCCCTAACCGGCAGTGATTCGCCCTAATGCGCCGTAACTTACAGTTGCACCGGGCGTAATGCCGCTGTCCAGCAGCAGCCCGGCTTCATCCCCTATTTGACCGCGCTGTGTGGCAAGACTTGGTTGTTTGCGCCAATGGTTCCCCCGGCCCGGCGCAAATTCACCACGCTTCGCAGGCGTTAACCTTGAATATCACCTGCCGCTTGCGCAATCATGGCCATGGACGGCGCGCGAATGGCGCTCAGACCAGTACAACAACGATAATCGCTTCGGGATCGCAAGAACATGATGATCAGCCGGCGCCGCATTCTGGGCGCCACCGCCGCAGGCGCCGCCGCGCTCGCCCTTCCCCGCAGCCTCGCGCCGGAAGAGGCCTTCGCCGCTCCGCTCGATTTCACCGAGACCGCCGTCGGCGCCGACCGGTTCTCGTCACTCCTGCTGCCGCAGGCCCGCGCCGCGCTCGATCGCCACGCCGGGATGATCGCCGCGCGCGACATGGTCGGCCTCGTCGACTTCTCCGCCCCGTCGAAGGCGGCGCGGTTCTACCTCGTCGACATGCCGGCAGGGCAGATCGTCTCCACGCACCTCGTCGCCCACGGCCGCGGCTCGGACCCGGGCAATCGCGGCTGGGTTGAACGGCTGTCCAACCGACCCGGCTCCAACGCCTCGTGCGATGGGGCTTTTCTCACCGGCGATGCCTATTCCGGCGAGCATGGCCGCTCGCGCCGCCTCCAGGGTCTCGATCCGCAGAACAACATGGCCGAGAGCCGGGCCATCGTGATCCACGCGGCGGACTATGTGAGCCCGGCCATGGCCAATTCACAGGGCCGGGTCGGCCGCAGCCAGGGCTGCTTTGCCGTATCGCGCGCCGAGATCGGCGACGTGCTCGAACTGCTCGGCCCCGGAAGGCTGCTTTACGCGGTGAAGTGAGGCCAAGCCTTCACAGCGGCGCGGGGGGCCGCTAGTCCCCCATCATGCGCGCGCATCCAGTCTACGCCGGGATGGGGCTGACCATCTTCGAATATATGTCCGGCCTGTGCCGCGACGGCAGCCGGGTCAATCTCGGCCAGGGCTTTCCCGACGACTTCGGCCCGGCCGAACTGCGCGATGCCGCCGCCCGCGCGCTGAGCGAGCGGTCGAGCCAATATCCGCCGATGGCCGGCGTGCCCGAACTGCGCGAGGGCGTGGCGGCCTTTTATGGCCGCACCCAGGGGCTCCCCCTCGCGGCCGAAAACGTCATCGTCACCTCGGGCGCGACCGAGGCGCTGACCGCGGCGATCCTCGCCCTGGTGAGCGCGGGCGACGAGGTCCTGCTCTTCGCGCCGAGCTATGACCTTTACGCGCCGATGGTGCGCCGCGCCGGGGGCGTGCCGGTCTTCGTGCCGCTGCGCCCGCCGCACTGGCGCTATCTCCGCGAGGAGATCGAGGCGCGGATCACCCCGCGCACCCGCGCCCTGATCCTCAACGATCCGCTCAATCCCACCGGCTCGGTCGCCAGCGAGGCCGAACTCGCCATGCTGGCCGAGATCTGCCTGTCGCGCGATCTCGTCGCCATCTGCGACGAGGTGTGGGAGGCCGTGCGCTTCGACGGCAAGGTCCATCGCTCGCTGCTGGCCTTTCCCGGCATGGAGAGCCGCACGGTGAAGATCGGCTCGGCGGGCAAGCTGTTCGGCCTGACCGGCTGGAAGATCGGCTGGATGGTTGCCGCCCCTGCCCTCGCCGCCGTGCTTGGCCGGGCGCACCAGTTCCTCACCTTCACCACCATGCCCGCCACCCAATATGCCGTGGCCGAAGGGCTCGCCGTGGCGGACCTCATGGCCGCGCGCCTCGCCGGCTGGGCGGCAACGCGTGATCACCTGAACGGCCTGCTCGCCGAAGCTGGCTTCGCCGCGCTGCCCGGCCCCGCCACGTGGTTCACCTGCATCGACCTTGCCGCCAGCGGCATAGCGCTCGACGACGCGACTTTCAGCGAGCGCGCCGTGCGCGAGGCGCTGGTGGCGACGATCCCGATTTCCGCCTTCCTCGAACAGGGCGAACGCACCGCGATCGTGCGGCTGTGCCATTGCAAGGACATGGTGACGCTGAGCGAAGGGGTGAGCCGCTTGGAGGAGTTCCGGCGGAAGCTGGCCTGAATCTTTCCGCGAAGCGGTTTCAAGGTCTGAAGACAATGCAGGGGTTAACACCCCTGCACCCCAATCCGTCTTCCGGCGATGGTGCAACGCGCGGGTCGGCCTTCCACGCGAGATCAGCGCCGGGAGACGTTCCGGGGTCTGGGGCAACGGCCCCAGGACTTCCTCTTCTGACCTTTCCTGCGCCGCGCGCGGCTTAGTCCACGGCGGCCGTGGTCGCGCCAATCGCGGGAATGCCGATCGAGCGGCGGCCACCGAAGTCGGTGCGCATGGCGATCAGGCCGGCCTTTTCATAGTGCTCGAGCAGGCGGCGGATGCGGCCGAGCGAATTGGTGCCGTAGATCCGGCACAGTTCCTGATCGTCCGGACAGGGCAGGCCGGTCTGGGCCGCGCGGGCGATGACGAGGAAGGGGGCGATAAGATCGTCGGCAAGGCCGTTCGCGGCGCTGACGATGGCGGCCCAGCCCGGATCGCGCGCATCGACCCCGGCCACGGCAAGGGCAAAGCGGCGGCGGAAGGCGGTGATGTCGAGCCCGTGGCCGGCGATCCGGGCCATGCGGCAGCGCACGGTGAAATCCTGGAACAGAGTGGCGACCGGCTGGAAAGTGCAGTCCGCCTCCTCGGCCATTTCGGCAAGGATGGCGTCGATCCCAGCGCTCTGTTCCTCGGCGGCGAACAGGCTGGGCTCTACCGGGGGCTCGACCGGCTCCTCGCCCGCGGGAACGAAGCTTTCGATCTGTTCGAGCAGTTCGCCGCTTTCCACCGGCGGCATTTCGACCTCGGCAATCACGCGCGGCAACGGTTCGGCGGCGAGCGGCTCGGAGAGCAGCAGGCTTTCCATGTCGGCACCCTGCGCCGTGGGCAGCGGCATCAGGCCGTGCACCACGTTCTTGGCCCCGGTCTTTACCGCGCCGATCTTCACGGCGACCGGGCGGCGGCTGATCGCGGGCCCAAGGCCGAGGAAGTGGCCGCGCGCAAGGTCGCGGATCTGCTCGGCCTGGCGGCGCTCCATGCCGAGCAGGTCGGCGGCGCGCTGCATGTCGATGTCGAGGAAGGTGCGGCCCATCAGGAAGTTGGAAGCCTCGGCGGCGACGTTCTTGGCCAGCTTGGCCAGGCGCTGGGTGGCGATGATCCCGGCAAGGCCGCGCTTGCGCCCGCGGCACATCAGGTTGGTCATGGCCGAGAGGCTGATCCTGCGCACCTCGTCGGTCACGTCGCCGGCGGCGGCGGGCGCGAACATCTGCGCCTCGTCGACCACGACGAGCGCGGGATACCATTCCTCGCGCGGGGCATCGAACAGGGTGTTGAGGAAAGTAGCGGCGCAGCGCATCTGGGCTTCGAGCTCAAGCCCGTCGAGCGCGAGGACAACCGAGGCGCGGTGCTTGCGAATGCGCGCGGCAAGGCGAGCGATCTCGTCCCCGGCATAGGCGCTGCCATCGATCACCACATGGCCGAAAGGTTCGGCCAGGGTGACGAAGTCTCCCTCCGGATCGATCACCACCTGTTGGACCAGGGTGGCGCTTTCCTCCAGCAGGCGGCGCAGCAGGTGCGACTTGCCCGAGCCGGAATTGCCCTGGACCAGAAGGCGGGTGGCCAGCAGTTCCTCGATGTCGACGCTCACGGGCGCGCCATTGGGCTCAGTGCCGATGAGGACGGAAGCGTTCACCATCCCGCTCTGGCCTATTGCCCCCTGCCCGCTCAACCGGCCACCCCGGCTTATCCCCAATGGCGCGACCGGACGTTTCAGGCTAGGCTCGCCCCATGGCCGAGATCGTCAACCTCCGCATGGCCCGCAAGGCGAAGGACCGCGCCGCGCGCGAGGCCGAGGCCAGCGCCAACCGCGCCGCCCATGGCCGAACCAAGGCGGAGCGGCGCGCGGCCGAGGCGGAACGCGAGCGCTTGCTGCACCGGGTCGAATCCGCCCGGCGCGAGCCCCCGCGCGAAAAGGACGCGAACTGATGCGCAGCACGTCCGACGAGGTGACGGTGCGCCTGTATCATCTTGATACGGTTGCAATGGGCGGCGCCGCGACCACCTTGTTCTATGGCCCGCTGTCTGCGGCCCTGCGACATGCCGCGCAGCAAGCATCTGATATTCAAGATGATCTCTGGATCGCGACAGACAACGACGTCGTGGCTTACCGCGATCTCGCGGAGGGTTAATGCCCGCAGAACGCGGCTGCTTACCTTCATGTGAACAATTGTAAACTTCCCCATTGGGTCCGGTGAAATGCGCCGATTTCCTGCTAGTGAATAAATCGGTTGCACTTTTCCGAGGGAGGTTCGTCGCACGATCGACGGTCGCATATGAAGGTTGCAATACTCGACGACGAACCCGCCGTGCGCGCTGAATTGTCAGCTCTGCTATCCCCCGCCGGCTTCGAATGCTCCAGCTTCGGCAACGGCCGCGCGTTCATGCGCGCGCTGCACCGCGAGACGTTCGAGCTGTTCGTGATCGACGGCAACCTGCCGGACCTGCCGGGCATCAACGTGGTCGAGTGGATCCGCAACCAGATCGGCGGCCAGCCACCGATCATGCTGCTCACCCGCTATCCCTCCGACGACGTCATGGTGGCTGCCCTGCGCGCCGGGGCAGACCTTGTCGTGGCCAAGCCCTTCCAGCCGCCGGTGCTGCTGGCCAAGCTGGAAGCCCTGGCCCGGCGTTCGTCGAGCAAGCGCTCCACCGAGAGCTTCGGCGCCTACGAATTCGACCTGACCAGCAAGGGCCTGCGCAAGCGCGGCGACATGCTGCACATCACGCCCAAGGAGTTCAACCTTGCGCTGCTGCTGTTCCGCAACCTCAACCGGGCGGTTTCGCGCACTTACATCCTCGAGACGATCTGGGGGATCGACCCCGACCTCTCGACCCGCACGCTCGACATCCACGTTTCCAAGATCCGCGCCAAGCTCGGACTCAAGCCCGATGGGGGGTTCCGCCTCGCCCCGGTCTACGGCTACGGCTACCGGCTTGAAGAGCTGCGCGCCTGAGCAATCCGGCAGGCCGCCCCGCGCGGCGCGACGAACCGCGCAACTTCCACTCCCCTCGTGCGTTGATCGCCCAGCTAGGAGGAATGGCCATGATGACCCGTGAAGACCGCCGCAAGGAACTGGCCGTGCTGGTCGGCGAGATGCGCGATCACCCCTCGGCCGACCACACCGAGATGCGTGAGCGCGCCTGGGTGCTGAGCCGGATGATGGGCCGTATGATGGGCGGACAGGCGCATCGCTGATCTAGCGGATCAGGCTCCGACCTGGGCCATCCAGTCCGCAAGATTGTAATAGACACTGACCCGGGCGATCACTCCGTCCGAGACGGAGAAGAACGCGCCCGCCGGCAGGACGTAGCGCTGGCCGGAAGCTTCCGGCAGCCCCTCGTCAGTGGCGAGATACTGGCCGTGGACGACGAATTCGGCCGCCGCCCGCGCCCCGTCCTCGCTCGCCATCACCACGATGTCGTCTAGCCGCTCGGCATAGCAGCGGTCCATGTGGGCGAGGAACGCGGCGAAGGCCGCCTTGCCGAGCTGACGCGCGCCCTGGTTGATGTCGTGCGCCACTTCGTCCGACAGGCAGGCGAGCATCCCCTCGCTGTCGCCTGCGTTGAAGGCGACATAGTAACGCTCGATCAGGGCCAGGGTGACCGCCCTGCTCGCGGGGTTGATCATTGGGCCTGCTCCAGCCGTTCCACGGCCCGGGCCGCGATCGGATCGAGCCCGGCGCGATTGGCCAGGATCGCCGCTTTCATGCGCGGGTCCCAGAAATCGACCAGATGCTGCGCGGTCTTGGCCACCGCAGCCGCTTCGCCTTGCGAAGCGAGGTTGCGGGCGATCTGGTTCGCCATCCGCACGAGATTGTCCCGGTCCATCAGCTCAATCCTCCAGCCGCGCGGCATGCCAGCGCAGATGCTCTGCCATGAACGAGGAGATGAAGTAATAGGAATGATCGTAACCGGACTGGTAACGGATCGTGGCCGGAATGCCCGCAGCCGCACAGGCCGAGGCCAGAAGTTCGGTTCTCAGCTCGCCGGTCAGGAACTGGTCCGCCTCGCCCTGGTCGACCAGCAGGTCCGGCAGGCGCGCGCCATCCTCGATCAGCGCGCAGGCATCGTAGGCACGCCAAGCCGCGCGGTCCGCACCGAGATAGCCGCCGAGCGCCTTTTCGCCCCACGGGCAGGCCATCGGCGAAACGATCGGCGCAAAAGCGCTGACCGAGCGGAACCGTCCCGGATTGCGCAGGGCAATGGTCAGCGCGCCGTGGCCGCCCATCGAGTGGCCGGTGATCCCCTGCCGCGCCATGTCGACCGGAAATTCCGCTGCGACCAGCGCGGGCAATTCGTCCTCGATATAGGAGCGCATGCGAAAATGCTGGGCCCACGGTTCCTCGGTCGCGTCGACGTAGAAGCCCGCCCCCTGCCCGAAGTCGTAGCCCTCGGCGTCGGGTACGCCTTCACCGCGCGGGCTGGTATCGGGCGCGACGAACACAATCCCGGCCTCGGCGCAGGCTGCGCGGAACTCGCCCTTTTCGGTGACATTGGCATGAGTGCAGGTCAGGCCCGAAAGGTACCAGACGACCGGCAGCTTCGCGCCTGGCGCGTGGTCCGGCACGAAGACCGAAAAGGTCATGTCCGTGCCGGTTGCCGCGCTGGCATGGCGATAGACGCCCTGTGTGCCGCCGTGGCTGCGCCATGCCGAGACCTGTTCCATCAGTAGACGATCACGCTGCGGATCGACTGGCCGGCGTGCATCAGGTCGAAGGCGGTGTTGATTTCCTCCAGCCCCATGACGTGGGTGATCATCGGGTCGATCTCGATCTTGCCGGTCATGTACATGTCGACGATCTTGGGCACGTCGGTGCGGCCCTTGGCCCCGCCGAAGGCCGTGCCCCGCCAGTTGCGTCCGGTCACCAACTGGAACGGACGGGTGGCGATTTCCTTGCCCGCCTCGGCCACGCCGATGATGATCGACGTGCCCCAGCCGCGATGGCAGGCTTCCAGCGCTGTGCGCATCACCTCGGTGTTGCCGGTGGCATCGAAGGTGTAGTCCGCCCCGCCGTCAGTCATCAGCACGATCTTGGCGACGATGTCCTCGCGGCTCATGCCCTTGGTATTGAGGAAGTCGGTCATGCCGAAGCGGCGGCCCCACTCCTCGCGGTCGGGGTTGATGTCGACGCCAATGATCTTGTTCGCGCCGGCCAGCCGCGCGCCCTGGATCACGTTGAGCCCGATCCCGCCGAGGCCGAAGACCACGACATTGTCGCCCACCTGCACCTTGGCCGTGTTGATCACCGCACCGACGCCCGTGGTCACGCCGCAGCCGATGTAGCAGCTCGACTGGAACGGCGCGTCCTCGCGGATCCTGGCCACGGCGATCTCGGGCAGGACGGTGAAGTTGGAGAAGGTCGAGCAGCCCATGTAGTGGAAGATTGTCTCGCCGCGGTAAGAGAACCGGCTGGTGCCGTCGGGCATCAGGCCCTTGCCCTGCGTCGCCCGGATCGCGGTGCACAGGTTGGTCTTGCCCGAAAGGCACGACTTACACTGGCGGCATTCCGGCGTGTAGAGCGGGATCACGTGATCGCCCGGCTTCACGCTGGTCACGCCCGCGCCCACCTCGCGCACGATCCCGGCGCCTTCGTGGCCGAGCACGCTGGGGAAGATGCCCTCGCTGTCGAACCCGTCGAGCGTATAGGCGTCGGTGTGGCACACGCCGGTCGCCATGATCTCGACCAGCACTTCGCCAGCCTTGGGCCCTTCGAGGTCCAGTTCGACGATCTCGAGCGGCTGCTTGGGCGCGAAAGCAACGGCGGCGCGGGTCTTCATGGCATCCTCCTCGGAAATTCAACGGCGCCTCTGTATCATTGCGCCAAAGCGGGTATAATCCCCTGTATCTGGATTTCTATATTTCACAGGCGGCATAATGGACCGAGGCTGGACCGGCATCGACGAACTCGTGGCCATTGCCGAAACGGGCAGCTTCGTCGGCGCGGCCCGGCGCCTCGCCCTGTCCCCCTCCCATGTCAGCCGCGCCATTGCCCAGCTTGAGGATCGCGTCGGCGCCCGTCTGTTCGAGCGCACGACCCGGCAGGTCCGCCTCACCCCCGCCGGAAGCTCGGTGGTCGAACGCTGCCGCCGCCTGATCGACGAGCGCGAGGATACCCTGCGCTTCCTGCGCTCGCGCGAGGAAATGGAAGGCGCGATCCGCCTCACCTGCTCGACCGCGCTGGGCGAACGCTTCGTCACCGCGCTGTTGCTGCGCTTCCTTGCCGAATACCCGCGCATCTCGGTCAAGGTCGAACTGAGCAACCGCGTGGTCGACATCGTGGGAGAAAGCTTCGACGTCGCCATCCGTACCGGCCATCCGGCCGATGATCGCCTCGCCGCCCGGCAGGTCGCCGCGCGCGAGCTCGTGGCCATCGCCGCCCCGGCCTATCTTGAACGCCATGGCGAGCCGCTGCATCCTGACGACCTTGCCGCCCACGCCTGCCTCGTCGGCACCAGCACGACCTGGCACTTCCGCGACGGCGCCCAGAAAATCGTCGTCGCCCCGTCCGGCCGCTGGACCTGCAACTCGGGCGACACGGTAGTCCAGGCCGCCCTTGCCGGGCTCGGCGTGGGCCACCTGCCGCGCTACTACGTGGCCTCCCACCTCGAAGCGGGCACGCTGGTCGAAGTGCTGGGCCGCTACCGCGAAGGGCCGGAGCCGATCTGGGCGGTCTATCCCGCGCGCCGCCCGCTGCTGGCGAAGGTGCGCGCGCTGCTCGATCTGCTGGAGCAGGTATTGCCCGGGATGATGGTTTAGTGGAGTAAGTGATTCTGGGGCCAAGGGCCCCAGACCCCACGCCGCCTTCCGACGCAGCCCTAGCGTGGAGGGCTGCCTATCACACCACCCTATCGCCGGGAGACGTTCGGGGTGCAGGGATATTAACCCCTGCATTGACTCAAACTTTTGCCCGCTCGGCGAAAACTCAGCCGATCCGTTCCACTTGAGCGGATGCATCGGCCATCACCGGATCTACCGCCGCGCCCATCGCCTGCCCGATCAGCAGCAGTGCCGGACCATCGCCCAGCGCGGTGCGGGCGGCGAGCGCGAGGAGGTCGAGGCGGGTGCGGAAGATGCGCTCTTCCGGCAGGCTGGCATTCTCGACCATGGCGACCGGCGTATCGGCCGCAAGCCCCGCGGCGATCAGCTTGGCCGAAACTTCGGCGGCGGCGGCCTTGCCCATGTAAACGGCAAGGGTGGCCTGCGGGTCGGCAAGGGCCTGCCAGTCGAGGTCGAGATCTTCGCCGGCCTTGGCATGGGCCGTGACCAGCGTGAGGCGGCGGGCGAGACCGCGCAGGGTGAGCGAGGCGCCAAGGCTGGCGGCGGCGGCACTGGCGGCGGTGACGCCGGGGCAGATCGCAACGGAAATTCCGGCGGCGCGGCAGGCGTCGAGTTCCTCGGTCGCCCGCCCGAAGACCGACGGATCGCCGCCCTTCAGCCGCACGACCTTCTCGCCCTGAAGAGCGGCAGCGACGATCAGTTGGTCGATCGTCCCCTGGTCCTTGGAATGGCGGCCCGAACGCTTGCCGACATGCACCAGTCGGGCCTGCGGGGCTAGGTCCAGCACCCCCGGCCCGACCAGTGCATCATAAAATACCACGCTGGCCTGCCGCAGCAGGCGCTCGGCCTTGCGGGTGAGCAGTTCGGGATCGCCCGGACCTGCGCCGACCAGCCAGACCTTTCCAGAGGTAAAGTCGCTCATTCCGCTGCCTCCAGTTGCATTGCCTGCAACAATTTCGCGATCGCCGGACGGCAAGAGCCGCAATTCGTGCCTGCGCGGGTGCACTGGCCCACTTCGGCCACGGTGCTGGCCCCGCAGGCGGCGATGTCGTTCTCGCCGATACCATGACAAACGCAGACCACCGGCCCGCGATCCGGCATGCCGACCGAGGGGCGCGCCGCCAGCAATTCGTCGGCGTTCGCCTCGGACAGGCCGAGTTGCCCAGCGACCCATTCGCGCGAGGGCAGGACCCCGCGCCGGGTCAGGTAGAGCGCCGCCTCGAGCGAGCCATCGGCGCCGGTCACCGCGATGCGGCGCATCCCGCGCACATGGTCGGCCACCTCGATCCGCTCGCCCGCCGGCAGCATCGCGCTGACGTCCACCGTACCGAGCCCGGCCAGCTCCATCAGCCAGCCGCCCTTGACCGCCGAGCGGGTCCACCACAGCAGCCCCTCGGGCGCGACCAGTTCGCGCACCACGAGGAAGGCGCGCCATTCGGGCAAGACCGCCTCGATCCGCGCCGGGCTGTTCTTGAAGCCGGGCTGGCCGGAAACGGGATCGACCCGCTGGCTGGGCAGGCGGTTGGCGCGCCCCTCGCCCGCATTCACGTCGGTCCAGTGCATCGGCACGAAGACCTCGCCGCGGCGCTGGCTGTCGGTCACCTTGACGCGGAAGGTGGCCGTGCCGCTGGGCGTGGTGATCTTGACCAGCCCGGCATCGGCAATGTCATAGAGCG
This sequence comes from Novosphingobium flavum, assembly GCF_014230315.1. Taxonomy (GTDB): domain Bacteria; phylum Pseudomonadota; class Alphaproteobacteria; order Sphingomonadales; family Sphingomonadaceae; genus Novosphingobium; species Novosphingobium flavum. The sequence goes on along the minus strand of NZ_JACLAW010000001.1, from coordinate 192,803 downwards.
CGGCATCGGCGGGGTGGACTTCGGCCAGCGGCTCGCGCCGGTGCTGGGCCAGTGTCGGCGACCAGCCGGTGCGGGTCATGGTGTGCCACTGGTCGCGGTAGCGCCCGGTGTTGAGGATGAGCGGAAAGGCCGGATCAACCGCGCTTGCCGCGATCGGCGCCACGGCGATCAGCCGCGCCTTGCCGTCAGCCGTGGGGTAGCGCTCGCGCAGCGGCAGCGCCCCGCCCCACTGGAACGGCGCCATGTCCTCGTATTCCTCGTCGCTCAGCCCGGCCTTGTCGGTCAGGTCCAGAACCTTCCCGCGCTTGGCGGCAAGCGCGGTCATCGCGGCATATTCGCGGAACACGGCGGCGCTGTTCGCCCAAGCGAAGGCATCGCCCCAGCCCAGCCGCGCGGCCACTTCGGACATGATCTTCCAGTCCGACTTCGCTTGGCCCGGCGCCGCGAACAGGGCGCGCTGGCGGCTGACCCGGCGCTCGGAATTGGTCACGGTCCCGTCCTTCTCGCCCCAGGCGAGCGCGGGCAGCAGGATCTCGGCAAAGCGGCCGGTGTCGGTGTCGGCGATCGCCTCGGAGACCACCAGCGTCTCACACCGCTCCAGCGCCTCGCGCACGAAGCCCGCGTCGGGCAGCGAGACGGCGGGATTGGTCGCCATCACCCAGAGGAACTTGATCCGCCCGTCATGGACCGCGCGGAACATCTCGACCGCCTTGAGGCCGGGGCCGGTGCAGATCCGCTCCGCAGCCCAGAAATCGGCGACCTCGGCCAGTTCCTCGCCGGAAAAGCCGAGGTGGCAGGCGAGCATGTTGGCCAGCCCGCCCACTTCGCGCCCGCCCATGGCATTGGGCTGACCGGTGATCGAGAACGGCCCCGTGCCGGGCAGGCCGATCCGGCCCGTGGCAAGGTGCAGGTTGGTGATGGCGTTGCCCTTGTCGGTCCCCTGGGCAGACTGGTTCGCGCCCATCGAGAACATGGTCACCATCTTCGGGTGCGCGGCAACCAAATCGACCAGTTGCTCGAACACTTCCGGCGAAACCCCGGCGCTCTCGGCCGAGCCTTCGAGCCCGTCCCAGAAGCCCTCGGGCGCGGCGACATGCTGCGCCAGATAGGCCTCGTCGACCAGCCCGCGCGCCTTCAGTTCGCGCAGCACGGCATTGAACAGCGCCACGTCGCCATCGGGGGCGACCGCCACATGCAGATCAGCCTGCTCGGCGGTCTCGGTGCGGCGCGGGTCAATCACCACGATCTTCGAGCCGCGCCGGGCGCGACTCTCCTCGATCCGCTGCCACAGCACCGGGTGGCACCAGGCCGTGTTCGAGCCGACCAGCACGACAAGGTCGGCCTCTTCAAGGTCGGTATAGGAACACGGCACCACGTCCTCGCCAAAGGCGCGGTTGTGCGCGGCCACCGCGCTCGCCATGCACAAGCGGCTGTTGGTGTCGATATTGCCGCTGCCGATGAAGCCCTTCATCAGCTTGTTGGCAACGTAATAGTCTTCGGTCAGCAGCTGGCCCGAAACGTAGAAGGCCACGCTGTCCGGCCCATGCTCTTCGATGCAGGCCTTGAGGCGGGCCGAGACGAGGTCCAGTGCCTCGCCCCAACCCGCCGTCCGTCCGGCGATGACGGGGTGGAGCAGGCGACCCTCCGGGCTCACCGTTTCGCCGAGATGGGTACCCTTGGAGCAGAGCTTGCCGGCATTGGCCGGGTGCGCCCCATCTCCCTTGATCTGCACGCTGCGCTCACCGGTCACGCCAGCGGCAATGCCGCAGCCGACCCCGCAATAGGCGCAGGTTGTGCGGACCGTGCGCAAGGTCACGCCGCCTGCGGCTCGGGCGCCTTGGCGCCGACCACCGCACTGCGCAGCAGGTAGATGCGGCCAGCATCGACCCTGAGCGGGATCGTGGGCACGCAGCCCTTGTCCTCGCCCTGGGCCTCACCGGTCTTGAGCGAGATGTTCCAGGAGTGCAGCGGGCAGGTCACTACCGTGCCGTGGACGATGCCCTGGCTGAGCGGGCCGTGCTTGTGCGGGCACTTGTTGACCAGCGCGAAGAACTCGCCGTGCGTGGTGTGGAACACGGCGATCTCCTCGCCGCCGCGCACCGGCAAGGTGCGCGCGGTACCGGGGGCGATCTGGTCCACCGGACCGATATCGAGCCAATCGCCAATCATTACAGGGTCTCCAGCTGAAGCGGGCGCACCTCGGCGAGGTGCTGGTGCAGTTCGGCATGCTTGCCCGCGGCGCGCTCGGCCCACGGATCGTCCTGCATGAACTGCTGGGAATAACGGAAGCGCGCGGCCAGGACCGGCACCGACTGTTCACTGTCGAGCAGGGCCTTCTTGACGTATTCAAGCCCGACCCGCTCGATCCACGGCGCGGTGCGTTCGAGATACCAGGCCTGCTCGCGGTAGAGCTGAACGAAGGCCGCACAGACGTCCATCGCCTCCTGCTCGGTCGAAACCTTGCAGAGCAGGTCGGTCGCCCGGACATGGATGCCGCCGTTGCCGCCGACATGCAGTTCGTAGCCCGAGTCCACGCAGACCACGCCGAAATCCTTGATCGTGGCTTCCGCGCAGTTGCGCGGGCAGCCCGAGACGGCAATCTTGAACTTGTGCGGCATCCAGGAGCCCCAGGTCATCCGCTCCAGCTTCACGCCAAGGCCGGTCGAATCCTGGGTGCCGAAGCGGCACCATTCCGAACCGACGCAGGTCTTCACCGTACGCAGCGACTTGCCGTAGGCATGGCCCGAGACCATTCCGGCCGCGTTGAGATCGGCCCAGACGGCGGGCAGGTCTTCCTTCTTGATCCCGAAGATGTCGAGCCGCTGGCCGCCGGTGACCTTGACCATCGGCGCGTTGAACTTCTCGACCACGTCGGCGATGGCGCGCAGCTCGCGCGGGTTGGTGAGGCCGCCCCACATCCGCGGAACCACCGAATAGGTGCCGTCCTTCTGGATGTTGGCGTGCATCCGCTCGTTGACGAAGCGGCTGCGCTGGTCATCCTCGTACTCGCCCGGCCATTCGCACAGCAGGTAGTAGTTGAGCGCGGGGCGGCACGAGGCGCAGCCTTCCGGCGTCGACCAGTGCAGCTCCTGGAACACCTGCGGCAGCGCCTTGAGGCTCTTCTCGCGGATTAGGCGGCGCACGTCGTCATGGCCGAAGCTGGTGCACTTGCACAGGGTCCTGGCGCCCTGCTGCACCTCGTCGCCGAGGGTCAGCGCGAGCAGGCTCTCGACGAGGCCTGTGCACGAGCCGCAGGAGGCGCTGGCCTTGCAGGTGGCGCGGACGGCATCGAGGCTGCACGCCCCGGCCTTGATCGTGTCGACGACCTTGCCCTTGGTAACGCCGTTGCAACCGCAGATTTCCGCATCGTCGGAAAGGGCAGCAACGGCCGCATTAGGGTCCGCGAGCGCACCCCCGGACGCAAAGGCCTGGCCGAAGATCAGGGCCTCGCGGATGGACGAGACATCCTCGCCCTTCTTGAGCAGGTCGAAATACCACGAACCGTCGGCCGTATCGCCGTAGAGCACGGCGCCAACCAGCCTGTCGTCCTTGACGACCACGCGCTTGTAGACCCCGCGCGCAGCATCGCGCATCACGATGTCCTCGGCGCCGTCGCCGCCGGAGAAGTCACCGGCCGAGAACAGGTCGATGCCCGAGACCTTGAGCTTGGTCGAGGTGACCGAGCCTTCGTAGCCCGAAGGCACGCCGCAGGCGGCATCGGCCAGTGCGCGGCACATGTCCCACAGCGGGGCGACGAGGCCGTAGCAGGCCCCGCGGTGCTGGACGCATTCGCCAACGGCAAGGACCGCCGGGTCGGAGGTGACCATGTGGTCGTCGACCATGATCCCGCGCTCGACCTCGAGGCCGGCGGACTTGGCAAGGCCGGTGGCCGGGCGGATGCCCACGGCCATGACGACGATGTCGGCCGGGATCTCGCGCCCGTCCTCAAGCCGGACGCCCGCGACCTTGCCGTCCTTGCCGATGATTTCCTTGGTGTTGGCCCCGGTCAGGATCTGCTGGCCCCGGCGCTCCAGTTCGGCCTTGAGCAGCCAGCCAGCCGCCTCGTCGAGCTGGCGCTCCATCAGGGTCGGCATCAGGTGGATGACCGTGACGGTCATGCCGCGCAGGTTGAGACCGTGAGCGGCTTCGAGGCCGAGCAGGCCGCCGCCGATGACCACGGCATGGCCGCCGCCGTTCTGCTGGCCGGCCTCGGCCGCGGCCAGCATCTTGTCGACGTCGTCGAGGTCGCGGAAGGTGACGACGCCTTCGAGGTCCTTGCCCGGAACCGGGATGATGAACGGATCAGAACCCGTGGCGATCAGCAGGCGGTCATAGGGCTCGACCCGGCCGGACTTAGCCACCACGGTCTGGGTCGCGCGGTCGATCGAGACGACGGGGTCGCCCGAGACCAGCGTGATCGCATTGTCCTCGTACCAGGCCATCGGGTTGATCACGATGTCGTCGAAGGCCTTCTCGCCCGCGAGCACCGGCGAGAGCATGATGCGGTTGTAGTTCACCCGCGGCTCGGCCCCGAAAATCGTGATGTCGAACCGGCCGGCATCGCGGGCGAGGATTTCCTCGACCGCGCGGCACCCGGCCATGCCGTTGCCAATCACCACCAGCCGTTCGCGCAGCTGCGCTGGCACCTGGCTTTCGTTCAAGTTCGTAGGGGCGTTCACCTGGTCATTCCCTTCCAAGTCGCGCAAAACAAAAAAGCCGCCCGAACCGGTCCCGTGAAGGGAGGTCTGGGCGGCGACGTTGCCACGCGATGTAAAGCTGTCAGCGTGAGGGGTTGATCGCCCGTCCTTGGACGCTCCTCAGCACTTGCATTTCCAATAACCGATTCGCCTTCCCGAGGGCAAGCTTTTTTCGCACTGCAACATATCGAAACGCACAGTTACGCATCGGGCGCACCGCGAGGCGCGCCCGTTCCGGTGCGGCCGGCAGCTCTCGGCTGCCGGCCGCCCTCCCCCAATCCGTCAGTAGGCGAAGTCGATCTGGAGCCAGAGCTTCTTCGTATCCACGCCGAAGCCCTGGGCCTGGTAATTGGCGTACTTGGCCGAGACCAGGTAGCGCTTGACCTTGAAGCCCAGCGTCGCGTTCCACTCGGTGCCGTAGCGCAGATTGCCGTAGTCGCTGTCGAACTGGTGATAGGTCACCGCCGCGTTCAGGCCCGGCAGAGCCTTCACCCCGTCGAACTTGTAGGCGATCCCGCCATACAGGTCCTGCAGGCCGCCATAGGCCGCCGTCTGCGGGGTGGTCAGGAACAGGTCGGCAAAGCCATTGAACTTGTGGAGCGTGGCCATCGGGGTCTGGAACGACTTGCCGGCCTTGGCATCGCCGCCGAGCAGCTCGTAGCCGGCGGTCACCGTCAGCGCCTTGCCCGCGAGCGCGGCTTCGGCGGCCACGTAGTCCGCCTTGTAGCGCACCGGGTTGGTGCCATAGTCGGTCTGGCGGGCATAGCTGCCGGCAAGGTTCAGCTTCCATGCCTTGGTCAGCGGCAGGCTGGCCGTGGCACGGCCGCCGTAGCTGGCCGACGAGTTGGCGAAGAAGAACGCCTCGTCATAGGACAGCAGGTAAGAGAAGGCCTTGGCGTTGACCGGGCCAAGCTTCATTCCGGCCCCGGCGAAAACGAAGTCGCCGCCGTAGGACTGGCGCGGCCCGGCATCGACGCCGAAGATCGAGCGCTGGGCATTGGCATAGGTCACGTCGAGCGAGACCGGGCCCAGCGTGGCTTCGCCGCGCACGGCATCGAAGGTCTGCTCGTTCTGGCGCCAGGCGACCGAGCCGACGAAGCGCTGGTCATCGAGGTTGATGCGCTGGCGGCCGATCGTGATCGCGCCCTTCTTCGTGCGATAGGCGATCTGCAGGCGGTTGAGGTCGATGTTCTCCGGATCGGAAACGACCGCATACTGCGTCCGGCGCTGGTGGCTCGCCACGGCGAACGGGAAGGCGTTGTAGCTGTTGTCGATCCCCAGCGTGCCCTCGCCCTCGGCGAGGAACGACAGGCCCGACTTGCTCTTGATCTCGAACCCGGCGCGCAGGCGCATGGTCACGGCATCGGCATCGACCGTCGGGGTATCAACCCCTTCGTAGCGCAGCCGTCCCTCGATGATCGGATCGAAGGTCAGGCCATCGGCGAACTTCACCGGATCGCCCGGCGCGGCATGAGCCGCCTGGGCGCCAACCATCGTCAGCGGCAGCGCCGCGAGCGCTGCCACGAATTTGCGATTCCCCATCTCATGTACTCCCCTGATTGCCCGGGTCCTTCCCGGTGCCGATCAGACATCCTCTCTGATGCGATGTTCGTTCAGGCCGCTTTGACGCCCGGCCCGTGATCATATTCGGCCAGGAAGTGCAGCACCTCCTGGCGGTAAGCGTAGAACTGCGGATCCTTGAGCAGCGTCTTGCGATCACGCGGACGCGGCAGGTCGACCTTCAGGATCTTGCCGATCGTGGCGCGCGGACCATTGGTCATCATCACCACGCGGTCGGCCAGCAGGATCGCCTCGTCGACGTCGTGCGTGACCATGATGGCGGTGACCTTGGTACGGTTCCAAACCTCGACCAGCACGTCCTGCAGGTCCCAGCGGGTGAGGCTGTCGAGCATGCCGAAGGGCTCGTCGAGCAGCAGCAGGCGCGGCGAAAGGGCGAAGGCGCGGGCGATGCCGACGCGCTGGCGCATCCCGTTCGACATCTCGGCGGCGAGCTTGTCCTTGGCATCGGCCAGGCCCACCCGGTCGAGGTAGTAGTCCACGATCTCGCGGCGCTCGGCCCGGCTGGCGTGGGGATAGACCCGCTCCACCCCGAGGCTGACGTTCTGGCGCGCGGTCAGCCACGGCATCAGGCTGGGGGCCTGGAAAACCACGGCCTTGTCCGGCCCGGCCACGTCGACCTCGCGGTTGTCGAGGATGATCGAGCCCTTGCTGATCGGGTTGAGGCCCGAGGCCATGGTCAGCACGGTCGACTTGCCGCAGCCCGAGTGGCCGATCAGCGAGACGAATTCGCCCTTGTCCATCAGCAGGTTGAAGTTCTCGACCACGGTCAGCGGCCCCTTCGGGGTCGGGTAGACCTTGTGGAGGTTGTAGAACTCCAGGTAGCGCCGGGCATTGTTGCCCTTGGCCGCGTCGACGTAGGCCTTGGGCAGCGGCGCAAGATCGAGCGGGGTGATGTTCGGCAGGGTCTCGACATTGCTGTCCGTGGCCGCTGCGGCGACCAGCGAGCCGAGATAGTCCACGATCTGCGTGCGCAGCGCCCGGAATTCCGGGCTGTCGTTCACCGCCTCGCGGTCACGCGGCCGCGGCAGGGTCACGTCGAAGATCTGGCCGATCCTGGCCGCCGGCGCCGGGGTGAGCACGGCCACCCGGTCGGCCAGCAGCAGGGCCTCGTCCACGTCATTGGTGACGAGGAGAATGGTCCGCTTCTCCTCGTACCTGATCCGCTCGATCTCGTCCTGCAGCTTCGCCCGAGTGAGGGCATCGAGCGCGCTGAGAGGTTCATCGAGCAGCAGGATTTCCGGTTCCATGGCCAGCGCCCGGGCCACGGCGACGCGCTGGCGCATGCCGCCCGAAAGCTGGGCCGGCTTGCGCTCCATCGCATGGCCAAGGCCGACCAGCTGGACCTTCTGCTTGATCAGCGCCTTGCGTTCCTCGGCGCTGCGGTCCTTGTGGACCGAGTCCACCGCCAGGGCCACGTTCTGCTCCACCGTCAGCCAGGGGAACAGCGAGTAGGACTGGAACACCAGGCCGCGATCCTTGCCCGGCCCGCTGACCGGCTGCCCCTTGAGCAGGATCTCCCCGCCGTCCGGCTCCACCAGCCCGGCAATGGTCGAGATCAGCGTGGTCTTGCCGGCGCCGGAGAACCCGAGGATCGCGATGAACTCGCCCTCGCGGACATCGAGGTCGATCCCGCCGAGGACCTCGGACACGCCGCCGGTCTTGCCGCTGTAGCGCTTGGTGACGTTCTTGAGCGAGAGGATGTCGGCCATGGCGATCACTCCTTCAATAGCGGGCTGGCGTCAGACCGTGCGGTTGCGGGAAACGAAGGCTTGCATCGCCATCATGACCCGGTCGAGGATGAAGCCGATCACGCCGATCGAGACGACTGCCACCATGATCCGGGCGAGCGACTGCTGGTTGCCGTTCTGGAACTCGTCCCACACGAACTTGCCGAGGCCCGGGTTCTGCGAAAGCATTTCGGCGGCGATCAGCACCATCCAGCCCACGCCGAGCGAAAGGCGCATGCCGGTGAAGATGTAAGGCAGCGAACTGGGCAGGACGAGCTTGGTCAGGCGCTGGGCCCACGACAGCTTGAGCACCCGGCCGACGTTGATCAGGTCCTTGTCGATCGAGGCCGTGCCGATCGCGGTGTTGATGAGCGTCGGCCAGAGCGAGCAGAGCATCACCACCACGGCCGAGATCACGAAGCTCTTCGACATCGAGGGGTCTTCGCTGGTCATCGAGGCCGAGACCACCATGGTCACGATCGGCAGCCAGGCGAGCGGGCTGATCGGGCGCATGATCTGCACCAGCGGGTTGATCGCGGCGTTGAACTTCTTCGACATGCCGGCGATCAGGCCGAGCGGCACGGCCGCGATCGTGGCGAGGGCAAAACCCATGCCCACAGTCTTGAGCGAGGTGAAGACCTGGTCGACGAAGGTCGGCGCCCCGGTCCACGAACCGCCGGCCGCCTCGGCCGCCGCCTGTTCGGCGCGGGCCGCCGAATATTCGCCCAGCAGCCCGGTAAAGGCGGTCCACACATCGCCCGGCCCCGGCAGGGTGCCGAGCGACGTGTTGACCAGCGGCGCCAGCAGCGCCCAGAGGGTCAGGAACACGGTGATCCCCAGCACCGGCGGCCAGGCCGCGTCGAAGGCCTGGCGCGCGGTCGGCACCTTGAGCCCCTCGGGGATCAGACGGGCCAGCGGGCTGGCCTTCGCCTCCGCAGTGGGGGCGACTGCCGCCGCGTCCGCGGGGGCCGCGACTTCTTGATCCATCTCGAACTGTTCCTTGCGAAGCGGAGCGGCAGTCATTTTCCGTATTCCTTCTTGCAGGTGAAGCTTACTTCACGCCCGCCGGGGTCACCTTCTGGCCGTCCTTCAGGCCGATGGCGAAGCTGGCGGCATAGGCGGCGGGGTGGTGAGCGTCGTAAGACACGCCATCGATCGCCTTGCGGGTGTAGGTGCGGTACCCGTCGGTCTGCGGGAAGTCCTCGGCCTTGGCCTTGCCGGCCGCGACCAGCGCCTTGGCCGCCTCGTCATAGAGGTCGGGGCGATAGACCGACTTGATCGTGTCCATGTACCACTGATCGGGCTTCGCCTCGACGATCTGGCCCCAGCGGCGCATCTGGGTCAGGTACCAGATGCCGTCGGAGTAGTAGGGATAGCTCGCGCCATCCTTGAAGAACATGTTGAATTCCGGCGTGTCGCGGGTGTCGCCCGCGCCGAAGGTGAACTTGCCGGTCATCGAGGCGAGCAGCACGTCCTCGTCGGCGCCGACGTAGTTCGACTTGGCCAGCATCTTGACCGCCTCGGCCCGGTTCTTGCCGCCGTCGGCGTCAAGCCACTGCGAGGCGCGGATCAGGGCGCGCAGCAGGGCCTGAACCGTCTTCGGGTTCTTCTGGGCGAAGGCTTCGGTCATGCCAAAGACCTTGTCGGCGGTGGTCCCGGCGATATCGGGATCGACGATGATCGGCACGCCGATCTTCTTCTTCACCGCGGCCTGGTTCCACGGTTCGCCGACCGAGTAGCCGCTGATCGTGCCCGCTTCCATGGTCGAGGGCATCTGCGGCGGCGGGGTCACCGAAAGCTGCACTTCGGCGCCGGTGGTGCCGGCCGCGTCACCCGGCAGGTAGTAGCCCGGATTCAGGCCGCCCGCGGCGAGCCAGTAGCGCAGCACGTAGTTGTGAGTCGAAACCGGGAAGACCATGCCCATCTTGAAGGGCTTGCCCTCGGCCTTGGCCTTGGCCACGACCGGCTTCAGCACCGAGGCCGAGACCGGCATGATCACCTTGCCGTCCGGCCCCTTGGGCAGGCTGGCGGCGATCTGCTCGTAGACCGCGTTGGAAATGGTCACGCCCTTGCCGTTCATGTCGAGGCTGAAGGGGGTGATCAGCTTGGTCTTGGCCCCGATCCCGGCGCCCGAGGCGAGAATCTGGCCGGCCAGCATGTGCGAGGCGTCGAGCTGGCCCGAGACCACACCGTCAAGCAGGACCTTCCAGTTGGCCTGCGGCTCGAGGGTCACGTTGAGGCCTTCCTCGGCGAAGAAGCCCTTTTCCTTGGCCACGACCAACGGGGCGATGTCGGTCAGCTTGATGAAGCCGAGCTTGAGGTTCGATTTCTCGATCCCGTTCGCGGCCGCAACCTTGGCGATGTCGCCGGTGTCGCCCGCAGGGGCCTGCCCGCCCTTGCCGCAGCCGGCCAGCGCCACGCTCGCCATCATCGCCACGATCATGCCGCGACGCCCAAATCCGCTCATCAACCCGTTCCCCGTCATGCTCATGTGCATTCCCCGTCGTGAGCGTAGGACAACGCGAAAAAGCCGCCTCGATCCGCCCCCGGCGTGGGAGCGGTTCGGGCGGCGACGTTGCCACGCGATGTTGCGATGTGGAGGCGATGCGCTGGTTCGCCCGTCCTTGGGCGGCGCCGTTCGCGTCCTGCCGTTAGGAGTAAGCGATTCGCTGCAGCGCGCAAGAGAATTTTGCGTCGCAGCAAACCTTTTTTATCAGGTCTGCCGTTCGATATATCCCGCAAGATCAGCCGGATCGAAGGCAATTCCGTCAAAGAACTGATTTCTTTCCAATACCATAGCACCCTGTTGAGCCGTCACCGCGGTGCGCCGCTTGAGGCTACCTTCCACCTTCGAACTCGCGCCCGGAAGCGGCTCGCCGGTGCCCAATAGTGCACTGCGGTACACGTCGGGACGAAACACACGAGCGGCCAGTGCCGCATCCTCGGGCGAATAGGGCAGTCCATCCCAGCGAACCATTTGGGTGTAGAGCCACTCGGCCTGACTCACCCATGGGAAGTTCGCGGCCTCACGATATTGGAACATGAAATCCGGGAAATGAACCAGATCACCACCTTGGCGCAGCAAGAGCCGATCGGAGATCGCGCGCCGAATCAGCGTGGGATTGCCGTCGAGATAGGCCGGCCGCGCCAGGATTTCGGCGTTGGCATCCCAGTTTTCCGGATCGACGAAATGGCGGCCGGCACGGACCAGCGCGCGGATCAGCGCCCTCACCTGAGGCCGCTTGTCCTCCAGCACAGGCTGGCGCAGGGCGAGCACCTTTTCCACCCCGCGCCGCCAGACCTGCGCCGTCGCCAGCACGATCTGGCCTACGCCGCGCTCGACCGCGACCGAGTTCCACGGTTCGCCCACGCAGATCGCGTCCACCTCGCCCGCTTCCAGCGCGTCGGCGCAGAACGGCGGCGCGACCGTGGTAAACTCCACGTCCGTGTCGGGCCGAATCCCGCTGCCGGCCAGCCAGTAGCGCAACATGTAGTTGTGGCTCGAATAGCGATGGACCACGCCAAACCGCAGCTTGCGCGGGCTGCGCTTGACGATTGCGGCCAGCTTGGCCCCGACCGTGGCCGGATCGCCGAGTTGGCCCTGCCCCACGATCTGCTGCGCCAGGTCGGGCCGGAACGTGATCGCATTGCCGTTGAGGCCCAGCACGAAGGGGACCGACAACGGCTGGGCTGGCCGCCCGCGCCCCAGCGTCGTGGCAATGGTCAGCGGCGCGACCATGTGCGCGGCATCGGTATGGCCGTAGAGCAGGCGGTCCAGCACCGTCGCCCACGACAGGTCCCGCACCAGCCGCAGGTTCAGCCCTTCGTCCTCGGCAAAGCCGTGCTCCAGGGCGAGAATCGGTAGAGCGGCGTCGACCAGGGGCAGGAACCCGATGGCAAGGCTGTTGGGCATCACATTCCCCCCATCAACTGGCGAGCGGTTATGACCGCTTCGGCAATATCGACGATGCGCCGTCCCTGGTTCATGGCGGTCTTGCGCAGTTCTGCATAGGCCTGCGGCTCGGAAAAGCCGCGACTTTCCATCAGGATACGCTTGGCCCGGTCGATCGATTCGCGCTCGGCCAGCTTGCCCTTCGCTTCTGCCAGATCGGTCTGCAGCCGCGAGAAGGCATTGAAGCGCTTGACCGCGAGATCGAGGATCGGCCGGATCCGGTGCGCCGCGAGGCCATCGACCACGTAGGACGAAACCCCCGCGTCGATCGAGGCCGATGCCGCCTCGTCGTCGCTCTCGTCGACGAACATCGCGATCGGGCGGTCCAAGGCCCGGCTCACCGCGAAATATTCCTCCAGCACGTCGCGCGAGGGGTTGCCGAGGTCCAGCAGCACGATGTCCGGCTCGATCTCGCCAATGCGCGCGACGAGGCCGCGCCGCTCCGTGACGACGAAGATGTCGCAATCCTCCAGTTCGGCGAGACCCTCGTGGATCACGGCCGCGCGCGAGGCGCTTTCGTCGACAATGGCTATGCGCATGGATCGTTATTGCACTGCATCATGGGCGGAAGGCAATGCCTTCCCGGCGCAAACCTGCACCGTCTGCGATCGAAAAGTCGCAGGCCCCTTTCAAACCAACATGTTACGCCTGCTTCAACCCAGCAGGCGCGGGCTCACCACCTTGCCGCCCTGGGTCAGGCGCACCGCCTCGCCGATCTCGGCATCGAGCACGGGCTGGCCCTGCTCCTTGTCCCAGAAGGCGGAGAGGAAGTTGTAGAGGTTGCGCGCGAACAGGGCCGAGGCATCGGCCGGCAGGGTCGCCGGCGTGTTGGAATAGCCGAAGATCTTGACCCCGTGCCTGACCACCACCTCGTCGGCCTTGGATCCCTCCACGTTGCCGCCTTGGGCCACCGCAAGGTCGAAGATCACCGAGCCGGCCTTCATCGAGGCGATCTGCGCGTCCGAAATCAGGCGCGGCGCGGCGCGGCCGGGGATCAGCGCCGTGGTGATCACGATGTCCTGCTTGGCGATATGGCCGGACACCAGCTCGGCCTGCGCCTTCTGGTATTCCTCGCTCATTTCCGTGGCATAGCCGCCCGCGCCCTCGCCCTCGATCCCGGCCACGCTCTCGACGAAGATCGGCTTGGCCCCAAGGCTGACGATCTGCTCCTTGGTGGCCGAGCGCACGTCGGTCGCCGAAACCTGCGCGCCGAGGCGCCGCGCCGTGGCGATCGCCTGAAGGCCCGCCACGCCCACGCCCATGACGAAAGCCTTGGCCGCGCTGATCGTGCCGGCGGCGGTCATCATCATCGGGAAGGCCCGGCCATAGAGGTTGGCCGCCTCGATCACCGCCTTGTAGCCCGACAGGTTGGACTGGCTGGAGAGGATGTCCATCGACTGTGCCCGCGTGATGCGCGGCATGAATTCCATCGCCAGCGCCTCCAGCCCGGCGGCGGCATAGGCGTCGATCCGCCCGCGCTGGCCAAAGGGATCGAGCCCGGCGACGACCCAGGCCCCCGGCGCCGCGGCGGCCAGCGCGGCCGGGTCCGGCCCCTGCACGCCCAGCACGATACCCGCGCCCCTGACCGCATCGGCCGAAACCTCCGCACCCACCGCTGCATAGTCCGCGTCGGCAATCGAGGCACTTGCCCCCGCGCCCGACTCGACCGCCACTTCGGCGCCCAGCGCCTTGAACTTCTTGACCGTTTCCGGCGTTGCCGCCACGCGCGTCTCACCCTCGGCGCGCTCTTTCACAACTGCGATCTTCACCCAGCATCCCCCGAACTCGTGCGGCTGGCCCGCCCGGCCCTGATGGCTAGCACAGTTTCATCTTTCGCCAAGCCCCAGTGCCGCCCCGCCGGGCCGGAAAGGCCATGGGGTCGATCCCGGACCATGTCCAAAGGGGGTAGAACCGCAGTAGTACCGGCAAACAAAGCGGATTGATTCGATAATAGTGTCGGATTTTGTTACACTGCCGGGTCAACATCCGGGGGGTGCGAGTCGTGGACAACGAGTTTACGATAGCGGGACACGGCCCGGCCTGGTCCCTGACCAAGCCGGTTCTGGTTGCCGTAGCCGTCGTCGGGGGAATGAGCGCACAGGCCGTTCCCGAGCACAGTAGCCTCGCCACCGGCCAGTTCGGCCCAGGCGCAGGCGCGGTGCCCCACTTCTCGCTCGGCGCATTGCCGGATGCCCAGCCTTCAGTTCTGGCGCTTTCAGTGCTGGCGCCTTCCGTTCCGGCATCTTCCGTTCTGGCGCCCGCCGCTCTTGCGGCCCCGGCCCTCGCCGCCCCTGCCGCGCCGCGTTCCGCCGGCCTTGCCCATCCGCGCTCCCCGGTGCTGGCGAGCACGGCCGCGCTGGTTCCGCCGCCGGCGGCGCTGCGGCAGAGCATCACGCCCGCCGGCGCTCCGCTGGCGACCGACCAGACCGCCGCTCCGCAGGCCGAGGTGCAGACCCTCGCCCCCCTCCCCGCCGCGCCCAGCGCGAGCGAGGTCGGCCAGGCCCTCGCCCAGCCGCTGGTCACGACCGGCGCGCCCACGCTGGAACTCCACGCCGCCGGCCTGATCGTCACGGCGGCGCCTCAGCCCGCCGCCTCCGCGCCCCGGTTCGTGGCCGAGCCGGTGGTCCAGCCGCTCCCCGCCGCAGCGCCCAAGCTGGTCGAGGCGGCCCCGCCGCCGCTCCCCTCTGCCCCGGCTGCCCCCGCCTTGGCGGCCATCCCCGTGCCGCCGATCGCCCCGATCGGCTACGACCTGGCCGCCGCCCGCCCTGCTCCCGCCGCCGCGTCGCCCGCACCGCGCACGCAGCTGGCCGATACCATCCGGCGCAAGCCGCTGAGCCGCTTCGCCCCCACCACGAAAGCCAAGGTGCCGCTCCGCCCCGCCGGAACGACCGCGCCCGGCTATGCCGTCCGCAACGACAATATCGAGTTCTCCCTCGCCGCCCGCATCAACGGCGAGCCGAGCGGTGCCCTGCCGCTGCGCGTCTCGCGCGACGACCGGCTGTGGCTGCGCCTCAGCGACCTGCTTGGCCTAATCAAGGACCGGATGCCCGCCGGCGAATATGCCCGGCTCGCCGCCGCCCCCGGCGCCGATGACTATGTCGAGTTCGAGACCATCCGCCGCGCCGGCATCGACCTGCGCTACGACGCGGCAAACAACCGGATCGATCTCGGCGTCGAGTAGCTCTCCAGCCGAAGGGCGGATGCAGTGCGGAACCTGTTGATCCTGGGCGGCGCCCTGGCGCTATGCCTGCTCGCGGCCTTCGCCTATCCCGGCGGGACCGACTACGGGGAGGACATCGTCACCCTGCGCAATGTCAGCAGCCTGCTGTTCTCGATCCTCGCCGGGTTCTTCGTCGCCTTCCTGCTCAACCGCTTCGCCACGATCCGCTCGCTGCTGACGCGCGAGAGCACCATGCTGATGCAGCTCTACAAGCTGGCCCAGGCCTTCGGGCCGGACTTTGCGGGGGCCGTGGCGAACAGGATCGACACGTACCTGATCGTCCGGTTCGACGAGGAAAACTACTTCCGCTTCACCGCGCGCGGCCGCGACGCGCTCTTTTCCATCTTTGACGACCTCGCTGCCCTCCCCCCGCTCGACAACCAGAACATCACCTCGATGCACCGCAACTTCGTCACCACCCTGCGCGAGGCGATCTCGCTCCGGCGCGAGACCATCGTCACCGGCACGATCACCGTCAGCCGGATGCAGTGGTGCCCGCTGCTCATGCTGGCCGTGATCCTCGTGACCTCGCTGTTCTACCTCAAGTCCGGCAGCACGGTGTCTTCTGTCCTTACCGCGATCCTCGCCTTCGCGATTTTCCTCATCCTCTTCGTCATCAAGGACCTCAGCGACCTCAACCTTGGCGGCGAATTCCTCAAGTTCGAGACGATGGAGCGGGTCTTCGAATTCATCGGCAAGCAGCGCTACTATCCCGCCGCCCAGCTCCGCTCCGGCGTGGTGCCCGACGACGTGACCCACCTGCGCCTCGGCGTGGGCCCGGGGCATCGCTATTCGGAAAAGATCGTCAACGTCTCGCTGGAAGACGCCTGCCGCCTCGCCCGCGACCATCCGGGCTGAACGCGGCCCACCCCAACGAAAAAGGCCCGGGACAACGCCCGGGCCTCTCTCACTTCGCAATTGCGCGCCCGGTTCAGGACCAGCCGTCCTGCGCCTCGAGGCTCGCGGCGAGTTCGCCGATCACGCGGTAGCAATCGAGCACCGAGCCGACCGAGCTGTTCGGCTGGCGCTTCTCGCGGATCGCGGCAACGAATTCGCGGTCCTGCAGCTCGATCCCGTTCATCGAAACGGCAACCTTGCTGACGTCGATCGGCTCTTCCTTGCCGTTCACGAGGTCGTCGTAGCGCGCGATATAGGTGTCGCTATCGCCGATGTAGCGGAAGAAGGTGCCGAGCGGCCCGTTGTTGTTGAACGAGAGCGAGAGGGTGCAGATCGCCCCAGTCTCGGCCTTGAGCTGAATCGACATGTCCATGGCAATGCCCAGAACCGGGTGCCTGGGCCCCTGCAGCACGTTGGCGGCAACGATCTTGCCCGACTGGTAGGCGAACAGGTCGATGGTGTGGGCCGAGTGGTGCCACAGCAGGTGATCCGTCCACGAACGCGGCTCGCCCTTGGCGTTCATGTTGGTCCGGCGGAAGAAATAGGTCTGCACGTCCATTTGCTGCAGGTTGAATTCACCCGCCTTGATCTTGTTGTGGACGTACTGGTGGCTCGGATTGAAGCGGCGGGTGTGGCCGACCATGCAGACGAGGCCAGTTTCCTGGCTCTTCTTCACCACGGCCTCAGCCTCGGCCCAGGAATCCGAAAGCGGGATCTCGACCTGGACGTGCTTGCCCGCGTCCATGCAGGCGATCGCCTGCTCGGCATGCATCTGGGTCGGCGTGCACAGGATCACCGCGTCGACATCGTCGCGGGCCAGGGCATCCTCAAGATGCTCCGACGAGTGCTTCGCGCCGTATTTGGCGGCGACGGCGGCAGCCTGCTCGCCCGTCCGGCTGATGATCGAGACGATCTCGACCCCGTCGATGTTCTTCAGGCCATCGAGGTGCTTTTCCCCGAAGGCGCCGGCTCCTGCCAGGGCAATACGCATGTCTTGCTTCCCTTCTTTTTAACTTGTCGCGCTGCGCGTCATTCCACCGGTTCAAGCACGAGGTGCCCGATCGCGGTGTTGCTGCAGGGCACGTGATAGTGCCGGTGCAGGCAGCGGGTTTCCTTGCCAAGCGCGCCGCGCATGATCAGCCACATCACCATCTCGATCCCTTCGGAACCGGTCTCGCGCAGGTATTCGATGTGGGGGATATGGCGCAGTTCGTCAGTCGTGCCGATCATCTTGTCGAGAAACATGTTGTCCCACTCGGCATTGATCAGCCCGGCGCGCGGCCCCTGCAGCTGGTGGCTCATCCCGCCCGTGCCCCAGACCTGCACGTTGAGGTCTTCAGGGAACGACTGGATCGCGCGGCGGATCGCCTCGCCCAGCAGCCAGCAGCGGTTGCCCGAGGGCACCGGGTAAGTCACGACGTTGACCGCGAGCGGGATGACCTTGCACGGCCATGCGTCGGTGTGGCCGAACATCATCGACAGCGGCACGGTCAGGCCGTGGTCGACGTCCATCTCGTTGATGATGGTCATGTCGAAATCGTCGAGGATCAGGCTCTGGGCGATGTGCCAGGCAAGATCCGGGTGGCCGATCACGTCGGGCACCTTGCGCGGCCCCCAGCCCTCGTCGGCCGGCCGATAGCGTTCGCCCGTGCCGATCGCAAAGGTCGGGATGATGTTGGCATCAAAGGCCGAGGCATGGTCGTTATAGACCAGCAGGACCACGTCGGGCTTCTCCTGCTTTTCCCACTCGCGCGTCCAGTCGTAGCCCGCGAAGATCGGCCCGAAGTAGTCGTCCTTGTCCTTGCCCATGTCGTGGGCAACGCCCAGCAGCGGCACGTGGCTCGATGCCACGCCTGCGGTAATCCGTGCCATGTTCAGCGTGCCTCTCTAATGGACCGGACGCCTTCGGGCGAGCGGCCGCCGGCGTTCATCATCGCCTGGTATTCCTCCACGCTCATCCCGGTCATCGTGCTGACTGCCTGAAGGAAGCTCAGCCCGTCGGTGGAGAACACCTTGGCGAGGAAATAGATGTTGCCGCCAAGGTCGAGCATCCGGTTGTAATCCCGGTCGAGCACGGCCTGCTTCTGCTCCTCGGTCATCGGCCACTCGTCGATATACGCGCGCTCGTTCGCCTTCCACCGCTCGCGGTTCTCGGCCTTCATCAGGCTCATGGCGAACTGGTTGAGGTGATAGCCCTGCCGGGCGCGCGCCGCGGTATAGACCCGCGTGCCGGGAATATCGTCGAAGTCGGCGGTATATTCGTGAACGTCCGGGCTGTTCATGACATCGCTCTCAGGTTGCGGGGGTGAGCGCCGGTTCGGCCTGCCCGGCACGGATGGCGCGGGTGATCGCCTGACGCGAACGGGTGCCGCCCTCGTCGATCCGGTAGGCGGAAAGCTTGAGGTCGGGGTTGGCGAGGATCGCCTGCTGCTGGGCCTCGAGGATCACCTTGTCCTCGGCAAAGACCCCGCCCTGTTGGCGCTTGAAGCGCGCGGTGAAGCCGGGATCGTCCAGTGCGAAATTGCGGGCCATGCCCCAGAAGTAGTGGTGGCTGGTCTCGCTCTCCGGGGTCATGAAGTCGATCACCATGCCGCGCACGCCCTGGTCATGGCTTTCCAGCGTGGCCCCGGCCTCGACCGGGGCAACCCCCACGTCGATCATCACCGAGGCGGGCAGCGCGAAGCGGCAGATCTGCCAGCGGTCGACCAGCCCCGGCTGCCCCAGCGCGGCGCGCCAGAACGGCGGCGCGTCGATCCCCGGCATCCACCGCTCGACCACGACCTCGGCTCCGTCCACGCGGGTCTCGATCGGCGCTTCCAGGATCTCGGGCTGGCCGATCGACCCCGAATGCACATGCGTTTCGTGCGTCAGGTCCATCAGGTTGTCGATCATCAGGCGGTAGTCGCAGCCGACATGGTAGTAGCCGCCGTCGAACACCCAGCCCGGATCGCTGCACGGCCACAGGTCCGGGATCAGCGCCGGGTCGGCCTTGGCCTTGTCGCCGATCCAGATCCACACGAAGCGGTGCCGTTCATGGACCACGAAGCTTTCGGTGCAGATCCGGCGGTTCACCGGATCGGTCTTGAGCGGCATTTCCTCGGCCACGCCGTCGGGCCCCAGCTTGAGGCCGTGATACTTGCAGCGCAGCGAATCCCCCTCGCGGATGCCCATCGACAGCGGCAACAGCCGGTGCGGACAGGCATCGCGCAGGGCGACGACCGATCGGTCGAGCTTGCGATAGAGCACCACCGGCACGCCGCAGATCGTGCGCGCCAGCGGCGCGCTGTCGATCTCGGCGTCCCACCCGGCAACATACCAGGCGTCGGTGAGCCAGGTGGTGCTCGTCACCATCACAAACCGCGCTGCTTCAGCTTGGCGTCGAGGCGCGGGAAGACCTTGCGGGCATTGCCCTCGAAGATCGCGTGGCGCTCGGCGTCCGAGATGTCGAGCGCGTCGACATAGCGCTTGGTGTCATCGAAATAGAAGCCCGTGGTCGGGTCGATACCGCGCACCGCGCCGACCATTTCCGAGCCGAACAGGATGTTCTTGTTTTCGATCACGTCGGCCAGCAGGTTCACGCCCGGCTGGTGATAGACGCAGGTGTCGAAGAACACGTTGTTCATCAGGTGCGTGTCGAGCGCCGGCTTCTTGAGCATGTCGGCCAGCCCGCGGTAGCGGCCCCAGTGATAGGGCACGGCCCCGCCGCCGTGCGGAATGATGAAACGCAGGGTCGGGAAGCGGCTGAACAGGTCGCCTTCAAGCAGCTGCATGAAGGCCACGGTGTCGGCCGCGATGTAGTAACCGCCGGTGGCGTGCATCGCCGGGTTGCAGCTGCCCGAGACGTGGATCATCGCCGGCACGTCCAGCTCGCACATCTTCTCGTAGAAGGGGAACCAGTACGGGTCGGTCAGCGGCGGGTGCTTGAAGTGGCCGCCGCCCGGATCGGGATTGAGGTTGCAGCCGATGAAGCCCATGTCGACGCAGCGTTCCAGCTCGGCGATCGAGTTGGTCAGGTCCGCCTCGGGCGACTGCGGCAGCATGCAGACGCCGACGAAGGTTTCCGGATAGAGCGCGACGACCCGCGCGATCAGGTCGTTGCAGGCGCGCGCCCACGGCACGGCGACCGACTGGTCACCCACGTGCGGGGCCATGGCGCTGGCGCGGGGAGAGAAGATCGTCAGGTCCGCGCCGCGTTCCTTGATCAGGCGCAGCTGGTTGGCCTCGATCGTCTCGCGGATCTCGTCGTCCGAGATTTCCGGATAGGCCGGCGCAGCCTCGCCCGCCTTGAAGGCGGCGACCTGCGCCTCACGCCAGGAATCATGCCCCTTGGGCAGGACGGTATAGTGCCCGTGGCAGTCGATGATCAGGCTCACGCGGTTCTCCTCTGGAAAGTCTGGCCCGCCATGGCGCGCTGGCGCACGACGGTGCCCTCGGTCATCACCGGATCGACCCCGAGCGAGCGCAGGGTCTTGCACGATTCTTCCATTTCCGCCGCCCGGCGCAGGCCGTGCGTGGTCATCCGTTCGATATTGTAGTCCGCCTTGTCGCCCCACGGCTTCGGCTTCTCGCTGGCGTCGAGCGAGGCGAGCACCTCGTCGGTCACCCCCGCCGCCTCGGCCGCCAGCATCATCTCGGCGGTCAGCGCTTCCATGCCTTTGACCATGACCGAGCGGATCATCTTGATCGCGCTGGCCCGCCCGATCTCGTCGCCCACCACGCGGGTATTGGCGAAGCCCGCCGCATTGAGCAAACTCTCGGCCTCGGCCGCATGCGCACCCGCCAGAAGCAGCGGCACGGCCAGCCGCGCCGGATCGACCGGGGCCAGCACGGCCACGTCGACATAGCGGCCGCCCGCCGCCTCGATCAGCGCCGCCGCCTCGCGCTTGGTATCCGGGGCGACCGAATTCATGTCACACCAGATCGCGCCACCGGCCAGCAGGCCAGCGCACTGCCGGGCCGCGTTCACCGCCTCGTCGGCCGTGACCAGCGAGAGCACCAGCCCCGCGCTGCCCAGCGCCGCCTGCCGCCCCTCGGCGGCATGGACGCCCAGTTCCGCCATCACGGCACTGCGCGCCGGATTGATGTCGAACGAAGCGGCGCGCCCGGCCCAACCGGCCGCACGGGCGAACGTCGACGCGGCTTCGCCGAAGCCGATCAGGGCAATTTGACTCTCCATGGCGCCATTCCCTGCCCACGGGGCGCGGCCGAGGCCAATGAAATGCCCGCGCCGCCAATAAAATTATACGAAGTTCATCAGCCCGGCGGGATTCTTCAGCTCGGCGATGAAATCGGCCTGCAGCTCGGTCGGACGCCACCCCACGCGGGTCAGCATGCCGATCGGGCGCACCACCGGTTCCGGCGGCGGGCGATAGACGATCAGCCCCGCCTCCAGCTCCACCGCCATCTGCGGGGCCGAGAGCATGGTCAGCGCATCGCTCCCCAGCAGCAACTGGCGCACGGTCAGCACCGAGCCGCATTCGATATGAACCGGCGGCGGCTCGGCCCCGGCGCTGCGCATCATGTTTTCCCAGTAGATCCTGAGCGGCGTATCACGCGAGGGCATGATCCACGGATAGTCGAGCAGGGCAAAGCCGTCCGGCGCGCGCCCGTCCGCCGCCAGCGGATGCCCGGCACGCATCATCAAGACCGGCCGGTCGTCGAAGATCCGCTCCTGCACGAGATCGGTGATCAGCGAGGGATCGCGCAATGCCCCCAGCACGAGGTCGATCTCCCCGTCGCGCAGCGGCCCGACCAGCTCGCCATAGCTGCCCTCGACCACCGAGACCGCCACGCCCGGATGGATCGCGGTGAAACGCAGCAGGGCATCGGGCAGCCACTTGGCGCGCGAGAGCGGCATGGCCCCGACCACGATCCGCCCGCCGATCCGCCCCATCCAGCCCGAAACCTCGGCAAAACCAGCGCGCAATTCGGCAATGGCAAGGCCAAAGGCCCGCGCCCGCCGCTCCCCCGCCGGGGTCAGCAGAACCGAGCGCCCGCGCCGCTCGACCAGCGCTTGCCGCAGCGCCACCGAAAGGTCGGCCACTGCCCGGTGGAGCGAGGCCGAGGTCAGCCCGGTAACCTTGCTCGCCCCGGCATAGGAGCCGGCCCGCGCCACGGCGAGAAAGGCGCGCAATTGCGTGCCCGTCACCCGCGGCGATCCGATCAGCTCCAGCGCCGCCTCCACCCGCGGGGCCAGCAACTGCGCGGGCTCGGTCGGGGTCATCCCCCCGGCCCCGCGCTCGAACAGGGTGCAGCCCAGGTCCGTCTCCAGCCGCGCGATTGCCTGGGTCAGCGCCGGCTGGGTCAGGTTCACCGCCCGGCTGGCCCGGGTCACGCTGCCGTGGCGCACCGTGGCGACGAAAGCGGCAAGGTGGCGCACATTGGGCTGGCGCTCATAGGCGGACAGGGCATTCATCCGTTGACGGTTAGCAAGAAATTATGCCCGTCGCCACCTTCGCATTGGCACTTGCCGCGCCCCGGTTCCATCCCACCCGGCCAGAATTGCCAGCAATTGAGGATGACAAAGCCATGTCCGGAGTAGTGGTGCAGAACATCGAACGGGCTCCGGCCGAAGTGATCGACGGCCTCGCCGCCTGCGGCGTCGCCACGGTGCACGAGGCGCAGGGCCGCACCGGCCTGCTCGCCAGCTACATGCGCCCGATCTATTCCGGCGCCCGCACGGCTGGTTCCGCGGTGACGATCAGCGCCCCTCCGGGTGACAACTGGATGGTCCACGTCGCCATCGAACAGCTCAAGGAGGGCGACATCCTGCTCCTCGCCCCCACCTCCCCTTGCGAGGACGGCTACTTCGGCGACCTCCTCGCCACTTCGGCCCAGGCGCGCGGCTGCCGCGGCCTCGTCATCGACGCGGGGGTGCGCGACGTGCGTGACCTGACCGAGATGCAGTTCCCGGTCTGGTCGAAGGCGGTCTTCGCGCAGGGCACGGTCAAGAACACCATCGGCTCGGTCAACGTCCCGGTCATCTGCGCCGGCGCGCTCGTCAATCCCGGCGACGTGATCGTGGCCGATGATGACGGCGTCTGCGTCGTCCCCCGCGAAAAGGCGGCCGAAGTGCTCAAGGCGGCTCAGGCCCGCGAAGCGAACGAGGGCGAAAAGCGCGCCAAGCTCGCCGCTGGCGTCCTCGGCCTCGACATGTACAAGATGCGCGAACGTCTGGAGAAGGAAGGCCTGAAATATGTCTGACCGGCTCACCGGCCTGTCCGCGCCCTGCCTGTGGATGCGCGGCGGCACGTCCAAGGGCGGCTATTTCCTCAAGGACGACCTGCCCGCCGATCCCAAGCTCCGCGATGCCTTCCTGCTCGGCGTGATGGGCTCGCCCGATCCGCTGCAGATCGATGGCATGGGCGCGGCCGATCCGCTGACCAGCAAGGTCGCGGTCGTCTCGAAGTCGACGCGCGAGGGGATCGACGTCGATTACCTGTTCCTGCAGGTCTTCGTCGATCAGGCGATCGTCACCGACGCGCAGAACTGCGGCAACATCCTCGCCGGGGTCGGCCCCTTCGCGCTGGAGCGTGGGCTGGTCGAAGCCGCCGGCGATGAAACCCGCGTCGCGATCTTCATGGAAAACACCCAGCAGGTCGCCGTCGCCACCATCGCCACGCCCGGCGGGAAAGTCACCTATACCGGCGAAGCGAAGATCGACGGCGTTCCCGGCAGCCATGCCGCGATCCCCCTCGAATTTCGCGACACGGCCGGCTCGTCCTGCGGCGCCCTGCTCCCCAGCGGCAATGCGGTCGACGTGATCAATGGCGTTCCCGTCACCCTGATCGACAACGGCATGCCCTGCGTGGTGATGAAGGCCGAGGATGTCGGCATCACCGGCTACGAGGACCGGGACTGGCTCGACAATGCGACCGAGCTGAAGGCCAGGATCGAGGCAATCCGCCTGATCGTCGGCCCGATGATGAACCTTGGCGACGTCAAGGAAAAGTCGGTCCCCAAGATGATGCTGGTCGCCCCTCCGAAAAACGGCGGCGCGGTCACCGTGCGCTCGTTCATCCCGCACCGCGCCCATGCCACGATCGGCGTGCTCGGCGCGGTCTCTGTGGCCACGGCCTGCCTCATCCCGGGTTCGCCCGCCGCCGAGGTGGCCGAAATTCCCGCAGGCAATCGCAAGACCCTCTCGGTCGAACACCCGACCGGCGAGATGAGCTGCGTGCTTGAGGTAAACGAGGCGGGCGACGTTCAGACCGCCGCCCTGCTGCGCACCGCGCGCAAGCTGATGGATGGAGTTGTGTTCGGATGACCGACCGTATCGTCAGCTGGCATGCCAGCCCGAGCAAGCCGCGCTACACCCCGCCCGCCGGGGCGGTGGACGCGCACTGCCACGTGTTCGGCCCGATGGCCGAATTCCCCTTCAGCCCCAAGGCCAAGTACCTGCCCGAAGATGCCGGGCCGGACATGCTGTTCGCCCTGCGCGACCAGCTCGGCTTTGCCCGCAACGTCATCGTCCAGGCCAGCTGCCACGGCACCAACAATGCCGCCACGCTGAACGGCATCGCCAGGTCGAACGGCAAGGCGCGCGGCGTCGCCGTGGTCGATCCGGCGATTTCCGAGGCCGAATTGGCCGTGCTGCACGAAGGCGGGATGCGCGGCATCCGCTTCAATTTCCTGAAGCGGCTGGTGGACGATGCGCCCAAGGACAAGTTCCTCGAAGTGGCCGCGCGCCTGCCCAAGGGCTGGCACATCGTGATCTATTTCGAGGCCGACATCCTCGCGGAACTGCGCCCCTTCATCGATGCCCTGCCGGTTCCCGTGGTGGTCGATCACATGGGCCGCCCCGACGTCACCCAAGGTCCGGACGGCGCCGACATGAAGGCCTTCCGCGCCTTGCTCGATAGCCGGGATGACATCTGGTTCAAGGCCACCTGCCCCGACCGGCTCGACCCCGCAGGCGATCCGTGGAACGCCTTCGCCGATGCCGTCGCCCCGCTAGTGGCCGATTATCAGGACCGCGTGATCTGGGGGACCGACTGGCCGCACCCCAACATGGAAACCAACATTCCCGACGACGGGCATCTGGTCGACATGATCCCCCGCATCGCCGCCACGGCCGAACTTCAGCAGAAGCTGCTCGTGACCAACCCGATGCGGCTCTACTGGCCCGAAGAACTCTGATCCGGCGGGCGCGGGCAGGCCCCGCGCCCAACGCAAACCTCGCTCCCCTCCCGCAGGCGGGAGGGGCTGGGGGTGGGCCTTGCGGCCTCACGTTTCCAAGGCATCACAACCCATAAGTTTTTCGCGATACCCATAGGATTGTATACGATCAAAACCCCCAGAACCTGCGGTTTTGACTCACATCAAGATACGAATTGTCCAACTGCGCCATCACTGCCCCCGTCATAACGGAGGAGCATGAAGGCCATGGTCGCACCGCCCAAGCAACCGATACCCGGCACACACCTGTTCGATGGAGAAGCCGCCGCGAAGGGCCTTGCCCTCAACGCGATGTGCTACTCGTTCAACGACGCCGCCAACCGCGCCGCCTTCCTCGCCGACGAGGAGGCTTACTGCGCGAAGTACCACCTCACCGCCGAGCAGCGCGCCGCGGTCGCCGCGCGCGACGTGATCGGGATGATCAGGGCCGGCGACAACATCTACTACCTCGCCAAGCTCGCCGGGATCTTCGGCCTCAACGTACAGGACGTCGGCTCGATGCAGACCGGCGCCAGCCTCGCTGCCTTCAACGAAATGCTGGCCGCGCAAGGGCGCGGCGAAACCTATGAAACCGCCCACCGGGAGATGACCCATGGCTGAGATCGTCGGCGCCTATTTCACCAGCCACGTCCCCGCAATCGGCGGCGCAATCCACAAGGGCATCCAGCAGGAGCCTTACTGGAAGCCGTTCTTCGATGGCTTCCCCAAGGTCCACGAATGGCTCGCCGAAGTGAAGCCCACGGTCGCGGTCGTGTTCAACAACGACCACGGCCTCAACTTCTTCCTCGACAAGATGCCGACTTTCGCGGTCGGCGCCGCGCACGAATACCAGAACGCCGACGAAGGCTGGGGCCTGCCGCTCTACAAGCCGTTCAAGGGCGATCCGGGCCTGTCGTGGCACATCATCGAGCAACTGGTGGACGATGAGTTCGACATCACCACCTGCCAGACCATGCTGGTCGACCATGCCCTCTCGATCCCGTTCGAGCTGGCCTGGCCGGGGGTGGACGAATGGCCGGTCAAGCTGGTCCCGCTTCACATCAACACGGTGCAGCACCCCCTGCCCTCGGCCAAGCGCGCCCTCGCCTTCGGCCGCTCCGTCCACCGCGCGCTTGCCTCATGGGGCGCGGACGAGCGCATCGTGGTGATCGGCACCGGCGGCCTGTCCCACCAGCTTGACGGCGAACGCGCCGGCTTCATGAACTCCGACTACGACCGCTTCTGCATGGACCACCTCGCCAGCGACCCCGACGCCCTCACGAAGCACGACGTCCACGAAATCGTCCGCCTCGCCGGAACCCAAGGGGTGGAAATCCTCAACTGGATCGCCGCGCGCGGCGCGCTCGGAGCCGGGGCAAGGGAGATCCATCGCAACTATCACCTGCCGATTTCCAACACGGCGGCGGCAACGATGTTGCTCGATCCGGCCTGAGGCAGCGACCGGACCCGGCAAGGGCGCGGGGGAGCAAGACCCTCGCGCCCTTTTTCGCGCCAGCGATGTCCGTGCAAGGCCGTTGCAGTCCCGTTGCAGCGGCCTTGCAAATCACTCTTAAAAAAATTCGCGCGGTCCGGGTGGTTTGGCCCGAACGATGTCGTCTTCCTCGTGAGATTAGAGGAAACGGCCATGCTTTACGGATCGGAAAAGAAACAGGGGGTTTCTGCGTGGCCTTCGGCCGATGGCGATTGGACGGTGATCATTCCCTACTTCAATGAGAGGGAGTTTCTTCGGGGCACCATCGCCAGCCTCGCCGCGCAGGCGGTAAGGCCGCTGCTGATACTGGTCGACAATGCATCGACAGACGGCAGCGGCCCCGTTGCCCGCCAGGCCTGTGCCGATTTCGGGGTCGAGGCGATCCACCTGCACGAAAGCCGGCCGGGCAAGGTCGCCGCGCTCCAGTGCGGCCTGCGCGCGGTCACCAGCCGCTATGTCGCCACCTGCGACGCCGATACCTACTATCCGCCGCGCTACCTCGAGCTGGCCGGGCGCCTGCTCGAACGCGAGGGCGTGGCCGCCGCGATCGCCGCCAACACGGCGGCCGGCGCCTCGCCCATGTCCAAGCGCAAGGCCGGCTGGCGCATGGCCCTGACCGGCGCCATCCTGCGCCAGCAGTGCCTCAACGGCGGGGCCAGCCAAGTCTTCCGCACCACGGCGCTCAAGGCTTGCGGCGGGTTCGACCCGGCGATCTGGAACTGGGTTCTGGAGGATCACGAGATCATGGCTCGCGTCGAGCGGCACGGCCGCATCGTCTATCACCCCGGCTTCATCTGCCACCCCGCGCAGCGCCCGCGCAGCGTGAACTGCACCGGGTGGACCCTCGCCGAACAGATCCGCTACCACCTCGCAGGCGCCAAGGGCCGCCTGTCGTTCTTCCATGACGAACTGGCCCCGCGCCTGCGCGCCCGCGCGCTGCCGAGCGAAATGCTGCGCCGGGCGAAAGCTGCCTGAGCCGTGGCCTCCGCCGTGCTCCCCCCCGTCATCCTCTGCGCTGACGATTTCGCCATGTCGCAGGGCGTGAGCGAGGCGATCGCCCGCCTCGCCCGCGGCCGCTGCATCAACGCGATCAGCTGCATGGCCGCCATGCCGCGCTGGGCAGAGGATGCCCGCCTGCTCGACGGGATCGAGAAGGTCGACTGCGGCTCGGCCGGCCGCGTCCAGGTCGGCCTTCATCTCGTCCTTGCCAGCGAACGCCCGCTCGGGCCGATGAGCTGCACCCTGCCCGATGGCAAACTGCCGGGGCCGGACCGGATGCTGGTCCTGACCCTGCTCGGCAAGGTCGACATGGACGAGGTCGTCGCCGAGATCGACCGCCAGTTCGACGCCTTCGTCGCCGCCCGCGGCATGGCCCCGGACTTCGTCGATGCCCACCAGCACGTCCATCTCTACCCCGGCATTCGCAAGGCGGTGATCGACGCCACCCGGCGCCATGCCCCGGAAGCCTGGGTGCGAGTGCCGGAGGACAGCCTCCCCGCCATGCTGCTGCGCCCGTGGCGCGGCAAGGCGATCGGCTCGGCGATCCATTCGTTGGGCTTCCGCAGCCAGCTTCGCCGCGCCGGGCTGCGCGCCAACCGCAGCTTTGCGGGCCACTACGATTTTTCCGGCCCCTATCGTAACCAGCTTGGAACTTTCCTGCGCTATGGTTCGGGCGCGCATCTGGTAATGTGCCACCCCGGCGCCGGAGAGGCGGAGGGTGACACCCTGGCCGCCGCGCGCCAAACGGAGGCTGACGTGATCGGGGAACTGCCGCTCGAATTCCGGCTGCGCTCGCTGGGCCCCGATAGCTGGCCGGAGCCATGCCATGCCTGAGGCCGGCATTGCCGCCATCTTCCTCGCCAACCGGGCGATGGTGCGGCGGCTCCTGCTGGCGCGCGGCATCGGTGCGGACGAGGCCGACGAGGTCCTGCAGGACATGTGGGTGCGGATCGAACAGTCGCGCATCGGCCCGGTGGCCGATCCCCTGTCATACCTGATGCGCATGGCCACCAACCTTGCGACCGACCGGCGCATCGCCGGGCAGCGCCGCCTCGTGCGCGAGGATGCGTGGACCTCGCTCCAGCCGGTCGGGCACGAGGTTCCCGATCAGGAGCGGCGGCTCATCTCCGCCAGCGAACTCGCACGGCTTGAGGCATTGCTGGCCTCGATGCCGGTGCACATGCGCCAGGCACTGGTCCTGTTCCGGGTCGAGGGCCGCTCGCAGCGCGCCATTGCCGACATCCTCGGCATGTCGCTCTCGGGCGTCGAGAAGCTCCTCGCCCGCGCCTATCGTCAACTCGTCGAATTCAGAAACGATCACCCGGCCTCGCTGCCGGAGCGCCGGGCCACCCCCGGCGACAGGAGCAAGTCCAATGGCTGAAGCCTCCCTCATCGCCGACCAGGCCATCGCCTGGCACCTGCGATTGCCTGAACTTCCGGGCCACGAGTGGCCGACTTTCATCGAGTGGCTGGAAAGCTCGTCCGCGCACCGCGATGCCTATGAACGGCTGGCCGAGGCGGACGCGGTACTGGGCGAGGCAGCGCCCGCACTGGGCGCCGCCGCCGGCGTGGCCGCCGCGCCCACGCGCTACAACCCGGCCCGGCGGCGCTGGCTGACCGGGGCGATCGCCGCCTCTATCGCGTTGGTCGGCGGCTGGACCCTGTGGCCCGGCGCATCCAGCCTGCAGCTGGAGCGCACCGCCCCCGGCACGATCAAGCAGCTTGCCTTTGCCGACGGCACCCGGGTCGAGCTGAACGGCGACAGCGCGCTGGCGCTCGACCAGTCCAACCCGCGCGCGATGAAGCTCGAAAACGGTGAGGCGATGTTCCGCGTGCGGCACCTGCCGCAGGAATTCACCGTCGAGGCCGGCGGCTACAAGATCCGCGATCTCGGCACGGTGTTCAACGTCCAGCTGAGCGACCGCAACCTGCGGATCGACGTCAGCGAGGGGTCGGTCGAGTTCGATCCGGGCGGGGCCAATCTCACCCTGCACGCCGGCGAGGGGATGACGCTCGACCGCGCACACGGGCTCGTGGTCAAGCGCTCGGCGGCCAATGCCGGCGGCTGGGTCAACGGCCAGTTCGCTTTCGCCGATACGCCGCTGAGCGACGTCGCCGAGGCGATAAGGCGCCGTTTCGGGACAAAAATCTCTTTATCGGAAGGATTGTCGGCGCGCCCCTTCACCGGCAATATCCGCCTGGGTGGCAACGAGTCTGAAGATGTTGCGCATTTCGCCGGATTGATTGGAGCGCAATATCGCCGCGATGGGGATAACTGGGTCATCAGCGAAGGGCGTAGTCGCTAGCCTGGCGCTGGGGCTGTTCGCGCAGCCGCTGGCCGCGCGCGAGGCGGTCCCACCCCCGATCCGGATCGAAGCTGGTCCGCTATCCGCAGCAATCAGTACGATCGCCCGCGCGGGCGGCGTGGAAATCGTTTCGCTCGAACCGGGGCTGAGCACGGTGCGGACCGGCGGGCGGGCGCTTCCCGCAGATCCGGCCGCCGCGCTGCGCATTTTGCTGCGCGGAACGGGTTACCGGGCCGTGGCCGCCGGGCCCCATGCTTTCCGGATCGAACGGGCTGCCCGCGTCCGGCCGGAACGGGCGCCGCGCCATGCCCCGCCCAGGGTGGATGACGATGCGATCACCGTCATTGCCGGGCGCTTCCCCACTCCGCTGGCCGACTATCCCGGCAGCGTGCTGCGCATTCCGGCCGAAAGCGGGGCCAGGTTGCCCGAGACGGCCCAGCTCGGCGATCTCGCGCGGCTGTCGCCGGTGGTCTTCGCCACCGCCTTCGGAGACGGCCGCGACAAGTTCTTCATCCGCGGGATTGCCGACAGCAGCTTCAACGGAGCGGCCAAGCCGACCACCGCGATCTACGTCGACGACGTGCCGGTTTCATTCGGCAGTCCCAACCCCAACGTGCGGCTCTACGACATCGCCTCGATCGAGGTGCTGGAGGGGCCGCAGGGCACGCTTTACGGCGCGGGATCGATCGGCGGGGTGATCCGGGTAACGCCCAATCCGGTTGACCTCGAAAACTTCGGCGGCATGGCCACGGCCGAAGGTTCGGTGCAGAGCGGCGGACAACCTGGCTGGAAGGTGGGCGGCGCAGCCAACCTGCCGATCGCGCGGGGCACGGCCGGGCTGCGCCTCGTCGGCTATAACGAGCGACAGGGCGGCTATATCGACGACCCGGTGCTGGGCAAGGACGTCAACCGGATCGACGTGAGCGGCGGGCGCGCAACCTTTGCGCTCGACCTCCCCTCAGGCCTCAGGGTCGATGTCGGGGGGCTCTACCAGTCGACCCGCGCCGCCGATGCCCAGTTCGCCGATGGTCAGCGCCCCCTTGTCCGCAACCCGGCCCGGCCCCAACCCTACCGCAGCGATGTCGCCGTGGGGCGGCTATCGGTGCGCCAGCGCTGGGACAGCGGCATCGAACTCGCCTCGGTGCTCAGCCTCGGCCACCGCACCTCC
Organism: Novosphingobium flavum; assembly: GCF_014230315.1. GTDB lineage: Bacteria > Pseudomonadota > Alphaproteobacteria > Sphingomonadales > Sphingomonadaceae > Novosphingobium > Novosphingobium flavum. The sequence goes on along the minus strand of NZ_JACLAW010000001.1, from coordinate 161,608 downwards.
AACGATCGGTTCGACGCGACCTTCGACGTCACGGGCTCGGGCGCTTCGGTCTACGACATTGACCGTTCGTCGAGCGTGATTACCAGCGAGACACGGCTTTCGCGCACGGCCCGGACCGGGCTGAGCTGGGTCGTCGCGGTCAACCTGCAACGCATCACCGACGGCCAATCGCGCACCTTCGGCAGCCCGGACGGCGCGCCTTCGATCGACGAGGTGACCAACGACACCCGCAGCGCCTCGGTCTTCGTCCAGGGCCGCATTCCGATCGGGCGCAAGTTCGATGCCACGCTGGGCCTGCGCTACACCGTCGCGCGGACCGACAGCGAACCGGCGCGCGGGACCATAGTCTCCTTCGTGCGCGGCGAGACGGCGGCGCACTTCGACCCGACCATCGCGCTCCTCTACCGGCTGGACCGCCGATGGTCGCTGATCGGCCGTTACCAGACCGGATACCGCAACGGGGGGGTGACCGTGGCGCGCGGGGTCGGCCGGGTGGCGGACTTCATGCCCGATGCGATCTCGATGGGCGAGGCCGGGGTGCGGCTCAACCGGACCGGGATGAACGGGCTGGCTGGCTCGCTCGTCGTCTCCTACGCCGACTGGCGCCGGGTTCTCGCAGAGCTGGTCACCCGGCGCGGCACACCGGTGACGGAGAACATCGGTGACGCGCGCCTGCTGGCGGTGGAAGGCAACGCCGAATGGCGCAGCGCGGGCGGCCTGCGGCTCGGCGCCGCGCTGCTCTACACCGCCAACTCGCTCTCGGGCGACCTCGCCGGACAGACGCCCCTGCCCAATCGCCGCCTGCCGGACACGCCCGACTTCTCGGCCCGGCTTCATGCCGGGTACGACTGGCAGGGGCCACGCGGCTACGCCATGTCGGTCATGGGCCGGGCCGCCTACGTCGGCCGTTCCGTGCTCGGTCCCGGCCCCGTGCTCGATCTCAGCCAGGGTGACTTTGCGCAGTTCGACTTGCGCACCAGCGCCCAGCGCGGGCGGCTCAGCCTGTGGGTCGCACTCGACAATGTGCTCAACAGCCAGGCCAACCGCTTTGCGCTGGGGAATCCGCTACTGCTCTATCGGCGCGAGGGCTTCGCCCCGCTGGCGCCCCGGCGGCTGTCGGCCGGGATGACCATCGCCTATTGAGCCGCGCTCAGGCGAGGACGGGATAGCCCAGCCGCGCCGCTTCTTCCTCGATACCGAGCAGGGCCGCATAGGTCTCCGGCCGGGCCGGGGCCACGGCCTTGATCTTCAAGGCGCGCCTGAGGTCAGCCTGAGCCGGGTCTGACCCGAAGCGCACCAGCGCGCGAACCAGCGCCGCCGCATCGGCGCCTGACGTCGCCGCGCTGGTGACGAAGGGGATCGCCGGGCTCGGCCCGGTTTCGCACAGGACCCGCAGGCCCGAGACGGCCGCCGGATCATGTTCGCTGGCAAAGGCCCAGGTCAGGCAGTCGACCGACACGGCGTCGACCTCGCCGCCGCGTAGCGCGGCGATGGAGGCCGGGTGGCTGCCGGTCTCGATCACCTCGCCGAAGAAGTGCCCATCGCGCGCGAGCGGGGCAAACAGGGCGCGCGGCAGGTTCATGCCCGAGTTGGAGAGGAGGCTGTTGTAGCCGAAGCGCGCGCCGCGCAGACTTTCCGCCCCCTCGCGCGGTTCGTCGGCGCGCACGAGGACGAAGGCGCGGTGCGTGAAATCGGTGCAGCCGGGCGCGTCGTAGTCGGCCACGGCGAGGAGGCGGAACTGGCCGACATAGGCCTTCTGCAGCGGATAGCCGCAGGTCTGGGTCAGCAGCACATCCGCCGCGATGGCGTCGGGAACCGGCTTGGCCGCGAAATCGAGCGCCGCGGGCAGGTCCGCCATGCCCTCGCCCGCGAGGTAGCCGGCCAGGACGTCCCACAAGGCCGCGTGGGCGGCGCGCAAGCCCGCAAAATTGTACATCGGCAGGCTAGCCATGCGCCCGGTCACGCCCCCTGCTCCGGGCGCGGCTCGGGATGGACCGGCACGAAGACCGGGCGGAGCAGCCAGGCCCGCGCGATCTCGCCATAGCCGGCGAAGCGATAATGGCCATTCAGCGCGAGGAGTTCGGCCCGCGCGCCGCGCCATGCCGCCGGAATGCGGAACCACGGCAGCGAGGGATGCAGGTGGTGCACGACATGGATGTTGTTCCACAGGAACAGCAGGCCGAAGACCCAGTTGCTCTCGACGATCGCCACGCGCTCTTCCGGGTGCTCGCCCCAGCGATGCTCGATGAAGGCGCGCAGCAGGCCGAGGCTGAAGCCGGGATAGACCACCAGCAGGTAATACTTCCAGACCGGAACATGGCCCACGCCCGAGACGAACCACAGGACCACGGCCAGACCAGCAAAAAAGCGCAGCCAGATCCCGAGATTGCGGAAATCGCCGCGCACCAGCATCCCGCCCTCGATCAGCACCAGCTTGCGCAGGCGCAGCAGAGGGCCGATCAGCAGGCGGCCGAGCAGGGTCTGGTTGAACATCAGCACGGCCCGCCAGGCCGGGGAGTAGCGCGCCCAGTCTTCCGGCTTGTGATAGACGCTCTCGGTATCGAAGCCGGGATAGGTCAGGTCGACATCGCGGTGGTGCTGGGAATGGCTGCGACGATAGAGCTCGAAGGGCAGCCAGCCGCCGATCGGCGGCCAGACCAGCGCATGGCGCAGCCAACGCGGCAGGCTGAGCCAGCCGTGGATTGCCTCATGCTGGAGCGAGAAGTGCCACGTCACCAGCCAGGCCCCGGCGAGGCTGAAAAGCGGCCAGGGAATGCGGTTCGCGTTTACAATCAGCAGGATCCACCCGCCATAGATCGCCGCGAAGACCAGCCACGTCGGCACTTCGGCCCTTTCCCACCAGCGGGAGAGTGCGGGCGGCGCGGGAGACAATTCCTTGCGAACGGGGCGGTAGGCCATGACCGGCTCCCTATACCCGGCGCGAAACCTGCGCTACCTGTTGCACGCCTAGATTGACAACATTGTGTCGTAACATAACGTCATTGGAATGCCTTGCCTGGGGGAATTGCGCTAGCGGCCTGACACCTGAAATGAGGGAAAAATGGCTCAAACCGCCGAAATCCAGCAGACGATGCCAAAAGCCGGGGCCGAGCGCCGTTCCGGTCTGGTGGGTCTGCGCGCCGCGCTCGCGGCGGCGGCGGGCAATCTCCTCGAGTGGTACGACTTCACAGTTTATGCATATTTTGCGATCCTGATCGGCAAGGCCTTCTTCCCCGGCGCCGATGCGACCACGGCGCTGGTCCAGGCATTTCTCACCTTCGGCCTCGGCTTCCTCGTCCGCCCGGCGGGCGCCGTGCTGATGGGCGCCTATGCAGACCGTCATGGCCGCAAGGCCGCGCTGACCGCGACGATCCTGCTGATGGCCGCCGGTACGCTGGTGATCGCCCTCGCCCCGCCGGCCAGCGCGATCGGGATCGGCGCGCCCCTGCTGCTGGTTGCCGGGCGTTCGTTGCAGGGTTTTTCCGCCGGGGGCGAAGTGGGCGGAGCCCTGACCTTCATGGTCGAACATGCGCCGCCGGGGCGGCGGGGGCTCTATGCCTCGCTGCTGCAGGCCAGCATGGCCGGGTCCAACGTGCTCGGCTCCTTGGTGGGCTTTGCCCTGACCAGCCTGCTCGCCCCAGCGGAGCTGGCTGCTTGGGGCTGGCGCGTGGCTTTCCTGATCGGCGTTCTCATCGCCCCGGTCGGCCTGTGGCTGCGCCGCACCCTCGGCGAGACGCCCGAGTTCAGCGCCCTCGCCGCCTCGGCGCCGCGCCCCTCGCTCAGCGCCGCCGCCCGCGCCGCCTTTGCGCGCCCGGGCCGCCTGCTCGCCGCGACCGGACTGTCCACGCTGTGGACCGCCGGGTCCTATGCCCTGGCGATCTATTTCCCGATCTATGTCCAGGCCGTGGGCAAGGCCAGCCCGCGCAGCGCCTTCGCCGCAAGCCTGACAGGCAGCGTGGTCCTGGTCTTCGCCTGTCTCGCCGGCGGGCGGCTGGCTGACCGGATCGATCGCCGCCTGCTGCTCACGGCGGTCGCCGTGATGTTGGCAGTGGTCCCCCATTTCCTGCTGCGCGGCGCGCTCGCCAGCCCCGACCTCGCTACGCTGACCCTCGTCCAGTCGGCGATCTGCCTGATGGTCGGCCTGTTCAACGGCGCGGCCCCTTCGGCGCTGGCCGCACTGTTCCCGGTCGGCTCGCGCGCCAGCGGCACCTCGGTCGGCTACAATCTTGCAGTCATGCTGTTCGGCGGTTTTGCCCCGACCATCCTGACCTGGCTGATCGGGCGCGGGCTGGTTTTCGCCCCGGCCTGGTACGTCAGCGCTGCTGCCTTGCTCAGCCTGCCCGCACTGTTCGTCCTCGCCCCGTGCGAGCCTCCTCTTTCTTCCGCAGCGCCATAGGGAGCCTGTAATGACCCGCCCGATCCACCGTGCGTGGGCCGGCCTTTCGGCCTTTGCCATCGCCGCACTCGCTACCGCCCCGCTTGCTGCCGAGCCAGCGCCTGACGTTCCGGCCATCACCGGCAATCACAACCTCGAAGGGGTGTGGAAGCGCAAGAGCGGCGGCCAGTTCGGCCCGACCGCGCAGCGCGGCGACGTGAAATACACCGTCTATCCCTACACGCCCGAGTTCCAGAAGGACTACGACCGCCGGATCGATGACGAGGTGGCTGGCCGTCCGGTCCAGACCGCCGGGGCGGACTGCCTGCCTTCCGGCCTTGGCCGGATGATGACCGGCGGCGGCCCCCCGGTCGAGATCTTCCAGACCGCCCGCGAGGTGATCGTGCGCAAGGAGAACGGCGGCCTGCACCGCATCCGGCTCTACCGCGACCACCTCCCCACCGACGACCTGTTTCCGATGTTCTACGGGGATTCGGTCGGCCACTGGGAGGGCGATACGCTGGTCGTCGACACGATCAGCCTCGGCGCCCAGCCGTTCATCGACGGGCGCGCAGTTTACAGCGACCAGGCCCATATCGTCGAGCGCTACCGCCGGGTGGACAAGGTGACGCTCGAGGTAAACGTGACCATCACCGACCCCAAGGCTTTCACCAAGCCAATCACCGCCACTGCCCTGCACACGCTGCAGCCGGACTACGAGATGCAGGAATATTACTGCACCAACGAGCGCCACCGCCAGGGCGCCGGGGCCGACCAGTCCGTGATCGGCGTCGCGCCGGCCGCAGCACCCGCCAGCAAGGGACAGTAATCATGACCATTCTTTCGCTGCGCCTGCGCGCCGCCGCCGCGCTCGTGCTCGCCGCCGCCGCCGCGCCCGCGCTGGCTCACCACTCCTTCGCCATGTTCGACCAGAAGCAGTCCTTCACGGTCAATGCCGTGATCACCCAGTTCCAGTGGGCCAACCCGCATTGCTGGGTCGAGGCTGACGTTCCGGGCGGCAAGGGCGCGCACAAGAGCTTCCCCCATCTCTCGCTCGAGATGAACGGGCTTTCAGGCCTGCGTTCGGGGGGCTGGAACGCCAAAACGCTCAAGCCGGGCGACAAGGTGGTGATCGAATACCACCCGATGCGCGACGGCACGGCGGCAGGCCAGCTGGTGTCGGTCAAGCTGGCGGACGGACGCCAGCTCAAGGCGCAATAGGTCTCGCCGGAGAGGACTGACATGCTGGAACACCTCGCCGCCGGCCTCGCCGGAAGCGCCTTCGTGCAAGCTCTGCAGGAGCAGGTCTGGGCCGTGGCGCTGATCCAGGCGCTGCATATCGTCGCCATCGGGCTGCTGCTGTTTCCGGCCGCCCATGCGACCCTGGCCCTTGCCGGGGGACGCGGCGAAGGGGCGTTCCCGGTGGGGCAGGCGCTGCGCTGGACCTGGCTCGCGGTCGCCCTCCTCGTGGTGACCGGCGTGCTGACCGTGTTGAGCGACCCCGAACGGACGCTGCTTAATAGCCTGTTCCAGGCCAAGATGGTCCTGCTGGTCGTTGCCCTCGCCGCGAGCTGGTGGATCGAGCGGCGCCTTGAAGCCGCCGAGCACGGCAGCGCCCCGCCTCGCCTCGTGGCTGCGTTGTGGCTGGTGCTGTGGCTGGCGATCATCCTGTGCGGACGGCTGATCGCCTATTTCGGCGCGCCGCCGGCGGCCTGAGGGGAGCAAGACCATGCCTACCGATCCTTCGGGTTTGTTTGCCACGATCGAGGCCTCGGCTCCGGCCATGGCGATTGCCGGCTCAGACTGGGCCTTTCCGCTGATCGAGACCGCGCACGTGGTCGGTGTCGCGCTGGTGATCGGCTCGATCCTGCTGCTTGATCTCGCCCTGCTTGGCGTTTTGCGGTTTCCCGGCCGTCACGAGGCGCTCCAGAACACCGTCCTGCCTTGGACCTGGGGCGGTTTCGTCCTCGCGCTCCTAACCGGTATGGCCATGTTCGCCTCCGCCGCGACGCGTTATGCCACCAATATCCCGTTCCTCGCCAAGATGGCGCTGCTGATGCTGGCCGGGGTCAACATGGCCTTCTTCAACTCTCACCCCGGCCGCCCCGGTGCGCGGCGCGGCGAAAACCTGCCGGGCGCCTTGCGCGCCAGCGCGGGGATTTCGCTCTGCGCTTGGCTCGGCGTGGTCGTGACCGGCCGCTGGATCGGCTTCGTCTGAACTGCATGCAAGGGAAATGACGATGCGTAACCGCTCTGCCTGGCTGGCCCTGACCGCACTGGCCGCCGTGATGGCTCCCGCCGCACAGGCCGCGCCTGCGCCGCCGCCCGCAATCGCGGCTCCCGCCGGCTGGACGCCGGCGCAGCACGATGCGGCGGCGCGGACCATCGTGCTGACCGGGCGGGGGATGTCGGTCGACGACGTGATGGCCGTGGCGCGACATGGGGCGAAGGTTGCCTATGCGCCCGAAGCAGTTGAATCGATGGCCGTTTCCTATGGCCTCCTGCTCGAAGGCGCGGCGCAGGGCGTGCCGATCTACTGGTTCAACCGCGGCTCCGGGGCGGCACGGGAAACGGTGATCTTCGCCGGCGATCCCGAGACGCCGGAGAACCGCGAGAAGATCAGTGCATCGCAGCTGCGTGCGTTTCGCAACGGGGCTGCATCGGGCTATCCGCCCGAAATCGCGGACGAGGAACTGGTCCGCGCGATCATGGCCGTGCGCGCCAACGGGATCACCCACAATGCGCCCAGCGCGCCGCTGGCAAAAATGCTGGTCGACTTCCTCAACCTCGGCATCACTCCGGTGGTCCAGTCACGCGGGACGGTGGGTGAAGGGGATCTGGCCCAGCTTGGCAATATCGGCGCGGCCATGGTCGGCGCGGGCGAGGTGTGGTTTCGCGGCAGCCGGATGCCGGCGGCCGAGGCGCTGAAGCGCGCCGGGCTGACGCCGCTTGCGCCCTTCGCGGCGGACAGCAATGCCCTGACCAGCTCCAATGCCTATGCCACGGCGCAGGGCGTGCTGCTGGTGGATGCGGCGCGGCGGCTGCTGGACTGGGCGGACGTGGCCTATGCCTTCGACCTGTCGGGGATGAATTCCTCACTGACCCCGCTGGCAACGCCTGTTCAGGCCGACCGGCCTGATCCCTGGCTCAACTGGCACGCCGCCAGGATGCGCGAGATGCTGCGCGGGTCCTACCTGTTCGAGACCGACCCCAAGCGGATCATCCAGGACCCGGAGAGCCTGCGCGCCTCTTCGATCCGCCATGCCTCTGCCTGGGCCGCGTGGGACCGGCTACGGCGCTCGGTCGAATTCCAGCTCAATTCTTCCGACCACAACCCGGTGGTCCGCGCGGGGCTGACGCCGGAGAGCAGCTGGGACCTCGCCACCCCGCAGATGATGCAATATTTCGTCAAGGGCGGGCCGCGTTCCAAAGGGCAGTCGGGCTATATACTGTCCAACGCCAACTGGGACCCCTATCCCCTGGCCAACGATGTCGAGGCTTTCTCCGTCGCCATGGCCAACCTTGACGTGGCCGTGCTGAACCGGATGCAGCGCTTCACCAACACCATGTTCACCGTGATCAAGGCGAACGACGTGCTGCCCTCCCCCGGCGGTCCGATCGGCGGCTATACGCCGGTCGACCTGTGGCAAGAGATCCAGTCGCTCGCCGTGCCGATCGCGGCCGAGGGCAATGCCTGGGTCGAGGGGGTGGAAGACCTTCAGGCCCAGACCCGGCTCAAGCTCGAACGCGCGCGCAAGCTCGTCGATACCAGCGCGGGCCTGGTTCAGTTCGATCTCGCCAATGGCGCCAAGTGGGTCGACGTGCGCAAGGCGCAGGAGCCGGCGCGCCGGTTTGGCGGCGGGGTCGAGGCGGCCTTGCCCAAGTTCCGCGCCGTCTTTCCGCTCGGCGCATCGGTTGCGCCGGGCGCGGTGCAGCGCTGGATGAGCGATAACGACGCGGCCGTGCTGGTTCCGGCCGGGCCCGCCCGCCCGGCAGGAGACGGCCGGTGAAAGCGGCCCGCCTGCTGCTCGCCGCCGCCACGGTCTGCGCCGGGGCGAGCCTGCTGGCCGCGCCGACAGCGCCGGTGACCGTGCACGACACCATGGCCGGGATCGTCGATCCGGCCGCCGACGTGGTCTGGGAAATCACCAACCGCAACGTCGACGATCTGGGCTACGGCGCGGCCGACAAATATGCGGCAGGAGACTGGGCAAGGCTTTACGCCGCCTCGTCCGATATCCGGCGCGGCGCGGCAATCATTGCCAATGCCCCGCGCCTTCGCGCCGCCGCGCCGGGGGCGAAGATCGCCGACCAGGACCAACCCGGCGCGACCAATGCCGCCGATGTCCAGCGCCGGATCGACAGCGATCCGAAGTCCATCCGCGCGCACGCCCGCAACCTCGCCGCGCTCGCGGCCGATCTTGAACAGGCCGCCGTGCGCCGCGACGCGAAGACCGCGCAGGATCTTGCCGGGGCGCTCGATGGCGCCTGCGAGGCCTGCCACCTGCAATACTGGTATTACAATCAGGAGCCGGTGAAGTGAATGAGCTCCCCCTTTCCCGCCGCGCCCTGCTGGCCAGCGGCACCGGCATGGCCGCGCTTGGCCTGTCGGGCGGCGCCGGACAGGCGGAGGCCGCGCCGGTCTGGCAACTCCCCGAAGCCCGCCCGGTCGAGGTGACCGAGGTGCTGTGGATTGCGATGCCCGACGGGGTGAAGCTGGCCGCGCGGCTGTGGCTGCCGGAAGGCGCGCGGCAGAAGCCGGTCGGCGTGGTCCTCGAATATATCCCCTACCGCCTGTGGGACCTGCGCCGCGCTCAGGACGACAGCGTGGCCGCCACCCTTGCCCCCTATGGCATCGCCTACATCCGCGTGGACATTCGCGGCAGCGGCAACTCCGAAGGGACCAAGGACGACGAATATTCGGTCGAGGAACTTAACGACGCGGTTTCGGTGATCGAGTGGCTCTCGCGCCAACCGTGGTGCAACGGCAATGTCGGGATGCGCGGCATTTCGTGGGGCGGGATCAACTCACTGCAGGTCGCGGCCATGGCTCCGCCCGCGCTCAAGGCGATCGTGCCGATGGGCTGCTGCGACAACCGCTATACGGGCGACGCGCATTTCCTCGGCGGGAGCCTTGGCGAACAGCAACTGGCCTGGGGCACCACCTTCAAGGGCGAACTGACCGAGCCGCCAGATCCGCAAGTGGTGGGCGACCGGTGGGAAGAACTGTGGCTCAAGCGGCTGGAAGCAACGCCCGCGATCGTGCGCACCTGGACCGAGCACCAGCGCTATGACGATTACTGGAAGCGCGGCTCGATCGCGGTGGACTATGCCGCGATCCGGTGCGCGGTCTATGTCGTCAACGGTTGGGGCGATCCCTATTCCGACGTGATCGGGCGCCTGCTCGAAAAGCTCTCCGTGCCGCGCAAGGGGCTGATCGGGCCGTGGGGCCACATCTTCCCGCAACTGGCGACGCCGCAGGGACTCGACTGGAAATACGAGGAAGCGCGCTGGTGGCACCACTGGCTGATGGGCGCGCGAACCGGCATCATGGCCGAGCCGATGCTGCGAACCTTTTCGATGTACGAGAGCGACCCGCAGGCCTTTCCGGCCGAAGTGCCTGGCACCTGGATCGCCGAGGACAAGTGGCCCTCCTCGCGCATCCGCACCCGCACCCTGCACCTCAATGACGGCGGCGCGCTCTCGCCAGCCAAGGGCGCCGACAAGCCCGTGCGCTATGTCGGTGACCGGATCGTCGGCACGACCAAGGCGCAGTGGATCTACGGGCGGCCGACCGAGCTGGAACAGTCGGCTGACGATGCCAAGAGCCTCGTCTTCACCTCTGCCCCCCTGCCCGACAATCTCGAGATCCTGGGTTATCCGACAGCGCGCCTCAGGATCGCGGCGGACAAGCCGATCGCCCAGTGCTGCGTGCGGCTGACCGAGGTGACGCCGGACGGAAAATCGTGGCTGATCAGCTACAAGCTGCTCAACCTGACCCGGCGGGATTCGATCGAACACCCGACCCCGCTGGTGCCGGGGCAGTTCTACGATGTCGATTTCCCGATGTATTTCATCGGCCATCGCTTCGCGAAGGGCAGCCGGGTGCGGGTGGCGATCTCGGCCGGGCTCTGGCCGCTGGCCTGGCCGACGCCGGAGATCGCCACGCTCGACATCGTCCAGGGCGCGAGCCGGATCGACCTGCCGGTGCGGCTGACGCCGGGCCAGGAGGCACCCTTTGCCGTGCCGGGCACTCACCCGGGGCAGAAGGCCGCGCCAACCGTGCGCTCGGGCGAGAAATGGGGGCCCGGCAAGCGGGTCGCTTATGAGAGCTTTGGCCTGGCCGAGCCGCGCACCGTGGAACTGGCCACCGGCGCCAGCCGCAAGGCCGGGGCCGACCGGGTGATCGAGATGATCGAAGGCCAGCCGCTGACCAACCGCATCTTTGCCGACCGGGTGATCGGCTACAAGCGCGGCGAGTGGGACTGCACGATCCGCTACGGCTCGGAAATGACCTGCACGGCCGAGGCCTTCCACCTCAGGGAATGGGTCATCGCCTTCAAGGGAGACAAGGAAATCTTCCGCCGGGAAACGCCCAGCATAATCCCGCGCGACCTCATGTGAGGAGCGCACAAACCGGCCGCCGATGAGGAACGCGGCCAGAGTTCAACCAGACCCAAAGGTTCAGAAGGGGGAATAAAATGTACCGCATCAACAGTCGAAAGGCGCGATTGCTCGCCTTTGCTCCGATCACGCTTTCGGCAGCCGTGCTCGCGCATCCCGCGCTTGCCGCCGAGAGCGAAGCCGAAGCGCCCAGCGTCGACGAACTGGTCGTCACCGCCCAGCGCGAAAAGGCCAACCTGCAGGACACGCCGATCTCGGTCACGGTCCTCAACGACAAGATGATCAACCAGCTCAACGTCCATGACGTGTCGGACCTGCGCGGGCTGGTGCCGAACCTCGAAGTCCTGCCCATGGGCGGCGGCGGCGCCGGGGTGTTCGGCGCTAACCAGACCTCGTTCGCGATCCGCGGCGTGGGCAGCGCCCAGCGCTTCTTCAACCAGGACACGAAGGTCGGCGTCTATGTCGACGACGTGTACCTGTCCTCGACCTACACGATGAACGCCAACTTCTTCGACATCGGCAACGTGCAGGTCCTCAAGGGTCCGCAGGGCACGCTGTTCGGCAAGAACACCATCGGCGGCGCCGTGCTGGTCGACAGCCACCCGGTGGACGAGACCTTCGGCGGCTATGGCCGCGTGACCTATGGCAGTTACAACCGGATCGAGGCCCAGGGCGCGATCAACGTGCCGCTGACCGAGAACCTTGGCGCGCGCGTCAGCTTCTTCACCTCGGACGTCGACGGCTACATCAAGCACCTGCTGGACAACCGCACCAGCAATGACGGCCACGTGCGGGCCGTGCGCGGCCAGTTGCACTACGCGCCGGGCGCCAAGGTGACGTTCGACTTCAAGGCCGAATATGCCAAGACTCACGACAACGGCAACGCGTTCATCACCACCGCGATCAACCCGAACGCGACCTACGTGAAGAACTACAATTCGGTGTTCGCGCCCAATCCCACCGGACTGACCGATGGCCGGCTGTACCAGGTCAAGTACCAGCCGCTGGGCCTGCCCTACACCATCTACGGCGACAACCTTTCGAGCTTCCCCTACTCGCCGCGCCCCTATCCGGCGATGCTGCCGTTCAACCGGGGCGACAACCTCACCATCCAGCTGCGCACCCAAATCGACCTGACCGACGCGCTGAAGGTCAAGCTGATCACCGGCTACAAGGAGATCAACCTCGACTCCTATCGCGGCGACGGCACCCCGGCCGGGCTCTACACGGAATACAACGAGTTCCGCACCGACCAGTTCAGCCAGGAAGTGCAGGTCTTCACGCACATGTTCCAGGAGCGGCTGAAGCTGACCGCGGGCGGTTACTTCATTCAGCAGAACGCCAATTCCGAGCAGATCACCGGCCCCGACTATGTCGATCCGGTGGGCTACTACTACCAGAACAACAACAACTTCCCGAGCTGGGCAGCCTATCTCCAAGGTACGCTGAAGCCGACCGACAAGCTCTCAATCACCGCCGGCGTGCGCTACACCGAGGACATGAAGAACCCGCGCACGCGGATCTGGACCAGCGGCTGCTCGGGAACGTTCCTCTCCGGCTACCAGAATGGCACAGGCGGTTGCTGGGTTCCGGGGCCCGACGGCAACACGCTGTCGGTCGCCAACAAGACCTGGCACCACATCGATCCGCGCTTTGAGATCGATTACGAGTGGCGGCCGGGCCTGATGACCTATGTCAGCTATACCAGCGGCTACCAGTCGGGCGGGTTCAATACCCAGGTCGGCCCCGGCGCCCCGGCGAACGTGCCCTACGAGCAGGAAATCGTCCGCTCGTGGGAAGGCGGGATCAAGAGCGAGTGGTTCGACAAGCGGGTGCGCCTGAACGCGGCGATCTTCCACCAGAAGTACAAGAACTACCAGAGCTCGATCCTGGTCTACTACAACGGGGTCGACATTCGCACGACCTCGAGCGCGGCCAATGCCCACGAATGGGGCTACGAGGCCGAGTTCGACGCGCGCCCGATCGACGCGCTCGGCCTGCGCGCCAACTATGCCTTCCTCGACCAGGGCTATGACGAGATCTTCCCCGGCGCCCAGGGCCTGACCCTGGCCACCGCGATCAGCTCGGCCCCGCGGCACGAGTGGAGCGTGGCGGGCGACTACACGGTGGATCTCGGCGTGGGCAAGCTGGTGGCCGCGGCGGACTACCGCTGGGTCGGGGTCAAGGCCAGCGGCACCGCGCCGCTGATCGCCTATACCCCGTCCTACGGCCTGCTGGGGGCGAACATCAGCTTCACCCCGGCGAAGGGCAACTGGTCGCTCTCGGTCTATGGCAAGAACCTGACCAAGAAGTACTACTACGTGGCCTATTCGACCACGGCCAACGGGATCGGGCTGGCCACGGTCACCCCGGGCGCGCCGCGCACCTTCGGCGTGACGCTGGGATACAAGTTCAACTGACCTGACCGCTCAGGTCGACAGTGATGGGGCCGGACGAGCGATCGTCCGGCCCCTTTCGTTTGTGGGACAACCGCCTCCATGCGGCTCCGGCGCGCCAACTGTGGGCACAAAAAATGCCCGCCCCGCGAGGGGACGGGCAGGCAGGGAGAGTTGCTTGTCCGGCGGCGCGGGAGAGGCCCCGCGCCGCCAGCTAAGATCAGAACTTCAGGCGAACGCCGGTCGTGAAGTAGCGGCCGATGTAGTCGTCGCCCGGCACGTAGCCCTGACCCGGCAGGATGCCGGTCTGGTAGGCAGGCGGAGTCTTGTCGAACAGGTTCGAGACATTGAAGAACAGCTGGAAGCGCGGGTCTTCCGGCAGCTTGAAGGTCAGCGACAGGTCCGTCCAGGCCGCCGAAGCGATGCGCTGCGCGAAGAACGTGGTCAGGATCGGGTTGTAGCGCATGGCGCTCCGCCAGCGCTCACGCACATCGACGCTCAGCCATTCGGTCGGCTCGACGTGAACCGAGGCGTTCACGCGCCACTTCGGCGCGACCGAGTTGACCGTGCCGTCGGCATTGGACGTGCCGGCAGCGTTGAAGCTCTGCGTCGCCGCGGTCGTGCCCGGCTGCTGACCGTACCACAGGTTCGGCTGATACGAGACGAGCGTGCGCAGGCTAGCCGGGCGGCCGAACAGCTCGGTCGCATAGTTCATCTCGGCATCGACGCCATCGGTGGTGACGCGGGCGAAGTTGAGCACCTGCGTGACCCAGTAGTACGGCGCGTTCGCCAGGCTGGTGTCGGTATAGCCGTTCGGACGCGGCTGCAGCGCGCAGTACGGCGAAGTCCCGCCGCTGGAGGTGCAGGCATCCTGGATCGCGGGCGAGAAGCCCGAGACCGACTGGATCGCGTCAGTGATCTTGATGTTGTAATAGTCGATCGCGAAGCTCAGGCCCGGCACGAAGCTGGGCTTGTAAACCAGACCGGCGGTCCAGGTGTGGGAGACTTCCGGCTTCAGGTTCGGGTTGCCCTGGGTGCGGCTCTGCAGGAACGTCGCCCCGGTGAGCTTATCGGCGTTGTTGGTGATGGTGACCGTGGTCGGCTGGTAAAGGTCGTTCAGGGTCGGCGCACGGAAGTCACGCGAGATCGTGCCGCGCAGGCGCAGATCGTTGGTCACCTGCCAGTTGCCGCCGACCTTCCACACCCAGGTGTTGCCCGTGGTGTTGTAGTCGGCATAGCGCACCGCGCCGCTCACTTCGAGCGACTTGGCCACGGCCGAGTCCTTGAGCAGCGGAACCGCCACTTCGAGGGCCGCTTCCTTGACCCTCTGCGACACCCGGTTGAGCGGCGCGAAAGCGTTGACGTAGAGCGAGGTCGGCGTCAGCGCCGTGTAGGTGGTGGCACCGGTCGCGGTCGTGGTGGTCGAGTTGGTCGCACCGGTCGGGATGCAGTTGTTGGCATAGGACTGCGACGTAGTGGTCGCGGTGCTGGAGCTGGTGACGTAGCTCAGGCCCGAGCAGTTGGCCGTGTCGGTCGAGCTGTAGTCGACCGTCTGCTTCATCCCGTTGACGCGGTACTGGCCCGAGAGCGCGGCGCGGATCGGACCGGCCCCGAAGTCGAACAGGTCACCGCTGATGTGGGCGCCCATGTCGAAGCTGTCGTTGGTCGACCACATGTTGGTCGAGCCGAGGACGTAGTTCATCGCCGCCTGGCTGGCCGCGGTCGGGCCAAACGGATTGAGCGCAACGCAGCTCGCATCATCGTTGGTGGTGATGGAATCGGCATTGATGCGGCAGGTCGCCACGCCGTTGACCTTCACCGAATCCAGCGCAGCGGCGAGCTTCTGGTTGTTGATGTTGTTGCTCAGACGGTTGTGCAGGGTCGAACGACCGTAGTTGACGTCGAGGCCCCAGTCGAACTGCGCCAGCTTCCCGTCGAGACCGCTGTTCACGTAGAACTGCTCGGTGTGGACGTCGTCGGTCAGGCGGGTATCGCCGCCGAACACCTTCGACATGGTGAAGCTGGACTGGTTGGCGTTGGAGAGCTGGGTCTTGATCGCATCGGACAGGAAGGCGTTGTCGGACTTGATCGTGTAGTTCGAGAAGGCGGCGTAGTTCGACCAGGTGGTGTTGTTCTTGATCGAGACGATGCCCTGGGTGTGGAACCGGATCGAATCCGTCAGGTCATAGTCGAACCGGGCATAGCCCTGGTTGCTCCGCTGGGTCGCGCCGAGCGAGCCGTTGTTGTAGTAGCCGTCGCCGCCGATCGACAGGTTGCTCGAGCCCGTGACCGTGCCGTAATTGAACGGCGAAAGCACGCCATCGGCGGTGAAGTTCTGGTTGTTCAGGATACCCGAGGTGATCTTGCCGCCGAACGACGAGCTCGAGTTGCGAGCGCCCGAGACCAGGACATAGGGATTGCCTGCAGTGCCGGCGGTGATGCCGGTCTTGAGGCCGCCGTAGGCATAGTCGTAAGCGAACGAGCGATCGGTGCGGTAGAACACAGGGTTCGCGTAGAAATTGGTGAAGCTGGCCTCGAGGTGGCCGCGCTCACCCACGTTCCAGCCGCCGGCGACGGCGATCTTGCGCTGGGCCGCGTCGCCCATGCCCGAGATGCCGGCCTGAGCCTCGGCCTTGTAGCCGGTGAACTTCTTCATCGGCACGAAGTTGACCACGCCCGAGATGGCGTCCGAGCCATAGACGGCCGAGACGCCGCCGGTGACCACGTCGACGCGCTCGAGCAGCGTGTCAGGCACGATGTCGACGTCGACCACGCCATTGAACAGGGCAGTCGGCAGACGCTGACCATCGAACAAGATCAGGTTGCGGTTCGACCCGAGCCCACGCAGGCTGAGCTGGTTGGCCGCGCCGTTGCCGCCGGACGCGTTACCGGTCGTCGTGACCGAGCTCGACGGCCCGCGCGAGCCGGCGAAGACCGGAAGGGCGTTGAGGCCATCGGCCACGGTGGTCGGGGTCTGACGCAGCAGTTCGCCGGTCTGGACCGCGGTGAGCGGCTGCGGGGCTTCGTCGCCGTTCTTGATGACGCGCGAGCCGGTCACGATGATTTCGGCGGCCGGCGCCTCGTCTTCGGCGGGGGCGGCGTCCTGCGCGAAGGCGGCGGAGGAAACGGCGAGAAGGCTGGCGCAACCCATGAGGGCGGCGGTGCGAATGGCAGACATGATCACTCCCGGTGACTGGTAGGCGGGGACTGGTTAAGGACCGCGCAAGTCGAGGATTGTTAGCAATGTTGCAATCCAACGTGTTTGAAATTTGCCGAGTGTTGCACGAATGTCTCACCGGTCCCATCATGACTAGTGGCAGAACGCAACTTTAGTCATAGTGATTCACGGCGCACTTTTCCTGGCTTTTTGCCCTGTTTCCGGCACGAAATCGGCTGCTTTCCGGCGGCTGCATGTGACCGTTCCCGCCAGCGCCAAAATCCCTGTCAACCCATTCGCAGAATGCAGTTGCCGGGACTGGAAACGCGAAACCGCCGCCCCGCCATCACGGCGAAGCGGCGGTCTTGCTTCGGGCTAGGCTGATCAGGCGTCGATATTCCGGCGGAAGGTCTCTGGCAGGAACAGGAGGCCCAGCACCACGGTGATCGAGGCGACCACGACCGGGTACCACAGGCCGTAGTAGACATCCCCCTTGGCCGCGACCATGGCGAAGGCGATGGTCGGCAGGAAGCCGCCGAACCACCCGTTGCCGATGTGGTAGGGCAGGCTCATCGAGGTGTAGCGGATCCGGCTCGGGAACAGTTCCACCAGCATGGCCGCGATCGGGCCGTAGACCATGGTCACCAAGAGGACGAGGTACCACAGGATCGCCACGACCCGGACCTTGTCGATCGCGGCCGGATCAGCCTTGGCCGGGTAGCCGGCATCGACCAGCGCGGCCTTCACGCTGTCGCCATAAGCCTTGATCGCATCGGCACGGCCCTTGCCCGTGACCTCGGCCGGGTTGGGCGCGGGCAGGACCGCCGTGCCGACCGAGATCGCGGCGATGGTGCCCGGCGCGGCATCGGCGTTACGATAGTTGATGCCGTTCCTGGCGAGGTAGGCCTTGGCGATATCGCAGGTGTTGGCATCGAACTTGTTCTTGCCCACCGGGTCGAACTGGAACGAACACTCGTCCTGATGCGCGGTGACCGTGACCGGGGCCGTGGCCGTGGCCGCCGAGAGCGCCGGGTTGGCGGCATCGGACAGGGCGTGGAAGGCCGGGAAATAGGTCAAGGCAGCGAGGGCGCAGCCGCCGAGGATGATGTACTTGCGGCCGATCTTGTCCGACAGCCAGCCCCAGAAGACGAAGAACGGCGTGCCCAGCGCCAGCGCCGTGGCGATCAGGATATTGGTCGTGGCGCCTTCCACCTTGAGGATCTTCTCGAGGTAGAACTGGGCGTAGAACTGCCCGGCATACCAGACCACGGCCTGCCCCATCACCGCGCCCAGCAGGCAGATGAAAACGAACTTGAGATTGGCCCAGCGCCCGAAGGCTTCGGACAGGGGCGCCTTGGAGGTCGTGCCCTCATCCTTCATCTTCTGGTAGACCGGGCTTTCGTTGAGCTGGAGGCGGATCCACATCGAAACGGCCAGCAGCACGATCGAGATGAGGAACGGCAGGCGCCAGCCCCAATCGCCGAACAGGTCCTCACCCATCGCCGTGCGCAGGCCGATCACGACCAGCAGCGCCGCGAACAGGCCGAAGGTCGCCGTGATCTGGATGAAGCTGGTATAGAGGCCGCGCTTGTCGTTCGGCGCGTGCTCGGCGACGTAGGTCGCCGCCCCGCCGTATTCTCCGCCAAGCGCCAGCCCCTGCAACATCCGCAGGGCGACGAGGATGATCGGCGAGGCGACGCCCAGCGTTTCGTAGCCCGGCAGCAGGCCGACCGCGAAGGTCGACAGGCCCATGATCCCCATCGTGACGAGGAAGGTGTTCTTGCGGCCCACGAGGTCGCCGATCCGGCCGAACACCAGCGCGCCGAACGGCCGCACCGCGAAGCCCGCGGCAAAGGCGCCCAGCGCGAGGATGAAGCCGGTGGTCTCGTTCACCCCCGCGAAGAACACCTTCGAGATGAAGGTGGCCAGAAGGCCGTAAAGGTAGAAATCATACCATTCGAACACCGTGCCGAGCGACGAGGCGGTGATGACGAGTTTCTCGCCATGGGTCGCCTGGTGGTGCTTGGGCAGGGCAGATTGCGCCGTAGTAGCCATCGTCTATCCCCTCTCTCGATCTGTTGTCATTGTTCAGAAATTGTACTTCGCGGCGAACTCGATCCGGTCGAGCGCACCGCTGGCACCGCTCACTACTTCCCGCTCGCCGTGGCGGTATTCGAGGCCGAGATCGATATTGTTCACCGGCGAGTAGAACAGGTTCACCGCCCCGCTGAAAGCCCGCTTGTTCATGCCCGAGATCGCGGCGGGCGCGAGGCCGTCCGCGTAGGCGACAGACTGGTACGACCCGATCAGGTTGAGCCGCAGCCGCGCGGCCAACGGAACCCTCAAGGCAGCCAATGCCGCGAGGACGTCGACGTGTTCGAGCCGGTTGCTAGCGGCGACATAAACCGCATCGGGCGCGAAATTGAGCCCGACATAGCGCCCGATGTTGCGGCCATAGGTAGCCATGAAACGCAGGTCGGCGCTCTTCTTTCCGTTCAGGAACAGCCGGCCGCCGAGGCTGGCGCCGTATCCTCCAGCGGTGGCTGAAATCCCGGCCGCGCTCTCGGTCCGCACCTGCCGCGCCAGCAGGCCGAGCGACAGTTCCGCGCGGCCCTCGCTCCAGACCAGGCGCGCGGCGAGATCGGGCATGTGGTCCTTGCCGTTCTCGACCATGGTGCCGGTGCCGGCGGAGATCGTGCCGCTTTCCGGGTTCTCGAGCGCGAGATGGAGCGTGACGGCTTTCGACAGCGGCGCTGAATAGCGGATCAGCGGCTGGCGGACAAAGACCGTGCCTTCGGTGGCGCCGATATAGTCGGTGCTTTCGGGCAGGGCTCCGGTGTACTGGAACGTCGTCCAGTCCTCGCCGAAGGTCCACCGGTCGATCTGCAGGAAGGCGCGGCGCAGCGCGAGGTTGTAGGCATTGGTCGTGCGCTGGGTGCCCTGCGTGCCCGCCGCCGCCTGGAAGTCGGTCTCAAGATAGCCGCGGACCGCGTGGCCGGCCACATCGCTGGCGAAATTGAGCCAGAGCCGGGTCTGCTTGGCGGTGAAGTCCTGCACCCGGCTGGACGGCCCGGTGCCCACCGGAATTTGCTGCGGCAGGTAGAAATCGCGGCCCAGCGCATTGTTGGCGACTTCGCCCTCGCTGAAGGCCGATTGGGTCGCGAGCAGCTTGAGGTAACCGCCGATGCGGATCGTCGTATTGCCGTCGCGCAGCCCTTCGGCCGGCGGCTTGCTCTCGAGCGCGGCGAGGCGCGCGGTGCCCTCGGCCCGCGCGCTGGCCAGTTCGCCTTGTAGCGCGGCCATCTCGGCCTCGAGCCGTTCGAGCCGTGCTTCCAGCGCGATCTCATTCGCCGTGGCGGCACGGGCCTGATGCGGCGCGACCAGCGCCGTTGCCCCCGCGAGCACCACGAGCAGTGCGGTCCTGCTCATTGCCATCCTCTCTCGTCCGGTCGCGGAGCCGTCTTGTCGCGGCGGCTTCCTGCCCGGCGAGAATGTGGAATGAGCCCAGCCCCGAATAGAGCGACCTTGGTCTGTCGTCTGCGACCAAGGTCTAATGCGCAATGCGGCCCGGGGCGCACTATGCTGGCGGGCAAAGCAAAGCATCATGAGAGAGGAAGGACATGGCTGAAACCGTCTATCCGGTTCCCGCACAATGGGCCGCAAATGCACGGATCAACGACGCCCAGTATCACGCGCTGTACCGCCAGTCGGTGGAGGAGCCGAACACGTTCTGGGCGCGGCAGGCGCGGCGGCTGGACTGGATCCGGCCCTTTACCCGGATCAAGGACACCAGCTTTGCCGAGGCCGACTTCGGCATCCGCTGGTTTGAGGACGGCACCCTCAATCTCTCCGCCAATTGCCTTGATCGCCACCTGGCCGAGCGCGGCGATGCCATCGCCATTCTGTGGGAGCCGGACAGCCCGGACAGCCCCGACCGCCGCATCACCTACCGCGAGCTTCACGCCGAGGTCTGCCGTTTCGCCAACCTGCTCAAGAGCAAGGGCGTGAGCCGGGGCCACCGCGTCACGCTCTACCTGCCGATGGTGCCCGAGGCCGCGGTGGCCATGCTCGCCTGTGCCCGGATCGGGGCGATCCATTCGATCGTCTTCGCCGGGTTCAGCCCCGAGGCCCTGGCCGGGCGGATCGAGGATTGCGATAGCCGGGTGGTCGTGACCACCGACGAAGGCCTGCGCGGCGGCAAGCGGGTGCCGCTCAAGCGAAACGTCGACGAGGCGCTGACACACTGCTCGGGCGTGGAGACGGTGATCGTGCTGCGCCGCACCGGCGCGGATGTGGCCATGGTGGCGGGCCGCGACATCGACTGGCATGAGGGCACGGCGCAGCAGGGCGCCGAGTGCGAACCGGAAGAGATGAACGCGGAAGACCCGCTGTTCATCCTTTACACCTCGGGTTCCACCGGCAAGCCCAAGGGGGTGCTGCACAGCACCGGCGGCTACGCGGTCTGGGCATCGCTCACGCACGAACTGGTTTTCGACTACCGGCCGGGTCAGATCTACTGGTGCGCCGCGGACGTCGGCTGGGTCACGGGGCACTCCTATGTGGTCTACGGCCCGCTGATGAACGGCGGCACGACCGTGATGTTCGAAGGCGTACCCAATTTCCCCGACCCCAGCCGGTTCTGGCAGGTGGTCGACAAGTTCCAGGTCGAGATCTTCTACGGCGCGCCCACCGCCCTGCGCGCCCTGATGCGCGAGGGCGACGAATGGGTAAAGAAGACCTCGCGCCAGAGCCTGCGCCTGCTCGGCTCGGTGGGAGAGCCGATCAATCCGGAGGCCTGGGAATGGTATCACCGCGTGATCGGCGAGGAACGCTGCCCGATCGTCGACACGTGGTGGCAGACCGAGACCGGCGGGGTGATGATCACCCCCCTGCCCGGCGCGACCGCACTCAAGCCCGGCTCAGCCACCCGGCCCATGCTCGGCGTCCAGCCCATGCTGGTCGACAACGAAGGCCATCCGATCGAAGGGCCGGGCGAAGGCTGCCTGGTGATCAAGGACAGCTGGCCGGGGCAGATGCGCACCGTCTGGGGCGATCACGAGCGCTTCTTCCAGACCTATTTCACCACCTTTCCCGGGCGCTATTTCACCGGTGACGGCTGCCGGCGGGATGAGGACGGCTACTACTGGATCACCGGGCGGATCGACGACGTGATCAACGTCTCTGGCCACCGCATGGGCACCGCCGAAATCGAATCAGCGCTGGTCGCCCATGCCAAGGTGGCCGAGGCGGCGGTCGTTGGCATGCCCCACGAGATCAAAGGCCAGGGAATCTATGCCTTCGTCACCTGCAATGCCGAAGTCGTGCCCGACGAGGCGCTGCGCAAGGAACTGGTGCAATGGGTGCGCCACGAGATCGGGCCGATCGCCACGCCCGATGTGATCCAGTTCGCGCCGGGCCTGCCCAAGACCCGCTCGGGCAAGATCATGCGCCGCATCCTGCGCAAGATCGGGGAAAACGATGTCTCCAACCTCGGCGACACCTCGACCCTTGCCGATCCCTCGGTTGTCGATAATCTCCTCGCCAACCGTCCGCAGCTGGCCGCGGCGGTCTGACCGGAGGGGTTTGGAAGCGATAATGGATGCCGCGACGATCCTGATCGCGGACGATCACCCGCTGTACCGCCAGGCGATGGGTCTGGCGGTACAGGCCGTGGCGCCGCGGGCCAGCATCATCGAGGCCGGGACGCTGGCCGCCGCCGCCCGCGCGGCGAGCGAGGCGCAAGACCTGGCCCTGATCCTGCTCGACCTCAAGATGCCGGGCGCGGTCGGCTATTCGGGGATCGCCCTGCTGCACGCGGAATGCCCCAAAGTGCCGATCCTGGTCGTTTCCAGCGCAGAAGGGGCATCCGCAGCGGATGAGGCCCGCGCATTCGGCGCTGTGGGCTTCCTGCGGAAGGATTCCGAGCTTGCCGCGATCGAGGCGGCTATTGCGCGGGCGCTGGGTAGGCAAGCGCCTGCCCCGGCGCGGCCATCGCTCGACCAGCCGGTGGACGAGGTTCGCCAACAGGTCGCCCAGCTCACCCCGACCCAGCTCAGGGTCCTGCTCGCGGTGCTCGAGGGCAAGCTCAACAAGCAGATCGCTTTCGACCTCTCGATGAGCGAGGCGACGGTGAAGACGCACATGACCGCGATCATGCGCAAGCTCAACGTGCAGAACCGGACACAGGCGGCGCTGGCGGCGCGGGCGCTAGGGCTGGACCTCAGCCACTGACAGGCGGCCCAGCAGGGCCTCGAGCACCTGCGGGTCGAGCGGTTTGGACAGGATCTCGATCCCGGCGGCGGCGGCCTTGGCGATGAGGGTGGAATCGCGCTCGGCCGTGATCAGGACCGCGGCAATTCCGGGCTTTTTGGCGCGCAGGGCGGCGATCAGAGCAAGGCCGTCCTCGCCCCGGTCGAGCCGGTAATCGGCGAGGACCAGATCGGCATGTTTGGCGGATTCCAGCGCTTCGGCAATGGTTGCGGCGGCGAGGCCGTGGTGGTTCATGGATGACAGCAGTGCAAGGGTGGCGGCGACGATCTCGGGGTCGTTGTCGACCACCAGAATGGTGCGCGGGGCACTCGCTCCGGCGCGGGAAACGGGGCGCGGTGAAGAGGGGCTTCCCGCGGCGGATGCGGGAAGCAAGAGACTGAAACGACTACCTTTTCCCGGTACCGATGCCAGTTCGATCTGGCCACCGAGCAGCAGGGCGATGCGCTGGGCGATGGCGAGGCCGAGACCGAGGCCTTCGGCATCGACTTCGCCCATGCGGGTGAATTCGCCGAAGACTTCCTCCTGCCGGTTTTTGGGGATGCCCACGCCAGTGTCGATGACGTCGATGCGCAGGTTTGGGCCGCGCCGGCGCGACCCGATGAGGATGCCGCCGATCCGGGTGTAACGCACTGCATTGGTTAGGAAATTCTGGATCACTGAGCGCAGCAGCGCAGCGTCGGTATGGAGGTTTCCGGCCAGCGGGCCGAGGCGCAGGGCGAGGCCTTTTTCGGCTGCGAGAGGCCGGATCGTCTCGGCCAGATCGCGCAGGAACGGCTCCAGTGCAACGGCACTGCAATCGGGTTGCACGCCGCCTGCATCGAGCTTGCTGATATCGAGCAAGGCGCGCAGCAGGTCCTCGCCCGCCACGATCGAGCGGTCGAGCCGGGTGACGAGGTCGGGCCGGGTCAGGCCGGGGTCGCGCGCAAGGGCTCCGGCGAAGAGGCGGGCGGCGTGGAGCGGCTGGATCAGGTCGTGGCTGGCGGCGGCGAGGAAGCGGGTCTTGTCCTGCGTGGCGCGGGCGAGGCGGCGGTTGGCCTCGGACAGTTCGCGGGTCCGCTCGGCGACGCGGTTTTCGAGTTCGACCAGGGTCCGTTCGAGTTCGGCGCGCACGTCCGCCTCGGCGGTGACGTCGGTGAAGGACATGACATAACCGCCGCCGGGCATCGGGCCGCCGGCGGTGCGGATCACGCGGCCATCGCGGCGGCGGCGCTCGAAGGCGTGGGGCAGGCCCCGGCGCATGTGGGCGAGGCGCTTGGCGACGTGCAATTCGGCCTCGCCCGGCCCGAAATCGCCGGCCAGCGCATTGTGACGGATCAGGTCTGCCACCGGGGCGCCGATGCGGACGAGGCCGGGGGGATAGTTGAAAATGTCGAGATAGCGGTTGTTCCAGGCGACGAGGTTCATCTCGGCATCGACCACGCTGATCCCGGCATCGACGTTTTCGAAAGTGGCGGCGAGGAGCTGGCGCGAGAAGCGCAGCGACTGGGCGCCCTCGTCGAGCAGGCGGGTAACGTCGGCAAGGTCCATCTGCCCGCCGGCCAGCGCCGAGGCGACCAGCGCGCGGGCCGAGCTTGCGCCGACGACGCGGGCGATCAGTTCCTGCGCGCGCAGGGCCGAGCGGCGGTCGATCGGCTCGCCGTGCCGGGCCCGGGGCAGTTCGCGCGTGGCGGCCTCTTCCCCGACGAAGGCGGCGACCAGGCGGTAAAGCTCGCCCAGGTCGCTGACCGGGCGGCTGCCGGCGCCGAGCAGGCGGGGCAGGGGCGCGGGGCGGACCTTGCGCGCGGCGAACAGGGCGAAGACCGCGAGGTTGACGCCGAGGCTCCACCCCACGCCGTGGACCAGCGGCACGGCATTGCCGATGCCGAGCAGGCGCAGCGGATCGAGGGGGGTGGCGCGCAGGGCGGCGAGCCAGGCTTCGGGCAGGATGGGCGGCAAGGCGAGCGTCCACAGCCAGAGCACCAGCCCGGCGGCAAGGCTGGCCCGCGCGGCCAGGGCATCGCGGCCGCCAGCCCAGGCGGCGAGCAGCAGGTGCGGCGAGAACTGGGCCATGGCGGCAAAGGCGACGAGGCCGATCGAGGCCAGTGAATTGCGCGCATCGACCAGCAGGGCCCAGGCCAGCGCGGCAAGGACGATGCCGACGATCGAGAGGCGGCGGACCAGCAGCATCCGCCGCCCCAGCGCGCCGGCCGGAAGTTCGCCCGAGCGGGGGAGGATTGTGGGGAAGATGAGATCGTTGGAGACCATCGTGGCGAGCGCGGTGGCATCGACAATGACCATCGACGCGGCCGCGCTGATCCCGCCGAGCAGGGCCGCGGCGAGGACGGCGCGCTGGCCGGTTAGCGCGGGCAGGTCGAGCACGTAGATGTCGGGCTCCACCCCGGGGCCGAAGAGGCTGGCACCGGCAAGGGCGATCGGCACGGCGACGGCGGCCATGACCGCGAGATAGGCGGCAAGGCCGAAGCGGGCGCGGACCAGATCATCGCTGTCGCGCGCCTCGGCCACGCCCATGTAGAACTGGCGGGGCAGGACGAGGACCGCGAGGGCAGAGACGAGCACGATCACCCCGGTCTCAAGGCTGATCCGCCCCGGACTGAAGCGATCGGCCAGCAGGGCCATGCCGCCCGCGACGCGTCCGGGCGGGGCCTGTCCGAGGAGGACCACGGCCAGCGCGGCGACGGCGATGAGGGCCAGCAGCTTGAGCAGGGAATCGAGCCCGATGGCGAAAACCAGCCCTTCAGACCGGCCCGACAGCTCGAACCGGCGCGCGCCGAACAGGATCGCGAACAGGGCGAGCAGCGCGGCTGCGGCCAGCATGGCGGGGCCCTCCACCGCCTCGCCCGAGACCACGGCAAGGGCATAGCCGATCGAGCGGAGTTGCAGGGCGACATAGGGGATCGTGCCGAGCAGGGCGATCACCGTGACCAGCCGCGCCACGATCACGTCATGGCCGAAGCGCGCCGCGATGAAATCGGAGACCGTGGCGGCCTGCTCCTCGGCCGCCGCGCGGGCCAGCCGCCGCAGCAGGCGCGGCGCGGCGAGCAGGACGGCGATCGGCGCGAGATAGATCGGCAGGTAGTTCCACCCGTCGCGCACGACCGAGCCGACCGCGCCGTAGAAGGTCCAGCTGGAGCAATAGACCCCGAGCGCCAGCGTGTAGGCACCGTGGCGCAGGCGCGGGCTGGCGGCGAAGCGGTTGCCGCCGCGTTCGACCAGCGCGGCGACGCCGAACAGCATGAGGATAAGTGCCAGCGCGAAAAACGCGGCCCAGTGCCAGGACATCGCTCCCTCCGGTGAGAGAGACTAGCGGTTGGCGGATTTTGGGCAAGTTGGGACTGGGGGTGATGGGTTCGGGGGGCGGCGGCGTTTGAGGGGCGGTGAGCGTCCGTTATCGGTGAGGTGCTATGGCGGGGTGGACGGCGGGAATGGTGGGCATTTCTGCCATGACCTCGTTCCGGTCACCCCGAACTTGATCCGGGATCCCGCTTTTTCTCGCCGCCGTCGCTGAAGGCAGCGGGGCCCCGGATCAAGTCCGGGGCGACGGCTATCGCGGACACAACGGCAACACGCCAATGGCAGGAAAGTTGGGAGAGTAGACAAGCGTCCAGCCCTAAAGACGCCCCACGATCATAGTGGGCATGATCGCCACGAGGCAGATCACGTGCGCGATTACCAATGCCCAGAAAAGCCGAGGCTGGGTTGTGCGCTCCGCCCATAGCTGTTTCGTGAAGATGTGTGCCCAAGCAATCCGGCCGTACTTGCGAGCACTCCATAACGACCAAGCATTAATGCCCGCGAACGCTCCGAAAAATAGCCAGTCGAGGACATTCATCTGATCACTTGAACCGAAAAGCTCCTCGGCGGCAACATCACTGATGAAATCAGAATGGATCAGGCGTCGTGTGAATGCCCACTTTGTAACCGGGGCCGAACAGTCCATTTTCAGTCGGACCATCACGACAGTCGCCCTTCGGCACACCGTGCATTCCCGACCCGACGGGACGGGAATGCATGGGGCGGAAGACGCGGGGAGCGCAAGCGCCCCCGCGCAGTTTACATGCCGTCGAGGCCCTTGCTGACCAGGACGTTGACCGCGACGCGGCGGTTCTGGGCCTTGCCTTCCTCGGTGTCGTTGCTCGCCAGCGGATCGGCCTTGGCCATGCCGGTGGGGGTGAGCATGCGGTAGGGCTTCCAGTGGCACTGCTGCTGGAGATAGTTGATCACGCTGTTGGCGCGCTTTTCGCTGAGGACCTGGTTGTAGTCGTCGTCGCCGACCGAGTCGGTATAGCCGACGACGAGCAGCAGGGCGTTGTTCACGCCGTCAGCCGCGGTGGCCGCGGTGCACAGGTCAGCCTTGGCGCTGGGCGACAGCTGGGACTTGCCGGTATCGAAGTACACGTTGGTCGTGGCCTTGATATTGTACTTGTCGATATCGCCCATGCGGCCGCGCAGGGCCTCGGTGGCGGCGGTCTGCTCGTCAAAGCGCTGGTCGGTGCCGGTGCGGATCATGTTGGCGAACTTGAGATCGCCATTCTTGTAAGTGATCTGGTTGGCGACGAGGCCGGCGTCGGTCTGCCAGGTCTTGATCGTGACCGGGAGGCCGTTCGTCAGCGCGCGGGCGCCGAGCGGGTTCTTGCCGCCGCCGAACAGGCCGCCGCTGGGCTTGACCTGGGTGGCATCGGTGATGGCGACGATGGTGCTGGTGCCGTCGGCAGCGACGACCTTGATCTTGTCGTCGTTGCGGGCGGCGATGGTGCCCTTGACGTCGGGGCCCTTAATCACGGGCGCATTCACGATGATATTGGGATTGGGACCGGCCGGTTCCTGCGCCGACAGGCTGGCCGACATCGGCAGGGTCAGCGCGGCCAGCACGAGCAGCGCCTTTGGCCGAATGGAATTGTCACGCATCAAGTTACTCCTTCAATTACGCCCGAGGAGCCCGCGTGTTCAGCGCCACCTGTCTGCTACATGAACGCCATTCGCCCTGACGCCCGCAGTCCCGGTGGTTCGAGCGCACCGTGCGGTGAACCGAGCCAGATCGGACCGCGCGGGGCGATCCCGCCGCGCGGTCAGCGGTGTCATCATACGATTTCAGGGGCCGTTTCTCAACCGACCGGCGGTTTTCCGGGATTCTCGGGGTGCATTGGGCGGAATTGGCACGATTTTACGGGCCGCGCCGGGGCGATTATTCTTGCTATCGCCGCCATTTAGGCGGGCCGGGCTTAGGGGCGAATCCGGGGGGCGAATCCGGAGAGAAGGTGCAGGCATCACGACAGATTGATGCTCGCCCGGCGTTCAGCCCCGGCCGCGATAGGAGGCGACGCCCTGGTCGGGCACCCAGAGCCCGGCCGGAGCCGCGCCCGACTGCCAGAACACGTCGATCGGGATGCCGCCGCGCGGATACCAGTAGCCGCCGATGCGCAGCCACGTGGGCTTCATCTCGGCAAACAGGCGCTGGCCGATCCCGACAGTGACGTCCTCGTGAAAGCCGCAGTGGTTGCGGAAGGCGCCGAGGAAGAGCTTGAGCGACTTGGATTCGACGATGGTCTCGCCGGGGGCGTAGTCTATCACGAGGTGCGCGAAATCGGGCTGGCCGGTGACCGGGCAGAGCGAGGTGAACTCGGGCGCGGCGAAGCGGACAAGGTAGAGCGAGCCGGCGCGCGGATTGGGCACATAGTCGAGCACCGCCTCCTCGGGCGAGGTGGGCAGGGCGCTGGTCTGGCCGAGGTGCAGCGGGCGATTCGCGGGGGTATCGGACTGTTGCGTCATGGACGCGGCCATGCCCCCGTCGCGCTCGCCGCACAAGTCGGCGGTTGCGCCGGGGCGGTTAACCCGCCATTCAGCGCGCGGCTGGTGGAGACTGGCGCGGGACATGGCTGGGCAACGCACAATGTATTGGAACGCAAAGCTTTTGCTGCCGATGGCGGCGGCGATGGGCTGCGTCATGGGAACGGGCGGCGCGCTGGCGCAGTCGGCCAGTGACTTTCGCTTGCAGCCGGGCACGGCCGCGCCGCGAGCCCAGGGACCGGTCGATCCCGAGAATCCGGCCGCCCCGCCGCCGACCGCGGCAGCGCCTGCGCCGGTCGTGGCCCCGGTCGTGGCGACGCCGGCTCCGGCGGTAACCCCGCAGCCGGGGCCGTTGGCGACCATCACCCCTGCCCCGGTTTCCCCGGCCGGGCCGCGCGCGGCAGCTTCGGCTGCTCCGGCGCCGGTTGCGGGTGCGCCCGCCGCTCCGGCGCAGCGGGCGCCAGCGGCCGGTGTGCCTGGTCCGGCAGCGACCACGGCGGCGGCGGTGCCTGACGCGGCGCCGGTCGCTCCCCTTCCGGCAGCGACAGCGCAGGCTTCGGCGGAGACTGGCCCGGCACCGCAGGGCGGTTCGATCGCCTGGTGGTGGCTGATTCCGGCGGCCCTGATCGGCGCGGGCGGCGCCTTTGCCCTGCTGTGGCGGCGGCGCGGCGTGGCCGTGCCGGTGATCGAACCGCTGCGCCCGGTGAGCGAGACGGACGCGGCGGATGCGGACGGCGGCGCGGCGGCGCAGGACGAAGTGG
Source organism: Novosphingobium flavum (assembly GCF_014230315.1). Classification (GTDB taxonomy): domain Bacteria; phylum Pseudomonadota; class Alphaproteobacteria; order Sphingomonadales; family Sphingomonadaceae; genus Novosphingobium; species Novosphingobium flavum. Next base: position 132,241 of record NZ_JACLAW010000001.1, on the reverse strand, counting down.
CTGCCCCAGTGGTGGCCCCCGCGCCTGCCTCCGCGCCCGCTTATGCCCTGCCCGACTTTCCGGTAAGCCTCGTGCTGGAAGCCGAGCGGCTGAGCGTCTCGCTGGTCAATGCCACGCTGCAATACCGGCTGAGCCTGACCAATCGCAGCGCCGAACCGCTCGGCCCGATCGCCATAGCCGCCGACATGATTGCGGCCCATGCCTCGCGCTCGTCGGAGAGCCAGCTGGGCACGGACGGGACCGGGCTGGAGCTGCGCCACGAACTGGGCGGGCTTGAACCGGGCGCCAGCGCCGAACTGAAGGGCGAGCTGCGCCTGCCGCTGGCCGAAGTGACCCCGATCCGCGCCGGGGCGGCGACCCTGCTGGTGCCGCTGGTGCGGCTGCGGACCGAGGCTGCGGGCATGGTCCTGACCCAGGCCGTGGTGGTGGGCGAGACGCCGCTGGTGCCCGGAAGGCCGCTGCGCCCGTTCCGACTCGATACGGGGCCGCGCATTTTCGGGGCGGTCAGCCAGCGGGAGATCGGCGCGGCAGCATGACATGCCCGAATGGGCAGATCGATTTCGGTACAGCGCCCGTTCAATGATACATTAGTACCCTCGACGAACCCCCACTGCGGGGCTAAGCCCTTCGCATACGCAGCGAATTCGCATACGCGGCGAAGAGGAGGACGCGCGTAGATGGACAGCCTGGTTTCGACCGAGTGGCTCGCCAACGAAATTGGCGCGAGCGACCTTCGGATCGTCGATGCAACGAAGCACCTGCCGGAGGCGGGACGGGATGCTTATGCCGAATATGCCGAGGGGCATATTCCCGGCGCGGTGTTCATGAACCTCGAGGAGCTGGTCGACGAGCAGGCCCGGATCGAGAGCACCCTCCCCTCGGCCGAGAAGTTCTCGAGCCGGATGCAGGCGCTGGGGCTGGGCGACGGCAGCCGGATCGTGCTTTACGACGATAGCGCGATCAAGACCTCGGCGCGGGCCTGGTTCATGCTGGCGCGGCTGTTCGGGGCGCACAACGTGGCGATCCTCGATGGCGGCATCGCCAAGTGGATCGCGGAAGGACGCCCCTTGGCCCAAGGCGTGGAAACGCTGCGGCGGCGCCATTTCACCCCCTGGGCCGACGACAAGGTACTGCGCGACAAGGCGCAGATGCTGGCCAACGTGGCGAGCCGGGCCGAGCAGGTGGTCGACGCGCGCGGGGCGCCGCGTTTTACCGGGGCTTCGCCCGAGACGCGGCCGGGCCTTGCCAGCGGGCACATTCCGGGCGCGCTTAACGTACCCTATACCGGGCTGTTCAATGCCGACGGCACGTTCAAGGACACGGCCGGGCTGACCGAGGCCTTCACCGCGGCGGGCGTCGATCTATCGCGGCCCGTGGTGACTTCTTGCGGCAGCGGGATCACGGCCTGTGTCGTGGCCTTCGGCATGCACCTGATCGGCAAGGACGACGTGGCGCTTTATGACGGCAGCTGGACGGAGTGGGGCGGCGACCCGAATACGCCCAAGGCCGTGGGCGCGGCGATCCACGCCTGAAACCTCGAAGAACCGATGACGAAAACCCCGCCTGAGACATTGCGCCCGGCCAGCCGGCTGGTCGGCGCCGGACGGCGCGAGGAATGGACCGGCACGCCGGGCCAGCCGGGCGCCGTGGTGAGCCCGCCGGTCTGGCGCGCCTCGACTCATCTCTACGCCGATACGGCCGCGCTCAAGGAAGGGCCGCGCAAGAACGAGGACGGACGGTTCTACTATGGCCGGCGCGGCGCGCCGACCCAATGGGCCCTGGCCGAGGCCCTGACCGCGCTGGAGCCGGGCGCGGGCCCGGAGGGCGGGACCATGCTCTATCCATCGGGCGTGGCGGCGATTGCCGGGGCCGTGCTGGCGGCGGTGCGCCCCGGCGACGTGCTGCTGATGACCGACAATGCCTATGAGCCGAGCCGGGTGCTGGCGCGCGGGTTCCTGGCCGAATGGGGCATCGAGACGCGCTGGTTCGATCCGCTGGATCTGGACGGCTTTGCCGGGAAACTGTGCAAGCGGACCAAGGCCGTGCTGCTGGAAAGCCCCGGTTCGCTGACCATGGAAGTGCAGGACGTGCCGGAACTGGCGCGGATGGCGCATGGCGCGGGGGCCTGCGTCATCCTCGACAATACCTGGGCCAGCCCGCTTGGCCTTGCCGCCCTGTCGCTGGGGGTGGACATTTCGGTGATGAGCCTGACCAAGCACGTGGGTGGCCATTCCGACCTGATGATGGGCAGCGCGACGGCGCCGCGCGAATGGTACCAGAAGCTGCGGCGGACCGCGCAGGTGATGGGACAGGTGGTCTCGCCCGACGATGCGGCTCTGGCGCTCAGGGGCCTGCGCACGATGGGCGTGCGGCTGGAGCGCGAGACGCAGAGCGCGCTGGCGATCGCCCACTGGCTGGAAGAGCGGCCGGAAGTGGCGCGGGTGCTCTGTCCGATGCTGCCGGGATCGCCCGGATACGACTTGTGGCGGCGCGACTTCACCGGCGGATGCGGGCTGTTCAGCCTTGTCCTGCGGGGCAAGGATGCCGCCGCGCGCAATGCCTTGATCGATGCCCTGTCGCTGTTCGGGATCGGCTATTCGTGGGGCGGGTTCGAGAGCCTTGTCACCCCGCTCGACCCGGCAGGCGCCCGGTCGGCCAGTTCGTGGCCGCTGGCGGGGATGGACGAGGCCGACCGCTTCGGCGTGCGCCTGTCGATCGGGCTGGAAGACCCGGCGGACCTGATCGCCGACCTCGAACGGGGTCTTGCCGCGTGGACGGCTTCAGGCGGCGGGGCGTGATCCCCCGCTTCCACAAGTGGGCCGCGGATATCGCCGAGGCGGGCGACACGATCGGTTTCGACTACGGGCATACGCGGATCTCGCTTTACCGGGCCGTGCTGGCGGTGATCGTACTGGTGGCGGTGATCGCCTTCGGGCGGATCGCCAGCGGGGTGGTGCGGCGGCTGTTCACCCGCATGACCAATCTCGACCCGACCCAGCGCCTGCTGGGGGAAAAGCTGGTCTCGCTCGCTGTCTGGGTGCTGACAATCCTGATCGGGATCGACGCGCTGGGGATCAGCCTGACCGCGCTGACGGTCTTTTCCGGCGCGCTGGGCCTTGCCGTGGGCTTCGGCCTGCAGAAGACCTTCGGCAACCTGATCGCGGGGATCATCCTGCTGATGGACCGCTCGATCAAGCCGGGCGACGTGATCGCGGTCAATGGCGGCAAGGGCGCGCCCGCCGTCGGCCAGGTCAAGAAGATCGGCATCCGCGCCGTTTCGGTGACCACGCGCGACAAGATCGAATACCTGATCCCCAACGAGATCCTGATGACCAGCCAGGTCGAGAACTGGTCCTATTCCTCGCGCGATGTGCGGGTGAAAGTGCCGGTGACCGTGGCCTATGGCTCCGACATCGACCAGGCCGAGGCGCTGATGCTGGAGGCCGCCCGCGCGGTGAAGCGGGTGATGAACAAGCCCGAGCCGACCGTCTGGCTCTCCGCCTTCGGCGACAACGCCATCGAGTTCGAGATCCAGTGCTGGATCAACGACCCGGAAGAGGGCGTCGGCAATATTCGCTCAGACGTGCTCAAGAAGGTCTGGCACCTGTTCCGCGAACACGGGGTGGAAATCCCCTTCCCCCAGCGCGACATTCATTTTCGCGGGCCGCTCAGGATCGAGCGGGAGGATTGACGCGGGGCGCAGACACAAGCGGCGGACCGCCATTGCAGGTGGTCCGCCGCTTGCGCGCGCTCAGATCTCATTCGCCCGTGCGAACCGGTTGATGTAGTCGGCGGCGCGGAACGCGAGGGCCTCGATGGTCTGGGTCGGCTGGCCACGGCCGGATGTCACCATGCTCGAACCATCACAGAGGAACAGGTTCTTCACGTCGTGGGTGCGGTGATACTTGTCGATCACCGAACTGGCCGGGTCGTTGCCCATGCGGCAGGTGCCGAGCAGGTGGACGCCGCCCGTGGTGTTGCCGACTTCCCCGGGAACGATCTGCTTCGCCCCGGCCGCGTCCATGATCTCGACCGCGCGCTCGACCTGCCACTTGGCGTGCTTGATGTCGTCCGGGTGGTCCTTGTAGGTGACGCGGATCGCGGGCACGCCCCAATCGTCCTTCAGTTCCGGATCGATGTCGACCCGGTTGGACTCCACGGCCAGCGACGTTCCGTGGCCGGAGCAGTTCATCCAGAACGTGTAGGATTCGAGGTATTCCTTGAATCCGGCGCCCCAGCCCGGCGTACCGTCGGGAACATCCTGCCCCCAGGTGAGCGGACCGCCGGAGCGGGCATCGAAGCCGCCGCCGCCGTAGAAGCCGCGCTGGGGATCGGAATCGTAGAAATCGTGCAGGATGCGGGTGACGTTGGCGCCCTTGTACTCGTTGAGCGGGTGCTCGAACCGGGCCTGGGCGCCGCCGCCCTTGTTGTGCATCAGGTAGCGCCCGACCGCGCCGCTGGAATTGGCGAGGCCTTCCGGCTGGGAGTTGGTGGCCGAGTTGAGCAGCAGCTTCGGAGTCTCGCCCCCGTTGGCGCAGACCACCACGGCCCGGGCGTTCTGGAACTGCTCCTTGCGATCGTGGTCGAAGTAATGGACGCCGGTGGCGCGGCCGGCCTTGTTCATGCCGATGCGGAAGACGTAGCTTTCCGGGCGCACCTCGCAGCGGCCGGTGGCCTCGGCCTCGGGAATGACCGTCCAGACCGACGACGACTTGGCCATGACCTCGCAGCCGAAGCCGCCGCACAGGCCGCACTGGGCGCAGGGCGGGCGGTTCTTGTAATAGATCGAGTTGATCGCCATCGGTGCCGGGAACGGGTGCAGGCCAAGCTTGCGCGCGCCGCGCTCGAACAGGACGCCCGACGATTTCACCGGCAGCGGCGGCATCGGATAGGGCTTGGAACGCCACGGATCGAACGGGCTGGCCCCGGCAAGACCCGAGACGCCGACCTCCCATTCCACCTTGGTGTAGTACGGTTCCAGTTCGGCATAGGTGATCGGCCAGTCGACCAGGCTCGCGCCGGGAATGGAGCCGAGGCGGCTGCCCTCGATGAAGTCGATCTCGTGCAGGCGCCAGAAGTTGGCGTTGAAGTGCGAGCTGCTGCCGCCCACGACGCGGGCATAGGTCAACGCGTTGCGGCCGCGCATGCGCTCGGCCTTCTGGGCGGGATCGCGGCGGAAGGACTGCGGACTGCTGACCGGGTTGTTGGTGATCCCCGAGAGGTGGCGAATTTTCAGTTCGTCGTGGTCGAATTCGTGCGGGGCGAGGCGCGGCCCCTGCTCCATGACGATGACGCTGTGGCCGGCGCGCGCCAGTTCCCGCGCCATGATCCCGCCCGAGGCGCCCGAGCCGACGATGACGAAATCGACGGTCTCGCTGGTCTTGTAAGTCTTGCTCGGCATGTCGGCCTCCGTCAGGCGGTATAGGGCTTGGTGCCGGGATAGGGTTCGAACCCCGCGTAATCCCGGTCGTAGTAGCCGAAGGGCGGCTCCCAGTAGTGGTTGTCCTCCACCCCGATCAGCTTCCAGCCGACGTTGTCGTGGTTGCCGCCGTATTTCGGCATGGCGATGAGGCCGAGCACGGTGAGACGCCGCACCGCGCTGAAGAAGGGCGCCGTGTCCACCGTCCGCAGCCAGGCGATCTGCTGGGCCTCGGGCATGGCGGCGAAGGGCTTGTCGGCCCCGTACTTGGCCGCGAGGCCGCGGCGGAATTCGGCGAGGCCCTGGCGGAAGGCGGGGAGCTGGTCGGCAAAGAAGCTGCCGAGCGCGTTGTCGATGAAATAGACGACGCGGGCATCGCGTGCGCCGGGCGTGGCGCCGCCGGGCACGATCAGGTTCGCCACGGCATCGACGTCGGCCGCATCGGCCGCGTTCAGGGTGGTGAGCGTGGCGGGCGGCGGCGGCATGTCGTGCATGTCATGGCCGGCATGGCCCGCCTGCTCGGCGGCGAAGGCGATCTGCGGCCAGTTGATGGCGATCCAGCCGGCACTGGTCAGGTTGCCGATGGCGGTCAGGAACTGGCGGCGCGAGGGGATTGGTTGGTCCACGGATCACTCCGAATCTGGCCGGAAACTTGCCAAATTCAGCGGCTGAACCGCCTGTCGGGGAATGCGGCAAACTGCGCATTGCCGGATGGGGGCCTGAGCGGCGAGGATGCCTGCCGTTCGCCATTATCCGTCGCTGGAGGTTGTGCGGGGCTGGTTCACCCCTGCCCCGGGGTCAGTCCTCGGGCGGCGGGGCCTGCGGGATCAGCAGGGGTTCGGCGGCCTTGGTCCGGCTGGTGGCGATGACATGGTCGACCCCGTCGATGGTGATCGCGATGGTGCCCTGCTCGGTGACTTCAACGAGGCCCTTGGATTTCAGGTACCAGACGTGGAATTCGAAGTGATCGTCGGTGCAGCCGAGCATTTCCTGGATGAACCAGCCGACCACGCCCGGATCGACGGCATGTTCGCGGCGGCGCTTGTAGAGGCTGAGCAGGATCCGGGCATGGGCCTCGGCATCGCCGAGCGCGCTTTTCTCGTCGATGCCGATATCGCCATCCAGCGGAAAGCCGTAGGCGGACCTGGCGGCCTTGCGGGGGTGCGTGCTATCGTAGGCAGCGCGCATTTCCGGGTCCTTGAGCGCGCGGTAGGCCTCGAGCACGTCGTGGAAGCGGTCCGCGTCGGCCGTCTCCGGATTGTCCGGGTGGTACATCTTGGCGAAGTAGTGGTAAGCCAGCTCGAGTTTTCTGGCGTCGCAATCGGGATTTACTTTGAGGACTTCGTAGTAATCGACGAAGTCTTGCCCGTTTTCCATTAGAACTCCCCGGCCGCGATCCGGCAGCATATCGGTTTTCAGGGGGTGGATACAGTCATTTTGCTGGTCCTGGGCGAAATGGCGCAAGTGTCTTGACGGGTGTGGGGCGCTGGCCCGATGGGTGCGGCAATAGCTGGCCTACCCCCCGGCCAAGCCATTCTCGCTGGCGCTCACCCGCGCGCGAGGCCATTTGCGCCACCATGAGCAAGATTGCCCCTTCTGCCGGCGCAAAGCCCGGCACGGTTTTCCTGGTCGGCGCCGGTCCCGGCGATCCGGACCTGCTGACCCTTCGCGCGGCACGGCTGGTGATGAACGCGAAGCTGATCGTCCATGACGGGCTGGTCGAGCCGGCGATCCTCGCCATGGCCAGGCCCTCGGCGCGGCTGGTTTCGGTGGCCAAGAGCCGCTCGCGCCATACCCTGCCGCAGGAGGGGATCAACGACCTGCTGGTGCGCGAGGCGCTGGGCGGAACCGATGTGGTGCGGCTGAAGGGCGGCGATCCTTTCGTGTTCGGGCGCGGCGGCGAAGAGGCCGAGGCCTGCCGTGCGGCCGGGGTGCCGGTCGAGGTGGTGCCGGGCGTGAGCGCGGCGCTGGGCGCGGCGGCGGCGGCGCAGATCCCGCTGACGCACCGCGATGCCGCCAGTGTGGTTTCTTTCGTGGCGGGCCAGTGCAAGGGCTTGACGGATCAGAACTGGTCGGGTCTTGCCGGCGTCGGCCGCACGCTGGTGATCTACATGGGCGTCGCGACTGCCGAGGCGATCGCCGACAAGCTGATCGCCGATGGCCTCGCCCCGGAGATGCCGGTCGCGGTGATCGAGAACGCCACGCGCCCCGAAATGCGGGTGCTGCGCGGATCGCTCGCGGCGCTGGCCTCGCTCGTGGCGAAGAACAAGGTGAAGAGCCCGGCGCTCATCGTCATCGGCGAGGTGGCGGCGCGGGACGAAGTTGATGTGCGCGCAATCGCGCTGGAGGCTGCCAAGTGAAGATTCTGACGGGGAATGACCTCAAGACCGGCGACGTGACTTGGTGGACCGGCGAAGGCTGGTCGCGGCACGTGGAAGAGGCCGTGGACGTGGGCGAGCACGGCGAGGAAATCGCCGCGCGCGAGAATGCGCTGCGCCACGTGGTCGCGCCTTACGTGATCGACGGTGCCCGCACCGAAGAGGGCATTCGCCCGGCCCACATCAAGGAGCGCATCCGCGCGCTGGGGCCGACCGTGCGCCTTGACCTTTCCCTCAAGCCCGCCGACCCCGCCGCCGGCAACTGGGTGATCTGACATGTACAAGTATGACAGCTACGACCAGCAGATGGTCGACGCCCGCGTCGCCGATTTCCGTGACCAGGTCCGCCGCCGCCTTGACGGTTCGATCAGCGAGGAACAGTTCCGCCCGCTGCGCCTGATGAACGGCCTTTACCTGCAGCTGCACGCCTACATGCTGCGCGTGGCCGTGCCCTATGGCACGCTGTCGAGCGCGCAGATGAAGATGCTGGGCGACATCGCGGACAAGTATGACCGCGGCTATGGCCACTTCACCACCCGCCAGAACATCCAGTACAACTGGATCAAGCTGGAGGATGCGCCGGATATCCTCGCCGATCTGGCGAGCGTGGAAATGCACGCGATCCAGACCAGCGGCAACTGCATCCGCAACACCACCTCGGACCAGTACGCCGGGGCGATCGCGGACGAAGTCGTCGATCCGCGGCCCTATGCCGAGCTGATCCGCCAGTGGTCCACGTTCCACCCGGAATTCAGCTTCCTGCCGCGCAAGTTCAAGATGGCGGTGATCGCCAGCGATACCGACCGCGCGGCCATGCGCCTGCACGACATCGGCATCCAGATCGTGAAGAATGCGGCCGGCGAGCTGGGCGCGGCCTTCTACGTCGGCGGCGGCATGGGCCGGACGCCGATGGTGGCGCCGTGCATCAACGAATTCGTGCCCATCGACCAGATGATCACCTATTCGGAGGCCTGCCTGCGCGTCTACAACCGCCATGGCCGGCGCGACAACAAGTACAAGGCGCGGATCAAGATCCTTGTCCACGAGCTGGGCAAGGACGAATATACCCGCCAGGTCGAGGCCGAGTTCGCGCACCTGCTCACGCAAGGGATCGAGCCGCCGCTGGCCGAGCTGGAGCGGATCAAGGTGCAGTTCGCCGATCCGGCGTTTGCAACGGGCCTTGTCGACACGCTGGACCGCAGCGATCCGGACTTTGCGCTGTGGGTGGACAACAACACCCATACGCACCGGATTCCGGGCTATGTCGTCGTGACGATCAGCCTCAAGCCGGTGGGCGGGATTCCGGGCGACGCCAGCGCCGACCAGATCCGCCTGATGGGCGACCTGGCCAAGGACTACTCGTTCGACGAGCTGCGCGTGACCCATGCGCAGAACATCGTCCTCCCGCACGTGCAGAAGGCCGAGCTTTATGCGCTGTGGCAGAAGCTGGATGCGGCGGGCCTCGGCACGGCCAACCTCGACAAGATCGGCGACATCATCGCCTGTCCGGGGCTGGACTACTGCAGCCTTGCCAATGCCCGCTCGATCCCGGTGGCGCAGAAGATCTCGCAGCGCTTCGCGGCCCGTGAGCAGGAAATCGGCGAGCTGAAGCTCAAGATTTCCGGCTGCATCAACGCCTGCGGCCACCACCATGCCGGGCACATCGGCATCCTCGGCGTCGACCGCAAGGGCGTGGAGAATTACCAGCTCCTGCTCGGCGGATCGGAGGGCGCGGATACCTCGCTCGGTACGATCACCGGCCCCGGTTTCGACGAGAACGGCATCGTCGACGCGGTCGAGAAGGCCACCGACGTCTACCTGGCGAACAAGGAAGGCGAGGAGCGTTTCCTCGACACCTATCGCCGCATCGGCATGGCCCCGTTCAAGGAAGCGATTTATGGTTGAGACGCAGTTCCGTTTTCGCGCCGATGAGCCGGTGGCCGATCCGGCCGTGACTGTCGACGCCTTCGGCGACCAGACCAATGCCGCCGCCGTTCGGATCGAGCCGGGCGACGACGCGCGCGACCTGATCCCGCACCTTGACCGGATCAAGCTGGTCGAGGTCAACTTCCCGGTGTTCGGCGATGGTCGCGGCTATTCGGCGGCGCGCATCCTGCGCGAAGCTGGCTATGTTGGCGAACTGCGCGCCGTGGGCGACGTGCTGGTCGACCAGCTCGCCTATCTGCGCCGCTGCGGGTTCGACAGCTTCGCCCCGGAGCGCGAGCTGAACCACGCCGACGCGGAAGCGGCCATGGCCCGCTACCCGGAAGTCTACAGCCCGACCGTCGACGGCCTGGCGCCGATCTGGGCGAAGAGGCACGGACATGGCGCGGGGAACTGAAGCCATGGCCTCGCCGGGACGCGAGATCGACCGGATCGACACCGGCCCGCGGTTCACCGCGGCTGACGTCGACCGGCTGAACGGCCTGTTCGCTCATTCCGAGACGAAGGACTGGCTGCGCGCCGTGCTCAAGGACAAGCTGGCCGGCGACGTGGCGGCGGTTTCCAGCTTCGGCGCGGAGAGCGCGGTGCTGCTGCACCTGATCTCCGAGATCGATCCGGCAACCCCGGTGCTGTTCCTCGACACCGGCAAGCACTTCCCGGAAACGCTGGCCTACCGCGACGCGCTGGTCGAGCAGCTGGGGCTGACCGGGGTGCAGATCCTGCGGCCCGATCCGGCCAAGCTGGCGGCGAAGGACGAGAACGGCCTGCGCTGGTCCTACGATCCCGACGGCTGCTGCGAGATCCGCAAGGTCGAGCCGCTGGCGCGGGCGCTGGAGACCTTCGATGCCTCGATCACCGGGCGCAAGTCGTTCCAGGCGAGCACCCGGGCCAACCTGCCGCGCTTCGAGTTGGACAAGTCGGACGCGCAAGGACGGCTCAAGATCAATCCGCTGATCGACTGGTCGGCCGAGGACATCACCGCCTACTTCGCCGCGCACGACCTGCCGCCGCACCCGCTGGTGGCCGAGGGTTACCCCTCGATCGGCTGCTCGCCCTGCACCAGCAAGGTGGCGCCGGGCGAAGACCCGCGCTCGGGCCGGTGGAAGGGCTGGGAAAAGACCGAGTGCGGCATTCACCTGCCGGGCACGCCGGAAGGCGAAGGCGCGAGCAGCGACCTGCCACCGGATTTCGATCCGGTATTCTGACCGCCCTGCCCCGCGTGGCTAGACAAAAAGGGCCGGACCGCAAGTCCGGCCCTTTTTGCGTCCGGAACCGAGATAGTTCGCAATCTGGTGGGGGCCGGCCGGTGTAGTCTCCGGCCCATGACGACATTTACCGGCACCAGCGGCAACGATGTTCTGACCGGCGGCGATAGCGCCGACCTGTTCCAGCCCCTGCTCGGCATCGACGTGGTGCACGGCGAGGCGGGGATCGACACGCTTTCACTCGACTGGTCGTCGATTGCGGCAAACGGCGGAACGGGAGCGATCTCGGCAGCGGGCGGCTCGTTCTCGGGCAGCCTGAGCGCGGGTTCGGGGCAAGCCGAGCTGACTTTCGACGGGATTGAGGCGGTGGTTGCCGTCCTTTCGACTGGTAGCGACACGCTGACGGTCGATGCCGCGCCGCTGGCCGCCGGGGCCTCGCTGAGCGTCAGCGGCGGGGGCGGGTTTGATACGTTGCAGGCCGATTTCAGCGCCTTTGCCTCGACCAGCTTCGCCATGGGGGTGAACTTCCTGATCAGCACCAATCACGGTAACTGGGCGGGGTTCGAGCAGTTCGACCTGACGCTGGGCGCGGGTACCAATGGGGTGACACTGCAGGGCGGGAACGACACGGTGCGCTCAAACGGCGGGGTCGACACGATCGACCTGGGCGGCGGGCGCGACAGCTGGATCGCAGATTTCTCGAGTTGGTCCGCGAACATCTCGTTCGGCTGGGACGGGGATCGCAACCTCGCCGCCGTGTCCAACGGCAGCTATGTCAGCCATGTCGAGGGCGGCGCGATCACCGGGGGCAGCGGGGACGATGCCTTTTTCCTGAACGGCGCCAATGGCTTTGCCGTTGATGGCGGGGCCGGGCGCGACGTGCTGGTGTGGGACGAGAGCGGGTTGCTGACCGTGCCCTATTCGGCGGCCTTCATCGCCGGAGTTGGCGGCAGTTACGATGGCTGGGTGCGCAGCTCGACCTTCGCCGGGATCGAGCAGGTCAATGTCGCGCTCTCGGACGGGGACAACACGGCCTATGTCGACGTGGCGCCGCTGGCGCAGGGGGCGACGATGAACCTCGACGGCGGGGGCGGAAGCGACACGCTGGAGGTGGATTTTTCCGTTTTCGCCGACACGACCTTCGCCATCGACGCCAGCGGCACGGCGCTGACCAGCCACGGAACTTACGGAAACTTCGAGAACTTCTCCATGGCGCTGGGGGGCGGCCACAATGTGGTGGCCACCGGCGCGGGCGATGACATGGTCTATTCACTCGGCGGGGTGGACCAGATCGACGCCGGAAGCGGGTTCGACTTCTGGGGCGGGGACTATTCGGGGAATGCCGGGGCGATTGCCTTCAACTGGGACGGAGCAAGCGGGAGCGCCTCGCTCTCGAACGGGACCAGCCTGACCGGGTTCGAGGCGGGTTACCTCGTCGGCACCGCGGGCGCAGACACCTTCAGCCTGTCGGGCGCCCTGCCCTTCGACGTCTATGGCGGGGCGGGCAGCGACACCCTGGTGCGCAGCGATGCCGGCGTGACCGGGGGCAATACCGACAGCTTCATCTATGCCGCGCCGGGCTGGTTCTGGGGCTTTGCCGGGAACGGGCAGTTCGACGAAATCGAGCACCTGTCCGTGACCTTCGGCGACGGAGACGACACGGTGTTTGTCGATGCGGCGGCACTGGCGGCCGGGGCGACGATCGCGCTGAACGGCGGGGTGGGCAGCGATACCTTGCTGCTCGATCTCTCCGCGCTGGCCGGGTCGGTGTTCACTGTGAGCGCCGATGGAGCGGTGAGCGGCAATCGCGGCAGCTTTGCCGGGTTCGAGGCCTATTCGATCGGGCTTGGCGGGGGCGCCAACACGGTCACTCTTGGTGCGGGCAACGACATGGTCCAGGCCAGCTTCGGCGGGGCCAGCACGATCAGCCTTGGCGCCGGGGACGACGAGGCCTGGGGCGGGACCGGGACAGAAACGGTCTACGGCGGCGCGGGGACGGATCGATTCCACGTGTTGGGCCTGATGGCCGACTTTGCCGTCAGCCAGGATGGGACCGGGGGCTATCTGGTGACGGACCACAACCTCGCCGACGGGGATCAGGGTTCGGATCACCTTAGCGGGGTCGAGTGGCTGGTGTTCGATGACGGCGCGCTTGCCCTGCCTGACTATGCGGGCGGAGTGACGCTGACCGGGACCGCCGGGGCGGACACCCTGACCGGCGGCGTCGGGGCCGACCGCCTGTCCGGACTTGCCGGGAACGACCTGCTCTCGGGCGGGGCGGGCAACGATACGCTCGACGGCGGGGCCGGGAACGACTGGCTGAGCGGCGAGGCCGGGAACGACGCGATCACTGGCGGCGACGGGATCGATACGCTCACCTATGACGACGCCGTCGCCGGAGTGATGGTCGACCTGTCGCTGGTCGGCACGGCGCAGGCGACCGGGGGTTCGGGCAGCGATGTGTTGGGTGATGCGCTGGAGAACCTCACCGGCTCAGCCTTTGGCGATACATTGACCGGCAATGCCTTGGCCAACGTGATCACGGGGCTGGCCGGGGACGATGTCATCGACGGCGGTGCCGGGGCGGACACGTTGATCGGCGGGCTGGGCAGCGACAGCTATGTGGTGGACGACGCGGGCGACGGGGTGACCGAGCTGGCGGGCGAAGGGACGGACTCGGTCACGGCCCGGCTGAGCTGGACACTGGGCGCCAATCTCGAGAACCTGACGCTGGCGGCGGGGACCCAGGCTTGGGACGGGACCGGGAACGGGCTCGGCAACGGGCTGGTCGGCAATGACGGGGCCAACCGGCTCTACGGGCTCGACGGGAACGATACGCTCGGTGGCGGGGGCGGGAATGACTGGCTGAGCGGCGGCGCTGGCAGTGACACCATCACCGGCGGCGCGGGCTTGGACACGCTGGCCTATGACGATGCGGCCGGGGCCGTGCGGGTGGACCTGTCGCTGGTCGGCACGGCGCAGGCGACGGGCGGTTCGGGCAGCGATGTGCTGGGCGATGCGCTGGAGAACCTCACCGGATCGGCCTTTGGCGATGCGCTGACCGGCAATGCCTTGGCCAACGTGATCACGGGGCTGGCCGGAGACGATGTCATCGACGGCGGCGCCGGGGCGGACACCCTGATCGGCGGGCTGGGCAATGACACCTACGTGGTCGATGTGAACGGCGACTTCGTCACCGAACTGGCGGGACAAGGGACGGATACGGTCACGGCGAAATTGAGCTGGACGCTGGGTGCCAATCTCGAGAACCTGACGCTGCTCGGAACTTCTGCACTCAGCGGAACCGGCAACGAACTGGGCAACGTCCTGACTGGCAATGCCGCCGCCAACCTGCTGAACGGCATGGCGGGCGACGATACGCTGGTGGGTGGCGGCGGGGCGGACAGCCTGACTGGTGGGCTCGGGCGTGACGCGTTCCGCTTCACCATCCTGGAGATCAATTCGGCGCGCGATACCATCCAGGACTTCGTCCACGGCACGGACCGGTTCGAATTCGTGCGCAGCGCCTACGCGGCCCTTGCAGGTTTGAGCGCGGGGGCCTTGGCACCTTCCGAATTCATTGCCGGCAAGGCGGCAGTGACGGCAAGCCAGCACATCATCTACAACCAGTCGACCGGCGCGCTCTATTATGACGTCGATGGTTCGGGCAAGGCGGCGCAGGTGCAGATCGCCATGCTGTCGAACAGACCGGTGCTCGACGCCTCGGACTTCTGGCTGGTCTGATGGCCGACAGGAGCCCTGCCCCGCCCCGTGGACGGCAACACGGCGCGGGCATGGCTTCCCTGCAGAGCCCTCACCTGTTCCCCGACACACCTGAAACACCGTGCGCCTGATCTGGACCACTCGCCATTGCGAGGAAGCCGCGCGGCAATCCAGAACTGCTTTGCGCGAAGGCTCTGGATTGCCGCGTGACCTGCGGCTGCGCGCAATGGCGCTGCCGATTTAACGCAGGATTCCCTAGGCGACTGCCCCCAGCGCCACGCCGCAGAACGCGCAGATGGCGAGCACCCGGGGCATCGACTGGTTGAAGCGGAATATCAGCAGGGCTGCGAGGGCAGTCAGCACGGCGGCGCGCCAGTCGAGGCTGGACCATTCGGGCAGGGACAGGTGCAGGGGACCAAGCTCCAGCCGTTCGACCCGGGTGAACAGGACGTGGAGGGCAAACCAGACCGTGAGGTTGGCAATCACCCCGACGACGGCGGAGGTGACCGCGGCGAGGCCTCCGGCGAGGCGGCGAGCCTGTTCGAGCCGCTCCATCCACGGCGCGAGCGCGAAGATCCAGAGGAAGCAGGGGGCGAATGTCACCCAGGTGGTGAGCAGGGCGCCGAGCAGGCCGGCCATGAACGGACTGAACGGTTCAGGCGCGCGGAAGGCGGCGAGGAAGCCAACGAACTGGGTGACCATGATCAGCGGCCCCGGCGTGGTTTCGGCAAGGCCGAGGCCGTCGGCCATTTCACCTGCGGAGAGCCAGCCGAAAGTCTGGACCGCCTGCTGGGCCATATAGGCAAGAACCGCATAGGCACCGCCGAAGGTGACCACGGCGAGCTTGGAGAAGAACAGGCCGAGGGTCCACAGCACGTGACCGGGGCCAAGCAGCAAAAGCACGGCCAGCATCGGCGCGGCCCAGAGCGCAGCCCAGGCCAGGATCGTGACGACGGTCTGGCGCCATGGGCGAGGTGCGGGCTCGGCGGCCGCCGGCGGCGGTTTCAGCGCAAGTAGGTCAGGCCGGGCAAGGGCCACGGCCATGCCGATTGCCCCGGCGGAAAGGACGACCAGCGGAAACGGCAGGTCGAGCAGGAACAGGGCGAGGAAGGCAATGAGCGCGAGCCCCTCCTTGAAACGGGTATTGAGCGCGCGGCCGGCGATGCGGCGCAAGGCCTGGAAGACGATGGCGAGCACCGCCGCCTTGACCCCCAGAAACAGCGCGGAGAACCAAGCCAATCCCGCCGCGTGGGCATAGAGCAGCGAGAGCCCGAGCATGACCGCCGCCCCGGGAATGACGAAGAGCAGGCCCGCCACGAGCCCCCCGCGCAGACCGTGCAGCTTCCATCCGATCCAGGTGGCAAGTTGCTGGGCTTCGGGGCCGGGCAGCAGGTGGCAGAAGTTGAGCGCGTGGAGAAACTGGTCTTCGCTGACCCAGCAGCGCTCATCGACGAGTTCGCGGTGCATCAGGGCGATCTGCCCGGCCGGACCGCCGAAACTGAGTGCGCCGATCCGCGCGAAGACGCGCACGACTTCGGCGAAAGACGGTGATGGAGAATTGGACGCCATGCGTGAACCATGCCCCTTTGCCCGCAGACCGCGGGCGATTGAGGCAACGCTTGGGCGAGGCTCGCCTGAGCGGGAGGTTGCTTGGCCCCGCACCCAACCCCTAGCAACTACGCCCTGCCCTCACAAGGGCTGGAAGGCCATGATGGGCTTGCGAGGACATCAGGGCACTACCACCTCCGCGCAGGATGAGCGGGTTTGGCGTTGGCGGCAGCCTGCTCCCCGAACGCGCCGGCCGCTCGGTAGCCGCGGAAGATCCTGACAACGGACAGCCTGTCTGGACCCGGAATATCCAGGCGAACTAGAGCCAGCCCTCGTCACAGTACCAGCGGGCCGTCGTTTCCAGCCCCTGGCGAGTCTCGATCCGGGCTTGCCACAGGCGCTGCGGCGGGCGGGCGCGTTCGCGCACGACCCAGTCGGGATGGCACATGTAGCCGACCCGGTCCGGCGTGAGCTTGGCCCTGTCCCCGCGCAGGCGGGCATCGGCCCAGGCGACGCCGTCCAGCAGGCGCTGCGAGAGGTGAAGCACAAGCGGACGGCGGCCGACGGCCCAGCCGATGGCACGGGCCAGTTCGTAGTGGCTCCAGCCGCCGGGGCGGCCATCGTCAGGCTCGAACACCTTGTGCCCTGTATTACGCGAGGGCGGGACCAGCGCGAGCAGCAGGCGGGCGAGATCATCAACATGGAGCAGCGAGGCGCGGCCCGCCTTTGGCGGCATCGGCAGCACACCCCAGCGGGCGATGCGGAACAGTTCGAGGATTTCCTTGTCGCGCGGGCCGTAGATCGCCGGAGGGCGGACGATGGTCCAGTCCAACCCGCTCGACTTGACCAGCTTCTCGGCCTTGGCCTTGCTCGCGCCATAGGCCGAAAGGTCGGGCTCGCGCGCCGAGAGCGAGGACACGAAGACGAAGCGCGGTACGCCCGCCTTGCGCGCGGCCTCGATCACGGTGAGCGTGCCGGTGACGTTGCCCGCCTCGAACCCGGCGGGATCGGGAGCATTGATCACCCCGGCGACGTGGATCACCGCCTCGGCCCCCTTCATCAGCCGGGCGAGCGCGCGGATGTTGGCCAGATCGCCCTTGACCCAGGTGACGCCCTTGCGGGCCGGCTGGTCGGCGCGGGTGAGCGCGCGGACCTCGATCCCGTCGCCCAGCGCCCGCTCGATCAGGGCCTGGCCGACGAAGCCGGTCGCGCCGGTAATGGCAACGAGAGTCATTCCGGCAGGGTCACAGCAGCACGAGCTGGTCGCGGTGGACCATGGCCGAGCGAGGTTCATAGCCGAGCAGTTCGGCATGATCGGCCGACTGGCGGCCCATCAGGCGGGCGCATTCGGCCGCGTCGTATTCGCTGAGGCCGTGAGCGAGCGTGGTGCCGTCTGCCGCGCGGATGGCGACGGCATCGCCGCGCACGAAATGCCCCTCGACCGCGGTGATCCCGGCGGCGAGCAGGCTGGCGCCCGTACCGAGGGCACGGGCGGCGCCGGCATCGACGGTGAGCGTGCCCTTTAGCCGCAGGCGGCCGCCGAGCCAGGCCTTGCGCGCCTTGGCCTTGCGTCCGCGATCACGCGGCAGGAACAGGGTGCCGACGCCCTGCTCGATCACGCGGGCGATCGGCGCGTCCCTGGTGCCGTTGCCGATGACGAGGGCGATGCCGGCGACATCGGCGATCTCGGCGGCCTGGAGCTTGGAGGTCATGCCCCCCGATCCGAGGCCCGAGCCGGAGCCGCCATCGGCCATGGCGTGGATTTCCGGGGTGACGCCGTGAACGACCGCGAGCAACTTTGCCGCCGGGTCCTTGGGATTGCGGTCGTAGAGCCCGTCGACGTCTGACAGGAGCAGGACCGCGCTGGCGTGAGCGGCCTGGGCGACGCGGGCGGCGAGGCGGTCATTATCGCCAAAGCGGATTTCCTGGGTGGCGACCGAATCGTTCTCGTTGATCACCGGCACGGCCCCGGCCTCAAGCAGGCGGGTGAGCGTGGCCGTGGCGTTGAGATAGCGGCGGCGGTCTTCCAGATCTTCCAGCGTGAGCAGGATCTGGGCGGCGGTGATGCCGTGAGCACCGAGCAATTCGGCCCAGAGGCCGGACAGCGCGATCTGTCCGACGGCGGCCGCAGCCTGGGCATCGGCGAGACTGCCGCGCCCGCCCTTGTCCAGCCCCAGCTTGCCCGCGCCGAGCGCGATCGAACCGGAGCTGACCACGATCACGTCCTGCCCGCGCGCGCGGGCGGCGGCCAGTTCGCCGACCAGCGCCTCGATCCATGCGCGGCGGGGACCGTCCTTGGCGACGAGCAGGGCCGAACCGACCTTGACCACCAGGCGGGGACAAAGCTGGGGGCTACCGAGGTCTGCAAGCGTGGCGATTTTCATTGAGCCAGCGGATTAGGGAAAATGCGCGGCGATGCAAGGCGCGATGACGCGCGGGCTATCGTGCGCGCAGGGCGGACTGCGGCGGGAGGAGTCTGGGATGGGGCTGATGGAAGATGGGAGGAACGGGAAATGATCCCGGGGCCATGGGCCCCAAACCCCTTGCCGTCTTCCGGCGCAGCCGTGGTGAGCGGGGATGGGGATTGCGCGGCCTTGGCGGCGGGAGACAAGTTCAATGGGCAAAAAGGTAGCGCACAAGGGCCATGGCAAAGGCGAAGGCAAAACCGTTCCAGAAGTGGTCAAGCCCGACCAGACCCTGCCCCCTTCGGGCTCTCAACTTGCCGACCTGGAGCATAACGAAGCCCATGACGAACGGCACCACGAACACCGCCGCAATCCGGAAATCTGGATTTGTAATTTGAGACTTCGGCAGGACCAGAAGGCTGATTCCGCCCGCAATCGCGCCCCATAGATTGAAACCCAGTGATGCGAAAAGCGGGTGACGAGGCCGGGTGATTGGCGCGGCGACCAAGCGAAGCCCCAGTTCGGCAGCGGCTTCGAAGAGCAACTGGATAAGGAGTTCGCCGAAGAGCTGGAAGATCAGTTCAAACAGGAATTCCATGACCGTGAAACTATGCCCCTTGCCACAAGTGGAGGCAAACATGGTCAAACAAAGTCTCGGACGCAAATCGCACGCACTGCGCCGCCCCTTCCGATAGCCTTCGCTCGCTCAGATCGTCATTTTTGGCGTGGCCCGCCTGCGAGGAAGGCAACCTGGCGCGCGAACGCATCGCCGGGCGACGGATTGGGGTGCAGGAGTATTGACCCCTGCATTAATCACGTATTCCTGACGCTTATTCGTCCGCTCAGATCGGGGACCACGGGGTGTCGTCCTGTTCCTCGCGTTCGCCGTCGGGCCGTTCGGTGACGGTGGCGGCGGGGAGGTAGGAGATCACGGCGTCGAGCAGGGCCTGGATGCCTGCGCCGCTGGCGCCGGAGATCGGGAAGACCTCGTCCGCGCCGGCTTCCTTCAGTTCGCGGGAGAAAGCTTCGACCAGTTCGGCATCGACGAGGTCGATCTTGTTGAGCGCGACGAGGCGGGGCTTTTCATCCAGCCCGCCGCCATAGGCTTCGAGTTCGGCCTCAACGATGTCCATCGCCTCGACCGGGTCGGTGCCGTGGACGTCGATCAGGTGGATGAGGACGCGGCAGCGCTCGATATGGCCAAGGAAGCGGTCGCCCACCCCTGCCCCGTCGGCGGCGCCTTCGATCAGGCCGGGAATGTCGGCGAGGACGAATTCGCGGCCCTTGTGGCTGACCACGCCGAGCTGCGGGCGCAGGGTGGTGAAGGCATAGTCCCCCACCTTGGCCTTGGTGTTGGTGATCTTGTTGATGAAGGTCGACTTGCCGGCATTGGGCAGGCCGACGAGGCCGGCATCGGCCAGCAGCTTGAGCCGCAACCAGACCCACATTTCCTCGCCCGTGATGCCGGGCTGGTGCTGGCGCGGTGCGCGGTTGGTGCTGGTCTTGTAAGATGCGTTGCCGCGCCCGCCGAGCCCGCCTTCGAGGAAGACGACGCGCTGGCCGGCCTCGGTAAGGTCGGCGAGCACGGTTTCGCGATCTTCGTCCGAGATGATCTGGGTGCCGACCGGGACCTTGACCACGAGGTCGTTGCCGCCCGCGCCGTTGCGGTTCTTGCCCATGCCGTGGCCGCCGCGCGGGGCCTTGAAATGCTGGGTGTAGCGAAAGTCGATCAGGGTGTTGAGACCGGCCACGGCCTCGAACACGATATCGCCGCCCTTGCCGCCGTTGCCGCCATCGGGCCCGCCGTATTCGACGTATTTTTCACGCCGGAACGAGACGGCACCGGGCCCGCCGGAACCGGCGCGCACATAGATCTTGGCCTGGTCGAGAAAATGCATGGTGGGCGATCTAACGGTTTATGAGGCATTTGTCGCGCGCGACATTAGCTTCGCTGGCCTTCGGCTCGACAAGCTCAGGCTGAGCGGGAATGGATGGCCAGCGTGCTGGAAATTGCCTCAGCCCGAGCCGAGAATGGTGCCTTTCGAGAACCGGCGCGCAGCGACCATCAGGGTCGTGAGCACCGGAAGCGCAGATAGGTGCCGTTCGCAGGCCGGGATGTGGCAATTTACAGTACACTGGTGGAGCCGAGGGGGATCGAACCCCTGACCTCGTCATTGCGAACGACGCGCTCTCCCAGCTGAGCTACGGCCCCGTTCCAGTGCGAGCCCGAGGCCGGCCACCGGGGGGTGGCTGCCTGCGGGAGCGGCCCCCTTAGCGAAGGGTACCGCCCTTGGGAAGCGCAAAATGCACTTCGCCGCGCGCTTCGCTTACGAGGCCGGGCGGCCTGCCGCGGCCGCCGCGGCGGAGACATTGGTGCCCACCGCCGGGCTCGATGAACCGGGCAGCACGACGGGCGTCGGCGCGGGGGCATATTTGGCCTGCCAGTCGGCGAGGTTGACCTTGTACTCGTCGTAGCGGCGATAGAAATTGTCGAACACCACCTCGACGTTGGGCAGGCTGCGCGCGGCGAACGCCTCCAGCTCGACCGGCTTCACCACGAGGGCATCGCGGCTCATCGCGAGGACGGCGGTGCAGAACTCGCTCATCGTTGGCGGGAGGGCGTAGTGGTTATAGACCTCGGTCATGTACTTTTCGCGCGGGACGACGAAGCCGTTGCCGTACTTCTTGCGGAACTCGGCATCGACGGTCTTGTTCGCCTTGGACAGCCCCGCCGCGTGAGCCTTGAGGAAGGCCTTGTAGTTGGTGAGGATATCGGTGTGCCGCGGATCGTGGCAGTTGAGCGCCGCGACGTTGTAGGCCGAGCGCAGGTTCCACAGGGTCTGCGCTGGGGTGATGTTGCGGTTGACGCTGTAGCGCAGGCCCGTGGCATCGACCGGGGGAACGAACAGCGTGGTCGAAGCACCGAAGGGCGGCGTGGGCCGCGGCGGGATCACGATCGCCACCGGCGGCGGGGGCGGCGGGGGCGGCAGGGGCGCGGGCGGGGGAGCCTTTTCACCGCAGGCGGCGAGCAGCCCTGCTGCGCCGATGGCCGCCACGAGTGCGGCATGCTGCATGGTGAAACGGATCATTCAACACCCCTCCGGATGGCCGACGCTGCGGCCCAGGCGACCATGGCACGGCGCACCTTGCGCCAGCCTTAAGCGCATCATCTAGTGGTTAACGCAGCATATGAAAATGCCCGGCAGACCATTCGGACCGCCGGGCATCTCAATTAGTCGTGGGAATTGCTGCGGTTCGTCGCAATCAGCGGCGATCGCCCAGAAGCTGCAGCAGGAAGGTGAACATGTTGATGAAGTCGAGGTAGAGGCTCAGCGCCCCCATGATCACGACCTTGCCCATCATGTCCGACCCGGCCACGTAGGCATACTGTTCCTTGAGCCGCTGGGTATCGTAGGCGGTGAGGCCCGCGAAGATCAGCACGCCGAGCAGCGAGATCACCAGGCCCAGCCCCTGCGAGGGCCAGATCATGTTGATCACCATCGCCGCGAGCAGGCCCCAGACCCCCATGATGAGGAAGGTGCCAAAGCCCGACAGGCTCTTCTTCGTGGTATAGCCCACGAGGCTGAGGCCGGCGAAGGCCGCCGCCGTTGCAAAGAAGGTCGTGGCGATCGACGGGCCGGTGTAGACGAAGAAGATCGACGACAGCGACAGGCCCATGGACACGGCGAAGGCCCAGAACAGCGCCTTGAGCGTCGAGGTCTGCATCCGGTTGAGGCCGAAGCTCATCGCCATGACGAAGCCGAGCGGCGCCAGCGCGATCAGCCAGCGCAGCGGGGTGGCGAAAACCGCCGCAGCCGCGCCAGACGAGGCGAATACCAGCGCGACGATGCCCGAAAGCAGCACGCCCGATGCCATGTAATTGTAGATCGAGAGCATGTAGCGGCGCAGGCCCATGTCATAGGCGGCCTGGTTCGCCGGGGCGAAGCTCGCGGAGGCTCCGAAGCCCGACCACGCATTGCGGTTCGAGGGCTGGGGATCGTTCCAGTTAGCCATTGTCTTCAAAGCTCCTGTGACCAGCCCCGATCGGACCGGCTCGCGTAATATCGGCCTGTCTGCTTAATCTTTCAAGAATAACCGGACGGGCGCCCCACCTGTCTTTTGTCGCAGGATTGTTGCTGCAGGCAGTTCGGCCGCGCCTCAGCCGCGCGCGCGGGCCTCGCGGGTCATTTCAGCGCTGCGATCACGCGCGGCGCGCAGGGTATCGGTCATCAGCGCGGCGATGCGGCCTTCAGCATCGAGGACGTCGAGCCCGGCGCGGGTGGTGCCGCCGGGGCTGGCGACGCGGTCGGCGAGTTCGCCGGGCGAATTGGGCGAGGCAGCGGCAAGCGCGGCGGCGCCCTCCACCATGGCAAGGGCCAGGCGGTCGGCCTGATCGCGCGGCAGGCCAAGCTCGGCGGCGCCCGATGCGAGCGCGTCGATCATGCGGTAGACGAAGGCGGGGCCCGAGCCGGCGAGCGCGGTAACGAGGTCCATCCGGTCCTCGCCCGTGAGCCATTCGGCCTGGCCGAGCGGGGCCATCAGGCCGTCGACCTCGGCGCGGCTGGCGGCATCCCCCTCGCCCACCAGCCCGATCGGCGACTTGCCCATGGCGGCGGCGAGATTGGGCATGACCCGGACGATGGCGCGGGCGGCCGGAAACAGACGCCGCAGCGTTTCAAGATCGACCCCGGCGAGGACCGAGAGCAGCACCGTGCCCTCGCTCACCAGAGGCACGATCGGCGCGGCAGAGTCTGCCAGTTGCTGCGGCTTGAAGCCCAGCAACACGACATCGAAGGGCGCAGCATCGGCGGGCGCTTCGCGCAGCAAGGTGACGCCGGCAGGAGCCTCGGCCAGATAGGGATCAACCACGGTGAAGCTTTCCGGCGCGATCCCGCCGGCCAGCCAGCCGGCCAGCATGGCCCCGCCCATGTTGCCGCACCCGAACTGCAAGATCCTCACGGCCGTATCCCTTTCGCTGCCATTAATGCGCGATGGGCAAGCGGGGCCCGGCCGTCAAGCCTTGGCGTTCAGGCCTCTCCGGCAGCGTCGACCAGCGCGCTGGCGAGGGCCTCGGCCGGCGTCTTGTCACCCCAGAGGATGAACTGGAACACGGGGTAGAAGCGATCGCACTCATCGATCGCGGCCTCGACCACGGTCTGGGCCTGGGCGATCGAGAGCAGACCCTCGTCGCCCAGCATCAGGGCGTGGCGGTAGAGCAGGACCATGCCGTTCGACCAGACGTCGAAATGGCCGAGCCACATCTGTTCGTTGACGAGGGCCAGCGCCTCGAACATCGGCGGTCGCTTGTCTTCGGGAATGCGGATGTCCGGCAGGCACAGCAGCTGCAGGACATGATCCTCGCGGCGCCAGATCCCGCGCAGCTGGTACGATGCCCAGGCCCCCTGGACCTCGACGGTAATCTCGTCGTCGCCCACGAAATCGTATTGCCAGCCGCGCGCATCGAAAAGCGACGCAAGCATTTCGACCGGAGCGGCATCGTCGTCGCGTTCCATGTCGTGCTGGTCCGTCCTCACTTGTCTGTTCTCCCCGAAGGCAGAGGCTGGATGCGTTGCTTGCCCCCTCCGACACAATCCGGACCCGGGCAAGCCCTGCGCAAAACTCGACAAGGCTGTTTACAAGGTGTGGAAAAGCAGGGGAAAGCCCTGCCCCACCCCATGTCAGGTGCCGGGCAGGTCGTCGACCACTTGCCCAGCGGGGCTGATCCACTCGAACGCGTCGAGCCCAGCCTTCTTGAGCTTGACGAGATAGGCCTCGGCCGCCGCCTCGGTCGGGAAAGGCCCGGTCAGCAGGCGGTTGGTGCGGCCCCAATCGGAGGTCATGGCATCCTTGCCGCGCAGGAGGGCCGGATTATCCTTCACCAGGCCGCGCCAGGTAAAGGCCAGCGCCCTGAGATCGCGGCCAGTGCCGACCTGGACCCAGATCCGGCTGGGGTGAGCCGGCTTCTTGGGCTCGGGCGGCTTGGGCTTGGCCGCCGCGATCTTGCGCACGTCGACCGCGCCGGGTGCCGGGGCAACCACTCCCTTGGACACGGTGAAATCGCCGAAGGCATCGGCAACGCGAGCCGGCGGCGCCGGGCGACGCACAGGCGCGGGAGCGGGCGCCGAGGCAGCGACGGGCGCCGGGGCGGACGGCACGTGCGGCGCGTCGACAAAAGCTGGCGCCGGCGCGGGAGGAGCGGCTGGCGACGAACCCGGCGCGGCCGATCCGCTCTGAGCAGCGACCACGCGGGCGAGATCGAATCCGGACGCGGAAGCCGGGGCCGGCGCGGGTGAAGCCACCGCCGGAGCGGGAGCAGGAAGGGCGGCCTGCACAGGTGCCGGAACTGGAGCCGGACGCGCGATCGGCGCGGGCTGGCTGGGCGCGGGCTGGCTCGGAGCGATGCTGGCGGTGACCGGTGCGAAGACGGGAACGCGCGCCGGGGTCGGAGCCGGACTTGGGGCAGGGGCGACTGGGAGCGGCGCAGCGGCTGTACGCGGGGGCAGTTCACCGGTTGCGACCAGCTGCGGCGGCGCGCCGACCTGACGATCGGGCATCGGTTCGGGCGGCGCGCTGCGCATCGCAGCAGGCGCGACCGGCGGGGTGACGGCGGCCGCGCGCGCGGGGGCTGGCTGGCGGACACTGGTCCGGCTGCGACCGAGCGGCGTCCCGGCCGGGACCAGCGGCGCATCGGCCGTGGAAGCAACGCGCTTGGGCGGGGCATAGAGCGCCACGCGCGGATCATCGCGCCCGATCTCGGCGGCGCGGGGAAAGCGGCCGAAATTGGCCGCCGCGGCCTGCTGGGCAGCCGTGAGGCGCGGCATGTAGCGCAGGTAGGGCGCGATCCCGTTGGCGAGATCCGTCGGCATCGACTGGTTGGCAATCGCCACGGCCTCGTCCGGACGCCCGAGGATCGCCAGGGCAAAGGCGCGGGTGCGCCAGGCTGCCTTGTCCTGCCGCTGCAGCAGGGGCGAGAGGGTCTGCTCCATTCCGGCGCGGTCCCCGGCGATGGCCTGGCTGAGGGCCAGACGGCGCTGGGTCTCGTCGTTCGGCGCGGCGGAGAGCGATTGGCGATAGTAACGCTGCGCGGTCGCATTATCGCCGACCAGATCGTAGGCGAGGCCGCGATCGGACACCACCAGCGGGTCGTTCACCCCTGCCCGCTCGGCCTCGGCGAACATCGGGATCGCGTCATAGGGGTTGGCGCTGCGCACCAGGGCCGAGGCGAGCCCGGCCTTGACCCGCATGTTATTCGGCGAAAGCTGGTCGGCCCGGGCGAAGAAGCCGGTGGCCGCGTCGATATCGCCCACCTGCAGCGCGGCATTGCCGGCGTCGATCAGGGCGCCCAGATCGCGCGGATCGCGGGCGAGGCGGGCGAGCGCGCTGTTGAGCGTCTGGGTGCTGCCGCCGGGCAGCGGCTGGACCACAGGCTGGGCCGCAAGCGGGGCCGGAAGCAAGGCCGGCGCGAGCAGGGCCGCGACCGGCAAGAGATACCCTGCGGCGATCCGCCGCGCACGCAGCTTGCCGCCGCCCAGATTGCAACTGCCCAGATCGCAGCTGCCCTGCCTGTCCTGCTTCACGTGACCCGCCTTCATTGCCGAAAACCACGCCGATCCCACGGCGTGGTCCCTGTATTGCCAGTTGTCTGCGCCCGTCGGTCGATTGGCCTGAGCAGGCGAAGCTGAACCGCGCCGGAACGGGCGGCGGACTTGCGCCCGCCCGCCCGCTGCGGCCGATTACTGGTTGTTTTGCCGGCCGAGGAAGCGCGGGATCGAGATCGACTGGCTCTCGCCGTCGTCCTCGCCCTCGTCCTCGCGCAGGCTGCGCCCGCCGCCGCGCGAGAGGTTGGCCATGCGCTCGAACAGGGTGGTGCCGCCACCCGACAGGCGCGGGGTCGGCGCTTCGGAAACCACCGGGCGGCGCAGGGCCGCAGCGGCCTGCTCGTCCTCTGCGGCAAGGCGGCTGGCGTCGAGCAGCAGTTCGTCGGAGGACGGCTCGGCCGGAGCATCTTCGACCGCGGCGACCGGTTCGGCGCCAGCCTCTTCGGGTTCGAAGCCGGCAAGGTCGAGTTCGAGCGGCTCGGCCGGTTCGGACGCGGCAGCGACGGGGGCCGGCTCAGGCTCGGGCGCGGCAACTATCGGGGCGGGAGCCGGCTCGGGCTGGACCGGCGCCGGGGCAGGAGCCTCGGCGCGGGCCACGCCCGGACGGGCGATCCCGCGCGAGGCGCCGAGCGAGAAGCCGCTGGACGTCAGCTGCTGCTGCTGTTCGGCGGTCTGCTCGATACCGGTGGCGACCACCGAGACGCGGATCTTGCCTTGAAGGTCCGGGTTGAAGGCCGAGCCCCAGATGATGTTGGCATTGGGATCGACCAGTTCGCGGATGTGGTTTGCGGCCTCGTCGACCTCGAGCAGCTTCATGTCCTCGCCGCCGATGATCGAGATGATCACGCCCTTGGCGCCCTGCATCGACACGCCGTCGAGCAGCGGGTTGGAGATCGCCCGCTCCGCAGCCTCGAGCGCGCGGCTTTCGCCCTCCGCCTCGCCCGTGCCCATCATGGCCTTGCCCATCTCGCCCATCACCGAGCGGACGTCGGCAAAGTCGAGGTTGATCAGGCCCGGCATGACCATCAGGTCGGTGATCGAGCGAACGCCCTGCTGGAGCACCTCGTCGGCCAGCTGGAAGGCTTCCTTGAAGGTGGTTTCCGCCTTGGCGACCAGGAACAGGTTCTGGTTCGGGATGACGATCAGCGTATCGACGTGCTTCTGCAGCTCCGCGATGCCGCTTTCAGCCGAGCGCATCCGGCGGGTACCCTCGAACAGGAACGGCTTGGTCACGACGCCGACGGTCAGCACGCCCTTGTCACGCGCGATCTTGGCGATGACCGGCGCAGCGCCGGTGCCGGTGCCGCCGCCCATGCCGGCGGCAATGAAGACCATATGCACGCCTTCCAGCGCGCGCTCGATCTCGGCCACGGTCTCTTCCGCCGCGGCCCGGCCCACTTCGGGGCGCGAACCGGCGCCAAGGCCCTGGGTGATATCCGGCCCGAGCTGGATGCGATGCTCCGCGATCGCATTGTTGAGCGCCTGGGCATCGGTGTTGGCGACGATAAAGTCGACACCCTCGATCTCGGCCTGGATCATGTTGGCGATGGCATTGCCGCCAGCTCCGCCAACGCCGATCACGGTGATGCGGGGGCGCAGTTCCTCGACTGCCGGCGGTCCGATATTGATGCTCATCCTGATCTCCAGCCAGGGCCCGGGGCGGCGGGCACTACAATTATTGGTAAATGCACCGTTCGAATCGGCAGACCAAGGGGGCAACAGGCTTTGTCCACAGTCCGCAGCCGCGCATTTCCCCCATTCTGCCTCAGAAATACTCCATGACGGCCCGGTATATCCGGCTGACCAGCCCCTTGCCGGCGCTGCCCGCCACCGAACGGCCCGCGCGGCCGACCGAGCGGATGTCGACCGGATCCGCCGCGGCATAGAGGATGAGCCCGGCGAGCGTGGCGAATCCCGGCCGGGCATGAGCCTCCGGCAGGCCGATCAGCTGGGGCGGACGGCCGATCCGGACCGGCTTGCCGAGCGCCTGCTGGGCATAGTCGGCCAGCCCCACCAGTTCGGCGCCGCCGCCGGTGATCACCACCTGCTGGCCGCGCGTGCCGCTGAAGCCGAGGTGTTTGAGCGCCTTGTTGACCTCTTCCATCTGCCGCCCGAGCTGGGTGGTGATGACCGAGACCAGTTCGGCGCGGGGGATGCGGTTCTGCTCGTCGGCATGGCGGGCCAGCGTGCCGGTCGGCTCCTCGCCCGGCCCGTTGACCGGGACCAGTTCGCGGTGGTCGGCCGGGCTGGCGATGGCCGAGCCGTTGACGCATTTCAGGCGTTCGGCCTGGAAGCGGCGGATGCCGAAGGCCGAGGCGATCGCGTCGGTGATGTCGCCCGAGCCCAGCGGGATCGAGGCAAGGCCAAGCAACATGCCGCCGGCATAGACCGAGACATTGGTGACATCGCCGCCCATCTCGACCAGCGCGACGCCGAGGTCGCGCTCTTCCTGCGTGAGGCAGGCATGGCCCGCCGCCATCGGCGAGGCGACCACGGCATCGACGTCGAGATGGGCGTTCTGCACCGCCTCGGTAATGTTGCGGACCGGCGCGCCATCGGCGAGCATGACATGGATATCGACGCCCAGCCGCTCGGCATGGAGTCCGCGCGGATTGGAAACGCCGTGCGCCCCGTCGAGCGTGTAATGGGCGGGCTGGGCGTGGAGCACCATGCGCCCGTCGGGCTGGATCACCTCGCGCCCGGCGACGAGCAGTTGCTCGATATCGTCCTGCTCGATCCGGCGGCCGCCGATCTCGATCTCGACCTGGGCGACGGAGCTGGCGAGCCCCGCCCCGGCCGTGCCGATCCAGACCGAACCGATCGCGGTCTGGGCAATTTTCTCCGCCCGCTCGATCGCATCGCGCACGGCATAGGTGGCGGCCGCCATGTCGGTGACGTAGCCGCGCTTGACCCCCTGCGCGGCGCGGTGCGCGGAGCCGAGGATCTGCAGTTCGCCGCCTTCGGTGATCCCGGCGACCATGGCCGAGATGCGGAACGAACCGATGTTGACCGCGCCGATGACGCGGGTGATGCGCGCGGGCTGCACCATCAGGTCTGCTCCTGCGCCTTGGCTTCGGCTTCCTTGGCCGCCTTCTTGGCGGCTGCCTTTTCGGCAGCAGCCTTGGCCGCGGCCTTGGCCTCATCCTCGACCCGGCCGGGAACGCGGAAGTAGATCCGGTCGCCCGCGCGCATGTCGAAGGCGGCGACCTTGCCGCCGAGCAGGCGGTTGGTCCCGTCAAGCCGGGCGAAGGCCATCAGGGCATTGGCCGACGTCTTGTCCCCCTCGGGCAGGGCGAGGACCTGCCCGGTGCCGAACTTGAGGTTCCAGCGGCGGTTGCCGACCCATTCGGCCTCGGTCACCTGCGGCTTCAGCGCCGGGGCGGCATCGAGCAGGGCGGAAAGCGCCACGACCTGCTGGCCCGCGCCGGGACCGGAGACGACGAGCTTGCCCTTGGCCCGCGCGGCCGAGACCGATTCCAGTTCATGGCCGGTGGCATCGATCAGAACCAGCTTGTCGGGCTTCCTGAGCACCGCGTGGGGCCTCCGCTCGACGATGTCGACCACCAGCGTATCGGGCAACTGGCGCGAGACGCGGGCATCCTCGACCCATGACAGGCCAAGCAGGTCAGCCCGCAGGCGGTCGATGTCGACCACCGTCATGGCCTGGTCCTTTTCGCCCAGGACCTTTTCATAGACCTTGAGTTCGTTGAGGTGGTTGACCCCGCGGACGTCAACCCGGCGCACGGCAAACCCGCTCTCGGCGGCGACCGCGGCGACCTGGCCGGTGGCGAGCGTGGGCACGCCGGCGATCACCGCAACGACCCAGGCGATGGCAATCGCGGCGGCGAAGATCAGGGCGAGGAAGATGCGATGGAGCTGTTCGTCGGTAAACGGCAGCCAGGCCATGATCGCGTCGAGCGCCGAGCCGGTGCGGGCGCGGGCGGCCTGCGCCTTGCGCGCCTTGCCCTGCTGCGCGGCGACCTTGCGCACGCCCGGTGCCTTGCGCCGGATCGTCTGGCTCATGCCGGGATTTCTCCGTGGTGCCGGGCGGCGGCAGCATCACGCAGGGCCTCGGCGATGATCGCCTCGACCAGGTCCTCGTAGCTCATGCCGCAGTGGCGCGCCTGCTCGGGCACGAGGCTGAGCGGGGTCATGCCGGGCTGGGTGTTGACCTCGAGCAGGAACAGGCCCTCGACGCCGCGCTCGTCATCCCAGCGGAAATCCGAGCGGCTGGTGCCCTTGCAGCCGAGCAGCTTGTGGGCGCGCAGGGCAATGTCCTTGCAGGCCTCGGTGATATCGTCGGGGATCTCGGCCGGGCAGACATGCTCGGTCATTCCGTCGGTGTACTTGGCGTCGAAATCGTAGAAGCCGGACTTGGGCTTGAGTTCGGTCACCATCAGCGCCTTGTCGCCGATCACCGCCGTGGTCAGTTCCTTGCCGCGGATGAAGGGTTCGGCCAGCAGGCGGTCGAACTCCTGCCACGGGCCCTTGGCGGCGCGGCTGATCGGGCTGCCCATGTTGCCGCCCTCGGTAACGATGGCGACGCCGACGGACGAGCCTTCATTGACCGGCTTGAGGACATAGGGCCGGGCAAGCGGATCGCGCTCGTAAAGCTCGGCGGTCTCGACGATGCGGCCGCCGGGCATGGGAATGCCGTGCGGCACCAGCGCCTGTTTCGTCAGTTCCTTGTCGATCGCGATGACCGAGGTGGCGAGGCCCGAATGGGTATAGGTCAGGCCCATCAGGTCCATCAGGCCTTGCACCGTGCCATCCTCGCCCGGCGAGCCGTGAAGCGCGTTGAACACCACATCGGGCGCGGCCTCGGCCAGGCGGGCGGCAACGTCACGGTCCATGTCGATCCGGGTAACGCGGTGGCCGCGCGATTCCAGCGCTTTCGCCACCCCTTCCCCGCTCATCAGCGAGACCGGCCGCTCGCTCGACCAGCCGCCCATCAGGACCGCGACATGAAGTTTCGGGAGGTTCACTTGCTACCTGCGCTTTCGATGACTGGCGTCGCGGCGGCAAAGCCCACGCCATTGTTTTCTGGCGCTCCGGCAAACATGCCTACGCCATTGTTGTCTGGCGCTCCGGCAAACATGCCTACGCGCTGAATTTCCCATTCCAGCTCGACGCCGGAATTCTCTTTTACCCGGCGCCGCACTTCCTCGCCCAGCGCCTCGATATCGGCGCTGGTCGCCTCGCCGGTGTTGATCAGGAAATTGGTGTGCTTTTCACTGACCTGCGCCCCGCCGACCATGAGGCCGCGGCACCCCGCCTTGTCGACCAGTTCCCAGGCCTTGTGGCCGGCGGGGTTCTTGAAGGTCGAACCGCCGGTCTTGGAACGTAGCGGCTGGCTCGCTTCGCGGCTGGCGGAGATGCGGTCCATTTCGGCCTGGATCGCCTCGGGTTCGCCCGGACGACCATGGAAACGCGCGGCGACGACGATCGCGCCGGTCGGCAATTCGGAATGGCGGTAAGTGTAGTGCAGGTCCGTGAGCGGCAGGGTGACCAGTTCGCCCGAACGCAGGACCACGTCACAATCGACGAGGATGTCCTTGACCTCGCCGCCATAGGCCCCGCCGTTCATGCGCACGAAGCCGCCGACCGTGCCGGGGATCGAGCGGAGGAACTCGAAACCGGCGATCCCCGCGTCGCGCGCGGTGGAGGAGACCAGGATGCCGCTGGCCCCGCCGCCGCAATCGAGCGTCAGGCCATCGAGCTTGCGGACTTTCGCAAAGGCCTTGCCGAGCCGCACGACGACGCCCGGCACGCCGCCATCACGCACGATCATGTTCGAGCCGAGACCAAGCGCCATGACCGGCACTGCGGGATCGAGCGCGGAAAGGAAGGCACGAAGGTCGGCCACGTCCTTCGGCTCGAACAGCCACTGCGCCGCGCCGCCCGCCTTGAACCAGACGAGCGGGGCGAGCGGGGCCTCAGCCGTAAGCTTCCCCGCGACCTCGGGGAATGGGGGGACGGTCAGATCCGCCACAGGCCGAGCCACTCCCACTGCGCGCGCGACCAGTTCTCGGCAGCCTCAACCGCCTGCTTGCCGGCCTCCTCAAGCTGCTGGCGCGCTTCGTCCACCCGTTCGGGATCGAGCGCCGTGCTGCCCGCCTCAACCAGCTTCGCGGCGGCTTCGAGCTGGGCCTTCTGGACCTCCAGCATGACCCGCATCCACGCTGTCGGATCGGGGAGAAAACCGTTCATCGCCGTCACCTCCTCTTGCCTATCGCATCGGCAAGACCGGCGGCCCACTTGGTAATGTCGCCGGCGCCGAGGCAGACGATCATATCACCTTCCCGGATCGTGTGGGCGAGAGTTTCAGCCAGATCATCGGCGCCGGAGGTGACGAAGGCGGCGCGGTGGCCCCGGGCCTTGACCCCTTCGACCATCGCCGCGCTGTCCACCCCCTCGATCGGCTGTTCGCCGGCGGGATAGACCGGAGCGGCATAGACCACGTCGGCATCGTTGAAGGCGCCCTGGAAGTCTTCCATGTGATCGCGCAGGCGGGTGAAGCGGTGCGGCTGGACCACGGCGATGACCCGGCCGGTTGCGCCTTCGCGCGCGGCGGCGAGGACGGCCCGGATTTCGACCGGGTGGTGTCCATAGTCGTCGATCACCGTCGCCCCGGCAACCTCGCCGACCTTGGTGAACCGGCGCTTGACCCCGCCGAACTTGCCGAAGCCGGTGCGGATCACCTCGCCGTCGCAGCCCATCTCGACCGCGACCGCGACGGCGGCGAGCGCGTTCTGGACGTTGTGGCGGCCGGGCATCGGCAGCTCGATCCCCTCGATCCGGCGGAACGATCCGTCGCGCTGGCGCAGGACGGCGGTAAAGCGGTTTCCGCCGGGAATCGGGGTGACGCCCTCGCCCCGCACGTCCGCCTGGGCGGAGAAGCCATAGGTGATCACCCGGCGATCGCGCACCTTGGGGATGATCGCCTGGACCTCGGGATGGTCGATGCACAGCACCGCCGCGCCGTAGAACGGCACGTTCTCGATGAATTCGACGAAGCACTCCTTCACCCGCTCGAACGAGCCATAGTGATCGAGGTGTTCGGGATCGATGTTGGTGACGACCGCGATCGTACCGTCGAGCCGCAGGAAGGACCCGTCGCTCTCGTCGGCCTCGACCACCATCCAGTCCGACGCGCCGAGACGGGCGTTCGAGCCGTAGGAATTGATGATCCCGCCGTTGATCACCGTGGGATCGACCCCGCCGGCATCGAGCAGGGCCGCGACCATCGAGGTGGTCGTGGTCTTGCCGTGCGTTCCGGCCACGGCGACAGTGTTCTTGAGCCGCATCAGCTCGGCCAGCATTTCGGCGCGGCGCACGACGGGAATGCGGTTTTCTAGGGCGGCGGCGACTTCCGGATTATCGCGCTTCACGGCGGTGGAAGTGACGACGACCGCCGCATCGCCAAGGTTATCGGCCTTGTGGCCGATCATCACCTTGATCCCGCGCTTGCGCAGCCCTTCGACCACGTAGCCTTCGGCAATGTCGGAGCCCTGCACGGTATAGCCGAGGTTGTTCATCACCTCGGCAATGCCGGACATGCCGATCCCGCCGATCCCCACGAAGTGGATCGTCCCGATATCGGTTCCAACGCCCTTCATTCGGCCATATCGCGCGCGAGGGCTTCCTTGCCGCCGGTGGCCTGCGCCGCACCGCCAACCCGGATCACGTCCATCAGGGGGGTAGCGCCGAAGCTTTCGACGAGATCGGCAAGGTCGCTTGCCGCATTGGGATAGCCGCAGTTCCACGCCGCATGGGCGGCATTGGCGAGACTATGCGGATGCTGGGCCATGGCCTGGATCTGCTTGGCGAGTTCGACGGCCGTGAATTTCGCCTGGCGGATCGAGCGGGCGCCGCCCGCCTCGACGATCTCGCGCGTGTTGGCGGCCTGGTGATCGTCAGTCGCGATCGGCAGGGGAATGAGGATGGCCGGGCGGCCCACGGCGGTCAGCTCGGCGATGGTCGAGGCCCCGGCCCGGCCGATGAACAGGTGGGCATCGGCCAGCCGCTCGGCCATATCCTCGAAATAGGTGGCGAGTTCGGCCGGGATGCCGTGGCTGGAATAGCGCTGGCGCACGACGTCGATGTCTTCCGGGCGGCACTGCTGGATCACCTGGAGCCGGGTGCGCAGCGCCGGCTGGAGCATGGCAAGGCCATCGGGCACGACTTCGGACAGGACCCGCGCGCCCTGGCTGCCACCGGTCACGAGCACGCGCAGCAGCCCGTCCTCGGTGAATTCGGGATAGGGCTGGTCGCGCAGGGTCAGGACCTCGGGCCGAACCGGGTTGCCGACGAGATGGACCTTGCCCGCGAGCTTTTCGGCGAGGCGATCGACCTGCCTGTAAGCCGTGGCAATGGCATCGACCTTGCCGGCGAGGAAGCGGTTGACCCGGCCCAGCACGGCGTTCTGCTCGTGGATCACCGAGGGGATCCTGGCCGAGGTCGCAGCTAGCAGGGTCGGCAGGGCGGGATAGCCGCCGAAGCCGACCACGGCGCTGGGCTGGAACGAGTCGAACAGGCGCAGCGCCATGCGCCGCCCCTCCAAGATCGCCCGAAAGCCCTTGAGCCAGTTCAGCGGGTTCTTCCCCTCGATCCGCCCGGCGGGCAGGACATGGGCGGGCAGGAAGTCGGGCTTGCCCGGAATCGCCGCGCCGCGCGCGTCAGTCACCAGCGCGACGTGGTGGCCGCGCCGCTCCAGCTCGGTCGCCAGGGCGAAGGCCGGAATCAGGTGCCCGCCGGTGCCACCGGCGGCCAGGACATAGTGGCGGCTTACCCCGCTCATTGGCCAACGCTCATTTCAGCACTCCGGCGTCGCGCAGGGTAAAGCGCTCGCGCTGCAGGTAGGGATTGCGGCGGGTGATCGCCAGCAGGAAGCCAACGCCAAGGCACAGCGCCACCGTGGACGAGCCGCCGTAGGAGATCAGCGGCAGGGTCATGCCCTTGGACGGGAACAGCTGGAGATTGACGAGGATGTTGATGAAGGCCTGCCCGCCAAGCTGGGCGGTAAGCCCGGTCGCGGCGAGCACCGTGAACAGATCCTCCTCCTCGACCAGCCGGAGCAGGACCCGGGTGACGAGGGCGAGATAGAGCAGGACGATCAGGCCGCAGACCAGCAGGCCGAATTCCTCGCCGATCACCGAGAAGATATAGTCGGTATGGGCCTCGGGCAGAGAGAGCTTGCGGGTGCCGAGCCACAGGCCGGAGCCGGTCCACCCGCCCGAGGAGATCGTGCGCGAGGCGAGGTCGACCTGATCGTAGGCCGTGCCGCCGCCCAGGAAATTGTCGATGCGGTGGCGGGCGTTGTCGTAGAGAAAATAGGTCGCCACCACGCCAACCACGCCGCCCGCGCCGAGGAGCGAGATCTGCTTGACCGGCAGGCCCGAAAGCAGGACCAGCACGAACCAGACCCCGGCGAACAGCACGGTCGAGCCGAAGTCCGGCTGGAGCATGAGCAGAAACGAGACCAGCCCCATCATGCCCGTGGCGATCCACAGCACCGGCAGGCCCGGATCGCGCACCCGCCACGACAGGACCCAGGCCATGGCGATGGCATAGGCGGGCTTGAGGAATTCCGACGGCTGCAGCGAAATGCCGAGATTGAGCCAGCGCTTGGCGCCGTTGACGTTGGTGCCGATAACCGGGACCAGCATCAGCGCGAAGATCATCCCGAAGCCGAGCATGATCCCGGCGCGGCGCGCGGTTTCCTTGGGCAGTGTCGAGGCCGCGAACATTGTGACGAGGCCGATGATCTGCCAGCGGATGTGCAGCACGAAGAAGTGCAGGTCATCGAGCCGGATTGCCGAGGTGGACAGGCGCCGCGCGCTGGCGGGCGAGGCCGCAGCCACGGCGGCGGCGCCCAGCGCCATCAGTGAGAGGACGAGGAACAGCAGCACCCGATCAATCTCGCGCCACCATACGGCCAGTTCGTGGCGGCGGTTGCGCTTGAGGCGCAGCCCGGCCGGAACCGCACCGGCGCGCGGGACGAAGGGCGTGTGATCGGAAATGCCGCTGAACTGGGTCATCCGCAGCTTCCTCCCTCGAGCAGGGCACCGACCAATTGGCGGAAGGCATCGCCGCGCGCCTCATAGTCGCGGAACTGGTCGAAGCTGGCGCAGGCCGGCGAGAGCAGGACCACGTCGCCCGGATGGGCCGCGTCGATCGCCTGGCGGATCGCCTCGCACATCATCTCGCTGCGGCGGACGGGCACATGGCCCTCGAGCAGCTCGGCAAAGCGCGGGCCGGCATCGCCGATGGTATAGGCGGCAGCGACGTTGCCCAAGAAGGGCACGCAGTCGTCAAGGTCATCGCCCTTGGGCAGGCCGCCAAGAATCCAGTGGATGCGCGGTGCGGGAGCGGCCGGGAAGGCAGCGAGGGCCGGGGCAGTGGACGCCGGGTTGGTGGCCTTGCTGTCGTTGATGAAGATAACGCCATTGGCCTCGGCCACCCGTTCCATCCGGTGGGGCAGGCCGTAAAAGGTCTTGAGCCCGGCCTCGATCGTCGCATCGTCGAGCCCGAGGTGACGAACCGTAGCGACGGCGGCGGCGGCATTGGCGCGGTTATGCGGTCCTTGCAGCGAGGGCCAGTCCGCCTGGTTGCCGGGCAGGTCCACCCCGTCGATGAACTGGAATCGCTGGCCATCGGGGGCGAAGCGGAGGATGTCCTCGTCCATCTCCGCCCGGTAGTCGACAAGCGCGACATGGCCGATCGCCTGCATTCCGAACAGGCGGGCCTTGGAGGCGACATAGGCCTCGTAGCTGCCGTAGCGGTCGAGGTGGTCGGGGCTGACGTTGAGCAGCACCGCGACATCGCAATCGAGCCGCTGGGTGATGTCGATCTGGTAGCTCGACAGTTCAAGGACATAGACCCCCTCGCCCCTGTCGTTCGGGGCGAGCGGCTTCTGGCCCAGGATCGGCAGGCCGATATTGCCGCCCATCAGGCTCGGCAGGCCGGCGGTCTGCAGCAGGTGGTGGACCAGCGCCGTCGTGGTCGACTTGCCGTTGGTGCCGGTGATGCCGACCACCCTGTGCGGGGGCAGGTTCATCCGGGCCTGCGAGAAAATCTCGATATCGCCGATCAGCGGCACGCCGTGACGCTCCGCCGCTTCGCGGATCGGGTGGCGGTTGAGCGGAACGCCCGGCGAGACCAGCACCCCGGCATAGCCGGCAAGGTCTGAAGTGACCGGATCGGCCAGGGCGACCCGTTCGCCGAATTCGGCGACGATGGCCTGGCGCGGCTCGTCGCGGCTGTCCCACGCAGTCACTTCGGCGCCGCTTGCCAGCAGGGCGCGGACCGCGGCGAGCCCGGTGCGGGCAAGACCGAGGACGGCATAGCGCTTGCCGGCAAAGGCGGGCGAGGTGATCATCGTAGCTTGAGCGTCGACAGACCGATCAGGGCAAGGATGATCGAGACGATCCAGAAGCGGATCACAACGGTCGATTCCGCCCAGCCGAGCTTTTCAAAGTGATGGTGGATCGGGGCCATCAGGAATACCCGCTTGCCGGTGCGCTTGTAGACGAAGACCTGGATGATGACCGAGACGGCCTCCATCACGAACAGGCCGCCGACGATGGCGAGCACGATCTCGTGATGCGCGGCAACGGCGATGGCGCCGAGCGCGCCGCCGAGCGCGAGGGAGCCGGTATCGCCCATGAACACGGCGGCCGGCGGCGCGTTGAACCAGAGGAAGGCGAGCCCCGCCCCCATGATCCCGGCGCAGAGGATGGCGAGTTCACCCGCGCGCGGCACGTGGGGAATGCCGAGATAATGCGCATAGTCGATGCGGCCCGCCAGATAGGCGATGATCGCGAAAGTCCCGGCGGCGATGATCACCGGCATGATGGCCAGCCCGTCGAGCCCGTCGGTCAGGTTGACCGCATTGCCCGCGCCCACGATCACCACGGCGGCAAAGACATAGTAGAGCGGCCCGAGCGGGATGTAGCGATTGCTCAGGAACGGGACGTAAACGTCGGTGCCGACCTGGCTGACGATGATCCAGGCGGCGATCCCGGCCACGACGAATTCCATGGCGAGGCGAACCCGGCCCGGCACACCCTTGTGGCTGTATTTGGTGACCTTGTCGTAGTCGTCCATGAAACCGATCGCGCCGAAGCCGGCGGTGACCGCGAGGCAGGCCCAGACGAAGGGGTTGGACAGGTCCATCCACAGCAGCATCGAGATCACCAGGGCGATCAGGATCATCAGGCCGCCCATGGTCGGCGTGCCGCGCTTGGCGAGGTGGCTCTGCGGGCCGTCCTCGCGGATCGGCTGCCCCTTGCCCTGGCGCACGCGCAGCATGTTGATGAAGCGCGGGCCGATGATCAGGCCGATCAGGAAAGCCGTGGCCATGGTCGCGCCGGCGCGAAACGACTGGTAGCGAATGAGGTTCGCAATGCCGGGGAAGTTCATCCAGTCGGCGATGAGGTAAAGCATGTTTGTGCGAACCTAGCCTTGCCCGAGAGTGAGGGCGGCGACCAGTTGGCCGAGCCCCACCGAATTCGATCCCTTGACGAGGAGGACGTCGCCGTCTTCCAGGCCCCATGCCGACAGGGCTTCGATTGCCTCTGCGGTTGACCGGCAATGAGCGAAGGGGATCACTTTGCCAAGCGCGCCGCCTGCCGATTTCCCCAGTTCGTCGGCCAGCGCGGTCATCTCGTCGCCCACCAGAAGCGCATAGTCTGCTCCGGCAGCCGCGAGCGGCCCGGCCAGCTCGGCGTGAAACTGCGGGCCGTGCTCGCCCAGTTCCTTCATCGCGCCGAGCACGGCGATGCGGCGCCGGGCCGGCGTGGCGCCGAGCTGGGCCAGGGTCGCGGCCATCGAGGCGGGGTTGGCGTTGTAGCTCTCGTCGATCAGCAGGGCCTTCCCGCTGCCGGCAGTTATGGTGTGGCGCGCGCCGCGCCCCTTGAGCCCTTCGAGTTCGGCAAGGGCGAGGCCCGCCGCGCCGAGATCGCCGCCCGCCGCGCGGACCGCGGCCATGACAGCGAGCGAATTGGTGACCCAGTGCTCGCCCGGTGCGGCGACGGTGTAGCACAGCCGCCGGTCGCCCATGTCGGCCGTGACCAGCGAGCCGCCGCCCGGCGCCATGACCGCGTCGAGCAGGCGGACATCGGCCTCGCTTGACCGGCCGAACGAGACGACGTTGGCCCCGGCACGGCGCGCGGCATCGGCAAGACGGCGAAAATGCGGGCCGTCGGCCGGGATCACCGCCGTGCCGCCCGGTTCGAGGCCCTCGAAGATTTCGGCCTTGGCATCGGCGATCGCTGCTTCCGAGCCGAGGTTCTCGATATGGGCCGGGGCGATCGTGGTGATCAGCGCGACGTGGGGGCGGACCTGCCGGGTCAGCGCGGCGATTTCGCCGGCATGGTTCATGCCCATCTCGAACACGCCGAAATGGCTGCCGGTGGGCGTGCGCGCGAGGCTGAGCGGCACGCCGACGTGGTTGTTGTAGCTTTTGACCGAACGGTGCGCGCGGCCGTGGCTTGAACGGTCGAGCGCGGCGAAGAGCGCTTCCTTGACGCTTGTCTTGCCGACCGATCCGGTCACCCCGATGACGCAGGCGGTTGCCGCGATCGCGGCACGGCGGGCGGTGGCCAGAGCTTGCAGCGCCTCGAAAGTATCCGGCACAAGTATATGCGGATAATTGACTTTCCGGTCGACCACCGCGGCGACGGCGCCGTTCCGGAAGGCGGAATCGAGGAAACGGTGGCCGTCCATGACTTCGCCCTTGAGCGCGAAGAACAGGTCACCCTCGACCACGTCTCGGCTGTCGATCTCGACGCCGGATACCTCGAATTCATCGCTGGCAAGGCCGCCGGTCGCCTCGGCCAGTTCGGCCGAGGTCCACAGCGCGAGGCGCCATTCGGTGAGGCTGTCTTCCGGCCAGTCGATCAGGGCGGCTATTGCACTCATTGCCCGGCGCACTCCCTCGCTACCGTGACGTCGTCGAAAGGTAGGACGCGCATGGCCTCGCCCCGCCCGATGATCTGCCCCTGCTCGTGCCCCTTGCCGGCAACGAGGACGACATCGCCCTTGCAAGCCGTCTGCAACGCCGCTGCAATGGCCTCGCGCCGGTCGCCGATCTCACGGACCTTGCCCATCAGGCCGCCCGAGCATCCGGCGAGCACGGCCTTGCGGATTTCGCCCGCATCCTCGCCGCGCGGATTGTCATCGGTCACGATCACGATGTCGGCCTGCTCGGCCGCGACCTGGCCCATCAGCGGGCGCTTGCCGGAATCGCGATCCCCGCCCGCTCCGAATACCACGATCAGCCGCCCGGTGACATGGGGCCTGAGCGCGGCGATGGCGGCTTCAAGCGCATCGGGGGTGTGGGCATAGTCGACATAGACCGGCGCGCCCAGCCCGGTGATCGCGGCCCGTTCGAGCCGCCCGCGCACCGGCTGGAGCCGGCCGAGCGCGTCGAACGTGCACGCCGGATCGCCGCCCGTGGCGAGGACGAGGCCCGCCGCCACCAGTGCGTTGGCGGCCTGGTAGGCCCCGATCAGCGGCAGGTTGATCGTGCGGGCCGCGCCTTCATGCTCGATCTGAAGAGTCTGGCCCAGAGCGCTGGGGGAGCGGGCGAGAAGGCGGATCTGCGTCCCCTTCTCGCCCACCGTGAACAGGCGCAACCCCCTTGCCTGCGCCCGCTCTGCCGACGACGGCGACCATTGGTCGTCGGCCCAGATGACTGCCGTGCCGCCTTGTTCCACCACCTCGTCGAACAGGCGCATCTTCGCGGCAAAATAGTCCGCCATGTCCTTGTGGTAATCGAGGTGATCGCGGCTGAGATTGGTGAAGGCCCCGGCCTTGACCCGCAGCCCCTCGTTGCGGAACTGGGCGAGACCGTGGGAGGACGCCTCATAGGCGACGTGCGTGACGCCTTCGCGCGCGAGGCCGGCCATGTTGGCGAGGAAGGTGACGATGTCGGGCGTGGTCAGCCCGGTCGAGACCGAGCCTTCGGGCGTGGTCACGCCGAGCGTACCGATCGAGGCGGCGCGGTTGCCCGCCATGCGCCAGATCTGGCGGACCATCTCGACGGTCGAGGTCTTGCCGTTGGTGCCGGTGACGGCGACGATCGTTTCGGGCACCGGCGCATAGAACCCGGCGGCAAGGCGCGCGAAAGCCCGGCGCGGCTCGGCATCGGCGATATGGACTGCGCCCTCGACGCGGGCTTCGGGCCGGGCGACGACTGCAACGGCCCCGGCCTGGATCGCGGCCGGAATGAAGTCCTCGCCGTTTACCGTCGCGCCCTGAAACGCGCCGAAGACCGTGCCCGGGGCAACCTTGCGATTGTCGATGGCGAAGCCGGTCACGTCGCGCTCCGCGCCCTCTGCGAGCGGCAGGCCTGCCGCGGCAGCAAGGGCGCCGAGCTTCATTCCCCTTCCCCGTTGCCGACCAGCGGCGCCAGTTCGGAAATATCGACGTCGCGGGTGGCATCGGGCATGACCCCGAGCAGTGGCCCGATGCGCGGCACGACCCGCCCGATCACGGGCGCCGCGTTCCAGGCGGCGGTGCGCTGGCCGGATGTGGCGACGGTGCCCTTGGGCTCGTCCATCATGGCGATGACCACGAAGCGGGGCCGGTCCATCGGGAAGGCGGCGGCGAAAGTGGTGATCAGGTTGGTGCGCTGATAGCCATGCGCGCCGGGCTTTTCGGCCGAACCGGTCTTGCCGCCGATACGGAAGCCCGGTGCATCGGCCTTGCGGCCCGTGCCGACCGAGACGATCATGCGCAGCAGCTGGCGCATCCGCGCCGAGGTGCTGGCCGCCCAGATGCGCTTGCCGGCCGGGACTTCATTCGGCTGGAGCCTGCGCAGGGTGGCCGGGCGCCAGATCCCACCGTTGACGAGCGCGGCATAGGCCGAGGCGAGATGCATCGGGGTGAGCGCGACGCCGTGGCCGTAGGATACGGTCATCGTGGTGATCCGCGCCCAGTCTCCGCGCGGCCAGATCGGGAAGCCGGCGGGAAGCTCGATCTGCGGGCGGCGGTCGAAACCAAGTTCCTGCATGGTCTTCTTGAGCTTCACCCCGCCAAGCTGGTCGGCCACCTGGGCGGTGACGATGTTCGACGAGTGGATCAGCGCCTCGGGCACGTTGAGCGAGGCGCCATAATTGTGGCTGTCATGGATCTGGAAGCCGCCGATCTGTAGCGGCGCACCCGATGGGTAACGGCGAGCCATGTCGGTCACCACGCCCGCCTCGATCGCGGCGGCAACGGTGATCGGCTTCATCACCGAGCCCAGTTCGTAGACCTGGTTGGTGACGCGGTTGAAGATGTTGGGGACCGACTGCTGGTCGATCAGGTTGGGGTTGAACGAGGGCAGCGAGGCCAGCGCGAGAACCTCGCCAGTATCGACATCCAGCACGATGCCGCCCGCACCCTTGGCCTCCGAAAGCTGCATGGCCCGCATCAGCTCATCCTCGAGCGCGCCCTGGACCCGGCTGTCGATCGACAGGACGGCGGGCTTGGCACGAGTGGCCGGATCGAACAGCTGCTTGTCGAACACGGCTTCCATGCCGAGCTTGCCATGCCCTTCGGTCGAGACATAGCCGAGCACGTGGGCGGCCATCGAACCTTGCGGATAATACCGCTCGTTCTCGCGCGGGAATTCGAGCGCGGGTTCACCCAGGGCATGGATGCGGTTGGCGTCTTCCGGCATGATCCGGCGGCGCAGATACTGCGGCTTGCCCGAGGCGAGGCGCGCCTTCAGCTTGGCATAGTCCTCGTCCGGGAAGATGCGGACGAGCGCGGCAGCCACTTCGGCCGGGCTCTTGACCAGGGCCGGGCCATCACCCAGCGCCTTGGGATTGTACCACAGGGCATAGGCCGGGAAGGCGCGGGCCAGCGGCACGCCGTTGCGATCGACGATCTCCCCACGCGGGGGCAGCATGGCATCGGCCATGGTGCGGCTTTCCGGGGCATCGCCCGACAGGCCGATCCAGCCGATCCGGAAGAAGGCAACGACGGCGATGAAGGTGAAGGCCGCCACGACCCAGTAGACCCGCCACTTGGCCACCAGCAGCGAACGCTGGCGAATGTCGACGAGCCGGACCCGTCCCGATGAGATCGCGGTCGAGACGGTAAGGGAGGTCATTTCAGTCCAGGGCCGCCTTCAGGCTCTTCGCAACGGGTTTGGGGCTGCGTTCGACATGGCTGAGGCGTTCGACCAGTCCATCCGGGGTCGAGCCGCTGGCCAGTTCGCGCGCGCGCACCTTGTCACGTGGCAATTCGGCGGCGATGGCCTTGCCGGTCAAGGGGTTGACCATGGCCGGAAGCAGGGAATCCCCCGATTGTTGCGCCGGATCGGCCTTGGCGACGCGAATCATGTCGGGCGCATCGGGCCCGCGCGGCTTGCCGAGCATGGCCAGCTGCCGCTCGCTTTCGAGATACTGCCCGGCGGTCGGCGCCTGATAGCCGAATTCCACCTCGTTGAGCGCGCGCAACTGCTGCTGATTGGCCCGCGTCTCGAACTCGGTCTCGAGCATGCCCCTTTCCATTTTCAGCGAGACGATCCGGCGCTCCGTGAGACGCACCTGGCTTTTCACCGCGTTGACCCGGAAGGTCAGGGCGAGCGTGAGCGCAAAGCACGTAACGAGGACCGCGGCCCAACCGATGGAACGGGCGCGGGAGCGAGTGAGCATCAGGCTGCCCTCCTTGCAGGTGCCGCGGTGCGCATAGCGCTACGCAACGTGGCTGAACGCGAACGGGGATTGAAGGCCAGCTCCGCCTCGGAGGGACGAACTGCCTTGGAAACATGTGCAAAAGTGGGACTGGACGCCGATTGGGCCTGCGGCAGGTGCCGCGAACCGCCGGAAACCGCCCCGCTGGCATCGCGCAGGAACTGTTTCACGATGCGATCCTCGAGGCTGTGGAAGCTGACGACGGCCAGCCGGCCACCCTCCGCAAGCAGTGATTCGGCCGCGAGCAGCCCCTCTTTCAACTCGTCCAGCTCGGCATTGACGTGAATGCGCACGGCCTGGAACGAACGCGTCGCCGGGTCCTTGGGCGCGCCGGGGCGATAGCCGAGCGCCTTGCGCACGACATGGGCAAGCTGGCCGGTGGTCTCGAGCGGGCGGGCCGCGACGATCGCACGGGCGACGCGGCGCGACTGGCGCTCCTCGGCGTAGAGGTAGAGCACGTCGGCGATCTCCGCCTCGGCCGCCGTATTCAGGAAATCGGCCGCCGAGGGCCCTTCCTGCGCCATGCGCATGTCGAGCGGGCCATCGGACGAGAAGGCGAAGCCGCGCTGGGGCTGGTCAAGCTGCATCGAGGATACCCCGATATCCATCACCACCCCGTCGACCCGGTCGATGCCGACTTCGGCCATGCCCTCGGCCATTTCCGAGAAACGGCGGGCATGCAGCACGAGGCGCGGCGGATTCTCGCGCGTTTCGGGCCAGAGTCGGCCAGCGGCGATGGCATCGGGATCGCGGTCGAAAGCGTGAACCGTGGCCCCGGCTTCTAGCAGACGGCGGGTATAGCCGCCGGCGCCGAAGGTGGCATCGACGATCACCATGCCGGGCGCGGGCTGAAGCGCGCCAA
Source organism: Novosphingobium flavum (assembly GCF_014230315.1). Lineage (GTDB taxonomy): Bacteria > Pseudomonadota > Alphaproteobacteria > Sphingomonadales > Sphingomonadaceae > Novosphingobium > Novosphingobium flavum. Next base: position 87,469 of record NZ_JACLAW010000001.1, on the reverse strand, counting down.
GCACTTCGCCCAGCAGGACCGGGATGTGGGGAGCCCCATTCTCGGGCCGGGATGCTTCCGCCATCACTTGCGCCCCCGGGCGAGGGCCTGTTCGGCGAGGTCTTCGCAGGCCAGCTGGGCATGGCGCCAGTCGGCCCCGAGCTTCATCAGTTCGTCGGGGTTGAAGATCAGGAAATCGGCGCCCGCACCCTGGAAATAGAGCCGATCAGCGATCAGCGCGCCTTTCACGAAGCGCGGCGGCAGGACGAAGCGGCCGGAATCGTCAAACGGCACCTTGAGGAAGCCGAACAGCTGGGAGGCGCGAAGCTGGCGATTGAACGGCTCATTCCGGCGAAGGGCGTTTTCCTCCTCGCGGTCCAGCTGGACGTCGAGTTCGGCCTCACGGCTGAGGCCGAACCCGACGAGGCACGGGAGTTCCGCATGAAGCTGGAGGCAAAGCTCCTTGCGGCCATCCCCTGAATCCTTGAGCGCCTTGCGGAAGTCCGGCGGCAGCACGAACCGATCCTTTTCGCCGCGAAGCGAAAAGCCCTGTCCGTTGTACCTGACGCGCCTGCCCTCCACTTCGCCCCCAGCCCCCTTCCGCTTTGGGGTGAAACCACGCTTCGAAAAGGGACGAATGAACCCGCCCGGCCGAGCCTTACGCCCGCCGGTTTGCAGCCCTGCTCCGCCATGTGGCGGACCCGCCCTGTCCGATGGAGTTCATTCATAACCCGGAGGGGCCGGGGTTGGAAGGGAAATTTGCGGGAAATCACGGGAAATTGCGTTTTCACGGCGGTTTTTCGCCAAAAACCGCCGTACACCTTCCGCAACAAGGCGGAATGATCCTGTTATGTTCACTAAATTCTGACATGAAAGCAGGGGGTTAGCTCGCTTCAAACGCAGCATCCCGCGATTTCCCCGGCTGCCCCGACGCGACTCGCAGACGCACCGTCGCAGGCCCGCCGGCGCGGCGCGGCCCCGTCCAGCCCGGGAAGGCTCAGGTCAGTTGGTGGGTGCGGGAACCGGGGCGGCGGTGGCCTTCGCCTCGGGCGAAGGGATCACGCCCATGTCGGCAAGCGGGTCGCTCTTGGGGGCAGCGGCCTCGGTCGGCAGGCCAGCCGCTTGCGGAAACGTGCTCTCCGCCATGCGGGCCCGCTCCATGATGATGTTCGCAAGCCCCACCAGCAGCAGCATCGCGGCCAGCCCGAACAGCCCCATCTGCAGGCGATGAATCGCCTGAGAGCGGAGTTCCCGCTGGGTGGGGGCGACAACGAGCTGCGGCCCGGCGCTGCGCCCTGACTGGTTCGGCCTGGTTGCCATTGGGCTCAAGATAGCCCCGCCCGCGACCAGCCGCAAGGTTCATGGAGCCAGAGGGGGAAGCCGCCTCCCTTCAGGCGAGCCAGGGAAAGACCGGCAGGCCTTTCGCGCGCAGCCATTCGGCGTTGTAGAGCGAGGACAGGTAACGGAAGCCCGTGTCGCACAGGATCGTGGCGATCCGCGCGCCCTGCCCCAGCTGGCGGCCGAGCGCGATGGCCCCGGCAACGTTGATGCCCGAGGACAGGCCAAGGCACAGGCCTTCTTCCGCGAGCAGGCGGCGGACCCATTCCAGCCCTTCCTCATCGGAAATGCGGAACTGGGTATCGATCGGGGCGCCATCGAGATTGGCGGTGATCCGCGACTGGCCGATCCCTTCGGCAACCGAGTTGCCCTCGGCCTTGAGCTCGCCGTGAGCGTAGTAGTTGTAGAGCGCCGCGCCGTATGGATCGGTCAGGGCGATGGCGATGTTCTCGTCAAAGGCCTTGAGGCCGAGGCCGACCCCGGCGATGGTCCCGCCCGTGCCGGCGGCGCAGGTGAAACCGTCGATCCGGCCATCCATCTGGGCCCAGATCTCGGGAGCCGTGCTCTCGATATGGGCCTTGCGGTTGGCGATGTTGTCGAACTGGTTGGCCCAGACCGCGCCCTCGGTCTCCTCCGCCAGGCGGCGCGAGGTGTGGACGAAGTGCCCCGGGTTCGAGAACGGCGCAGCGGGGACGAGGACCAGTTCCGCCCCGAGCGCGCGCAGCGTGTCCATCTTCTCGCGCGACTGGGTTTCCGGCATGACGATGATCGTCTTGTAGCCGAGGGCATTGGCCACCAGCGCGAGGCCGATCCCGGTATTGCCGGCCGTGCCCTCGACAATCGTGCCGCCGGGCAGGAGCGTGCCGCGCGCCTCGGCATCGCGCACGATCCACAGCGCCGCCCGGTCCTTGACCGAGGCACCGGGGTTGGCGAATTCGCACTTGCCCCAGATTTCGCAGCCGGCAGCCTCGCTCGGGCCCTTGAGCAGGACGAGCGGGGTATTGCCGATCAGGTCGAGCGTGTTGCGGACGGCGGGCGGGTTCATGCCGGAACTGCTAGGGCGCCAAGGCCCCGGCGGCAAGATAGATCAATCTTCCGGCGCGATAGTGACCTTGAGGCCGTCCATACCGGCACCCAGGATCAGCTGGCACGAAAGACGCGAGGTTTCGTTGCGGTGATCGGAGCTGTCGAGCAGGTCGTTCTCGTCCTCGCCCATCGCCGGGAGGGCCGAGGCGAAGGCGGGATCGACGTAGACGTGGCAGGTGGCGCAGGAGCAGCAGCCGCCGCACAGGGCCAGCAGTTCGTCGAAGCCGTTGTCACGGATGGCTTCCATCACCGACATGCCTTCGCTGGCCTGGACTTCCGATTCCGCGCCCTGGCGGTCAACGACGATCAGCTTGGTCATTCGCAAGGTCCCCGATCAAATTCGTGGTTCATGCCTGTTCGGCATACGGGCCGGGCTGCTAACGGGTGGCAGGTGGATTTGCAAGCAAACCGATGAGGCGGCCATGGGATTGAGCGCGGAGCAGTTGAAAGAGGGGCTGGACAGCCTCGCCGGGCGCGAGCCGGCATTCGCACTTGCGCTGGACAAGGTCGGCTATCCGGCGCCGCGCCTGCGCGAGCGGGGCCATGCCACGCTGCTGCGCACGATCGTTGGCCAGCAGGTGAGCGTGGCGGCGGCCAGCTCGATGTGGCGGCGGGTGGAGGCGCTGGCCGGGCCGGATATCGACCCCGCGATCCTGCTGGCGAGCGACTTCGACACGCTGCGCGGCTGCGGCCTGTCGCGCCAGAAGCAGGGCTATGTCCGCTCGCTGTGTGAAATGGTGAGTGCGGGCGAACTCGATTTCTCCGCCCTGCCCGCCGACGACGAGGAAGCGATCGCCCTGCTGACCCGGATCAAGGGGATCGGGCGGTGGTCGGCCGAGATCTATCTGCTCTTCGCCGAAGGGCGCGCCGACGTCTGGCCGGCGGGGGACCTTGGCGTCCAGGCCGGGCTGCACAAGGTGCTGGGTCTGGAGGCGCGGCCTTCGGAAAAGGAGACAAGGACGCTGGGCGAAGGCTGGCGGCCGCACCGCGGGGCGGCGGCGATCTTCACCTGGCATTGCTACGACAATCCGGCGCTCTAGAAACCAGTTGCAAAAAGAAATTAGCTCACGTCTTTTCCGGCGCGAGGACAGGCCCCATTTGGGGCCCCTGCTCCACGCCCCTGCCCCAAGCCAATGGAAACCGCCCATGCAGACTACCGGTTTTGCCGCCTATGCCCCCGATGCGCCGCTGGCGCCGTGGTCCTTCGAGCGGCGCGACCTGCGCGCTGACGACGTGGCGCTGGAAATCCTCTTCAGCGGCGTGTGCCATTCCGACCTGCACACCTGCCGGGGCGACTGGGGGCCGACCTACAATCCGATCGTGCCGGGCCACGAGATCGTCGGCCGGGTGATCGCTACCGGATCGGCGGTGACGGCCCACAAGGAAGGCGACCTTGTCGCGGTCGGCTGCTTCGTCGATTCCTGCGGGCATTGCGACAATTGCGAGAAGGACCTCGAGCAATATTGCCGCAACGGCTTTACCGGGACTTACGGCGGGCGCGACCGGGTGACGGGCGATCCGACCCAGGGCGGCTATGCCAAGCACATCGTGGTGAAGGACCACTTCGTGCTCAGGATGCCCGAGGGACTTGATCCATCCAAGGCGGCACCGCTGCTTTGTGCGGGGATCACCACCTGGTCGCCGCTGCGGCAGTGGAACGTGAGCGCGGGCACGCGGGTCGGCGTGATCGGCCTCGGCGGATTGGGCCACATGGCGGTCAAGCTCGCCGCCGCTTTGGGTGCCGAGGTCAGCGTATTCAGCCGGACCGTGGGCAAGGAAGCGGACGCGGCGGCGCTGGGCGCGGGCAAGGTCGTGATCTCTACCGACGCCGCGCAGATGAAGGCGGCGGCCGGGGGCTTCGACCTGATCATCGATACCGTGCCGGTCAAGCACGACCTCAACCCCTACCTGCCGCTGCTCGACGTCGACGGGACGCTGGTGATCGTCGGCCAGGTCGGGCCGATGGAGGAGGCGGTGACCGTGCCGCTGATCATGGGCCGCCGCCGGATTGCCGGTTCGCTGGTCGGCGGGATCGCGGAGACGCAGGAAATGCTCGATTTCTGCGCCGAGAAGGGCGTGCTGCCCGAGGTCGAGATGATCGCCATGGCCGAGATCAACGAGGCGTGGGACCGGATGGAGCGGTCCGACGTGCGGTACCGCTTCGTGATCGACATGGCGACGCTGGAGGGCTGACCTTCCTGCCGGATCAGAACAGTTTCTCGATTTCGAGCGCGAGGGCGATGTCGCGCGGGGTCAGGCCATCGGCGGAATGGGTGGAGAGCGTGATGTTCACCCGGTTCCACGAATTGCTCCAGTCCGGGTGGTGATCGGCGCGCTCGGCCGCCTCGGCCACGCGGGTCATGAAGGCGAAAGCCGCGGCGAAATCGGCGAAGGTGAACGAGCGGGCAATCGCCGTGCCGTTGTTCACCAGCGCCCAGAGCGGCAGGGCCTCGAGTTCGCGGGCCAGTTCGGCGGGCTTGAGGCGGCGGGGGGCATTGGGCATCGGGCGCTCCTTGGCAGGGGCGCGAGCTTCGCCTAAGGCGCTCGGCGATGCAATCGTGCCGACTTGCCGCAGAGGGTCTTGCCTGCCGGAGGGGGGACCGGATCCTGTTCCGGGGCCTGTCGCTCAGCCTTGAGGCGGGCGAGGCGCTGCGCGTGTCCGGGCCCAACGGGATCGGCAAGTCCAGCCTGATCCGCATTCTTGCCGGACTGATGGCGCCCTTTTCCGGAAGCGTGGAGCGCGAGGGCGAGGCCGGGCTGGTCGACGAGCGCCCTGCCCTCGACACCCACCTGCCGCTGGGACAGGCGCTGGCCTTCTGGGAGCGGTTCGATGGCCACGGCGCCGACGCCGTGGACCGGCTGGGGCTTGGCGCGCTGCGCGAGGTGCCGGTGCGGTTTCTTTCCACCGGGCAGAAGAAGCGTGCGGCGCTGGCGCGGCTGATCGCGCAAGGGGCGCCGGTCTGGCTGCTCGACGAGCCGCTCAATGGCCTCGACAGCGATGCCGTGGCGCTGGTCGAGACGATCGTGGCCGAGCACTGCGCTGCCGGGGGACTGGCTCTGGTCGCCTCGCACCAGCCGATCAACCTGCCCGAACACCACACGCTGGCGCTCCGGAAATATGTCCACGCCGGGGAATTTGCCGATGAGGAGTGGGGCGAATGAGCCACCGGCTCTGGGCGCTCCTTCGCCGCGACGTGGCGCTGCTGCTGCTGGGCGGGCGGCGCGGCGGAACCATGTTGCCGCTGCTGTTCTTCCTTGCGGTCGCCATGCTGTTTCCCTTTGCCGTGGGGCCGGACCCGAAACTGCTGGCGCGGACCGGCGGCGGGGTGATCTGGGTGGCGGCGCTGCTGGCGGCGATCCTGCCACTCGACCGGCTGGTGGAGCCCGATCTGGACGCGGGCATGTTCGACCAATGGGCCCTGCGCGGGATGAGCGAGGAATGGACCATCGCCGTGCGGGTGGTGGCGCATTGGCTGAGCTTCGGGCCGCTGCTGATGCTGGCCACCCTGCCCGCCTCAGCCCTGCTCGGGATCGACGCGGCAGCCTTTCGCACGGTGGAACTGGGCTTGCTGGTGGGTACGCCGGGGCTGGCGGCGCTGGGCGTGACCGTGGCGGCGCTGACCGCGGGCCTGCGCGGCGGGGCGGCGCTTTCGGGGCTGCTGGTGATCCCGCTGGCCGTGCCGCTGCTGGTGTTCGGCGCGGGGAGCCTTGCCACGGGCGGGGACAGCGGGATTGCCCTCACCGCCGCCGTGAGCCTTGTCCTGCTGGCGCTGGCGCCGTTTGCCGGCGGCGCGGCGGTGCGCGCCGGGCGGGGTTAGGGTGACACGGGTGTAACCCTGCGTTCGCGCCGGAATGGCGGGAATGCGCGGGTTTTTGGGTGAGTGCATGGGTGACACTTGTCCAACTCGGTGCGAGGCACTGACGGTTCAAGGAACGGGCTTGTGGGGCTCGCGACGGGAGGCTGACAGCGGGAGGCGATGTAGGAAAGTGGATTTTGGTGGGGCGCGATTGTGGGCTGTCTGGAGACGCGGACATTCCGGCCATTCGAGAAGCCCCCGCTCCTTCGCAAGCGGACCTTGGCGGAAAACACCCGTTTGTTGTGCGCTCAACAGGAACGGAGGCTTGGGGTGGGGAGCGGACACTAACGCATTATGTCGGTTTGTGCGGTCGCGCGACTTGCTTTATTTAAAGGGATCGACTGATGGCGGATTCGACGTCGTCAAACTCCTCTATAAAGCAGTTGGATCGCACGGCTTCTTCTAACTTCTCTCGGGCAAGATCGTGATTTCCGACCGCGCGAGCGACGTACCCTGTCAGATAAGAGCGGATGGGTGAGGGGTTGCGTCCGAAGCCCCAGACATTGTTCATGTCCTCTTCCTGATTGAGCAGGATATTCAGCACCTCGGATTTATCAGCCAGGCGATCGAACCACGATGCCGCTTCCGGTAGTTGCTCAGCAACGTCCCGTATGCACCACAGCAAGTTCTTGCCCTGCTCATCTAAATTCCAAACATCACCGTGCTCTTTGCCTCGGGGTGTCACTCTCCGCCTCAGTCGCCGTCGGAAATGGCATTGAGCTTCGTCAGGAATTTGGTGGCCATCTTTGACCTTCTGCGGCCACCGGGACGGCACATAATTTAGGAAAATACCGAGGTTCACACAAAAAGAGAACGTAGTAACGTCCATGACACCAGCGTTGTATGAATTGAATGACTGAAAATTCAGAACGTCGATCTTCCCCTCACAGTACCGCCATGCAGTTCGTGACGTAAAGTGACTAAAACCGACATCCTTCAGTAGGGGCCATATCCGCCCTCTTATTTCCCTATTTACGACCTTGCTGTCCATGCGTCGGAAGCCCTTTTCCCTCCGCCCTAGGCGGACAGAGTTCACGATATTCGACGCTACAAGAACGTCGTTCGAATGTCAGCAATCGGGTCGCGGATAGGCAGCTTTTGCCTGCGCTGCCGGAAACCACATGATTTCCGAAAAATATAGCCCAATAGTGACGGAATTCCGGACCCCGACATGGATGCTGAAACGAGTTCAGCATGACGCAGAGATCGGGGCGGCCTTGGTGCGTGGCCCCTTCGGCGAAGCTCAGGACATGCTTCGACAGGCTCAGGCTGAGCGGGGTTTTGTGGTTGGGACGAGGATGGCTGCCTCCTGATATTCCAGCCGAACGTGCTGTGGGTGCGCTGGGGATTTGCGCTGTCGCGCAGGCCCACCCCCAACCCCTCCCGCTTGCGGGAGGGGTTGGGGGTAGCGCCATCCCGCTGGCGGGAGGGGAGCAGGTCGCGTCAATAGGGCGGGTTGTGGAGGCCCTTGGGGCTGAGGGTGAAGATCTCGCAGCCCGTTTCGGTGATGCCGATCGAGTGTTCGAACTGGGCCGAGAGCGAGCGGTCGCGCGTTACGGCCGTCCAGCCGTCGTCGAGCATCTTCACGCCGGGCTTGCCGAGGTTGATCATCGGTTCGATCGTGAAGAACATGCCGGGGCGCAGTTCAGGGCCGGTGCCGGGGCGGCCGGCGTGGATCACTTCGGGGGCATCGTGGAACAGGCGGCCGACGCCGTGGCCGCAGAATTCGCGGACGACGCCGTAGCGGTGCGCCTCGGCGTGCTTCTGGATCGCGGCGCCGATATCGCCGAGGCGGTTGCCAGACCGCGCCAGGTCGATGCCGATCATCAGGCATTCGTAAGTGACGTCGACCAGGCGGCGGGCCTTCAGCGGCACGTCTCCGACGAGGTACATGCGGCTGGTATCGCCGTGCCAGCCATCGACCAGCGGGGTGACGTCGATGTTGACGATGTCCCCGTCGCGCAGGACCTTGTCGCCCGGAATGCCGTGGCAGATCACGTTGTTGATCGAGGTGCAGCAGGAATGGGCATAGCCCCGGTAGCCGAGCGTGGCGGGAACGCCGCCGCCATCGAGCGTCATCTGGCGGACGAGATCGTCGATCGCGCCGGTGGTGACGCCGGGCTGGACGAACGTGGTCAGCGCGTCGAGGATTTCGGCGGCGAGGCGGCCGGCCTTGCGCATGCCTTCGAAGCCGGCGGGGCCGTGGAGCTTGATCGTGCCGTCGCGCAGCACGGTCTCGTTTCCGGTGATGGTCTGGTATTGAGTCATGAGCCCTCACATAATCGCGGAGGCCCGATTTTGCGATGGAATATTACTTGGGTACGAGTCTTTGCTGGGTGCGCCCTTCGCCTTACGCGAAGGGCTTGCAGCACCGGCCGCGCGAGGTCACGCCGTCAGGCGGGGCCGGTCAACGCACATCAAAGCTGGCGCGGAAGGCGGGCTTGACCGCCGCCAATACGGCGGGCGTGACCGGGACCGTGACCTCGTAGGTCCCTTCGGCGTAGGGGCCGGCGCTGTAGGGCGCGACGAGGATGCCGAGGCGGTCGAAACCCTGCCCGCCGCGCGAGCCGAGGATCACCGTTTGCGCCGTGGGATCGATGCAGGCGTCGAAATCGTCGGCGGCGGTGCGCGTGACGGCGTGGCCGCGCTTTTTGGCGCGCTGGCGGTCAAGCTCGTCGCAGAACGGCGCGCGGATCGCCTTGGCCAGGGCCACGCGGGAGACGAACAGGTCGAGCGGGCTGCGCGCGCGGGCGGCCCTGCGGTCCCACAGCATCGAGCCGGCCCAGGTCATGCCATGAGCCCCCCCGGTGTAGGAATAGTAGGTGGCCGACAGGGAGAGCCAGCCCGGCAGGTTGGAGACCACCAGCCACGACTGGGTCCAGTCATACTTGCGATAGGGAAAGCCGCCGGCCTTGGCCTCGGCCGCGTCGGTGCGGGCATCCTTCTGCAGCTTGGCGAGGCGGGTGGCGAGATCGGCGTCGAGGCTGGCGCGCAGGCCCGGGATCGTTCCCGCCGCGGCCGGATAGGTGTAGGAGAAACTGTAAAGCGCGTTGTCCTCCTTGACCGCGCGAGCGGGCGGCGCGGCGAGCGCGGCCGGGGCGGTGACGGCAAACAGGATGGCGGCGAAGCGCAACATGGCATTTTCCCTCTTCACCGCCGGCTTATGCCGCGCCAAGATTGACGGAACATGACCGACAGACAAGCGCTCGTCCAAGCCGACCGTGGCCAGGCCGCCACGACCATCCATCTTGTGTCCAAGGACAGCTTCGCCGACTGGGCCAAGCGGCTCTCGGCCGGGCAGCGCGCGGCGCTGGCGGCGCAGAAATTCGACGGCGGCGGCTTCGACCATGCCGTGGTGCCCGATGGCGACGGCTGGTTTGCCGTGGCCGGCGTGGCCGACCTTGCCGCGCTTTCGACCTGGTGCCTGGCCAAGCTGGGCGAGGTCTTGCCGGGGGGCACTTACCGGCTGGCCGAGGAACCGGCGGCGCTGGACAAGGCCCTGGTCGGCTGGGCCTGCGGGCAGTACCGCTTCGACCGCTATCGCAGCGAGGCCAGCGAGGAAGGCCCGCGCATCCTGCTCACCAAGCAGGCCAAGGCGGTGGAGCCGGCCCTGGCCGAGGCGGCGGCGGTCGAACTGGTGCGCGATCTCGTCAACACCCCGGCCGAGGACATGGGGCCGGCCGAGCTGGAGGCCGTGGCCAGCCAGCTGGCCAAGGCCTACCGCGCTGAGCTGCACGTGACCAAGGGCGACCAACTCGAGCAGGTCTTCCCGATGGTCCACATGGTCGGCCGCGCGGCGGGGCGCAGCCATGCGCCGCGGATGATCGAACTGGAATGGGGCGATCCGGCCCATCCGCGGCTCGCCATCGTGGGCAAGGGGGTCTGCTTCGATTCGGGCGGGCTCGACATCAAGCCTTCATCCGGCATGCTGCTGATGAAGAAGGACATGGGCGGCGCGGCCCATGCCCTCGCCCTCGCCCGGCTGGTGATGGAGCACGGGCTGAAGGTGCGGCTGCACCTGCTGGTGCCGGCGGTGGAGAACGCGGTCTCGGCCAATTCCTTCCGCCCGGGCGACGTGCTGCGCAGCCGCGCGGGGCTGAGCGTGGAGATCGGCAATACCGATGCCGAGGGGCGCCTGATCCTTGGCGATGCCCTGGCCAAGGCGGGCGAGGCCAAGCCGGAGCTGGTGATCGACTTCGCCACGCTGACCGGGGCGGCGCGAGTGGCGCTGGGGCCGGATCTGCCGGGCCTGTTCGCGCGCGAGGATGCGACCGCCGAGGCGCTTTATCGCGGCGGCGAGGAGAGCGACGACCCGGTCTGGCGCCTGCCGCTGCACGCAGGATACCGGGAGTATCTCAAGAGCGACATCGCCGACCTCAATAACGCCGGCGGGGCGGGCATGGCCGGGGCGAGCGTGGCGGCGCTGTTCCTCGACAAGTTCGTGCCCGAAGGGATCGACTGGGCCCATTTCGACACCTTCGCCTGGCGCCCGGCGGCCAAGCCGGGGCGGCCCAAGGGCGGCGACGCGCTGGGCCTGCGCGCGGCCTGGCACATGCTGAAGGCGCGCTATGGCGGCTGAACGCGACGCCTTCATGCTGCGGGATGCGGCAGGCCGGGCGGCAGCCAACTTGCCTGAATGCGCACTATTGGCTAAGCGCCCGCCTTCATATCCGACTGGGGTCTCTGAAGGCTTGACCGATTTTTCCGACATTACCGCGCCGGGCGCCAGTTTTGCGCTGTCCGGGCCGAGTGCCAAGCTCGATCCGCTGCACCTGCCGGTGCGCGGGGACCTTGCGCATATCCGTCTCGCCGGAAAGGTCTTCGTGCCGCACTACGTCGTGCCGATGGCCCATGTCGTGGCCGCAGGCGGCGCGCCCCTCCTCAAGGCCGGGCGGAGCGACGCGGAAGCCATTGCCGAGGTTGAAGGCGGCGCCCTGTTCAACGTGCTTGATGCAGCCGGGGCCTATGCCTGGGGCCAGATCGGCGAGAACGGGCTCGTCGGCTATGTCGCGCTTGCCGCGCTGACCGCGCAGCCGTGACCTCCACAGTCTTCATCGACGGCGCGGCCGGGACCACCGGGCTCGAGATCGCCGAGCGGCTCGCCGGGCGCAGCGAGTTCGAGCTGATCGTGCTTGACGATGCGCGGCGCAAATTGCCCGAAGCGCGCAAGGAAGCCCTCCACGCCGCCGATTTCGCCGTGCTGTGCCTGCATGACGATGCCGCGCGCGAGGCGGTGGAGATGGCCGAGGGCAGCAAGGTCAGGATCGTCGATGCCTCGACCGCGCACCGGGTGACGCCGGGCTGGACCTATGGCTTTCCCGAGATCGTCGGACGCGAGGCCGTGGCCACGGCCGGCCGCGTCGCCAATCCGGGCTGCTATCCGACCGGGTTCATCGCGCTGATCGCTCCGCTGGTCCGCGCCGGGCTGGTGCCGGCCGACTGGCCCTACACCGTTAACGCCGTCTCGGGCTATTCGGGCGGCGGCAAGGCGCTGATCGAGCGGTTCGAGGACGATGGCGACATCGCCTTTCGCGGCTATGGCCTCGCCATGGGCCACAAGCACGTGCCGGAAATGCAGAAGCTGGCCGGGCTTTCGGTGCCGCCGCTGTTCGCGCCGGCGGTGATCCCGGCGCACCGGGGCATGGTGGTCGAGGTTCCGTTGCCGCTGGGCGCCATGCCGGGTGCCGCGGCGCCGGACGCGCTGCGGGCCGAACTGGCCGCCTACTATGCCGGCAGCCCGATCGTGACGGTGCGCGAGGACGTGCCGGACGAACTGCTGCTGCGCCGGTCGATGGAACCGTGGGACGGCATTGCGCTCTACGTGTTCGGCGCCGGGGACGACAGCCAGGCCCGGCTCGTGGCCGTGCTCGACAACCTCGGCAAGGGGGCCAGCGGAGCGGCGGTACAGAGCCTGAACCTGATGGCCGGCCTGCCTGAAACGGCCGGGCTGCGACTCTGATCACAAGTAATTGCTTAAAATTCGGGCAGAGCTGCCCGCAATTTAATCACGCCGTGCAAGTCCTCATCCTCAATCCGTTTCAACTGGGGGAGCGGTTTGGTTGCGAATCTTGCGATTCCGCTCTTTTCCATCCCGCGGCCTTCGCCTAGGCATGGTTTACCGCCTCTGGCACGATTCTTGGATTGGGGCTTCTGAGGCGATTGGACATCCGGTCCGGCAATCTCCCTTGACCAGACGGGCCGAGGGAGCGGGCCGCGGCAAACGCGCAGGGGTCTGGAAGACGTGAAAAAGATCGAAGCGATCATCAAGCCGTTCAAGCTCGACGAAGTTAAGGAAGCGCTCCACGAAATCGGCGTTTCCGGCATTACCGTGACCGAGGCCAAGGGCTTCGGGCGCCAGAAGGGCCATACCGAACTCTATCGCGGCGCCGAATATGTCGTCGACTTCCTGCCCAAGGTGAAGCTCGAGGTCGTGGTGGGCGATGCCCTGGCCGAACGCGTGGTGGAGGCGATCGCCTCGGCCGCCCAGACCGGCCGCATCGGCGACGGCAAGATTTTTGTAATCCCGATCGAAAGCGCGCTGCGCATTCGCACCGGGGAACGCGACGACGCGGCGATCTGATCGACCGCGCGACAATTTCGGGGCTATCCGTTCAACCAGTTTTTCCATGCCGGGCACGCCCGGTGGGAAATAAGTGCAGAAAAAGGGATCACGAATGACCAAGGCTAGCGACGTCCTCAAGCGGATCAAGGACGAGGAAATCGAGTGGGTTGACCTGCGTTTCACCGATCCGAAGGGCAAGTGGCAGCACCTCACCATGGTCGCCGCCATCCTCGGCGAAGGCGAGCTGGAAGACGGCCTGATGTTCGACGGCTCCTCGATCGAGGGCTGGAAGGCGATCAACGAGTCGGACATGATCCTCAAGCCCGACCTTGACGCGATCTACATCGATCCGTTCTCGGCCACCCCGATGATGATCATCAACTGCGACATCGTCGAGCCCTCGACCGGTGAGCTCTATGCCCGCGACCCGCGTTCGACCGCCAAGCGCGCTGAATCGTACGTGAAGAGCGCCGGCTTCGGCGACACCGTCTACGTCGGCCCGGAAGCCGAATTCTTCGTCTTCGACGACGTGCGCTTCTACGACGGCTACAACGGCAACGGCTTCTCGATCGACGACATCGAGCTGCCGACCAACTCGAACAAGGAATACGACGGCGGCAACCTCGCTCACCGTCCGCGCGCCAAGGGCGGCTACTTCCCGGTCGCCCCGGTCGACAGCCTGGTCGACATCCGCGGCGAGATGGTTTCGACCATGATCGAGATGGGCCTGCCCTGCGACAAGCACCACCACGAAGTGGCCTCGGCCCAGCACGAGCTCGGCCTGACCTTCGGCACCCTGGTGCAGACCGCTGACCGCATGCAGGTCTACAAGTACGTCGTGCACCAGGTCGCCCAGGCCTATGGCAAGACGGCCACGTTCATGCCGAAGCCGATCATGAAGGACAACGGCTCGGGCATGCACACCCACATCTCGATCTGGGATGGCGGCAAGCCCCTGTTCGCCGGGAACGGCTATGCCGGCCTGTCGGACATGTGCCTCTACTTCATCGGCGGCGTCATCAAGCACGCCAAGGCCCTGAACGCCTTCACCAACCCGACCACCAACAGCTACAAGCGCCTGGTGCCGGGCTATGAAGCCCCGGTTCTGCTCGCCTACTCGGCCCGTAACCGTTCGGCCTCGTGCCGCATCCCCTACGGCGCCGGCACCAAGGCGAAGCGCGTGGAATTCCGCTTCCCCGACGCGATGGCCAACCCCTACCTCTGCTACTCGGCCCTGCTCATGGCCGGCCTCGACGGGATCAAGAACAAGATCCACCCGGGCGAAGCCATGGACAAGAACCTGTACGACCTGCCGCCGGCCGAGCTGGCCCAGGTTCCGACCGTCTGCGGTTCGCTCCGCGAAGCCCTGGAATCGCTGGAAGCCGACTACGAGTTCCTGCTCGAGGGCGGCGTGTTCACCAAGGACCAGATCGAAGCCTACATCGAACTGAAGTGGCCGGAAGTGCTGCGTTGGGAAACCACGCCGTCGGCCGTCGAGTTCGACATGTACTACTCGGCCTGATCCTTCGGGACCGGTTGAAAGAAAGGGGCGCTCCGGGAAACCGGGGCGCCTTTTTCGTTGGGGCGGCCGGAAATTTCGTCTTGTGAAATGGGCGCGGGAGGCAGACCTTCGGCGGGAACGGCTGCGGGCCTTCGAGTCCGCGGCGGTGTTGGCGTGAAACCGGAGGGACGATATGCAGGGCTTGCTCGATACGCCGTGTGACCAGACTTTCATCCGCGTCGCCGAAGTGTGGATTCCCGATGGAGACCGGCTGCGGCTGGCTGACGGGAACTACGGGGCGCTGGCCGATTTTGCTGAGGTTTCACGGACGGCGAGCTTCGCCCGGGGCGAAGGCCTGCCCGGCAAGGCCTGGGCCGAGCAGCGGCCGGTGGTGCTGGGCGACCTTGACGGCGGCGACTTCGTGCGCGGCGCGGCGGCGGCCGAGGCCGGACTGACCAGCGCCGTGGCGATCCCGGTTTTCGCCGGGAAGCAGCTCAAGGCCGTGCTGGTGCTGATGTGCGGCGCCGGCGAGGGCCAGAGCGGCGGCATCGAGATCTGGCAGGACGAGGATGGCCGACTGGTGCTGGCCGACGGCTGCTATGGCGAGGCCGGCGATTTCGCCGCGGTTTCGCGCGGCATGTCGTTCGGCCATGGCCAGGGCTTGCCCGGCGGCGTGTGGTCCGCCCGGATGCCGGTGCTGATGCGCGACCTTGGGCGCGCGGCAGCCTTCCTGCGCTCTGCGGCGGCGAGCGCGGCCGGGTTCAAGAGCGGGATCGGCCTGCCGGTGCCGGTGCCCGATGGCTCGCACTATGTGCTGACGCTGCTGTCCTCGGTGAAAGCCCCGATCGCCCGGCGCTTCGAGCTGTGGGATACCCGCGTGTTCCGGGTTGGCCCGGGCGGGCGGGCCGAACTGGTCGACGGGATCTGCGAGCGGCAAGGCAACCTTGCCCCGGTGCTCAACCCGCCGGTCGATCCGGTGACCGTGGGTCTGTGGGAAGGGCCGATCGGGCGGGTGCTGGGAACCGGCCTGCCCTGCGTGCAGGAAGGGCCGACCGCCCTGCCGGAGGGTTACTCCCAGATGATCGCCCTGCCGATCTACCGCGAAACCGAGATGGCCTATGTGGCGGCCTGGTATCTCTGAGAGGGGGCCCATCGCGCTTTCAGGCAGGCGATGACCTTCGCTTGATCGCGCCGTGACGCCGTCCGGCCGGGCCGGATAAATCCGCTCGCATCGCTCACCGCACCAGCGCCCTCCGGAACTATCCGTAGAACGGGGGCGTTGGCTGAGGGAAGGAGATCGGCGATGCGCACCCATTTTGTGACTTCGACGCTGGGCATGGCTGCGGCCCTGAGCATGGCCTTGGCAGCGCCCGCACTGGCAGCGCCGGGTGGCGGCAAGGGCGGCGGCGGTGGCGGTGGTGGTCACGGCGGCGGCGGGCCAGCCCATGGCGGCGGTGCCGAGCGGGGCGGCGGCGGCGGCGGCGGCGGTGGCAACCATGGCGGCGGTCAGGCCCAGCATGCGCAGCAGTCGCATGGGGGCGGCAAAGCCGCGCACGCGCAGCAGGAGCGGGGCGGCGGGCGGCAGGCTCATGCCTCGGGCCCTGCCAAGGCCAGCCATGCATCGGCCAGGAGCGGCGGACGGGGCTCTGCCAAGAGCGCGGGGCATATGGCGACGAAGGGTAACGGGCGGGCCTCGGCAGGGCCGGGCAATTCGGCCAAGGCGATGCACAAGGCCGCGGTCGGTGCCGCTGGCGTCGGTGCGGTGGCAGGGGCTGCGCACCCGGGGAGCGGCGGGGGCGAGCGCGTTTCCTTTCGCGGGGAAAGGCCGAACATGTTGGGCGGATGCCCGCCGGGGCTGGCGAAGAAGTATAACGGGTGCAATCCGCCGGGGCTGGTCAAGCAGGCCTATGTGCCGTGGCGGGCGGACTGGTGGGGGTACGGGGACAGCGGCTATCGCTATTTCGACGGGTACCTGCTGCGCACTTCGGGCGTGAGCATCCTGGGTTATGTGCCGCTGCTGGGCGGGGCGCTGTTCATCGGCGAGATGTGGCCGGTGGGCTACGAGACGGCGCCGCTGCCGGTTTATTACGACCGGTATTACGACCTTGGGCCGGACTACCGTTATTATGACGACACGTTCTACCGGCTTGAACCATCGGGGCGGATCGTGGGCGTGGCGGGGTTCATGACCGGGGACGAATTCATCGTCGGGCAGCCGATCCCGGTAGGCTATGGCGTGTACAACGTGCCGTGGGACTACCGTGACCGCTATTACGACGGGCCGGACGCCTATTACCGCTATGCCGACGGCTACATCTACCGGGTCGATCCGAGGACGCGGCTGATCTTGGCCGCGATCGAACTGCTGAGCTGAAAGGACCGGGCATGAACAAGCCGATATATGCGCTCATGCTGGTGTTGGCGGGCGCGGGCATCGTGGCGGGCTGCAAGAAGGACGGGGCGCCTTCGGACGCGGCGAGCAGCGAGGCCGCGAAGCCGAGCGCCGACACGCTGACCAAGGCGCTGGCGGGCGAGGCGCAGTTCTCGACCGTTTCCGGCGCGATCAAGGATACGGGGCTGGCCGGGGTGTTCGAGGGCAAGGCGAGCTACACCCTGTTTGCGCCGACCAATGCCGCCTTCGCGGCGCTGGGCGATCCGGGCAAGGCGCTGATGGCGCCGGAGCAGCGC
Organism: Novosphingobium flavum; assembly: GCF_014230315.1. GTDB lineage: Bacteria > Pseudomonadota > Alphaproteobacteria > Sphingomonadales > Sphingomonadaceae > Novosphingobium > Novosphingobium flavum. Next base: position 70,458 of record NZ_JACLAW010000001.1, on the reverse strand, counting down.
GCCGCGCTGGCCGCGCTGCTGCGCGAGCATATCGTGCCGGGGATGCTGACCAAAGCCGACCTGACCAAGGCGCTCGATGCGGCCGGAGGCAAGGCGGTGAAGCTGCGCTCCATGGGCAAAGGGACGCTGAGCCTGAGCAAGGAGGGCGACAAGATCGTGGTGACCGGGGCCGATGGGGCCAAGGGCGCCCTGACCGCCGAGGCGGCGAGCGCGAAGAACGGTTCGGCGCTGGGGGTGGACGCGGTGCTCAAGACCGTGAAGTGAGCGGGCGCTGCCGGCGAAGTTGACGAAGTTGACAGGGTTCTGGGGGGAAAGCCCCCTGCCCCGTCCCGCGACTTGTATTCGCGTCCTTCGACAGGCTCAGGATGAGCGGCGTTTTGAGCAGAGAGACGGTCGACCGCCTGTTCGGCCTTGGCGCGCCAGTGGTCCCATTCCCCTTCCGCGCGGCGGCGGGCGCGGGGATAGGCGCGCGGGCCAAGGCCGTCGGTCGCAGCGGCAACATGGTCGGCGCGTTCGGGCGGGAGGTAGGGATCGTGATTCCGCTTCCACGGTTGGGGTTCGATCGCCTGAGGCTCGGCGCCCGACAGGGTGGCGAGGAGTTCGTCGAAGCGCTCGGCGCGGCGGCGCGCATCGGGGCGGGATTCGCACTGCCTGTCGAGCCGGGCGAGATGGGCGAGGAGCAGGCGCGCGTCGAAGCGGCGGCGGACGGCGACCTGCTCGCCGTGATAGAACACCGCTTCCTCCACACCTTCAAGCGCGCGCTCGGCCAGGACCTGCTCGGCATGTTCGCGGGCGAGGATCAGCGCGGCATCCCAGGCGGCGGCGAAATGGGGCGAGCGGCGGCGGGCAAGGTAAGCCGCCTGCGCCGATATGCCGACGGCAGCGGCGGCCGAGCGGACCGAGCCGCCCAGCGACAAGGCCTGACAGAACCGCGCCTGCCGCTCGGGCGTGAAGCCATCGTGGCGCAGAGCGGGGAGATGGGGCTGCGCTTCCAGCCCCGCCCGCTCATCCCGAGCCTGCGCGAGGACGTCTCCCGGAAGCCCCAGATCGCGCGCGGCGGGGATCCAGCCGCGACCGAACGGGCTGGACGGCGTATTGTCGTGATCGGGCATGATCCGGCGCTCCTTCAGGTGCGGAGGGGATCACGGGAGATATGGGATTTCGGGGGGTGTAGGAAAATGGTTTCGGCGCGAGGGAGCGCGCGGGCGACGGCCCCCGCGCTCCCGCAAGCGGCCGATCAGTGCTTCGTCAACTGGCCGCGAATGGCCCCGGCCGGACGATCGCTGGTATGGATGTTGACGTAGTAGTCGCCGGTCATCGAAACGATCTTTTGCGCGGCCGCCTTGTCCACGGCCATGCAGGTTTCGGTGGGGGCATTGGCCATCAGCGTGACGACCGGCGGCCCGGCCACCCCGACCTTGCCCGAATGGATATGGGCCATGGTGAGCGTGCCAAGGTGTGCGCTGGTCAGGGTGTAGCACAGCTGGCCCTGCCCGACGTTGAGCCGGGCCTTGAAGGTGCCGGTGCCATCCGCATCCCCCGGCCCCGGCACTTCCGCCGCGCCGGTGAGCGAGGCCATCAGGGTCACGCCGGTGGCCTTGGTGGGCGCGGCAGACAGGGCCGGCGCGAGGGCGGCAGTCATGAGCAAAGCCAGCGCGGACGCGGTCTTGGGATAGGGCATTGTCTCTCTCCGCAATCTGGTGCGGCGTTTAAGCGCCGCCTGCGGGAGCAACGGATGGGGTGGCGGGGTGTTCCGGTCGGCCGGGAGGTGGTGAGCACGGAAGCCTAGACCATGGTTTTGGGCTGAAGGGAGGAAGGGGTTGATGCGAGGGCCATCGCCCTCGCGCTCCCGGAATTGGGGATTTAGCAACGTGTCGCCGTAATGCCCGTAATTCCAGCGGTTTGACGAGAAGGCCGCTCGACAAACCGATTCCTTTCCAGCAACTTAACCTTAAGATTATGGAATCTAAAGGAGAATCTTGACAGAAGACTCTACTCGTGAGATTCTCGGTATCGGTAGGCAACGCTGGATAAACCCTGCGGCCTGAGGAAAGAACAGGACGCCCCTTACGTGACGGTTGCCCACTGGATGGCAGCCTGAAAGCATATAAGGTTCGGGTGCCAGGGGCCTACCACCTTGCGAAATCGTAGCCGTAAAATTCAAAAATTCTCTTCTGATCGGCGGTCAAGTCCGCCCTCCAAGCCGGGGTTGGGAAAAGCGCTACCCCAAAATCGCGATGCAATCCTGCTTCCTTTGGAAGAATTGGTGCCAAGGATTTGGCTGGTTCCAAATCCCAAACCCCCGGCCCTCCGCAGTCGATTGCCTGATAGAATGCACTGGCTACGTAATCAGCCAGTTGAAGGCCCGCGCGCTCTTGGTGTGGGTGGGCAGCCATCAAGTCCCAGTCGAGCATTGACATAACTGGCTCGCGCTTCTTGAGGTATATCTGACCGCCCTGCTGCTGCTGTCGCAGATAATATTGATAGGCCGCTGTTTGGCTATATCTGATGCCCCCACGCTCTGAAAATTCAATCTTTATCAGCTTGCTTTCGCCATGGTCCTTCACCGTGCGAGCCGCGCAGAATGCTGTCACACGTTCAAGTAAAAGACGGATGCAAAAGTTATAGTACCATTGCTGCGATGGCGTCTTTTCTGCTCTTGGATTTTGATAACCCCGCATGTTCTTCTTGTTCGAGCATATTGCGAAAGCTCGAACAGGAAGGGCCGCGATCTGCTCGCCCGCAGAGATCTTTCGAGTTGGCGATAGGGTGCGGTAGTGCAAGTCGTGGCGCTGCTTCACGCCAAGGTTGGAAATGATGCCTCGCGTCCAGCCAAGAACATCAGGTTCGCGTTTTGCCTGCATGACAACCGCACTCAAGACCAGCCATTCACTCGCACCGTTTTGATCAATTGGACGCACTCGCTTGAGGCCGGGGTCACCAGCTTCATCGATATATGCGATGTAACCGTATTCTTTTTCGCTGGATGGCATCGTGCCTACTGGAACCGACAAGCTGGTTCAAAGTCAACTTGATAAGATTAAGCAAGCCGCCCGTGAGATCGGCGCGGACGAGAACAAGACGCATTGGGATGAGAGGCCGCGGAAAGAAGCTAAGCACATGCCGCAACCAGACAAGCCAAAGTGATCGCGGCCATCTTGGAAGCGAACGCCTTCGATTCAGCGTTTACTCCCTGCCTTCGTATCGTGGAGCGGGTTGCGCTGCCCTTGCGGGACCTGTGCCGCAGGCCAGCGCAGCTAAACGAGTTCAGGATGACGGTGGGCGAGGTTTGGAGCGCTCTGTTCGGTGGGCGGCGCTTGGATCTCTGGATTGCCGCGGGCCTTTGGCCCTCGCAGTGACGAGGGTGGGGTATGGGGCGAGGAAGCGGGATCCCGGGTCAAGCCCGGGATGACGGGGAATCGGGACGAACTGGCATGGGTGCGTCAGGTTGGCCATGAGGCGCGAAGTTCGTGCCGGGAGACGGATTGGGGGTCGAGGGGGCGATGGCCCCCTCGGTTGTTTTTGGGTTCTGGTGAGGTTTGGCTTGGGTTGTGTCTGGAACATGCCCTCCCCCGGCCCCTCCCGCAGGCGGGAGGGGGGTTGTTGCGCTTGGGGCGGGCGTTGCGCGCCTCTTTAGCTTCGCTGGCCTTCGGCTCGACAGGCTCAGGATGAGCGGGTGTTGGTGAGCGGGGTGAGCGTTTCGGGCGTAGATGCGGAACGTTGAGCTTGGGGCTCTGGATTGCCGCGGGCCTTTGGCCCTCGCAATGACGAGGGCGAGTGTGGGTGTGTGGGGCGAGGACGCGGGGCCCCGGATCAAGTCCGGGGCGACGGGGGATTGGGGCGGTGCACGGCGGCTGTGGATTGCTTCGTCGCTGCGCTTCTCGCAATGACGAAGCGTGGGGGTCAGCGTTCGAGTAGCGGTTTGAGGTAGTGGCCGGTGAAGGAGCGTTTGTGGGCGGCGACTTGTTCGGGGGTGCCTTCGGCTACGACTTCGCCGCCGCGGATGCCGCCTTCGGGGCCGAGGTCGAGGATCCAGTCGGCGGTCTTGATGACGTCGAGGTTGTGTTCGATGACGACGACGCTGTTGCCCTGGTCGACGAGGCGGTGGAGGACTTCGAGGAGTTTGCGGACGTCTTCGAAGTGGAGGCCGGTGGTGGGTTCGTCGAGGATGTAGAGGGTTTGGCCGGTGGAGCGGCGGGAGAGTTCCTTGGCGAGCTTGACGCGCTGGGCTTCGCCGCCGGAGAGGGTGGTGGCCTGTTGGCCGACCTTGACGTAGCCGAGGCCGACTTCGTTGAGCATGTGCATCTTGTCGCGGATCGGGGGGACGGCCTTGAAGAATTCTTCGGCGTCTTCGATGGTCATGTCGAGCACGTCGGCGATGGAGAGGCCCTTGAATTTCACTTCGAGGGTTTCGCGGTTGTAGCGCTTGCCGGCGCATTCCTCGCAGGTGACGTAGACGTCTGGCAGGAAGTGCATCTCGATCTTGATCAGGCCGTCGCCCTGGCAGGCTTCGCAGCGGCCGCCCTTGACGTTGAAGGAGAAGCGCCCGGCCTTGTAGCCGCGGGCGGCGGATTCGGGGAGGCCGGCGAACCAGTCCCGAATTTGGGTGAAGGCGCCGGTATATGTCGCGGGGTTGGAGCGGGGGGTGCGGCCGATGGGGGACTGGTCGATCTCGATCACCTTGTCGCACATCTCGAGGCCGGTGATCCGGTCATGCGGGCCGGCGATGACGCGGGCGCCGTTGAGGACGCGGGCGGCGCCGGCGTGGAGCGTGTCGAGCGTGAAGGAGGACTTGCCCGAGCCGGAGACGCCGGTGATGCAGGTGAAGGTGCCCAGCGGGAGCGAGGCGGTGACGCCCTTGAGGTTGTTGGCGCGGGCGTTTTCGACGGTGATCTGGTGGCCGTTGCCCTTGCGGCGCTTGGCCGGGACTTCGATCCGCCGCGCGCCGGTGAGGTAGGCGCCGGTGAGGCTGTCCTCGCTGGCCATGATGTCTGCGAGGGTGCCCTGGGCCACGATCTCGCCGCCGTGGACGCCGGCGCCGGGGCCGAGATCGACGATATGGTCTGCCGTGCGGATGGCGTCCTCGTCATGCTCGACCACGATCACGGTGTTGCCGAGATCGCGCAGGCGGTGAAGGGTTTCGAGCAAGCGGTCGTTATCGCGCTGGTGGAGGCCGATGGAGGGCTCGTCGAGCACGTAGAGCACGCCGGAGAGGCCGGAGCCGATCTGGCTGGCGAGGCGGATGCGCTGGCTCTCGCCCCCCGACAGGGTGCCGGAGGTGCGGTCTAGGTTCAGGTAATCGAGGCCGACGTTGTTGAGGAAGCCAAGGCGCTCGTTGATTTCCTTGAGAATGGCGCGGGCGATCTGGTTCTGCTGGTCGGTGAGTTTTTCGGAGAGGGTGCTGAACCAGTTCAGCGCGGAGACGACCGAGCGGCGGGTGCCGGAGGAAATGTCCTCGCCCGCGATCTTGACGGAGAGCGCCTCGGGCTTGAGGCGGGCGCCCTGGCAGGTTTCGCAGGGCTGCGCGGTCTGGAACTTGCCCAGTTCCTCGCGCATCCAGGCGCTCTCGGTTTGCAGGAGGCGGCGGTTGAGGTTGCCGATCACGCCTTCGAAGGCCTTCTTGACGGTGTAGGACTTCTTGCCGTCGATAAAGGTCAGGGGCACGGCCTTGCCACCGGTGCCGTGGAGGATGATCAGGCGGACCTCGCCGGGCAGATCGGCCCAAGGGGTTTCGAGGGAGAAGCCGAATTCCGCCGCGAGGCTGGCGAGGACCTGCATGTAGTACGGCGAGGGCGGGTTGGACTTGGCCCAGGGGACCACGGCGCCCTGTTTGAGCGAGAGGTGCTCATTGGGGACGACGAGCTGGTCGTCGAACAGGAGCTTTTCGCCGAGGCCGTCACACGCCGGGCAGGCGCCCATCGGTGCGTTGAAGCTGAACAGGCGCGGCTCGAGGCTCTCCAGCGTGAAGCCGGAGACGGGGCAGGCGAACTTTTCGGAGAAGACGATGCGGTTGGCGGGGAGGCCGGCGCCTTTGAGGTTCTTGCCGGTTTCCTCGGCTTCGCGGCCGGGGACGGGGCCATCGGCCAGGTCGATGTAGGCGAGGCCTTCGGCGAGCTTGAGGGCTTGCTCGAAGCTATCGGCGAGGCGGGTCTGGATGCCGTCTCGCACGGCGATGCGATCGACCACCACTTCGATATCGTGCTTGTACTTCTTGTCGAGCGTGGGGGCATCCTCGATGGCGTAAAGCTCGCCATCTATGCGGACGCGGGTGTAGCCGGCCTTCTGCCACTCGGCCAGTTCCTTGCGGTATTCGCCCTTGCGGCCGCGCACGACGGGGGCGAGCAGGTAGGCGCGGGTGCCCTCGGGCAGGGCCATGACCCGGTCGACCATCTGGCTCACGGTCTGCGCGGAGATCGGCAGGCCGGTGGCGGGCGAATAGGGAATGCCGATGCGCGCCCAGAGCAGGCGCATGTAATCGTAGATCTCGGTCACCGTGGCGACGGTGGAGCGCGGGTTGCGGCTGGTGGTCTTCTGCTCGATCGAGATGGCGGGGGAGAGCCCGTCGATATGCTCGACGTCGGGCTTCTGCATCATCTCGAGGAACTGGCGGGCATAGGCGCTCAGCGATTCCACGTAGCGGCGCTGGCCTTCTGCGTAGATCGTGTCGAAGGCGAGGCTGGACTTGCCCGAGCCGGAAAGGCCGGTGATGACGATCAGGCTGTCACGCGGCAGCTCGACGTCGAAGCCCTTGAGGTTGTGTTCGCGCGCGCCGCGGACAGTGATTTTCGAAAGCGACATGCGCGGGGATGTTCCACATCTGTTCGGGTGAGACAAGGGGGTTGGCTTCGGTCCGTCCCCAAGTAGGAAGCGCGCGGCCGCCTTGCAACTTGGCGCTGGCCGCGAAAGATGCCGGGCAGGTCGTCCGCCCTTCCCCGCCGTTCGCTCACTCGCCCCGCACGTGCGACGAAAAGTTAACGCTTTGTCGCATAGCTTTTGAAATCATTCGCGCCTGCCCTCACAAGCGCGGGCGACGGGTAGGGAGCTTCGCTTTTTCATGATGACGCAACGATTTGCCGGTGCTGTCGCGCTGGCTCTCGCACTGGTTCCGGTTGCGGCCCAAGCCGACGATCCGAACGATCCGACCATGCGCAGCGCCGCGGCGCGGGCGCGGGACAAGGCGATCATCAAGCGGCTCAACGAGGAGCAACTGGCTTACGTGCGCCAGCGCGACGCGGGCTATGCCGAAGGCTGGCGCGCATACCGGGAGGCCCAGCAGGGCCGCCAGCCGACCCGTTCGGGCGACCGGCAGGCCGATGCCGACTATGCCGAGGCCCGCGCCGACTATCAGCGCCGGATGGCCGAATGGCGCCATGCGGTCTCGGCCTGCCAGTCGGGTCGGTACGAGTACTGCGAGCGCTGAGCAGCGGTCCGCCGGAGAAAACGGCAAACCGCCCCCAATACTCGGCGTTACCTATACTCGCAGCCCTTTCCATATGGCACGAGCCGCGCCTCTCTACCGGCGGCCTGCGCTCCGCCCGCACGAGGCGGACGGAGTTTGATCGGGTTATTGCTTCTTGGCGACGGTAACCCCCGAGATCGCCAGAAAGTCCTGGACGAAGGCGAACGAGACTCCCAATTCTTCGGCATTCGGACCGAAGAATACCTTCGACAGGTAACCGTTGCTGAGCAAGGAACTGGCGAAGTTGACCGGGACTGTCATTGTTGTGACGGTGCTGTTGGTGGTTGAAGCCAGTTGCAAATTCAAGGTGCCGGTGCTGCTGCCGGCCGCGGCGAAATCGACGTTGAACAGAGACTGGCCAGTCACGTTGTAGGCTTTGGTTCCGTCGGAGTATTCGCCGATGCCATAGATCGGCCCCGCATAGGTGGCCGTCCCTGTCTTGGGCATCAGGACCGCTGGCGTGGGAACGCCGAACAGAGCGTAGCGAACGCCGGTGCCACTGCCTCCCGCAGGCGGCCCGACGTCGAGGCGATAGAAGCTGGCGTAGGACAGCTGAATCTCGCCGTTGGCGGCCCCAACCTTGTAGAATCTTGCCGTGACTGCACGGCCATCGACCGTACCATCGTACCTGATGAAGCGCGCATCGTCCTGCACCGCAGCTTTTTGCGATGGGCCTAGGGCGAACTGGCTAAAACTGTCGTAAAATGACGGCCCGGTGTTCGACAGGTGAGGCAGTTGACTGGCCGCAATCGTATAATTCTGGGTCGCCGGGTCGTAGGTCAGGGCCTTGCCGAGATTTTGCCCCCCGTAATGGACTTCAAACGCCGTGGAGGCAGTCAGCTTGTCCAGCGCGACGATGGAACTGCCGGGATCGTTACGCCCGAGAAAAGCACCGGTCGCGACGTTTCCGGCGGAATCAGCCGCCGAGAAGCTACCGCCGACCTCCTCGGCATTGGGACCAAAGAACATGCCGCTCACCGGCCCACCATATGAGCCGGACGACGTGCCGATGGTCATGCCGCCGGAAAGCTGGTTGGCGGTCGAACTCACGGTCAGGGTCGAGAAGAACGTGCCGCCACCGAAGGTCGAACCGGTGGTTGGACTCAGGAACTCGAGGTTGCCTGAGTGCTGAAAGGTCCCTTTGGCCAGATCGCCGATCATGTTGCCCGTACCGGAGATGGCCCAGAGGTTCCCATATTGTGAGATGGCCCCGTAAACCCGGGTAGCATAGGAGGCCGTTCCGGTGCGAACCAGAGTGGCTGTAGGCACGCCATAAACGAAGGAATTGATCGAGCCGTCGATTCCACCATCGCCGCGCTGGGTCTGACGCTGCCAGAAACCAGCGCCAACGTAACGGAACGTGCCACCGGTGCTGGTTCCGGTAGGCGTCAGCGTCAGGTCGTCGGTCGTGCTGCCGGATGTGACACGGTAATTGCCGGTGCTGGTCATCGCGGCGGGGCCGAACGACTGCGACTGACCGGCGGCATTCACCGTGTAGGTGTTGGTCGTCGCATTGTAGGCAAAGGTCGCGGTTGGCGTTGAGCGGCTCTGGCTGGTTGGTACACCGTTGCGATCATAGCTGACCGCCGCAGCCGCAGCCGTATTGGCAAAGCTTTCAGAGACAAGCGGCGCAATGAGGTCATCGTTAGTGGCAGCGGTCGTCGGCGTCGTGGTCGGACTTGTAGTCGGGGACGTCGGCGTGCTGGCGACGCTGCCGCCGCCTCCCCCGGCGCCGCAGGCGGACAGGGCGAGGCAGGTGGTCAGGGCCAGGAGCGGCAGGGCCCCGATCTTGCGTTCAGTCATCACTCAATTGCCCCCTTGTTGATGTTCAGAATGCCGAGGTGATCCCCAGTTCGGCGGAAATGCGGCGGTACGCGTAGAGTTCGACGGTCGAGCGGTTGCGTTCCCAGCTGACGCGGGTGAGCGGGGCGAAGCCCTTCCACTGGACGCCGCGCCAGGTGGCGGCGAGGCTGGCGGTGAAGCGGTCGTCCACGCGGCGGCGCGGGAACAGGAACAGGCGCGCGTCGGCCTCGAGCCGGTTGTAGCCGAGGGTGGCGACGAGGGTGGTGCGCCCGGCCTCGCGCCAGGCATAGGCGGTGGCGCCGCCGCTGGCGTCGGACCAGCCGGGGTCCTGCGCGGCGGTGCGGCTCGCGGTGAGGCCGAGGCCGAGGCCGGCGCGGGCGGAAAGGGCGCGGTCGAGCCCGGTGGAGAGCGCGTAGGTCGTGCCGGTCTGCAGAGCGTTGCGCTGGTTGACGGTGCGCGTGAGCCCGAGCGCGACGCGGGCCTGGGCCTTGGGCCCGAGCAGGTGGAGCCACGCGCCCTCGCCGCCCAGCGAGCGGCTGTAGGGATCGGTGCCGTACCAGCGCCAGGTCGGCCCGGCGGTGAGGGTGATCCGGTCCGTGCCCGAGCGGAATTCGGGGCCGAGCTGGAACCCGGCGGTAACGTCGCGGAACTGGGGATCGCGGTAGAGCGTGGCGCTGGTACTGATGCGCGCGAGCAGGCTGGCATTGCGGTCCAGCCCCTGCCGCAGCCATGCCTGACCGCGCAGGGCGAGGCCGAGGCCGGAGCGGGCGCGGGCATTGTCATCCAGCGCGAAGTTGCCGATTACCGTGCCGAGGGTGTCCGAGCGGGTGGCGCGGTTGATGTTGCTGTCTGGCGCAAGGGCCAGTTCGATCGAGCCGCCGAAGGGCTTTCCGGCCTGAAGCGCGGCGGCATAGAAGCGCACGGCGCGCTCCACCTCGGGCGGGAGGCCGGCGGCCTGGGCGGCGCGCAGTTCGCGCCGGGCCGCGCCGAGATCGCCGAGCAGGGCCTGTATCCGGGCGAGTTCGAGGCGGACGCGGGCGGCACCGGGCTTTTCATCGAGGATGCGGCGCAGTTCGACCGCGGCTTCGCGGTATTTGTGCTGGCGATCGGCCAGCATCAGGGCAAGGCGGAAGCGGGCCTCGGCCCTCAGTTCGGGATCGGGGTTGGCGGCAAGCGCGCGGTAGGCCTGCTCGGCCACATCAAACCGGGCCTGATCGCGGGCGGCATCGGCGAAGACGAAAAGCTGGGCCGGAGTGAGCTGGACGGTTTGCGCGGGCGCGGGGGCGCGCTCCGGCGCGCTATCCGCCGGGGCCACCTGAGCCTGGGCTGGCGCTGGGGCCGCACCCGCAAAAGTGATGCCCGCCGCAGCCATAGCCGCGGAGAGTCTTGTCAAACAGCCCCTGTCCATCCCACTCGATACTATACTTAGTTATAGTGCGTAGATCGGCACTTAGTGCCGGAACATGCCGCGGGCAACATGCAAAATTGCGCCTATGCGATTGAAAGCGTTCTTCTTCCCGCTTCGCCCAGCCATTCGCCCGAGACTTGCCAGACCCGTTCGATAAGCGCGGGCGACAGGGCCTGTTCGGGCGCGCCGTCGGCCGCGACCTGTCCGCCGGCCAGGACGATCACCCGGTCGGCATGGTTCATGGCGGCGGCGAGGTCGTGGAGGACGAGGACGACGCCGCGTCCGGTGCGGGCCTCGGCCTTGAGGCGGGCGATCAGGGCGGCGGCATGGGCGAGGTCGAGGTTGGCCAGAGGCTCGTCGGCCAGCAGCCACTCGGGCGCTCCGGCAAGGACGCGGGCGGCGAGCGCCCTCGCCCGCTCTCCGCCGGAGAGGCGCGAGACCGGGCGACGGCGCAGGTCGGCGAGGTCCATGCCGGAAAGGGCTGCCTCGACGGCGGCATGGTCTTGCGCCGGGGTGGCATGGGCGCGGTGGAGCGGGGCGCCTTGCCACGGCAGGCGGCCGAGGGCGACGAGGGTTTCCACGGTGACGTCCCACGCGACTTCGGGGCTTTGCGGGAGATAGCCGAGGCGGCGCGCGCGCTGGCGCGGGGGAAGCTGGGCGAGCGGAGTTTCGCCCAGCAGGACCGTGCCGTGGGCGGGCGTGACGAGCCCGGCGAGGCAGGCGAGGAGCGAGGACTTGCCCGCGCCGTTGGGGCCGACGATGGCGGTAAGCTGGCCCGGTTCGAGTGACAGGGTAACGCCATGCAGGCGGCCGGGGAGCGTGAGGGCGCTGGCGGCGAGGCTCATCCGAGGCCTCCGTCGAAAGCCGGCGTGCGGCGCAGGCGCAGCAGCAGGGCGAGGAAGAACGGTGCGCCGACGAGGCTGAGCGCTATGCCGAGGCGCAGCTCGGTGACGGTGGGGATGAGGCGGCAGAGGCAGTCCGCAACGAGCAGGAGCAGGGCTCCGGCGAGGGCGGAAGGGACGATCAGGCGCGAGGGCCGGCGATCGGTGAAGGGGCGGACGACGTGCGGCACCATCAAGCCGACGAAGCCGATGATCCCGGCGACGGCAACCCCTGCCCCCACGGTCAGGCCGACCCCGGCGATGAGGAGGGCCTGGAGGCGGCGCGGCTCGAGCCCGAGCGAGCGGGCGGCGGCCTCGCCCAGCAGGAGGGCATCGAGCGACGGGCCACTGGCGCGCAGGAGGGCGAGGCCGGCGAATGTGAGCGGGGCGGCAAGGGTCAGGTCGGACCACGAGCGGTCGGTCAGCGCGCCCATCAGCCAGGTCACGATCTCGGACTGGGCGAAGGGCGTGGGAGCGAGGCTGATGGCGAGGCTCATCAGCGCGCCGGCGAGGCTGGCGATCATCATGCCCGCGAGGGTGAACAGGGCGATCCCGCCCCCTGCCCCGCTTCCCGCCCCGTCACCGCGATGGCCCGCGATCAGGCCGAGCAGGGCCATGGCCCCGCCCGCGCCGGTCAGGGCGAAGAGGGGGAGGATGAGGGGGCCGGCGGAAAGGCCGGTCCAGAACGAGAGGACCGCGCCGAGGGCGGCGGCGGGGGCGATGCCGAACAGCCCCGGATCGGCCAGCGGGTTGCGCAGATAGCCCTGCATGGCCGCGCCCGAGGCGCCGAGGCCCGCGCCGAGCGTGATCGCCAGCAGGGCGCGGGGGAGGCGCAGGTCAATGAGGATCAGGGCGGCATTGGGGAGCGCGGGATGCAGCGGGTCAATCCAGACCTTGCCGGCGAGCAGCGAGAGCGGGAGGGCCAGCACGAGCAGCGCGGCGAGGGTGAGGTTGAGGCGGGTCATCGGGCGAGCTTGCGGCGAACGGCGGACAGGCGCTCTGCCGCGCGGATGATGGTGGAGCCGCCGCACCAGAGCAGCGAGGGATCGAGGCGGGCGCGGGCGGTGTGGGTCAACCGCGCGAGGACGGGGTGCGTCAACAGGCGGTTTTCGCCGGATGGGCTGTCGGAGGCGGCGAGGATCACGCGGGGGGGATCGACCAGCATCCGCTCCAGGGGGAGATAGTCAGCCTGCTTGAGGCCGCGCGCGGCGCTGAGGCTGGTGAAGCCTGTGCGGGTGAGCAGGTCGGCGATCAGGCTGTCGGGCCCGGGGACAATGCCGCCCGACTGCCAGACGATGGCGGTGACGGGAGCGCCATGCGGGGGGGCGGCCTTGCGCAGGGCCTGTTCGATCCGGGCGACGAGGGCCTCGCCCCGCGCAGGATTTCCGGCGAGCGCGGCGATCTGGCGGACCTGCGTTTCGCTTTGGGTCACGGTCTGGGCGATGGGCAGTTCGACCAGCGGGATGCCAAGCCGGGCGAGCGCGGCGCGAGTGGCCGGCGGGGTGAAAGTGCCGCCGATGACCAGCGCCGGGCGCAGGGCGGCGATCTCCTCGACCGTGCCGGTGATGGCGGGGAAGCGGCGCGCCGCGGCGACGTCCATCGAACTGGACGATGGATCGGAACTGTAGGCCGAGAGCGCCGCGATCCGGGCGGGATCGGCGACTTCGGCGAGGATCGCGTCAGTGCAGGGATTGAGGCTGACGATGCCGGAAGGAGTGGGGCCGGAAGGATTGGGGCCGGAAGGCGCGCCCTGCCCCGGCGCGGCGGCCGGGGAACAGGCCCCGAGCAGCAACGCCAGTGGCAGGGCGGCGCGCATCAGAAGCGGGTCCGCGCGCCGATATAGGCCGAACGGCCCGGCGTGTTGTAGCCCGCGACGGTCTGGTACTTGGCATCGGTCACATTATCGACGCGGCCGTAGAGCTCGAAGTGCTCGCCCACCGGCAGGCTGGCGCGCAGGCCCGCCACGGCATAGCCGTCGAGCCGGACCGTGTTGGCGGCGTTGTCGAAGCTGTCTCCCACCAGCCGGATATCCCCGCCAATGGCGAGACCCGCAAGGGGTGTCGTCCAGTCCGCCGCGAGGGTGAGCGCATGGCGGGGCCGCCGGGCAAGGTCCTTGCCGGTCACGCGATTGACGCTCTCCACGTAGCTGTAGGCCGCGTGGATCTGGAACGCCGCCACCGGGCGGACGTCGCCTTCCAGCTCGAAGCCGGTGGCCCGCGCCCGGTTGACGTTGAAGTAGCCGCCCCAGCCGCCATTGGCCGAGGCGTCGTAATCGATCAGGTCGCGGCTGTCGCGGCGGAACACGGTGGCGGCGAAGTGCAGCGGTCCGGCGCGGTTGCCGTGTTCGATCCCGGCATCGAGCGACTGGCTGCGCTCGGGCCGCAGGGCGAGGTTACCGGCGAAACCGTAGAGCTGGTACAGCGTCGGGGCCTTGAACCCCTCGCCCCACGAGCCGCGCGCGCGCCAGCCGCTGCCGAGAGCGACTGAGCCGTTGGCCCCGGTGGTCCAGACATCGCCGTAGAGCGGGTGGTGGTCGAGCCGCAGGCCGGCGGCGAGGTTCACCGGGCCGGACGTATAGTCGAGCAGGGCGTGAGCGCTGTCCTGGTTGACCGACTTGCGGGCATCGTAAGTGCCCTCATAGCGGTCATGCTGGTGCGTGCCGCCGAAGACCAGCGCGAAGGCCGGGGCGAAGCGCCAGCGCCCGTCGACGTCGATCTGCTCGTCGCGGCCGATATAGCCGTAGCCGCCGTAAGTGACGCTGTCATAGTCGCGGTGCGTGTCGGCGATGCTGTAAGCGGCGGTGAGGTCGAGCACGTCGCTGGCATAGGCGAGGCCAGTGCGGCCCGAGAGCTGCCGGGTTGTCTGGACGTAATCGTTGGCGAACGTGAAATCGAGGCCGACCTTGCTGCGGGCATAGCGTGCATCGGCGAAGGCCGAGAGGTTCGGGGTGATTTCGACCCGCGCGCGCAGGCCGCCCTGCCACTGCTTGAAACCGTCGGCCTCCGTGTCGGACGCGAGCTGGGAAAAACCGTCGGAGCGGGCATAGCCGCCATTGGCCGAGAGGCTGAGCCCGCCGGTCTTGATACCGGCCGCGAGGGCGGCGTTGACGCTGTCATAGGCGCCATATTCAGCCGAGGCCTGAACGCCCTCAGGCTGGCGGGTGGTGACGGCGACCACGCCGCCGATCGCGTCCGAGCCCCAGACGAGGGAATTGGCGCCGCGCAGCAGTTCGACCCGCTCGACATTGCTCGCCAGCAGCGTGCCGAAATCGAAACCCGAGCCGGGCGAGGAGACGTCGGCCACGCGGGCGCCGTCGACCAGCACGAGGGTCTGTTCGCTGTCCGCGCCGCGGATGCGCAGGCCCGAGAAGGCGCCGAGGCCGCCGTTGCGGGTGACGGTGACGCCGGGGAGGCGTTCGAGGGCGCGGGTCAGGTCAGGTGACTGGATCGTGTCGAGCTCGCCCCGGCCGAGGACCGAAATGGCCTGCCCGGTGGTGTCGAGCGGCTGGCGCACGCCGCTGCCGACAACGGTGATTTCCTCGTTGGCCGTGCCGGCCACATCTTCGGCCAGCGCGGGGCTGGCAATCAGCAGCGCGGCGGTGAGGAACAGATAGGTCTTCAAGATACAATACTCCCGTCATGAACGAATGCCGTCCATGGCGTGAGCCCCCGCCGACCTGCGGGTGCTGCGCTGCATTCCGGTACACCCCGCCCGGCGCGGAACGACCGTCATCGGCAGGTCTCCTGGCTTCCGGATCGATGCTTTCCGCCTGTCTTCCCAGCCGAGGCCAGTGACGTTGGTGGCGGAAGGCTCCCCGGTCACAGTTGCGGGGGCAGCGCGGGATTTTCAGCCCGCTTCCCTCTTAGGTCCGCGTTTGTACGGACAACCCATGACGTGGCCGGGCGGATAGGCGGCTTTGTTCGCGGGTGCAATAGGGTGGCGGGGTCGGGGTTGGCGGGAGGGCTGAAGGGGGCGTTAACCCCTCGCACCCTAGTGTGCCGGGACGGGACGGAGCGGATTCGGCGGGTGCGCCGGGACGCGGGCGGAATTACGCGCTTCGGCGCGTGACGCGAAGGAATGGTGTGGACCCTGTCTTTTCCCTTGAATGCGAGCTGAGCCCGCGGGATTTTTCCGCGCGGCTGAAGCGCCGCGCGCGCGGCGCGGGCGCGCGGGCACAGGCGCGGCACCGGGGGCGGCGGGCGCTGGCGCTCGCGGCGGCGATTGCCGTGCCGGCCTTTGCCGCGCCGCAGGACTGGGCCAGCCCCTTTGTCATCGGCAATGCGGCGGCCGCCGATCCGGCCGTGCTGGAGCCGATGCCGTTCGAGCGGGCGGGCATGAGCTTTCCGGGCTCGGCCTTCTATTACCTCGCCCCGGAAGCGAGCCGGCCGCTGGAAACGGATTCGCACTGGGACGGCGAGACTTCGGCAGGGCCCGCCGCGCGCGGCCTCGGCTTTCGCGGGACGGCGCTCGACCGGATGCGGGCCGAGACCTGCCTGACGCAGGCGATCTATTACGAGGCGGCGAGCGAGCCTGACGCTGGCCAGCGCGCCGTGGCCCAGGTGGTGCTCAACCGGGTGGCCCATCCCGCCTATCCCAAGACGGTCTGCGGGGTGGTCTACCAGGGCTCGGAGAAGCCGACCGGGTGCCAGTTCACCTTCACCTGCGACGGGGCGCTGGCGCGGGTGCCAAACCGGCTGTTCTGGGAGCGGGCGGCGAGCGTGGCGCGGGCGGCGCTGGCCGGATACGTCTATGCGCCGGTGGGGCTGGCGACACATTACCATACGATCGCGGTCCATCCCTACTGGGCGGACAGCCTGAATTTCATCGGCACGATCGGGGCGCACCGCTTCTACCGCTTCGGCGGGCCGGCGGGGGCCCCGGCGCTGTTCAACCCGGCGCTCTATCGCGGGGGCGAGCCCGACGCCGCGCCGCCGCCGCGCGGGAGCATCGGCGCGGCCGGCGAGACGGCGGCCGATCCGGTGGCGATCGAGCAGGCCTATGCCGCCGGGATGAAGGTGGCGGCTGTTGCCGCGCCCGAGCTGGCGCCTGGCCGTGCCCCTGCCCCTGCCCCTGCCCCGGCGCCAAGCTATGCCGCCACGATCACCGCGCGCGGGGGCGACGCGCTCTATACGGCCAAGGCCCTGCCCGGCTCGGGCGCGGTGCGGCCGGAATATGCCAATGCGGGGCAGTGGATCGCGCGGCCGGGAAGCTAGGGCGCTTCCCCGCCCCACCCCTGCGCCAAACCTTACCGCTTCCTCAACGCCCTCGTTAAACTCCCTAAACCATGCCGCGCAACCTCACCTTAGCGCGCAGGCCGCATAAGCGGGGCGGGTTCAGCCAATCGGGAGTTTCGCCGCGTGTCCATCTATTTTGCCGGATCGCGCCGCCTGTCTCTCTCGCCGCTGGCACGGTGCCTGGCGGTTCCGCTCGGGATGCAGGCGACAAACGACAATGGCCGCACGATCGCCGACAACGCCCTGCTGCGCGCGGCCCTGCTCCATTTCGCCGAACACGGTCTGGGCGCGGCACGGCAAGCGAGCCGGCAAGCCGAGGACTCCCTCCTCGCCGGGGATGACGAGGGCTATCGTCACTGGCTGGCGGTGTGCCGGACGCTCGATCGGCGGCTGGCCGACCGTACGCGCCGGGGGTGAGGCCGCTCCCGGAATTGCCGGTGTGATCCGGAGGGGCCGAGCGGCCCCTTCTTCGTGCGGGCCGGACGCTTTCGATCGGGCGCGGCACGTTTTCCATCTTTGTGCCGCGTGGCAGGCAAGGTAAACTGGCGCGGGTTTCGTAACGGGCCGCAGCGCCCCGATTCCGGTCCAATACCGCAAGCGCGACCCGATTTCGCATAGTTCCGACAGGGGCCGCAGGGATCAGTTCCGGCACCTTATTGCTATTGCGAACCATTATCGCAAAATGGCGGTTTTTCGACGTTTTTCGAGGTTGCTTTCCTGCGCTCACGCGCCTAGGGCACTCTCCGTTTCATCGGGCCCCTGCATGCTTTCGCGGGACATTTGGCAGGCTAGCCCAGCAGCGAGAAGTCCCGCGACAGGGAAGGTAGTCCATGGCTCGCAAGAAGATTGCCCTTATCGGCGCCGGCAATATCGGCGGTACGCTCGCCCACCTCGCCGCCCAGAAGGAACTGGGTGACATCGTGCTGTTCGACGTCGTCGAGGGCGTGCCGCAGGGCAAGGCGCTCGACCTGTCGCAGTGCGGCCCGGTCGAAGGCTTCGACGCCAAGATCACCGGCACCAACGATTACAAGGACATCGCGGGCGCCGACGTGATCATCGTCACCGCCGGCGTGGCCCGCAAGCCGGGCATGAGCCGCGACGATCTGCTTGGCATCAACCTCAAGGTGATGAAGGCCGTGGGCGAAGGCATTGCCGCCAATGCGCCCGACGCCTTCGTGATCTGCATCACCAATCCGCTCGACGCCATGGTCTGGGCGCTGCGCGAATTCTCGGGCCTGCCCCACAACAAGGTGGTCGGCATGGCCGGCGTGCTCGATTCGGCGCGCTTCTCGACCTTCCTCGCCTGGGAGTTCGGCGTCTCGATCCGCGACGTGAACACTTTCGTGCTCGGCGGCCACGGCGACACCATGGTCCCGGTGGTCGAATACTCGACCGTCAACGGCATCCCGGTCCCCGACCTCGTCAAGATGGGCCTCTCCACCCAGGAGCGCATCGACGCGATCGTCCAGCGCACCCGTTCGGGCGGCGGCGAGATCGTTGGCCTGCTCAAGACCGGCTCGGCTTTCTATGCCCCGGCCGCATCGGGCATCGCCATGGCCGAAGCCTATCTCAACGACCAGAAGCGCATCCTGCCCTGCGCCGCTTATGTCAGCGGTGAATATGGCGTGGAGGATCTCTATGTCGGCGTGCCGGTGCTGATCGGTGCGAACGGCGTGGAGAAGGTCATCGAGATCGAACTCGACGCTGACGCCAAGGCCGGCCTTCAGGTCTCGGTCGACGCGGTCAAGGAACTGCTCGAAGCCTGCAAGGGCATCGACGGTTCGCTGGCCTGAAACTGATTTAACCGCCCCTCAGGAGCGAAAACCCCATGTCCATCCTTATCGACAAGAACACCAAGGTCATCACCCAGGGGATGACCGGTGCGACCGGCACTTTCCATACTGAACAGGCGCTGGCCTATGGCACCCAGATGGTCGGCGGCGTGACCCCCGGCAAGGGCGGCACCAGCCACATCGGCCTGCCGGTATTCGACACCGTGGCCGAAGCCAAGCACGCCACCGGCGCCACCGCCTCGGTGATCTACGTGCCGCCGCCGTTCGCGGCCGATTCGATCCTGGAAGCGATCGACGCCGAAATCCCGCTGATCGTGACCATCACCGAGGGCATCCCGGTCATGGACATGGTCAAGGTGAAGCGCGCCCTGTCGGGTTCCAAGTCGCGCCTGATCGGCCCGAACTGCCCCGGCCTGCTGACCCCCGGCGAATGCAAGATCGGCATCATGCCCGCGAACATCTTCTCCAAGGGTTCGGTCGGCGTGGTCTCGCGCTCGGGCACCCTCACCTATGAAGCGGTGTTCCAGACCACCAACGCCGGCCTGGGCCAGACCACGGCCGTCGGCATCGGCGGCGATCCGGTCAACGGCACCAACTTCATCGACGTGCTCGAACTGTTCCTCGCCGACGAGGCGACCAAGTCGATCATCATGATCGGTGAAATCGGCGGCAGCGCGGAAGAAGAAGCCGCGCAGTTCCTCAAGGACGAAGCCAAGCGCGGGCGCAAGAAGCCGATGGCCGGCTTCATCGCGGGCCGCACGGCGCCTCCGGGCCGCCGCATGGGCCACGCCGGCGCGATCGTTTCGGGCGGCAAGGGCGATGCCGAGAGCAAGATCGCGGCGATGGAAGAGGCCGGCATCCGCGTCTCCTCCAGCCCCTCGCTGCTGGGCGAAACCCTGGTCGAGGTCCTCAAGGAACTCGTCTGAACCTGTGCTCGGGCGGCGGTAATCCGCCGCCCGCCGCGCGGGGCCTGACCGCTTCGCGCCAAGACATCAAGCCCGGGTGGTGGCGGCAACCGCTCCGGGCTGGCGAAGCCGGTCTGCAAGGGCCGGCATTTCGATGCATGAAGCCGCGGATGTGATGCCACTTTTGGCAGGAAACCCGCAAGGCGGGGCCGAGGACAAGACGATGGGCCAGGAAATGCACGACTTTCTCCCGGACATGGGCCAGGACGCACCGCAAGCGGGTCCGAGCTGGAAGCGGAGCAATTGGCCGCTGGTCGGCGGCGCGGCCGAGGACGAGCTGACCCAGTCGCTCGACCCGATGGCCCTGCGCGAGGCGATCAAGAAGTCGGCCAAGGGCCCGGCGGCCCCGGCGCTCGACGACGCGGCGCTGGAAGCGGCGGCCTCGGATTCGATCCGCGCCATGCTGCTGATCCGCACCTATCGCGTTCGCGGCCATCTTGCCGCCGACCTCGATCCGCTGGGCCTGGCCAAGCAGGACCTGCCGGCCGACCTCAACCCCGAATACCACGGGATCATCGGAGCGGCGCTGGACCGCAAGGTGTTCCTCGGCGGCGTGCTCGGCAGGCAGTGGGCCACCCCGCGCGAGATCGTCGACATCCTGCGCAAGAACTACTGCGGCAAGGTCGGCCTCGAATACATGCACATCTCGGACGTGGAGGAGCGCAAGTTCCTGCAGGACCGGATGGAAGGCGCCGACAAGACCATCGAGTTCACCCCCGAGGGGAAGAAGGCGATCCTCCAGGCCGTGGTGCGCGGCGAGCAGTACGAGAAGTTCTGCGGCAAGAAGTGGGTCGGCACCAAGCGCTTCGGCCTTGACGGCGGCGAGGCCATGATCCCGGCTCTGGAAGCCGTGATCAAGTATGGCGGCCAGCGCGGGGTCAAGGACATCGTCTACGGCATGGCCCATCGCGGCCGCCTCAACGTGCTCGCCAACGTGATGGCCAAGCCCTACAAGGTCATCTTCCACGAATTCTCGGGCGGCACGGCCAACCCGGAGGACGTGGGCGGCTCGGGCGACGTCAAGTATCACCTCGGCACCTCGACCGACCGCGAGTTCGACGGGATCAAGGTTCACATGAGCCTGATGCCCAACCCCTCGCACCTCGAGACCGTCGACCCGATCGTGCTCGGCAAGGTCCGCGCCTACCAGACGGAGCGCGACGACATCGGCGAGGGCCAGCACAAGTCCGTGCTGCCCGTGCTGATCCACGGCGATGCTGCCTTCGCCGGCCAGGGCATCGTCTGGGAGTGCTTCGGCTTCTCCGGCGTGCGCGGCTACAACACCGGCGGCTGCATTCACTTCGTCATCAACAACCAGATCGGCTTCACCACCAGCCCGCAGTTCTCGCGCGGCTCGCCCTACCCCTCGGACGTGGCCAAGGGCGTCCAGGCGCCGATCATCCACGTCAACGGCGACGATCCGGAAGCGGTGACCTTCGCCTGCAAGCTGGCGATGGACTACCGCCAGACCTTCGGCCGCGACGTGGTGATCGACATGTGGTGCTATCGCCGCTTCGGCCACAACGAAGGCGACGAGCCTTCGTTCACCCAGCCGCTGATGTATGCCCAGATCCGCAAGCACCCGCCGGTCAGCCAGCTCTATGCCGAGCGGCTCAAGGCGTCGGGCGTGATCGGCGAAGGCTTCCTTGCCGAGACCGAGGCCCAGTTCAACGCCCTGCTCGAGGAACACTTCGACGCGGCCAAGGACTACAAGGCCAACGAGGCGGACTGGTTCGCCGGCCGCTGGAGCGGCCTCAACAAGCCGGCCGACCCCGAGACCGCACGCCGCAACGTCGACACCGGGATCGAGCAGAAGCTGTTCGACAGCCTCGGCCGCACCCTGACCACGGTGCCCGAGGGCCTGACCATCCACAAGACGCTGGGCCGCGTGCTCGACGCCAAGCGCGAGATGTTCAACTCGGGCGAAGGTTTCGACTGGGCGACCGGCGAGGCTCTGGCTTACGGTTCGCTGCTGTCGGAAGGCTACGCGGTGCGCCTCTCGGGGCAGGACTCGGGGCGCGGGACATTCTCGCAGCGCCACGCGGTGTGGGTCGACCAGACTGACGAGCACAAGTACGTGCCGCTCTCGACCGTGCCGCATGGCCGCTTCGAGGTGCATGACAGCCCGCTCTCGGAATATGGCGTGCTCGGCTTCGAATACGGCTATGCCAGTGCCGATCCGAAGACGCTGGTGCTGTGGGAAGCGCAGTTCGGCGACTTCGCCAACGGCGCCCAGATCATCTTCGACCAGTACATCGCGTCGGCCGAGAGCAAGTGGCTGCGCGCCAACGGGCTCGTGATGCTGCTGCCGCATGGCTATGAAGGCCAGGGCCCCGAGCACTCCTCGGCCCGGCTCGAGCGCTATCTCCAGCTCTGCGCCGAAGACAACATGCAGGTGTGCAACATCACCACCCCGGCCAACTACTTCCACGTGCTGCGCCGGCAGATGCACCGTTCGTTCCGCAAGCCGCTGATCATCATGACGCCCAAGAGCCTGCTGCGCCACCCGCTGGCGAAGTCGAAGGCGTCGGACTTCATCGGCGAGGGGCATTTCATGCGCATCCTCTCCGACATGAAGCCGGTGGAGGACAAGGCGACCAAGCGGCTGGTGCTGTGTTCGGGCAAGGTCTCCTACGACCTGTTCGACGCGCGCGACGCGGCCGGGATCGAGGACACCCAGATCGTCCGCATCGAGCAGATCTATCCGTTCCCGGGCGAGCCGCTGGCCGCCCGCATCAGCCGGATGGGCAATCTCGAAGAGGTCGTCTGGTGCCAGGAAGAGCCCAAGAACAACGGTTCGTGGTTCTTCGTCGAGCCGCTGATCGAGGAGGCGCTGGCCAAGGCCGGGGCCAAGATAAAGCGTCCGCGCTATGCCGGCCGCAACGCCTCGGCCAGCCCCGCGACGGGTCTCGCCAAGCGTCATAATGCCGAACAGGCCGCGCTCGTCGCCGACGCGCTGGGCCTCTCGGTCCGTTCCGAAATCCGCCGCAAGCAGAAGGCCTGAGCCGGGCGCTGCCGCTTTCACCATTCGTTTCTGGCGACAAGCCTGAGGGAAAAGAGATGTCGATCGAAGTGAAGGTCCCCACGCTGGGGGAATCCGTGACCGAGGCCACCATCGGCCAGTGGCTGAAGAAGCCGGGCGAAGCCGTCGCGCTCGATGAGCCGATCGCCAGCCTCGAGACCGACAAGGTCGCGGTGGACGTCAACGCGCCGGCCGCCGGCGTGCTCGGCGCGCTGCTGTTCCAGGAAGGCGACAACGTCGGCGTCGGCGCCCTGCTGACCACGATCGAGCAAGGCGGCGCCGCTGCAGCCGCTCCGGCCGCGGCTGCTCCGGCGGCTGCCCCGGCTCCGGCCGCCGCGCCGGCCCCGGCTGCCGCGCCCGCCGCTGCCCCGGCCGAAGCTGGCGACCCGGTGGCGCTCTCGCCCGCCGTGCGCCGCGCCGTGCTCGAATACGGGATCGACCCGGCCAGCGTGAAGGGCACCGGCAAGGACGGCCGCCTGACCAAGGAGGACGTGATCGCCGCCGCCCAGGCCAAGGCCGCCAGCCCGGCGCCTGCCGCTTCGGTCCCGGCCGCGCCTGCTGCCGCGCCTGTTTCCGGCCGCAACGAGGAACGGGTCAAGATGACCCGCCTGCGCCAGACCATCGCCAAGCGCCTCAAGTCTGCCCAGGAAACCGCCGCTCTGCTCACCACGTTCAACGACGTGGACATGAGCGCGGTGATGGCCGCGCGCGATTCCTACAAGGACGCCTTCGAGAAGAAGCACGGCGTGAAGCTCGGCTTCATGTCGTTCTTCGCCAAGGCCTCGGTCCTCGCGCTCAAGGACATCCCGGCGGTCAACGCCCAGATGCAGGGCGATGAAATCGTCTATCACGACTATGTCGACATTTCGGTCGCCGTCTCGGCCCCGAACGGCCTCGTCGTGCCGGTGGTACGCGACTGCGACAAGCTTTCGTTCGCCGGGATCGAGAAGGCCATCGTCGAATTCGGCAAGAAGGCCCGCGAAGGCACGCTGACCATGGAAGACATGAAGGGCGGCACCTTCACGATCTCCAACGGCGGCGTGTTCGGCGGCCTGATGTCGACCCCGATCATCAACCCGCCGCAGTCGGCCGTGCTCGGCCTGCACCGCATCGAGGATCGCCCGGTCGTCCGCAATGGCCAGATCGTGATCCGCCCGATGATGTACATCGCGCTTTCGTATGACCACCGGATCATCGACGGCCGCGAGGCGGTGACCGCGCTCAAGACGATCAAGGAGGCGATCGAGAACCCGACCCGCCTGCTGATCGACCTCTGACAGGACGGCAAGAACAATGGCTGATTTCGACTACGACGTCCTTGTCATCGGTGCCGGTCCCGGCGGCTATGTCGCGGCGATCCGCGCGGCGCAGCTGGGGCTGAAGACGGCCTGCGCGGAAAGCCGCGAGACGCTGGGCGGGACCTGCCTCAACGTCGGCTGCATTCCCTCCAAGGCCATGCTCCACGCTTCCGAGTTCTATGAAGCCGCCGCCAGCGGCGAGATGAACAAGATGGGCGTGAAGGTGCAGCCCGAGCTGGACCTCGATGCCATGCAGGCGCAGCGGCTGGAGACGGTCAAGGGCCTGACCGGCGGGATCGAGTACCTGTTCAAGAAGAACAAGGTGGACTGGCTGAAGGGCCGCGCCTCGTTCGTCGACGCGCACACGGTTGAAGTCGCGGGCAAGCAGGTCAAGGCGAAGAACGTGGTGATCGCCACCGGTTCGTCAGTCACCCCGCTGCCGGGCGTGACGATCGACAACGATGGCGGCGTGGTGGTCGACAGCACCGGCGCGCTCGAGCTGGCCTCGGTGCCGAAGAAGATGGTCGTCATCGGCGGCGGCGTGATCGGGCTCGAACTGGGTTCGGTCTGGCGGCGGCTCGGTTCGGAAGTGACCGTGGTCGAATTCCTCGACCAGCTGCTGCCCGGCATGGACGGCGAGGTCCGCAAGGAAGCGGGCAAGCTGTTCAAGAAGCAGGGCATGGCGCTCAAGCTCTCGACCAAGGTGACCGGCGTGGCCGTGAACGGCAAGTCGGCCACCGTGACGGTCGAGCCCTCCGCTGGCGGCGCGGCGGAAACGCTGGAAGCCGATGTTGTGCTGGTGTCGATCGGGCGCCGCCCGAACGTCGATGGCCTGGCGCTCGACAAGATCGGCATCGCCGTCAATGGGCGCGGCCAGATCGAGACCGACCATGACTTCGCCACCAAGGTCCCCGGCGTCTGGGCGATCGGCGACGTGATCCCGGGCCCGATGCTGGCGCACAAGGCCGAGGACGAAGGCATCGCCGTGGCCGAGAACATCGCAGGGCTCACCGGCATCGTGAATCATGACGTGATCCCGGGCGTGGTCTATACCTTCCCCGAGATCGCCGGCGTGGGCCTGACCGAGGAAGCGGCCAAGGAAAAGGGCGCGATCAAGGTCGGCAAGTTCCCGATGATGGCCAACAGCCGCGCCAAGACCAACCACGAGCCCGATGGCTTCGTGAAGGTGATCGCCGACGCCGCGACCGACAAGGTGCTGGGCGTGTGGTGCATTGCCTCGGTGGCGGGCACGATGATCGCCCAGGCCGCCCAGGCCATGGAATTCGGCGCGACCAGCGAGGACATCGCTTACACCTGCCACGCTCACCCGACGCACTCCGAGGCGATCAAGGAAGCCGCGATGGCGGTGAAGGGCAAGCCGATCCACATCTGATTTCGGCCGCAAGGCAGAACGCAAAAGGGCCGTCCGGGCGACCGGGCGGCCCTTTTGCCGTGCGGTGAACGGGGGAACGGGAATCGGGCGAGGCGCGTTGGCCGGCAAAGAGGTTGACGCGATGCAGAACTTCACTCTCGCCCTTGCCGGGATCGCCGTCTCCACCGTGGGCGCGATCGCGGGCATGTCCGTCCGGCCCGAGCTGAAGGGCCCTTCGCTCCCCGACTGGCGCGAGAAGTATCGCGCCATCGCCATGCAGGCGACCGTGCCCGACGAGCCAGCGCAATATACGCTCCCGGTCTCGTCCTATGCCTATGACCTCGCTGCGGCGGGCTATCCTTCCAGCCGGCCGATGAGCCGCGATGAGCGCCGCTATGCCGAATTGCAGGCCGATCCGGCCCTGCTGCGGATGGATGTTCCGACCAGCGACGTCCCGCTCGAATTGGCGGACACGCGCGGCCATGATGGCCGGATCGAGCGGCCGGCGGCAGGGATCGACGCGGTCAACCAGGCCCTGCGCCAGACTGACGGCATCGGCGAAGGGCCCCTCCCCTCGGGCCCGGTGATGGCAGAGCCCGCCACGGTGCGGGTAACGCGCGGCAACGGGCAGATGGTGCCGGTGGTCTATGCGGCCTCCAATCTGGCCGGGGGCGCCAATCCGGTTGCGGGAGAGGGCGCGGGAGACTAGGACGCGGCCCATTCCACCGCATCCACAGGATCTGACCGACATGGCTATCACGCTCAAGCTGACCGAAGACGAGGCCGAAATGCTGGTCGACGCGCTTGAAGTGGATCTTGAGGGCTACGTCGAGGCCGCCAAGGAAGCGCGCGGCAACAACAAGCGCGACGACGTGGCGACCTTCACCGAGGCGGCCGAGCGGATCATGGCGCTCAAGAAGAAGATCGAGGCCCTGATCGAGGACTGATCCGGCGCACGCCAGGTGATGCCTCCCCTCCCCGGTCCTGACCTGCCAGCACTGCTCGGCCTGCTCGATCTGGCCGGGATTGCCGTCTTCGCGCTGAGCGGGGCCTTGCTCGGCGCGCAATTGCGGCAGGACATCGTCACCATGGGCTTTTTCGCGCTGGTGACCGGCCTTGGCGGCGGCTCCCTGCGCGACCTGCTGATCGGGGCGCCGGTCTTCTGGATCCACGATCCGCGGCTGGCCGCCGTCTGCCTCGGCATGGCGATAGTCGCGTGGTTCACCCCGCGCCGGCCATGGGAGGAGGACCTGCTCAACTGGGCCGACGCCCTGGGCCTCGCGGCCTATGCGGTGATCGGCACCGGCAAGGCGCTGGCCTATGCCGTGCCGCCGGTGCCGGCCGTGCTGATGGGGGTGATCACCGCCTGCGTCGGGGGGATCATCCGCGACGTTCTGGCGGGGCGCCCGTCGATCCTGATGCGCCGCGAGCTTTACGTGACGGCGGCGGCGCTCGCCGCCACCCTTGCCTGCCTGTCGCAACTGGCCGGCCTTTCGACCAGCATCGGCTGGCCGGTCGCCATCGCGGCGGGCTTCGCCCTGCGCGCGATGGCGATCCGGCACAGGCTGCACCTGCCGGTCTATGGCAAGAGCGAGGGCGGGGAGCCCTGACCGTCAGGCCGTGGTGGTATCGACCACTTCGGCGCCGGGGCCGTTCTTGAGAATCGATTCGATCGCGTTCTTGGCGCTCGCCTTGCTGGCGTAGCCCTCGGTCCAGAAGATGCTCTCGGCGTTGTGGCAGAAGTAGGCGACGAATTCGCCGGCCTTGTTCTTGCGGATCTCGAAACGGTGAGCCATCGGATCTTCTCCCTTGCCAATTGGCGGCGGGCCGCAGTCTAGCGCCGCCGCGCGGGCTGGCCAGAGGAGATTTGCGCGGTCAGGCGCGGAAACGGCGCGGACTGTAGGGGGCGGGATCGAGACCGGACGCCGTGCCGGTGAGCAGCGCCGCACCGAGCGCGGCCGCGGCCGGCGCGGTCTGGATGCCGAAGCCGCCCTGCCCGGCGAACCAGAAGAAGCGGGGGCTGGCGGCATCGAAGCCGAAAACCGGGAGGCGATCGGGAGCGAAACTGCGCAGGCCGGCCCAGCGATGCTCGACCCGCTCGATTCGCCAGTCCACCACCTGCTCCAGCCGGTCGATCGCCACGGCGACGTCGATCTCCTCCGCCGCCGCATCGCAGGGCGGGCTGGCGGTCTCGTCGTGCGGGGAAAGCCACAGGCGGTCACCCTGCGGCTTGAAATAGAACTTCTCGGCGAGGTCGAGCACCAGCGGCAGGCTGTCCGTTGGCGCAGGCGCAGTGCGCAATTGGGCGACGGTGCGGCGATAGGGCTGGATGGCGAGCGGGGCGATCCCGGCGGCGCGGGCCAGATCGTCGGCCCAGGCGCCTGCGGCATTGACCAGCACCCCGCAGCGCGCCCTCCGCCCATCGGCCATGGTCAGCAGCCACCCCTCCCCATCGGGCGCGGCAGCGGCGAGGCGGGCCGAGGTCCACAGTTCGGCCCCGGCGCGGCGCGCGGCGCCGAGATAGTCCTGATGCAGGCGGGCGACATCGATGTCGGAACAATCGGGCTCAAGCGCGCCGAGGGTCCATTCACCGCGCAGGCCGGGAATATGGGAAGCGATGGCGGCGCGATCGAGGCGCTCGACCCGCACGCCCAGCGCCTCGTAGCGGCGGACGAAGGCGGCCAGTTCCGCCTCCTGACTGGCGCGGGCGATGGTCAGGGCGCCGCGCGGGGCAAGATAGCCGCCTGCGCGCAGGGCCGGACCGGAGGCCGTGGTCAGCGGCTGGACGCCGGGGCCGCCATAGCTCTCGGTCCAGAAGGCGGCCGATCGGCCGGTGGCGTGGTAACCGGGGGCCTGCTCGGCTTCGAGCAGCAGGATCGCGGCGCCCGAGGGGGCGAGCGCGGCGGCGAGGCTGGCCCCTGCCATGCCGGCCCCGGCTATGGTGATATCGAATCGGCGGTCCATGTCGGGCGGTCAGTTCCCTGCGGGGGCCGCGCGGTCAAGGAAATCGTCGATCGCGGCGAGGGCCTTGTCGCGCACCGGATCGACCTCGCGCAGGATCTCATGGCGCGATTCGCTGCCGAATTCGAGCAGCTCGGCATGGGGCAACCAGCCGGCGGCGCGGCGAATCGCCGCCGGGCCGACCAGCTTGTCGGCGCTGGCGGCGATGATGAACACGGGGGTTTCGATCCGTTCCAGCACCTCGCGCCGATCCAGCCCGCGCATCGAAGTGATCGCCGCGCAGAGCCAGCCCCATGAACCGGGCCCCATGACGAGGCCGGGGCGCTGCTCGCGCCAGGCGATCTCGTCGGCATAGCGGGCGGCATCGTGGGTGAGCAGGACTGAGCGGTCGACCGGGAGCTGGCCGGGCTTCTCGCTCCACTTCCACGCCGGGCGGCGCGGATCGCCAGTGCCGCACATCAGCTGTGCAGCCCAGTGAAACGGGGCGAGCGGCAGGCCGTGCGTGATCAGGCCGAGCATTGGCGCGGAGAGGACCAGCGCATCGGGCGCGATCCGCCCCTCGGCCACGGCGCGCAAGGCGAGATGGCCGCCCATGGAATGCGCCACGAGGACATGCGGGCCGGGCCGGTGGGCCTGCCACTGGGTCCAGAAGGCGGCAAGATCGCCGACCCAGAGCGCGAAATCGTCGACATGGCCGGTGACGGAATCGGCCCCGAGACGGCCCGACAGGGCCTGCCCGCGCCAGTCGATTGCAGTCACTCCCCAGCCCTGCTGGTGCCAGTGATCGAGCGTCTCGAGATATTTCTCGAAAAAATCACCCCGGCCCGGAACGAACAGGAGGCTGCCCCGTTTGCTTTGCCCGCCTGCCCAATCGAGCCGCCGAACGGCCCATCCATCCGGAGCTATCCATCTGGATTCAATGGCATTTTCGGGAATTCGGCGACGATCGAATGTTACCGGTTTAACCTCAGTCACCCGTTCGCATCCCTAATTCCCGCCTCAAGCGGTTGGTTACTTTTTGGTAAGCCCTGTGGTGGCAGACACGTAATCGGACAAAGGGGTTACGGGGGCGTGTCGTGCGCAGTGAAATGCTTACCTATGGACTGCTGGCTCTCTTGGCAATCGGACTGCTGACGGCCGCGTTCACCGACCTCAAGCGCCGCCAGATCGACAACTGGCTCAACGCCGCCATCGCCCTTGCAGCGCCCGCCTTCTGGTGGGCGAGCGGGCTGGACCTGTGGCCGGGCGCGGCCTGGCAGATCGGCGTTGCCGCTCTGACTTTCGCGGTCTGCGCCGGACTTTTCGCGCTGCGCATGATGGGCGGCGGCGACGTCAAGCTGCTCGCCGCGCTCGCGCTGTGGATCCGTCCGGAACATTTCGCCTGGCTGGTGGTGTGGATGAGCCTGATCGGCGCGGTCCTGACCATCGTCTTCGCCGCCTGGCACATTGCCCGCCGCCAGCAGGGACGCGCCGCGATCCCCTATGGCGTGGCGATCTGCGCCGCCGGGCTGCTCACTCTCGCCGACAAGTCACTGCCGCTGCTGCAAGGCCAGCTCGGCTGAGTGACCCAATCTTAACCATTTTGACCCAGACTGATTTCAAATCGGGACATTCCTTAGGGGGGCTTGCAAAGCCATGGACAAGAGAAAGCTGATGCTGCTGCTGGGGGCGCTGGTCGTTGCGATCGGCACCGCCCTTGCTGCCCGGAGCATGCTCGGTGGTGGCGCCGCGCCTCAGGCCCAGGCCGCCCAGCAGGTGGCCCAGGGGCCGAAGGTGATGGTCGCCCAGCGCGCCCTGCCGGTCGGCACGATCATCACCCAGGACTCGCTGGTCTTCCAGGCCTGGCCGAAGGAAATGGTCAAGGACGCCTACTTCCTCGAAGGCGAGGCGGACCTGAACAAGCTGCTCGGCACCGTGGTCCGCTTTCCGATCACGGCCGGCCAGCCGCTGACCCAGGGCGCCCTCGTCCGCCCCGGCGACCGCGGCTTCCTCGCAGCCGCCCTCGGGCCGGGCATGCGCGCCGTGACCATCACCGTCTCGGCCAAGACCGGCGTTGCCGGCTTCATCTTCCCGGGCGACCACGTCGACCTGATGCTGACCCAGACCGTTTCGCCCGCGGGCGAGGATGGCGGCCAGCCGCTCAACACCACCGAGACCGTGCTGCGCAACCTGCGCGTGCTCGCCACCGACCAGTCGACCGATCAGGAAGTGGTCGACGGCAAGACCGTGGTGAAGGCCTTCTCCACCGTGACCATCGAGGTCACCCCGAAGATCGCCGAGAAGATCGCCGTTTCCGAAAAGATCGGCGCGCTCTCGCTCTCGCTGCGCTCGCTGGCCGACAACCAGTCGGAACTGGAACGCGCGGTCGCCTCGGGCCAGGTCAAGCTGCCCACCGGCGCCAGCAAGGATGAAGAGCAGCGTGTGCTCTCGGCGGCGATGAACCGCCCGCAGGACACCGGCTCGACCTTCGTCACCGGCGGCGACGTCTCGCGCTTCCAGCGCCGCGCCCTGCCCCGCGCCGGCAGCGCCGACGGCGCCTCGAAGTTCGCCAATGCGATGGGCTCGATGATCAAGGCCGTCGCCACGGCCGGCGCGCCGCAGGGCCAGCCCCTGCCGGTGCAGACCGGTCCCGTCGTCCGCGTCACCCGCGGCAAGAACACCACCTACGAACAGGCAGGGAAGTGATCATGGGCATGAACCGCACCATCCCCGCCACCGCGAAACCGAAGGGCAGCTCGATGACCAGCCGCTTCACTTCCTCCCTGCTGGGCGCCGCCGCGGCCCTCGCGATCCCGGCGACCGCCATGATCGCCGCTCCGGCCGCCGCCCAGACCGTGACCCGCCCGGCGCAGGACATCGCGCTCTCGATCGGACGCGGCCAGCTGATCACCGTCCCCGGACGGATGGCCGACGTCTTCGTCGCCAACGACTCCGTCGCCGACGTCCAGATCAAGTCGACCAACCAGCTCTACCTGATGGGCAAGGCCGGCGGCGTGACCACCGTCTATGCATCGGACGGCCAGGGCAATGTGATCTGGTCGGCGAATGTCCGCGTCGGCACCAACATCGACAGCGTTGACCAGATGCTGCGCGTGGCCATGCCGGAAGCGCGCATCGCGGTCTCGACCATCGGTTCTGACACGGTTCTGCTGACCGGCACGATCGCCGCCCCCGAAGACGCCGCCGAGGCCCAGCGCCTCGTCCAGGCCTTCATGGGCAAGCAGACCAACGTGATCACCCGCCTCAAGATGGCGACCCCGCTGCAGGTCAACCTGCAGGTGCGCATCGCCGAGGTGAGCCGCACCCTGTCGAAGTCGCTGGCGAGCAATATCGCCACGGCCGACGGGACCGGCGGGTTCAAGTTCGGCATCGGCCAGGGCACTGGCCCGACCCAGTGGACCCCGGGCGGCCTGATGGGCGTCAACGTGACCACCGGCTCGGCCGGCACCACGGTCGTCCCCTCGATCACGACCGGGACGACGCTGGCGGGAGCGGGCAAGCTGTTCGGGCTCGACATCCTCGGCACACTCGATGCGGGCGAAACCGCCGGTCTCGTCACCACGCTGGCCCAGCCGAACCTCACCGCGATCTCGGGCGAAACCGCCGACTTCCTCGCGGGCGGCGAATATCCCTATACCTCGTCCTCGGGCATCAACGGCGCGACGGTCGAGTTCAAGAAGTACGGCGTCTCGCTGAGCTACACCCCGACCGTGCTTGCCAATGGCCGCATCTCGCTGCGCGTCCGGCCGGAAGTGTCGGAACTGGGCGCCAGCGTGATCCAGAACGGCAACTCGGTGCCGACGATCACCACCCGCCGCGCGGAAACGACGGTGGAACTGGGCTCGGGCCAGAGCTTCATGATCGCCGGCCTGCTGCGCAACCAGACCACCAATTCGGTGCAGAAGCTGCCGGGCGCGGGCGACATCCCGATCCTCGGCGCGCTGTTCCGCTCGACCGGGTTCCAGCGCGGCGAGACCGAGCTGGTGATCGTGGTCACGCCCTACCTGGTCAAGCCGGTCGACGCCAATGCGATCAAGCTGCCGACCGACGGCTACCAGGCGCCGGACGACGTCCAGCGCATCTTCGGCAACCAGCAGAGTGCCGGCAAGAGCGGGGCCGACCGCCCCAAGCCGAGTGCAGCGGCGCCGACCCAGTCGAACAATCCGCCCGCGCCCAAGGTGGGCGAGGCTGACGCCGCCGCACCGGCCCTGGCCGCCGGCAGCGAACTGCCGGCCCGTAAGGGCAAGGCCGACACGTCGGCCCAGCCCGGCTTCAGCCTGAAGTGAGAGAGGTGAGACCCATGCGTACCATGACCCTTCGCGCCGCCGTCGCCCTCTCGGCCACCCTCGTCCTTGCCGGCTGCGGCGGGATGGCGGCCAACCGTTCGCTCGACAGCGTGCACCAGCCGATCGTCGAGAAGACCAACTTCGTGCTCGATCTCGCAACCGGCCCGGGCGGGCTTTCCCTGCCCGAGCAGAAGCGCCTCGCCGGGTGGTTCGACGCCATGCACCTGCAATATGGCGACCGCATCTATGTCGACGATCCGCTCGCCAGCCCCGCGACCCGCGCGGCCGTGGCCGAAGTCGCCGGCAAGTATGGCATCCTGCTCAGCGAGGGCGCCCCGGTGACCCAGGGCTACCTCAACGCCGGCACCGCCCGCGTCGTGGTGGTGCGCGCGGTCGCCTCGGTTCCGGGCTGCCCGGACTGGCGCGACAACTCCGACACCAATTTCGCCAATGCCACCAGCCACGGGTTCGGCTGCGCGGTCAACGGCAACCTGGCGGCGATGGTGGCCGATCCCGAACATCTCGTGCACGGCGCAACCGGTTCGGGCGAGACCACGGTCATGACCTCGACCAAGGCGATCGACGCCTTCCGCGAACATTCCGCCACCACCAACAAGGCTTCTACTCAGAGCACCGGGGGGAACTGACCGATGAACGCGCCGTGGAAGACCGGGATGCCCGGGAACAGAGACCCCTTCTCCGCCTATATCTGCGACGAGGCCGCGCTCGACGTGCTGCGCCCGGTCGTGGTCGAGATGGGCTGGCAGCCGGAAAAGTGCCACAAGGGCGGCCTGCGCAATGCGGTCCAGTCGCTCTCGATCACCGCCAGCCCGAACATCCTGATGGTCGACCTGTCGGAAAGCGGCGATCCGCTCAACGACATCAACGCCCTCGCCGAGGTTTGCGAACCGGGCACGGTGGTGATCGCGGTGGGTCAGGTCAACGACGTGCGGCTCTACCGCGACCTCGTGGCCAGCGGCATCCAGGACTACCTGCTCAAGCCGCTTTCGGCCGGGGCCGTGCGCGATGCCCTGATCCAGGCCCAGGCGATCTTCACCCAGCCCAAGGCACATGACCCGGCCGCGGCCAAGCGCCACGTCTCGACCGCCGTGGTCGGCACGCGCGGCGGCACCGGGGCCTCGATGCTGACCACCTCGCTGTCGTGGCTCTTCGCCAATGACCACCAGATGCCGACTGCGCTGCTCGATCTCGACGTGCACTTCGGCACCGGCGCACTCACCCTCGACCTCGAGCCGGGCCGCGGCCTGACCGACGCGATCGAGAACCCGAGCCGCATCGACGGGCTGTTCATCGAACGCGCCATGATCCGCGCGAGCGACCGCCTCTCGATCCTCTCGGCCGAGGCCCCGATCAATTCCCCGCTGATGACCGACGGCTCGGCCTTCGTTCAGCTCGAGGAAGAGTTCCGCCAGGCCTTCGAGATGACGGTGATCGACCTGCCGCGCAACATGCTGATCAACTTCCCCCACCTGCTGGCGGACGTGAACTGCGTGGTGCTGGCGACCGAATATACCCTCGCCTCGGCGCGCGACGCGATCCGCATCCTGTCCTGGCTCAAGGCCAATGCGGCCCACGTCCAGACCTTCGTTGTCGCCAACAAGGTCCAGACCGCGACGCAGGAGATCAGCAAGGCCGACTTCGAGGCCTCGATCGAGCGCAAGGTCAACTTCTCGCTTCCCTACGACCTCAAGGGCGTGACCAACGCGGCCAAGCTCGGCCAGACCTATGCCGAGGCCAACCGCGCGGCCAAGGGCGGCGCGGTGATCCGCGAGATCGCCGCGACCATCATCGGCGTCAGCGATGCCGAGGAAGAGGCCGCCAAGGCGGGCAAGAAGGCGGGCGGCGCCTCGCTGCTCGGCAAGTTCGACCTCAAGGGTCTGCTCGCCAAGAAGGACAAGGCCCCGGCGTGAGCGCCGGGATCGCAAGGACAAGGGTGGCCGCCCCCATGCGGCCGGATGACGAAGGGGCGGAGCTGCGCCGATGAACACGCTGCAGTTGATGGTGATCGCAACCGGCGGTGCCGCAGTTCTGGCGATGGGCTTCGGTGCCTTCTTCGGGCCCAACCCGGGCAAGGAAAGCGCGCGGCGCCTCCAGGCCCTGCGTTTCCGCCATTCCGAGAACGCGACCGACAAGGTCGAGGCCCAGATGAAGAAGGCCGTGGCCGCGCGCAAGCCCAGCGCCCACGTGGTCGCCGGCTCGGGCTCGAGGGCCGAGGCCCTGGCCCTCAGGCTTCACCGCACCGGCATGAACTGGTCGATGATGCAGTACATCTACGGCTCGGCCGGCCTGGCGCTGTTCGTGACCGCGCTGGTCTTCATGAAGACCGGCATTCCGATCGCCTCGCTGCTGGTCGGCGTGGTGATCGGTGGCGGCCTGCCGCACATGGCGGTCAACTACATGATCAAGCGGCGCATCGGGGCCTTCACCTCCAAGTTCCCCGACGCGATCGAGCTGCTCGTGCGCGGCCTGCGTTCGGGCCTGCCGGTGACTGAAACCCTCGGCATCGTCTCGAGCGAGGTTCCCGGGCCCGTGGGCGAGGAATTCAAGATGGTGACCGAGCGCATCCGCATCGGCAAGACCATGGAAGATTCGCTGCAGGACACCGCCGACCGTCTCGGCACGCCGGAATTCCAGTTCTTCTGCATCACCCTGGCGATCCAGCGCGAGACCGGCGGCAACCTGGCGGAAACCCTGTCCAACCTTGCCGACGTGCTGCGCAAGCGCGCCCAGATGAAGCTCAAGATCCGGGCCATGAGCTCGGAATCCAAGGCCTCGGCCTATATCGTGGGCGCGCTGCCGTTCGTGGTGTTCGGCCTGATCTGGTGGATCAATCCCGGCTACATCCAGAAATTCTTCGAGGACGAGCGCCTGATGGTGGCCGGCCTGTTCGGCCTGGTGTGGATGTCCATCGGGGCCTTCATCATGGCCAAGATGGTCAGCTTCGAGATCTGACGGGGGCGCGATAATCATGTTGGCAAACGAACATCCCACCCTCCTCGGCGTCGACGTCGTCTGGGTCGGTTCGATCCTCGCCGGGATCGCGGCGCTCGCCGTGGTCATGGCGATCTACGCCGCGGTCACCGTGCGCGATCCGATGGCCAAGCGGGTCAAGCAGCTCAACGAGCGGCGCGAACAGCTCAAGGCCGGCATCGTGTCCAATTCGGCCCGCCGACGCCAGAGCCTGGTCCGCAAGAACCAGACCGCCGACCGCATCCGCGAGCTGCTGTCCAACCTCAAGGTGCTGCAGGACAGCCAGATCCAGGAAATCACGCAGAAGCTGGCCTATGCCGGCATGCGTAAGAAGGAATGGGCGGTCGCGGTCATCTTCGGGCGCATGGTCCTGCCGATCGTGTTCGGCGGCATCGCGGCGATCGTGATCTTCGGGATCAACTTCTTCCCCGAATGGTCGAGCCTCAAGCGCTTCATGGGCTTCGCCGCGATGGTCATCGCCGGCTACAAGGCGCCCGAACTCTACATCGACAACATCGCCAAGAAGCGCACCGACGCGATCCGCAAGGGTCTGCCCGACGCGCTCGACCTGATGGTGATCTGCGCCGAGGCGGGCCTGACCGTCGATGCCGCCTTCGGCCGCGTCGCCAAGGAACTGGGCCGCGCCTATCCGGAACTGGGCGACGAGCTGACCCTGACCGCGATCGAGCTGTCGTTCCTCACCGAGCGCCGCATGGCCTTCGAGAACCTCGCTTACCGCGTCAACCTCGACGCCGTGCGCGGGGTGGTGACGACCATGATCCAGACCGAGCGCTACGGCACCCCGCTGGCCTCGGCCCTGCGCGTGCTCTCGGCCGAATTCCGCAACGAACGCATGATGCGCGCCGAGGAAAAGGCCGCGCGCCTGCCCGCGATCATGACCGTTCCGCTGATCCTGTTCATCCTGCCGGTGCTGTTCATCGTCATCCTCGGCCCGGCCGGCTGCTCGATTGCCGACGCCTTCTCCAACCAGAACAAGTAACGGTCGCGGCGAAGGTTCGAGAAAAAGGAAGGGCGGCCCCGCGGGGCCGCCCTTCTTCGTTTCACCGGTAGTGCCGTGCTTCAGGCGCGGACGGTCCGCTCGATCGCGCCGAGCAGGCTCTTGCCGCGCGCGTCGCGCAGTTCGATGCGGATCGTCTCGCCTTCGGCCAGCGGGGGCAGCTGCGCCAGCGGGGCGGAGCCGACGATCGTGCCGGGGCCAAGGCGGCGGTCGGCCGCCAGCTCGGCGACGAGCGCGCCGAAGTCGACCGGGGCAACGTCGTTGTTGGCCGCGACCTTCCCGCCGCGTTCGACGTGGAGCACGAGCCCCTCGCGCTCGAGAAACTCGGGCGTGGCGAGGAGCGGCGAGAGAGCGCCGGCCCCGAGATCGTGGACCAGCCCGACAAGGCGGACGGCGGCGCGGGCTTCGGCCGGGCCGGCGCCATGCGGCACCTCGCCGGTCACGACGCACAGTTCGATCGACGAGGCGATGCCCGCCTCGGCCACGTCCGAGCGGCCGGAAGCGAGATCGTCACCCGGGCGGTCCTCGCCATCGGCGGTGCGGCGGAAGGCGCGCGGCAGCGGGGCGCAGGCCTCGCGCTCGTGAAAGCGGCGGCGGGGGATGGCCGCGTGCTCAAGCTCGGTGAACAGGGTGTCGAGCAGCGGCGCCTGCCGGTCCCAATCATCCAGCGCGGCCTGCAGGGTGGGAACGATGTGATCGGCGTCGGCATACCAGGCCTGGTCGGTCGAGACCACAACCAGCCGTCCGTCACGGCGCTGGGGAAGTGAGGCGAGTTTCATGCATTTTCTCCCAGCACGCGCCCGGCAACGGCACCGAGCATGGCAACAAGTTTGCGATCGCGCGCGGCCGGCGCGGTAACGATTGCGTGATCGAGCGCGGTGTCGATCGGGCTCGGCTCGCGCGTTTCAGGCAGGGCCTTGGCGAGGCGCTTGACCGCATCGCGGGCGCGCGCGGCATTGGCCTTCATCACGGCGAAGACCTCGGCCGCCTCGACCCCCTTTTCGGCCTCGCGCCAGCAGTCATAGTCGGTGACCATGCCGAGCAAGGCATAGGGCAGCTCGGCTTCGCGCGAGAGACGCGCCTCGGGCATGGCGGTCATGCCGATGACGTCGGCACCCCACGTGCGGTACATCTGGCTTTCGGCGCGGGTCGAAAACTGCGGGCCTTCGATGGCGATGTAACAGCCCTTGTCGTGGACCGTGCCGCCGGCCTTGCGCGCGGCCTCGGCCACCAGCGCGGAAAGGCGCGGACAGACCGGATCGGCCAGGCTGACATGGGCGACCAGCCCTTGCCCGAAGAACGAATGGGCTCGGCCCGAAGTGCGGTCGATCAACTGGTCCACCGCGACGAACTGCCCCGGCGCCAGTTCCTCGCGCAGTGAGCCGATGGCCGAGAGCGCGACGAGGTCGGTCACCCCGCAGCGCTTCATCACGTCGATATTGGCGCGATAATTGATCGCGGAGGGCGAGAGGCGGTGCCCGGCGCCGTGGCGGGCGAGGAAGGTGAAGCGGACCTTGCCGATGCGGCCGATCGTGACCGGGCCGGACGGCTCGCCAAAGGGCGAGGATACTGCGATTTCCTGAGCGTCTTCAAGGCCGATGCCTTCGGCGAGGCCCGAGCCGCCGATCACGCCAATATGCCAGGATGCCAAGCGTCGTCCTCTCCTGCTCGCTGACCCTATGCTTGCGACAATCCAGTGGCCGGCGCAACAGGGGGCAATACTTTTCGCGCTCTCCCCTCGTGATTGCGAGGAGCCTGGCGACGAAGCAATCCAGGGCCTCGCATTGCCGCACTGGATTGCTTCGCTGCGTTCGCAATGACGAGGACGGGGTTACTCCACCGTGATCGCCAGGGCGCCGTCGCCCTCGTCGATCCGCACCGCGCTGCCATCGGGGATCTCCCCGCCGAGCAGCTTTTCCGCGAGCGGGTCCTGCACGTAGCGCTGCACCGCGCGCTTGAGCGGCCGGGCACCATAGACCGGATCGTAGCCCACCCGGCCCAGCCAGCGCCGCGCGGCGTCGGTGAGGTCGAGCGTGATCTTGCGGTCCGCCAGCAGCTTGCCGACGCGGCCGACCTGAATGTCGACGATCGGGGCCATGTGCTCCTGCCCCAGCCGGTGGAACAGGATGATCTCGTCGAGCCGGTTGAGGAATTCCGGGCGGAAGTGCGCGCGCACCACCTCCATCACCTGCGGCTCAACGCTGTCGACGTCCTGCCCCTCGTCCAGCCCGGCGAGGTACTGGCTACCGAGGTTCGAGGTCAGGATAATCAGGGTGTTGGTGAAGTCCACCAGCCGGCCCTGCCCGTCGGTCAGGCGGCCATCGTCGAGCACCTGCAGCAGCACGTTGAACACGTCGGGATGAGCCTTCTCCACCTCGTCGAACAGGACGACCTGATAGGGCCGTCTGCGAACCGCTTCGGTAAGAACGCCGCCCTCATCATAACCAACATAGCCCGGAGGGGCGCCGATCAGGCGGCTGACGGCATGCTTTTCCATGAACTCCGACATGTCGATGCGCACCATCGCGCTGTCATCATCGAACAGGAAGCCGGCCAGTGCCTTGGTCAGCTCGGTCTTGCCTACGCCTGTGGGGCCGAGGAACAGGAACGAGCCAAGCGGCCGGTTCGGGTCCTGCAGCCCGGCGCGGGCGCGGCGCACGGCCTTGGACACGGCAACGACCGCGTCCTTCTGGCCGATCACGCGGGCGCCGATTACCTCTTCCATGCGCAGCAATTTCTCGCGCTCGCCTTCCAGCATCCGGTCGACCGGCACGCCGGTCCAGCGGCTGACGACCCCGGCGATGTCATCGGCGGTCACTTCCTCGCGCAGCAGGGCATTGCTGGAGGCGCCCTGCGCCTCGGCCAGCTGCTTCTCCAGCTCGGGGATGCGGCCGTAGGACAGCTCGCCCGCCTTGGCATAGTCACCCTGCCGCTGGGCCTGTTCCAGTTCCACCCGCGCGGCGTCGAGCGCCTCCTTGATCTTGCCTTCGGCGGCGATCTTGTCGCGCTCGTTCTGCCAGCGGGTGGTCAGCTCGCTCGACTGCTGCTCAAGGTTGGCCAGTTCCTCGCGCAGGGCCGCGAGCCGGTCCTTCGACGGCTGGTCACTCTCGCGGCCAAGGGCCTGCTCCTCGATCTTGAGCTGAATGATCCGGCGGTCGAGCTTCTCGATCTCCTCGGGCTTGCTTTCCACCTCCATCCGGATCCGGCTGGCGGCTTCGTCCATCAGGTCGATCGCCTTGTCGGGCAGGAAGCGGTCGGCAATGTAGCGGTTGGACAGGGTCGCCGCTGCAACGATCGCGCCGTCGGTGATCCGCACGCCGTGGTGCAGCTCGTAGCGGTCCTTGAGCCCGCGCAGGATCGAGATCGTGTCCTCGACCGTGGGTTCACCCACGAACACGGGCTGGAACCGCCGCTGCAAGGCGGGGTCCTTCTCCACGTACTTCTGGTATTCATCCAGCGTGGTCGCCCCGATGCAGTGCAGTTCGCCGCGGGCGAGCGCGGGCTTGAGCAGGTTGCCCGCGTCCATCGCGCCCTCGCTCTTGCCTGCCCCGATCAGGGTGTGCATCTCGTCGATGAACAGGATGATGTCGCCCTCGGCGCCCTTCACCTCGTCGAGCACGGCCTTCAGCCGCTCCTCGAACTCGCCGCGATACTTCGCGCCCGCGATCAGGCTGCCCATGTCGAGCGCCATCAGGCGGCGGTCCTTGAGGCTGTCGGGCACGTCGCCATTGGCGATGCGCAGGGCCAGCCCTTCCGCGATCGCAGTCTTGCCCACGCCCGGCTCGCCGATCAGGGCCGGGTTGTTCTTGGTGCGCCGGGCAAGGATCTGCACCGTGCGGCGGATTTCCTCGTCGCGGCCGATCACCGGATCGAGCTTGCCCTCGCGCGCCGCCTCGGTCAGGTCGCGGGCATATTTCTTGAGCGCGTCGTAGCTTTCCTCGGCGCTGGCGCTGTCGGCCGAACGGCCGCCGGTCGCTTCCTGGATCGCGGCTTCGAGCGCGCGCGCATCGACATTGGCCGCCTTCAGCGCCTGTCCCGCCGCGGTGGTCGCGGCCAGCGCGAGCGCCTGCAGGATGCGCTGCACCGGCACGAAACTGTCGCCCGCCTTGGTGGCAAGCTGCTCGGCCTGGTCGAGCACCCGCACGGCATCGTTGTCGAGGCCGGGCGTCGCTTGCGCGCCCGCGCCGGAAACGGCCGGGATCTTGCCCAGCGCCTTCTCGACCTCGTCATTGGCGAATTTCGCATTGCCGCCGGCGCGCTGGATCAACTGCGCGGCCATGCCCTGGTCGTCGTCGAGCAGGGCCTTCAGGAGATGCTCGGGCCCGATCCGCTGGTGGCTCTTGCGGATCGCGACGGTCTGCGCGGCCTGCAGGAAACCCTTGGCGCGATCAGTGAACTTCTCGATATTCATGGGGATCTCTCGCTTCTCTGCTGCCCGGCAAGATAGTGTGGCTTTTCGGCCACACAAGGAGATGGATCAATTTTTGCCCGCCCGCCCTTCTTTGCACCGCGCGGCGCGCAATGACGAGCGGCTTGAACGAAGTCGCGAATATTCATAAGCAAACCACGGGTGGGAGCGGTCCCATGAAAGCGCCGATCCGGCGGCGGACAATGAGGAGAGGGCAGAATGACGACACGAGGCTGGAAGCCGGCACTTTTCCTGGGCGCTGCGATGCTGCTCTCGCTTTCGCGGCCTGCCCCGGCGGCGGCGCAGAATGCGGAGGACCCGGCAAGCGTGAAATCGCCCGAGGTTCTGCCCGATGGCCGCGTGACCTTCCGGCTCCTCGCCCCCAAGGCGGATGCGGTACAGCTCACGGGCGACTGGATGGACAACAACCGCCGTAATTCCTCCCGCTCCGCCACGCGCGAGGCGAACGGCGTGTGGTCGATCACCGAAGGGCCACTGCCGCCGGACTATTACGTCTATTCCTTCAGGGTTGACGGTGTCGCCGCGCTCGATCCGAAGAACCCGGTCATCAAGAATGGCAACACCTTCAATCACAACATCCTGAAGGTTCCCGGCCCCGAAACCGCCTTCGAGGATGACCGCGCCGTACCCCACGGCCAGGTGCGCATGGCGTGGTATCCTTCCGGGGTGACCGGAACGGTGCGGCGGATCCACGTCTACACCCCGCCCGGCTATGACGGGAACGCAAGCCGCTATCCGGTGCTTTACCTGATCCACGGCGGCGGCGACAATGACAGCGGCTGGACCACCGGTGGCCGGGTCAATTTCATCCTCGACAACCTGTTGGCCGAGGGCAAGGCCAAGCCGATGATCGTCGTCATGCCCGACTGGAACCTTGGCGTACCCGCCGCCCCGCAGGCCGGACAAAGCGCGATCGACCTTGCCGCGCGGGAACAGGATGCATTTGCGGCCGACCTGACCGGCAGCATCATGCCGTGGGTGGAAAGCAATTTCCGCACCCTGGCCGACCGCGATCACCGCGCCATCGCCGGGCTTTCCATGGGCGGGGCGCGCACCCTGCGCATCGGCCCGTCGCGCACCGACCTGTTTTCCTACATCGGCGTGTTCAGCATGGGCCTGCAGAAGGGCCAGACCCAGGGCGTGCCTGACGATTTCGAGCAGCGCAACGCCGCCTTCCTGGCCAATGCGGCGCAGACCAACATGCGGGTCAAGCTGTTCTGGATCGGCGTGGGCGACCATGACGACCGGATCATGGACGGCGGACGAACGCTGGATGCCACCCTCACCCGCTATGGCGTCACCCATGAATTCCACGAAAGCACCGGCGGCCATTCCTGGCTCAACTGGCGGCGCTACCTGCACCAGTTCGCGCCGCGCCTGTTTCGCTGAAGGATCGCGCCGCCGCCGCCGGATTACGGCTGGCGGCGGCGCCGCGCTCTGTTAGACAAGGCGCCATGCCAAGACCGAACCGCTTGTTTTCCGCCTCCCTGATCGCCCTCGCCCTCACCGGCTGCGCCGCGTCCCCCGCCCCGCTCGCCACTGCCCCTGCTGCTCCGCCCCCGACTGCTCCGCCCTCGGCCGCCACGCCCCCAGCGCCGCCGGCCCAGCCCGCACCCTTGGCCGATCTCGTCAGCCGCGTGGATATTCCGTACCAGAAGTTCGTCCTCGCCAACGGCCTGACCGTGCTGGTCCATACTGACCGCAAGGCGCCGATCGTGGGCGTGACGCTCTATTACCGGGTCGGCTCGAAGAACGAGCCCAAGGGCAAGACCGGCTTTGCCCACCTTTACGAGCACCTGTTTTTCGGCGGCTCGGAAAACGTGCCCAATTTCGACATTCCGCTCGAAGGCGCCGGCTCGACCTCGACCAACGGCTCGACCTCCTATGACCGCACCAACTATGTCGAGACCGTGCCCACGGGCGCGCTCCCGCTCGCCCTGTTCATGGAGAGCGACCGGATGGGTCACCTGCTCGGCGCAGTGACCCAGGACAAGCTGAACAAGCAGCGCGGCGTGGTCCAGAACGAGAAGCGGCAGGGCGACAACCAGCCCTATGGCCTGGCAGACTATGCCCTCGGCGAAGGGCTTTACCCGGTGGGGCACCCCTATCGCCACACCCCGATCGGCTCGATGGCCGACCTCGACGCCGCCTCGCTGGCTGACGTGCGACAGTGGTTCAAGGACAATTACGGGCCGAACAACGTGGTCCTCGCCCTGGCCGGAGACATCGACGCGGCCGCCGCCCGCCCCTTGGTGGAAAAGTGGTTCGGCGACATTCCGCGCGGGGCCCAGGTGCCGCCTGTCACCGCCGGGCCGGTGACGCTCGCCGCGCCGATGCGGCGCGAAATGACCGACCAGGTGCCCACTACCCGGATCTACCGGACATGGTCCGCACCGGGGCTCAACGATCCCGAAATGCCCGCGCTGGTCGTGGGCATGGACATTCTCGGCGGCCTTGCCTCGTCGCGGTTCGACAATGCGCTGGTCAAGGGCGCGCAGGTGGCCACCATGGCCACGGCCATGGCCCAGCCGATGGAGCAGGTCAGCCAGCTGATGGCGGCGATGGACGTGAAGGACGGGGTTGACCGCGCCGCGGCGGAGAAAGCCTTCGACAGCGAGATCGCCCGCCTGCTGAGCGAGGGACCGAGCGAGGACGAGGTGCGCCGCGCGGCAACGCGGCAGGCCTCCTACCAGATCGGCGCGCTCGAACAGGTCGGCGGCTTTTCCGGCAAGGGCGCGACGCTCGCCGAGGGCGA
This sequence comes from Novosphingobium flavum, assembly GCF_014230315.1. Classification (GTDB taxonomy): domain Bacteria; phylum Pseudomonadota; class Alphaproteobacteria; order Sphingomonadales; family Sphingomonadaceae; genus Novosphingobium; species Novosphingobium flavum. The sequence continues at coordinate 26,783 of NZ_JACLAW010000001.1, read as the reverse complement.
GCTCTATTCGCACGATCCCGAGAAATACCGCGCCGACCTTGCCGCGATCGCCGCGCTGACCCCGGCTGAGGTCAAGGCCGCCTTGCAGAAGTGGCTGGGGCGCCCCTCGTTCACCCTCACCGTCCTGCCCGGCCAACGTACCGAGAAGGGCGAACTGATGGGCGGTTGGGGCGATGAAACGGCGGCAAAGGGTAAGCCGGTCGCCAAGCCTGCGGCCAAGGCCGCGCCCGCACCGAAGCTCGTGAAGTCCGCGCCGCGCGCGGCGCCGCCGGTCGAGCCGGTCGGCGCCCTCGCCTTCCCTGCGGTCGAGCGGTCGGTCCTGTCCAACGGCATTCCCGTTACCCTCGCCCGGCGCAGCGCCGTGCCCAAGGTGCTGGTCAATCTGAACTTCGATGCCGGAACCTCGGCCGACCTCAGCGACGCGCCCGGCACCCAGGCGACCATGCTCGCCCTGCTCGATGAAGGCACGGCCAGCCGCAGCGCGATCCAGATCGCCGAGGAGCAGGAGCGGCTCGGCGCCACGATCAACGCCGGAGCCTCGCAGGATTCCAGCGCGATCGCGCTCGACGCCCTTGCCGCCAACCTTGCCCCCTCGCTCGCTCTGATGGCCGACCTCACCCTCCACCCGGCCTTCGCCGCCGAGGACGTGGCGCGGGTCAAGGCCCAGCGCCTCGCCGAGCTGGCCCAGGCCGAGGCCACCCCGATGCAAAAGGCGCAGCGGACAATGGCACCGCTGCTGTTCGGTCCGGCCCACCCCTATGGCCTGCCCGCCGATGGCCTCGGCACCGAGGCGGCGCTCTCCGCCCTCACCCCGGAAGCCCTGCTCGCGGCGCATGACAAGTGGCTGCGCCCCGATCTCGCACGGATCACCGTGGTGGGCGACATTACCATGGCCGAGTTGAAGCCGCTGCTCGAACAAGCGTTCGGCAACTGGGCCCCGCCCGCCGCGCCGAAGCCGGCCAAGCCCATGGCGGCGCCGGTCCCGGCCGCGCAGGCGCGCATCGTGGTGGTCGACCGACCGGGCTCGCCGCAATCGGCGATCCTGATGGGCCGCATCCTGCCCCTGACCGGCACGGTGCCGGACAAGGAAGCGCTGGACCTTGCCAACGAGGTGCTCGGCAGCGGCTTCCTCTCGCGGCTCAACATGGACCTGCGCGAGGACAAAGGCTGGACCTACGGCGTGCGCTCGTCGATCGACCGCAACGTCGGCCCGCGCACCTTCACCGTGGCCACCCCGGTGCAAAGCGACCGCACCGGCGATGCAATCAAGCTGCTGCTGGCCGACATGAAGGCCTTCCCGGCGAGCCGCCCGGTCGAGCCGGTGGAGGTTTCGCGCGTGACCGACGGCAACGTGCGCGGCCTGCCCAACCGCTACGAGACCAATGGTCAGGTCATGGGACAGGTGGTGATCAACGACCGGCTCGGCCGGCCGGACGACTATGTCCAGACGCTCCCCGCGCGCTATCGGGCGGTCGACGCCAAGTCGCTGGACACGGCGGCGCGGACCTATCTCGGGCCGGACGGCCTGACCATCGTCGTGGTGGGCGACCGCAAGCTGATCGAGCCGCAGCTCAAGAGTGTCGGCCTGCCGGTCAGCTATCTGGAGGACAGCGCGAAGGGGCCGTAAGCGCCCCCGCGCGCCGCTTCAGCCGCAGCTACGTCAACCGAGCGCCTTCTTGATCAGCTCGTTGACGACCTGCGGGTTGGCCTTGCCCTGCATGGCCTTCATCGTCTGACCAACGAAGAAGCCGAACAGGGCCTCCTTGCCCGCCTTGTACTGGGCCACCTTGTCGGCATTGTCGGCCAGGATCTTGGCAACCACGGCGTCGATCGCGCCGGTGTCGCTCTCCTGCTTGAGCCCTTCGCGCGCGACGATCGCGCCCGCCTTGTCGCCGGTCTCCAGCATCTTCTCGAAGACCTGCTTGGCGATGGTGTTCGAGATCGTGCCATCGGAAACCAGCGCCAGCAATTCCGCGGCTTCGGCCGGGCCGACCGGGCTGTCATCAAGGCCACGGCCCAGCCGGTTGAGCGCACCAAACAGCTCGGACGTCAGCCAGTTGGCGGCCTGCTTGGCGACCACGTCCTCGCCCTTGCCCTGCTGGACCGCGCATTCGGCCAGCAGCGCCTCGAACCAGCGCGCGGTCTCGACCTCGGCGGTCAGCACCCCCGCCACATAGGGCGTGAGGCCGAGCGCGTTCTCATAGCGGTGGCGCTTGGCGTCGGGCAGTTCGGGCAGGCTCTCGCGGCAATCCGCGATAAAGCTGTCGGTCAGTTCGAGCGGCAGCAGGTCGGGATCGGGGAAATAGCGATAGTCGTGCGCGTCTTCCTTCGAGCGCATCGAGCGGGTCGTGCCGGTGTCGGGATCGAACAGGCGGGTTTCCTGCGCGATCTTGCCGCCGCTTTCCAGCACGTCGACCTGGCGCATCGCCTCATGCTCGATCGCGGCCATGACGAAGCGCACCGAGTTGACGTTCTTGGTCTCGGTCCGGGTGCCGAGTTCGTCGCCCACCTTGCGCACCGAGACGTTGACGTCGGCCCGCATCGAGCCTTCTTCCATGTTGCCGTCGCACGAGCCGACATAGCGCAGGATCGCGCGCAGCTTGCGCAGGTAGGCCCCGGCCTCGGCCGGCGAGCGCATGTCGGGGCGGCTGACGATTTCCATCAGCGCCACGCCCGAACGGTTGAGATCGACATAGGACATGGTCGGATGCTGATCATGCATCAGCTTGCCCGCGTCCTGCTCGACGTGAATGCGCTCGACCCCGATCTTCTTGACCTCGGCCTCGGGGTTCTTGTCGTCGAGGCTGATCTCGATGTGCCCCTCACCCACCAGCGGGTGGTAAAGCTGGCTGATCTGGTAGCCCTGCGGAAGATCGGCGTAGAAGTAGTTCTTGCGGTCGAACCGCGAGTACTTGTTGATCTGCGCGTCGATCGCGAGACCCGTGCGGACCGCCTGGCGGATGCATTCGCGGTTGGGCACCGGCAGCATGCCCGGCATGGCCGCGTCGACCAGCGAGACCTGGGCATTGGGCTCGGCCCCGAAGGCCGTGGCAGCGCCGGAAAACAGCTTGGACTTCGAGACGACCTGCGCGTGAACCTCGAGGCCGATCACGACCTCCCATTCGCCCGTTGCGCCCTGGATGCGGTAAGTGCTCATGGCCCTCCCGTTAGGGCGAGACGGCGGGCGTGAAAAGGGGCTTTCGCCTCCGGGCATTGCCCTTATGGTGCGGCGCGCCGATTGTCGGCCAGCTTTGTTGCCAATTGCCGCGCGCACCCAGCGCGAAAGGCCCGCTTTCCAGAGGGATGCCCGAATGCCCATGCCCGATGCCGCCCGATATGCCGCCCTGCCGCTTGCCGCGATCCTGCTGGCCGTCGCCGCCGCGCCCGCCCCGGCATGGGCCGATCAGGCCGCAGTGCCCGTTTCCGCGCCTGCTTCTGTGACCGCTCCCACCGAGCCGGTCGACCGCGATGAGCAGCTTCTCGCCAAGACCAAGGCCGGAACCCTGGTGCTCGACGAAGTGATCGAGATCGAGGACCGCCTCGGCAGCGACCAGTGGCGCGCGGCCAAGCTCGCCAACTCCACCCGGCTGCGCCGCGACGTGACCATCACCCGCGCGGGCAAGACCTTGGGCGGCCTCGTGGTCTTCCCCGACAAGCGCGGCCCGGCGCCAGTGATCCTGATGGTGCCCGAGGACCAGGGCCTCAATCGCTGGGGCCGGCTGATGGCCGACGAACTCGCCGCGCTCGGCTACATCGTGGTGGCGCCGGACTTTCACTATGGCCTTGCCCCCAATGGCGGCGGCGCCAGCGACTACCCGGATTACAAGACGGTATTCTACACCCACCGCGCCACCAAGCGCGACAATGTCGAGATGACCGCCGACATGAACGCCTGGGCCGATTATGCGAAGACCCTGCCCGGCTTCAACGGCAAGATGGCCGGCGTGGGCTTCGCCTGGGGCGCCGGCCGGGTGTTCAACTTCGCCGTGCAGCGTAAGGACCTGACTGCCGCCTTCATCTTCTACGATGCGGCCCCGCCGCCCGAGAAGCTCGCCGGGCTGACCGCGCCGGTCTATGGCTTCTACGCCGAATACGACCCGCGCGTGACCCGCTCGCTCGAGGCGACGCGCAGCGCGATGAAGCGGCTCGGCAAGAAGTATGAGGAAGTGGTCTATCCCGGCTCGGAGCACATGTTCGTGCGGCTGGGCGAGGAACCGCGCAACCGTAACCCGGCCAATACGCTCGCCCGCAACAAGGCGCTGGCGCGGCTGCAGGAACTGCTCGCCGCGATGTGATGCTGCCGGGTGGATCGGGGCGGCGGCGGATCAGGCCGGCTGCGGCCCGATCCGCCCCGCCAGCCGGCGCGACCAATCCCGCGCCGGCCATTCGACCAGCGCGTAGGCCGCCCATGCCGCCACGAGCGTCACCGCCAACATGGCGACGACCACGCCGAAAGCGGGCAGCGGATCGAGCAGGATCACGTCCCGCCCGCCGAGATGAACCGAGATCCACCGCGCCCCGATCCGGGCCTGGACGAAGGCAAGGGCATCGCACAGGCGCCCGATCACCAGCATGTGGACCATGTACAGCGAATAGGACAGCGCGCCGAGCCAGCGCGCCGGGGCCGTCTTCAGCAGGGCGCTGATCGGCCCCTCCGCGCGCGCGAAGACCAATAGGACCAACACGAAGAGCGGATCGATCAGCCGCAGCGACTGGTCGGTGGCGAAAGCGAGCAGGGCGGCGCCGACCAACAGCGGCTCTGCCACTTGCAGCGCCGGGCGCGGCAGGGCCAGCGCCGAAAGGCGCGGCCAGACCGCCCAGCAGGCCATGCCGAAGCCGAAACCCGCCACCCCGCGCAGCAATTGCTCGCCCGCCGGGAACAGGGCGATGGCCCAGAGCGCCGCAAGGCCCGCCGGCAGGGCCAGCCAGTTGGCGCGCAGTCCCAGAACCCGCCAGAGCAAGGCCGATCCGCAATAAAGCGCCATCTCCACCGAGACCGACCAGCTCTGGGTGTTCCACAGGTCCCGCCCCGGCCAGATCCATGCCTGGACCAGCATCAGGCTCGGCAGCAAGGTGGCCGGATCGCGCGGGCCGGTGAATGCCTCGCGCCCGCCGAGGAGGCCGCCGGAGCCGCGCAGCCACAAGGCCGTCTCGAACAGGACATAGGCCAGCACCATCAGCCCATGGAGCGGCCAGACCCGCCCCCAGCGCAGGACGGCATAGCGCAGCAGCGAAAAGCCCCGCGCCAGCCGCTCGCCATAGCTGGCGGCGATCACGAAGCCGGACAGGATGAAGAAGAAATCGACCGCGCTGCTCAGCGCCGAATGGAGCGGGCCGTTCAGGAAGAAAGCCGTGCCGTTGATATGGCGGAAGGCCACGGCAAGGGCCGCGACGCCGCGCCATGCATCGAGCACGGCGAAATGAGCCCGTCCTCCCGCATCGCGCGCCGGGCCGGGCGGCGCCGCCGCGTCTGCGCAAGCGGGCGCCGAAGGGAGCGCGGACGAGGGCAACATGCCGCCCTCGTCCACCCCTGTCACCACCAGCGGGCCGGCTTGGCCGCGAAGCCCGCGCGCTGCTCGATCGCGAGGCCGGCGTTCAGCACGCCCTGCTCGTCGAACGGACGGCCGATGATCTGCAGCCCCAGCGGCAGGCCCTGCGAATTGATCCCGGCCGGGACCGACATGGCCGGCAGCCCGGCAAGGCTCGCGGGAACCGAGAACACGTCGTTGAGGTACATCGCCAGCGGATCGTCCGAGTTCTCGCCCAGCGCAAAGGCCGCGGTCGGCGTGGTCGGCGCGAGGATCACGTCGCAGTGGTTGAAGGCTGCGGCGAAATCGCGGCTGATCAGGGCGCGAACCTTCTGGGCCTGGGTATAATAGGCGTCGTAGAACCCTGCCGAGAGCACGTAGGTGCCGATCAGGATGCGGCGCTTCACCTCGGGCCCGAAGCCGGCGGCGCGGGTCGCGGCATACATGTCTTGCAGGTTCGCGCCGTCCGGCAGGTCGCGCAGGCCGTAGCGCACGCCGTCATAGCGCGCGAGGTTCGACGAGGCTTCAGCCGGGGCGATGATGTAGTAGGTCGGCAAGGCGTACTTGGTGTGCGGCAGCGAGATGTCGACCACCTCGGCCCCGGCGTCCTTGAGCCAGGCGATTCCTTCGTCCCAGGACTTGGCGACTTCGGCGTCCATCCCGTCCATGCGGTATTCGCGCGGAATGCCCACCTTCTTGCCCGCAAGGCTGGCGTCGAGCCCGGCTTCCCACTGCGGCACCGGCAGGTCGAGACTGGTCGAATCCTTGGGATCGAACCCGGCCATCGCCTCAAGCATGATCGCGCAGTCGCGCACCGTGCGGGCCATCGGCCCCGCCTGGTCGAGCGACGAGGCGAAAGCGACGATGCCCCAGCGCGAGCACCGCCCATAGGTCGGCTTGATGCCCGAAATGCCGGTGAAGGCGGCCGGCTGGCGGATCGAACCGCCGGTGTCGGTGCCGGTCGCGGCCGGGCAGAGGCGCGCAGCGATCGCGGCGGAAGAGCCGCCCGACGAGCCGCCCGGGGCCAGCGCGGCCTCGTCGCCTGACTTGCGCCAAGGCGAGATCACCTTGCCATAGGCGCTGGTCTCGTTCGACGAGCCCATGGCGAACTGGTCGAGGTTGAGCTTGCCGAGCATGCCCGCGCCCGCGTCCCACAGCTTCTGGGAAACGGTGCTTTCGTATTCCGGGGTGAAGCCCTCGAGGATGTGGCTCGCCGCCGTGGTCTGCACGCCCTTGGTGGCGAACAGGTCCTTCATCCCGATCGGCACGCCCGCCATGGGCCCAAGCGCCTTGCCCGCCGCGCGGTCGGCATCGACCTTGCGCGCGGCTTCAAGCGCCGCGTCCGGCGTGGTGACAATGAAGGCGTTGAGCGCCGCCTGCGCCTCGGCAACGGCGGTGTTGAAGGCCTCGGCCACCTCGACGGCGGTGAAGCTGCCGCCCGCGACGCCCTCGCGGATGTCGGCGACGGTGAGATCGGTCAGGTCAGTCATTTATTCGATCACCTTGGGCACGCCGAAGAAGCCATGCTCGGGCGCGGGCGCATTGGCGAGCACCGCGTCGCGGATGCCGCCGTCGGTCACCGCGTCGTCGCGCAGGCGCAGGGTGTTGGGGATCACGGCGGTCATCGGCTCGACGCCGGTGACATCGACTTCGCCGAGTTGCTCGACCCAGGCGAGGATGCCGTTAAGTTCGGGGACCATCGCCTCGAGCTCACCGTCGGACACCTTGATCCGGGCGAGCGAGGCGATCTTGGCGACAGTGGCGGTATCGACCGACATGACGGGCCAGACCTTTTACGGAGAGAGTGGGACTTACGGCTGCGGAGCGGCTTCGGGAGCCGGAGCACCCTCGCCATGAGGGGCGCCCTGCATCTGCTGCATCTGCTGGAGCTGCTGCATCATGCGCTGCTGCTGCTCGATCTCGGCCTTGCTCTTGAAGTCGATCAGGTCGACATCGAAGGTGATATCGGTGTTGGGCGGGATCGCGCCGTTTCCGGCTTCGCCGTAAGCGAGGCCCGAGGGGATCTTGACCTTGTAGGAGCCGCCCTTCTGCATCTGGGCCAGGGCCTGGGTGAAACCGGGCACCACGCCGTCAAGCGGCAGCACGGCATTGTTGCCCTTGTCGAACTCCTTGCCGTCCGGAAGATGGCCGACATAGTTGATCAGGACGACGTCGGCCGCGGTGGGCGACGGGCCTTCACCGGCCTTGATCGTCTTGACCGCGACCAGCGCGGGCATCGCCGCCCAGGCAACGCCGCCGGCCACGGCCACGGCCGCCGCCACGCCCAGCCACAGTTTCGTCAGCGAGCCCTTGGCAATGGGCTGGAGCGGAACGCGGGTGATCTCGGTCATCGATTCGTCCTCATGGCGCTGTTTTGGGCCGCGCACAGCAAAAAGGGCGCGGAAAAATCCGCGCCCTCTTGGCGGAAAGCTGCGGCCGGAGCAAGCCCGGCCTGCGGCTTAATCCTGCTTACTTCGCGCCGTCGCGCTCGGCCCGCTTGCGCTCCAGCTTGCGGGCGCGGCGGACAGCGGCAGCCTTTTCGCGGGCGCGCTTTTCCGAGGGCTTTTCGTAGTGACGGCGCAGCTTCATCTCGCGGTACACGCCTTCACGCTGCAGCTTCTTCTTGAGCGCGCGCAGGGCCTGGTCGACGTTGTTGTCGCGGACGAGAATTTGCATAAACCGACACACCTCACAGATCGAAGGCGAGAACCCGCTACATGCTGGCGGGGAGCACCTTGAATACGAATACGAACCGACGCCGAATCCACGGGATCGGCTCGAAGATGGGCGCCGCTAGCAGGGAAAGGCCCTCCACGCAAGGGATTCGGGCAATCAATCGCGCCGCCGCTGCGGCCGGTGTGGCTTTCCCGCCAAACCACGGCTAAGGCACTGGCGATGACATCCTCTCCCCCATTCGCCCAGTCCTCGCTGCTGGTCGCCGTCGGCGGCGGCTTCGGCGCCTGGCTGCGTTACCTGACCAGCCGCGCCTGGCTCGCCGCGGTCGGCCCGATCAAGGCCAGCGCCTTTCCCTGGTCCACCCTCACTTGCAACGTGCTGGGCAGCCTCGCCATGGGCGTGCTGATCGGCGCCATGGCCCGCTACGGCCACCACGGCGGGGAGCAGCTACGCCTGCTCCTCGCGGTCGGCGTGCTCGGCGGCTACACCACCTTCTCCTCCTTCGCGATGGAGTTCGCCCTCTTCGTCGAGCGCGGAACGCTCGGCATGGCGGCGCTTTATGTCGGCGTTTCGCTGGCGGCGGGCTTCACCGCCCTCTTCGCCGGGCTCTGGCTGATGCGGGGAGCACACGCATGAGCATCTCCGATCAGGTCCGCCAGTTCACCGTGGGCGCCGATGACGACGGCGTGCGGCTCGACCGCTGGTTCAAGCGTCACTTGCCGCAGGTCGGCTTCGCCACGGTCTCGCGCTGGGCGCGCACCGGCCAGATCCGGGTGGACGGCAAGCGCGCCGATCCGGCCGACCGGCTGACCGCCGGGCAGGTCCTGCGCGTCCCCCCCGGCGGCGCCACCCCCGAAAAGGGCGCGCGCGCCCGCAAGCCGCTGACCGAGGCCCAGATCGAGCTGGCCGATTCGATCGTGATTCATCGCGACCGCGCGGCGATCGTGCTCAACAAGCCGCCGGGCCTCGCCACGCAAGGCGGCAGCGGCACCTTCGAGCATGTCGACGGCCTGCTCGATGCCTATGCCCAGGAAGGCCCCCGCCCCCGCCTCGTCCACCGGCTCGACAAGGACACCTCGGGCGTCCTTCTGATCGCGGCCACGCCAGGCAGCGCGGCCTTCTTCTCCAAGCGCTTTTCCGGTCGCTCCGCCCGCAAGATCTACTGGGCGCTGGTCACCGGCGTTCCCTCGATCGACGATGGCCTGATCGAACTGCCGCTGGCCAAGCAGCCGGGCACCGGCGGCGAAAAGATGATGGTCGACGAGTCCGGCGAAGGCCAGCCCGCCCGCACCCGCTACCGGGTGCTGGACCGGGCCGGCAACCGCGCCTGCTGGGTCGAGCTTCAGCCGATGACCGGACGCACGCACCAGCTGCGCGTCCACATGGCCGCGATCGGCCACCCGATCGTGGGCGATGGCAAGTATGGCGGGCAGGAAGCCTTCCTCTCCGGCTCGATCAGCCGCAAGATGCACCTCCACGCACGCCGCCTGATCATCGAGCATCCCGACGGCGCCCCGCTCGACGTGACCGCCGAGCTGCCCGAGCATTTCGCCAATTCGATGGAACAGCTCGGCTTCAACGAGGCTGACGGCGCCGACCTGCCCGAAGCCCCCCGGCTGCCGGAAAAGGAAGCCAAGAAGGTCGCGGCCAAGGCCCACGCCAAGCAATACCGCAAGGAGCGGCGCGGCGAACGGCGCAAGCGCAGCGAAACCCCCGGCGGCGCCCGCAAGCCCACCGGTCAGCGCGCGGGCAAGCCGGGTGCGAAAGCGGGTGCCAAGCCTTCCGGAAAGCCTTCCGCAAAGCCCGCCGCCAAGGCTGGCGCGCGGCCCACCGCCAAGCCTGCCGCCCCGCGCAAGGGGCCTCCGCGCGGCAAGAGCTGATGCATCCCGACCCGCGCTTCCGCCACGAGGACCGGGGCCTGCTCGAGGCGCTGGTCGATCAGGTCGGCTTCGGCATGGTCTTTTTGACCACGCCGGACGGGCCGCGCGTCGCCCATACCCCGCTGCTCCCGGCCGGTGACGGTTCGGTGCGCTTCCACCTGTCGCGCGGCAATGCCATGTCCAAGTGGCTGAATGGCGAAACCGCGCTGATCGTGGTCAACGGGGCGGACGGCTATGTCTCGCCGCGCTGGTATGCCGATACCGAGCAGGTGCCGACCTGGAACTATGTCGCGCTCGAGCTCGAAGGCCGGGTGCGGCGGATGGACAGTGACGGCCTCGTGGGCCTGCTTGGCGCGCTCTCGGCCCGGCACGAGGCGCGGATCGCGGCGGGCGAGCCGTGGACGATGGACAAGATGCCCCCCGAAAAGCTGCGCGCCATGCTGGCCGGGATCGTCGGCTTCGAAATGGAAGTCCTCGCCTGGCGGCCGACCTTCAAGCTCTCCCAGAACAAGCCGGCGGACGAGCGCGCCCGGGTGGCCGACGGGCTGGCAGCGGAAGGCGCGGTCGGCATTGCCGAACTGATGCGCAGGCTGGTGCCATGACCCTGGCAACCGTCCCGCTCAAGCTCGCCGTGTTCGATTGCGACGGTACGCTGGTCGATGGCCAGGGCGCCGTGGTCAAGGCGATGCACGAGGCCTTCGCGGCTTCCGGCCTTTCCGCGCCCGATGCCGGGCAGGTGCGGCGGATCGTCGGCCTCTCGTTGCCGCAGGCGGTGATGCGGCTGGCGCCCATGGCCGATGCCGAGCAGGTGCGGCTGACCGTGGCCGAGTACAAGGCCGCCTACCGCGCGGCGCGGGCGTCGGGCGAATTGTCCGAGCCGCTGTTCGACGGCATACCGGAGGTGCTCGATGCCCTCGCCGCCGCGGGCTGGACCATGGGCGTCGCCACCGGCAAGTCGCTGCGCGGGCTCACCCACTGCCTCGCCGGGCACGGGCTGTCCGGCCATTTCGTGACGCTGCAGACCGCCGACCACCACCCCTCCAAGCCGCACCCCGCCATGCTCGAGGCCGCGCTGGCCGAGGCTTTCGCCGAGCCGGAGCAGGCGGTGATGATCGGCGATACCGCCTTCGACATGGCTATGGCCGTTTCCGCCGGGGTGCGGGCCGTCGGCGTGGCCTGGGGCTATCACGGCGCGGCCGAACTGATCGGCGCGGGCGCGGCCTATGTCGCCGAAACCCCGCAAGACCTGCTGGAGTACTTGATCGATGGCTGACGCGCCCGATCCCGCGAAGAAGCGCTTCATCGCCCTCACCCTGATCCGCTGGACCGGGGTGGGCCTCGTCCTGCTGGGCCTGCTGATCAATGCCGGCAAGATCGCCCTTCCGGGCATCGTTGGCGTGGTACTGGTCGTGGTCGGCCTGTTCGACGCCTTCGTCATGCCGGTAATCCTGGCGCGCAAGTGGAAATCGAAAGACTGATGAAGCGGTTCTACAAGGATGTTACGGCGGCCGAGCAGGAAGGCGGCTGGCAGGTGCTGCTCGATGGCCGGACGGTGAAATCGCAGGGCGGCCGGGCCCAACTGGTGCCGAGCGCGGCCCTGGCCGCGGAGCTCGCCGCCGAATGGGCCGCGCAAGGGCCCGACATCGACCCCGCCGCCTTCGTCCTGCGCGACATGGCCGACTATGCGATCGACGTGATCGGCAATGACCGCGAAATGGCGATCCGCGAACTGCTGCCCTACGCCGAGACTGACACCCTGTGCTACCGCGCGGAAGCAGGCGATGCCCTGCGGCGCAAGCAGGACCTCCTGTGGGAGCCGCTGGTCACGGCGGCCGAGGCGCGGCTAGGCGTGCACTTCGAGCGGATCGGCGGGGTGATCCACCGCCCCCAGCCGCCAGAGACCATGCTGCGCCTCGAAACCCTGCTGGGCGGGCAGGACGATTTCGCCCTCGCCGCCCTCAGGAACCTCGCCGGCCTCGCCGCCTCGCTGATCACCGGCCTCGCTGCGCTGGAACCTGATGCCGACACCCCGGCCCTGTGGCACGCAGCGCACCTCGAGGAAGAGTGGCAAGCCGAACGCTGGGGCCGCGACGAGGAAGCCGAACTACGCAGCCAGCGCCGCCGCGAGGCCTTTCTGGCAGCGGCAAGGTTCGCCGCGCTGGCGCGGGGCTAGGCGGCCGGGAGAGCCTTGAGGCTGAACGACTGTCCGTTATTGGGATCTCCTTGCGGAGTGTCGGACGGCAGGATTGTCGGGAAAGCGGACATTTTCGCACTCAGATGAAGTTCGCCCCGCATTTCGTGCATCTGTGTCGCAGCGGTAAATGCACGCCGCCATATTCCTGTCCCCAGAAGCGCGTCGAGAACCGCTCATCTCGCTTAAGCCTTTCGTCCGCTTGGAAATCGGCGAAGGCAGGATAGCCGCATTTGTAGCATCGGATATTGAACAGCCAGACACTTGGAATGAAGCCGACGAAAGCTACAAGTGAGGGCCAAAAAAAGCCGAGCGGCCATCCGACGAAGCAGGTCAGAACAAATGCGGCGCTCACGGCTGCTGCGAACCATTGCCAAGTCCGCGCAATGCGGAAACGTCTGGGTATCCGGTCGGTCTGGACGCTCATGGGCCCGAGGATGCCCCAGCGGACCTAATGTCCGCAATGGGTCGCATCCGGTCAGGCAGCTTTCAATGCAAATTTTCGGAAACCAGCCGCCCGAAGCCCGCACCGACACCCCCACCCAATCTCAAGCCCCATTCTCCCCAAAATGCCGCATCTTCCCCAGCCACTCCTCGCGCGTACCGGCATCATCGATCCCGCCGATCACCGTGGTCTCGACCGGATCGATCCCGACAAAGCGCAGCACGTTGCGCTCCAGGCTCTTGAGGCTGTGGGCGCGGTAGAACACGCGGTAGGCGATGCCCGGCATCCCCATCGTCACGACCACCCGCGCCGAGCGGCCGCGCAGAAGCTTCTTCGGAAAGCCATGCTCGGCATAGGCCAACGCGAAGCCGGGGCGCAGGGCCTGTTCGAGGAAGGCCTTGAACAGGGCCGGCACGTCGCCCAGCCACAGCGGATAGATCATCACGATATGCTCGGCCGCGCGGATCTGCTCCTGCGCTCTCACGATCGCCGGCGGCGCCGTGCCCTCCATCCAGTCGGCGGGCGAGCGCAGCAGCGGAAAGTCCAGCTCTCCAACGCGCAGCCGCTCGACCGTGTGGCCGGCGCTCAGCGCGCCCTCGGCATAGGCTTCGGCGAGCGCGTGGACATAGTGATCCCGCGCGGGATCGGGATGGCCGTCGATCACGAGGATGCGGCGCGTATCGACCGTGTCGTTCATGGCGCTCACCTAGCCTTCCGGCGAGGCCCGCGCCTTGAGCGGGATCAACCGATCCAGTCGGCCACTTGCCTCGCCACGTCGTTGGCCGCGCGGTTCAGGGCCGGGGCGGCCTCCCGGCTTTCGGGATCGACCCCGTTTATACGCGCCTCGAACCGCTTGGTCGACACTTCCCCGCCCGGCTTTTCCAGCACGGCGTCATAGCGCACCACCACGGTGCGCGTGGGTCCGTCGTAGCCAAGGTCGAGCAGCCGCCCGGCAAGGCGCAGGCGGCCGCTGGCCGTGCCTTCGTTGTCCTCGAAGACGAGGCGGCCGCCCTTGGCGCGGATCGTTTCGGCGAGCAGCGAGCGGAACAGCCGCGTGGGCCGTTCGACCCACATCGCCTTCTTGAGATAGGCCACGTTGGAGGGATCGACCGCCACGGCCACGCGCTGGACAGCAAGACGGCGATCGGTCTCCGGATCGAGCACCACGAGCGCCTCGGCCGCCGTGCCGCTGGCCGTGCTGCCGGCGGGTACGCTGGTCTCGGCGGTCAGGGTGAACAGCGAATCCGGCCCCTTGCCCCCGCCGAAGCTGATGCAGCCCGACAGCGCCAGGGCGAGCCCGGCCGAAAGGGCCATCAGGCCGGAGCGGAACAGCGAGCGGGAGTGCATCTTGGCGGTCCTTGTGGCCGGGAATGATCCGTGGGGCGTCATGGCTTGTAATCCGGCAGCTTGGGGCCGTTGATCACGGCGGCGGCGCCCTGGTCGTCGATCTTCTCGGTCACGTTGCGCAGGGCCCGGGTCGTGGCGCGCAGGTCGCGGATCGCGGCCTCGGCGGCCGGCAGCGTGGTCTCCGAGAGCTGGCGCGCGGCCGGGCGGGTGTCGGCCAGGGTCGCCTTGAGCGCGTCGGCGGCGCTCTGCGCGGAAACCAGCGTTTCGCGCAATTGCTTCGCCAGCGGCTGCCCCTGGTTGTCGAGCAGGTCGTTGGCCTTGCTCGCCGTGGTCTCGAAAGCGGCGAGCGTTTCCGAGGCCTGGCGCAGGGTCACCTGCAGCTCGGCCATGGTCCGCTCGAACTGCGGCGAGGCATCGGCAAGGTTCGCGGTCATCCGGTCGGTGTTCGCAAGGATGCCCTCGATCGCCTTCTGGTTCTTGTCCGAGAGCAGCACGGTCAGCCGCTCGGTCAGCGTCGCCAGCCGTTCGAGCAGCAGCGGCGCGTTGGAGAGCAGCGCGCCCAGCCCGCCGCGCCGGGTCGGGATCACCGGCGCGCCTTCGGGCCCGGGTTCCACGATCGGCGGGGCACCCTTCACCGCGCCTTCGAGCTGGATGTTGGACACGCCGGTGAAGCTGCCCTGGATCGTCGCCGTCGTGCCCTGCAGGATCGGCACCTTGCGATCGACCTTGATCCGCACCCGCACGAAGCTGGGATCGCGCGGCCACAGCTCGATCTTGGCGATCTGCCCGGCCGGAACGCCCGAGAAAGTCACCTGCGAGCCCTTGGCCAGCCCGTCGACCGACTGCTTGAAGAAGATGTCATATTCGTTCTGCGCACCCTCGTTCAGCCGGACGATCCAGATGAAGAAGGCCGCGATCGCCGCCACGAGAGCGAGCGTGACCGCACCGACCCAGACGTGGTTTGCGCGGGTTTCCATTCAAAGCACCTTCTGGTTGGCGCCATGCCTGGCACCATGTTGCGCATCGCGGGCAGCTCGCCCTCGCGGGCCGTTGAAATATTCCTGGATCCACGGATGGTCGAGGGCAAGCAGTTCCGGAATTGTCCCGACCGCGATTACCTTCTTGTCCGCAAGGACCGCAACCCTGTCGCAGATCTCGTAAAGCGTATCGAGATCATGCGTGATCAGGAATACGGTGAGACCGAGCGTTTCCTGCAGCGCGCGGGTCAGCTTGTCAAAGGCGGCGGCGCCGATCGGGTCGAGCCCGGCCGTCGGCTCGTCGAGGAACAACAGCTCCGGATCGAGCGCGAGGGCGCGGGCGAGGCCGGCGCGCTTCTTCATCCCGCCCGAAAGCTCGGCCGGATACTTGTTCACCGCGTCCCGCGGCAGGCCCGAGAGCATGACCTTGAACTGCGCGATCTCGTGGCGCAGCTGCTCGGCGATCTCGGGATAGAACTCCTTCAGCGGGACCTCGACGTTTTCCCCCACGGTGAGCGTGGAGAACAGCGCCCCGCCCTGGAACAGCACGCCCCAGCGCGCGCGGATGTCGATATCCTCGTCGCCCTCGGCGTCCGTGATCGAACGCCCCAGCACGGTGATCGATCCGTCATCCGGCACCTGCAGCCCGATGATCGAGCGCATCAGCACCGACTTGCCCGTGCCCGAACCGCCGACCACGCCGAGGATCTCGCCCCGGTTGACCGTGAGCGAGAGCCCCTCGTGAATCACATGGTCACCGAACGAGTTGCGCAGGTTCTCGACCACGATCGGATGCTGCGGATCGTCGGGCAGGAAGGTTTCGCTCATCCCCTCAGCCCCACCCGACCTTGGTGAAGAACACGGCGAAGAAGGCATCGAGCACGATCACCATGAAGATCGCCTGGACCACGGCCTTGGTCGTGCGCAGGCCCACTTCCTCGGCATTAGCCTTGACCATCATGCCTTGATAACAGCCCGACATGGCGATGATGAAGCCGAAGAACGGCGCCTTGATCAGCCCCACCCACAGGTCGCGCACCGGCACGACCTCCTGGATGCGCAGGAGGAAGGTGACGAAGGGAATGTCGAGCACCAGCTGCGAGATGAAGGCCCCGCCGATGATCGCCAGCACGGCGGCATAGAAGCCAAGCAGCGGCATCATGATCACCGAGGCCAGCACCCGCGGAATGATCAGCGCCTCGATCGGGGAGACGCCGATGGTGCGCATGGCATCGACCTCCTCGGTCAGCTTCATCGTGCCGATCTGGGCGGCGAAGGCCGAGCCGGAACGCCCGGCAACCATGATCGCGGTCATCAGCACGCCCAGTTCGCGCATGGCGAGGCGGCCGGTGAGGTTGACCGTATAGACCTCGGCCCCGAACTGCTGGAGCTGCACCGCGCCCTGCTGGGCGATCACGATGCCGACGAGGAAGCTCATCAGCCCGATGATGGCGAGCGCCGAAACGCCGACCAGCTCGAGCTGGCGGATCAGCGCCTTGCCGCGAAACCGGCTCGGCGCGGAAACCAGGTGCCAGCAGGAGACGAGGATCGCCCCGAAAAAGCCGATCACGCCGACCGAGCCCTCGCCCACCTCGACCACGAGGTCGCCCACCGCCTCGGGCACGCGTTCGACCAGCTCGGGGCGGGGCGCAGCGATCGAACGGTCGCCGTGCGAGCGGCTGACCGCGTCGATCAGGCGGCGGGTTTCCTCGTTCTCGCAGACGATCTCGGCCCCGGTATCGCGCGCCAGCCGCCAGGCGACCCAGGCGCCCACCGTGTCGATCGCGGTGGCCGGGGTGAGGTCGACCTTGGCCAGCGGCCCGGAAATCGCGCGCAGATCCGTATCGAGCCCGCCGACTCCGGCCACGGTAAGCGGGCCCGTCAGGGTCACGATCTGCGCGCCCCCTTCCCCGTCCGCCAGGGTATAGCCTGCCAATTGCCTCATCGGATTGGGTTCATGGGCGAAATTGTGCCATGCGACAAGGGGCCCGGCCGCTGCGGTGAAGCCGGTGGGTTGCGCATGCGCATGCCCGCTGGCAAAGCGCCGTGCCATGAGCGCCAGCGAAAAGACCCTCGACAAGACCTTCGATCCCGCCGCGATCGAGACGAAGTGGTATGCCCATTGGGAAGGCAGCGGCCTGTTCCGCCCGGCCCGGCCCGAGGCCCAGCCCTATACCATCGTCAATCCCCCGCCCAACGTGACCGGCTCGCTGCATATCGGCCATGCGCTGGATAACACCCTGCAGGACATTGTGATCCGGTATGAGCGTCTGCGCGGCAAGGATGCCCTGTGGGTGGTCGGCACCGACCATGCCGGGATCGCCACCCAGATGGTGGTCGAGCGGCAGATGGAAGCGCGGCAGGACAAGCGCACCAACTACAGCCGCGAGGATTTCATCGCCAAGGTCTGGGAATGGAAGGCCGAGAGCGGCGGCACCATCACCCGCCAACTGCGCCGCCTCGGCTGCTCGATGGACTGGTCGCGCGAACAGTTCACCATGGACCCGCATTTCACCAAGGCGGTGCTCAAGGTCTTCGTCGACCTCTACAATCAGGGCCTGATCTACCGCGACAAGCGGCTGGTGAACTGGGACCCCAAGCTCAAGACCGCGATCTCCGACCTTGAGGTCGAGACCCGCGAGGTCAAGGGCGGCTTCTGGCACTTCAAGTACCCGCTGGCAGACGGGGTGAAGCGCGCGGACGGGCTGGCTTACATCGAAGTCGCCACCACCCGGCCCGAAACCATGCTGGCCGACATGTGCGTGGCCGTGCACCCCGAGGACGCGCGCTACAAGGCGGTGATCGGCAAGGACATCGTCCAGCCGCTGACCGGGCGCCGGTTCAAGGTCGTTGCCGACGAACACGCCGATCCGGAACTGGGCTCGGGCGCGGTAAAGATCACCCCGGGGCATGACTTCAACGACTTTGAAGTCGGCAAGCGCGCCGGGATTCGGGCTGGGGACATGCTCAACATGTTCGATGCCGAGGCGAAGGTGGTGCAGACCGCCGACGGCCTGATCCCCGAGCAATACCTCGGACTCGACCGCTTCGTGGTACGGGACCTGATCGTGGCCGACATGAAGGCCGCCGGAATGCTCATCCCCCATGTCACCAAGGACAAGGAAGGGAACGAGACCGAGCACGACGCAGAGCCGCGCACGATCCAGACGCCGTTCGGCGACCGCGGCGGCGTGGTGATCGAACCGTGGCTGACCGACCAGTGGTACGTCGATGCCGAGAAGCTCGCCGTCGCCCCGCTCGAGGCCGTGCGCTCCGGCGCGATCGAGATCGTCCCCAAGTCGTGGGAAAAGACCTTCTTCAACTGGATGGAAAACATCCAGCCGTGGTGCGTCTCGCGCCAGCTGTGGTGGGGCCACCGGATTCCGGCGTGGTATGCCGAGGACGGCGAAGTCTTCGTGGCAGAGACCGAGGAAGAAGCACAGGCGCTCGCCGGCAACAAGGTGCTGACGCGCGACAATGACGTTCTCGACACGTGGTTCTCCTCGGCCCTCTGGCCTTTCGCCACGCTCGGCTGGCCGGACGAGACCGAACTGCTCAAGCGCCATTACCCCAACGACCTGCTCGTTTCCGGCTTCGACATCCTGTTCTTCTGGGATGCGCGCATGGCCATGCAGGGCCTGCACCTGATGAAGGAAGTCCCGTGGAAGCGGCTCTACCTCCACGGGCTGGTGCGCGCGGCCGATGGCCAGAAGATGTCCAAGTCCAAGGGCAACGTGGTCGACCCATTGGGCCTGATCGACCGTTACGGCGCCGACGCGCTGCGCTTCTTCATGGCCGCCATGGAAAGCCAGGGCCGCGACGTGAAGATGGATGAGAAGCGGGTCGAGGGTTACCGCAACTTCGCGACCAAGCTGTGGAACGCGGCGCGCTTCTGCCAGTCCAACGGCATCACCGGAAGCACTTCGGTCGCGGCGCCGTCCGCCACCTCCGCGGTCAACCGCTGGATCGTCGGCGAAGTGGTCGAGACCGTCGCGGCGCTGGATCAGGCCATGGCCGACCTGCGCTTCGATGCCGCCGCCAACGTGATCTACCACTTCGTCTGGGACACCTTCTGCGACTGGTACATCGAGCTGATCAAGGGCAGCTTCGATGAAGAGACCAAGGCCGTCGCCGGCTGGGTGCTCGACCAGATCCTCGTCATGCTCCACCCCTTCATGCCCTTCGTCACAGAAGAGCTGTGGAACGCACTGGGCGACCGGCCGAATGAGCTGATCGTGGCCGCCTGGCCCGCCCCGGCCGCCGAGGTCGATGCCGCCGCCAAGGCCGAGGTCGAATTCCTGATCGGCCTCGTCGGCTCTTTGCGCACGGCCAAGAACGAACTCGGCATCGCGCCCGGCGCCAAGCTCGACGCTTACCTGCCCGACCCGAGCGAAGCGACGCGCGGGATCATCGAGCGCAACCCGGCGGCGATCGACCGCCTCGCCCGCCTGAACGGCATCCGCTTCGAAGCCGCTCCGGCCGGCGCGGCGATGCAGGTCGGCGCCGGCGATGCCAATATCGTGATCCCGCTCGAAGGGGTGATCGACATCGCCGCCGAAAAGGCCCGCCTCGAAAAGGCCCTCGCGACCTCGGAAAAGGAAGCCAAGTCGCTCGCCGGGCGCCTCGGCAACCCCTCTTTCGTCGAGAAGGCCAAGCCCGAGGCCGTCGAAAAAGCCCGCGCCGACCACGCCCTCCACGCCGCCGAAGCCGAACGCCTCAAGGCCGCGCTGGCAAGGCTGGGCTGAACCATCGTCCTCCCCTCCCGCAAGCGGGAGGGGGCGGGGTGGGCCGGACGAGGCGCGACACAAGACCGAAAAACCGTTTCCTACCGGCTCACAGTCTGACAGGACAAAGCCATGAGCCCCGCCCCGTCCCCCCACCGCGCCGCGCGCCCGATTTCCGGGCCGAACGCGGCCTGCCGAGCGGGCCGGAACATTTCCGCCAGAACCCTGTCAACTTCGTCAACTTCGCCCCGAAACGGGACGCGCGCGCCGTGCTGACCCTCGCCACCACCACCCCCGGCGAACCGGAAATCTTCGCCTCCCTCCAAGGCGAAGGCGCCTCCCTCGGCCGCCCGGTCGCCTTCGTGCGCCTCTCGCGCTGCAACCTCGCCTGCCAATGGTGCGACACGGCCTACACCTGGCGCTTCACCGGCGATAATCGCCCCCACCGCGACGATCTCGCCTTCGAGCGCACCGCCAACCAGCTGACGCTCGAGGAAGCCGAAGTCGCCGCCCGGATCGCCGCGCTGGGGCAGGACCGCCTCGTCATCACCGGCGGCGAACCGCTGCTGCAAGGCGCCGCGCTGGCAAAAATGTTGGCCCTGCTGCCCGAAGGCATGACGGTCGAGATCGAGACCAACGGCACGGTCGCCCCCCACCCGGCGCTCGACAGCCAGGTCGCCCAGTACAACGTCAGTCCCAAGCTGGCGCACAGCGGGAACCCGGCCGAACTGGCGCTCGTTCCCGAACGGCTGGCGGCCTTCGCGGCCGATCCGCGCGCCTGGTTCAAGTTCGTGATCGCAAGGCCGGAAGACGTGACCGAAGTACTCGCGCTGCAGCAGGCCCATGCCATTCCCGGCCTGCGCATCTTCCTGATGCCCGAGGGCACCAGCAGCACGGTGATCAACGAACGGCTCAGGTGGCTGGCCCCGCTCGCGCTCGAACACGGCCTGCGCCTGACCGACCGGATGCACATCCACCTCTACGGCGATACGAGGGGCACATGAGCGAGACCGTCCTCATCGAAGTCGAACCGGCCGGACAGGGCGATGGCCAGCCCGCGCGGCTCAAGGGCGACCTCACCGAGGGTCCGATCCTGCGCACCCTGCTCGCCTTCTCGATCCCCACCCTGATCGCCAACGTGCTGCAAACGCTGAACGGCTCGATCAACGCGGTCTGGGTCGGCCGCCTGCTCGGCGAGAGCGCGCTGGCGGCCACGGCCAACGCCAACGTCATCATGTTCCTGCTCTTCGCCGCCGTCTTCGGCTTCGGCATGGCCACCACGGTGCGCGTCGGCCAGCATTTCGGCGCGCGGGACATCGCCGCCGCCCGCCGCACCTTCGGCGCGGGCCTCGGCTTCTGCGTCCTGATCGCGGTCGGTGTCGGGCTGGCCGGCGCGATCTGGTCTCCCGCCCTGCTCCACGCGATGGCGACGCCCGCCGCGAGCCTTGCCGAGGCCGATGCCTACCTGCGCGTGATCTTCGTCACCACACCGCTGGTCTCCGCCTCGATGATGCTGTCGATGGGCCTGCGCGGCGCCGGGGATTCGCGCACGCCGCTTTACGCGATGATCCTGACCGTCGTGCTGGACGTGATCTTCAATCCGCTGCTGATCCGCGGCATCGGCCCCTTCCCGCAGCTCGGCATCGCCGGCTCTGCCCTCTCGACCGCGCTGGCTAACCTTGCCGGGGTTTGCCTGATGGTCGCCTCGCTCTACTGGCGCGACCTGCCGCTGCGCCTGCGCGGGGCGGAGCTGCGCTGGCTGTTTCCGGGCCGGGCCGAGACCGCTTACGTGGTGAAGAAGGGCCTGCCGATGGGGGCGCAGATGCTGCTGATCTCCTCGGCCCAGATCGTCGTCGTCGGCCTCGTCAACCGCGAGGGGCTGGACACGACGGCCGCCTACGGGGCCTCGGTCCAGCTCTGGAACTACCTGCAGATGCCAGCCATGGCGATCGCCTCGGCGGTCAGCGCGATGGTTGCCCAGTCGGTCGGCGCGGGCAAGCATGGACGGGTGCGGCAGGTGACCCGCACCGGCATCCTCACCACCCTGGCCTTTACCCTGACCATGGCCGGACTGATCATCGTGGCAGACCGCCCGCTGCTCGCCCTGTTCCTCGGGGGTGAGAGCCGCGCCCTGCCGATCGCGGCGCACATGCAGCTGATCTGCACCTGGTCCTTCGCCATCTCGGGCATCATGATGATCCTCACCGGCACCATGCGTGCCTATGGCGAGGTGATCCTGCCGCTGGTGGTGATGGCGATCGCCTTCTACCCCGCCCGGCTCGGCTTCTACTACGCCTTTCACCCGCTGATGGGGGCCGAAGCGCTGTGGTGGTCCTACCCGGTCAGTTCGGCCGCGGCCGTTGGGCTGACCTGGCTGGCCTACGCGCGCGGAAGCTGGCGAAGGAAAGCGCTCGGCGCCTGAACCGGCTCAGGGTCGCGCTTGCTAGCGGCCCTGGGCGCGCCAGCGCATGACGGTGCGCTGGACCATTTCCTCTTCGCCGCCGGACTGTCGCCACAGCTCGCTGATCGAGGGGTCGGCCGAAGCCGGGCGCTTGATCTCGTCGAGGTCGTCGAAGGCCACGCGGATCGGGATCGAGACACCCTCGCCGCAGATGATGCATTCCCGGTTGCGCAGCGCCGGGATCGAATCGAGGAACCCCCGCGCGCCTTCGGGCATGGCCGCCTTCACGAAGGCCTGGTCACGGTCGTTGTTGAGACGCATCGAGATGATCGTGCCGCACTGCGACAGCACGCCTTCGGCAAGATCCGACGGGCGCTGCGTGATGAGGCCCAGCGAAACGCCGTACTTACGGCCTTCCTTGGCGATGCGGCTGAGGATGCGCCCCACCGAGGAACCATCGGCATTGCGCTCGTTGGGCACGTAGCGGTGTGCTTCCTCGCAGACCAGCAGCACGGGGCGGGTTTCCTCGTCACGCGCCCAGATCGCGAAGTCGAAGATCATCCGGCCGAGCACGGCCACCACGGTCGAGGTCACTTCGGACGGGACGCCCGAGACGTCGATGATCGAGATCGGCTTGCCCACGGCGGGCAGGCGGAACACCTTGGCGATGAATTCGGCCATCGTATCGCCAACCAGCACGCCCGAGAACATGAACTGGTAGCGCGGATCGCCCTTGAGCTCGTCGAGCTTGGTCTTGATCCGCATGTAGGGGATCGAATTGGTGCCCTTGTCGAGCTTGCCCATCTCGTTCTGGAGGATGTTGGACAGGTCGGACAGCAGATAGGGGATCGGACTGTCGACCGTGATCTTGCCCATGCCTTCGGCCAGCCGGTTCTTCATCCGCGCCTGAAGCAGGCACTTGGCCAGAATGTCGGCATCGACCTGCCGCGCCTCGCCGCGCGCGGTGAGCAGGACCTCGCAGTGCTCCTCGAAGTTCATCAGCCAGTAGGGCAGTTGCAGGTTCGTGGTGTCGAAGATCAGCCCGGTGTTGCGGAAGGCCGCGGCATATTCGCCGTGGGGGTCGATCATCACGATATGGCCCTGCGGCGCGCTCTCGCAGATCTTGTGCAGGATCAGCGCGGCGCTGGTCGACTTGCCGGTACCGGTCGAACCGAGCAGGGCGAAGTGCTTGCCGAGCAGGGCATCGATATAAAGCCCGGCGCGAATGTCGCGCGTGGGAAATACAGTGCCGACCTGGATCGAGGAACGCCCGTCGCTGGCGTAGATCTGGCGCAGGTCGTTGCTGGTGGCCGGATAGACCATGGCGCCCGGGATCGGATAGCGGGTGACGCCGCGGCGGAAGCCGTGGATCTTGCCGGTGAGCTTTTCCTCGTCGCCTTCGCCGAGGAAGTCGATCGAGGCTAGAATTCCGCCGTCGACCTTGCTGTCCTGCCGCTGGGCGCGGACCGAGGCGAGCAACCAGCCGCGCCCGACCCTGATCTTGATCTGGCTGCCAACCTGCCCGGCCAGCGCGACCGAGGGGTCGGCATCCTCGGTGCACTCCTGCAGGCGCTTCAGGTCGAGCGCGACGGCCGAGGACGAACCGGAAATGTCGAGGATCATGCCGATCGGCTCGCCGGCATTGCCGGAGGCGATATACTGACGATCGCCGACGAGATCGGGCGAAAGATCCTGCAGACTTGCGGGGTTTGCCCTGTCGAAACCCCTCATGCTCATGTCGGACATTATCCACCAACCCGGTTATGCAAGGGGGCCAGACTAGGCACCGGGAGTTAATATTGGGATAAGTCGCCCCGCCCCGCCCGGATCAGCGCAGGGCGAACAGCCGGCCCGCGAGCCAGCCCATGCCGACCGAGATTGCCACGACGAGGAGGCCGTAGACCAGCCCGTCGTTGCGGGCGAAATCGGCGATCCCCTTCTCGAACCCCTGCTTGCTCACCTCGACCCGCGAGATCGCTGAGGCCACCACCCGGCCGCGCGCGATGGCGAAGGTCTCGGCCGTATAGGTGCCGGTCTGGACATTGGAGGGCAGCTTGATCCGGGCCTGGTAGAGCACCTGTTCCTTGACCTGCACCGCATCGGCATTCTGCTGGTAGAGCGTATCGCCCGCCATCAGCGCCACCAGCCCGGCGGAAAAACGCGCCTGTATCCCAGGATCGATCGTGCCGATCGGCGAAAGCTGGAGGAAGGGCAGGCCCAGTTCGTAGATCGCCGCCGTGCGGGTATCGACGATCCGGTCGATCGGGCGCGAGGAGGCGACCGCGTAGAAGGTCGGGGCGGAGCGGAACTCGGCGCTCTCGGCATTGACCCAGATGCCGAGATGCTTCTGCTTCTCGCGCACGGTGATCGAGCGGGTCGGCCCCTTGAGCACGACGACGATGTCATAGTCCCGCCCGGCCCGCGTGCCGGCCGGATCGAGGATCGCGCCGAACAGCAGCAGTTCGGTTCCGGTGAAGCCCTGCCGCACCTCGACCTCGTGCTGCGAGATCTCGGGGACGAGGATCGGATCGCGCGCCGCGCCCAACATGATGAGGCACAGCAGGGCGAACAGCCGCCTCACAGCGGACTGACCGTGTAGATCGCATCGGGCCGGTAGGTCAGGCCCAGCGCCATGCGGAAGGCAACGATCAGGACGATCGCGGCAAGAACCAGCCGCAGCCGCTCGGGCCGCACCTGCAGCGCGACGTTCGCGCCGACCTGCGCCCCGGTGACCGAACCGAGCAGCAGCAGCACGGCGAGGACAAGGTCGACCGCCCGCGTGGTCAGGGCGTGCGTCATGGTCGTGGCCATCGTCACGAACATGATCTGGAACAGCGAGGTGCCAACCACCACGCTCGCGCTCATGCCGAGAATGTAGAGCATGGCCGGAACCAGCATGAAGCCGCCGCCGATCCCCATCAGCATGGTGAGAATGCCGGTCGCCATGCCGAGCAGCAGCGGGGCGAGCGGGGAAATGTAGAGCCCCGAACGGTAAAAGCGCCAGCGCCACGGCAGGTTGGCGACGAGCGGGTGATGGCGCCGCTTGCGCGCCGGCAGTGGGATGCCGGTGCGCTGGGCCCGGATCTCGCGCACCGAATCGCGCGCCATGAAGCTGCCGATCCCGCCGAGCAGCAGCACGTAGAGCACGTTGATCACCGTATCGATCTGGCCGAGCGCGGTGAGCAGGCGGAACAGGAGCGCGCCGAACCCGGTGCCGATGATCCCGCCGAGCACCAGCATGCCGCCCATCTGGTAATCGACCCCGCCGCGCCGGGAATGGGCGAAAACGCCCGAGACGCTGGCCCCGGTCACCTGGCTGGCGGCCGATGCGGCGGCGACCGTGGGGGGAATGCCGTAGAAAATCAGCAGCGGCGTGGTCAGGAACCCGCCGCCGACCCCGAACATGCCCGAAAGCAGCCCGGTCAGTCCACCAAGCGCGATGATGACAAGGCCGTTGACCGCGAGGTTGGCGATAGGAAGGTATACGTCCATCGTTGGCGCCAACCTAACCGGGCCGGACCTCCAATAGAAGCGGCTTTCCCCTGAAAGCGGGGGATTTTCAGAAGCCGGTCGAAAGGGTCAGGACGGGGCCGGATTCAGGGCGCGAACGGCCCGCGACCCGCAGCCGATAGTCGGCCTCGATCCGGGCGGTGGGGCCGGCATTGCCGAGCCGCACGGTCAGGCTGGCGACCGGGCCGAGATCGAGGCGCGAGGCGCCGCGCTGCTTGGCGCCCCAGATCCCCGCCCCGGCCTTGAGCGTGAGGTCTTCCCCAAGGTCGGCCACTGGGCGCTCCGCCCGGGCCAGCCCATCGATGAACCCGGTGGGCTTCGGCCCGCCGACCCAGCCGCCCTGGACATAGGCCTCGCCGACGAAGCCGGCCCCCAGTTTCTGCGGCGGCAGTTCGGTCACCACGGTCAGCGCCGGGCGCAGGCGCGCCGTGCTGCCCTTGCCCTCGGTCACGCGGCCTTCGGCCATCACCACCAGCGGCAGGGCGGAAACCGGACGCAGCGAGAGGCCCAGTGCCGCCTCGTGCTGGCGCGTCTGGCCGATGGCCAGCGCGGCGCGGGCATAGACCGACGGCTTGTTCGGGCTTGAAGGGGCGAGGCGGTAGCGGATCACCGCCCCGGCCTGGCTGGCGCCATAGGTGCCCGGCAGCGGGCCGGGCGCGATCGGCCCTTGCGGATCGGGGCGCAGCAGCAGCCAGCCATCGGCCGACCAGCGCCGCGCCGGAGCCACGGGCGGAGGGACGAAGGCTGGCCCCTTGGCCCGGCCGGGCGCCGGATCGGAGAGGGCGAAGGGCGGCAGCGGGATCAGCGCGGTTGCCGCCATCCACAGCGCCGCGTGGCCCCCGGCGGCGGCAAGCTTCGCCTGCATTTCCGGCGAGGGCGATGGGGCGGCGGCCGGGGCCAGAGCCTGGGGCGGCGCGAGCGGGGCCTGCAGCAGCGGTTCGGGCGCAACCTCGACCTGCGGAGCCAGCGGACGCGGCGGCAGGGCATGGCCCGCAGGCAGGCCCCAGTCCGGCGCGGCGGCGCGGGCATGGCCGGCGGCGCGGCCATGCCCGCCGATCAGGGCGCGGGCCGCGCGCATCAAGGCCGGGCGCGCGGCGCCGGCCT
>NZ_JACLAW010000019.1 GCF_014230315.1 Novosphingobium flavum | reverse complement strand
CCGCCGCCGCCCGCGCCGCCGCCGGGGCCACCGCGCCGGCCGTGCCGTCCGCGTCCGCCGGCAAGATCGTCGGCCGGGTCACGGCCGAAGCCGCGTCCCGGGCCGCCCCGTCCGCCGCCGCGCCCGAAGATCGCGCGTTCGCGGCCACGGCCACCGCCGAAGCGGTCGTCCGGTCCGCCCTCGCGGCCAAAGTCCGCGCCATCGCGGAAGTGTCGTTTCATTCTCATCGTGGAGTCCTTGATGTTTCTCATGGGCTCTAGATAGACCTATATCGGAATACGTCAAGATATATCGTAAAAATATCTGGAGTCAGACGCGAAGAAGGCGCCGCATCGCTGCGGCGCCTTCCTTTTTGGCCCGGGAGAGTAGGGCTCAGAGCGCGATCGAGAGGCTCGCCCGCGCGGTGTAGTCGGTCTTGCCCTGGGTCTGCTCGGCCCCGGCGGAGAGCTGCCAGGTATAGTCGAACCCGCCGAGCAGGACCCGCGCCTCGCCAACCCAGCCGCCCTTGATCGCGTCCGGCGTGATCGAGAACTGGTCGCCCGTGGTCAGGAAGCTGGCCGTGGTCGTGCCGAGGTTGCCGGACAGGACCGAGCGGCGCCCGGCCTCGACCTCGATCGTCAGCGGACGGTCGTCGCGGGTGGCGCGGCCCGCGCTCCACGCGGCGGTCAGCGTGGTCGTGGCCGTCGTGACCGAGCTGGTGCGTCCGGCAACGCCGAGGATCATCGCGGCCGTGCCCGCTTCGTTGTAGCCGTGCTCGCTCAGGCGATAGGCATCGAAGGTCGCCATCGGCTTGAGGCTGAAGTTGCCCGGCATCTGGAGCTTGTAGGATGCCCCCGCCGTGCCCGAAACCGCCCAGCCGGCCCACTTGCCGTCCGCGGTGTAGGTGAAGGCGGTCGAGCTGATCGCGCCGGTGAAGGTGCGCACCGAGGAGAGCGAGATGCGGTCCGCGGCAACCTTCGCGAAGGCGTAGAACGGCCCCTTGCTGAGACGCCAGAAGCCCGCCAGCTCGTAATTGTTGGCCTTGATGTCGTCGGTCGATCCATCGTGGATCGTGCCCGAGACCCAGCTGCCGGAGAAGCCGATGTAGCCGATCCCGGTCTTGCGCTCGAGCCCGCCCGACAGGCCGAAGCCATGGCTCGACCAGCCCATGGTTCCGGTGGCCGCCTTGGCCGCGCCGAACATCACCGGCTCGAGCCAGGCGCCGACGTCGCTGAAGTCGTACAGCGAGCTGTCGTCGGTCAGGTGGCGGGTGGTGAGCCGCGAGGAACGGGTCACGAAATCGAACACGGCGCCGGCATGGTCCGGGAGCAGGCCGTCCATCTGCGCCTGCAGCCCGGCGACGTCGGTCACTTCGAGCAGGCTGGTGCCCAGCGCGGTATCGGCAACGGCGGCATTGTAGATCGCATCGTAGGCCGCGCCCTGCGCCCGGGTCAGGCCGAGATCGGCCGCCGTCTTGCGGGTGATGGTGAGGTAGAGATCGTTGCCGGTGTTGCTGACCGAGCCGGAGAACAGCACCGGCAGTTCGGTCGAAGCCGAATCGAAGGTCGGGCTGCCGGACAGGGTCGCGGCGCTGAGCACGTGGTAAGTGCCCGCCGCGCTTTCCAGCGAGGAGATCGAGGCCGAGATCTTGGAGCCGCTGGCAAAGGTCGCGGAAGTGGCCGAGACGAGCGAGCTGGTGCCGGTCGAGCCGTCGATATAGGCCTTGAACGTGCCGCCCGAGGCCACGTTGAGCGTGCCGACGGTGAGGTTGACCACCTTGGAGGCGCCGAAGGTGGCGCCGCTGCCGACCGTGACGCCGAGCTGCGAGGTGCCCGAGGTGGCCGAGAGCAGAGCCGTCGCCGTGCCCGAGAGGGCAAGGCTGACCGGCTGGTCTTCGAGGTAGAGCCCCCCGGTGTATTGCGCGGTGCCGCTGACGGTGATCGTGCCGGTGCCGGTGCCGAGGTGGAGGTCGCCGTTCCATTCGGCATCGTTGCCGATCTGGATCGTGTCGTCGCCCGCGCCGGTATAGGCGCTGCCGGTGACCAGGCCGGTGTTGATGGCGATGGTGTCGTTGCCGCTGCCGGTCAGGATGTCGCCGGTGATCTTCGCATAGTCGATCGCGGAACTGGCACTGTAGCCCGCCGCGGCCTGCTCCGCGGCCTGCTCGGCCTGCTCGTAGGCGGTGAGCGACTGGGTGACGGTCACCCCGCTCGTGTTGTGCGAGAGGTCGATCGCGGCGGTGGTGTCCTCGCTGGTGCCGTTGACGGTGATCGCACCGTGGTTGACGATGGAGGTCAGCGTGCCCGAAAGGTCGCGGATCGCGTAGGACTCGCCCACTCCGGGCGAGCTGATCGTGGCCGAGATCGTCCCGCTGTTGGTCAGGGAGGTCACCGTCGAGCCGGCGTTGATGAGCAGGGCCGTGGCCGCCGAGTCAGCGGTCGTGGCGCTGATCGAGCCGGTCACGCCAATGCCGTTGGTCAGCGTGACATTGCCGCCCTGGCCGCCGATCACCACGCCGTAGGCGTCGCTCCGCGAGTAGACCGAGTTGGCCGAGATCGCCCCGTCGACCACCAGCGAGTAGGAATTGCCGTCGTTCGAGGTGGTGGCCCCGATGGTCGTGTTGGTCGCCCCGCCGATCAGCAGGGCCGCGCCATTGCCGACCCCGGCGATCGAGCCGCTGGTCGTGTCCGTGCCGGTCGAGGTGCACGAGGCCACGCCGCCGACCGTGGTTGGCGAGCAATAGGCATAGACCTTGATGCCGCCCGTGACATTGCCGCCTATCTCGACCGCGGCGGCCCCGACCCCGAGCGCGCTGCGCGAGAGGGTTTGCGTGGCGCTGGCATCGGTGGTGTAGGACGAGGCCTGCGACACCGCGCCGCTGATCTGGAACGACCCGTTGACATCGCCGCCGATGGTGACGGCCTGGGCGCCCTGGCCCACCACGGTTACCCCGCCGCCGATGTCGATGGCGCCGGTCACGGCCTGGGTCGCGATGCCGACGCTGTTGTCGCCCTTCACGTAGATCGTGCCGGTGTTGGTGAGATTGCCGGTATAGGTCCCGGCGAGGTTGATGCCGTAGGAATTGAGACCGTCGATCGTGATCGTGCCGCTGTTCTCGACCGAGCCCGAGGCGCCGGCACCGATCAGGATGCCCGCGCGGCCGGTCGCCAGGGCGATCGGCACGGCGGCGATGCCGTTGCTGTTGGTGTCGGTC
The DNA here is from genome assembly GCF_014230315.1 of Novosphingobium flavum. Classification (GTDB taxonomy): domain Bacteria; phylum Pseudomonadota; class Alphaproteobacteria; order Sphingomonadales; family Sphingomonadaceae; genus Novosphingobium; species Novosphingobium flavum. Next base: position 43,240 of record NZ_JACLAW010000019.1, on the reverse strand, counting down.
GCGGAATAGGTCTCGAGCACGGTGATCGTGCCGTCATTGCCGACCGTGCTGGCAACCCCGGGGCTGACCGCGATGCCGGTGGCATTGTCGGCGCTGCCGACCGCGAGGGTGCCGCCGGAATTGATCGTCACCGCATTGGCGGAATTGACGGTCACCGCCGTGCCGCTCGAAACGGTGATCGTGCCGGCGCTGGCCACGGTGACGTCTCCGGCGCTGGCGGTGAGCAGCGGGGTCGTGGTCGCGGTGCTGACCGTGGTCGCGGCCTGGGCAGGGCTGGCGGCGAGCGCGAGGGCGAGCGGCGCGAGGGCTGCAGAGGAAAGGGCGGCGGTCAGGTGATTTCGGTTCATGGGTGTCCTGGCAATCCCGCGAAAAGGGTCCGGCTCCCGGGGACATGGGAGCCGGACCTTCAGGTTTACGCACGCACGCGAAAGGCCGTTTGGCCGCCGCGCTTCTGTTGCGAGGACATTCCCCGGGGGCTGAGGTCGGGGAACTTCGCCTCGGCCTGACAAACGGCGCTCCCGGCGGGACCCTTCGCCGTAACTTGTCGCAATTTGTCGCAAGTTGCGAATGGGGACGGATACAGCTTCGGTTCAGGTTGCGGCGCCGAAAAACCGGGTCCGGCGGCGCCCTCTCGCGCCCCGTGGCTGCCCCATTTCTTGCCCCATTTCCCCGGAGGTTTCGTGATCGGCCAAGGCGAGGTCCAGGACAGCGCTCCTGCCGGGCTGAACCGCTGCGCCGCGCCGTCCGGCCTGCCGAGCGATACCGCGTTGATGGAGCGGGTCGGGGCGGGCGAGGCGGGCGCTTTCGCCCTGCTGGTCGAGCGCCACTCCTCCACGCTTTACCGGGTCGCGCTGCGCATGCTGGGCGATGCCCACGATGCCGAGGACGTGGTGCAGGAATGCTTCACCCGGCTCTGGCAGCAGGCGCCGCGCTGGCGCTCGAGCGGGGCCGGGCCGATCGGCTGGCTCTATCGCACGGCGGTCAACCTCTGTTTCGACCGGCATCGGCGTCTGCGAATCGTCGCACCCGCCGCCGAACTGCCCGAGCAGGTGGACGAGGCGCCGCTGGCCGACGACCTGATCGCAGCCGGCGACACGTGCCGCGAAGTGGCCGGGGCGCTGGCCGATCTGCCCGAACGCTATCGGGCCGCCTTGGTCCTGTGTTATTACGAGGGTCTGTCCAATCAGGCCGCCGCCGATGTGCTGGAGCTTAACCTGAAGGCTTTGGAATCACTGTTGTTCAGGGCGCGTCGCCAGATGCGCGATCTGCTGGTGGCCCGGCAGGTCGGCGCGCGTGACGTGGCCCTGTGCGGCGATTCGGCCGTGGTCGGGGAGCGCGCGGCATGAGCGGGCGGACTTCCTCGGTGGACGGGTCTGTGGAAAACCTGTGGGAAGACCCGGCAGAAGCCGCCGCCCTCGATCGCCTGCTCGGTGCGCACCGCGTTGCCGTGCCCGAGGGGCTGGCCGCGCGGATCATCGCCGCGGTGCCGCAATTGCCGCAGCTTCCGGCCGAGCCGGATATCCCGCCGCCCGCTGAGGTGCCGATCGCCGTGGAAGCGGCGGTCACGGCTGGCGCCGCGAGTGTCACCGCGCTGCACGCACAGGCTCCCCTGAATTCAGGCGCGGCGCGCTGGCGGCGCTTTGCCGTGCCGGTCGGGCTGGGCGGACTTGCCGCCGCCGCCGCTTCGCTGGCCGCGGTGTTCCTCGTTTCGGCCCAGGGCTGGCAGGCTCCGGGCGCGGCGGAAACGGCGGCTCCCGCCGTGGCCGTCGCCGATCCTGTCGCTACTGCCCCGCTTGCCGCGCCGGAACTGGCGGCGGCCCCCGCGCCGGTCCTTCCGGCCGATGCGCACCTCACCGCGCGGCGAACCCCGGCCGCCACGCCGGTCCTCGCGCTGGGCAAGGTTGATGCCGTGCCCGTGGCGATCGATCCGGGCGCGCCGCCGCCCGCGCCGAGCAGCAGCGCCGCGCCCGAACTGGCCAGCAATTCGCTCAACCCCGAGGCTGCCGAGCCGCCGATCCCGCAGCTTTCCCCGGCCGAGGCGGCCGAGGTCGAGCGTCGGGCCACCCGCCGCGAAGCGCGCGAGGCCCGGCGTGAAACGGCGCCGCTGCCCGGCGTGAGCCCGGTCCCGGCGATGGGCCTGCGCGCCACCTCGATCGCGGTCACCCCTGCCGACCGCTGAGGCAATTTCGCTACTGTTTCAGATGCTTGCAATCACGGCATAGACGCGGTCGAGTGCCTCATCGTCGATGCAATAGGGCGGCATGACATAGACCGTATTGCCGAGCGGGCGGAGCAGGACGCCGGCTTCGCGGGCATGGGCCATCAGGCGCGGGGCGATAGAGGCGAGATAGCCTTCGCCGCCAGGCAGGTCGCAGGCGGCGATGGTTCCGCAGGTGCGCGGATTGTCGATGTTTTTCAGGGCGTTGAGCCGCGCCTTCTGGCGCTGGGCAAGCATGGCGATGCGGGCCGGGACGGGTTCTTCGCGCCAGATCGCGAGGTTGGCATTGGCCGCCGCGCAGGCGAGCGGGTTTGCGGTGTAACTGCTTGAATGGAAGAACATTTTCGCCCGGTCGTGGGAAAGGTGGGCGGCGTAGACCGGTTCGCTGGCCATGGTGACGGCGAGCGGTATGGCGCCGCCGGTCAAGCCCTTGGAAAGACACAGGATATCCGGGGAGACCCCGGCCTGCTCGCAAGCGAGGAGCGTGCCGGTGCGGCCCCAGGCGGTCATCACCTCGTCGGCGATGAAAAGCACGCCGTGGGCCGCGCAGATTTCGCGCATCTGTTTGAGAACGCTAGGGGAATAGACCAGCATGCCGCCCGCGCCGAGCACCAGCGGCTCGACGATGAAGGCCGCCGCACCGGTCCTGCAAGCGGTGTGCAAGGCGTCGTAAGTGGCCTGCTCGCGGCCCGGTGCGGGGAAGGGCACCGGCACGACGTCGAACAGCAGCGGAGCATAGGGCGCGTTGAACACCCCGCGCTGGCCGACCGACATCGCCCCGATGGTGTCGCCGTGGTAGGAATGTTCCATCACCACGATCTTGTGGCGCGCCTCGCCCCGATGCGCCCAGTAGCCGAGCGCCATCTTGAGCGCGACCTCCACGCTGGTCGAGCCCGAATCGGAGAAGAACACCCGGGTCAGGTTCTCGGGCATGATCCGCACCAGTTCGGCGGCGAGGTCCTCGGCGGGCTGGTGAGTCCAGCCGGCGAAGATCAGCTGGTCGAGCCGCTGCGCCTGCTCCGCGATGGCGGCCATGATTTTCGGATGGCAGTGGCCGTGAGTCGTCACCCACCACGAGGAAATCGCGTCGATCCAGCTGCGGCCGTCGGCGCCGTGGAGCATGGCGCCCTCGGCGCCGGCGATCAGCGGGATCGGCTCGCCAAGGCCGTGCTGGGTGAAGGGGTGCCAGACCGGTGAACTCATTGGAAGTCTCCGGCGCTGAAGTTGGCGGCGAAAGCGGCGGCGAGGCTGTCCGGCGTCAGCTCGCCGAGCAGCGGCAGGCGGCCGAGGCGCTTTACCCGGCCCATTTCGGCGATGGTCGCCTCGTTGTCCTCGTTCGCCGCGCCGACGAAGGCCACGCCGAGAACGGGAATCGCGCGGGCGCGCAGGGCTTCGAGCGAGAGCAGGCTGTGATTGATCGTGCCGAGCGAAGTGCGGGCGACGAGGACCACCGGGGCGGTCCAGCGGGCCATGAGATCGGCATAGAGCAGCGAGCGGGTCAGCGGGACGAGGAGCCCGCCCGCGGCCTCGACCACCAGCGGGCCTGCACCCGGCGGGAGGGCGAGGCGGGCGGGGTCGATCTCCACCCCGTCGATCTCGGCCGCGCGGTGGGGGGAGAGCGGGCTGGCGAGGCGGTAGGCCTCGGGATGGACCCGTTCGGGGGCGAGACCGGCGAGGCGGGCGACTTTCTGCGTGTCGGAGCCGCCATCCTCGTCCGGCCCGGCCTGGACCGGCTTCCAGTAGCGCGCGCCAAGTGCATGGGTGAGCGCGGCGGCAAAGACGGTCTTGCCCACGCCCGTGTCGGTGCCGGTGACGATGATCGTGCTCATGGGGCCAAGGTGCTCATGGGGGGCCTTTGCCACAGCAGGGTGGCGATCTGGTAGGTGGCGCGCGCGCCGTCCCGCTCGAAGCGGCGCATCACCGCGCGCAAGGGCCCGGGGCCGAGCGGACGGTGGCCGGGGGCGGGCGTGCCCGCGCCGATCGCCTTGACCGCGCGGAGGAAGTCGCGGGCGTCGACATGGACTTCGCTGACCGGTTCTAGCGTGAGTTCGGCGCCCGGAAGCATGGCGGCGAGCGCCTGCGCCGAGGGATAGGCCGGGGTGCCGGAGCGGAGGCCGAGCGCTTCGTGCGCCGCGCGCCATTCGGCGAACGTGCCCTCGGTCAGAGTGGTCAGGGCCAGCCAGCCGCCGGGGCGCAGCCAGCCCGACAGGCGGGCAAGGGCGGCGGGGAGATCGTCGAACCACTGCGCAGCAAGGCTGGCGGCGATCAGGTCGAACGGGCCCTCGCCGGGCATGGCGCCGTGTTCGCCGTCGAGCGGGGCGAAGGTCACGCCCGGCCTATCACCGATCCGGGCGCGGGCGCGCTCGATCATGGCGGGGGCAAGGTCGGTGACGAGGGCCTGCCCGGTGAAACCGGTGCCGACCAGTGCGGCGGTCAGGAAGCCGGTGCCGCAGCCGAGTTCGAGCATGCGGGGGCCGGGGCACAGCGGCAGCGCGGCGATCCGGGCAGCGAGGGCGCGGGCGGCATCGGCCTGAATGCGGGCATTGGCGTCGTAGGCGGTCGCGGCGGCGAAGGCCGAACCGATCCTTTCGCGGCGTCCCGTCTCGTGGGCGGGGGGATTCATGCGAGGGCCTCCACGGCGCGGCGGATGGCCTTGGCGCAGGCTTCGGGCGCGGTCAGCGGGAGGAGGTGGCCGCCCGCGGCGAGCGTGGTCGCCGCGAGGGCGGGGGCGCGAGCGAACAGCGCGGCCTGCATGGCGCTCGGCACGATCGGATCGTCGGCGGCGTGCAGCGCTTCGACCGGGAGCGTGACGGCGCGGCGCAGGTCGCTCTCGCCCAGCGCGGCGAGGTCGGCGCGCAGGCATTCTTCATCGCGGATCGGCGGGGGCGGCGGCGCGGCGCAGCGGGCGCGAAAGTCGGACAAGACAGCCTCGGGGGCGCTGGCGAAGCGGGCGGCCATGCGCTGGGTCAGCCGGGCGGGGACGCCGGGAAAATCGCCCCGGGCGGTGAAGCAATCGAAGCCGTTGATCGCAACGATGGCGCGCGAGGGCGGGGCTGCCAGCGCGCGCAGGGTGCCGAAGGAATGGCAGACGGCGACGGCGCCGCGCGGCACTTCGCGAGGCTCCGCGAAGTAGCCGCGATCGTCGGCACGGCAGTCGAGATCCGCCAGCAGCGGCAGGACGCGCTGCCAGAGCGAGGCGTCGAACCCCCAGCCGTGGTGAAAGGTGACGATCATGCCCGGGTTCCGAGCGCCGCCAGAAGCACGTCGATATCGCCCGCGCCGTGGGCAGCGCTGAGCGCGAGGCGCAGGCGGCTGGTCCCGGCGGGCACGGTCGGCGGGCGGATCGCGGCGGCGAGCAGGCCGGCCTCGGCGAGGCGGGCGCTGAGCGCGAGCGCATCATCCTCGGCCCCGACCAGCGCGGGGACGATCTGGGTGGTCGAACCGAGGCTGTCATAGCCCTGCGCGGCAAGGCCCGTGCGCAGGCGTTCGGCCAGGGCGGCGAGGTGGGCGCGCTCGGTGTCCATCGTCGGCACGAGGTCGAGCGCGGCATCGATCGCGCCGAGCACGGCGGGCGGCGGGGCCGTGGTGAAGATGAAGCCCGAGCAGGCGTTGACCAGCCAGTCGCACAGCCGGCGCGAGCCCGCCACGTAAGCCCCGAACGAACCGAGCGCCTTGGAGAAGGTGCCCATCACGCAGTCGATCCCGGCGATTCCGGCGGAAAGCCCCTTGCCCTGCGGGCCAAGGACGCCGGTGGCATGGGCCTCGTCGACGAAGAGGAAGGCATCGCGGCGCCGGGCGATGTCCGCCAGCGCGGCGAGGTCGGCGCGGTCGCCGTCCATCGAATAGACGCTCTCGACGAGGATCAGCCGGGCGGGAGCGTCGCGGCCGCGCGAATCGAGCAATTGTTCGAGATGGGCAAGGTCGTTGTGGCGGAAGCGGTGCTGGCGCGCGGCGGCCAGCCCGGCGTGGAACGAGGCGTGGACCAGCCGGTCGCTGAACACGGCGGCGCCGGGCGCTGCGGCGAGCAGGGCGGGGAGGGCGGCGGCATTGGCCTGCCAGCCCGAGGCGAAGAGCAGCGCGGCCTCGGTGCCCTTGAACGCGGCGATTTTCGCTTCGAGCGCGAGGTGCGCCTCGCGCGTGCCGGTAACGAGGCGCGAGGCGCCGGAGCCTGCGCCGAGCCGGGCCGCCCATTCGCCCGCGCGCCCGGCCAGCAGCGGGTGGCGGGCCAGGCCGAGATAGTCATTGCTCGAAAAGTCGATCAGTTCGCGGCCATCGCGCACGATCCGGCCGGGCGCGCCGGGCTCGGCGGCGCGCAGGCTGCGCCACTGGCCGCGCGCGCGGACCTTGGCCAGCGCGTGCTCCAGCCGCTCGTCGAAGCTGTTCACTTCAGGAGCAAATGCTCGCTCCGGCCCTGTTCAGGCGGGCGGGCTCGGTGCTGGCCAGCGGCTTCAGGCCAAGGCGCTTGAACATGGCCGCGTCGCTGTCGTCCCCGGCATTGGGCGCGGTCAGCAGCTTGTCGCCGGTGAAGATCGAGTTGGCGCCGGCGAGGAAACACAGGGCCTGGGTCGCCTCGCTCATCGATTCGCGGCCCGCCGAGAGGCGGACCATCGACAGCGGCATGGTGATCCGGGCGACGGCCACGGTGCGGACGAATTCGATATCGTCGATCTTGGCGAGCGGCGTATCGGCCAGCATGTCGCCCAGCACGGTGCCCTTGACCGGCACGAGTGCGTTGACCGGCACGCTTTCCGGATGCTGCGGCAGGGTGGCGAGGGCATGGATGAAGCCGACCCGGTCCTCGCGCGTCTCACCCATGCCGACGATCCCGCCGGTGCAGACGTTGATCCCGGCCGCGCGGACATTGCCGATGGTTTCCAGCCGGTCCTCGAAGGTGCGGGTGGTGATCACCTCGCCGTAGCGTTCGGGCGAAGTGTCGATGTTGTGATTGTAGTAGTCGAGCCCGGCTTCGGCGAGCTGGTCGGCCTGCGACGGCGTGAGCATGCCCAGCGTCATGCAGGTTTCCATGCCCAGCGCCCGGACGCCCTTCACGATCTCGACGATCGCGGGCATGTCGCGCTCCTTGGGGTTGCGCCAGGCCGCGCCCATGCAGAAGCGCTGCGAGCCGTTGTCCTTGGCGCGGGCGGCGTTCTGGAGCACTTCGCGCACGTCCATCAGCTTGGTCGCCTTGACCCCCGATTCCGCGCTGGCCGACTGCGAGCAGTAGCCGCAGTCTTCCGGGCAGCCGCCGGTCTTGATCGAGAGCAGGGTGGCGAGCTGGACCTCGCCCGCTGCGTGGTGGGCGCGGTGCACCTCCGCCGCGCGGAACACCAGCTCGGTAAAGGGCAGGTCGAACAGCTCGGCGATCTCGGCGCGGGTCCAGTCGGTGCGGGGGGCGGGCTGGGCGGTGCGCTCGGCCCGGGTGGGGGCGGGAGCCTCGATCGTTGGCATGGGGCGGGGTCCTGTTGTCATTCCAGCCTTGGCGGAATCGCTGTCTTTGCGGTTCCTGTACGACCGGGGGGGCTGTGCGGCAAGACTGGGGGGCGGGAAGGTCCCGGGGGCGGTCAGTCCGCGGGGGCGAAGGCGCGCAGGAACAGCTCGACCGCCCGGTGCGCCTGTTCGCGCACCTCGTCCGGGCTCAGGCCATCGAGTACCCCGGTCAGCAGGCGCATGTGCGAGCGCGCCGTGCACAGCGAGGTAAGGTACTGCGCGGCGTGGAACGGGTCGGCCGGGGCGAGGATGCCGCTGGCCATGGCCTTTTCGAAATGGGCGGCAAGGATCTTCAATGTGCGTTCGGGCGCGCTTTCATAGAAGATCCGGCCCATTTCGGGGAAGCGCTTGGCCTCGCCCATCACCAGCCGGTGCAGGCCCACGCCGTGCGGGCTCGACATCTTGCCGATCAGGCTTTCGCAGATCGTGCGCAGGGCAGGCGCAATGTCCTCGCTCTCGTTGAGGGTTACCTCGATTTCCTCGCGGAAGGCGCGGGTGGCGCGGTCGAGCACGGCGGCGAAGAGCAATTCCTTCGAGGGGAAGTAGGACCACAACGTGCCCTTGGAACCACCCAGCGTCCCGGCAATTCCCGACATGGTGGTGCCGGCGTAGCCATGCTCGAGAAACGATTGGGCGGCGACGTCAAGTATGGCGTCGCGCCGCTCTTCCTTGCGGGCCTCTCGCCGTCCGGTGGGCTTGGTGGGGGAACTGCACTGCATTTTCGTACTCTACAGTACGATTTTTCGATTGACAACCATCCGCCGCAAGCCCATTTGCCAGTTTCATACCACTTGGTACGGTTTTATGCCCAGATCGTCGCTCTCCGATTCTCACACCGACACCCGCTCGAAACCGCCTCGGGCGCTGGCCCGGCGGTCCGTCCTCATCCCGGCGCTGGCGGCCACGCTGCTGGCCGGCTGCGCGCCCGTTCCCGATCTCGGGGCCCGGCCCGAGCCGCTGAAGCCCGCCGAGGTCGCCGCCGCGCAGTCTTTCGCGCCGGCCGGCATGGCCCAGGGGCAGTGGCCCGGCGATGGCTGGTGGATGGCCTATGGCGATCCCCAGCTCGATGCCCTGGTGGCCGAGGGGCTGGCCGGTTCGCCCGACATCCACGCCGCCGTGGCCCGGCTCGACAAGGCGGCCGCCATGGCCCGCCAGACCGGCGCCGCGCGGCTGCCGCAGGTCGACGTGACCGGCGGGGTCAGCGAGACCAAGCAGAGCCTCAACATGGGCTATCCCGACGTGTTCAAGGCCTTCCTGCCGCAGGGCTGGAACGACGCCGGGCAGGTCGCGGCCAACATCGGCTTCGACCTTGACCTGTGGGGCAAGAACCGCGCCGCCTATGCCGCCGCCAATTCCGAGGCGCGGGCCGCCGTGCTCGATGCCCAGCAGGCGCGGCTGGTGCTCGCCGCCGCGATCGCCTCGGCCTATATTGACCTCGATCGCCTGTTTGCCGAGCGCGACGTGCGCGCCCGCCAGCTCGAGATCACCAGCGCCTCGTTCGACCTGACCCAGCAGCGCCAGCGCAACGGGCTGGAGACCAGCGGCGGGGTTGCCACCTCGCAGGCCGAGGTTGCAAATGCACGGATCGCGCTGAGCCAGGCCGACGAGGCGCTGGCCCTGCGCCGCAACCAGATCGCCGCGCTGGTCGGCAAGGGGCCGGATCGCGGGCTCGCCCTGACCCGCCCGGCGCTCGCCCCTTCCGCCGCGCCCGCGGTGCCCGACAATGCCACGATCGAACTGGTCGCGCGGCGGGCCGACATCGTCGCCGCGCGCGGCCGGGTCGAGGCCGCCGCCAGCCGGATCAAGGTGGCGCGGGCCGACTTCTTCCCGGCGATCAAGCTCAATGCCCTGTTCGGGTTCCAGTCGCTCGGGCTCGGCCTCCTGTTCGACAAGGATTCGACCTATGGCTCGGTCGGCCCGGCGATCAGCCTGCCGGTGTTCCACGGCGGCGCTCTTAACGCCCAGTATCGCGGTGCGCGCGCCGACTATGACGCTGCGGTCGCGGCCTATGACGGCGTGGTGGTGCAGGGCTACCAGCAGGTGGCCGATGCCCTGACCACGGCGCGCATGGCCTCGGCCCGCCTTGCTGATGCCCGCGCTGCCGTGGCCGGGTCGCAGAAGGCCTACGACGTGGTCAATGCCCGCTACAAGGGCGGCCTCGCCACTTATCTCGAAGTGCTCCAGCTCGAAGACCGGCTGCGCATGGCGCAGCTCTCGGCCGCCGGGCTCGAGGCGATCGTCCGCAATGCCGATATCGCGCTGATCCGGGCGCTGGGCGGGGGTTTTGCCGATCCCGCCGCCGCCCCGGACGCCGCCAATTCCCCGAAGGACCCGACCCATGGCTGATGCCGCCAAAGCGAATTTTGAAACCCACGACGCCGAAGAAGCGGCCCTGCGCGCGCGCCGGGGTGCCCAGCGCAAGCTCTGGATACAGCGGCTGGCCATGGTCGTCGCGGTCGGCGCCGTCGCCTGGGGGGCATATTACTACCTGATCGGGCGCAACAACGTCTCGACCGACAATGCCTATGTCAACGGCGAGGTCGGGCAGGTGACGCCCCTGATGGCCGCGCAAGTGGTCGAAGTCCGGGTCAGCGATACCCAGGCGGTGAAGAAGGGCGACGTGCTGGTCGTGCTCGACGCGACCGATGCCCGGATCGCTCTCGCCCAGGCCGAGGCCGACCTTGCCGCGGCGCGCCGCCGCTTCCTCCAGACCCGCGCCGCGACCGGCGCGCTGAGCGCGCAGATCAATGCCAGCGGGGCCGACATCGCCCGCGCCCGCGCCCAGCTGGCCTCGGCCGGGGCCGATCTTGCCAAGGCGACCACCGATCTCCAGCGCCGCGAGGCGCTGGTCGGCTCGGGCGCGGTCTCCGGCGAGGAACTGACCACGGCCCGGCGCGGCCGCGATGCCGCCGCCGCCGCGGTCACCTCGGCGCGCGCCGTCGTGGCCCAGGCCGAAGCCGGGCGCAGCGCCGCGCAGGGGCAATATGCCGCCAGCGACGCGCTCGTCGCCGGGTCGAACGTCAACACCGATCCCGCCGTTCTGGCCGCGCAGGCCAAGGTCGAGGCGGCGAAGCTCGACGTCGAGCGCGCGGTGATCCGCGCCCCGATCGACGGGATCGTCACCGGCCGCAAGGTGCAGGTCGGCCAGCGCGTCGCGCAGGGGACCGCGATCATGTCGATCGTCCCGGTCGGCCAGCTCTACGTCGAGGCCAATTTCAAGGAACGCCAGCTGCAGAAGGTCCGTGCGGGCATGCCGGTCGAGGTGACCACCGATCTCTACGGTTCGGACGTGGTCTATCACGGCAAGGTCGTCGGCATCGCAGGCGGCACCGGGGCCTCGACCTCGCTGATCCCGGCGCAGAACGCCACCGGCAACTGGATCAAGGTGGTCCAGCGCGTGCCGGTGCGGATCGCGCTCGATCCGAAGGAACTGGCCGCTCACCCGCTGCGCGTCGGCCTGTCGACCGAGGTCGACATCGACGTCTCCTCGGCCAATTGAGGCGGGGAGACGCGGCATGGCCAGCTCCGCCCCGCAGGTGGTTCCCGGCTCGCAGCTGACGGTTCGCCAGCAGTGGGCCGCCGGGATCATCCTGGCGATCAGCAATTTCATGGTCGTGCTCGACCTGACCATCGCCAACGTCTCGGTCCCGCATATTGCCGGCAACCTCGGCATCTCGCTGGACCAGGGGACCTGGGTGATCACCTCCTATGCCGTGGCCGAAGCGGTTTGCGTGCCGCTGACCGGCTGGCTGGCCACCCGGTTCGGCGCGGCGCGGGTCTTCACCATGGCCCTGCTCGGGTTCGGCGCCTTCTCGCTGCTCTGCGGCCTCTCGCCCACGCTGGGCGTGCTGGTCGCGGCGCGGATCGGGCAGGGGCTGTTCGGCGCCCCGCTGATGCCGATGAGCCAGACCCTGATGATGCTGATCTTCCCGCCCGAGCGGCGCGCGAAGTTCATGGCGGTCTGGGCCATGACCACGCTGCTGGGGCCCGCGATGGGCCCGATCGTCGGCGGCTGGATCTCGGACAACTGGTCGTGGCACTGGATCTTCCTGATCAACGTGCCGATCGCGGTCGGCGCCAGCGTGGCGGCGGGCCTGCTGCTCGCCCCGGTCAAGACGCCGGTCTTCCGCGCCCCGATCGACGCGGTCGGCCTTGGCCTGCTGATATTCTGGATCGGCTGCCTGCAGATCGTGCTCGATACCGGGCGCGACCATGACTGGTTCGCCGACCCGACCATCCTGCTGCTGGCCATCGCCTCGGCCATCGGCTTCGTGGTCTTCGTGATCTGGGAACTGACCGAGGAGCACCCGGTGGTCGACCTCAGGGTGTTCCGCCACGTCGGCTTCGCCTCGGGCGTGTTCACGATGACGCTGGCTTACGGCGCCTTCTTCTCGGGCAACGTGATCATCCCGCAGTGGCTGCAATCGGTCATGGGCTATTCGGCCCAGAACTCGGGCATGGTCACGGCGTCCAGCGCCATGGCCGCGCTGATCACCGCGCCGATCGCGGGCAAGCTCTCGGGCTCGAACAAGATCGATCCGCGCCTGATGATCAGCGGCGGCCTGCTGTGGATCTGCTTCACCACGCTGCTGCGGTCGCACTGGACCACGGACGATACGATGTGGGGCTATGCCTTCCCGATCTTCCTCCAGGGCTTCGGCATGCCGTTCTTCTTCATTCCGCTGACCACGCTGGTGCTCAACTCGGTCGACCCGGAGGAAACCGCGTCGGGCGCCGGCCTCCAGGCCTTCATGCGCACGATCGCGGTGGCGGTCTCGACCTCGCTGGTCCTGACCTACTGGGGCAACCGCCAGCGCGACATGCACAACGAGATCGCCAATATCCTGAACCCGGACCAGGCCACGACCGCGCTGGGCAACCTCGGGATGGGGATGGATTCGATCCGCGGCTACATCAACGGGCTGGTCGATACCCAGGCGATCACCGTGGCGATGAACAATGCCTCGGTCATGGCCGCCATCTCGGTGGCTCTCGCCGCGGCCGTGCTGTGGCTGGCGCCCAAGCCGGTGCCCCGGCAGGGCATGGAAGGCATGGCGCACTAGGGCGCGGACAGCCGTTGTCGGCGACAAAGCCGCCCATCACACCCGATGCAGCACGCCCCGGTAGGACAGGTCTTCCAGCGCCCGCCCCGCGCCCAGCGCCACGCAGTGCATCGGATCGTCGGCCACCTTGACCGGCAGGCCGGTAGCATCGGCGAGGACCGGGGCGATGTCCTTGAGCAGGGCGCCGCCGCCGGTCATGGTGATGCCGCCGTCGATCATGTCGGCGGCGATCTCGGGCGGGGTGTTCTCGAGCGCGACGCGCACGGCGTGGACGATCTGGCTGACCGGCTCGGCCAGGGCCTCGGCCAGTTCGGCTTCGGTGATCTCGATTTCGGCCGGAACCCCGCGGGCGACGTTGCGGCCCTTGATGATCGTGGTTGCGCCGCGCCCCTCGCGCGGGAGGCGGGCCGAACCGAGCTGCTTCTTCACCCGTTCGGCCGTGGCCTCGCCGATCAGCAGGTTGTGCGTGCGGCGCACGGCGGCGGTGATGGCGTCGTCCATCCGGTCGCCGCCGACGCGGACCGAGGCGCTCATGGTCAGGCCCTGGATCGAGATCACGCCGACCTCGGTCGTGCCGCCGCCGATGTCGACGACCATCGAGCCGAACGGTTCGGTCACGGGCAGGTCGGCGCCGATCCCGGCCGCCATCGGCTCGTCGATCAACCAGACCTGCCGGGCGCCGGCATTGGATACCGCATCGCGGATCGCCCGCCGCTCGACCTGGGTGGAGTTGGAGGGGACGCAGATCACCACTTCGGGCGAACGGCCGCGCTTGCCACCCTGCGCCTTGCGCATGAAGTGCTTGATCATCTGCTCGGCCACTTCGAGATCGGCCACGACCCCGTTGCGCAAGGGGCGAATCGTGCGGACGTTGTCGGGCGTCTTGCCCATCATCAGCTTGGCATCGTCGCCGACGGCGCGGACCCGCTGGGTCCCGTTAATCGTTTCGAGGGCGACGACCGAGGGCTCGTCGACGACGATTCCGTGGTCGCGCAAGTAGACCACGGTATTGGCCGTGCCGAGGTCGATCGCAAGGTCGGCCGCGGCGAACTGGAAAAGCTCGAAAAATGACATGTTTTAGCGTGAACCCCTGTCCGTCGTTCCTGACGGCTGGAAAAGGCTAGGCTCACTGCGGCCTGACCGCCGGATTAACGAAACCGCGAGGCGCCCCTCGGGCGGGATGAAGCGATCGGCGCGGCCGACAGGGCGATCGGGCGTGCGATCAGGCGAGCCCCAGCTTGGCCAGTTCGTGCGCGAGGTGGCCGGGCAGGACCTCGCCGTCCTCGCCCGCGGACAGGTCGGGCGGGCAGTCCGCCTCTTCCAGATAGCGCCAGCCCTGGTGCGCGCGGCGGGGCCTCGGGCGGACGTCGACCAGCTGCCCCGAAATGAGGATCGCGGTCTTGCCGCCCTCGGCCTCCTCGAAGCCGAGGATCTCGGAGCGGGCGACGAGCTGGTGCTTCAGGATCCAGTAAACCGAGCCGCCGATCATCTCGGCATGGCGCTTGGGCAGGTAGCGGGTGGTGAGGCGGGCGACCTCGCCGCGTTCAGCGAACCAGCCATGCACTTCTTCAAGGCTCTGTGCCCCGTAGGCGACCTTGGTCATCGACAGCGGCACGTCAGGCGCTCAGCCGGAACAGGTCGGCAAGGCCGAGGAAGAAGAAGAAGCCGAGCGTGTCGGTCATGGTCGTCACGAAGACCGTGGAGGTCACCGCCGGATCGATCTTCAGCCGGTTGAGGCCCATCGGGATCAGCACGCCGGAAAGGCCGGCGTTGAGGCTGTTGAGGATCATGGCGAGGAGCAGGACGAAGCTCAGCCACCAGTCATGGTAGATCAGCTGGCAGGCGATGGCCATCAACGCGCCGAGGCCCCAGCCGTTGGCCGTGGCGATCCACCATTCGCGCACGATCATGCGCCAGGTGTTGGAACTGGTCAGCTGGTTGGTGGCCAGCGCGCGCACGGTCACGGTCATGGTCTGGGTCGCGGCATTGCCGCCCATCCCGGTGACGATCGGCATCAGCACGGCCAGGGTGACGAGGCGGGTGATCGTGCCCTCGAACAGGGCGACCACGCTGCTGGCAAGGATCGCCGTGCCGAGGTTGATGAACAGCCACCACATCCGGGTGCGGATGGTCTGCGGCAGGGGCTCGTTGATGTCGCCGTCGCCCGCGCCCGAAAGCAGCAGCGCGTCCTCGCCCGCTTCTTCCTGGATGATGTGGACCACGTCGTCGACCGTGATCTGGCCGACCAGCCGCCCGCTCTCGTCCACCACGGCGGCCGAGATCAGCGCGTATTTCTGGAAGCGCAGGGCGACCTCTTCCTGGTCCATGCCGACCGGGATCAGGGTCTGGTCGCGCTTCATCACATCGACGAGGGCCACCGAGCGCGGGGCGCGCAGGATCCACGAGAGCAGGCAGGTGCCGACCGGGTGGTGGCGCGCGTCGACGATGAACACTTCCCAGAACTCGGTGGGCAGCTCGCGGCTCTTGCGCAGATAGTCGGTCAGGTCGCCGACGGTCATGTGTTCGGGCACCGCGACGAAATCGCGGCTCATCAGGCGGCCGGCGGATTCCTCGGGGAAGGACAGCGCGCTTTCGATCGCGGCGCGGTCTTCCGGCTCCATCTCGGCGAGGACGGCCTGCTGGTCCTCCTCGTCGAGGTCTTCCAACATGGCCACCGCGTCGTCGGTGTCGAGCTGCTCGGCGATCTCGGCGATGTCCTCGGCCGGCAGGTCCTCGACCAGCAGCTCGCGGACGTGATCGTTCATCTCCGCTATCACGTCGGCGCTCATCAGGTCGGTGATGGCGCTGGCGAGGAGGGGCCGATCGCTGGGGTCGAGCAGTTCGAACAGGTCGGCGATGTCGGCCGGGTGGAGCGGTTCGACCAGGTCGTAGGCGCGTTCGCTCTCGCCCTGGTCCAGCGCCTCGCGGACGCGGCGGACGAAATCGGGCTTCAGGCGATTTTCCTTGTCGAGACTGTCCGATTCCCCGCCTTCGGGCGCGCGCACGACCTCGGCCTCCGCCACGGGGGCGTCGGCATGGGTGAGCAGGGCATCTTCGCGTTCATCGGCAGCCATCACGCGCCGGTCTATTGCGGTTCCTCGCAATTGCAACCGGCGCGGGCGGGCAGAGGGTGACTTTATTGCTCCCGCGCCTATATGGGCCCCAGATTCCTTCGAGGAGAGTACGATGGCCGACGAATTCCTGACCCTGACCCTCGACACCGGCAGCGGCGCCGGCGGCGACGTGAAGATCAAGCTGCGCCCCGACCTGGCCCCCGGCCACGTCGAGCGGATCAAGGAACTGGCCGGCGAAGGCTTTTACGACGGCGTGAAGTTCCACCGCGTGATTCCCGGCTTCATGGCCCAGGGCGGCTGCCCCAACGGCACCGGCATGGGCGGCTCGTCCAAGCCCGACCTCAAGGCCGAATTCAACGCCGAACCGCATGTGCGCGGCGTTTGCTCGATGGCCCGCACCTCGGCGCCGCACTCGGCCAACAGCCAGTTCTTCATCGTGTTCGACGACGCGACCTTCCTTGACCGCCAGTACACCGTCTGGGGCCAGGTGGTCGAAGGCATGGAACACGTTGACGCCCTGCCCAAGGGCGAGCCGCCGCGCGAGCCGGGCAAGATCGTCAAGGCGACCGTTTCGGAAGGCTGATCGGCTTGAAACAATTGAAGGGCGCGGGAAGCGATTTCCGCGCCCTTTCCTTTGGAGGATCGGCAAGATGGCCAAGGGCACCCCGGCAACCCTCGCGCTGGACAAGGCGGGCGCGGTCTTCACCCTGCACGAATATGCCTATGATCCCGCGGCCGACCGGGTCGGCCTGCAGGCCGCCGAGGCGCTCGGCGCCGATCCCGGCGAAGTGTTCAAGACGCTGATGGTGCTGGTCGACGGCAAGCCCGCCTGCGCGATCCTCGCCTCCGACCGCGAGGCGGCGCTGAAGAAGGTCGCCGCCGTGCTCGGCGGCAAGTCGGCCCAGATGATGAAACCCGCCGATGCCGAGCGGCTGACCGGCTACAAGGTCGGCGGGATCAGCCCCTTCGCCCAGAAGCGCGCCGTGCCGACCGTGCTCGATGCCGGGGCGATGGGGCTGGCGGCGATCTACCTCAACGGCGGCCGGCGCGGCCTTCAGGTGCGACTGGCGCCGGACGATGCGGCGCGGCTGCTGGGGGCGAAGGTGGCCGAGATCGCGGCTTGAGGGCCAATTCTGCGGCCAATTACGGGACGGCAGCATTCAGGGAGTGAGGCGCCCTCGCCAAATGGCGGGAGTTTGGGGGAAGCGGACGTTAGAATCCCGGAATGTCGCCAAGAAGCACGACACTCAGAATTATATAGAGGAAGAGGAACACTAATCCCGCGTAGGCGATCGCGGTTAGCCAGAACCACGTTGGAGATCCGTCTCGTAATTCTGACCGACCATAGGCAGATGGCATGCGGCCGGTCGCTAAACCTACGTATAACAGCCAGCCGATAATCTGTGGAATGAACAAAAACGCTGTGCCGCCGACTAACCCCCGCCAGTCTTTCGTTGCCCAGCCAATAACGAGCCAAGGGGTTGCGGCGATGCAGCACATTGCCGCCATAAGGGCTAGGCGCTGTCCTGTTGTCCATCCCCACCAAAGCATGCCGCTGGTATCGCACTCCCGTTGGACGTCCGCAATGTTGTCGCGTCCGGACAGTCCGCTTTCGGGACTGGTTGCGGCAAATCAGACGTTTGGCAGCACTGGTCAGCCCGCGAGATTTCCCGCCACCGGCCCCTGCCGCGAGGCCGGGTCGAATTCCACGCCGAAGGCCGCCGCCTCGGACCAGCGGACCATGCCCCACAGCACCGAGCCGTCGGGCAGGGTGACCTCGACCACCTCGCCCGCGGGCGGCGCCTTGCCGCGCGCGACGGCGCTCATGCCGGTGGCCGAGATGTCGCGCGTCATCGCCTCGCGCATCTCGCCCTCGCCGCCCGCGACCTGGACGCGGACCAGCATCCGCTTGCGGCGGGCGCGGAAGACCGGGGTGGGACGGAACAGGGCGGGATCGATCAGGGTCATGGGCCGGTTCTGCCCCGGCGCCCGCCAAGGCTTCGCCAAGCCTGACCTACGGGATATTGCCTAGAGCGCGGCCCGCGCGATCCAGTCATGGAACAGCCGCACGGGGCGCGAATCGAGCGCGCGGGGGCGGCAGACGAACCAGTAGGAGTAGGGGCTCATCACCTCGAAATCGTAGAGCCGGGCGAGGCGTTCGTCGCCGGAGCGGATCATGTCGTCGGTGTGCATGATGGCGATGCCGAGGCCATTGGCGGCGGCTTCCTTCATCAGCTGGCCCGAATCGAAATGATCGACCGCGACCGGCGAGAAGTCCTTGAGCCCGGCGGCCTCCTGCCAGGCCACGAAGCTCTCGGTCAGGTCGGTGTGGACGAGGAAGGTCTGCTTTTCGAGCTTGGTCTGATCGGGCACCGGGCCAAGCTCGGCGGCCAGCGCGGCCGAGGCGATGGCATGGACCTGGTTATTGTCGAGTCGCAGCGAATAGAGCGCCGAATCGGGCTGGGGCGAGAGGATGATCGCCGCGTCGAGCGTATCGCCCAGCCGCGCCTCGTGGTGCGAGCCGGTATCGATGTCGATGTGCAGCTTGGGATGGAGCTTGCGCAGCTCGGGCATGCGCGGGAACAGGCGCTGGGCGCCGAACAGCGAGGTGACGCCGAGGTGCAGGCGAAGGACCTGGCCGTTGTCGACCTGGCTTTCCACCGCCTCAGCCAGCTCTTCCAGCTTGGGGCTGACGGCGTCGTAGAAGGCCTGTCCGTCCTCGGTCAGCTTCATCGACTGGTGCTGGCGCAGGAACAGCTTCTTGCCGGTGAAATCCTCCAGCGCCTGGACCCGGCGCGAGAGCGCCGAGGGGCTGAGGGCGAGTTCGCTGGCGGCGGCCTTGGCGGAACCAAGGCGGACGACCCGCACAAAGGCTTCGAGCGCGCGGAGGGGCGGCAGGCGGCGCATCACTGGTATTCCGGATCCCGTCTAGTCGGCGTCAGTTCACGCCAGGCTCAAGCATCGTCACCCAGTGATTCGGCCGGCGGGTGGAGCCGCAGCCGGGTCACGTGGCGTTCGTTACCTGCAGTTATCTCAAGTTTCCAGCCCGAGCCATGCGCAAGAATCGCACCTACCGGCGGAACCTGCCCGGCGAGCACGAAAGCGAGGCCGCCGAGCGTATCGACGTCCTCATCCACCTCGCCGAGGCGGGCATCGACTTTCGCGCCGACGTCTTCGAGCTCGACCCGGGCATCGGCGTCCCACATCCCGCCGCCCAGCGGCACGATCAGCTCGGTCGGGGCATCGTCGTGCTCGTCCTCGATCTCGCCGACGATTTCCTCCACCAGGTCCTCGATCGTGATGATCCCGTCAGTGCCCGAATATTCGTCGATCACCACGGCGAGGTGGACCCGGCTGGCGCGCATGTCGGCCAGCACGTCGAGCGCGCCGCGCGCCTGCGGCACGAACAGCGGCTGGCGCATCAGCGTGGTCCAGTCCTTCGGCGGGGCCTTGCCGGTGGCGAGGAAGGGGAACACGTCCTTGATGTGGACCATGCCGCGAATCTCGTCGAGGCTGTCGCCATAGACCGGCATCCGGCTGTGGCCATGTTCGGAAAACATGCCGACAAGGTCTTCCCACGAGGCTGAGGCGGGCACGGCGATGATCGCGCCGCGCGGGATCGCCACGTCGTCGGCGTCGTGCTCGCTGAAATGGAGCAGGTTGCGGACCATCTGCCGCTCAAGCGGCGAGAGATCGCCGACCGGGCCGCCGCCCGGAGCGTCCTCGTGCTCGTCGATCACCTCTTCCAGCGCGGCGCGCAGGCTCTGGTCCTGATCGGGATCGAAGAACCGCTTCAGGCTCTTCCAGACGCTTCGCCTACTGTCCCCGTCTCCGGACGGGTCGCCATTGCGGCCATTGTCGGCCATGGTGGTTATCGCTCCTGTGCCCCGGCGATCAGCCGCCTTCGCCCGCATATGGGTCGGCGATGCCCATTTTCGCAAGCGCCTTTGTTTCCAGCGCCTCCATCACCTCGGCCTCGGCCTCGCCCAGTTCGTGGTCGTGCCCGGCAAGGTGGAGCAGGCCGTGAACCACGAGATGAGCGGCGTGATGGTGCAGCGGCACGCCCTTTTCGGCGGCCTCGCGGGTGCAGGTCTCGCACGAGAGGGCAAGATCGCCGAGCATTTCCGGCGCGCCGGCATGAGGCATGGCGATCAGCGCGTCGCGCGCGATCATCGGGAAGGACAGGACATTGGTCGCCTTGTCCTTGGCCCGCCATTCCTTGTTGAGGACGTGGAGTTCATCGTCGGAGGTGAACAGCACCGAGGCCGAAAGGCGCGGGTTGGCCAGTTCCGGGGCGACTGCCATGGCCGCCTCGGCGGCGGCTTCGGCAAGGTCGGCCCAGTCGATGGACTTGGGCCAGGGTTCTTCGATGTCGATGTCGAGCGCGAGCATATGAAGGTGAGTCTAGCCTGCCCGTCATCCCCGCGAAAGCGGGGGATATGCATTTCTTTTTCGCGTCGAAGGTCCCACCCCGCCCCCTCCCGCAAGCGGCAGGGGGCGGGGTGGGCCTTGCTACCTCGCTTCAGGCGTCCTTGCCCTCATAGGCCTCGACGATCCGGCCGACGATCGGGTGGCGGACGACGTCCGCCGCGCCGAAGCGGACCACCGAGATCCCGTCGACCCCTTCGAGGCGGCGGACCGCGTCGGCCAGGCCGCTGAACTGGTCGCCGCCCGGAATGTCGACCTGCCGCGGGTCGCCGCAGACCACCATCCGGCTGTTCTGGCCGAAGCGGGTGAGGAACATCTTCATCTGCGCGGGCGTGGTGTTCTGCGCCTCGTCGAGGATGACGAAGGCATCGGCCAGGGTCCGGCCGCGCATGAAGGCGATCGGGGCAACCTCGATCTCGCCGCTGGCAAGGCGGCGTTCGACCTGCTCGGGCGGCATGCAGTCGTACAGCGCATCGTAGAGCGGGCGCAGGTACGGATCGACCTTGTCCTTCATGTCGCCTGGCAGGAAGCCCAGCTTCTCTCCGGCCTCGACCGCCGGGCGCGAGAGGATCAGGCGCTGGACCGAGCCGTTCATCAATTGCGAGACGGCCTGGGCCACGGCGACATAGGTCTTGCCGGTGCCGGCCGGGCCGAGCGCGAAGATCACGTCGTCCTTGGCGAGGCAGCGCATGTATTCGATCTGGGTGGCCGAGCGCGGGACGATGGTCTTGCGCCGGGTGCGGATCATGATCGGCGGGCCCTGGTCGGTGCCGGTGATGATCCCCTCGAGCGTCGGTTCGTTCGACATGGCGATCAGCGATTCGACCGCGCCGGCATCGATTTCCTGCCCGCTCAGCAGCCGCTGATGCATGCCCTTGAGAACGTCGCGCGCCCTGCCGACCGCATCTTCCCCACCCTCGATCTGTATCCGGTTCCCGCGGGCGGCGATATAGACGCCGAGGCGGTTCTCCAGCAGCACGAGGTTGGAATCGAACTGTCCGAAAAGAGCGCCGAGAACGGCCGGCTCTTCGAATTCCAGTTCCGCCCGGGCTTTGCGGGAAGGCTCCCGCTTGACTTCGGACGACCACGGATGCGCCATTTCGTCATAGGCGCGTGCAGGTTTGCGTGCCATGCGCTCCTTTCCGGCGGAGGCGGGACGCCGTCCGCTCTATCATCGAAGATAGGCGGCGCTCGGCGCAGTGCAATCGCCTCTGAGGCGGGATGTGCAAATTGTCCCCAGCTATCGCGCGGTGGGCGGCGCGGCCGGGCTGGCTGCCTTGGTCGCGGCGGCGATTGCCTCGCCCGGCGTGACCGTTTGCGCCAAGGCGGGGGCGCGGGCCGTGTACATCGCGATCAGCGGGAAGACCTGCTCAAGGCTTTTCTCGTCGGGCAGGACATAGACGTAGCCGCCGTTCTTTTTGAACAGCGGGCCGATCGCGGCGTAGAACGCCTTGGGCACGTTGATGCAGCCATAGGTGATGCGGTTGTCGTCGATGGTCGGCGAGAGCATTCGCGCGGCGCGGTGTTCCTTGTTGGCCGGCGGGATCGGATGCAGCGCGACCGAGGTGGCGAAATCGACCCACAGGACCCGGGTGTTCCCGGCGGCGATGCCGAATTTGGCGAGGAAGCGCCCAGCAGGCGTCGTCTTCTCGGCCGGGCCGATCTCGGCCAGCGGCTTGTCGCCCACGCCCGCGGTGGCATCGTCGCCCGTCATCATGCCGATCAGCACCGGCGCATCGGCCAGCCGCTCGCCCGAGGCGCTGAACAGGAAGACGCGGGCCGACTTCTTGTCGACGATGGCATAGGGGAGGCCGCTGTTGTCCCCGGTCGCCGCCACCCAGCCGGCGACCCGTGCGGCTTCGCCCGAATATTCCGTCGGAGGCGGGACCGGGGCCGGGGCAGCTTGCGGCGCCAAGGTTGTCCCCCCCTTGCGGGCCTTGGCGCTGCGTGCCGCCTTGGTCGGCGCCGCGGACTGGGCCTGTTCTGCGCCAAGGGCCGGGGCGCTAAGGGTCATGGCTAGACCGGCCAGAACAAGACAGGCTTTCATCATCGGCGCGACGTTACTCGACTGGTCCGGCCGGCGCCAGAAGCGGCGCCGACCCGGCTAATTGCGATGAGCGGGCCGGTTCGCACCGGCCCCGGCAATGATCAATCGGCCGTGATCAGTTGCGTGCCTTCTTCGGGCGGCTCTCGATCACCTGAACGCGCTGTTCGAGGCCATCGACGCGGCCGTTCAGCTGATCGATGCGCTGGCCGTTGGCCTGGGCGGCGCTGCCGGCGGCCTGGGCGTCGGCAGCGGCCTTGTTGGCCGTGGCGTCGGTCGCGGCGAGCTTCGATTCAACCCCGTCGATGCGGGCGTTCACCGCCGCGATCTGTTCGCGCACGAAGCCCTTGGTGGCGCAGCCGCCGAGGCCCGCCGTGGCGGCGACGATCATGCCGGACGCGGCAATCTTGGAAAGGATGGGGGACATTTTAATTCTCCTTTGCGGACCCTTAGCGAACGCGGACGAAGCCCAGCGGCCTTGCTCCGACAACGCCAAATCTGTCCGGCCGTTCCGCCCGCAGGATGAATGGAGAATTCTAGTGGTGAAAAGAGACTGATCGGCGACGGGCCGCCTCGCCCGCTCCGCGCGGTCAGGCCAAAATCAGCTGCCCGCCCAGCGAATTGGGCCCGCCCATCGTCACCTCGACCTCGACCAGATCGCCGATCGCCGCCTCGCCCGTGAAGTGGACCGATTGCAGCCACGGCGACTTGCCGAGCCACTGCCCCTCCAGCTTGCCCTTGCGCTCGACCAGCACCGTGCAGCGCTTGCCAACCGAGGCCTGGTTGAAGGCGTGCTGGCTGGCGTTGAGTGCGGCCTGCAGGCGCTGCAGGCGCTCGTCCATCACCTCCGGCGCGATCTGCCCGTCCATTGTCGCGGCCGGGGTGCCGGGGCGCGGCGAATACTTGAAGCTGAAGCACTGGGCATAGCCGACCTGCTCGACCAGCCGCAGCGTTTCGGCAAATTCCGCCTCGGTCTCGCCGGGGAAGCCGACGATGAAATCGCCCGAGAGCGCGATGTCCGGCCGCACCGCGCGCACCTTGTCGAGGATCGCGAGGTAGGAGGCGCTGGTGTGCGAGCGGTTCATCGTCCTCAGCACCCGGTCGCTGCCCGACTGCACTGGCAGGTGGAGGAAGGGCATCAGCTTCTCCACCTCGGCATGGGCCGCGATCAGGCCGCCGGTCATGTCGTTGGGATGGCTGGTGGTATAGCGGATGCGGGCCAGCGCCGGCATTTCGGCGAGCGCGCGGATCAGCCCGTCAAGCCCGACGGCGCGGCCCTTGCCGTCCTCGCCGCTCCACGCGTTGACGTTCTGGCCCAGCAGGGTCAGCTCGCGCGCGCCGGCCTCGACCAGCCGCTCGGCCTCGGCGATCAGGTCGGCGTAGGGGCGGGAGATTTCCGCGCCGCGCGTATAGGGCACGACGCAATAGGTGCAGAACTTGTCGCACCCTTCCTGCACGGTGAGAAAAGCGCTCGGCCCCACCTTGCGCCGCGCCGGGAGCGCGCCGAACTTGGTCTGGGCCGGCATGTCGGTATCGACCGCGCGTCGCCCGGCGACGGCTTCGGCGATCATCTCGGGCAGGCGGTGATAGGCCTGCGGGCCGACCACCATCTTCACGGCGGGCGCGCGGGCCATGATTTCCTCGCCCTCGGCCTGGGCGACGCAGCCGGCCACCGCGATCAGCGGACTGGAGCCGTCATCGCGGCCCCAATCCTTCACGATTCGGCCGATGTCGGAATAGACCTTCTCGGCCGCCTTCTCGCGGATGTGGCAGGTGTTGAGCACGACAAGGTCGGCGTCCTCGCCTTCTGCCGCCGGGGCGATACCCTGGCTGCCGAGCAGCTCGGCCATGCGCTCGCCGTCATAGACGTTCATCTGGCAGCCGAAGCTCTTGACCCGGTAGGTCCTGGGGGCAGTGGTGGAAGGCATGGCGCGGCCCATAGGCGAAAAGCGCCGGGTTTTGAAGGGGGCTGCGGCAGGCGGCGATTGCGGGCCGGTGGAGGCGCCGGGCGTCAGGGGGCCGGGTTCCAAAGCGGACTGTCCGGATGCGCTGGCATTGCGGGCGTCCTGCTTCAATCTCCATTGTACGTATCACATGTGAGAGCGCTCCAAGGCACCTGAAGCGTCGCATGAACATGCCTGAAGTGATTAATTATTAATTATATCTTCGGAATTATTCAAGCGTCGAGCAAGAATTCTGGGGTTTCCGATGGCTCTTGAAGTACGGCGTGGCCCAGTTTCGCAACTCAGATCGGTTGCCAGACCTCGCGGCAGAGGTGCGCGGGTCTCAATCGCGCAGTTCAAGTTGAACGGATTTCCCGCAGAATATGAAATCGGGGGGCTAGACTGGGGCATGGCCCCGGAACCTGCTCCCTTTTGGAACGACGAATCGATCATTGCGGTGGGGGAGATTTTACCCGGCGGCTTGTTTCAGGTTGTTTCAGCTTATATTCCTCGTCTTCAGAAGATCACAAGCCGAGAGCCATCGTTCTATATCGGAGGAGGATTGTTGTTATCTTGCTCTGCTCTACCGCTCCCCATCGTAGTATCAGGTCATATGCTTGAAAAAGTAGGATTAGTATCTTTATCCCTCGCAGCCATTATCATATTGTTTGGGTTTCTGATCATGTTGTCCGGTTTAAAAATCATTGCGGCGAGAAGGTTGTTACGCGATATTTCGTCCAATTGACGATTAATTGCCGAAATCGGTCGGGGCAATTACCCCAACAATCCCGCCATTCGAGAACCCGAGCGATCTGCGCCAAGCCGCCCTTCGTTCAGTGCGCAAAATGATGCCGCCCCGCGCCGGGGAGGATCACCCATCCGCCCTGTCGTGCGCCTCCCCGCCCGGCGCGACATAGCGCACGGCGGCCACGTCGAGCGCGAAGGGCCGCGTCGGCGCGCCGAGGCTCTCCTCGAGCGCGGCGGCGATGCGGGCGCGGGCTTCGGCGGCGATCGCCTTGCGGCCGGGGAACTGCTCGGGCGAAAAGGGCTCGAGGAAATGGACCTTGAGCGGGAAGGAGCCGGGCCGGCCGAGGATCTTTAGCGCGTTGTCGAGCCCGGCCTCATCACCCACCCAGCCGATGAACGGGGCGAGCGGGCCATAGTCGAGCAGCACCGGCTGGACGAGAATGCCCGGCGGCGGCGGCTCCAGCACTTTCAGCATGGCGCTCTTGAAGGGCAGCAGCGAGAGCCCGTCGGTCGTCGTCCCCTCGGGAAAGACCGCGATCGCCGGGGCATCGGCCAAGGCTTCTTCCAGCGCATTGATCTGGGCGGCGATGTCGAGCCGCGCCTCGCGCCGGACGAAGACCGTGTGGTGCAGGCGGCAGAGCCAGCCGATCAGCGGGTATTTCGCCACCTCGGCCTTGGCCACGAAAGCCGTGCCGCTCGCCCCGGCCAGCGCCGGAATGTCGAGCCACGAGACATGGTTGGCGACGTAAAAGGCCTGCCGCGCCAGCGGTGTGCCGACATGGCTGATCCGCACCCCGGCCAGCCGCGCGAAAAGCGCAAGGAACAGGCGCGGAAACGGCGAATGGCGGGTGAACAGCCGCGCCAGGAAATGGAGCGGCAGGGCAAGGGCGAGGCTGGCAAAGATGGCAAGGAGCCGCACGCCCGCGCGCAATTTGCCGGTCAGGCTCACACGGTGGGCGCCGGACGCGCCCGCAGCGGTCATCGCCGGCCGGGCTTGGCCGCCGGTTCGCCCTCGCGGTCGATCCGCACGCCGAACAGTTCCATTCGGTGATCGACCAGCCGGTAGCCGAGTCGTTCAGCCACCTGGCGCTGCAGCGCCTCCAGCTCGGGGTCGACGAATTCGATGACCTTGCCGGTTTCGACGTCGATCATGTGGTCGTGATGGGCCTCGGGCGTCGCTTCATACCGGGCGCGGCCGTCACCGAAATCGTGACGGTCGAGAATCCCCGCTTCCTCGAACAGGCGCACGGTGCGGTAGACCGTGGCGATCGAGATGCGCGGATCGATCGCGGCGGCGCGCTCATGCAGCTTGTCGACGTCGGGATGGTCGTCGCTTTCCGAGAGGACGCGCGCGATCACCCGCCGCTGATCGGTGATCCGCAGCCCACGTTCGTTACACAGCGCTTCAAGGTCGATCGGTTGATGCACGACTGTTCCGCAAAATTGAAAACAAAAATGCCTCACCCGATATGACGCGGGCGAGGCATTTCTGCAATGGCTGCGCGCAGGCTATCACCGGACGGGCGCGGCGGCCCGTCCCGTGACCCGCTCAGCGCGCGCGGGCCGGGCTCAAGCCGAGGCCTTGGCCTTGGCCGGGCGGCCGCGCTTGGCACCGGGCTTGCGCCCAAGGCCGATCTTCTTGGCCAGCTCACGGCGCTTTTCAGCGTAGTTGGGAGCGACCATCGGATAGTCGGCCGGAAGATTCCAGCGGGCCCGGTACTGTTCCGGGGTCATGTTGTAGTGCGTCATCAGGTGACGCTTCAGCATCTTCAGCTTCTTGCCGTCTTCCAGGCAGACGATGTGGTCGGGCTTCACCGAGGCGCGGATCGAAACCGCCGGTTCGGGCGGCGCTTCCGCTACCGGAGCCTGCTGGCCGAGGCCGGCGAGCGCCGTGTAGACGTTGGTGATCAGGGCCGGAAGATCACCCACCGAAACGCTGTTGTTGCTGACATGAGCGGCAACGATATCGGAAGTAAGGGTGATGAGCGTTTCGCTCAAATCGTTCTGAGGGGTATCCATGGCTGTGTCCTCGTAATTTGCGACCGTATTTTTTGTGCGGCGGACAGTCATTACGACCTTCTGTCCATCCGTGCCCGCTTTGCTCCTACGCGGTGTCGAATACAAGTCAAAATTCAGGCCAAAATGGCGAAATTGTATTGCAGTTGCACAGTTTTGTGCGCCTTTAGGACAGGTTGACTGTAATGCGGTCTGTCAAACCATGTCGTAAGCGAATGTAATCGCGTCGATTCGCGCTCCGTTGGGTTGCCGATAATAGGCCGGACGCAGGCCGATCGGCGCGAAACCGAAAGCGCGATAGAGCGATTCTGCCGGGTTCCCCCGGCGCATTTCGAGCAGCAGGCGCGGATTGCCCCGTCCGCGGGCGGCCTCGGCGAATCGCGCGAGCAGGCGGCGGCCAATTCCGCGGTGCCTGTATTGCGGGACTACTGCGAACAGGAGCAGTTCTTCTTCACCGAAACCGCCGCGCGACAGGGCGAAACCTGCCGCCCCGCCCTCGGCTTCGCCGGCCTCCGCGGGATCTTCGCCGTCGCATCCCGCCAGGAGGTAGTGGCAATTGCCGATGATCAGCGCATCCTCGATCTGCCGCCGGGTCCAGGCCTCGTTGTATTCGGGATCGAAGGCGATGTTCATGATCGCCATGATCCGGTCGACATCGTCGGCCGGGGCCGGGCCGGACGAGGGCAGGGCGGCCATGGCTCAGGCCGCTCCCGCGGGAAGCACCCCGCCGGGCCGATTACCACCGGGCCGATCGCCACTGGGCCGATCACCGCCGGGCCGATCGCCACCGGGAAGGCGTGCATCGGGCGCGCGGCCATAGAGCGGGGTGACCTCGGCGGTCAGCATGGCGGGCGCCAGCAGGGCGAAGGCGCGCGCATCGCTCGCCAGGTCCAGCGCCGTGCCGTGGCCGCGCCGCTGGACCAGCGCCTCGGCCTGGTTGCCCGCGATCACCTCGCTCCCCGCGCGCTGCACCGCCTGCTCCGGGGTGAGCGAGGCGAGCGGCAGGGTCTCGCCCCCGGCCGCGTCATAGGCGGCGACGAACCATTCGCCGTGCCCGCCGGTGATCGCCACGGTAACCGGAACGGCCCCGACCTGCGCCCGCGCCTGCGCCGCGATCAGGGCGAGGGTGGGATAGCCGACCAGTTCCGCCCCCCAGGCAAAGGCCAGCGCCCGCGCGGCGGCGAGGCCGACCCGCACCCCGGTGAAGCTGCCCGGCCCCAGGGCCACGGCGATCCGCCCGGCGCGCCCGCGGTGGGGAAGGGCGGCGATCATCGGCACGAGCTGTTCGGCATGGCCGCGCCCGAGCAGGCGCCAGTCTCCGGCCAGCGCCGCGCCGCCGCGCAACAGCGCTACCGAGCAGGCCTCGGTCGCGCTGTCGATGACAAGGGTATCCTGGAGGACGGGGGTGTCCAGGAGGACGGGGGCGTCCATCGGCGGCGCGCTCAGGCGGCGCGCACTTCGGTGACTTCGGGAACGTAGTGCTTGAGCAGGCTCTCGATCCCGTTCTTCAGAGTCGCGGTCGACGAGGGGCAGCCCGAGCAGGCGCCGTGCATCGAGAGATAGACCACGCCTTCGCGGAAGCCGCGATAGACGATGTCGCCGCCGTCGTTGGCCACGGCCGGGCGCACCCGGGTCTCGATCAGCTCGCGGATCTGGGCGACGATGTCGGCATCGGCCGGGTCCTCGCCGAAGTCTTCCTCGGCCTCGCCCGGCACGGCGATGGCGCTCGCGTCGCCGGGGGTGAACAGCGGCGCGCCCGAGACGAAGTGATCGAGCAGCATGGCCACGACCTGCGGCTTGAGCGCGGCCCACGAAACGCCGGGCGCGGCGGTGACCGAGATGAAGTCGCGCCCGAGGAACACGGCGGTCACCTCGCCAAGGTCGAACAGCGCCTCGGCCAGCGGCGAGGCGGCGGCATCCTCGGGCGAGGCGAACTCGCGCGTTCCGGCGGCCATGACCTGCTGGCCGGGGAGGAACTTGAGGGTCGCCGGGTTGGGCGTGGTTTCAGTCTCGATGAACATGGTGCTAGCGCATTTAGGCAGGGCGGGGGCCGGGTCAAGGGGCGCGCCTGCCTTAGTTGATGCCGAAGGCCTGATTAACAAGGCCATTAATTCGCGCTTCACCCCGCGGGCAGTACTTGCGGCGTGCTTGCGGCGCTGGGGCTTGTCTCCTAATGCGCCGGGCGGGTGCCGGCGATCCGGCGCTCCTTTCCCCGAAAGGTCTTTCATGCTCTCGCTCGTCGTGCTTGCTGCCGCCGTCTCCGCTCCCTCGGCCATCATCCCGCTGCCGCTCCAGCCGGTGGTGCCCGCCGCCCAGCGCACTTGCGATGCCAAGACCGCCTCGGGCCTGGGCTATTCGGTGCTCAAGCCCGCAGAAGGGCCGAAGGCCGGGCCGACCGACTACGTGCTGATCAACTATGTCGGCTATCTCGCCGCCGACGGGCAGGTGTTCGATCAGGCGATGTCCACGCCGATGACGATCGACGGCGTGATCCCCGGCTTCGGCGAAGGGCTGAAGATGGTTCCGCGTGGCGGCATCTACCGCCTCTGCATCCCCGCCGCCATGGGCTACGGCGCCGAGGCGAGCGGGCCGATCCCGGCCAATTCGGACCTCGTGTTCCAGGTCGAACTGCTCGATTCGCGCACGGTTGCCGAGGTCGAGGCCATGCGCAAGGCCGCTGCCGACGGCGGGGCCGAAGGCGGCCCCGGCGGCCCGGCCGAAGCCGCCGCGCCCGCCGCTGCGGCCCCGGCGCCCTGACCGCCGCCCTATTCACTGGTCCTTCAGGCATCGCGCCCCTATATCCGGCGCGATGCCGAACCTGATCCGCGCCGCCCGCCCGCTCATCGCCGCCCTGCCGCTCGTCGCGCTGGTCCTGATCGGGCCGCTCGAAACGGCCGCTTCCGCCAAGGTCGCCGCCGCGGCAAAGCCTGCCCCTGCGAAGCCGGCAGCCGCGCGGGCCACCGGCCCTTGGCTCTATCGCGGCAGCGACGTGCCGCAGGACAAGCGCTGGACCTTCGGCGAACTGCCCAACGGGGTGCGCTATGCCGTGCGCCACAACGGGGTGCCGCCGGGGCAGGTCTCGATCCGGGTGCGGGTCGACGTCGGCTCGCTCAACGAGAGCGAGAGCGAACGCGGCTATGCCCACTTCCTCGAACATCTCGTCTTCCGCCAGTCGAAGTACCTGGGCGACGGCGAGGCGATCCCCGCCTGGCAGCGGCTCGGCGCGACCTTCGGCAGCGACACCAATGCCGAGACCACGCCCACCGGCACGACCTTCAAGATCGACCTGCCCGACGCGACGCCGACCAGCCTCGATCTCTCGATGAAATACCTGTTCGGCATGGTCTCGGCGCCCACCCTGTCGGATGCCAACATCAAGGCCGACCTGCCGATCGTCCTTGCCGAAAAGCGCGAGCGCGGCGGCGCGGCGGCGCGGGTGCAGGACACGATCCGCGAAGTGCTCTACGCCGGCCAGCCGCTCGCCACCCGCGCCCCGATCGGCACGGACAAGGCGCTGAACGGGGCGACCTCCACTTCGGTCCGCGCCTTCCATGCGCGCTGGTATCGCCCGGAAAATACCGTCGTCGTCCTCTCCGGGGACAAGCCGCCGGCCGAAATGGTCGCGCTGGTCGAGAAGTGGTTCGGCGGCTGGACCGCCACCGGCCCGCACGTGCCGACGCCCTCGTTCGGCGATCCGGTCGCTCCCGCCGGCACCCCGCTGGTACCCGGCGGCGCCCCGATCGGCGAAACCCGCGTGCTGGCAGAGCCCGACCTGCCGCGCTCGATCACCATCGCCACGCTGCGCCCGTGGCGCAAGGTCGATGATACCATCGTCTACAACCAGGGCCTGATGCTCGACCAACTCGCCCAGTCGATCATCAACCGCCGCCTCGAAACCCGCGCCCGGGCCGGGGCCTCCTACCTCATGGCCCAGGTCGATCAGGAAAAGGTCTCGCGCTCGGCCGACGTCACCTTCATCGCGGTGACCCCGCTGACCGACGACTGGAAGGGCGCGCTGGCCGACGTGCGCGCGGTGATCGCCGACGCGATGGCGACGCCGCCGACGCAGGAGGAGATCGACCGCGAGGTGGCGGAAATGAACGTCGCCTTCGCCAGTTCGGAAGAGCAGTCCGCGCTCGAGCCGGGCGGCCGGTCGGCCGACAATATCGCCCAGGCGGTCGATATCCGCGAGACCGTGGCCTCGCCCGAGGTGGTTCACCAGATCTTCTCGCGCTCGATCCCGCTGTTCAAGCCGGCCGCCGTGCTGCAGCACACCCGCGGCCTCTTCGCCGGCACGGTGACCCGCGCGGTGATGACCACGCTGAAGCCGGGCGAGGGCAACGATGCCGCCCTGCGCCTCGCGCTCAGCGCCCCGGTCAAGGCCGACGGGCGCGCCCGCCTCGCCGCCAAGCCGGTCTCGTTCGACAGCCTGCCGCCGATCGGCACGCCCGCCCAGCCGGTCGGCCAGACCCCGACCGGCTTCCCCGGGATCGAGCAGTACGACTTCGCCAACGGGGTCAAGGCCCTGATCTGGCCGAGCGCGGACGAGCCGGGCCGGGTCACGGTCAAGGTCCGCTTCGGGGCGGGCTACCGGGCCTTCGCCTCGGGCGATGCGGCCTATATCATGCTCGGCAACATGGCGCTGGCCGGGCAGGGCATGGCGACCCTCGGGCAGGACGAGCTCGACCGGATCTCGACCGGGCGCAAGATGGGCTTCAACGTCGGGATCGACGATTCGGACTTCACCTTCAGCGCCGATACCCGTCAGGCCGACCTCGCCGACCAGCTCTACCTGTTCGCCGCAAAACTGGCCATGCCGCGCTGGGATGCCGCGCCCGTGCTGCGCGCCCGCGCCGCCGCCGAGCTGCAGTACGACGGGCTCGCCACCTCGCCGCAGGGCGTGCTGCAGCGCGACCTCAAGTTCTACCAGCACGGCCGCGATCCGCGCTACCGCACCCCCACCCCGCAGGAGCTGGAGGCCGCCACCCCGGAAGGCTTCCGCCAGGTGTGGGAGCCGATCCTTGCCTCCGGCCCGATCGAGGTCCAGGTCTTCGGCGACATCGACCGCGCCAAGACGATCGAGGCGCTCTCGCGCAGCTTCGGTGCCCTCCCGGCCCGCACCCCGCTCAGCCCGGCCACGCTGGCCGCCACCTCGCCGCTGCCGAGCGGCGGCGCCGCGCCCTTCGTGGTCCTCCACCACGGTGATGCCAACCAGGCCGCCGCGCTCGTGTCCTGGCCCACCGGCGGAGGGATGACCGGCGTGCGCGAAGGGCGGCAGGTCGAGATCCTCGCCAACCTCTTCACCAATCGCCTGCTTGACCGGATGCGCGAGAAGCTGGGGGCGAGCTACGCCCCGCAGGTCTTCTCCTCGTGGCCGGTCGATCTCCAGCAGGGCGGGGCGATCACCGCCATGGCCCAGCTCCAGCCGCGCGACGTGCCGACCTTCTTCGCCACGGTCGACGAGATCGCCGCCGACCTTGTTGCGAATCCCGCCTCGGCCGACGAGCTGGCCCGCGTCACCGAGCCGCTGCGCCAGCAGATCACCCGCGCCGCCACCGGAACGGCCTTCTTCATGTACCAGCTCGAAGGGGCCACGGCCGATCCCAGCCGGTTCGGCGCGATCCGCACGATCCTGCAGGACTATACGGTGACCACACCGGCCCAGATGCAGGATCTCGCCCGCCGCTATCTCGTGCCGAACACGGCGTGGCGGCTGGCGGTCGTGCCGCCCGGGGTCAACGTGGCGGGGGTGAGCGCCCCGGCCGGGCAGGCCCCGTCGCGCTGACCGGGGCGGCGGGCACGGTTTTGCGTACTAACTGGTTCATGCCATAACCGCGGGATTTGCGCGCTTTTCATTGCCCCTCTGGCGGTTTATGGGCCCCCTTCCCATTTAGAGGCGGCGGGCGGCAAGAACCCCGCGCGCAGGAGCAATTGAAGTGGCGACGAACTGGAACCCGCAGAGCTGGATGGCCCATGAGGCGAAGCATCTGCCCGTCTATCCCGACGCGGCGAAGCTGGCCAATGTGGAGCAGACGCTTTCGACCTTTCCGCCGCTGGTCTTCGCCGGTGAAGCGCGCGCGCTGAAGGCGGATCTGGCTGAAGTCGCCGCCGGCAAGGGTTTCCTGCTGCAGGGCGGGGACTGCGCGGAGAGCTTCGCCGAGTTCCACCCCAACAACATCCGCGACACCTTCCGCGTGCTGCTGCAGATGGCGGTTGTCCTGACCTTCGCCAGCAAGCAGCCGGTGGTCAAGGTCGGCCGCATGGCTGGCCAGTTCGCCAAGCCGCGCTCCTCGCCGGTCGAGGTGCAGGGCGGCATCGAGCTGCCGAGCTACCTGGGCGACAACATCAACGGGATCGAGTTCACGCCGGAATCGCGCATTCCCGATCCCGATCGCCTGCTGCGCGCCTACAGCCAGTCGGCTGCCACGCTCAACCTGCTGCGCGCTTTCGCGACCGGCGGCTATGCCAACCTGCGCCAGGTTCACCAGTGGACCCTGGATTTCATGGACCGCAGCCCGTGGGCGGCGAAGTTCGCCGAAGTGTCCGGCCGGATCGGCGAGGCGCTGGACTTCATGCAGGCTTGCGGGGTCGATCCCTCCAGCGTGCCGCAGCTTCAGGGCACCAGCTTCTACACCAGCCACGAGGCGCTGCTGCTCCCCTATGAGCAGGCGCTGACCCGGCAGGATTCGCTGACCGGCCAGTGGTACGACTGTTCGGCCCACATGCTGTGGATCGGTGACCGCACCCGCTTCGAGGGTTCGGCCCATGTCGAGTTCCTGCGCGGCGTCGGCAACCCGATCGGCATGAAGTGCGGCCCGAGCCTGAGCCCGGATGCCCTGCTCAAGCTGCTCGACACGCTTAACCCCGCGCGCGAAGCGGGCCGGATCACCCTGATCAGCCGCTACGGCCACGACAAGGTCGAGGCCGGGCTGCCCGCGCTCGTCCGCGCGGTGAAGCGCGAGGGCCACCCGGTCGTCTGGTCGTGCGACCCGATGCACGGCAACGTGATCAAGGCCGAGAGCGGGTACAAGACCCGCCCGTTCGACCGCATCCTGACCGAGGTGCGCGGCTTCTTCGCCGTCCACCGCGCCGAGGGCACCCATGCCGGCGGCATCCATGTCGAGATGACCGGGCGCGACGTGACCGAGTGCACCGGCGGTGCCGTCGCGATCAGCGACGAGGCGCTGGGCGACCGCTACCACACCCACTGCGACCCGCGTCTCAACGCGGCACAGTCGCTCGAACTGGCGTTCCTGCTGGCCGAGGAACTGAACCGCGAAGCCGGTGACCGGGCGCGTCAGGCGGCGTAATAGTGCATGGACCGGGGCCAGCGAGGCTGGCCCCTTGCGCGGCACCGGCCCGCGAGTCTTTGACTTGTACGGAAAGCCCATCCGGGCTTCCTTGCGGCACCGGCCCGCTCCCCCGGCCCAACCACCCACAGGGTACACTCAATGGGTGGTTGGGCCGGGGGAGCGGGCCGGTGCCGCAAGCCCTTGGCGGATGCCAAGGGCGCACCAAACAAGGACTCGGGCCGGTGCCGCAAGCCCTTGGCGGATGCCAAGGGCGCACCCAACCAGAAGCGCCTACACCCGGCGCCCCCGGAACAGCTGCACCAGCCCGATCACCACGGCGGCGATGAGCACCACGTGGATCACCGCGCCGGTGACCTTGAACACCACGACGCCAAGCAGCCACAGAACGAACAGGATAAGGGCGATCGTCATCAACATCGGGATGGCCTTTCACAGCATTTGATTCGCCCTTGATACGGCCCGCCGCCGGATAAGGTTCCCGGCCCGGCCCTGCGTGTCCGCCGTCCGTGTCCGCCATCCGTGTCTGATTGTTTACGTGCATCC
This sequence comes from Novosphingobium flavum, assembly GCF_014230315.1. Taxonomy (GTDB): domain Bacteria; phylum Pseudomonadota; class Alphaproteobacteria; order Sphingomonadales; family Sphingomonadaceae; genus Novosphingobium; species Novosphingobium flavum. The sequence goes on along the minus strand of NZ_JACLAW010000019.1, from coordinate 8,364 downwards.
GGGGCCGGCCGGGCGCATCGTCGCACCGGATTACAAAGGGGACCTGCCATGCCTGAGCTTCACCTCGATCGCCGCGAAATCCTCTCCGCCGGGGCCGCGCTCGGCCTTGCCGCCGCCGCCGCGCCGCTGGCCTCGGCCCAACCCGCCGCTGCCCAGCCCGCCGCCGCCCTGCCGGGCAAGGCCTTCACGCCGCAGCCGCTGGCCCTGCCGTTCGATCCCAAGACCATCACCGGCCTGTCCGAAAAGCTCCTCGTCAGCCATCACGACAACAATTACGTCGGCGCGGTGAAGCGGCTCGGGGCAATCTCGGCCCAGCTCGCCGCGCTCGATCCAGCCACGGCCCCGGTATTCACCCTCAACGGGCTCAAGCGCGAGGAGCTGATCGCGTGGAACTCGATGATCCTGCACGAGGTCTACTTCGCCCAGTTCGGCCAACCCGGGCGGCCCGGCGCAGCTCTCGCCGCCGCGATCGAGCGTGACTTCGGCTCCGAGGCGCGCTGGCGGGCGGAATTCTCCGGCATGGGCAAGGCGCTCGGCGGCGGCTCGGGCTGGGTGATCCTCGCCTGGTCGGCGCGCGACCGGCGCCTCGTCAACACCTGGGCGGCTGATCACACCATGACCATGGCCGGCGCCACCCCGATCCTCGTGCTCGACATGTACGAGCACGCCTACCAGATGGACTACGGCGCCAAGGCGGCGGGCTATGTCGATGCGGTCATGACCGCGCTCGACTGGCGCGCGGCGGACAAGCGCTTCGTCGCCGCTTCGGTCTAGGTCGGAATCAACAGCGGAACGCGGGTGCCCTTGGCGGCATCCGCGAGGGTGAAGCGGTCCAGCTCCGCGAGGAAAGCGCGCACCGCGCCGGACAGCATCGGGGTCAGCCCGCAGCCGGGGGAAAGCGCGCAATTCTCGCAATCGGCCGGGCGCAGGTCCGGTTCGGTCAGCCGCACCACCTCGCCGATCCCGATTTCTCCCGCCGGGCGGCCGAGCGCAAACCCGCCGCCGCGCCCGCGCACGGTCGCCAGCAGGCCCGCGCCCGCCAGTTCGTTGACCAGCTTCATCGCGTGATTGCGGGCGATGCCCTGCGCCTCGGCCACCTCGGCGATCGACAGCCGCCGCTCCGGCTCGACCGCCGCTTGGAGCAGGATGCGCAGGGCATAGTCGGTGTGGCGCGTCAGCCGCATGATCTTTCTTCGGAATCCGCTCAATTAAATGATGCGCCCTGATTGCATCTTTTTTCCGCCGCGTATAGATGCGCCTTACTAGCATCTTTAAGGATTCGCCGATGACCCGCACCCTTTCGCCCGAAACCATCGCCACCGTGAAGGCCACCGGCCCGGCGCTCCAACAGCACGGCGTCGCCATCACCACGGCCATGTATGCCCGCCTGTTCCAGAACGAGGCGGTGAAGGACATGTTCGATGCCGCCGCGCAGGAAAGCGGCGAGCAGCCGCGCCGCCTCGCCGCCGCGATCCTCGGCTATGCCCAGAACATCGACAAGCTGCAGAACCTGACCGGCGCGGTCGGCCGCATGGTCGCCCGCCATGTCGAGACCGGCGTGAAGGCCGAGCACTATCCGCTGGTGGCTGAGGCGCTGCTCCCCGCGATCCGCGAAGTGCTGGGCGAAGAGGTCGCCACCGATGCCGTGCTCGCCGCCTGGGGCGATGCCTACTGGTTCCTCGCTGACCTACTGATCGCCGCCGAACAGGCGCGCTATGACGAGTTGGAGGCGGGCGAGGTCGCCGCCTGATCCCGGGAGGGGCGGCGCGCGGGGATAGGCCGCGCGTCGTCCGTCCTTGGCCTCTTCAGTTGCCGGTGCCCGGCCCGTTCGCCCCGCTGCGGTCGATCGCGAACCCGGCAAAGGCCTGCTGCACCGGCATGATCTCCAGCACGTTGACGTTGAGGTGCGCCGGCAGGCGCAGCACGGCCTCGACGCTGTCGATCACGTCCTCGGCCGAAAGCGGCTTCATGTCGGCATAGACCGCCGCCGCCCGCGCCTCGTCCCCGGCGAAGCGTACCATCGAGAATTCCGTCTCGCAGGCCCCCGGCTCCAGCACGGTGACCTTGACCGGGGTGCCGAGCAGCTCAGAGCGCAGGTTGAGCGAGAACTGCTTCACGAAAGCCTTGGTTGCGCCATAGACGTTGCCGCCCGGATAGGGCCAGTTGGCCGCGACCGAGCCGACCATGATCACGTGGCCCGCCCTGCGCTCGACCATGCCAGGCAGGACCGCATGCGTGATCCGCGCCATGCCGCTGACATTGGTCGCGATCATCTGCTCCCAGTCGGCAAGGTTCGTCTTGTAGGCCGGTTCGAGGCCGAGCGAGAGCCCGGCATTGTTGAACAGGATGTCGATCGCGCCGAACGCTTCGGGCAGGGCCGCGAGCAGCTTCGCGCCGCAGTCCGGCTCGGTCACGTCGAGCGCGACGGTGAACAGGCGGTCAGCCCAGCGCGGATCGTTCAGCGCCTCGAGCCGCTCCTTGCGCCGCCCGGTGGCGATCACCTTGCCCCCGGCGGCCAGCACGCGCCGCGCCATGGCCGCGCCGAAGCCCGAGGTTGCACCCGTGACCAGCGCCGTGCGCCCGATCGCCCAGTCCTGCCGCAGGTCCATGGCTTGCTCCGAAATGTGTGGTGGCTGGCCGGGACGGGAGGATTCGAACCTCCGCCACCTGCCGCATCAGGCAGCTTGCTGGCTGGGGCGGGAGGATTCGAACCTCCGAATGCCGGTACCAAAAACCGGTGCCTTACCACTTGGCGACGCCCCACCAGTGCGGCGCGCCTAGACGGTTCGCCGCGGCTTGAAAAGAGGGTTATCCGTGCGCGGGCACCAGCGCGGCGAAGTCCGCGGCGGAATGGCGCTCGCGCAGGCCATCCCGGGCATTGACCTTGCGCCCGCGCTGCACCGCCGGACGCGCCTGGATCTCGTCGACCCAGCGGCCGAGGCTCGGATATTCGTGCATGGACAGGAAAGTGCCCGCGTCCCCATAGGCCGTGCCCTGCCAGAACCCGGCCAGCCACGGGAAGGCGGCGATATCGGCGATGCTATAGTCATCCCCGCCCAGAAACCGGCTTTCGGCCAGCCGCCTGTCGGCAACGTGGAACAGGCGCTTGGCCTCCATCGCATAGCGGTTGATCGCATATTCGATCTTCTCGGGGGCATAGGCATAGAAATGGCCGAACCCGCCGCCGAGGAATGGCGCGCTGCCCATCTGCCACATCAGCCAGGAAAAGACCTCGGCCCGCTCGGGCCCGAGCGGCGGGAGAAAGGCGCCGAACTTCTCCGCGAGGTAAAGCAGGATCGCCCCGCTTTCGAACACCCGCACCGGTTCCGCTCCGCTGCGGTCGACCAGCGCCGGGATCTTGGAATTGGGATTGATCGAGACGAAGCCGCTCGAAAACTGCTCGCCCTCGCCGATATTGACGAACCAGGCGTCGTATTCCGCGCCTTCGTGGCCGAGAGCCAGCAGTTCCTCGAGCATGATGCTGACCTTCTGCCCGTTGGGCGTGGCCAGCGAATAGAGCTGCAGCGGATGCTCGCCCACCGGCAACTCGGCCTCATGCGTCGCGCCGGAAACCGGGCGGTTGATATTGGCGAAAGCGCCTCCGCTCGGCGTATTGGTCCAGACGGCGGGCGGAACGTAAGTCTCGGGCATGAGGGCAGGATCCTGTCGGCTATGGTCCGGGCTAGGTGGGTGGCCGCCGCCGGAACCGCAATAGGGCGCTGTCCGTTCGCCTCGAATGAAGAGGGTCCCGCCGCACGGCCAGCGCCAGAAACGGCTCCGCATCGTCGACGATACCATGCCCGGGATCACCCGCCGCCGCCTGAAGCGTGCTGGACGCGCCGCCTTCGCCTACTATGCCCCCTCCGGCCACCGCATCACCGATCGCGCCGAGATCGACCGCCTGAACGCCGTTGCCCTGCCGCCCGCTTACGAGCACGCGTGGTTCTGCCCCGATCCCGGCGGCCACCTCCTCGCCACCGGGATCGACGCGCGCGGCCGCAAGCAATATCGCTACCACCCGGCCTTCCGCCTGACCCGCGAAAGCGCCAAGTTTGATTCCACCGCCCGTTTCGGCCGCCTCCTCCCGCGGTTGCGCGCCCGGGTCGAGCATGACCTCGCCCTCACCAGCCTGTGCCGTGACCGGGCCATCGCCAGCGTGGTCCGCCTGCTCGACACCGGCGCGATCCGCATCGGCAACGAGGCCTATGCCAAAATCAACCGCAGCTTCGGCGCCACCACGCTGCGGATGCGCCACGCCCGCCTCCGGGGCCGGGTCCTGCGGCTCAGCTTCGCGGCCAAGAGCGGCAAGGCCGCCGAGCTGGCCCTGACCGATCCGGCCCTGCTGCGCTTCGTGCGCGCCATGCAGGACCTGCCCGGCCAGCACCTGTTCCAGTACATGGACGATGGCGGCGCGGCCTGCCCGGTCACGTCGTCAGACGTGAACGCCTGGCTCCGGGAGGTCATGGGGGAAGCGGTCACCGCCAAGCAGTTCCGCACCTGGCACGCCAGCGTACTCGCATTCGAGCGCCTCGCCGGTGCCGATGGCAAGGTCTCGCTCAAGGCCCTGGCCGCCGAAGTCAGCGACCGGCTCGGCAATACGCCGGCCGTCGCCCGCAAGAGCTACATCCACCCAGCGGTACTGGAGCTCGTCGACCAGCAGGTGGAATGGCGCGTGAACCTGCGCCTGCCGCGCGCCGCGCGCTGGCTCGGCCGCGCGGAGCGCGGGCTCATCGCCTTGCTCGAAGCGGGGCCGAAGGCGCAGGACCTGCTGGCAGGGTGAACCTTCCTGCGGCCCTCGCTCTCAACCCAGCCGCATCACCCAGCCGTGGCGGTCCTCGGCCTCGCCGCGCTGGATCGAGACCAGCTTCTGGCGCAGCTTCTGGGTCAGCTGGCCCGGGCCGCCGCTGCCGATGGTGAACGGCCCCTCGACCGGATCGGTGACCTTGCCGACCGGGGTGACCACGGCGGCCGTCCCGCAGGCAAAGGTTTCGAGCAGCCGGCCCGAGGCCGCATCTGCGCGCCACTGGTCGATCGAATAGCGGTCCTCGCGCACGGTCAGCCCTTCCTCGCGGGCCAGGGTGAGCAGGCTGTCGCGGGTGATGCCGGGCAAGATCGTGCCGGTCAGGGCCGGGGTCAGCAGGGTGCCGTCATCGAACACGAAGTAGAGGTTCATGCCCCCAAGTTCCTCGATCCAGCGGTGCTCGGCCGCGTCGAGGAAGACCACCTGGTCGTGCCCCTTGGCCATGGCCTCGGCCTGGGGGACGAGGCTGGCGGCATAGTTGCCGCCGCACTTGGCCGCGCCGGTCCCGCCGGGCGCGGCGCGGGTGTACTGGCTGACCCAGATCGAGACCGCCGGGGCCCCGCTCTTGAAGTAGTTCCCCGCCGGGCTGGCGATGACGATGAACTTGTAGCTCTTGGCCGGGCGCACGCCGAGGAAGGCCTCGGTGGCGATCATGAAGGGCCGCAGGTAAAGCGAGCCGCCCTCGATGTCCGGGAACCAGTCCCCATCCACCGCGACGATCTGGCGGCAGGCCTCGACGAACAGGTCCTCGGGCAGCTCGGGCATGGCGAGGCGCTTGGCCGAGGAATTGAAGCGCGCGGCATTGGCCTCGGGGCGGAACAGGGCCATGGTCCCGTCGGCCAGGCGATAGGCCTTGAGCCCCTCGAAGATCTCCTGGGCATAGTGCAGCACGGCGGCGGCCGGGTGCAGCGGCAGCGGGGCCAGCGGGCCGACCACGGCGTCGTGCCAGCCGCGCCCCTCGGTCCACTCGATCGTCACCATGTGGTCGGAAAACAGCTTGCCGAAGCCCGGATCGGCCAGCGCCGCCGTGCGCGCGTCCAGCGCCAGCGGCGCGGGATGGGGCAGGCGAGTGAATTCAAGCGAAGCCGGGGCGAGAGTCGCCATGCAAACGAATCCTTGCGTTACAAAATCGGAGGCGCCTTTGAACGAAAATTTCGCCAAAGGCAACCCATGAGCAATAAATGCACAAGGGCGGGGTCGTCCCCTATCTAGGCAAAAATTGCTCGTCGGCCAAGGGGGAACGCCGCCCGGCCCGGCCAGCCGCAACTTTCGGCCCGACAGGCCACAACTTTCGGATTGCCGCGATGGTCGAAGTGATAGCGTCTCCACGCGCGTGACCGGGCACACAGGCGCGCACGTCAGCCCCGACCGGGGCGGCGCAGGGGAGAACTAGTCATGCTTCGTTGGCATCGGATGGCAGCCGTGCTTGCCGCCATTCTGCTCATCTGGGTGTCCTTCACCGGCACCGTCACCCAGCTTGCCGATATGCGCGCGCTGGTCACCCATGCGCCCGAAACCGATCCCGACATGCTGATGATGCGCCAGCACATCCCGGGCCCGCCGAATTACTCGGTCGTCTCCGCGCCTGATTACACCGCGCCCGCCCTCCCGGCGGGGACCGACTACGGCGCGTCCATCGCCAAGGCCGCCGCCCTCGGCCGCGCCGCCGCGCCGGGTCAGGACCTGCGCCTGGTCGAGGTGCGAGGAGCCGAAGGCAAGCTCGTCGGCCACGTCCAGATGGGCGACAAGCAGTTGGCCTTCGACCTCGCCGACGGCGCGCCGCTGCCGGACCGCTTCGTCCCCCCGCCGCAGCCGGGCCGCGATTTCAAGTCGACCCGCAGCACCTGGAAAAGCTTCCACCGCTTCCTGTTCCTGCCCTGGGGCACCACGATCAACTTCCTCGCCGCGCTCGGCCTCGCCGCGCTGATCTTCACCGGCCTCTTCCACTACGCCAAGCTCTACAAGGCCCGCGCCAAGATCGGCCGGGGCGGCCTGTGGTGGAAGGGCGGAGACTGGTGGCGGACGCTGCACCGCTGGATCGCGCTCGGCGCGAGCGTCCTGGTGATCTGGCTCACCCTCGGCGGCCTGGCCCTCTCGCTCGACAACATGGGTTCGAGCCTGCATCAGCTGATCGGCGGCCCGCGCGCGCCCGGCGCCTTCGATGGCGACCAGTCGAAGCCGATGACCGACGCCGAACTGGCGCCGATGCTCGCCACCACGCTCAAGGCCTATGAGAGCGCCTATCCCGGCACCGGGATCAAGGTCCTGCGCCTGCGCTACTTCGTCGGTTATCCGCAGGGCGTGATCGTCGCGGCGGACAAGGATTCCTCGCAGCGCGTGTTCAACGCCCGCACCGGCGCGGCGATGAAGATGTGGGAGCCGGGCTATCCCGACCTGTCCTTCCCCACCGGCTGGGATCTCCACCAGAAGCTCAAGCAGTTCCACCGCGGCGACCTGTTCGGCCTCGGCGGCCGCTGGCTGATCCTCTTCGCCGGCCTCTCGCTGGTCTATCTCTCGCTCTCGGGCGTCTGGATGTGGTTCCAGCTCTACCGCAAGCGCCGTGGCAACGGCCGCAAGGAGCTGTTCTGGAAGTAAGGGGCCAAGCCCACCCGCTCCCGCGCTACGCGGGGAGCGGGTGGGAAGTGACCGGCGTACTTGACGCAGCATAGTCCCCCTCCCGCAGACGGGAGGGGTTAGGCGTGGGCCTGCGCTCCGTCAGCGCAGGTCCTGCGATTGCAAAAAGGGCAGCAACGCCCGTCAGCGTGCTGCCCAAAAAATCCAAACCCAAATGAGAAGGGCAGCAACGCCCGTCAAGCGTGCTGCCCTTCGCATGGTCAGCGGCTGGAAGTGCCGCCCACGAAGCCTTTATCGCCTAATCGAAATTCAGCGATAATGCTCCGCGATGCGGAAGTCCGACCTCTGTGCTGAACCATGAGACATCGGATCACCTCCTTTCGCGCTGTTTAGCCAATTCGTCCGTTTCCGGACTGGGGCCGGGCGTTCCTCGGACCGCACCGTTGCCTTGAGTCCGAACATATTTATGTGCGCCGCAACAACAAGACTTGTGTTCATTTTTTTTGTTGTCATCATCGACACTTCGGGCCGCGATTTTCCGCCCCGTTTCCCCTCAGCGGCAGTCCTCGATAACCCGGGTCAACTCGGGCCAGCTGGGCAGGTAAAGTGGCGGATTTCCGGGCATTTCCAGCATGAAGCGGCCGCGGCTGTAAGCGATCGCGTCGAGCACCGGATCGCGCGGCGAAAGCCCGGCCGCCGCCCCGCCGCCCTCACCGTTCGTCGCATTCAGCATCTGGCGGCCACTCGTGCTGGTGATAACCAGCGGAACGGCGCCGCTCACCGCCCCAGTTCTCCACAGGTTTAGCGAGCGCGCCGCGCGGTCGCAGGCGAGCATGGCGACCGGCGCCGAGCCGGCCACGCCATAGCGCGCCACCGAGCGGCCGCCTTCCGCCGCCCAGCTCCAGCTGCCGCGCGTTTGCGGCGCATCGCGCCAGTCCGCCGGGGCGGGGGGCGCGGGCCGCGGCGGCGCGGGCGGCGGCGGGGCAGGG
>NZ_JACLAW010000018.1 GCF_014230315.1 Novosphingobium flavum | reverse complement strand
CGGGGCGCTGCCCGCCCGCATCGGGGCCGGGCGGCCGGGCGCGGCACGGACAGGCGCTGCCGGGCTGGCTGCGGCAGGGCTCGCCGCGGGCGGGGTGCGGCGGCGCGGGCCGACATCGGTGGGGGCGGCCACGCCAAGCTGGCGCAGCAGGTCGTCGATCTTGTGGCCGGGCACTTCCTCGGCCGCGCCGCGCTGCAAGTCGCCAAGGTGGAACGGGCCATAGGATACGCGCAGCAGGCGGCTGACCTGCAGGCCGAGATATTCCAGCACCCGGCGCACTTCGCGGTTCTTGCCCTCGGTCAGGGTCATTTCGACCCACTGGTTGCGGCCGGTGCGGCGCTCCATGTTGGCGTCGATCTTGCCATAGCGGATGCCGTCGATCTCCACCCCCTCGATCAGGTCTTCGAGCTGCTTCTGGCTGATCTCGCCAAAGGTGCGGGCGCGATAGGTGCGCGGGATCCCGCTGGCCGGCAGTTCCAGCGCGCGCTTGAGCGCTCCGTCGTTGGTCAGCAGCAGCAGCCCCTCGGTGTTGAGGTCGAGCCGGCCCACCGGCATGACCCGCGGCGCGTCCTTGGGCAGGGCATTGCGCAAGGCGGTGTAGATCGTCGGCCGCCCGGCGGGATCGCGCTCGGCCGTGATCAGCCCCGAAGGCTTGTGAAACAGGAAGACCCGCGCCGCCTCGGGCGCGCTCACCGGAACGTCGTCCACCGTCACCCCGCGCAGCGAGGTGAGCACGGTGGCCGGGGTTTCCAGCACCGCGCCATCCAGCTTGACGCGGCCCTCGGCGATCATCCGCTCGATCTCCCGGCGGCTGGCGATGCCGGCCCGGGCAAGCAGCTTGGCAATGCGCTCACCGGCGCGCGGATTTTCGGGGGAGTCGGTCATATGCCCCGGGCCTTAGCCGGGTGGGGGGCAAGCGTCAAAAAGCGCTCTGGCCTTGATGGCCAAGTCGGCTACCTTGGCGGCACAGACGAAGGGAGAATTCATGGCCACCACCGCCGCTCCGGCACCCGCACCGGCGCCCCGGCCCAAGGGGCTCAAGCTGCTGCGCATCGCGCTGCAGTCGCGCAAGTCGGCGACCATGCTGGCCTTCGGCTTCTCCTCGGGCCTGCCCTATGCGCTGCTGATCGGCACTCTGAATGCGTGGCTGGGCGAAGTGGGGGTCAAGCTGGCGACGATCGGCGTGCTGTCGTGGATCGGCCTGTCCTATTCGTTCAAGTTCCTCTGGTCGCCCCTGGTGGACCGGCTGCCGCTGCCGGGGCTGGAGCGGCTCGGGCGGCGCAAGAGCTGGATCTTGCTGTGCCAGGTGGTGATGGTCCTCGGCTTTGCGGGCCTTGCCGTTACCGATCCCGCCACGGCCATCGGCACCTTTGCCCTGTTCGCCTTCCTGGCCGCGCTGGCCTCGGCCACGCAGGACGTCGCGGTCGATGCCTGGCGGATCGACGTGGCCGACGAGACCACTCCGGTCGAACTGCTCAGCGCGATCTACCAGTTCGGATACCGCATAGCCTCGATCGTCGGCGGGGCGCTGGCGCTGGTGCTGGCGGCGCGGATGAGCTGGTCCTCGGTCTATCTGGTGATGGGCGCCGTGATCGTGGTGATCGCGCTGATCACCCTGCGCGCGCCCGATACGCCGCGCCCGGAAAGCGCCAAGCTGCACCAGCAACTGGCCGAGCCCGGCGCGCTGTCCCCGGCGGCGCGGACGACCGCGCTGGCCGTGGTCGGCCTCGCCTGGGCCTGGGCGATCGGCACGATCGCAACCTTCATGGTCGGGATGCTGGCACCGGCCAGCCCCGATGCGCCGCTGCCCTCGGTTGCCGATTTCACCAAGCATTACGGGCCGTGGATCATCCTCGCCACGGTGGGCGTGCCCTTGGTGACCGCAGCGCTGACCAACTGGATGCGCGCTCACGGCAAGGTGGTGCTGACCGCGCCGGACGAGCATCATTCCGCGGGAAGGACCGTGGCCAATCACCTTTACGTCGCGCTGGTCTCGCCGCTGGCCGAACTGTCGGCGCGGCTGGGCTGGGGCGTGCTGATCGTGATCGGGATGATCCTCAGCTACACGCTCTGCTACAATATCTGGTCGAGCTTCGCCTTTCCGTTTTACCTCGATTTCCTGAAATACTCGAAGGACGAAGTGGCCTTCGCCTCCAAGGTGTTCGGCATTTTCATGACCATGCTGGGGATCAGCCTCGGCGGGTTCCTGTTCGCGCGGGCAGGCCGCATGCCGACGATCCTGATCGGCGCCGTGCTGCCGATCCTCGGCAATTTCGTCTATGCCGACCTTGCCGAGGGCGCCCCGCATATCGACGCGGTGGGCAGCCTGATCGGCCTCAAGGCCCTGTTCGGCGTGTTCGGGTTCGACGAGCGGATGATCCGCCTGCTGCTGGCGATCAGCTTCGAGAACGTCTCGACCGGCGTCGCGGGCGCGGCCTTCGTCGCCTATCTCTCGGGCATCGTCTCCAAGAGCTATACGGCCGTGCAATATGCCCTGCTGTCCTCGCTGACCTTCCTGATCGGATCATTGGGGCGCGGGATCGCGGGCGAGGCGTTCGATAGCTACGGCTATGCCACGGTGTTCCGCTGGACCGCCGCGGCCGGGCTGGTCGCGGTGGTCTTCGTCCTGCTCGAATGGATGCGGGTCAGTCGGGAAGTTCGGCGTTCAGCCTGAGCACTTCGCCCGCGAGATAGAGCGAACCGGCGATCAGCACGTCGCCCTGCGGCGGCAGGGCGGCGAGCGCCTCGGGCACCGTGGCAAAGGATCGCACCTGCAGGTCGCTGAACGGGGCGAAGTCTGCCGGGCGGTGCGCCTCGTGGCCGGGAGCGGGGACGACTGAAAGGCTAGCGAGCTTGCCGGCGAGCGGGCGCAGGATCGCGCCGGGGTCCTTGTTGGCCAGCATCCCGATGACGAGATGCAGCGGGGCATGGTCCGCGAAATGGCGGCCCAGCGCGAGGCCCGCGTCCGGGTTGTGCCCGCCGTCGAGCCAGACGTCGCGGCCCGGCACCAGCGCAGTCAACGGGCCTTCACCCAACAATTGCAGGCGCGCGGGCCAGCGCGCCTTGCGGATGCCCTCGGCCATGGCCTCGGGCGACACCACGACGCGCGACTGGTGCCGCAACATGGCGACGGCCAGCGCCGCATTATCCGCCTGATGCGCGCCGGGCAGGCTGGGCAGCGGCAGGGTGAGCTCGCCGGAACGGTCGCGGTAATGCAGCGCGCCGCCGCGCCGCTCGGCCCACCAGTCGCGCTCGCGCCGGATCAGCTGTGCGCCATGCGCCGCCGCCACCCGCGCCACCTCGTCGGTCGCCGATTGCGGATAGGACTGGGTGACCAGCGGCGCACCGGGCCGCGCGATGCTGGCCTTCTCGAAGGCGATGCGGGTCAGCGGGTCTTCCGGCACCCCTTCTTCGGGGCGAAGCAGGAAGGCCTCGTGATCGATGCCCAGCGTGGCCACGCCGCAGGCGGCGGGTTCAGGAATGACATTGGTGGCATCGAGCCGCCCGCCGAGGCCGACCTCGATCACGCAGGCATCGGCCGGATGGCGGGAGAAGGCGAGGAACAGAGCCGCTGTCGTGACCTCGAAGAACGAAGGTTCAAGGTCCGATCCGGCGTCGAGCACTTCCTTGAGCAGGCTTGCCAGTTCGCCGTCCGAAACCAGTTCGCCCGCGATCCGGATCCGCTCGTTGTAGCGGACCAGATGCGGCTTGGTTGCAGTGTGGATGCAGAGCCCTTGCGCCTCGAGCATGGCGCGCAGGAAAGTGCAGGTCGAGCCCTTGCCGTTGGTCCCGGCGACATGGAACACCGGGGGCAGATGGTCCTGCGGATTGCCGAGGCGCGCCAGCAGTTCGCGGATCGTCTCAAGCCCGAAGCGCCCTTCGGGCAGCGACAGGGCGGCCAGGCGGTCCAGCTCGCGCTGGACCGCCGGATCGTCGGAAGTCGCGAAATCGCGCACTTTTGCGGGTCCGGTCAGGCCGCCTTGGCGGGGTAAAGATAGTCCAGGACCTGGGCCAAAGTGGCCTTCAGGTCGCGGCGGTGGACGACCATGTCGACCATGCCATGCGCGTGAAGATACTCCGCGCGCTGGAAGCCCTCCGGCAGCTTTTCGCGGATCGTGTCCTGGATCACGCGCTGCCCGGCAAAGCCGATCAGACAGCCCGGCTCGGCGATCTGGACGTCGCCCAGCATGGCGTAGCTTGCGGTGACGCCGCCGGTGGTCGGGTCGGTCAGCACCACGATATAGGGCAGCCCGGCGCGGTTCAGGCGGCGGATTGCCACCGTGGCCTTGGGCATCTGCATCAGGCTGAGGATGCCCTCCTGCATCCGCGCGCCGCCGGCGGCGGTGCAGATCACATAGGGCACCTTGTCCTTGATCGCGGCCTCGGCTCCGGCAACGAAGGCGGCGCCCACGGCCATGCCCATCGAGCCGCCCATGAAGGCGAAGTCCTGCACGCCGAGCACGACCTTGTGGCCGGAAATCGCGCCACGCGCATTGGTCAGCGCATCGGGGTGCGGATTGGCGGCGCGGGCCGCCTTCATCCGGTCCGGGTACTTCTTCGAATCGCGGAACTTGAGCGGGTCTTCCTTGACCCTCGGCGTCGGCAGGACCTTGTAGCCGGGATCGAGCAGCTGGCCGAAGCGTGCATCGGTCCTGACCCGGCCGTGATGCTCGCAGCGCGGGCAGACGAACAGGTTGTCCTCATACTCCTTCGTGAACAGCATTTCGCTGCACGAAGGGCACTTGATCCAGAGATTGTCGGGCGTGTCGCGCTTCTTGAGGCTCGACAGCGACGAACGAACGCGGGTGATCCAGCTCATGCGGGGGCCTTACGGGATTCGCGGATGGCTTGCGAGAGGGCTGCGGTGAGTTCCTTCACCGGGCCAGCAGCTTCGGTGCCATGCTGCGCGACGAGATCGACAAGGGCTGAGCCGACAACCACGCCATCGGCATGGGCGGCAATGGCGGCGGCCTGCTCGGGCGTGCGCACGCCAAAACCGACGGCGACGGGCAGGTCGGTCCCGGCCTTGAGGCGGGCGACGGCCTGCTCGATCGAGGCGAGCGCAGCCTGCTGTTTGCCGGTGATCCCGGCAACCGAGACATAGTAGAGGAAACCGCCCGAGCCGGCGAGAACGGCGGGCAGGCGCGCGTCGTCAGTTGTCGGCGTGGCGAGGCGGATCAGGTCCACACCGGCAGCGCGCAGGGCCGGGCCAAGCTCGCCGTCTTCTTCGGAGGGGATATCGACGCAGATCACCCCGTCGACCCCGGCCCTGGCGCACTCTGCTGCGAACCATTCGGGGCCGCGCACGGTCATCGGGTTGGCATAGCCCATCAGGACCAACGGCACTTCCGCATGGCGCGCGCGGAATGCAGCGGCAATGGCGAAGATGTCGGCCGTCTTCGTACCCGCGCCGAGCGAGCGCAGGTTGGCGGCCTGGATCGCCGGGCCATCGGCCATCGGATCGGTGAAGGGCATGCCCAGCTCAATCACGTCGGCCCCGCCTTCGACGAGGGCGTCGAGAATCGCGGCCGTGGCGCCGGGCTCAGGATCACCGCCGGTGACGAAGGTGACGAGGGCTGGGCGGCCCTTGGCGAAGGCCTTGGCGATGCGGCTCACAGCTCGAACCCCAGGTGCTGTGCGACGGTGAAGATGTCCTTGTCACCCCGGCCCGAGACGTTGACGACGATGATCTTGTCCTCGTCCAGCTCGCTTGTGGCCAACGGGAGGGCGGCGAGCGCGTGGGCGCTTTCCAGCGCGGGGATGATCCCTTCGAGCTGGCAACAGAGCTGGAAGGCCTCGAGCGCCTCGCTATCTGTCACCGGAACATAGCGGACACGCTTGATCTCGTGCAGCCAGGAGTGTTCGGGGCCGATCCCCGGATAGTCCAGCCCGGCGCTGATCGAGTGGGCCTCGGTGATCTGGCCGTCCTCGTCCTGCAACAGGTAGGTCTTGTTGCCGTGGAGGATGCCGGGCTTCCCGCCGGTCAGGCTGGCCGCGTGCTGGCCGCTGTCGATCCCGTAGCCGGCTGCCTCGACCCCGATCATCGCCACTTCGGCATCGTCGAGGAAGGGGTGGAACAGGCCGATGGCATTCGAGCCGCCGCCGACCGCGGCGATCAGCAGGTCGGGCAGGCGCCCTTCGGCCTTGAGGATCTGGGCGCGGGTCTCGGTGCCGATCACCGACTGGAAATCGCGCACCAGCTCCGGATAGGGGTGCGGGCCGGCGGCCGTGCCAATGATGTAGAACGTGTCGTGGACATTGGCGACCCAGTCGCGCAGCGCGTCGTTCATCGCGTCCTTCAGCGTCCTGGCGCCCGATTCCACCGGGACGACCTCGGCCCCCAGCAGCTTCATCCGGAACACGTTGGGCTTCTGCCGCTCCACGTCGAGCGCGCCCATGTAGATCACGCAAGGCAGGCCGAAGCGCGCGCAGACCGTGGCCGTGGCAACCCCATGCTGGCCCGCGCCGGTTTCGGCGATAATCCGGGTCTTGCCCATGCGGATCGCGAGCAGGATCTGGCCGATGCAGTTGTTGATCTTGTGCGCGCCGGTGTGGTTCAGTTCCTCGCGCTTGAAGTAGATCTTCGGGCCTTTCCCGGCCGGGGCGAGGGCGCGGAAATGCTCGGTCAGCCGCGGCGCGAAGTAGAGCGGGCTCGGGCGGCCGACATAATGCTCCATCAGGTCGTCGAACTCGGCCTTGAACGCCGGGTCGGCCTTGGCCGCACGGTATTCCTTCTCGAGATCGAGGATCAGCGGCATCAGCGTTTCCGCGACATAGCGGCCGCCGAACTGACCGAAGTGGCCGCGCTCGTCAGGCTGGGTGCGGAAGCTGTTGGGGCTCGTTGCAGTCATGCCCCGGCGCTTGGCAGATGGCTCGCGGATTGTCCAGATTCGCGCGGCGTTCAGGCTCTGTGCAGAATTGTAACACGCATGTTGCATTTATATCACATTGATGTGGTTACCGCGTTAAACACCTGATTCCGTTCATCGACCTGACAGTTTTCGCGGCCTAACCCGCCCCTGTTCCCGGGCGGCCCCCCCGCCCCAATGAGGAACGCGTTTACAGGAGTGTATCATGCGCAAGTTTGTCCTTCCGCTGCTCGCCGTCGCCGCTTTCGGCGCCGCTGCGACCCCCGCTCTCGCCAATGAGACCCGCGCCGAAGCGCGCGCTGGCGTGATCTGGGGCGGCGGTGACAGCGAAGCCATCACCGGCATTGCCGGTGGTTACGACTTCGACCTCGGCCCCGCTCTGTTCAGCGGCGTGGAAGTGTCGGCCGACAAGATCCTGACGTCGAACACTAAGGTGGGTTGGGGCTTCACCGGCCGGCTCGGCACCCATCTGGCCACCACCAAGGTCTATGCTGCCGGCGGTTACACCACCGAGTTCTGCGACGTGTGCGACGGCCATTGGCACGCCGGCGTCGGTGCGGAACTCCCGCTCGGCCCGATGCTCTACGGCAAGGCCGAATACCGCCACTACTTCGCTGACCGCAACGCTGACGCGGACGCGGTGATGGCGGGCGTCGGCGTCAAGTTCTGATCGCCGATCACGAACAGGGAAAGGGGCGGTCCGGCAACGGGCCGCCCTTTTTCTATGCGCGCGCGGCGGCGCAGAAGGCGGCGATCAGGGCCTCGTCCTTCACCCCGGGCGCGCTTTCAACGCCCGACGAGGTGTCGACCAGCGGGGCGCGGGTAAGCGCCGCCGCCTCGGCCACGTTGCTGGGATTGAGGCCGCCGGCGAGGCCCCACGGCGCGCGGTCCTTCCAGGCGGAAAGCAGCGACCAGTCGAACGACAGGCCCATTCCGCCGGGCAGCGCGCCCTTCGGGGTCTTGGCATCGAACAGCACGAGGTCGACCGCGCCGCGATAACGCTCGGCACGTTCGACATCGCCAGGCGCGGCGACGGGTATCGCCTTCCACACCGGCAGGACAAAGCGGGCCCGCAGTTCGGCCGCCCGCTCGGGGCTTTCGTCGCCGTGAAGCTGCAGCGCGTCGAGCCGGGCGGCGGCGACGGCCTGTTCCAGCACGAGGTCATCGGCATCGACGAACAGGCCGACCCGGGCGATGCGGCCCTCCGCCCGGTCGGCCAGCGCGGCAACCTGCTCCAGAGAGACGTGGCGCGGGGAGCGGGGAAAGAACACGAAGCCGCAATAGTCCGCCCGCGCGGCGATGATCGCGCTGAGCGATTCGGCAGTGGATATGCCGCAGATCTTGATCCTGGGGCCGGACATGCGATCTGCCCTTAGAGTGATTTCGAGCCGGATGGAAACATCCGGCGACTCGGAAATTGCGATCGACACAGAATATCCAGGGTCATTCCGGTTCAATTTGAATCGGAATGACGCTGGCCGATTTGTCGGCTCGGTCGAGAGCGGAACCTTATTGCGGGAGCAGCTCGAACTGGACCGAGACCGTCATGTTGAGCTGTAACTCGCCTGACTGTACGGGCGCGGACGGGGCGGCGGCCTCCATTGCGGCCATGCGGTACATCACTGGCTGGGGCGGGGGCGCCCAGCCGCCGTTCTCGCTGATCGAGAGGATGCGCGCGACGCGCAGGCCCGCCGCCTTGGCGTAGAGTTCGGCGCGGGCGCGGGCCTTGGCCATGGCCGAAACGCGGGCTTCGTCGAGCGCGGCGTCCGGCTGCTCCACCTCGAAGGCGGGGCCGTTGACCTGGTTGGCGCCGGCGCTGACGAGCGTGTCGATCACCTTGCCATAGTCGGCCAGATTGCGCTGACGGACCGAAACCTGGTTATTGGTCTGGTAGCCGGTGATGCGCGGCTGGGGCGGGTCGATCGTGCCGTCGGGCAGGCTGCGCTGCGGCTGGTAGATGGGGCTGAGCGAAAGGTTGCTGGTCTGGATGTCACGGTCGGCGATCCCGGCGCGCTTGAGCGCGGCGATGACCCGGGTCATGGCGGCGGAATTGGCGGTGAGGGCCTCGGATGCGGTCTTGCCCTGGCTGACCACCCCGGCGTTGAAAGTGGCGAGGTCCGGCGCGCGGGCGGCGCGGCCCTCGGCAGAGACCGAGAGCAGGGTCCCGTTCGCGCCGAGCACCGGAGTGACCTGCTGGGCCGAAGCGGAGGCAGGCAGGGCAAGCGCGGCCAAGGCGGCGGCAAGCGGCGCCGCGAGGGGAAGGCATTTGCGGTTCATCGTATCCAGCTCCCGTTCTGTCGGCCCCCTGAATGCGCGCCGGGCCCTTGCGCCGCGCTGAACCGCACAGCCCGTGAACCGTTCAGGTCAGCGCCCGTTCCAGCACGACCATTGCGAAGTCGGCCGGCGCGGCCGGCACATAGGGGAAGGGCCGGGTCTCGCCGGTGCGGCGATAGCCGCGGCGTTCGTACCAGGCGATGAGTTCGGCGCGGCGGTCGATCACGGTCATTTCCATGACGTTTGAGCCGAAGCAGCGCACGGCCTCGCCCTCCGCCGCTGCGATCAGGGCGCGGCCGAGACCGCCGGCCTGTCGCTGCGGCGCGACAGAGAGCATGCCGAGATAGGCCTTCCCCGGCGCGGCGCGGGTGATGGTGACGGTGCCGATGACCGCGCCGTCCTGTTCGGCGACGAGCATTGCCTGGGCCGGGTTGGCGAGGACGGCGGCGAGTTCGACATCGGACGTGCGTTCGCCCGAGAGGAGATCGGCCTCGTGAGTCCAGCCGGCGCGGGCGCGCTCGCCCCGGTAAGTGCCTTCGACCAGATCGCGCAGCGCGGGCAGGTCCCGCACCGCGGCCCGGCGAAACAGCACTTGGCTCAAAGCGTGCCTTCGATGGCGCGGGCGGCGGCGACCGGGTCTTCGGCGCGGCTGATCGGGCGGCCGATCACCAGCACGCTGGCCCCGGCATCGCGCGCGGCGCGCGGGGTCATGGTGCGCTTCTGGTCACCCCCCCCAATTCCATTGGGCGAGGCTTCGGCGGGGCGCAGGCCGGGGACGACGAAGTAGCCGTTCTTCCAGCGCTTGTGGACCTGGGCCACTTCGTGGCCCGAGCAGACGATCCCGTCGAGCCCGGCTTCGGCGGCAAGGTCGGTCAGCCGGAGGACCTGATCATGAGCCGAGCTGCCGATACCGGTGGCCGACAGGTCACTGCCGTCGAGACTGGTCAGCACGGTAACCGCAACGACCTTACAGTTCTCGCCCGCCGCCGCCTTGGCATCTTCCATCATCGCCCGGCCGCCCGCGGCGTGGATCGTGACGATTGCCGGTTCGAGGACGTGGATCGACTGCATGGCTCCCGCCACGGTGTTGGGAATGTCGTGCAGCTTGAGGTCGAGGAAGATCGGCAGGCCGACCTTCGCCACTTCATGCACCCCGTGGTGGCCGTGAGCGCAGAAGAATTCGAGGCCGAGCTTGAGGCCGCCGACATGACCCTTCACCTTCTGGGCGAGGGCCACCGCAGCATCGAGGCGGGGAAGATCGAGAGCGAGATAGATCGGATTCATCGGGTCTTTTCGTTCAGTCGCTGGCAGGCTCTGACGCCGGGGCGGCATCGAGCTGGGTCGAGGTCAGTGCCGCGGAAGGCTGGCGGGACGCGGCTTCAAGCGCGTTGATCCGCCGCTGCATCCGCCAGCGGCCGGTTGCGCGCAGAACCCACATCGGCACGAGGCCGAGCAGGAACGAGATGATCACCAGTGCGGGAAGGCGGGTTTCCCAGACGAGATCCTCCCAGATCTTCACCGTCACCGTCGTCCAGTTGTTCAGCGAGAACAGCAGGAGGGCGATGAGCAACACCACCCACACGATCGTGCGGATCACAGCCATGCCTTTCCTCCTTGTGCCCCTGATGGGTCAAACGTGCGACCGGTCGCAATGCTAGGGCGGATTGCCGAGGAAGGAAACCCCGCCCGATTGGACAGGCTCAGCCGAAGGTGTTCTTGGCTTCGCGCAGGGCGGCAAAAGTGTGGACGGCATCGCCGCCGCCCCAGCGGGCGCGAATCGCCGGATCGTCGGCTCGCAGGAACGGGTTGGTCTTGATTTCCCGCGCCACGGTGGTCGGCACGGTCCACTTGCCGCGTTCGCGGCGCTGGAACACGTCGGCGGCATAGGAGGCCAGGGCGGTGTTGTCGGGATCGGCGTGCAGCGCGAACTTGGCGTTCGAGGCGGTATATTCGTGCGCGCAATAGAGCATTGTGTCGAGCGGAAGGGCCTTGATCCGGCACAGGCTGGCCCAGAACTGTTCGGCCGTGCCCTCGAACATCCGGCCGCAGCCGAGTGCGAAAATGCTGTCGCCCACGAAGGCCATGGCCGCCTCGGGCACATGATAGGCGATGTGGCCCATGGTATGGCCGCCGACGTCGATCACATCGGCTTCCCATGCCCCGAGCGCGACCGCGTCGCCGTGGCGCACGACGCGGTCGATCGCGGCGATCTTGTCAGCTTCGGCGGCCGGAGCGATCACCGTGCAGCCGGTGGCGGCCTTGATCGCCTCGTTGCCGCCGGCGTGATCATGGTGCCAGTGGGTGTTCCAGATCTGGGTGATCTGCCAGCCTTTGTGTGCTGCCTCGCGCAGGTAGGCCTCGGCGTCGGGCGTATCGATGCAGGCGGTCTCGCCGCTGACGGGATCGTGCAGCAGGTAACCGTAATTGTCTGACAGGCAAGGGAACTGGTGGACTTCGAGCATCGGTGTGCCTTCCTCTCGGGCACGTTCTAGGCCCGGTGCCGGAAAAGGAAAAGCCCGCCCGGTCGGTTGACCGGGCGGGCCTTGTCCTGCGGCCTTGGCCGAAAGGTGAAGCTTACTGCTTCGCCTTCAGTGCGGCGCCGAGGATGTCGCCCAGCGAAGCGCCGGCATCCGACGAACCGTACTGTTCCACGGCTTCCTTCTCTTCGGCCAGCTGACGAGCCTTGATCGAGAAGTTCGGCTTCTTCGAACGATCGAAGCCGGTGACCATGGCGTCGATCTTCTGGCCGACCTGGAAGCGGTCCGGACGCTGCTCGTCGCGGTCGCGGCCGAGGTCCGAACGCTTGATGAAGCCGGTCGCGCCGTCTTCGCCGGCCTGGACTTCGAGACCGCCATCGCGGACTTCGAGGACCGTGACGGTGACGGTTTCGCCGCGGCGCAGCGAGCCGGCCGAGCTGGCCGAGGTGCCGCCGGCAGCCGGGGCGCCCTTTTCAAGCTGCTTCATGCCGAGGCTGATGCGCTCCTTGTCGACGTCGACGTCGAGCACGACGGCCGAGACCTGCTCGCCCTTGCGGTGCAGGGCCAGCGCGTCCTCGCCCGAGATGCCCCAGGCGATGTCCGACATGTGGACCATGCCGTCGACGTCGCCGTCGAGGCCGATGAACAGGCCGAACTCGGTGGCGTTCTTGACTTCGCCTTCCACGACCGAACCGACCGGGTGCTTCTCGGCGAAGGCTTCCCAGGGGTTCTGCTGGGCCTGCTTGAGGCCGAGGCTGATGCGGCGCTTGTCGCTGTCGACTTCGAGCACCATCACGTCGACTTCCTGCGAGGTCGAGACGATCTTGCCCGGGTGGACGTTCTTCTTGGTCCAGCTCATTTCGCTGACGTGGACCAGGCCTTCGATGCCCGGTTCGAGTTCAACGAAGGCGCCGTATTCGGTGATGTTGGTCACGGTGCCGCGCAGCTTGGCGCCAACCGGGTACTTGGCGGCAACGCCATCCCACGGATCGCTTTCCAGCTGCTTCATGCCGAGGCTGATGCGCTGCGTGTCCTGGTTGATGCGGACGATCTGGACGCGAACGGTGTCGCCGATCGAGATCACTTCCGACGGGTGGTTGACGCGCTTGTAGCTCATGTCGGTGACATGGAGCAGGCCGTCGATGCCGCCGAGGTCCACGAACGCACCGTAGTCGGTGATGTTCTTGACGACGCCGTCGATGATCTGGCCTTCGGCGAGGTTCTGGATCAGGCCCGAGCGCTGTTCGGCGCGGGTTTCTTCCAGCACCGCGCGGCGTGAGACGACGATGTTGCCGCGGCGGCGGTCCATCTTGAGGATCTGGAACGGCTGCGGGATATCCATCAGCGGGGTCACGTCGCGGACCGGGCGGATATCGACCTGCGAGCCGGGGAGGAAGGCCACGGCGCCGTCGAGGTCGACGGTGAAGCCGCCCTTCACGCGGCCGAAGATCACGCCTTCGACGCGCTTGCCTTCGCCGAATTCGTTCTCGAGCTTGTCCCAGGCGGCTTCGCGGCGGGCGCGGTCGCGGCTGAGCATGGCTTCGCCGTCAGCGTTCTCGACGCGGTCGACGTAGACTTCGACTTCGTCGCCGACCGAGAGGCCGTGCGGCTGGCCGGCCATGGCGAATTCGCGCAGGGCAACGCGGCCCTCGCTCTTCAGGCCCACGTCGATGACGGCCTTGTCGTTTTCAATGGCGGTGACAGTGCCCTTGACGACGCGGCCTTCAAAGCCGCCGCTGGCGGCGCCGCCGAGCGATTCGTCAAGGAGAGCCGCGAAATCGTCGCGGGTCGGGTTAGCCGTAGTGGCCATGTGTGTTTCCTTACCGATGTTTCCGGCCAAGCGGTTTTGTCCGCCGGTCTTTCCTCCGCCTTGGCACCATGCCGTGGCGGGCCAAAAAGGGCCGAACCGCCGAGGGAGCCGGATGCTGCCCACGGCATCCCTCGAGCCAAAGAATCGGCTTTCGGGACCGGGGGCGCTTAGGCTCGCGAACGGGCAAATGCAAGGAAAATGGCGGGCTTTCGGCAAGTTCGCCGGGTGCGGATCGTCAACGGGCGGTGAAGATCCAGCCGTCGCCCTGCCGGGCCAGTTCGCCGTGGCTCACAGGATAGCCGAGCTGGCGCAGCCGCGCGGCGATGGTGGCGGTGTCAGGCAGGGAACCGGGCACGTGTTCGGCCCAGAACAGCGTGGGGCAGCCACTGGCCATCCGGCGCGAGGCTGGCGGCTCCAGAGCGAAACCGTGGCGTGCGGCGACGAAGTCGTAGGCAAAGGGCACGACGGCGCGGTTTTCGGCCGGGGGGAGGTCGAGCACGGCCCGATTCCAGTCTAGCGCGGCATGGACCGCCGTGGCGGGGCAGGCGCGGACATCGCTGTCGATGGCGGCGGCGCTGGTGTCCCAGCCGGGCAGGGCGAGGGTGCGCTGGAGCTGGCCCTGCAGCGAAACGAGGGCGGCAATCACCAGTGCACAGTCAAGCGCCGCGTGGACGAGGCGGCCAAGCGATTCGGCCAACGTGGCGACGCCGAGTGCGAGGATCATCAGGACCACCGGATGCAGGCAGATCAGGTAGCGCGCGATCACGAATGGGCGTTCGAGGTGGATGGCGACCAGCGCAGCGATGGCAAGCGCAAGGCCCGCGCCCAAGGTCAGCGCAAGCGAGAGCCCGGGCGACAGGCGGCGAGAGGCGAGATCACGCCAGCCGGTGAGCACGAGGCCGGCAAGGCCCGCCACGGTCAACACCGGGTTGGCCTTGACCCCGGCGATCAGTTCCATCTCGATCGTCCAGCGTGCCACGGTGAAGCCGCCGGGGATCCAGAAGCTGCGGGTGTTGCCGGAGATCGTGCCAAATTGCGCCGCCATGCACAGGGCGAAGGGCAGGGCGGCAACGAGGCCGACGAGAGCGAGGCGCGCCGTGCCGGGCCAGTCTCGCGCAAGGATAAGGCGCAGTCCGAAGGAGGCAGCCACTGCAGCGAGAATCACCGTGGCGGCAAGGTGAACCGTAAAGGACAGGGCCAGCGTAGCGGCGAGGGCGACCGTGGCCCTGCGGCTCATGCGCTCGTGCGGGACGGCAAAGGCTGCGAGCGCGGCAACGGTGACCGCCCCCAGTGCATAGGCGAGGAAGTTGGAGCGCAACTCGGCCATCCGCACGATCACTGGCGAGGCTCCGGCCAGCCCCACCGCATAGGCGAAGAGGACCGGCTTCAGCGCGGGGCGGCGCCGGCCGATCCGCCACAGGGCCAGCGCCGCGAGTGCGGCAAAGGCCAGGTTGACGAGGCGGCGCGGCGGGATCGTCTCGCCCAGCCAGGTCGCTGCCCGGGCGAGGAGGTAGTAAAGCGGCGGGTGATTGTCGCGCATCGCCGAGGCCCAGAACGCGCCGAACGGCTGGGCGGGGCGAGAGACGTAGAAGGTATAGTATTCGTCGTACCACGCGCTGCGACCAAGCGCGGCGCGGATCGAGATCACGGCGAAGACCAGCGCCAGAACGGCAAGCAGCGCGCCGCGAAAACTGGCGGAAAAGGTGGCCGTTTCGGTGCGGGGCGCCTGCATCGCCCGGCTTCTAGCCCGCCCCTTGCGCGATTTCGGTTAACGCCGGCGCCGCTCGATCAGGCGGATCGCGGCTGCGATCGAGGCTTCGGGGGATAGTTCGGAATTGTTGAGGACCATGGCGTCGCTCGCCGCGACGAGGGGCGCTGCGGCGCGGGTGCGGTCGCGTTCGTCGCGCAGCGCAAGATCGGCCTCGATCGCGTCGAGGGTGACGGGCAGACCGCGCGAGCGCATCTCGAGGAAGCGGCGGCCGGCGCGGGCGGCGACCGAGGCGGTGATGAACAGCTTGGCCTGAGCCTCGGGCGCGATGACCGTGCCGATGTCGCGCCCGTCAAGCACGGCGCCGCCGGGCTGGGTGGCGAAGGCACGCTGGCGGTCAAAGAGCACGCGGCGCACTTCGGGGTGGATCGAGACGCGGCTGGCGAGGCCGCCGGTTTCTTCCGAGCGCAGGGCGGGATCGGCGAGGAGGTCGTCGGCAAAGGCGCAGGCGGCCAGCGCGTCGCCCGGATTGTCCGGGTCTCCGCCGTTCAACTGGCACTGGCGGCCGACCGCGCGATAGAGCAGCCCGGTGTCGAGGTGAGGCAGGCCGTAATGCGCGGCGAGGCCCTTGGCGATGGTGCCCTTGCCCGAGGCGGTGGGGCCGTCGACAGCGATGATCAGGCTGCTGCCGGTCATGCCCCGGCTCCAGAGCAATGGTCCTCGGCAATATCCTCGTTCCACAGGGCCGGGCGCTCGGCGAAGAGGCGCTGCATCAGGGCGAGGCAGCGCGGGTCTTCCGCGACGATGACCTCTATCCCGCGGTCGCGCAGGAACTGCTCGTTGCCGCCGAAGCTGGTGGCGTCGGCGATCACCACGCGCGGGATGCCGAACTGGACGATCGTGCCCGCGCACATCATGCAGGGGCTGAGCGAGGTGTAGAGCGTGACGTCGGCGTAGCTTTTCTGCCGGCCGGCTGCCTGAAGCGCGTCCATCTCGCCGTGGAGGATCGGATTGCCCTGCTGGACCCGGCGGTTGTGCCCTTCTGCGAGGATCGCGCTGCCGCGGGTCAGGACCGAACCGATCGGCAGGCCGCCCTCTTCATAGGACTTGAGCGCGAGATCGTAGCAACGCGAAAGGGCCTGCCGGTCGAGGTCGGAAAGCAGGCTCATGCGGCGGCGGTGCTCGCCGTTTCAAGCAGGCTCTCGAACACCGGGAACGAGGTGGCGATCGGGCGGGTATCGTCGATCGCGACGCCGCTGCGGCTGGCAAGGCCGGCGACAGCCATCGACATGGCAATGCGGTGGTCGAGGTGAGTCGCGACTTCGGCGCCCTCCGGCGTGCCGGCGAGCGGATCGCCGCCCGTGCCGTCGATGATCAGGCCGTCCTCGGTCTCGGTGACGCGGGCACCGGCCAGTTCAAGTGCCACGCGCATGACCGTGATACGGTCGGATTCCTTGACCCGCAGTTCCTCGAGCCCGGTGGTGACCGTGCGGCCCTCGGCCAGCGCGGCGGCGACGAACAGGACCGGGAATTCGTCCACCATGGACGGCACCACAGCCGGGTCCACCGCAATGCCCTTGAGCGCCGAGTGACGGACGCGCAGGTCGGCCACCGGCTCGCCGCCGACCTCACGGCGGTCGAGCTCCTCGATCTGGCCGCCCATCTGGCGCAGCACACCGAACAGGGCGGCGCGGGTGGGGTTGAGGCCGACGTTCTCGATAATGAGCTCGGAGCCCGGCACGATCAGCGCGGCGACCACGAAGAAGGCCGCCGACGAGGGATCGCCCGGCACGACGATGGTCTGTGGGCGGAACTCGGCCTCGCCCCGCAGGCGAATCACGCGGGTGCCATCCGCTTCGATCTCGACTTCAAGTTCGGCGCCGAAGCCCTTGAGCATGCGTTCCGAATGGTCGCGCGTCGGGATCGGTTCGATCACCGTGGTGATGCCGGGGGTGTTGAGCCCGGCGAGAAGGACCGCGCTCTTCACCTGGGCCGAGGCGACCGGCAGGCGGTAGGAAATCGGCACGGCCGGGAAGGCGCCGCGCATGGTGAGGGGCAGTCGGCCGCCAGGCGACGGGGTGAACTCAGCCCCCATCAAGGAGAGCGGATCGATCACGCGGCCCATCGGCCGCTTCGAGAGCGAGGCATCGCCGACAAAGGTCGCGGTGATGGCGTGGCTGGCGACGAGGCCCATCAGCAGGCGGGTGGAAGTGCCGGAATTGCCCATGTCGAGCGCCTGCTGCGGCTGGAGCAGGCCGCCCACGCCGACGCCGTGGATCGACCATTCGCCGCTGTCCGAGCGGGTGATGGTCGCTCCCATGGCGCGCATCGCGGCGGCGGTGGAGAGCACGTCCTCGCCCTCCAGCAGGCCCGTGACCTTTGTTTCGCCCACGGCCAGCGCGCCGAGCATGATCGAGCGGTGGCTGATCGACTTGTCGCCCGGCACGCGAATCTTGCCGCTGAGCGCGCCCATCGGCCGAAAGCGGCGGGGGCGGGCGGCGGCGGGGTCGGAATGGCTCACGAAGGGGGCTCTTTGCAGCTGAAGGGCAGGGAAATCGCGCGGCTTTTGACAGCGGGCGCGGCCTATGGCAAGGCGCCCGCCCTGTTGAGAGGCTTGCGCTTGATTTCGGCGCCGGGGTTACCCATCAACGCAGACGAATTTTCACGGGCCGCTTCCACCTGCGGTCCAGTACTGAGGAATTGCAATGGTCAAGCCTGAGTGGGGCGCCAAGCACGGCTGCCCGAAGTGCGGCACCCGTTTCTACGATCTGGGCAAGGACGATCCCGTCACCTGCATCGAGTGCGGCTATGCCTGGCAGCCCGAGCCGGTGCTCAAGTCGAAGCAGCCGATTCCCTATGAGGAAATCCAGAAGAAGCCCGAGGTTGCGGACGTCGATCTGGCGGACGAGGATCTGGACATCGACGAGGATGGCGACAGCCCGGACAACGACGTCGACCTTGGCGGCGACGACGATCTGGGTGTCGGCATCGACGAGGATGGCGACACCGACGAAAATTGAAAAATAGGTATTGCCAAGCCGGAAGTGTCCTCCTAGAGGGGCGCTCCCGGCGGCAAGCCGGGGCCGAAACATCCCCCAGATGGTTCGGTTGATGAATGGAAATGGGGCCTTAGCTCAGCTGGGAGAGCGCCTGCATGGCATGCAGGAGGTCAGCGGTTCGATCCCGCTAGGCTCCACCATTCACCGGGTTTTCGCCAAAGAGCGATACGCTGGCTGACGAGGTTTCGTCCGCCGGCGTTTTTCGCTTGATGGCATTGAGTGATCGCTGGCTGACGAGGTTTCGTCTGCCGGCGTTTTTGGCGTTTTGGTCCGCACGGGCCGGATTTGGAGCAGGCGACACATGTTCGACACCTTGTCCGATCGCCTCGGCGGCGTGTTCGACAAGCTCCGTGGGCGCGGTGCGCTCAAGGAGCAGGACGTCGTCGACGCGATGCGCGAGGTGCGGATCGCGCTGCTCGAGGCCGACGTGGCCCTGCCCGTGGTGCGCCGCTTCATCGACGAAGTGACGGAAAAGGCGGTCGGCCAGTCGGTCCTGCGTTCGGTCACGCCGGGCCAGCAGGTCGTCAAGATCGTCAACGACGCGCTGGTCGATATGCTGGGCGGGGAAGAGACCGTCGGGCTTGACCTGGTTGCCGCGCCGCCGGTCGTGATCATGATGGTCGGCCTGCAGGGTTCGGGCAAGACCACGACGACCGCCAAGCTCGCCAAGTTGCTCCGCGAAAAGCACGGCAAAAAGGCGATGATGGCGTCGCTCGACGTCAACCGTCCGGCCGCACAAGACCAGCTCAAGGTGCTGGGCGAGCAGGTCGGCGTCGCCACCCTGCCGATCATCGTGGGCCAGCAGCCGGTCGAAATCGCGACTCGCGCGCTGAATGCCGCGAAGCTTCAGGCGGTCGACGTCCTGCTGCTCGATACCGCGGGCCGTCTCCACGTCGACCAGCAGCTGATGGACGAGATGAAGGCCGTGGCCGCCATCTCGAACCCCAAGGAAACCCTGCTGGTCGTCGATTCGCTGACCGGCCAGGACGCGGTCAACGTCGCCCAGTCGTTCGGCAGTCAGGTTGACCTGACCGGCGTGATCCTCACCCGGATGGACGGCGATGCCCGCGGCGGCGCGGCGCTTTCCATGCGTGCGGTCACCGGCAAGCCGATCAAGTTCGCCGGCACCGGCGAAAAGATGGACGCGATCGAGCCGTTCCATCCCGGGCGCGTCGCCGGCCGCATCCTCGGCATGGGCGACATCGTCTCGATCGTCGAGAAGGCCGCCGCGACGATTCAGGCGGAGGACGCCGAAAAGCTGGCCCAGCGCATGGCCAAGGGTCAGTTCGACATGAACGACCTGCGCATGCAGCTCAGGCAGATGCAGAACATGGGCGGGCTTGGCGCTCTGGCCGGGATGATGCCCGGCATGAAGAAGGCCAAGGCCGCGATGCAGCAATCGGGCATGGATGACCGGGTGCTGCTGCGGATGGATGCGATCATCGGTTCGATGACGCCCAAGGAACGCTCACGGCCCGAATTGCTCAACGCCAAGCGCAAGATTCGCATCGCCAATGGCTCCGGCACCCAGGTGCAGGACGTCAACAAGCTCCTGAAGATGCATCAGGAGATGGAACGGGCGATGAAGCAGATCAAGAAGATGGGCGGGCTCAAGGGCCTGGCCGCCATGTTTGGCAAGGGCGGCCTCGACGGCGCCATGCCGGGTCTTGGCGCCCAGGGGCTGGGCGGCGGTGCCGGCGGGGCGGGACTCCCCGGGATGCCGGGCATGGGCAATATGCCCTTCAATCTTGGCGACCTGCTCAAGCGTAAGTGATTTTTAGTTCAGTTTCAGAATTCTAGGAAAGGTAGTTCACATGTCGGTTTCCCTGCGTCTGTCGCGTGGCGGTTCGAAGAAGCGCCCCTATTACAAGATCGTCGTCGCCAACTCGCGCGCTCCGCGTGACGGCAAGTACCTGGAGCAGGTCGGCACCTACAACCCGCTCCTCGCCAAGGACGATGCCAACCGCGTGCGTCTGGTCGAAGACCGCGTGCGTTACTGGATCGGCGTTGGCGCCCAGCCTACCGACCGCGTTGCCCGCATGCTCGACAAGGCCGGGATCAAGGAACGCGCCGCTACCGTGAACCCGAGCAAGGGTGAGCCGGGCAAGAAGGCCAAGGACCGCGCCGAGGAGAAGGCCGAGAAGATCCGTGAGGCCGAAGAGGCCGCGCGCGAAGCCGCCGAGGCCGCTGCCGCTCCGGCTCCGGCCGCTGAGGAAGCTCCGGCTGCTGAAGAAGCTGCTGCCGAAGAGCAGGCCGAGGGCTGAGCGCCTTGGCTGCTTCCGGGTCGGACAAGCCTGTCACCCTCGCCGCCATTGCCGGCGCGCACGGGGTGACGGGCGAGGTCCGTCTCAAGCTGTTCGGTGAAGGCGTGGAGGCCCTGAAGGCCTTCCGCGCCTTCAACGATTCGCGGCTGACTGTTCTGAAGCTGCGTGAAGACGGCAAGGGCGGCGCCGTGGTCCGCTTCGCCGAGGTGACGGATCGTAATGCCGCCGAAGCCTTGCGCGGGACCCTGCTGACCGTGCCGCGCTCCTCGCTGCCGCCGCTGGCCGAGGGCGAATACTATCACGCCGACCTGATCGGGTTGGAGTGCATCAGCACTGCGGGCCATCTGCTCGGCACCTGCATCGCGGTCGAAAACTACGGCGCGGGCGACGTGCTGGAAATCCGGCGGCCGGACGTGGATGGCAAGCCGGGCAAAACCTTCATGGTGCCGATGCGGTCCGAGGCTGTGCCCGAGTGGGGCGAGACGATCCTGGTCGAAGCGGCCTACGCGGATCAATGACCTTCCATGCCACAGTCCTGACCCTCTATCCCGAGATGTTTCCCGGGCCGCTGGGCCTGTCCCTTGCAGGGCGGGCGCGGGAGGAGGGGAAGTGGGATCTGGACGCCGTTCAGATCCGCGACTTCGCGATCGACAAGCATCGGACGGTCGATGACACGCCGGCCGGCGGCGGGGCGGGGATGGTGCTCAGGGTCGACGTGCTGGCCAAGGCCATCGACCATGCCCTTGCGCTCAATCCCGAGGCGCCGGTGATTGCCATGACGCCGCGCGGCAAGCCGCTTTCCCAGGAGCGCGTTCGCGCGCTGGCCGAGGGGCCGGGGGTGATCGTGCTGTGCGGGCGGTTCGAGGGGTTTGACGAGCGGATTTTCGACGGGCGGGCCGTGGAAGAGGTGTCGGTGGGCGACATCGTGCTTTCCGGCGGCGAACCGGCGGCGATCATGCTGCTTGATGCTTGCATTCGCTTGCTTCCCGGCGTAATGGGCGCGGCTTCCAGTGGGACCGAGGAGTCGTTCGAGAACGGCTTGCTCGAATATCCCCACTATACCCGACCCGCTGAGTGGGAAGGGCGCACGATCCCTGAAGTGCTGCGATCGGGGGATCATGCGAAGATCGCGGAATGGCGCAAGCGCCAGTCCGAGGTCGATACACGGTTACGCAGGCCGGATCTTTGGGAACGCCATGAGGGCGTTCGGGTCCAGTCTGCCTCTGGCGCGCAGCGCGAAACGAAGGACTGAGGACCAGTGAACCTGATCCAGCAGATCGAGGCCGAGGAAATTGCCAAGGCCGGCAAGGACATTCCGGAATTCCGCCCGGGCGACACCATCCGCGTCGGCGTGAAGGTGATCGAAGGCGAGCGCACCCGCGTGCAGGCCTACGAAGGCGTGTGCATCGCGCGCTCGAACCGTGGCTTCAACTCCAACTTCACCGTGCGCAAGATCTCGTTCGGCGAAGGCGTGGAGCGCGTGTTCCCGCTCTACTCGCCCAACATCGACAGCATTACCGTGGTTCGCCGCGGTGTGGTGCGTCGTGCGAAGCTCTACTACCTGCGCGGCCGCACCGGCAAACGCGCTCGTATTGCCGAACGTCGCGACACCCGCGCCGAGGGCTGAGCAGGGAAGGGACAAAGTCCCCCGCCAGATACGGACCAAACACCGTAAAGGGCGCCCTGGCACAGGCCGGGGCGCCCTTTTCCTTATCCATCACGATCTGATTGAAGCGCCCGCCCGGCATCACGGGCCATGGCGCACAGGAGCAAGACAATGGGTTACCGCGTAGTAGTCGTCGGTGCGACCGGCAATGTCGGCCGCGAGATGCTCAACATCCTCGCCGAGCGCAGCTTCCCGATCGACGAGATCGCTGCCGTCGCTTCCCCCCGGTCCACGGGCACCGAGATCGAGTTCGGCGAAACCGGCAAGATGCTCAAGGTCCAGAACATCGAGCATTTCGACTTCACCGGCTGGGACATGGCCCTGTTCGCCGCCGGTTCGGGCCCGACCCAGACCTATGCTCCCAAGGCCGCTTCGCAGGGCTGCGTGGTGATCGACAACTCGTCGCTCTACCGCATGGACCCGGACGTGCCGCTGATCGTGCCGGAAGTGAACCCGGAGGCGATCGACGGCTACAAGGCGAAGAACATCATCGCCAACCCCAACTGCTCGACCGCGCAGATGGTCGTGGCGCTCAAGCCGCTCCACGACAAGGCGAAGATCAAGCGCGTGGTCGTGGCGACTTACCAGTCGGTTTCCGGCGCGGGCAAGGAAGGCATGGACGAGCTGTTCGAGCAGAGCCGCGCGATCTTCGTCGGCGATCAGGTCGAGCCCAAGAAGTTCACCAAGCAGATCGCCTTCAACGTGATCCCGCACATCGACGTCTTCCTGGATGATGGCTACACCAAGGAAGAGTGGAAGATGGTCGCCGAGACCAAGAAGATCCTCGACCCGAAGATCAAGCTGACCGCCACTTGCGTACGCGTGCCAGTTTTCGTCGGTCACTCCGAAGCGCTCAACATCGAGTTCGAGAACGAGATCACCGCGACCGAGGCGCAGGACATCCTGCGCGAGGCGCCGGGCGTGATGCTCGTCGACAAGCGCGAGAACGGCGGATACGTCACCCCGGTCGAATGCGTGGGCGACTATGCGACCTATGTTTCGCGCGTGCGCGAAGACATCACGGTCGAGAACGGCATCGCGCTGTGGTGCGTCTCGGACAACCTGCGCAAGGGCGCGGCGCTGAACGCGGTGCAGATCGCCGAACTGCTCGGGCGCCGGCACCTCAAGAAGGGCTGATCGCCTTTAACGGCGCAGGGCCGGAACAGCGGCCCGTGAAAAAGAACCCGGCCTGCGATGCAGCAGGCCGGGTTCTTTTGCTTAGGGGTGGTCGTTATTGCTGCGTGGTCACCCGGGTGGTGGTCCTGGTCACGGTCGTGGCCGGGGCTGCGCGCGTCGTGCGGCGGGTGATCGTGCGCTTGCGAACCGGCGCCTTGCGCACGGTGGCGGCGCGCGCGGTTGTGACCGTGCGAACCGGGGCCGCCTGAGCGGTCGTCACGGTGGTTTCCACCTGTGTCGGCGGCTTGGGTGCGGTAGCCGCGGCAGCGGCGGCCTGAGCGGCGGCGGCCTGCTGGGCCGAGACCTGCGCGGCCTGGCTCGCGGCATCGGCGCGGGCATTGGCCTCGGCCGCCTGCTGCTGGGCCGCGGCGGCCTGCTGCTGCGCGGCGTCGACCTGATCGCGCGCCGCAGCCCGGTTGGCGAGCGCGGCATCGTCCTTCTGGCGCTGGGCGGCGCCCATCGCGGTGTCGGCCATGGCCTGGGCGTGGATCGCCATCTGGATCGCCTCGTCCTGATGGCCGGCGTTGGAGGCTTCGCGGGCGCGCAGCAATTCGGCCTGGGCCGAGGCGAGGCCTGCCGGGACGGCCGAGCCGGCGCCGACGTTGCGGGCACTCTCGACCTTGGCCTGGGCGGCGGCGATCGCCTCGCGCGCGCGGTCCTTCTTGCTGGCGGCCATGGCCGGCGAGGAGAGGACGAGCGCGAGCGCGCCGGCGGAGAACATGATCTTCGAAATCGGATTGCGGTTCATGAGATACTCCATTGATCTCTCCCGTTTACCGGAGCCAAACGAGGCTCCGGAGGGACCGTTCCAGCCTGCGCGGCGGGGCGGGTTGGGAACGGGCCGAGCGCAATTCAATCTCAAGTCATGCGATAGAGATTCTATCTTGCGGCCGCCGCCGCCGCCCGATAAGCCGCCCGCAGACCAATAACAGGACGCGTCCGCGCGACTGCAGGAGACCTATGCTCGCACATCTCGATTTCCTGCACGGCGTGGCGGGCCTGCTGGTGGGTTTCCTCGTCGGCCTGACCGGCGTGGGCGGCGGATCGCTGATGACGCCGATTCTCGTACTGCTGTTCGGCGTAAGCCCCGGCACGGCCGTGGGCACCGACCTGTTGTTCGCCGCGACGACCAAGGTCGCCGGATCGGCCGTGCACGGCTGGAACGCCACGGTGGACTGGAAGATCGTGCGCCGGCTGGCCTCGGGCTCGGTCCCGGCGGCGATCGTGACCCTGATCGGCGTGTCCTACTTCGGCAAGCTGGGCAAGGAGACCGGCCACATCATCCTGCTCGTGCTGGGCTGCATGTTGCTGGTGACGGCCGTGGCCACCCTGTTCCAGAAGCAGCTGGCGGTCTTCGCCAAGACGCACGAGCGGCTCGATGAGAGCGAATCGCTCTGGCCGACCATTGCCCTGGGCGTGGTGCTGGGCGTGGCGGTGACCATTTCCTCGGTCGGCGCCGGGGCGATCGGGGTGACGGCCCTGCTCATGCTCTATCCGGGCCTGCGCGTTTCGCGGATCGTGGGCAGCGACATCGCCCATGCCGTGCCGCTGACGCTGGTGGCGGGCATGGGCCACTGGCTGATCGGCGGGGTGGATACGACCCTGCTGCTCAACCTGCTGATGGGCTCGATCCCCGGGGTTATCGCCGGCAGCCTGTTGTCCTCGCGCTCGCCCGATCATATCCTGCGCCCCGCGCTGGCGGCGGTGCTGCTGGTTTCGGGTTGGAAGCTGCTGAGTTGAGGCCACTTGGATATTGATGTTTCGTTCGTCCCCGGGTTCGACGGGGAGAAGCTGGCGGTGCACCGGATGGGCGCCGGGCGGCCGGTGATCCTGCTGCACGGGCTGTTTTCCAACGCCGAGATCAACTGGATCAAGTATGGCACGGCGCAGAAAGTGGCCGAGGCCGGGTTCGACGTGATCATGCCCGACCTGCGCGCCCATGGGCAGAGCGCCCGGCCGCAGACCGCCGCGGCCTATCCGCACGACGTGCTGGTGCAGGATCTCAAGGCAGTGCTCGCAGACCTTGCGATCAGCGACTATGACCTGTGCGGGTTTTCGCTCGGCGCGCGCACGGCGCTGCGCGGGGTGACCCAGGCAGGGCTGGAGCCGGGCAAGCTGATCCTGTGCGGCATGGGGCTGGGCGGGCTGCAGCGGTGGAAGCAGCGGACCGACTTCTTCCTCGACGTGATCGAGCGTTATGGCACGATCCCGCGCGACGATCCGGCCTATTTCGCGCAGAACTTCATGAAGTCGACCAAGGTCGATCTCGTTTCCAGCAAGCTGCTGCTGCAATCCTTCGCGGGGGCGCGGATCGACGATTTCTCGGATGCGACCATGCCCACCCTCCTTATCTGCGGGACCGAAGACGACGACAATGGCTCACCCGAGGAGCTGGCGGAAGTCCTGCCCAATGCGCGCTATGCGCCGATCCCTGGCACGCACATGAGTTCGGTCACCATGCGCCAGCTGGCTGAGGAGATCGTGGCCTTCCTCGACGAGTAAGGCTGCGCAGGGCGATAAGATCGCTTCCGATCGTGTTGACAATCCCGGCCCGGACTGCCGTTTTCCTGCCCGAACAAGAGGCAAGGGATCATGGATGGACAGGCGGGACTTCAACCGCGGCCTGGGCGCGGCGGCGCTGGCGGCCGTGGCCGGCGAGCCGGTGCTGGGCGCGGGGCGCAAGATGCGTGACGTGGTCTACAACTCGGTCGGCAACACGCTCACGCACTGGGAGCTTGATGTTGAGCGGGCAGCGCTGATCGAGCGCGGGTCACTCGTCCTGCCGTCGGTGGTGCAGTATGGCTGGCCGCATCCGTCGCAACCCTGCCTTTACGTGGCCACGACCGATTCCGAACGCGGGGCGAAGGGGATCACCGGATCGGGGCACTTCCTGTTCGCGCTGCGGCCAGATGGCGCGGGCGATCTCATGCGTCACGGCGAGCCGCAGCGACTGCGCCAGCGACCGATCAACGTCAGCGTTGATCGCGGCGGGCGCTTCATCCTGTGCGCCTACAATGCGCCGGGTCATGTCTCGGTCCACCGGATCGAGCCGGATGGAATGGTGGGGCCGGAAATCGTGCAGCCGGACGAGCTCGATGTGGGCGTGTTCACGCACCAGATCCTGGCCACGCCGTCCAACCGCGCGGTGATCGTGCCGAGCCGAGGCAACAATCCCTCGCCCGGCAAGCCCAAGGGTGACCCGGGGGCGATCAAGCTGTTCCACTTTGCCAACGGGCACCTGTCGAACTGGGCCAGCATCGAGGTCGGCGGCGATCACGGCTATGGCTATGGCCCGCGTCACCTTGATTTCCATCCGAACAAGCCGTGGCTCTACGTGCTGGTCGAACTGCAGAACCAGCTGCACATGCACCGGCTTTCGGGCGACATGCCCTCGGCTCAGCCGGCCTATGCCATCCCCTGCACCAAGGCGCCGATGGTGCCCGGCGTGGTGCAGGTGGCAGGGGCGATCCACGTCCATCCCAAGGGCAACGTGGTCTATGCCTCGAACCGGGTCAGCGCGACGACGAGCCCGGTCGGGGCTTTTCCCTTCACGGCGGGCGAGAACAACATCGCGGTCTTCGCTATCGACCAGACGACCGGGGAGCCGCGGCCGATCCAGTTCGCCGACCCGCATGGCTTCCACGTTCGGGCCTTCACGATCGACCCTTCGGGCAAGGTGCTGATTGCGGCCTGTCTGGCGGCGATGAGCGAGGTGAAGGACGGGGAGGAGACGGTGACCCCGGCCGGGCTCAGCCTGTTCCGCATCGCCGAGGACGGAACGCTGACCTTTGCCAATCGCTACGACATCGAGCTGGAGCCCGGGGTACAGCAGATGTGGGTAAGGGCGATGCGGGTGTGACAGGTGCCAGCGGCTTGCAAATGAATGATCGGAAATGAATTTTATTACTGATAATTCTTGATAATTTGGCGTCCGCAGGGATTGCTAATTCGGCCTCGTCCATCAACAAGTACTGAAATTGTTGCCCGGCGGCAGCTTGATGATGCGAGAGATGCGATGACTTATTCAGCCCCGCGATCGCGGCCCGGGATCATGGCATTGGCCATTTCCGGCGGACTGGCGGCATTGCTCGGCGGATGCGGCGGGGGCGGTGGCGCGGTGGCCAGCGCCCCTGCTCCCGCATCGGCGCTGCCCGCTCCGCCTTTTCCGATGACGCAGAATGCCAGCTATGCCGCGACGACGGCCCGATCGGGCTATCGCGGGCACGTGGGCGACGGGATTTTCACCTCAAGCACGGCGGTGATCGACGAGGCCGGGGCCACGGGGCGCACCAGCGCCAACACCTTTGCCTACAATGCCGTTTCGGGGACCTACACGGTTACCGACCAGAGCGGGTCGGCCTCGTTCACAGCAGCCGACAGGGTGACGGCCACGGGCTATGCCGACAAGTATGTTCTCCAATCCGCAGGGCGGACCGATACCCTTACCGCTTATGGCAACCTGCGCAGCGGGATTGCGGGAACGCCGCCGATCACCCTCACTTACAGCAGCTTCGCGCAGTGGGACACGGTTCAGACTTCTCCGGAAACGACCCGGACGGCCTATTTCACGTTCGGCGAGCCGACCGGGACCGCCATGCCGCACACCGGTACGGCGAGCTATGCGACCACCGTGCGGGCCACGGCGCTGAGTGGGACCTATGCGCCGGTGACGATGCAGGGCGTGACCGGGCTGGCGACGTTCAGCGCCGATTTTGCGGCGGGCAGCGTGGCGACCACACTGCAGCTGTCCTGGCCCAACGCCACCTACAACGGCGCGGGAACCATCAATGCCGACCATTTCGACGGGACCTTCACCTCGAACTCGCCGACATTTGGCAGCGGATCATTCTTCGGGTCGTTTTACGGGCCCAATGCGGCGGAAGTGGGCTATTCGTTCATGATCGCTCACGTGAACCCCGACCCCTATGCCGGAGCGAGCATCGCGCCGGGCCAGATCTACCTGACGGGGATCGTGGCCGGCGCGAAGAATTGACGGACTGCCGCAGCCACATCAGCGGAACGAAGGCTCGTTACCGGTGCCGCAGCCGCGTCAGCAGAACGGCGGTTCGTTACCGGCGTCGCAGCCGTGTTAGCGGAACGGCGGTTCGTTAAACGCGCGCAGTTTGCGGGAGTGGAGGCGAGGGCCTTCCGCGCGGAGCAGCTCGCAGGCGGTGGTGCCGATCGCAAGGTGGGCGCCGATCGCTTCCTCGTAGAAGCGGTTGGCTTGCCCTGGCAGCTTGATTTCGCCGTGAAGCGGCTTGTCCGACACGCAGAGCAGGGTGCCGTAAGGCACGCGGAAGCGGTAGCCCTGCGCGGCGATCGTAGCGCTTTCCATGTCGATCCCGACCGCGCGGCTGAGCGAGAGGCGGCGGGCCGACTGGGTGTAGCGCAGTTCCCAGTTGCGATCGTCGGTGGTGACGACCGTGCCGGTGCGCATCCGCTTCTTGAGGTTGGCGCCGGTATCGCCGCTGACTAGTTCGGCCGCGCGGGCGAGCGCGACCTGGACCTCGGCGATGGCCGGGACCGGAATTTCGGGCGGCAGCACATCGTCGAGCACGTGATCGTCGCGCAGGTAGGCATGGGCCAGGACATAGTCGCCGATGCGCTGCGTATCGCGCAGGCCGCCGCAGTGGCCGATCATCAACCAGGCCTCGGGGCGCAGGACGGCGAGGTGGTCGCAGATCGTCTTGGCGTTGGACGGGCCGACGCCGATGTTTACGAGGCTGATGCCGAGGCCGTCCGCGCCGACGAGGTGGTAGGCCGGCATCTGGTGGCGGCGCCAGGCGGTGTCGGACAGGCGGGCGCGGGCGTTTTCGGTCGGCGCGTCGAGATAGAGCCCGCCCGCGCCCGACAGGGCAACATAGCCGCCCGTGCCGAGCTTGCGCCCCGCCCAGTCGACGAATTCATCGACGTAGCGGTGGTAGTTGGTGAACAGGATGTAGCGCTGGAAGTGCTCGGGCGCCGTGCCGGTATAGTGGGCGAGGCGGGCGAGGCTGAAATCGGTGCGCAGCCCGTCGAACAGGGCCAGGGGGAGGGTGTCGCCATAGTCGGCCGAGGGCGGGTCGCCGTCGGCCAGTTCGTCGCCGATCATCGCCAGTTCCGTGGTCGGGAACAGGCGTGCCAGTTCGAGCGGGCTGACCCGGCCGAGGCCGCTGCTGGCGTCGATCACGTAAGGGAAGGGGATTTCCTGGGTGGAGCGGCCGACCGTGATCTCGATCATGTAATCGTCGGCCAGTAGCGAGAGCTGCTCGGCGAGATAGCCGGCGAAGAGCGCCGGGCGCGTGACCGTGCAGGCATAGGTGCCGGTCTGGCTGAGGCGGCCGAAGGCGCGGGCGAGGTCGGGCCGGGTTTCTTGGCCGGTATATGTGATGCGTAGTTCGGGATAGCACCACGCCCGCTCGGCCCGGCGCTGGGCCGGGGGCAGGGCGCCGCGTTCGACGAAGGCGGCAATGTCCGAACGCAGGGTGGAAACAGCCTCGGCATAGATGGTCTCGAGGCTGGCGACGATGGATTCGATCGATTGCATGGCCTCAGGCTATCTGAGGACGGCCCGCACTTCAAATACGGTATCTGGCTGACCTTCAGGAGGCAAAAGCGCGCCGAAGCGCCGCCAGCGTGCGATCTGTGCGGGAACCGGCGGGATTGAGGCGCAAATTAGAATATAGTAAACAGAAAAAAACGGGACGGGTCAGAACCAGTGGGATCAATTGTTTTGGGGGCACCCGGGGAGGGGGTCCATCGCAAGAACCTGACACGGCTGTGCCGTGCGGCCATCACTATTGCCGCAGCCCTTGCTGGCGGCGCGCAGGCCGTTGCCGATACGCCAATATCCGCTGGCCCCGTGGTGGCGCGGATTGCCGGGGGCGAAGTCGTTACCCGCTGGGCCATGCCGGCCATCGCCGTGCCTGAAGCCGTGCGCCCGGTGGGGCCGAACGTGTTCGGAACCGTGGCCCTGCCGGTGCGGGCCAAGCCGACCTCGACCCGCTGGGCGAAGGTCATGCGCGCCTCGCTCAACCAGCCCGGGCTTGACCGGATGATGGAGGGCGCATGGACGCTCTCGACCGAGCAGGCGATCGGCTATGTCCAAGCCTCGGTCAACCGGACGATCCGCAATGGTGCCCAGGCGACCAACTGTTCTGACGATGGCTACTGGGCCCCTGCGCAGGAAACCTTGGCGCGCGGGCTTGGCGACTGCTTCGACGTCGCGATCGCCAAGATGGAAGCGCTGCGCCGCCTCGGCATTCCCGACCGCGATCTTTACCTGACCACCGGCTGGTTCGGCGCCGGCGCCTATGCCGGCGCGCGCGGGCGGGAGTCGGTGGCTCTGCTGGTGCGGGTGGGCGAGCATTTCT
Organism: Novosphingobium flavum; assembly: GCF_014230315.1. Lineage (GTDB taxonomy): Bacteria > Pseudomonadota > Alphaproteobacteria > Sphingomonadales > Sphingomonadaceae > Novosphingobium > Novosphingobium flavum. Next base: position 26,774 of record NZ_JACLAW010000018.1, on the reverse strand, counting down.
GGCTGCTGCCCGAGCATTCCGACCGGGTTTACGAATCCGGCGTTGGCGCGCCGCAGTTCACGCCGGTGGTGACCTACGGCGTGGGCATGACCTGGGTTCACGGCAAGGTGTTGCAGATCGCCGCCCTGACCCCGGCGCCGGGTGCTGCGGCTGCCCCGGTGGTGGCCACGGGGATCGTGAGCGGGCCGGTTCGCTGATCCGTTCTAAAATGCACTGACCCACGAAAAAGGCCCCCTTCCGCGTGGAAGGGGGCCTTTTCGTTACCCGTTAGCGGGGAGAGCTGCTCAGGCCTCGGCTTCCGGGGCGTCTTCGAGCAGGTCGGCCGGGATTTCGCCCGGTTCCGCGTTGGGATCGTAGGCTTCGGTGAAGCCGGCGGACTCGGTGTCGAACATCGCGTCGATGACGTTGACGCCCTGCGACTGCAGTTCGGCTTCGTCGGGCGAGCGGGCGACGTTGACCTTGACGCCAACCGAGACTTCCGGGTGCAGCGCGACGCGAACGTCGAACACGCCGATGGTCTTGATCGGGCGTTCCAGCACGATCATCGCCTTGGTCACCTTGGCGCCATCGGCGTTGAGGGCGTCGGCGATGTCACGGACCGAAACCGACCCGTAAAGCTGGCCGGCGTTGGACGAGGCGCGGATCAGGACGACCTGCTTGCCTTCGACGCCCTTCGAATCGACTTCGGCGTCCGCACGGCGGGCGGCGTTGTCGGCCTCGATCTTGGCGCGGTTGGCTTCGAACACCTTGCGGTTCGCCTCGTTGGCGCGCAGGGCCTTCTTGTTGGGCAGCAGGAAGTTACGGGCGTAACCGTCCTTGACGTTGACCACGTCGCCGATCGAACCCAGCTTCTCGATGCGTTCGAGGAGGATGATTTCCATGGGGATGCCTCCTTACTTCACGAGGTAGGGCAGCAGGCCCAGGTGACGGGCGCGCTTGATGGCCTGCGACAGCTCACGCTGCTTCTTGGCCGAAACGGCGGTGATGCGCGAAGGCACGATCTTGCCACGCTCGGACATGAAGCCCTGCAGCAGGCGCACGTCCTTGTAGTCGATCTTCGGCGAGTTCTTGCCCGAGAACGGGCAGGACTTGCGGCGGCGGAAAAACGGACGAGCCATGGATCAAGCCTCCTCGCGTTCGCGGCGACGGCTGCGCTCGCGGTCGTTCTTGCGCATCTGGACGGACGGGCCGCCCTCGTGCTCGTCAACGCGGACCGACATGTAGCGGATCACGTCTTCGTTGATCTGGGTCTGGCGCTCCAGCTCGGCAATCACGTCGCCGCCGGCCTCGATGTTGAGGAGGACGAAGTGCGCCTTGCGGTTGCGCTTGATCTTGTAGGCGAGGCCCTTGAGGCCCCAGGTTTCGGTCTTCGTGACCTTGCCACCATTGGATTCGACGATTTCCGTCGCGGTGGCCGCCAGCGCATCAACCTGCGACTGGCTGAGATCCTGGCGCGCCAGGAACACGTGCTCGTAAAGAGCCACGGCAGCTTCCTTTATCTGTCTAACCGATCGCTGGCTTGTCCGCGGGATTGCGGGGCCCCTCCGGCTTTCTTCAAATTCCCGCGAATCCTGAAAAGGCGCCGCGGAAGTGGCGGCCCTTAGCGAAAGCCGGGGGGAATGCAAGCGCGAAGGGGTGGGGACGGGCGGGTTACGGGTAAGTCCGTATGGGTCAGTTGGTGCTCCGGTATGGGGCGCCGTGCCATGTTCGCCGGGCCATGAACCTGCCCGTTCCCGCCTTTTCCGAAGCCATGATCGGCCGCCGCCGTGACGCCCGGCTGCGGGTGCGGCTCGAGGCGCGGCTGATCACGCTCGACGGGACGGCCCGCGCCGTGCTGGCCGACGTCTCTTCGGGCGGGGCGCGGGTGATCGGGCGGAACTTCGCGCTGCGCGAGCGGCAGGAGGCAGTCCTGCAGTGGGGTGACCGCGAGGCCTTCGGCGTGATCATCTGGCATGACGCGCACCAGTGCGGCCTGTCCTTCTTCGACCCGCTGGACCAGCGCGCCATCATGGCCACGCGCCGGCTCGACGAGCGCAGCCGCCTGCCGGGCGACCACGAACTGCTGCGGCGTTCGGCCCAGACCTTCGTTCAGGGCGGGCGGCTCTAGAGCGCGGCGAGCAGGCCCTTGGCGAACAGGGTCAGCGTATCGTCGCGCGCGCCCATGATCACCACGCGGTCTCCGGGGCGGGCCATGGCGGCGATCACGGCAGGCACATCATCCCTTGCCGGAACGTGGAGGGCATTGCCCCCGGCGCTGTTGACCAGTTCCACGATCCGCTCGCTGCCGACCGAACGGTCGACCGTGCCGCCGAAATAGACGGGGTCGCACAGGATCAGGCGGTCGTCGGCACCAAGCTTGCGGGCGAAGACGTCCGCCAGTTCGGCGCCCATCTGGCGCAGCGGGCCATAGCCGTGGGGCTGGAAGAAGGCGATCACCCGGCCCGGGTGCGCCTTGAGCGTGGCGAGGGTGGCCGAGACCTTGTCGGGGTTGTGGCCGAAATCGTCGATCACGGTCACGCCCATTGCGCTGGTGCCGACGATCTCGAAGCGGCGCGCCAGTCCGGCGAAGCTGCTTAGCGCGGCCACGGCCTCGGCCACGGGCACCCCCGCAGCGCTGGCGGCGGCAAGCGCGGCGAGCGCATTGGCAAGGTTGTGGCGGCCTGGCACCTTGAGGGCGAGCATATGCTCGCTGTCGTCGCGCCGATCGACGATCGTGGCGGTCAGCGTGGTGGGCGCTTCCACGATGGAGCCGGGGAAGACACCGATGTCTGCGGCGGCGCTGTCGATCCCGAAGGTCACCAGATCCTGCGCGCGGCTGGCGAGCGCAGCGCTTTCGTCGTCATCGAGATTGACCGCCGCGACGCTGGCGCGGGCGAGGAAATCGCCAAACAAGGCGCGCAGTTCCTCGAGGCTCTTGTGATCGAGGCTGACATTGCCAAGCACGGCCACGCTGGGCCGGTAAAGCGCGATCGAGCCGTCGCTCTCATCGACTTCGGACACGAAGAGCCCGCCGTTTCCGATCCGTGCCGAGGCGAAGGGCGCGTCGGGACGGGCGAAGTTCTTCATCACCGCGCCGTTCATGATCGTGGGATCGCGCCCGGTCTCGGTCAAAATCCAACCGATCATGCCAGTGACTGTCGACTTGCCGCTGGTGCCGCCGACCGCGATGGAGGCGGGCGCTGCGTTGAACAGGGCGGCGAGCAGTTCGGCCCGGCTCATCCGCGCGCAGCCGAGTTGCTTGGCGCGGACCACTTCGGGCACGGTATCTTCGACCGCCGCCGAGGCGACAAGGGTCTGGCCGGTGCTGGCGATGCCGCTGCCGTCCTGCGGGAACAGGGTGAAGCCGAGCGATTCGAGCCACTCAAACTTTTCCGGCGTGCGGTTCTGGTCGCGGCTGCGGTCCGATCCGGCGACTTCGGCTCCTTGTCCGCGCAGGATCAGGGCCAGCGGCAACATGCCCGAGCCGCCGATGCCGCAGAAGAACCAGGGGTGTGAAGTGAGATCGGAGGCGGGCGCGGTCATGGCCGTGTGGCCTATTCGGGGGACGGCGCGATGGCAACCTTTTGCCCCCCCTTTTGTCGGCGCGGCGAAAGGCGCTAGAGACATGAGGCATGATCCGCGTCGCCATCTGTGCCCCGGCCACTCCGTTTACCCGCGAGGACGCGGCGCGCGTGCTGGCGCTGGCGGAAGACTATCCGGGGGTGGAGCTTCACTTTCACGAGCAGTGCTTTGCCGAGGAGGGGCATTTTGCCGGGCCGGACGCGCAGCGGCTGGCCGCGTTTCTCGAATGCGCCAATGATCCGGGTTTCGATGCGGTGTGGTTCGTGCGCGGGGGCTATGGTTCCAACCGGATCGCGCAGGAAGCGATCACCCGGCTCGATCACGCGGCGGCGGGCAAGGCCTATCTCGGCTATTCTGACGGGGGCTACCTGCTGGCGGCGCTCTACCGGGCGCGGATCGGCCGCCCGGTCCATGCCCCGATGCCGACCGACATCCGCCGCACCGGGGGGGATGAGGCCGTGCGGCGTTCGCTCGGCTGGTTGAGCGGCGATCGCTCGGGCGAGGAGCCCTCGCTGGCGGGCGAAACGCGGCCGGTGGTGGCGCTCAACCTCACCACGCTGGCCATGCTCGGCGGCACGCCGCTGATGCCGGGGCTGGCGCGGCACGTGGTCATGGTCGAGGAGGTGAGCGAATACCTCTACTCGGTCGACCGGCTGTTCTTCCACGCCACGGCGCATCTCGGCGGTATCGCCGGGCTGCGGCTGGGGCGGGTTACCGACGTGCCGGAGAATGACCGTCCGTTCGGGGCGGAGCCGGAGGAGATTGCGCGCTACTGGTGTGCGCGCCGCGAGATACCCTTTCTCGGTGCGGCGGATATCGGGCATGACGCAGCCAACAGGATCGTGCCGTTCGGGCTTGCCTCTGGCAGCCCCGGGCAATAGGGCGCCCAAACTTTTTTGAAGGAGAGGCGGCGATGCGCGCTTTCGTTTTCCCGGGGCAGGGTAGCCAGAAGGTCGGCATGGGCGTGGAACTGGCCGAGGCGAGCGCCGTGGCCCGCGCGGTGTTCGAGGAAGTCGACGACGCGCTCGGCCAGAAGCTGTTCCAGATCATGAAGGAAGGGCCGGAAGATGCCCTGACCCTGACCGAGAATGCCCAGCCCGCGATCATGGCCAATGCCATCGCCGTGCTGCGCGTGCTGGAGCAGGAAGGCGGCATCGCGCTGGCCGACAAGGCCGGCTACGTGGCTGGTCACAGCCTTGGCGAATATACCGCCCTGTGCGCGGCAGGTGCCTTTTCGCTGGCCGATACGGCGCGGCTGCTCAAGCTGCGCGGGCAATCGATGCAGGCGGCCGTGCCGGTGGGCGTGGGCGCCATGGCGGCGCTTCTGGGCGCTGACATCGAGAAGGCGAGCGCGCTGGCCGCTGCCGCTGCCGAAGGTCAGGTGTGCACCGTCGCCAATGACAACGACCCCACCCAGGTGGTGATTTCCGGTCACCGCGAGGCGATCGAGCGCGCGGTGGCGCTGGTCAAGGAGCACGGGATCAAGCGCGGCGTGCTGCTGCCGGTCTCCGCTCCATTCCACTGCCCGCTGATGCAGCCCGCCGCCGATGCCATGGCCGAGGCGCTGGGCAAGACCCCGCCGGGAACCCTGCGCGTGCCGGTTTTCGCCAATGTCACCGCCTCTGCCGTGAGCGATCCGGCCGAAGTGCGCCGCCTGCTGGTCGAGCAGGTGACCGGCCGCGTTCGCTGGCGCGAGAGCGCGATCGCCATGGCCGCGGCCGGCGTCACCCAGTTCGTTGAACTGGGTGGCAAGGTGCTCGGCCCGATGATCACCCGCAGCGCCGGGAGCGAGGTCTCGGTGACCAGCGTGGTCACCATGGCCGATATCGAGGAATTGGCGAAGAGCCTCTGAGGAGTAAGCAGGATATGTTCGATCTTCACGGCATGACCGCCCTTGTTACCGGCGCTTCGGGCGGGATCGGCTCGGCGATTGCCCGTAGCCTCGCTGCGCAGGGCGCCCGCCTCGCCATTTCCGGCTCCAACGCGACCAAGCTGCGCGCATTTCGTGACGAACTGGACGAGCATTCGCCCCAGCACGTGCAGGAAGTCGATCACGTTGCCATCACCTGCGACCTGTCGAGCGCCGAGGACGTGGAGAAGCTGGTGCCGGCGGCGCTGGATTCGCTCGGCAAGATCGACATCCTCGTCAACAACGCCGGGATCACGCGCGACAATCTCGCCATGCGGATGAAGGACGAGGAATGGGACGCGGTGATCCGCGTCAATCTCGAGGCCGCCTTCCGCCTGATGCGCGCCGCGACCAAGCCGATGATGAAGGCCCGTTTCGGCCGGATCATTACCGTGACTTCGGTGGTCGGCGCGACCGGCAATCCGGGCCAGGTCAACTATGCCGCCGCCAAGGGCGGCCTCGTCGCCATGTCGAAGAGCCTCGCCCAGGAAGTGGCGAGCCGCGGGATCACGGTGAACTGCGTGGCCCCGGGCTTCATCCGCACGGCCATGACCGAAGTCCTGCCCGATGCCCAGAAGGAAGCGCTCAACAGCCGCATCCCGATGGGGCGGATGGGCGAGGGCGAGGACATCGCCGCCGCCGTGGCCTACCTCGCCAGCAAGGAGGCCGGCTACATGACCGGCCAGACCCTGCACGTGAACGGCGGCATGGCGATGTTCAGCTAAGTAATGCATGGACCGGATCAGGCTTTTGCCTGATCCGTGCGCGGCACCGGCCCGCTCCCCCGGCCCGACCACCCACAGGGTACACTTGATGGGTGGTCGGGCCGGGGGAGCGGGCCGGTGCCGCAAGCCCTTCGCGGAGGCGAAGGGCGCACCCAGCAAAGACTCGCGGGCGGCGTATGGATCCGGCCAACGCACAAAGCTCACGCATTTATCCCCAGATTGAAGGCATTGCAGGCGCGAGATGCTTGCCGCGGGGGCTGTCGGCGTTAAGACAGGTGGTCCGAATTCTTGACGGCCCTGCCGCGATTCCGCGCCTTGGCCGACCGAGGGGACAAGAGACCACATGAAGGCCACCATCGAACGCGCGACGCTCCTGAAGTGCCTGTCGCACGTCCAGTCCGTCGTCGAGCGCCGCAACACCATTCCGATCCTCTCGAACGTGCTCATCGAGGCTTCGGGTGCCGGCGCGGTCAAGATCATGGCGACCGACCTTGACCTCCAGGTGGTCGAGACGATGAACGCCGTCTCGGTCGAAGGAGCGGGGGCGATCACCGTTTCGGCGCACCTGCTGTTCGACATCGCCCGCAAGCTGCCCGATGGTTCGCAGGTCAGCCTCGAGACGGCCGACAACCGGATGGCGGTCAAGGCCGGGCGCAGCCGCTTCTCGCTGCCGACCCTGCCGCGCGATGATTTTCCGGTGATCGTGGAAGGCGACCTGCCGACCAGCTTCGAGATCCCGGCCCGCCTGCTGGCCGAACTGATCGACCGCACCCGCTTCGCGATCAGCACTGAGGAAACCCGCTACTACCTGAACGGCATCTTCCTGCACGTGACGGATGACGAGCTGAAGGCGGCGGCCACCGATGGCCATCGCCTCGCCCGCTACACGATCGCGCGCCCCGACGGGGCTGAGGGCATGCCCGACGTCATCGTACCGCGCAAATGCGTGGCCGAGCTGCGCAAGCTGCTCGAAGAAGCGCTCGATACCAACGTGCTGATCGACCTTTCGGCCTCGAAGGTGCGCTTCACGCTCGGCGGTGAGAACGGGGTCGTGCTGACCTCCAAGCTGATCGACGGGACTTTCCCGGACTACAACCGCGTCATCCCGACCGGGAACGACAAGCTGCTCAAGCTTGATCCGCGGTCGTTCTACGAAGGCGTCGACCGCGTGGCGACCATCGCCACCGAGAAGACCCGCGCGGTCAAGATCGCGCTGGAGCCTGACCGCGTGACCCTCTCGGTGACCTCGCCCGATAACGGCACGGCCGCCGAGGAACTGCCGGCAGACTACAAGGCGAGCGGCTTCGAGATCGGCTTCAACGCCAATTACCTCAAGGACATCCTCAGCCAGATCGACGGCGACAATGTCGAGCTGCACCTCGCCGATGCCGGGGCACCGACCCTGATCCGGCAGGACGACAACAGCGCTGCACTCTACGTGCTGATGCCGATGCGCGTCTGACGGCCAGCCCTTGCGGGCAGGAATGATTAAGAGGGCCTGCCCGGAGGGGCGGGCCCTTTTCCGTCTGGGTGCTGCACTGCACCGATCAGATTGTTACTGATATGGATGGCATAATTTATTGATTTTTAGAGAATTAGTAGGCGCGCCGGGCGCCGTTATGGACTTGCTGGCGGGAGCGGCGGTAAACCGTGTGCATGGCGCCAAAGGCCTAGCCGCTGAGCGGCGGCACGATGGCCGGCCATTGACTGAATGAGTTCAGACGGGGGCGCATCACCCGTCGGGCCGGGGGTTCAGGCTCCCGGCCCAGGTATCCGGCTTACTTTTAGGCTTTTCAGCCTTTCCCGGCGGCGGCGATCATCGCCTCGATCGCCACGAATTTCTCACGCGGGGCGCCGTCGCGAGCGGCCATTGCCTCGGCCTCCTCGATCTTCTTCCAGTCGCGGAAGCGCACGACCCTGAGGGCGCGGGCCTCGATCAGGTCGTCCAGACCGTCGCAGCCGCGCTTGCAAGACTCGCGCGGCTGGTCTTCGACCATCTTCTCGACGATGGCGAAGCCGTCCGGCCGGTTGGTGCCGATCGTGCCGGAGGGGCCGCGCCGGGCCCAGCCGACGCAGTAGAGCCCGGGCAGGATCCGCCCCTCGTCGTTGGCGAAGCGGCCGGCGGCGATGTCGAACGGCACGCCCGGGATGGGCGAGGTCTGGTAGCCGATGCAGGCGACCACGAGGGCGGCGGGAACGACGTAGAATTCACCGGTGCCGATGGCGCGGCCCGCCTCGACCTTGGTGCGCTCGACCTCCACCCCGGCGACCTGGCCTTCGCCCACGAAGCCCCGCGGCTGTGCGAAGAAATCGAATTCGATCTCCACCAGCTTATCGGCCCGGTAGGATTCGGGGATCGCGGCGAAGCCGCGCAGGAGGGTGACCGATTTGCGCTGGCCGGGTTCGAGAAAGACGTCCTCCCCCTCATCCGGCAGGTCGGCCGGGTCGACCCGGGGGCAGGCCCGTTCGAGGTGCGCCAGCTCGCCCAGTTCCTTGGGCGTCATCATGATCTGGTGCGGGCCGCGCCGGCCGAGAATGATGATGCGGCGCAGGCGCGAGCCGTCGAGCTGGCCCAGCGCATGGGCGACGATGTCGCTTCCGGCGAATTCGCCGCGCGTCTTGGCGAGGATCCGCGCCACGTCGAGCGCGACATTGCCGTTGCCGATGACCACGGCCGTATCGCCGCCAAGGCCGGGGTTCAGTCCTGCATGTTGCGGGTGGCCGTTGTACCAGCCGACAAAGGCTGCGCTGCCGAATACGTTGCCCAACTGGTCGCCGGGAAGGTTGAGCAACTTGTCATGCGGCGCCCCCGTGGCGAGGATGACCGCGTCGTAAAGCTCCTGCAGTTCGGCCACGGAAACATCGCTGCCGATCGTGATATTGCCGATGAACCTGACGTTTTCCGACAGCGCCACGGCCTCGTAGCGCTTCGAGACGCCCTTGATCGACTGGTGATCCGGCGCGACCCCGGTGCGGATCAGGCCATAGGGAACGGGCAGGCGGTCAAACACATCGATCCGGACATCGTCTCCCCACTGCTTCTGTGCTGCTTCGGCCGTATAGTAACCGGCGGGGCCGGATCCGATAATCGCGATGTGACGCACGCCTTGGCTCTCCCGGCCGTGGTTACTGGCCCCCACCAAGCAAGCGCCAATCGGCTGCGAGCGCAAGTGCTATTCTTGCGCCCCGCCGCCCGGTGGCGGGGGACTGGCTTAACCGTTTCGCAAGTGCCCCGGCCCCACAGGGGAACCATGCGGTCTGCAGAAGCTGAACGACATTCCGAGGGTGCGCCCCATTCGGGCGGAGATAGCACTCTTTCCGCGGCTTTCTCCGATTCCGCCGGGCGTAGCCGCGCGTCCACGGCGCGGGTGCGGATGCGCCGCTTCGTGGCTCGTCATGCGATTCCGCCCGAATGGTGGCTGATGGGCCCGGCGATGCTGATCGCGGTTCTGGTCCACGGCTGGGCCTCATGGTCCCTCCCACCGGTGACCACCGGCCTGATCGTGATCGCCGCGGTCGTGTTGACCCTGCTTTCGCCGATCGGCGGGCGCTACGAACGGACCCGCGCGATGACCACGCCGCGGCGATGGGTAATCGTGGCGGCAGTCGTCGTCATGCCGATGTTCGCCTTCGGCACGGCCATGTCGCTGTGGATCGCCGGTGCCCGGCCGCCCGGCTGGCAGACCGGTCCGGCGGCGATGGTGGTGATCGGCACCCTGGCATCGATCCTCTGTTCCGGCCGCCTGCCAACGATGATCTCGGCCCTCTTGGCGCTGTGGTTCGCCAATGCCGTGGTCACGCTCGAGCCGGCGACCATGCTGGCGCTGGTGATCGGCGCGGGGGTCGGGGTCTACATCTCGTTCCGTCAGATCGAGCTCAACCGCATCGCCCAGGCGCGGCAGGAGCAGGTCGAGCGTGCCCAGCAGCGCGCCGAGCTGATCCTGTCCGACTATGAGCTGACCCGGCAGGGCTGGTTCTGGGAAACTGACCGGCGCGGGCTGATTACCTATGTCTCACCGACCATCGCCGAAGTCGTCGGCCGGCCTACCAGCGAACTGGTCGGGCGGCCCTTCGTCGAGCTGTTCGCAAGGGAAACGGACGCGGGCGCCAGCGAGCGGACCCTGCTGTTCCACCTCAACGCGCGGTCCTCGTTCCAGAACCTGCGGGCGCGGGCGGCGAGCAGCGAGGAAGAGCGCTGGTGGTCGATCAACGGCCTGCCGGTCTATGACGATTTCGACAATTTCCAGGGCTTTCGCGGTTCCGGTTCGGACCTGACCGAGCGCAAGCGGTCGGAAGAACATGCCACGCGGCTGGCCCACTACGATTCGCTCACCGGTCTTGCGAACCGGCTGCAGATGTCGAAATCGCTGGAGAAGGTGCTCAATGCCCGCGCCGCCGAGCACCGGGCCTGCGCCGTGTTCCTGCTCGACCTCGACCGGTTCAAGCAGGTCAACGATACCTTGGGGCACCCGGCGGGAGACTCCTTGCTCAAGCAGGTGGCGAACCGGCTCGAGCGGGTGGTCGGCACACCGGGCCGGGTTGGCCGTCTCGGCGGCGACGAGTTCCAGGTGATCATTCCGGGGCGGCTCGAGCGGGAGGAACTGGGCCGGCTGGCGCAGCGGGTCATCTCCACGCTGTCCGAACCCTACCAGATCGACGGGCACCGTGTGGTGATCGGGGTTTCGGTGGGCATCGCGCTCGCCCCTGACGATGGGGTGACGAGCGAGGCCATCATCCGCAACGCCGACCTTGCGCTCTATGCGGCCAAGGACGGCGGACGCGGGCGGCATCACTTCTATGCCCCCGACCTCCACTCCGATGCGGAGGAGCGGCGCCAGCTCGAGCAGGACCTGCGCGATGCGCTGCTGCAGGGCGGGTTGGAATTGTTCTATCAGCCGGTGGTCCATACCGCGTCCGAGACGGTTGCCGGTTTCGAGGCCCTGCTGCGCTGGAACCACCCGACGCGCGGCTGGCTGAGCCCGACCAAGTTCGTCGCCATCGCCGAGGATGCCGGGATGATCGCCCAGATCGGCGAATGGGCTCTGCGCACGGCCTGCCGTGACTTGGCGCATTGGCCGGCCCCGGTGCGGGTCGCGGTCAACGTCTCGCCGCTGCAGTTCGCCAACCCGGCCCTGCCGGCCATCGTCACCAGCGCCCTGGCCTCGGCCGGGGTCGCGGCGGAACGGCTCGAGCTGGAAATCACCGAAAGCGTCTTCCTCAACGACGACGAGGGGACGGACGCGATGTTTGCCGCGCTCAAGCGGCTGGGGGTGCGGCTGGCGCTGGACGACTTCGGCACCGGCTATTCCTCGCTCGGCTACCTGAAGAAGGCGCCGTTCGACAAGATCAAGATCGACCAGTCCTTCGTGCGCGGGGCGACCGAGAAGGGCAGCTGCAACGGGGCGATCATCGCCTCTATCGTGCGCCTGGCCGAGGCGCTGGGCATGGAGACGACGGCGGAGGGCGTGGAGACGCTTGACGAGCTGGACCTCGTCCGTTCGCTCGGCTGCAGCCATGTCCAGGGCTATATCTACGACAAGCCTCTGGCCGCGGCCGAGGCGCGGCAACGGCTGGCGCTCGGCATCACCATCGCGGCCGACGGGCCGCGCTCGACCCGTCCGACACGCCGCACCGTGCTGCGCCGCGTGGTCCTTGAACACGACGGCCATCGCTACGAGGCGACGGTACGCAACATGTCGTCGACCGGGGCGCTCGTCGAAGGGCTGTGGAACGTGCCGGTGGGTACTTTCTTCCACGTGCACCTGACCGAGAAGCTGCGGGTGCGCGCAACCACGCGCTGGTGTGAGGATGGCCGCACCGGTATCGAATTCGTCAATCCGGTCCTGCTGGAGGAGTCCGTGCGCGGCGCCGCCGCAGTGAACGATCCTAGCGAACTGCGCCAGACGGCCTGAAATGCTGGCGGGAATGGCATCCTTATCCATTCATTCATCACCTGCCGTTAAGCGCTGGAACAGGTTGCACAGGGATGTGCGAAAGATCGGCATCCCGCGGGTGGAGACACCGACGTCGTGGTGAAGCGGATTGGCGATCTGTTGCGTAACGCTGTGCCGTCCGGTTCCGTCCGGTTCGAGGCGCTGCCCGAGGAACAGCAAGCCCTACTGCTGCTGCGCGACTACGAGCAATCTGGGCAGGGCTGGTTCTGGTCGACCGATGCCCGGGGGCTGGTCACATATGTTTCCGAAAGCGTGGCGACGGCCTTCGGCTGCTCGCGGCAGGACCTGCTCGGACAATCCTTTCACGCCCTTTTCTCGATCGACCGCGAGGATGGCGAGGATTCGTCGCGCACCCTGCCGCTGATCCTGAGCGCGGCGAAGAGCTTTTCCGACCTCGCGGTGAAGCCGGCCCGCGGCGGCGCCGAGGTTTGCTGGACCATTACCGGGCGGCCGCAATTCGATGGCGGGCGCAATTTCGTCGGCTATCGGGGCAACGGCGTGGATGCCACCGAGCGGCTGCGCAATGCCCGCGATGCCAGCCGCCTCGCCATGTTCGATTCGCTGACTGGCCTCGCCAACCGCCACCGGATGGAACAGCGGCTGGTCAACATGCTGCGCGTCTTCGCCACCACCCAGCGCTCCTGCGCGGTGATCCTGATCGATCTCGACCGGTTCAAGCAGGTCAACGACACGCTGGGCCACCCGGCCGGGGACGAATTGCTCAAGCAGGTCGCCCAGCGCCTTCAGCAGGTCTGCGACAAGGGCTACGACATCGGCCGGCTCGGGGGCGACGAGTTCCAGGTGATCCTGCCCGACGTGGACGATCGCGGCAAATTGGGTGAACTGGCCAAGCGCATCATCTCCATCCTGTCGCAGCCCTATACGGTCGACGGCAGCCGCTGCGTGATCGGCGCATCGATTGGCATCGCCGTGGCCCCGTTCGACGGCGCCACCAGCGAGGCGCTGATCCGGGGCGCCGACCTTGCGCTCTATGCGGCCAAGGGCAGCGGGCGGGGCCGGTTCCGGTTCTATTCGAGCGAGCTGCACCAGTCCGCCGAGAAGCGCCGCCGGATGGAGGAGGACCTGCGCGACGCCCTGGTCCAGAACCAGATCAGCCTGCGCTACCAGCCGCTGGTCTCTGCCCGGAGCGGCACGGTGATCGGGGTCGAGGCGCTGATGCGCTGGAGCCACCCCGAGTTCGGCGACATCTCGCCCGCGATATTTATTCCAATCGCCGAGGAATCGAACCTGATCATTGCGCTGGGCGAGTGGGCCCTGCGCCAGGCCTGCAGCGAGGTCGTGGCCTGGCCGGGCGAGATCCGCGTGGCGGTCAATGTCAGCCCGGCACAGTTCGGCAGCACGAATTTCGTAGGCAACGTCGCCAATGCCCTGGCTCATTCCGGCCTTGCGCCAGACCGGCTGGAGATCGAGCTGACCGAATCGATCTTCGTCAACGACGACGAGACCACCGACCTGACCTTCGCCGCGCTGAAGAAGCTGGGGGTGCGCCTCGCGCTCGACGATTTCGGCACCGGCTATTCCTCGCTTGGCTACCTGAAGAAGGCGCCGTTCGACAAGATCAAGATCGACAAGGGCTTCATCCGCGACGTGACCGTGCCGGGCAGTCGCAATCCGGCGATCATCACTGCCATCGTCAGCCTCGCAAAGGCGCTCGACATGGTGACGACGGCCGAGGGGATCGAGGCGCGCGACGAACTGGACCTGATGCGCGAGCTTGGGGTCGACCAGATCCAGGGCTACATCTATTCCGCCGCACGCGAGGGCGCGGAAGTGGCCGAGGCGCTCGCCACCGGGGCCTGGGTGATTGCTCCCATCGGCCCGGCCAAACAGCGGGCGGAGCGGCGCACGGTGCTGCGCAAGATCGGCGTGATCCACGAAGATCACCGCTACGAGGTGACCATGCGCAACATGAGCCGCACCGGCGCTGGGATCGAAGGGCTGATCAACGTGCCGGTGGGCACCCAGTTCGTCTGCGACTTCGGCGAGGGGCAGTTGGTCGTGGCCCGAGTTCGCCGGTCGGACGGATCCGCCCAGGGGCTGGAGTTCGAGAACCCGCTGGTCGACGATGGCGCCGGTGGGCTGTGCACCCGGCACCGGGTCGCGCCATATGTGCTAGCCGCGATGGGAATGCCTTCGGGCGTGAACCACGGGGCGATCGTGGCGCTCAACAATATCGGGCACATGAGCATGCCCAGGTTCGGAGCCGTGGATACCTCGAAGGCGATAAGAGCGGCCTGAAGCGGTGCTCGTGATTCCGCGGTCGTGACAGGGCGGCAATGCGCTGCTAACGGCGCGGGATGACCGATCTGGCCCGCATTCGCAATTTTTCGATCATCGCGCACATCGACCATGGCAAGTCGACCCTGGCCGACCGCCTGATCCAGTTTACCGGCGGCCTGTCGGAGCGCGAGATGAGCGCGCAAGTCCTTGATAACATGGACATTGAGCGCGAGCGCGGGATCACGATCAAGGCGCAGACGGTGCGCCTCAACTACAAGGCCAAGGACGGGCTCGAATATGAGCTCAACCTGATGGACACGCCGGGGCACGTCGACTTCGCCTACGAGGTTAGTCGCAGCCTTGCCGCGTGCGAGGGCGCGCTGCTGGTGGTGGACGCGGCGCAGGGCGTCGAAGCGCAGACGCTGGCCAACGTCTATCAGTCGATCGAGCACGACCACGAGATCGTGCCGGTGATCAACAAGATCGACCTTCCCGCCGCCGAGCCGGAGAAGGTGAAGAACGAGATCGAGGAAATCATCGGGCTCGACGCCAGCGATGCGGTGATGACCAGCGCCAAGAGCGGGATCGGGATCGAGGACGTGCTGGAAGCGGTGGTCAAGAAGATCCCGCCGCCGCAGGGCGACCGGGCCAAGCCGCTCAAGGCCATGCTGGTCGACTCCTGGTACGATCCTTACCTCGGCGTGGTCATCCTCGTCCGCGTGATCGACGGGGTGATCAAGAAGGGCCTGAACGTGAAGTTCATGGCCGGGGGCACCGAACACCTGATCGACCGGGTGGGCTGCTTCACCCCCAAGCGGATCGACCTGCCGGAAATCGGCCCGGGCGAGATCGGCTTCATCACCGCGCAGATCAAGGAAGTGGAACAGGCCAAGGTCGGTGACACGATCACCACGGTCAAGCAGGGCGCGACCGACGCGCTGCCGGGCTACAAGGAAGTCCAGCCGGTGGTGTTCTGCGGCCTGTTCCCGGTGGACGCGGCCGACTTCGAAAAGCTGCGCGAAAGCGTGGGCAAGCTGCGGCTGAACGACGCCAGCTTCTCCTACGAAATGGAAAGCTCGGCCGCGCTCGGCTTCGGCTTCCGCTGCGGCTTTCTGGGCCTGCTGCACCTCGAGATCATCCAGGAGCGGCTGACCCGCGAATACGACCTCGACCTGATCACCACGGCGCCGTCGGTGGTCTATCGCATCCAGCTGCGCAAATCGAAGACCGAGGATGCCTGCGAGATACTGCTGCACAACCCGGTCGACTATCCCGATCCCAGCCGGATCGAGCAGATCGACGAGCCGTGGATCAGGGCGACGATCTACACGCCCGACGAATACCTCGGCTCGATCCTCAAGCTGTGCCAGGACCGGCGCGGCATCCAGACCGGCCTGACCTACGTGGGTGGGCGCGCCCAGGTGCAATACGAACTGCCGCTCAACGAAGTGGTGTTCGATTTCTATGACCGCCTCAAGTCGATCAGCCGGGGCTATGCCAGCTTCGACTACGAGCAGATCGGGCTGCGCGAGGGCGACCTCGTCAAGATGAGCATCCTCGTCAACGCCGAGCCGGTCGATGCGCTGTCGATGATCGTCCACCGCTCGGTGGCCGAAGATCGCGGCCGCCACATGTGCGAACGGCTCAAGGACCTGATCCCGCGCCACCTGTTCAAGATCCCGATCCAGGCCGCGATCGGTGGCAAGGTGATCGCCCGCGAAACCATCGCCGCGCTGCGCAAGGACGTGACCGCCAAGTGCTACGGCGGCGACATCACCCGCAAGAAGAAGCTTCTGGAAAAGCAGAAGAAGGGCAAAGCGAAGATGCGCGAATACGGGAGCGTGAGCATCCCGCAGGAAGCGTTCATTGCCGCGCTCAGGATGGGTGACGAGTGAGCGAAGGCGCCTAGCTGCGGATTGCGCAGCAAACGGTAGCCTGGGCGCCGGTGCGCCCAGGCTACCGACGGCTTGGCTGGCTGTTCGACTGGATCACGATGGCGCCAAATCGTTGAGATACGAGGTGTGGTTGGTAATCGCGCGCTGGTCACCTAACACGACGCCTCGCAAAGACAGCGTTGGTGATTCGCCGAATGAAGAAGTTGACCATTTTTCTGGCCGCCATAGCTTCATTCGAGCTGGTTCTGCTGAGCCCTCTTGCGAAGGACAAGCACCTTCGGTTCCAGTACACCCAGACGCTCGCACGCTGGTTGGCAAAGGCTCACCACCCCAACGCTGTGTTTTTGGGGGACAGCCTCACCGCCGGGGGGCTCAACTTCAACGACTGGCGGGACGTCAACCTCGGCTCGAACGGCCTCCAAACCTATCAGATTGCGGCCGGGCTGAAGATTGCCGACAAGTTCCAGCCCGTCCGGATTTCGGTGCTGGCGGGGATGAACGACGCAATCCGTGGCCCGTTGGACGAGGCGCAACTGCATTCAAGCTGGCGCGCCATCTGTGCAGACCCGCGCGTTGTGGTGACCTTGCCGCCACCAACAGGCGTCGATGAATTCAATCAACGCCTCGACATGGTTCGGGACATCATTCGTGCCGAATGCACGGCCCGTCCCCTCATCGTCATTGAAGGTCTGGCCGACGCCTCCGGCAGATTGCGCCCTGGCATTTCGGACGACGGCGTACATCCCGGCGAAGACTTCTACTCGCGTTGGCGCGATCAGCTCGCACGGGCGGGTATTTAGGGCGCCGCAATGGATTCTCTGGTCAAAGTGCCGCTCGACAAGAGGCAACACGGTGTCGGTACCAGTTATCGCCCCGACATTGATGGCCTTCGTGCTGTTGCAGTCACTGCAGTCGTACTCTTTCATGCCGGCGTCCCCTTTTTCAGTTCCGGATTTTTCGGGGTCGACATTTTTTTCGTAATTTCGGGTTATTTACTCGGACACATTATCTGGCGGGATACTCAGGCAGGACGCTTCAGTCTTACCGATTTCTATGCACGGCGCGCCCGGCGCATTCTTCCGGCGCTCGCAGTCGTGCTCGTCTTCATTTTGGTCGCTGGGGCTTTCACGCTCTCGTCGTCGGAATACGAGCGGGTCGGGGTAAGTTCGAGCTACGCCTCCCTCGCCATATCGAACATTCGATTCTGGCGCGTAATCAATTATTTCACCCCTGACGCCGGGCTCGATCCGTTGCTGATGACATGGTCCTTGGGGGTGGAAGAGCAGTATTATGTGCTTTTCCCATTGGCGCTGATGATTCTGAGCAAGTCACGAAGTAAGGCAATCGTCTTCGTTTTAGTGATCGCTGTCATCTCGCTCACCGCTGGATTGGTGGCGACACACCGGTATCCTGCCGCCGCCTTCTACCTGCTGCCTTTCCGCGCTTGGGAGCTGCTTGCCGGGGCCGCATTGGCAATCAAGCAGGATGTTTTTCGACTGCGGGCATCTGGTTTTGTGGCCAACGCACTTGGGGCGGGAGCCCTGGTTATTCTGGCCCTATCGCTGACGATGTTCTCGGAATCAGATCCGCTTCCCGGTTGGCGCGCAATTTGGCCAGTCGCAGGAACGGTCGCCGCCATTGCCGCGCGGACTTCGCAAGTGAACACGCGGTTCCTCGGCTCCAAGCCTCTAACGTGGATCGGCCTGCGCTCATATTCATGGTACCTCTGGCATTGGCCGTTGCTGGCATTTCTTCGCATCTGCACTCCCCAGGAACCGAGCGCATGGATGATTGCGGCCACCGTTGTCATTTCCTTGACCGCAGCGCATTTTTCCCTTCGCTGGATTGAGACTCCGTTCCGCCGGATCACCTTGCCCTCGGGCCACGTACTTGTCCGCTACGCAGCCTTGGTGATTTGCCTTGCCGGCTCGGGCGCAGCGGTGAGACTAGCACACGGCCTGCCTTGGCGCCTCAGTGAGAAAGCCGCACAGGTCGTTGCCGAGGATAAGGGCGGCATCTGCGTAGCTTATGCGGGTTCGGCACACCCTAATCGCAGCGCAGAATGCATTGCCCCACCCCGACCGAGCCAGAGCACAATCGCTATAGTCGGCGATAGCCACGCGGGCGCTCTGTCTCCTGGCCTTCGTGAATCGGCCCAGCGCCACGGTTGGTCGACGGACGTTCTCGCGAAGGCCGGGTGCCCCGTGATTCTTGGAGTTCAAAGCAAGGAGCCGGATGACCCGACAGCAGTTCCCGACTGCGCGTCGTTCACCCATGAGGCGCTTCAGATCGTTTCCAACGACCCTTCGGTTAAGGTGGTGATCCTGGCGGGCTATTGGGATGCCCGTGCGGGCGAAAGTTTCGAGATCGGATTGCGCCAGACTATCACTCGCCTGCAAGCCGCGGGGAAAGCCGTCATCGTGATGCAGGACTCCCCGGCCTGGAGTGCTGATCCAGCGCGGTATGTGCTTACGCGTGAAATCGGGATGCGACGCTGGCTAGCCAGCTTAGCCGGCGATCGCGGAGCCCCTATGGCCATCGCGCCTGGCCAAGGCGATCGCTCTGCTTATGGCATCGCTATGGAATTGCGCGTCCTTTTCCTGCCGCTTCGTGAGGTATTCTGCGGTGCTACCTGCAGGTTTGAGGATAGATCCGGGGTGCTGTTCACGGACAAGCATCATGTGTCCGCGTTAGGCGCTAGAATGGCGATTGCTCGGTTCGAGAATGCAATCTTCCGTTAGGGTGGTTCACGGAGCTACTTCGTGAACGGTGCTTCAGGGGCGCATGACACCGGCGAGCCAAAGCAATTGAAGGTTCGCATGAGCGTGGCCTTCGACAGGCTCAGGTTGCGCGGGTGCTGTGGCCGGGGCGGGAATGTCGGGGGTATGGGGGCTTCGGTCGCAGGTGGCGGCGTTGTCGGCAATCTGGTCGGGCTGGTTAGATGTGGCATTGCGCTGTGCAAGCGATTGAACACTGTTCGGGCGTCGCAATGCCCACCCCCGGCCCCCCGCTCCCAGCGGGAGGGGAGTTTGGGTGCGCTGTCGGGACCCGCTTGCCTTGATTTATGCTCTGCGCGTGGGGTGGGATGGATCCTGAGCCGCAAGGCTGGCGAAGCCAAACAGGTTCAGGATGACTTTGCCTGAGAGGTTAGCAGGAAGTCCGGGTGCGGCCTATCGCCGGGAGACGTTCCGGGGTGCAGGGGTTTTGACCCCTGCGTTCTTTTCCTTGCTCTGGAATTGGCCCCTCCACCACGGCCTTTGGCCGCGGTCCCCCTCCCCATTTGTGCCTTTGGCAAAAATGGGGAGGATCTGATTGCCGGTCATTCTTCGCCTAGCTTGATGCCCAGCCTTGTGCGGTCGGCTTCGTGGGCGGCCTGGTAGCGTTCGTAGAGTTCGCGGGTTTCGGGGCTCATGGATTCGCGCAGCTGGCGGGCCATGGTGTTGAGGCGGGCGGTGATCCTGGCGTGGGTGGCGGCGCTGTCGGGACTTTCGGCTTGTTGTTCGGCTTCCCATTGCTTGCGCCACTGGCGGCGGAGGCGTTCTTCGTTTTGCTGGCGGACGATACCCATGCCTTGCGCCGAGGCGGCGAAGCGGGTGGGGGCGCGGTTGCGCAGGAGGAACATGAGGAGGCGGTCGTTGTAGACGCGGCGGGAGCCGATCAGTTTGCCGTAGGAATAGACGGGGACCTCCTCGCCGTTGAGGGCGCGGTCCATGGCGAGGTCTTCGAGGCGCTGGATGCCGTGGGCGAGGGCCTGTTCCCAGGCCTTGCGGAAGGAGGCGGCCTGGGGGTGGCGGCGCAGGTGGTAGGCGCCTTCGGGGGTCATGTTGACGGCGTGAGCGGCGGCGCGGACGCTGCCGGTGGCCATCAGGGCCTCGATGAAGCCTTTCTGGCGTTCGGGCGACCAGCCGTCGTGGCGCTTGCTGTGGCGGGGGACAGGGAGGAATTCGGGCGGCTGGGCGGTGCCGAGGGCGGGGCGGGACTTGTCGATCATCGCGGGGCCTTTCGGAAAGAGGGCCGGCGATTGTGCCTGAGGGGCGGGGTTGTAGGACAGTGGTTTGTTGGCGCTCAGCGCTTCAGGAGAGTGACGAGGGCCCGGGCTGCTTCGTCCACCTCTTCCCATGTGCGCATGAAGTCTTCCGCCTCGCCCCAGTAGGGGTCGGCGACGGGCTGGCCGTAGCGGCCGGGGACATGGTCGAGCAGCAGGGCGAGGCTGGCCGTGGCGCCGGGCGGGGTGAGGCGGGTGAGATCGGCGAGGTTCTGTGTGTCGAGCGCGAGGATGTGAGTGAAGCGGGTGAAGTCCGCCTTTGCGACCTGTCGGCCGCGATAGGGGGTGATGTCGATCCCGTGGCGGGCGGCCTCGGCCACGGCGCGGGGATCGGGCGGGGAGCCGACGTGCCAGTTGCCGGTGCCGGCGCTGTCGGCCGTGCAGGCAAGGCCCGCCTCGGCGGCGCGGCGGCGGAAGGCGGCTTCGGCCAGGGGGGAGCGGCAGATGTTGCCGAGGCAGACGAAGAGGAGGGCGGGCTGGCTCACGCTCCTGCGGATAGGGGGCGGGACGGGGCCCTGTCCAGCGGGAAGGGCGGTCAGGCGGGCGGTGGTCGTCAGGCGGCTCGGGGACTGTGGGCGGGGGCGCAGCCTTCGGGTCCGCAGGCGTTTTCGGGGCCGAAGGTGCCGTTGGGGCAGGCGGCGTGGCTCAGCAGGTAGCGCGAGCATTGTGCGGCCTTGGGGCTGGGCAGGTTGACCTTGCCGCCGCGGGCGATGGCGATGCGGTTCCGGCCCTCGTGCTTGGCGTGGTAGAGCGCCTCGTCGGCGGCCTTGAGCGCGGCGCGGGGATCGTCGTAGGCGAAGACGTCGGCAATGCCGGCGGAGAAGGAGACCTTGCCGAAGGGCACTTCGGTGGCGCGGTTGACCATGCG
Organism: Novosphingobium flavum; assembly: GCF_014230315.1. Taxonomy (GTDB): domain Bacteria; phylum Pseudomonadota; class Alphaproteobacteria; order Sphingomonadales; family Sphingomonadaceae; genus Novosphingobium; species Novosphingobium flavum. The sequence goes on along the minus strand of NZ_JACLAW010000018.1, from coordinate 5,576 downwards.
GCGCTCGGCAAGGTCGGAGCGGGTCTCGTCGAGCAGTTCGTAGGCCTGGGCGAGATTGCGGCCGCGCAGGACCACGACGAATTCCTCGCCGCCGTGGCGGGCGACGTGGCACGTGTCGTCGGACAGGGCGGCGAGGGCGTGAGCGACGGCGCGCAGGACCCGGTCGCCCGCCTCGTGGCCGTGAGTGTCGTTGATCCGCTTGAAGCGGTCGATGTCGCAGAAGGCGACGCAGAGCGGCTCGCCCGAGGCGGTGGCGGTGACGATCTCGCGGTCGAAGCGGGTTTCGAAGGCGCGGCGGTTGGGCAGGCCGGTGAGGTGGTCAAGCTCCGCGTCGCGGCGCGATTCCTCGAGGCTGCGGTGGAGCTGGCGGGTTTCCAGCTCGGAGCGGGCGAGCTGGCGCTCGATCACGCAGGTGCGCTCGATCATGGTACGGGCGAGGGCGACCATCTCGGTCATCGCGGCGCCGGCCGTGGCGAGGCCGTGGAGATCGTCGACGTGGATCTGGAGGGCCTGGCCATATTCACTGGTGGCGGTGCGGGCATCGACCGTGGTGCGGCTGAATTCGACGATGTTGCTTTCCAGCTTGTCCATCAGCCGGGTCATGGCGCGGGCCTCGTCTTCCGGGCGGGCGGCGGCGTGGAGGCTGGCGAGCCAGTCGGGCGTGACCGGGTGGCCGGACCGGCGCCGTTCCTCGATCGCGGCGGCGAGGCGCGGGTCCTGGCCGGAGGTGCTGTCGAAAGCGGCGGCCAAGGTCTGGTGCGTGGCGGGCAGGCGGTGGAGGGCTAGGAATTCTCCGATCTCGCGGCCGGCGAGGCGGCAGGCGGCGACCAGCGCATCGCCATCGCCCGTGGCCGGATCGTCCGGCGTCGGGGCGGCGGTCAGGGCGGGGGACGGCGCGAGGCCCAGCCAGTTGCGGAACGACCAGCGCTGGCGCGGCTGGCGGGGGGCGGGGCTTGATGCGTGCGCGTCCATGCGAACATGAACGCGCGCGGCTGCCGGTTTTTAATAGGGAACGGCCCGTAGGGCGGCGTTCAGCAGACCGAGCGCTGGACGCTTTTCAACGACCAGTCGGTCTCCGACAGGAAGGTCGAGTGTTCGCGGCGCAGATATTCGACGCGGGCCGGGGTGAGGTAGTGGTAGAATTCGACGCCGGCCTTCTCCCCGTCGCACCAGCGCACCATGCCGGTCAGGGATTCGCCGGTTTCCAGCCGGATCAGCACGGCGGTCATCGGCGCGAGGTTGAGGCCGCCGGTGGTCATGCAGCAGCCCTCGGGGGTGATGTTGACGAGGGTGACGCCGCCGTCCTGCGGCCGGACGCGGGCCGGGACGGGTTCGCCGCCCTCGGAAGCCTCGCCGTCTTCGGCGGATTCGGGCGTTTCGGCGCTGTCGTTGCCCGGCGAGGTGCAGCGGGCGTGAAGGGTTACCCGCAGGCGTTCGTTTCTCCGGGGGGACCACGCACCGTCAGACACCAGACAATCTCCTTCTGTCCGATTAGGGATAAGTGCTGAGGGTAAATCTGCTGCTAACGAGCGGACGAAATTTGCCGCCCCTGCCCTCGGCTCAGCGCAAAGTCAGCACGAATAGACGGTGGCGACCGGCGAGGGATTGTAGATCTGGGTAAGGTCGCGGTCGTCGCGCACGTACATGGCGGCGGCGCGGTAGATGACCGGCGAGGCGGCGTTGCCGATGCGGAAGAAGATCGGCTGGTACTGGTAATAGACCTCGACGAACATCACCGCCGACTGGCTGTCGGCCGTGACGACGGTGGCGGCCGGGCCCATTCCGGCGAAACTGGTGCCGGTGATCCCGGTCCCCTGCGTGCCGTATTTCGAGGTGCCGGTGGTGTAGGAGCCGCGGCAGCGCTGCCAGTGAATCCACTGGCCGCCCGAGGCGTTCTGTTCGAGGCTGGAGACGATCACCCGGCCGTTGCTAAAGACCTTGAGGCCGGGATAGACGACGTCGACCTGGCTGAGCGCATCGCCCACGTCGTATTCGCGCATCATCGCGCCGCTGGTCCCGGTGGACTGCTTGGCGCGCGAGGTGTTGTCGGCCACCTGGATCGCGACCTGGCTGACGCGGGTATAGACCATGGCCATGTTGGCCAGTTCGATCGCGCCGAGGCCCATGGTGGTCAGCAGCGGGGCAAGCAGGGCGAACTCGACCGCGGAAACGGCAGCTCTGTCGCGCAGCAGATGCAGCAGATATCGCAGGGGCGTGCGGCAGCCAATCACGGGCAGGCCAATCACGGGCAAACCTGGGTCGTGGACCAGCCCGGCTGGCTGGCGAAGGGCTGGTTGCGCAGGATCGTGGTCGCCTTGATCGTGGTCGTGGGCGAGAGCTTGAGGTAGGTCGCGGCCGGGATCAGGCTGGGATAGGTGACGGTCGCGGTATATTCGACGACATCGTTGGCGCCGCCGAGCCCGCCGCGGCCGCCGTCAGCATTCCACACCCCGTCGCCATTGGCATCCTGGAAGCATTCGTTGGCATCGTGCTGGCCGTTGCCGTTGCTGTCGGTGAAGTCTTCCGGTTTGCCGACCGCCGAGAAATTCTGGTAGTTTTCGCGGGTGAAGCTGACCCCGGCCGAGGGCAGGATCGCGTGGACCCGGCTGCTGACGAAGGCGTCGATCGTGGTCTGGCCGCTCTGCGCGGTCTGCAGGCTGGAATTGCGCCCGGCCTGCTGCATCGCGCCTTCGAGCACCGAGCGCATGTAGACGTTGAGCCCGAATTCGATCGTGCCGAGCAGCAGCATCAGCAGGACCGGCATGATGATCGCGAATTCGACCAGCGCCGCCCCGGCCCGGTCGGCCGCGAGCGTGCTGCAGCCGGCGCGGAGGCGGCGAGGGATCGTGCCCACGCCGGTCAAGACTTCAGCCTGAGATCGGCCACTTGCGCGGCGATGGTGCGGAAGGTGGTCTGCAGGGTCGAGGTGTCGCTGGCGTAGTAGGCCCGGCCGGACGAGGCGCAGGAGGTCATCTCGGTGGTCAGCGACTGGCCGAAGCCGATCACCCAGACCGTGTAGCCCATGTCCTTGGCGCGCTGGCAGGCGGCGAGGTAGCGGGCATTGTGATAGGGCTTGAGATAGCTGTCGCAGGACGTGCCCGTCGACGCGGTTGCGGGTGCGACGCGGTGATCGAGATATTCGAGCCCGTAGGCCGAATAGAGCGAGCTGCAGTAGGGCGACATCTCGCCGTCGGTCAGGAAGATGATGTGGCGGCTGACCGAGGTGAGATTGCCCGAATTGACGTTGGTGGCCATGATCCCGCTGGGGTTGGCGAGGCGCGCCCCCCAGATCATCCCGATATCGTGATAGGTCCCACCCCAGGCGTAGAGCGTGCCGAGATAGGTCTCGACCCACGAGGGCACGGTGGTCTTGTTTGTGGTGTCGACCGTGGTCAGCTTCTGCGCGGCTGGCACGCAGTACTCGGTCATGCTGGCGATGTTGCTCGACGTGTCGAGCGTGGCGCTCTGCCCGCGATCGAACACGAGGTTCGAGACATAGGGCTTCCACTGGGTCGAGGCCGTGGTCGTGGGGGCACTCGTCACGTCGAGATCGGTCGCGCTGGCGGAAATCGCGGTGGGATCGATCAGCGAATTGACCGTGCTGCGCTCCTCGATGCACCCGGTCCAGGTGTAGCTCGAGCTGGTGACGTTGCTCGTGCCGGCGAGACCGGCGAGCGCGACCGGATCGTAATAGCCCGTGGTGTAGCCAAGGGCGGGAACGGTGGAGTTGGAATTGACCCCGGTTGCGAGGTTGACGGCCGAGAGCAGCTTGATCGACGAGGTGTCGACCGAGGACTGGGCGTAGCGGTAGGGCGTGTTGCTCAGCGAGTAGCTGCTCAGGGTATAGCTTGTGACCGCAGTCGAGACCTTGCGGATGCAGATGCCGATGTTGATCTTGTCCCGGCCTGTGCCCAGGGTCGCGGTCTTGGTCCAGGAACTGAGCGAATAGGTGATGGTCGTGACGTTGGACGGCGCCGTGCCGCTGGTGGCCGGGTTGCTGCCGGATGAGGGGTAGTCGTTGTTTGCATAGCTGTCGCAGTCCCCCGACGCGAGGTTGAGCAGCGTCTCGTAAACGACTGATGGTGTGCCGGTGGTGGCGGTGTAGTTCGGCTTGTCGAACTTGTAGAGCTTGGTCTGGTAATTGTTGGCGCTGGCCAGATAAGCCTGCGGGATGTCGCCCGCCGAAACCAGGTTCTTCATGTTGACCGTGCCGGCATAGGGCACGAAGCCGAAGCGCACGCGGGTGGTGCCGCCGGTGGGGACGGCCGCGGCGATCGTGTAGTAGAACGAGCGGATCGCCGACTTCAGCCCCTCGATCTTGGAGGTCGAGCCGGAATCGCACGACGTGCCATCGGGCTTGCAGGCCATCGAGCCGGTGGTGTCGAGCACCATCATCACGTCGATGTTGGAGATCTGGAACTCGGCGCTGCACGAGGCCGAGAGAGCGAAGTTGTTGGTCCCGAAGATCTTCATGATCGTGGTCGGGACCGTGGTGGTGGCCGTGGCGCTGATCACCCCGCTGCCGGTATCGGTGGGGGTGAAGGTGGTGCCGGTGGCATTGGCGCTCTGCGAGGTGCCGTTGAAGTTGAAGTTGAACATCCTCGACGCCTTGCCCTGCTCCGTGGTCCCGAAGGTTCCGGACTTGGCCGAGGCGCGGCGGCCGGCGAGAACCCCGGCGTCACAGGCGTTCTGCAGCGCGGTCTGCGCCATGTAGGCGCGGCTCATGTCGATCCCGCCGCCGACGAGGATCAGGATTGGCGGGATGCAGGCGGCGACCAGCGCGAGGACGTTGCCGGCGCGATCGGCCGCGAGCCGGGCGAGGAAAGTGCCCCGGCCGGCTCCGCTCAGTTTTCGCAACAGGTTAACCATTGGGGATGCCGCCGACCGTCAGTTCGGCGGACGGCATAGCCCCTTGGCGGTTAACAGTTCGTTTGGGCGTATTGGCGGGGTGCGCCTTCGATGTCCGTCGAAGGCTTGCGGCGAGTCTTTTGTTGGGTGCGCCTCCTGCATCCGCAGGAGGCTTGCGGCACCAGCCCGCTCGCCGGCCTGACCACCCAGATTGTACCGTGAGTGGTCGGGCCGGGGGAGCGGGCCGGTGCCGGGTGAGGTTAGAAGTTGGGCCTCTGGCCGGTCAGCGCACGCGCGGGCCGCCGAAGGGCAGCGGCGGGGGCGCACGGCGGGCGCCGCGCGGGAGCTGGGCCTGGTAGGCGCGGCCGCAATGCTCGACGCAGTATGGGAAGCCGGGGTTCACCTTGTCGCCGCAGAAGTGGAAGTCCGGCTCGCCCGGGTGGCCCATCGGCCAGCGGCAGATGCGGTCGTTGAGGTCGAGCAGGCTGGTCTTGTCGGCAATTTCCGGGCTCGGCTTGGCCGGCACGAGGCGGCGCGGCGGGGCCGGGGGAATCGGGGCCTGCTGGTCGCCCGGACCCTGGCGGAGGAAGCCGCCGGGGCCGACCGAGACGATGCGCGGCGTGTTTTCGGATGCCGGGGCGGCCGGCTGGGCCGGCGCGGCAGCGGCCGGCGCCGGGCGCGGCGGGGCGACCGGGGCGGGACGGGGCGCAGGCTCGGCCGCCTTTTCG
>NZ_JACLAW010000017.1 GCF_014230315.1 Novosphingobium flavum | reverse complement strand
ATCACCCCGACAAGCTGGTCAGCCTGAGCGCGGTGATCAGCGAACTCGAAGCCGAGGCCAGGCACGCCGAGGACGACATTGCCCGGACCCTGCTGGTCACCGCCTCGGCCATGCGCGCCGACGGGCTCGGCATGGGCTGGATCCACTTCCGGGTGAATTCCTCGCAGCTGCAGAACGCGATCCGCCGCCGGATCGACCCCGAGGGCCGGCTCGATCTCGCCAGCCAGGCCGCGCTGGTCCGGATGCGCGAGATGCTGGCCGAGGTGAAGCCGCTGCGCACCAATTTCGCGGCGCTGGCGATCGAGAACAGTACGGCGATCCGCCAGTTCCTCGCCATGGCCCAGATTCTGCGGCACATCGACGGCGATATCCCGATCCGCATGCTGGTGGCCGAGTGCGAGCAGCCGACCACGGTGCTCGCCGCGCTCTATTTCGCCAAGCTGTTCGGGATCGAGGACAAGGTCGACGTCTCGCCCCTGTTCGAGACCGAGAGCGCGCTGGAACACGGCGGCCGCTTCCTCGATGCCCTGCTCGCGGAAGAGGCCTACCGCGACTATGCCAAGGTGCGCGGCCGGGTCGCGATCCAGTGCGGCTTTTCCGATGCCGGCCGCTTCGTCGGCCAGATTCCGGCGGCGCTGGCGATCGAGCGCCTCCACGGCCGGCTGGCCGAGGCGATGAGCGCCAATGGCCTTGGCGGTGTTTCCGCGCTGATCTTCAACACCGGCGGCGAATCGATGGGGCGCGGCTGCCACCCCTCGGGGATTGAGGACCGGATCGACTGGCAGATGGCGCCCTGGGCCCGCCGCCGCTTCGTCCGCTCGGGGATCAAGCTCGAACCCGAAGTCTCCTTCCAGGGCGGCGACGGCTATCTCTATTTCGGCTCGCCCGAACTGGCCCAGGCGACCCTGACCCGCTTTGCCGAGCACGATCCGGCCGGGGCCGATTCCGCCGCGCCGACCGATCCGTTCTACCGCCGCACCGATCTCAGCCTCGATTTCTACCGCGCGATCCGCCGGGTTCAGCAGCGCCACCTCTCGAGCGCGACCTATTCGCGCGCGGTCACCGCCTTCGGCCTCGGCCTGCTCAACGATACCGGCAGCCGCAAGGCGCGCCGCCAGTCGGACCTCGCCGCCGATCGCAAGATGAGCCTGCGCCAGATCCGCGCGATCCCGCACAATGCCGTGCTCCAGCAGCTCGGCTACCCGGTCAACGTGATCGCCGGCTTCGGCACGGCGGCCGATGGCAACATCGAGGAAATTGCCGCCCTGCTGCGCGAGAGCGCGCGCGGGCGGCAGATGGTGCGGCTGGTCCGCGCCGCCAATGCCCTCGCCTCGATCAAGACCGAATCGGCCTTCGGCGAACTGTTCAATTCGGCCTATTGGGCTAGCCGGCCCTATCGCGGCGACGAGCCCCACATTGCCGGGGCCTGCCTGGCCCTGGCCGAATACCTCACCACCGATGACCGCGCCGGGGTGTTCCGCCGCCTCGCCTCGCGCCTGCGCGTCGATGCGCTCAAGCTGCACCGCCTGCTCGACCTCCTGCCGGATGACAGCCCGCTGCCCGAGCGCGAGCACATGCGGCGGACCATGGGTGTGCTCCAGGCGATCCGCCTCGCCCTGTTCCAGCACATGTTCATGCGCGTGGTCATGGTACCGGCCTTCAGCCGCGCCAACGACATCAGCCGCGAGGACGTGCTGGAGATGGTCTTCACCCTCAGGATCGACGACGCGCTCGCCCAGCTGCGCCGCGCCTTCCCGACCAGCTTCCCCGAGGTGGATGATTTCTCGGTCAACGAGCCGAGCGAATATCCCGACAGCGGAGCCAGCGGCTACAGCGTGATCCGCACCGAATATGTCGACCGGATCGAGCAGGCCTATCACCTGTCGCTCCAGATCACGACGGCCATCGCCAACGCCTTCGGCGCGCACGGGTAAGTGAGGAGAGGGCGGTACACCTGATGAGGTGGGAAAGCCGCATCTTTCAGCCGAATTTATGTGGAGCAGATTTGCCATGACCGCGATTATCGACATCCATGGCCGCGAGATCCTTGACAGCCGTGGCAATCCCACCGTCGAGGTGGATGTGCTGCTGGACGACGGCAGCTTCGGCCGCGCCGCCGTGCCCTCGGGTGCCTCGACCGGCGCGCACGAGGCCGTCGAACTGCGTGATGGCGACAAGGCGCGCTACCTCGGCAAGGGCGTGCTCAAGGCGGTCGACGCCGTGAACAACGAGATCAGTGAGGCCCTGCTCGGCCTCGACGCCGAGGACCAGCGCGACATCGACCTTGCGATGATCGAACTCGACGGAACCGAGAACAAGGCCCGTCTTGGCGCCAACGCCATCCTCGGCACCTCGCTCGCCATTGCCAAGGCTGCGGCCAATGCACGCGGCCTGCCGCTTTATGCCTACGTTGGCGGGGTTTCGGCCCATGTCCTGCCGGTGCCGATGATGAACATCATCAACGGCGGCGAACATGCCGACAACCCGATCGACTTCCAGGAATTCATGATCATGCCGGTCGGCGCTTCCTCGCTGGCCGAGGCGGTGCGCTGGGGCGCGGAAATCTTCCACACCCTGAAGAAGGGCCTGCACGAGAAGGGCCTCGCCACGGCCGTGGGCGACGAGGGCGGTTTCGCGCCGAACCTCGCCTCGACCCGCGCCGCGCTCGACTTCGTCATGGCCTCGATCGAGAAGGCCGGCTTCAAGGCGGGCACCGAGGTCAAGCTCGCGCTCGACTGCGCTGCGACCGAGTTCTTCAAGAACGGCAAGTACGAGATCAGCGGTGAAGGCCTCTCGCTCAGTCCGGTGCAGATGGCCGACTACCTGGCCGATCTCGCCGCGTCCTATCCGATCATCTCGATCGAGGACGGCATGGGCGAGGACGACTTCGAGGGGTGGAAGGCGCTGACCGACAAAGTCGGCGGCAAGGTCCAGCTGGTTGGCGACGACCTGTTCGTGACCAATCCCAAGCGCCTGACCATGGGGATCGAGATGGGCCTCGCCAACTCGCTGCTTGTCAAGGTCAACCAGATCGGCTCGCTGACCGAGACGCTGGAAGCCGTCTCCATCGCCCAGCGCAATGGCTATACCGCGGTCATGTCGCACCGTTCGGGCGAGACCGAGGACGCGACCATCGCTGACCTCGCGGTGGCGACCAACTGCGGTCAGATCAAGACCGGCTCGCTTGCCCGTTCGGACCGGCTTGCCAAGTACAACCAGCTGATCCGCATCGAGGAAGAGCTGGGCGCCGCGGCGGTCTATGCCGGGGCCAAGGCTTTCGGGCGGCTGGCCTGAATTGAATTCGACAGGCAGAGGCGCATTTGCCGACAAGCGTTAATCGCCGTCGAGCAAAGCCCCCGCACTCATCCCCAGCGGTGCCGCCAGCTTCTCCACCACGGTGATCGTCGGATTTCTGCGCCCCCGCTCGATGTCACTCACATAGGTCCGGTGGATCCCGGCGCGGTCGGCGTAGTCTTCCTGGCTCCAGCCTCTGGCCTCGCGCAGTGCGCGTACATTCTGGCCGAGGCGTATCCGAATATCCACGGCCGTCTACAGACAGCCATGTCGCCCATCGATCTACAGGCGATCAGTGACATTTGACGTTGACTTGCCGCGCAAACGAAGCCTGATGCGTGTCACTGATCGACGACATGAGGGCGCGGTATGGATGGGCGGATTTGCTGGATGGCAGCGGCGGCGGGACTGCTGGCGGGCGGGGCAGGGGCCCAGTCCAAAGAAGAGCGGATCGAGCCGAGTCCCGATCAGCTGCGAACGCTGAACGCGCTCACGCCTGAAGGTGTTGCTTCAGTCGTCGCGGTTGAAGGCGATGATCTCGAACCGGTGGTGGTGCTGACCACAGCCAGGGCGTGGAGCAGCAAGGGGAAATTCACAGACCGGGTGCGCTCCGACAACTTCCTGCGCGCCTTCATCGGAAAGAAGACGGGCGAGGCCCGCTTCCAGCTCTACCAGCAGGTCACCTACAGCTTCCAGTACCGTAATTTCCGGCAGGTGGTGTTCGCCACCTCCCAAGGGCCCCGGTCAGCACCCGTGACCGAACTGTCACACGAGGTGGTGACCTGCGCCGCTGGCCTGTGCGTCTACAAGGATACGCTTGGCTTTGATCTGCCCGAGAGCGTGGTGCGCGAAATTGCCGCCGGCTACCAGCCCGGAGCCTCACCCTTGTGGCGCTTCCGCTTCAAGGCGCAGAACGGCTTCGACTGGGAGGATCGCATCGCACCGGCCGAAGCTGCCGGGCTGCTGCTGGCGATCAGTCAGCGCGGGCCGAAGCCGTGAGCGGACCGGTCCCATGCTGAACTTCCGCACCATGCTGGAACTGGAGGACCTCGATCCGGCCGAGGTGCTGATCGTCCGGCATATCCCGCGCGAGGCATCGCTGGCGCGGGTGCTGCCATGGCTGGTGGTCGAGCGGCCGGACCTGTTCCTCGCCTGGCAGCAGATCCAGTGGGCATCGCTCGAGAAGGCGATGACCCGGGCGAGGTACATCGCCTCATTTGTCAGCCAGGATAGCAAGGCGGGAACCTTTGCCGGCATCTACCGGATCGGCAGTGCGCAGACCCTCGACTACGAGGGCTACTGCGCCTTTCCCGGCAACCGCGAACTCGAAGAGCTCGGCATGTCGCTGCGCGAGCCGGACATGGCGCCGTGCCTCGCCTTCGATCTCGAACGGCTGAGACATTATGAGGACTACATCGGCCGCCTCACGATCTCGTGGCCGCCACCGTTCCAGGGATGGTGGCGCCGGGCGAAGAGCGGTGCCTTTCCGGTGATGGCGATCGACCCGGAAAGCCGGTTCGTCCGCGGCATGCCGGACTGGCACGATCTGGTCCTCAACTGGCATGAGCTCAGGAGCCTGCCCGCCAGCTGGGCGGCAAAGCTCGCGCAGTGGCGCGGCGTCTACTTCATCCATGATGTGGCGAGCGGGTCCGGCTATGTCGGCTCGGCCTGCGGCGAGGACAACATCCTCGGCCGCTGGCTGAACTACGCGCGCACCGGCCACGGCGGCAACGCCGCCCTGCGCGCCTGTGATCCGGCAAACCTCAGTTTCTCTATCCTCCAGCGCACCTCGCCCGATCTGGAGGTGAGCGACGTCGTCGCGCTCGAGACCAGCTGGAAGAACCGGCTCCACACCCGGCGGTTCGGGCTTAACCGCAATTGAGGAGGCGAGGCGAGCCCGGCACGGCTCAGGCCCAGGGATCGTCGAAGGGGTAATAGCCGACCGAACCTTCATCATCGTCCTCATCATCAGCACAGACCAGTTCCGGCCCGGCCAGCGGCGCCGGGCGCCAGATGAGTTGCTGCCGGACCCATTCGAGCAACTGGGAGAGCGCATCGACCTGATCGTCAAAGCGTCCGCCGGGAAAGGCCTGCACCTCGCCCCGGAAATCCGCGAGCCAGGGGGCCTCTTCGGGGAGCAGGACCCGGCCGCTCTCGATCATCGAGCTCACACCCAGCGTGCGTGACTGCTTGTCAGCCTCGGGGCGCCTGGGGATGGGGGAGGGAACACCACCGGGTTCCTCGGCCCTGAGATTCTGGATCAGCTGGGTGCCCGATGCCTGGTCTTCGATGAGGAGTGTGCGCGGGTGCCATTCCCGCGCGAGCCGGATCGCCTCGCGGGTGAGGTCGGGGATCTGGAGCCGCCGCCGGAAGACATCGACGATCCATACGTCCTGGTCGCGAACAAGGGCGGTGACGCAGACCGACCAGTCGTTGTGCGGATTGTCCTTGCTCGCCGTATCCCACGACTGGACGATGCTGCCCCAGGTCATATCGGGCCTCTCGCGGAAGGTCCTGAACCAGTCTCCCCGGATGACATTGCCGATGGCTGGCACCGGGTCCTGCTGGTACTGGGCGGCAAAGGCGTAGGAACCCATTGCGGCCTTCAGTTCCATCAGCACGGCGAGCGGTTCGCGCTCCGGATGAAGGACATCGCCTTCGCGCCGCTGATGAACCCGGCCGCGGGTGAGCAGGATCGCCTCGTCCTCGCTCGCGATGGCCGGCAGCTTCAGGTGATCCCAGCCGCCGGCCTGAAGCAGGTTTCCGGCAAGGTCGTCTTCGTGGAGACGCTGCATCACGCACAGCATTGCGCCGCTGGTCTTGTCATCGAGGCGGGACGACAGGGTCGAGCGGAACCAGTTGTTGACGAAGGCGCGGGTCGTATCGGAATTGGCCTCTTCGGGTTTGATGACGTCGTCCATGATGATGATATCGCCGCCGCGCCCGGTCAGCGTGCCGCCGACCGAGGTGGCGAGCCGGCCCCCTTTGCGCGTGGTCTCGAAATCATAGGCGGCCGAGCGCTTGGCCGAGATGATCGTGCCGGGAAAGGCCTGACGGTACCACGGCGACTGCATGATCGCGAGGCAGTCGCGCGCCAGCTTCCACGACAGCTCGTTCGAGTAGCTGACGCAGACAAAGCTGAGCGTCGGGTCGCGGCCCAGCATCCAGGCGACCCAGGCCACGCTGATCGCGATCGACTTGCCGTTGCGCGGCGGCAGGGTGACGAGCAGGCGGCGGGTGTCACCGCGCCGTACGCGTTCGAGCTGGTGAACCAGCGCGTCGAGATGCCAGTTCCACAGCACGTCATCTCCGCCGCAGACCCAGGCGAATGCCCGCCGGAGAAAGTAGCTGAAATCCCGCGCCAGCAGGACATTGTGGACGGCGAGCGGATCGTCGAAGTCGTCAGCCCTCACCGCCCATCTCCTCATTCGCGCCGCCGGCGACCCGGGCATGATCCTCCTCGAGCTCGGCGAGATAGCTATCGAGCCGGGCCTGGTCCTGGCGCGACAGTTCGCCCTTGCCCGTGCCGCGATCCTCAAACCCGAAGGCCTGGGTGATCAGCGGGAGGAGCAGGGCCTGGGCCTTGAGGTCCCCGGAAGCGGCCCGCATGGTCAGCAAGGCCAGCGCCACTTCCTGCCGCGTACCCCGGATCTTGCGGCCCTTGATTTCCATCATGTGGCGAGCAGAGAGCTGTGCATGCAGATCGTTACGCAGGCCGCGGGCACCGCGCGGGCGCCCGGCCGGGTTACCCGACTGGCCCTTCCTGAACCGCGTGCGCCTGGGCGGATTGCCATAGCCGACCCGCTCATCCTCGCCGCCCGCGGTGTTGGCCGGCCCGCCGGGAAGATCGTTGTCCTCGCTCATGGCTCAGTCCTCCTTTCCGGGGGCGCGTTCGGCGGCGACCTCGGCGAAGGTCTGGCCGGTCGCCGCCAGCACCGGCGTGAGCCGGCTGGCATCGGCGAGGCGGGCAAGGGCGGTATCGACGTAGATCGGATCGATTTCGATCCCGGCGCCGCGCCGGCCCGTGCGGTACGCGGCGAGCAGGGTCGAACCCGAGCCCAGGCACGGGTCCAGAATCAGGTCGCCGCGGTTCGAGCAGTCGAGCATCAGGTCTGCAATCAGGGCGGTCGGCTTCACCGTTGAATGATCGGCCAGATCGCGCTTGCGCCCCTTGCGGAACGCGTTGGCGCCGGCATACCTGACGACGTTGGTGCGGTAGCGGCCCGAGTCGCCGAGCCCGAAATTGTTGATGTGCTTGCCGGTGCCCGACTTGAACACTGCGACCAGTTCGTGCTGGCTGCGGTAGAAGGTTCCCATTCCTCCCACTCCTTTATCCCATATCAGCAACTGCTTGTGCTCGGTATAGACGCCGTCCGAGGCATCGAGCAGTTCGCGCATGTGGCGCCAGTCCATCGAGATGTAGTGGATCGAGCCCGGCACCGAGAAACGGGCCAGCATGCGGAAGATGGCGCGCAGGAAGCCGGTGAACTGGCCCTGGTCCAGCTCCCCTACTGCCATGCAAAACTCACGGTGCTGGCCGGTGCCGGAGACAAAGCCGTTGACGGGCACGTTATACGGCGGGTCCGCAAAGACCATGGTTGCGCGCTCCTCGCCGAGCAGGGCCTCGTAGCAGGCAGCCTCGCGTGCATCGCCGCACCAGATACGGTGCGGCCCGATCAGCCAGAGATCGCCGGGTCGGCTGACGGCGATCGCATCGGGCGCGGGAAGTTCGACCTTTTCGGGCTTTGCTTCCTTTTCCGGAAGGGAGAAGTCGAGATCCGCGGTGGTGAAGCCGGTCAGCTCGAGATCGAAGCCCTCGTTGAAGAGCTTGTCGAGCTCCTCGGCCAGCAGGTCCTCGTCCCAGCTGCTCAGCTCCGGAAGCCTGTTCTCCGCCAGAGCGAAAGCGCGGTGATCGGCCTCGCTCAGGAACCTGGCGCGGATGGTCGGAACTTCCTCGAGGCCCATCTCCTTTGCAGCCAGCCAGCGGGCGTGCCCGGCAGCGATCAGGTTGGCCTCGTCGACGACGAGCGGCACGAGAAACCCGAACTTGCGGATGCTGGCACAGATCAGCTTGATCTGCCGATCGGAGTGGACCCTGGGGTTCTTCGGATTGGGCTTGAGCGAGCCGGTCGGGACCAGCTCGATGTTGGGGTGGTTGGAAAACTTACGCATCTGACGCTCCCGGGTTGAAAGGGAGCAGATCAGTTACAGCAGGTCAGCGCCGTTTTGACTCACGAAAACCGCGGCGAATTTTCCCTGATACAAGGTTGCGGATGGTCGCTTCGGATGGACAGGGAGGCATCAACCTTTGCATTGTTTCGGCTGTCATCTTCAGAGCTCGTTCGCTGCGGTTTGCAGCTGCAGGAATGACGACCTTGCCGAGGGGGGCATGCTCGATGTGGCCTTTTGTTGCAGTTTCCAACCTCTCGTAAAAGATCCGGTACAGACCGCGGATCAGGTTGTCGCGGCGGAGCTTCGATATGGTTCGGTAGGCTCTCAGTGCTCTGGTAAATTCGCGAAGGCCCTTGCCTGATGTCAGGCGGCCGATCAGCAATTCGACAAAACGCGGCGGAATGTCGGTGCGAGCGAGCTCACGCAGGTGGTCGGTGAGGGTGGCTGCTCTGCGGATACCCTGCCGGGGCCTTCCGCGGCGCTGACGGGCCGGGTCAAGTTCAGTGCGAAGGAGTTCCATCAGCTCCGGTGACATGAGCGGCGGATCTATTCTTTCGGCCGCTTCGAGCAGCATTTCATCGGTCGGTTGCCCGTATCGCACTTTGTAGCCGACCACCATGTCAGCAGTAGTGGCGCTCAGGTGGGAGAAGTCTGCTGGCATAGATGATGCTCGGACGTGGTGAATTCAGCTTCTTACCGACATTCAGGCAACGCCAACAGGTTGTCTGTCCAGGTGTTGTCGCGGTACGTCCGGACGTACTTCGTCCCGCGCGCGGTTTCAGCCGTGCCGACCCGAGCGGTGTTGCCATTGGCATCACGGACGAAGGCTTGACCCTTCCGGTTCTTGATCCAGTCGTACATTTCCAGGCGAGTGGATTTCCCGCTTTTCCCCGTGCCCTCGTTAATCCAGCCGAGATGGCTGATCGCTGCATGAGGGTTCTCGTGATTGCCCCCATCCTTGTTGATGCATGTGATGCGAACCGTCATTGGAGTCCTCGCTGCTGGATCATTTAAGATAGTTGATGGCGTAACGGATGTTGGCGCGACCGCCGCCGAGGTCGACCACCGTGTTCCAGTGCCCGCTGCTCGGAATACAGAGGATCGCAGGGAGGCGCTTGAAGAAGCCGCCGAAGTGACGGAAGGTCTGACCACGCCGGTAAAGCGAATAGTTGTGGTCATCCATCACGAGAACGTTGCACTGGTAATTGCAATCCACGCGGACCCGATTTCCCACCTCGAGCCAATCTCTGGCATGAATATGATCCACGAAGATTCTCCTTTGGATTGGGGCGTTAGCCCTTGGGCGGATACGGGTCGTTGCCGTAGGACCAGGCCTCGCGGAACTTGACGTCGCGACCCTGGATGCGAAGCTCTGATTCCTGATTGCGCGCGATGTCCCGCCCAAAAGCAATGGCCTCCCGCTGCGTGTCAAACGTCTGGGTCAGCCGCGAATTGCCTTCCCCGCGAACGCTCCAGCGATCGCCATTGCGCACGACATATTGGTTCTTTCCGCTCATTTTGGTCTCCTTTCGACGCATGCGAATCACATTCCGCTTGACTCACCTGTCGACGATATGATTCACGCCGTTTCAACAGAGAGGCGATTTCACAAGTGATGCAAACCGTCTCACTTATGAAACAGTATGGGGCCGCGGGTTCCATGTCAATGCCCCTGTTGGAGACTCTATGACCCTGCCGATCGAGGAACTGGGCAAACTAGTCGTGCGCAAACGCGGAAGCCGCGGAATTCGGGCCACGGCGGCCGAAATCGAGGTTAGTCCCGCTACTCTTTCACGGGTTGAGAACGGCCACCTTCCCGACCTCGCGACGTTTGCGAAGATTTGCCGGTGGCTTGATGTTGATCCGGCTCGATTCCTTGGCGTCAAGGCAAGCGACGTTGAACCTCCCCAAAAGCGTGCGGTCGCCCATTTCCGCAAAAAGTCTACGGTTTCGCTCGAAACGGCGACATCGTTGGGTGCGCTCATTCTCGCCGCGCAGCGCGCCCGCCAAGCGCGTGCTGAGCTGGTGCGCGGAGAATGACATGCGTCGAGGGTTCAAGGCCGAATCCGAGCGAATGGCTGCTGCTGCGCGTACCGCATTGGGGCTGTCCGCAACCGATAAGCTCTGTCCATGGCGATATGCCGAACACCTCGGCGTCATCGTCTACGAGGCCAGCGATCTCGATCTAGAACCTGAGCACGCCTCGCAACTGCTGGTGCGAGACCCGGATAGTTGGTCGGGTATGACGCTCTTGGAAGAAGGCGTCCACCTCGTCGTCTTGAACTCGTCTCATCCGGATACCCGCCGCGCATCGACCTTGATGCATGAACTCGCCCACATCATCCTCGAGCACGTTCCGGCCGAAGTGGAGGTCTCCCCCACCGGATTGGTGCTGTTGTCCGACTATTCGGCCGACCAGGAAGATGAAGCAGATTGGTTGGGGGCTGCGCTGCTTCTGCCGGAGACAGCCCTGATTCAACTGCGCAGCCGAGGTCTGTCAGTGGAGGCGATTGCGCAGGAGTTCGGAGTGAGCGCGCAGATATGCCATTGGCGCTGTCGGATGACGGGAGTCGAGAAGCGTCTCGCTTTCCGGCGCCGCGCCAATTAGGCCTTACCGCAACAGGTAAAAATCGCTCGGCGCAACGGCAGGTCTTGAAGGCTATGGCCCGCCAGCAAACTGGCGCGCAGTTCGTCGATGTCGTCCGGACCAAGGGCGGCCACAGATAGCTGCGCTGGCTGCCCGTGAAAAATAAGCAATGAAATCGAGCTAGGCCTCAAGCTGCTCCCTGTGCCAAGCATTAATTTCCCTGTTCGAATGGCCAGGGAATTCCGCGATGGAGGCGAGGAATTGCGCGGCTCCGAGCTGTTGGGGTCTGCGATTTTGAGCAGCGGAACGCAAATTTCCCTGTAGTTTCCCAGATAAACAGGGAATTGCGAGAGCAGACGTCCGATTGCGGTCGTGCCCACACCTCCAACTTCATTTACCTGCTATATCAATAACTTAACTCTGGGCAGCCGGCCCGGAGTTCTGCGGCTTTGCGGGCTAATTGGGCGTCGGGACCCCGTCTCTGGGACTCGGTAGAATGGCTGAGCAACGCCGAAAACGGCTGTATTCTCTGCAAAGTCTTTGCGGCGCATTCTGCATCAATGGATTTGAAAATAGCAGCTTTCTGGAGACCGGTCGCTCGAAGTGGTTGGGGAACGAAGGGCGCTGGCTCTCACAACGTGATCTCCCGTTCCACGCCAATTGCTTCAAGAAACGTGGGATCATGGCTGACCACAAGGATGGCGCCATCGTAGGATGACAGCGCCTGCTCGATCACCTCGATCGATTCCAGATCGAGATGGTTGGTGGGCTCGTCCAGCAACAGCAGCTGCGGGATTGGGGAAGCCGACAGAACGCAGGCCAGCCCGGCCCGCAGGCATTCCCCGCCGCTGAGATCCCTCACGCTCCTGTCACCCTCCACGTTGCGGAAGGCGAAACGGGCAAGTGCGGCACGTGCCGCGTTCTCATCCAGCTCCTTGTTGAGGCGCCGCATGTTGGCGACCAGCGTGGCGCCGCGATCAAGCTGGCCGACCGTCTGATCGAGCAAGGCCGAGGGTGCCGGGCGCCGGATCTCTCCTGCCTGGGGTGTGATCAGTCCTCCAGCCAATTTGAGCAGCGTTGATTTGCCCGCACCGTTGCGGCCGCTGACTGCGACCCGTTCCGGTCCGCGCAGATCAAAGGACAGGTGTTCGAATAAACGCCGGTCACCCCATCCCCATGACACCTCATGGAATGACAGGACCTGACGGTTTGAGGGCAGTCCGCATTGGGGAACCTGAACGTTGAGCGGCGTAATCACTTCTACCTGAGCGCGAGCGTCGTTCAGAGTGGCCGCAAGCGCTGATGCTCGCTGCTCGGCAAGGAGATCGCCGCGCCCGCTGCTTTTCTCGGCGCGTTCGCGCTGACGGCCCATCAGGATTTTCGGCGCGCTGCCACTCGCGGCGTAAGCCTGGCCTGCCCGATCCCGCCGCAACTTGCGTTCGCGCGCGTCCTGCGCTTGTCGGGCGCCGGCCCGGGCATGACGGTGGGCGCGTTCCAGTTCGGCCTCAGCCCGTTCTCGGACAGCATCGCGCTCGTCCACCCAGGATGACCAGTTGCCACCGTGAACGGTTACGCGCGTGGGCGAGAGCGACACAATCCGGTCTACGTTCTCGAGCAGAAGACGGTCGTGGCTCACGATCAGCGCCCCACCTTTCCACTCTGCGAGGAAAGCGGCGATGGCATGTCTGCCTGCGCGGTCGAGATTGTTGGTCGGCTCGTCAAGCAGGAGCAGGTCGGGTGGATCGATCAGCAGTCCGGCAATGGCGAGCCGTGTGCGCTCGCCGCCACTGAACGTCGTCAGGGGGCGATCCAGCTGGATGGGCGGTAGGCCAGCTTCGGCCAGTGCGTTCACCACTCTCGGTGGCAGAGTCCAGTCCGCTTCAGCAAAATCTGTCTCGTCGCCTATGCCGGACTCGATACGGTCCAACCGGGCCAGTGCATCGGCGACGCCGAGCGCCTTGCCCGCTGTCGTCTCCCCTGGTTCGAGGCTCTGGCGGAGGACTCCCATGGTCCCATTACGATGGATCGTTCCCCGCTGGGGTGTGATCTCGCCGAGAATGGCGCGGAGCAATGACGATTTGCCCGCGCCGTTCCTGCCGACGACGCCCATGCGCTCGCGGCCGACGCTGAACGACAGATCGGAAAACAAAGGACGGCCAGTGGGCGTTGTGAGCGCCACTCCATCGAGGGTTAGAAAAGCGGACATGATGGTACCGGAAACAACAATCGTGACGGGCGAATTCAGCGCGTCTTCCGGTCCATCTCTTCCTCCTGTGGCGGCCAACAAAGCGGCCGCGTTTCAGGTGTTTACCCCAAGCCTCGCTTCGGTGCAAATCCCAGGGACGGACTCCATCGACCCACGGAACCGGTTTGTCGCCAATATTTCCATCAGAGACGTTTCGTTTCTCGTGCATGCCTCCAACCATTGTCGAGACATTTTCGGTGACGGATACGCCGGGCAAGAACGGCGGACTTCCGCGCGATTCCGCCCACCTTGAGATGGGCTACCCTGTCTCCGCCAAGGCCGAATGTGGCCCGAATTACGCCAGAAACACCCAGCGTCTCCGGGCAGAATTTAGCAGCGACGGTTGCGTCCGTAACAATGTTTGCCGCCTCGATGCCCGCCTCAATGGTTGTCGCGCGGCAGGCCCATGGACTGGGCAATGCGCTGGTACTTTTCCGAGCCTTCGAGAATGGCTCCGCTCGAAAGCTGTCCGACCAGGCGCCGCTGGATCTCCTGCCACGGGGTCTGCGAGGGGGGATAGGGATAGCCGCCTGCGGCCTCCAGCGCCGCCCGCCGTTCGGCCAGTTCCTCGTCCGCAATCAGGACGTCGACCCGGCCTTCGCGCAGGTCGAGCCGCACCCGGTCCCCGGTCCTGAGCAGGGCGAGGCCGCCCATGGCCGCCGCTTCGGGGCTGGCGTTGAGGATGGACGGGCTGCCGCTCGTCCCCGATTGCCGGCCATCGCCGATGCAGGGCAAGGCGCCCACCCCTTCGGTGATCAGGTAGGCCGGCGGGCGCATGTTCACCACTTCGGCCGCGCCGGGATAGCCGATCGGCCCCGCGCCGCGCATGAACATCAGGGTTTCCGCCGTGATACCCAGCGCAGGATCGTCGATCCGGTGGTGGTAGTCCTCCGGCCCGTCGAACACGACCGCAGGCCCCTCGAACGCGCCGGGATCTGCCGGGTTCGAAAGATATCGCTCGCGGAATTCCGCGCTGATCACGCTGGTCTTCATGATCGCCGCGTCGAACAGGTTGCCGGTCAGGACGAGGAAGCCCGCTTCCTCGCGCAGCGGCCGGGCGAACGGGCGGATCACGCGCTCGTCCTCGATCTCCACGCCGCGGCAATTGTCGCCAATGGTCCGGCCGTTCACGGTCATCGCGCCTTCGGCGATCAGGCCCTGCCCGATCAGCTGCGCCACGACCGCCGGAACCCCGCCGGCCCGGTAATAGTCCTCGCCGAGGTATTCGCCGGCGGGCTGGAGGTTGACCAGCAGCGGAACCTTGTGGCCCAGCCGCTGCCAATCATCGAGTGGCAGGTCGACCCCGACATGGCGGGCGATGGCGGCCAGGTGGATTGGCGCATTGGTCGATCCGCCGATGGCGGAATTGACCACGATGGCGTTGTGAAACGCCTCCAGTGTCATGATGTCGGACGGCTTGAGATCCTCATGCACCATGCCGACGATCCGCTTGCCGGTGTGATAGGCGCACTCCTGCCGGTCGCGGTAGGGCGCCGGAATTGCGGCGGAGGCGGGCAGCATCATGCCCAGCGCCTCGGCCAGGCTGTTCATGGTCGAGGCCGTGCCCATCGTGTTGCAATAGCCGGTCGATGGAGCCGACGAGGCGACCAGCTTGATGAAGCCCTCCGCGTCCAGTTCGCCGGCCGCCATCATCTGGCGCCCCTTCCACACGATGGTGCCCGAACCGGTGCGCTCGCCCTTGTGCCAGCCGTTGAGCATCGGCCCGACCGATAGCGCGATCGCCGGAATGTTCACCGTGGCCGCAGCCATCAGCAGGGCCGGCGTGGTCTTGTCGCAGCCGGTGGTCAGCACGACCCCGTCGATCGGATAGCCGTAGAGCGCCTCGACCAGGCCGAGATAGGCGAGGTTGCGATCGAGCCCGGCGGTCGGGCGCTTGCCCGTTTCCTGGATCGGGTGGACAGGAAATTCGAGCGCGATGCCGCCCGCCTCGCGGATGCCCTCTCGCATCCGCTCTGCCAGGACCAGGTGGTGGCGATTGCAGGGCGAAAGGTCGCTGCCGGTCTGGGCAATCCCGATGATCGGCTTGCCCGAGCGCAGCTCTTCAAGGCTGATCCCGAAGTTGAGATAGCGCTCGAGGTAGAGCGAGGTCATGTCGATGTTGTCGGGATTGTCGAACCAGGCGCGCGAGCGAAGCTTGGTCGAAGGCCGGGCAGGGGGTGTTTCGGTCATTTAAGCAGTCGCCTGGATTGGAAGCGGCAATGGGGCGTGGTCGTGCGATCGCTCACTTGCGCAGCCCATTGACGCGGGATTGCCTCATATATACTCCTACAAATGAAAAGAGCGCAAGCCGGCACGCCACGGGCGGTCACGGCGGCGCGAGCGAGAGGACATCAGGATATGCCGCCAGTGGTATCGTCATCCGGGGTCGGCGCCGGCCACCCCGCCAGCGGGGTGCGCTACGGCCCGGCACTGACCCTGCTGGCCAGCCTGTTCTTCATGTGGGGCTTCATCACGGTCATCAACAACACGCTGCTGCCGCACCTGCGCAGCGTGTTCGAGCTGAACTACACGCAAACCACCCTGATCGAATCCGTCTGGTTCATCGCTTATTTCGTGGCGTCGATCCCATCGGCCAAGCTGATCGAGCGGATCGGCTACCAGAAGTCGCTGGTCATCGGCTTGCTGGTCATGGCGGCGGGCGCGCTGGGCATGATGCTGGCGGCCTCCATCCCCTCCTACGGCGTCACGCTGGCCATGCTGTTCGTGATCGCCAGCGGCATTACCCTGCTGCAGGTCGCGGCCAATCCCTATGTCGCGGTGGTGGGCAAGCCGGAAACGGCGTCGTCCCGCCTGAACCTGGTCCAGGCCATGAATTCGGCCGGCACCATGCTCGCCCCGATGTTCGGGGCCTATCTGATCCTCGGCCGGTCCAAGGGCGGCACGGCCACGGCCGACACCGTTCTCACTCATGCCGAACGCCTCGCCGATGCCCAGTCGGTACTCTTGCCCTATGCCCTCGTCGCCGCCGTGCTGGTCGTGCTCGCCGTGGTCATCGCGCGCTTTCCGCTGCCGGCGATGGGCTCGGCCACGCAGCGCCTTGCCGCCGAAGAGCGCAAGCACCTCTCGCTGTGGAAGCACCGCAACCTCGTGTTCGGCGTGCCGGCAATCTTCATCTACCTGATCGCGGAGATCGGCGTCGCCAACCTGTTCGTCAATTTCGTCAGCCAGCCCGATATCGCCAACCTGACGCACGAACAGGCGGGCAAGTACCTCACTTTCCTGTGGGGCGGCATGATGGTCGGGCGCTTCGCTGGATCGGCCATCATGCAGAAAGTCGATGCCGGACTGGTTCTGGCGGCATTCTCGATCGGCGCGTTCGTCGTCATGCTCGTCACCGTGTTCTCCACCGGGCCGGCGGCGATGTGGTCGCTGATCCTGGTCGGGCTGTTCCACTCGATCATGTTCCCGACGATCTTCACCCTCGGCATTCGCGGCCTTGGTCCGTTGACCGAGGAAGGCTCGGGCCTGCTGATCATGGCGATTGCCGGCGGCGCGCTCGTCGTCGTGCAAGGCTACCTGGCCGACAGCTACGGCCTTCAGGCCTCGTTCCTGCTGACGGCGGCCTGCGAACTCTATGTGCTGTTCTATGCGCTGTGGGGTTCGCGTCCGACTCACGCCCTGCCCGATGTGACACTGGAAGACTGACCGGCGGGTGCTGGCCGATCCCGCGGCTCAAGCCGCGGGGTTGCCCAGCCCCATCGACTTGCGGGTATCTTCCAGCGCCAGGTCGACCAGCAGGCTCATGGCTTCGGCCGCCGCCTCGCCGTCGCCCGCCGCTATGGCATCGAACACCCGCGCGTGTTCGGGAATGGGGTTGCGCGGCAATTCGCGCGAGCGCTGCTTGAACTGCGTCGTCCAGTGAACCGCCGCGCCGATGGAGGCGCTCAGCACGATCAGCGCCTGATTGCCGGTGGCGCGCAGGATGGCATCGTGGAAATCCCGGTCGGCCGCCCGTCCGGCCTCGGTGGTCAGCATGTGCCGGCGCATTCCGGCCAGCGCCTCGCGCATGATCCGAACGTCCTCTTTCGAACGGCGCAAGGCGGCGAGGCGCGCCGCGGCCGGCTCGATGATCGAGCGCAGTTCGAACAGGTCGCGCACGAAAGTCACGTCCGGCTCGCCGGCAAAGGCCCAGGCGAGCACCTCGGGATCGAGCAGGTTCCAGCGATCGCGCGGCTGGACCCGCGTTCCCGCCTTGGGGCGGCTCGCGACCAGCCCCTTGGCGGTCAGGACCTGGATCGCCTCGCGGTAGGCGCCGCGCGAAACCTTCAGCTCCTCGGCAAAAACCACTTCGCCGGGCAGCACGTCGCCCGGAGCATATTGGCCGGACAGGATCGCCGTGCCCAGCTTGTGGGCCAGGGCACCGTGAAGCCGGCGGCCCGGCCCCCGCGTGGCCGGGTCCCGGCCATCCGCCGTCAGGGCCTGGCTGCTCGTTTCGGGCTCATGTCCGACATCTGTCACGCGGCGGGCTCCTCCGAGGCTCACTTAACAGCGGGTCAGCCCGGCTGAAACGAATATGTGCGAGGATTATTGCCTTTCGCCCATCGCGCCAATATGTAGGAGTAAATAATGCTCGCGCCAAGGTTGGGCCTTGCGCATCCTGACCTGCGCCTGGCGCACCGGAGAGTTTCCCTATGTCCCTTCGCCTCCTCCAGATGCGCGCCGCCGATGGCACGCGTTCGGTCGTTTTTGCCGATGGGGGCAAGGCCGCTGTGCTCGGCGGTGTCGCCACGATCCGCGAACTGGCGCAAGGCGCGATTGCCTCGGGCATGAGCTTGGCCGAAGCCGCGCGGGCCTGCCCCGGCGGCGCGGAAATCGACTTGCCGCATGAACTGGCGGCCGGCCGCTTCATCGCCCCGATCGATCACGCCGATCCCGCGCACCTCCTGCTGACCGGAACCGGCCTCACGCACCTCGGTTCGGCCGAGGGGCGCGACAAGATGCACCGCGATGCCGCCATGGCCGAGCACAAGACCGATTCCATGC
Organism: Novosphingobium flavum; assembly: GCF_014230315.1. Lineage (GTDB taxonomy): Bacteria > Pseudomonadota > Alphaproteobacteria > Sphingomonadales > Sphingomonadaceae > Novosphingobium > Novosphingobium flavum. Next base: position 54,438 of record NZ_JACLAW010000017.1, on the reverse strand, counting down.
GCATCTTCCTCGAAGGGCTGGAAGGCGGCAAGCCGGCCGAAGGCCAGATCGGCCAGCAGCCCGAATGGTTCTACAAGGGCGACGGCTCTCAGCTGGTCGGCCCGGGCGAGCCGCTCGAAATGCCCGGCTTTGCGAAGGATGGCGGCGAAGAGCCGGAACTCGCCGGGATCTACCTGATCGGGCCTGACGGCACACCGTTCCGGCTCGGCTTCGCCCTCGCCAACGAATTCTCCGATCACGTGACCGAGCGGCACAACTATCTCTGGCTCGCTCACTCCAAGCTGCGCAAGGCCGCGATCGGCCCCGAATTGCTGATCGACCAGGCCCCGGCGGACCTGCGCGGGACCAGCCGCATCCTGCGAGATGGCAAGGTTCTGTGGGAAAAGCCCTTCCTGTCGGGCGAGGATAACATGAGCCACAGCCTCGCCAACCTTGAGCACCATCACTTCAAGTATGGCCTGTTCCGCCGCCCCGGCGACGTTCACGTCCACTTCTTCGGCACGGCCACGCTCTCGTTCAGCGACGGCCTTCGCACGCAAGTCGGCGATGCGTTCGAGATCGAGGCGGCGCCCTTCACCCTGCCGCTGCGCAACCCGCTGACCCGCGCCGAGGCGGCCGATGCCCCGGTCGCCGTCCGGGTGCTGTAACGGCGATGGCTCCGGTCCGCATCGCCGTGGTCGGCCTTGGCAAGATTGCCCGGGACCAGCATCTTCCGGCTATTGCCGCAAACCCGGCGTTCACCCTCGTCGCCACGGTCAGCCGCGAGGGCGATGGAGTGCCCGGCGTCCCCCATTTCCAGAGCCTCGACCAGTTGCTGGAGCGCGGGCCGGCCATCGATGCCGCCGCGCTCTGCACCCCGCCGCAGGTCCGCCATGAACTGGCAGCCATGGCGCTGGCGCGCGGAACTCACCTCTTCCTCGAGAAGCCGCCCGGCGCGACCCTGGCCGAAGTCGCCGCGCTGCAAGGCATGGCGCAGGCTTCGGGCGCCACGCTCTTCGCCAGCTGGCATTCCCGCTTTGCCGCCGGGGTCGCGCCGGCAAGGTCATGGCTGGCTGGCCGCCGGATAGACCGCGTCCAGATCACTTGGCGCGAGGACGTGCGGGTCTGGCATCCCGGACAGGCGTGGATCTGGGAACCGGGCGGGCTGGGCGTGTTCGATCCGGGGATCAACGCCCTGTCCATCGCCACTCACATCCTCCCGCAGCGGTTCTTCCTCAAGTCCGCCGTCCTCGAATTCCCCGCCAACCGCGCCGCGCCGATCGCGGCGGACATGCATTTTTGCGACACGCATGGCGCGCCGATCCACATGGACCTCGATTGGCGGCAGACCGGCCCGCAGACCTGGGACATCGTGGTCGAGACCGACGCGGGCCGGCTCACCCTGTCGAACGGCGGCGCGGTTCTCGCCTTGCCCGATCGGACCGAGCGGGACGAAGACCGGGAATATGCCGGGCTCTATGCCCACTTCGCCGCGCTGATCCGGTCCGGGCAGTGCGACGTCGATGTAACCCCGTTGCAGCTCGTTGCAGATGCCTTCCTGTGTGGGCGGCGGCGCGAAGTGGAAGCATTTGAAGACTGACCGGACTACGGCAAGGCGGAAGGACACGGAATGACTGCCGAACTGATCGCCGTCGACTGGGGGACGACGAACCGCCGCGCCTATGTCCTGGACGGCGATGGAAAGGTTCTGCGCAGCGAGCGCGACAGCAAGGGTTTGCTCGCGGTCGCGCCGGGCGGATTTCCCGCCGAACTCGCGGCCTTGCGCGCCGAACTCGGGCAATTCCCGGTGCTGATGGCGGGCATGGTGGGTTCGGCCAAGGGGTGGGTCAACGTGCCCTACCTGTCCTGCCCCGCCGGGATCGCCGATCTGGCCGGGGCGCTCGAATGGTGCGAACCGGGCCGCACCGCGATCGTGCCGGGTCTGGCCGATCCGGCGGGCGACGTGATGCGCGGCGAAGAGGTGCAGCTGCTGGGGGCTGTCGCCGCCGCACTGGCCCCGCCCGATTCCCTGCTCTGTCAGCCGGGCACCCATTGCAAATGGGCCCGCATGGCGGGCGGCCGGATCGCCGGTTTTTCAACGGCCATGACCGGCGAACTCTTCGCCCTTCTCAAGGAGCACAGCCTGCTGGCCGATTTCCTGACCGGCCCGGTCAGCGATGGCCCCGCCTTCCGCGATGGTGTCCGCGCGGGCATGGACGGGAGATTGCCCGGCCTCCTGTTCCGGACCCGCGCCGCTGCCCTGCTCGGCCGCCGCAGTGCGCAGGACAGCGCTTCCTATGCTTCGGGTCTGCTGATCGGAAACGACGTGGGCGGCGCTGCCATAGCGCGGGAAGAGCCAGTGTTCATTCTGGCCGATCCGCATCTGGGCCAGCTCTATTCCGCCGCCGTCGCCATCGCCGGTGGCCGTCCCACGCTTATCGACAGTCATGCCGCCTTCGTGTCCGGCATCGCCCGCATCTGGAAAGCCAGCCAATCATGAGCAGTCCCCGCGAGATCCTGAGTGCAGCCCTGGCCCGCCATCCCTTGGTGGCCATCCTGCGCGGTGTCCGCCCCGACGAGGTCGAGGCGATCGCGGACGCGATCGTCGCGGCCGGCTTCACCATGATCGAGGTCCCGCTGAACTCGCCCGATCCGCTGGCTTCGATCGAACGGCTTTCGCGGCGCTATGGCGAGGACGTGCTGGTCGGCGCGGGTACGGTGTTGAGCCCGGGCGATGTCGAGGCCGTGGCGCGGGCAGGAGGGCGGTTGATCGTTTCCCCGAACGTCAACGGCGAGGTCATCCGCGCCAGCGCGGCCAAGGGCCTGCTTTCCCTGCCGGGCTTCTTCACACCCAGCGAGGCTTTCGCCGCCATTGAAGCCGGCGCGACGGGACTGAAGCTCTTTCCGGCCGAGGGCGCCAGCCCTGTTGTCCTGAAGGCCATGCGCGCCGTCTTGCCCAAGGATATGCCGGTATTCGCCGTCGGCGGCGTGGGCGTCGCAAACCTGGGGGAGTGGATGGCGGCCGGTGCCGACGGCGCGGGGCTTGGCTCGGGCCTGTACAAGCCGGGAATGTCCGCCGAAGAGGTCGGCGCCCGCGCGGCCGAATTCTCCGATGCGCTTCGGAACGCGCGCGCCGCCTGACCGCTCGTTTCGTCGCCGCCGCCGCCCGGCTTCGGAAGCGGACCTAGATCGTCAGGAAGATCGCGTTCCGCTCGGGCCCGTTCCAGTCGAGCGCCGCGCGCAACAGGGCGCGCTTGACCGCACAGTTGTCCTCGGCGCTTGCCCGTTCCTGCAGGGCCTTCCCGACCTGGCTTTGGGTCAGGCCAGTCGCCCTGATAATCTGGCCGACCAGTTCGCCCGGAACACTCGCCTGGCTGGGCCCGGAAGCCGGCACCTCGACGAGCTTGCCGGCTTCGGCAAGGCGCGATGCGAGTTTCGCCTCCTGCCGGCGCACGGTCGTTGGAATGGAGACGCCCCCAAAATCAAGCGAATGCATCGATTGCAGGCATGTCGCCGAGCCGAGTTTGCTTGCTGCATCGAGATAGGCGAGGTGCACGGCCATGGTATCGTCAAGCGTGGCCCCTTTCTCGCGGCGCCCGGCGAGAAACACGCGGCGATGGACAAAATCCACCGCCTGCGCGATCGCCGCGGCTTCGTCGGCGCCGCTGTTGCGGGCCGCGCGGATGCGGGCTTCGAACGAAGCGGACAGGCTGGCTTGGTGCTCGCGCAGCCAGGCGATCGTCTTGCCCTCGCCGAAGGCCGCGATCACCGCGGCATCGCGGATGCGTTCATAGTCCGGGTCTGCGGTGGCGACGGCGGCGGGCGGGCCAAACTGCCCGTCCAGCTTGTCAGGCCGCGCGTCTGAATTGAGCCCCGGAATGAACCGAACGACCTGGATCATAAAGAGAATGCCTGTCCAGACCGCGAACATGGGAAAGCGCGCATTGGCGCCCTCGGCGAACCTGCCTGCCGCGAATGAAATGCTGGGTCCGCCACCACCTTCCCACGAAGCAACCCGCTGCGGATCAAAATGATCTTCTAGTTCCGGGAAATTCTCGCGAACGCCCTTCAGAAGCCGTATCACGTCGGGACGATTCACCCGGAGGCGTTGCAAGACCGTCGAGCGTCCCGGCTGATGCAGTTCTACCCACGCCTTGTGGAATCGATGCGCGGGATCGACGACATCGCTCTGGAACCGGAAGCCACGCAAACGCGCGTTGAGCCAGGCTATCGAAGAACGCTCGTGCAGCTGACCGCGCTCGTTTTCCCAGCCAAAGGCCTCGGCGGTTGGAGGAAGGAGCGGCGCGCTGCGCGGCCAGGCGCGGGCAATGGTGTCGGCCAGCCAGCCTTCGATCTGGCCATGCAGGGTCAGATCGGCCGAGGCGGCATCGGCGAGGATCTGGCCGAGCCAGCCGTTCGCCCGTGCCAGTTCCGCCTCGTCCAGCGGGGCGTCCTCGCCGGCACTCAGCAGGGTGTAAAGGTCCCGGTCGGGCCGGCTGAGCGCAACTCCGTCGGCGGCAGCGTGGCCGCCTCGGGCGAGCTGCGGCGGCCCGGCGAAGGCGCGTTCGACCGCCGGCGAGAAGTCGGGCAGTCGCAGCTCGACAGGCTCCGGGCGCTCTTGCCGCGGCGGGATTTCTGCCTGACCGACAAGATGGATCGGGATCATGTCCTGATCGGCCAGATCCGGCCGCAACGGGGCGGCGTAGGGCCATTCGCGCGGTGGCTCGGCCGGGTCATCGGACAAGCTGGCAGGTGCAGCCGTCTCCGGCTCGGGCGCCTCGGCTGCCTGCGCGGCCTTGGCCAACCGGAGCGCAAGGTCGCGTGCCTGGCGCAGGGCCGCATAGGCCTGGGGCTCGGCATCGACATCGAGCGCCTTGAGCTTCGCGGCGTAGGCCTTGCGGATGGCCGGAACGTCCGCACCGGACTTGATCCCGAGGAGGCGATTTGCCTGGCCCGGGTTCACAGCGGCGCCTCGGCCGCGATGGCATCCAGCCGCTGGCCGAGGATCGCCCGGGCGTCCGCGATCCGGCGAGGGTCCTGGGATTCCAGGGCCCCGGCAAATTCGGTGATCCAGTGGCCGACCGCCTGCCGTTCGTCCCCGATCAGGTCCTCGTAGGTCTTGTCCGCCCGGGCCATGAGCGCGACGTTCTGCGCCTCTTCCCGAGGATGGAACTTCAGCTTGGCAAGGGCCGCGCGCCGTTCGGCCAGATCCTTTTCGGACTGCCGGTCCGCCTCATCGACGATGACGAGGCTGCGCTGGAGCGCGGTCTGGGGGATGGTCACGTCAACCTCCAGCAAGCCGCTGCTGTCATAGCTGAAGCGGACGTCGGCCGTGATCTCGCCGGCCGGGCGCGGCGGAACCGGAACCGAGATGACGCCAAGGTGGATATTGCCCGAAACGACCCGCGCCTCGCCCTGATAGATATTGAAGCGCAGTTCGCGCTGGTTGTCCTGCACCGTCTGGTACGTGCTCAAGCGGCTCACCGGCACCGGGGTATTGCGATCGATGATCGGTGAGAAAACCCCGTGGTGAATATGGCCGTTGCTGTCGCGCTCGATCATGTCGACCCCGAGCGTGAAGGGGCAGACATCCGATATGCGGATCTCCTCCAGAGCCGCATCGCGCGACAGCAGCCCGGCCTGGACCGCCGCGCCCAGGGCCACGGCGTGATCGGGGTGCACCGTGGCATTGGGGAAGCGGCCGAACATGCGGGTGATCGCCTTGCGCACGATCGGCATCCGGGTCGCGCCGCCGACCAGCACGATCTCGCTCAGTTCCGCAACGTCGAACGTGCAGTCCCGGAGGGCGCGCACCACCGGTTCCCGCAGGCGCTGGATCAGGGCGGCCGAGGCTTCCTCGAGGTCGGCGGCGGTAACGCGGGTTTCCAGCCTTTCTTCCCCGGCGATCACGGTGAACACGGCCTCGTCGGCCTCCGACAGCTGGCGCCTTACCGCTTCCGCCGCCCTGAGCAGCAGCGCTTCGCGCTTCACGTCATCGAGCCGGGCGAGCAGCCCCGACGGATCGAGGCGGGGCTTGACCAAGCCCGCGAGGGCGGCGTTGAAGTCGTCCCCGCCCAGCCGGTTGTCACCCGCCGAGGCGCGTACCTCGACCACGCCCTCGAACTTTTCGACGATCGATACGTCGAAAGTGCCGCCGCCAAGATCGAAGACCAGGAAGGGCTCCCGGTCCTCCTGATCCTGCAGGCCGAAGGCGAGGGCGGCGGCGGTGGGTTCGTTGATCAGGCGGCGGACCTTCAGCCCCGCGATCTCGCCGGCGCGGCGGGTCGCTTTGCGCTGGCGATCGTTGAAATAGGCCGGGACCGTGATCACCGCTTCGGCAGGGCGCTCGCCGAAGGCCGCCTCCACGTCGTCGCACAGCGATTTCAGGACGAGCGCCGAAAGATCGTCAGCCTTGAACTTGCGCTTGCCGAGCGAAACGGTGCGGTCGGTCCCCATGTAGCGCTTGAAGCTGAGCGCCGTGTCGTTCGGGTGAGTGCCGAACCGCTCCAGCGCCGCCGCGCCGACATAGGTCTTGCCATCGGGATCGAGGGAAACGGCCGAGGGGGTGAGCGGGTCGCCCAGCGCGTTGGAAACCAGTATCGCTTGCCCGTCGCGCCAGATGGCGACCGCGCTGTTGGTGGTTCCCAGATCGATCCCGACGATCATAGCCTTGTGATGCCCCTCTCACATGATTTGCATCGAACTGACCAAACGCGATGCGCAAAAGCAAGATGCGTCAAGCGAAGCAGGGCGAATTGCGCTCGGCGGCCTCGCCGGGCGGCAATGGTGAATAGCCTTTGCGATGACGCGAGGCCCGCAGGCCCCGGAACGGCGCCGCGCCGGTGCCGTTGCACAGATGGCGCGGGAAGGAGCAGCACCGATGCGCTTCAGCGACGAGCAGCGCCGGATCATGGCCGACTGCCAGATCAAGGCGCGCGGCATCACCAACCCGCGGCTGCTTGCCGCATTCGAACGTGTCCCGCGAGAAGCCTTCGTGCCGGACGCCCTGTCCGAGTACGCGCTCGACGACATGCCGCTGCCGATCGGCGACGGACAAACGATCTCGCAGCCCTATATCGTGGCGCTCATGATCGATGCCGCCGACCTTCGGCCGTCCGCCCGGGTGCTCGAGATCGGGACCGGCTCGGGCTATGCCGCGGCCGTCCTTGCCCAGCTCGCCCGCGAGGTCTTCACCGTGGAGCGCCTCGAGGCCCTTGCCGCGTCCGCCCGGCAGCGGCTGGCGGAGCTGGGCTACGGCAATGTCACGGTCATGGCCGGCGACGGCAGCATCGGCCTGCCGGGGCTGGCGCCATTCGATGCGATCCTCGTGGCCGCGCGCGCCGAGAAGGTTCCCGCGGCCTTGCCAGAGCAACTGGCGATCGGCGGCCACCTGATCATCCCTGTCGGGTCGGAGGAGGTCCAGAGCCTGCTCCGCATCTCGCGGACCGGCGCGGACCATTGGGAGGAACACGATCTGGGCGCGGTTCGCTTCGTCCCCCTCATCGGCAAGGAGGGACTGGCCGAGGGCGGCAGCCGCATGGATTAAACCGGCGGCGAGGTTCGTTCTCTGCGTGAAAGCCTGTTGTTTTCGCGGAATGGAGAAAGGAGCCCCCATGCGCACGTTCTTCATCGCCACCACGGCCCTCGCACTCTCCGCCATCCCCGCCCACGCCCAGTTGGTGGGCGGCGGCCTTGGCGGTGCGATTGGCGGCACCATCGGGGTCGGCGGCGTGGTCGGCGGCGTGTCGGGCTCGGTGGACGCTGCCTCGCGCACCGTTGTCGCGGCGCCGTCAGCCACCGTCGTCACGCGCGTCAGGACCGCAGTGCCCTCGGTGGCCACGACCGTCGTCGTCCCGGCCGTACCCAACGTCGTCCGGCGCCGCGCCGCGATCGTCGAGGCGGGCATCGCCCCGGTGTCGGTGGTCGAGGTGCCGGCCTATGTCGACCACCAGTACGTCATCCTGCAGGATGAATTGCGCGGTACCGGGGTTCAGGTGATCAAGCGCAAGAACCAGATCGTGCTGGAGATGCCCAGCGATGTGACCTTCGCTTTCGATCGCTACAATATCCAGCCCCGCTTCTACGGCGCGCTCAGTGCCGTTTCCCGCACGCTGGCCCGTTATCCTGCAACCTATGTCGACGTCTATGGCCACACCGACGCGATCGGCTCCTACACGTACAACCAGCGCCTTTCCGAACGGCGGGCCGACATGGTCGCAGACTTCCTCGCCGCAAGCTCGGTCAATTCGGCGCGGATGCATGTGGAGGGGTTCGGCAAGACCCAGCCGATTGCCTCGAACGCCACGATCGAGGGCCGCGCCGCCAACCGCCGCGTGGAGATCGTTCTGACACCCTATACCTCGTGACGGGGGGAGGGGGCGGAGCGTCCCCGCCGGCGACCGGAACTGGCAGCCGGGCGGCATGCCTCACGTCCGAACCGAAGCGAGGTTCCACCATTGCGGGCAGGTCACGATCAGCGTGACCTGCCCGCGCTTGGTGCGATCATCATTCTATCCGCAACCCCTGCGGTCCGACCAGCAAGTCCCGCAATTGCAAGTCGTCGTGAGCCCGCGCCATCGAACCGAGCCGGTCCGCCAGCGGATCGTCAACCGGGCCATTGGCACCGCGCAGGTGGTGAAACCAGCCCGTGAGCCCGGCCTCGATCGCCGGGCAGGTGCGGCCCATGCGGCGATTGGCCTCGAGCGTTTCCAGCCAGCGCTGCGGAATCTTCTGGCTGCCGTCCATCGCGATCTGGATCAGCCGGTGATCCAGCGCCGGATTGGCGAAGCGCGCGATCAGTTCATCGGCATAGGCCACCAGGTCCTGCCCCGGCGCGGCCTGCACGGTCGGCGCGGCCTCCTCGCGCATCAGCCGTTCGGCGAGGGCGCGCAGGCCCGGATCGGCCACGGCCTCGTGCACATAGGTGTGCCCCGCCGCCAGCCCGCAATAGGCGAGCAGCGAGTGGGCCCCGTTGAGCATCCGAAGCTTGGCCATCTCATAGGGCGCGACGTCGCTCACCAATTGCGCTCCCGCCGCCTCCCAGCGCGGCCGGGCCCCGGCAAAGCGGTCCTCGATCACCCACTGGCTGAACCGCTCAGTCACCACCGCCGCCTCGTCCGACAGGCCGAGCGCGGCCTCGATCTCCGCCCGGTCAGCCCCAGTCGTCGCCGGCACGATGCGGTCGATCATCGTCGCCGGGCAGCGGCACTCGCCCTCGAACCACGAGGCCAGATCCGGCGCGCGAGCGAACAGGTATTCACCCATGAGCCGAGCCAGCTGCTTGCCATTGTCGGCCAGATTGTCGCAGCTCAGCAGGGTCAGCCCGGCGATCCCCGCATCCCGCCGCTGCCGCATCGCATCGGCCAGGAGCGGGTAGAAACCGCCCTCGGCCAGATTGAGGTCGAGCGAGCCGTCCGCCGCCCGGCAATAGCCCTTCTCGGTCACGGTAAAGCTGGCGATCCGCGTCTCCGGCGCGGCCAGTCGGGCGACGATCGCCCCGGCCTCGCCCGTCCCCACCAGCACCTCGCGCACCGCGCCGACGATCCTGAGATCCGTCCCCGCCGCCGAACGCTCGGCCACGGTATAGAGCCCGTCCTGCGGGTTCATCTGCTCGGCCACGGCGGCGCTGCGCAGCGAGACCCCGGCGATCATCCAGTCGCGGTCACCGGCCTCCATCGCCCGGTCGGTGTACCAGGCCTGATGGGCGCGGTGAAAGGCGCCGATGCCGAAGTGGACGATGCCCACCTTCTGCGCCTCGCGGTCATAGCCGAAGCGCGCGGCGCCCCGCGCTTGCGGCAGCGTTGCAGCACTGATCCTCACAGCTTGTAGGCCTTCTTGGCGAGGTTGTAGGCCAGGTCCTGCGCCAGTTCGGCCGCTTCCCAGTCCTCCAGCCGGTGCTCGGCGACCAGCCCGGCAAGAAAGCCGCTGTCGATGCGCCGCGCCAGATCGTGCCGTGCCGGGATCGAGAGGAAGGCCCGCGTATCGTCGTTGAACCCGACCGTGTTGTAAAAGCCGGCCGTTTCCGTGGTCATCGCCCGGAAGCGCTTCATCCCCTCCGGGCTGTCATGGAACCACCAGGCCGGGCCCAGCTTGAGGCAGGGATAGTGCCCCGCCAGCGGCGCCAGTTCGCGGGCATAGGTGCTCTCGTCCAAGGTAAACAGGATGACCGAGAGGTCCTTCTCGTTGCCGAACCGGTCGAGCAGGGGCTTCAGCGCCTGGACATATTCGGTCCGGCTCGGGATGTCCGCGCCCTTGTCGCGGCCGAAGCGGGCAAAGACCTTGGCGTTGTGATTACGGAACGCGCCGGGATGGATCTGCATGACCAGCCCGTCATCTAGGCTCATCGCCGCCATTTCGGTCAGCATCTGGGCGCGGAACAGTTCGGCGTCATCGGCGGTGAAATCCCCCGCGCTGACCTTGCGGAACAGCGCCTCGGCCTCGGCGGTCGACAGGTCTGCGGTCCGCGCCGTGGGATGGCCATGGTCGGTGCTGGTCGCGCCCATGGCGGCGAAGAAGGCCCGGCGCTGGCGATGCGCGGCAAGGTAGCCCGGCCATGACAGGCAGTCCTCCCCGGTCAGCTCGGAAAAGGCCGCAAGATTGGCGCGGAAGCCCCCACCTTTGTCGTCGACGAAGTCCGGGTCGATCACCGGATCGGGGCGATAGGCGGTGATCACCCGGCCCTGCCAGCCCGAGCTGCGGATCGCCGCATGGTGCTCCAGCCTGTCGAGCGGGCTCTCGGTCGTGGCGATGACCTCGATGTTAAACCGCTCGAACAGCGCGCGAGGGCGAAAGGCCTCGGTCGCCAGCGCTGCGGTGATCGTGTCGAAGTAGAGATCGCTGGTTTCGGCCGAAAGCTGCACCCCGATCCCGAAAGCCTCGGCAAAGACCCAGTCGAGCCAGATCCGTGAAGGCGTGCCGCGAAACAGGGGATAGCGCTCGGCAAACAGCCGCCAGGCGGCGCGGGGATCAACGCCCGGATTGCGTAGGCCAAGCTCCTCCAGCGCGATGCCCTGCGAATAGAGCATCCGGAACACGTAGTGGTCCGGCACCAGGAGCAGGTCGGTCGCATTGCCGAAAGGCTCGTCATAGGCGAACCAGCGCGGATCGGTGTGCCCATGCGGGCTGACGATCGGCAGATCCTTCACCGCGCCATAGAGTTCGCGCGCGATGGCGCGAACCGTTGGATCGGCGGGGAAAAGACGGTCGGGGTGCAATTCGAGCGGTCGGGGCATCTCTCTTCCCAGTCTCAGGCTATGGTTGGGTAACCGGTGTCATAATGAACTAAGCCGAACGGCAAATCCAGTCTTATGCGGTCGCGCGACCGTAACGATCGCGCTTGGCCTGGGTGGCGCGGCGCGCTTCCTCCAGCGCCTTTTCCTCGGTGGCGAAGAGCAGCGTCTCGAGCACGGCCGAGAGGTGCGCCCGCATCGCCGCGCGGGCCGCCGCCGGATCGCGCGCGCGCAGGGCCTCCAGCACCGCGCTATGCTCCTCGACCACGGGCTTCACATTGGCGTGGCGCGCCTTCTCGTGCAGCAGGGCCGCCTCGGGCGAGGTCGAGCGCAGGTTCCACAACTCCTCGATCGCGTTGTAGATCGCCGAATTGCGCGTCGCCCGGGCGATGGCGAGGTGGAAGGCGCGGTCGGCCCGCTCGGTTCCGTTGGGGTCGAGGTTCTCCGCCGCGATCTGCCGCACCAGCCCTTCGATCTCGGCGAGGTCCTCGTCGGTCGCCTGCGCTGCCGCGAGCGCCGCCGCCTCGCCCTCGAACAACAGCCGCGCCTCGGTCAGTTCGAAGGCCGAAACATTGAACCCCGGCGCATCGCCCTCGCCGGGCCGGCGCAGGACATAGGCCCCTGACCCGATCCGCACCTCGACCAGCCCCTGCACCTCGAGCGCGATGATCGCCTCGCGAACGGTCGGCCGGCTGACGTTGAAGCGCAGGGCCAGATCGCGTTCGGCCGGCAGGCGGCTGCCCACCGGATAGCGCCCGGCCGCCAACTCATCGAGCAACTGGCGGGCGACATCCTGATAAAGCCGGTCGCTGCTGCGCTGCTGATTTTCCACGCGGGTCCTTTTGGTAAAGCCAATTTATAAAACTTGACAGACCAAAATTGGTCAGTCAATCGGTCTTACCACATCCAGCCGCCGCTTTGCGAGAGTCCTGCCATGAAAATCACTGCTGCCAGGGTCATCGTCACCTGCCCGGGGCGCAACTTCGTCACGCTGAAGATCGAGACCGATCAGGGGGTCTACGGGATCGGCGACGGGACGCTGAACGGGCGCGAGCTGTCGGTCGTGGCCTACCTTGAGGAGCACGTGATCCCCTGCCTCGTTGGCATGGACCCGCGGCGGATCGAGGATATCTGGCAGTATCTCTATCGCGGCGCCTACTGGCGGCGCGGCCCGGTGACGATGCGCGCGATCGCCGCGGTCGACATGGCGCTGTGGGACATCAAGGCCAAGATGGCCGGAATGCCGCTTTACCAACTGCTCGGTGGACGCAGCCGCGACGGGGTGATGGTCTATGGCCATGCCAATGGCAGCGATATTGCCGAAACGGTCGAGGCGGTCGGCCACTATATCGACCTGGGCTACAAGGCGATCCGCGCCCAGACCGGGGTGCCGGGGATCAAGGACGCCTATGGGGTTGGCCGGGGCAAGCTCTACTACGAGCCGGCCGATGCCGCGCTCCCCTCGGTCACCGGGTGGGATACGCGCAAGGCGCTCAATTACGTGCCCAGGCTGTTCGAAGAACTGCGCAAGACCTACGGCTTCGACCATCACCTGCTGCACGACGGCCACCACCGCTACACGCCGCAGGAAGCCGCCAACCTGGGCAAGATGCTCGAGCCCTATCAGCTGTTCTGGCTGGAGGACTGCACCCCGGCGGAAAATCAGGAGGCCTTCAGGCTGGTCCGCCAGCACACGGTCACGCCGCTCGCGGTGGGCGAGATCTTCAACACGATCTGGGACTGCAAGGACCTCATCCAGAACCAGCTGATCGACTATATCCGCGCCACGGTGGTCGGTGCCGGCGGGATCACGCACCTGCGCCGCATCGCCGATCTCGCCAGCCTCTACCAGATCCGCACGGGCTGCCATGGCGCCACGGACCTCTCCCCCGTCACCATGGGCTGCGCGCTGCACTTCGACACCTGGGTCCCCAATTTCGGCATCCAGGAATACATGCGTCACAGCGAGGAGACCGACGCGGTCTTCCCCCACGACTACCACTTCGAGGCGGGCGAGCTGTTCGTGGGCGACACCCCCGGCCACGGCGTCGACATCGACGAGAAGCTGGCCGCGAAATACCCCTACAAGCGCGCCTACCTGCCGGTCGCCCGGCTCGAGGACGGAACCATGTGGAACTGGTGAGTTTCGCCGCGCGGGCGAAATTCGGGCTGCTGCAACGATAACGGGAAGAGGAAGGCTTGATGATGCGGAGCGGGGCGATCGGTCTGGCCTTGGCGGCCCTTGTTCCCGGCGTGATCGGCCCGGCCCATGCGGCCGGCACTGTCGCGAGCGCCCGGGCCGAGACGCCGGAGGTGCGGACCGTGACCGAGCTGGCGCAGGGCTGGCGCTTCCGCAAGGGCGGCGAGCCGGCTTTCGATGCGGCGGCGGACGACAGCGCGTGGGAGCGGGTTTCGGTGCCGCACACGTGGAACCGCGTTGGCGTCTATGAGGCGGCCGCAGGGGTGCCGGGTTCCGGCGGGCGGCAGATCGACAAGTATATGGGCGCCGGCTGGTATCGCCTGACCTTTACTGCGCCGCAGCCGCGTTCCGGCGGGCGTTTCTGGCTGGAATTCGACGCGGCCAGCCGCACCGCCGAGGTCTGGCTCAACGCCAAGCGGCTGGGCGCGCATCAGGGTGGTTTTGCCCGGTTCCGCTTCGATGCGACCGATGCGATCCGCCCCGGCGCGGGCAACCTGCTGGCCGTCAAGGTCGACAACAGCACACCGGCGCCCGGCGGCGCGACCGCCGACACCTTGCCGCTGGTGGGCGACTTCTTCGTGCAGGGCGGGCTTTATCGGCCGGTACGCCTGATCGAGACCGGCCCGGTACATTTCGCGCTCGACGATTTCGGCGGGCCGGGCGTCTATGCCCGGACCGAGGCGGTCGAGGCCGGGAGCGCGCGGGTTTCCGTGCTGGCGCGGCTTTCCAACCAGGGACGGGCCGCGGCGAAGGGCATGGTGACCGCCCGGCTGGTCCGGGCTGACGGAGCGGTGGCTGCCGAAACGAGCCAGAAGGTGCGCCTTACTGGAAGCGGAGCGGGCGAGGCGCGCCTTGATTTGGCCGTGCCTTCTCCGCGCCTGTGGCAAGGCACCAGCGACCCCTATCTGTACACGCTGCGCACGGAACTGCGCGATGGCCGGGGCCGTCTGCTCGATGTGAAGAGCGAGAGCTTCGGCATTCGCCAGTTCCGGATCGACCCGGCGCAAGGCTTCTTCATCAATGGCCGGCATGTCCCGCTCCACGGAGTCGGCCTCCATCAGGACAGCATGGAATCCGGCTGGGCCATGTCGCGCGAGCAGATTGCCGACCGGATGGCCACGATCCGCGACATGGGCGCGAATACCATCCGGCTCACCCATTACCAGCACGGCCAGCCGATCCACGACCTTGCCGACCGCTATGGGCTGGTGCTGTGGGATGAGATCGCGCTGGTCACCGCGTGGACGCTCGACGAGGCACAGGGCGAGGCTCCGCCCGCCATCCGGGCGCAGGCGCGGCGGCAATTGCAGGAACTGATCCGGCAGAACTACAACCATGTCTCGGTTGCCGTGTGGGGGATCGCCAACGAGGTCGACTTCGGGCCCAACCGGCCCGACTTCTTCGGCAAGGCCGCGCCGGCCCAGCCGGTCGACCCCAGCCCGCTGCTGGCGGATCTTGCCGCCATCGTCGCCGCGGAGGACCCGTCGCGCCCCGCCACGCTGGCCACCTGCTGCGAGGGGCAGGGGCAGCGCGGCGTGCCGGTGGTGGCCAAAATGACCCCGGTAGCGGCGGCCAACCGCTACTTCGGCTGGTATTACGGCAAGCCGGATCAGCTGGGCCCGCATCTCGACGCGCTGCACGCCGAGCGGGGCGATCAGCCGCAGGCTCTCACCGAATATGGCGCGGGCGGGGCGCTCTCGCTCCATACCGACAACGTGCTGGGCGGCGCGGTGGATTCAGGCGGGCATGACCAGCCCGAGGAATACCAGGCCTGGGTGCATGAACAGTCCTGGCCGCAGCTGGCCGCGCGGCCCCATGTCTGGGCGACGTGGCTGTGGAATGCCTTCGATTTCGCCACGGTTACCCGCACCGAGGGCGACACGCGCGACATCAACACCAAGGGGCTGGTGTCCTACGACGGGCGCATCCGCAAGGACGCGTTCTATTACTACCGCGCGCAGTGGTCGGCCGAGCCCACGGTGCATATCGCCGGGCGGCGCTATGTCGACCGTGCCTATCCGGTGGCCGATGTCCGGGTTTACAGCAATGCGCCCGCCACCGAACTCAAGCTCAACGGCCGCTCGCTCGGGCTGCGCAGCGATTGTCCCAACCGGATTTGCATCTGGGCTGCAACGCCACTGCAACCGGGTGAGAACCGTCTGGAAGCGGTGGGATCCTTTGCGAATGGCCCGACCAGCGATGCGATCGTCTGGCAACTCGATCCGACGCGGCGTGCAACCTACCGGATCGACAGCGGCGCGCTGATCGGAGCGCCGGGGTTCGGTTCGGATGCCTTCTTCTCAGGTGGTCAGGCCAATTCGGCCGATCGCCGCCCCCGCGGCAGGCCTGCCGTGCTGGCGCCGATCGTCCCGGCCGAGCAGCGGGTGCCACTGGCTAGCTACCGCGAGGGCGAATTTTCATACCGGCTGCCCCTGCCGCCCGGTGAATACCGCGTCACGCTGCATTTCGTGGAGCCCGCCGCCAAGCCCGGCGAACGCGTGTTCGACGTGCGCGCCAATGGCGCGGTGCAGGTGGAGGCACTCGACATCGCGGCATCGGCCGCGGCGCCCTTCGCCGAGGTGACGCGCAGTTTTGCCGTCAAGCTGGCGCAAGGACCGCTGGACCTCGCTTTCGTCCCCCGGCAGGGCAAGGCCATCGTCTCGGCCATCGAAGTGGTGCCCGTCGGCCCGGCCCGGTGATCGCAAGACCGGAGCCCGGCGCGCAAAAAGCGCGGCGCATGCGTTCCGGCAGCAAGCGGGATGGGCTGATCGGGGGTGTCTTAAATCTGCAACTTGCCGGGCGCAGAGGGCGATCCTTACCATGCCCGCGCGCGCGACATTCTTTTCGGGAATGCGGGCCGCCGGGTGATCGAAAGACTTGCCGATGCCCACCCCGTTCCCGAAGACGACATTCTCGTTGATCGCGGCCGTCTCGCTGCTGGCCTGCAGCAGTGCCGGGGCTGCCGAAGTGGCGGCTGACCGGGCTGCGGTTGCCTCGTCTGTGGCGGCCGGTGACGGCCTTGCGGCGACGGTCGTGGCCGCGAACAATCGTGCGACGAACCTGCGCACGACGGCAACGTCGATCGTGCTGCTGGGCATGGAATCGGACAATCTGCGCCAGTCGCACCGAAAGCGCTGAAACCGGCGGCCTAAATTCGCTTGGGCGGAACGGTAGGGGCGGGGTATTCTCCGCGCCGTTTCGCGGAGCGAGAAATGTCCGGAATTGTTGCCGCATTCAACTTTAAGGACGACATCGGCACGGGCACGGTTGCGGCCTCTTCAGCGACCTGTGCCCCGGTTGATGGAAACAACGATCCCCCTCTGTGGTGGGAGCGCCTGAGCCGCGCCGTGCCGCAGGCCGGGCGCCGGCTGCGGCGGAACAAGGCAGGCCGCGATGCGGCGCAACACTGAAATCGAGGTCAAGCTCGTCGCCTCCGCGGCGATGCTGGATCGGCTTCGCGGCGATCCGCACCTTGCCGGGCCCGAACAGAGCCGGCTCCTGCGCTCCACCTATTTCGACACGGTCAGCTCCCGGCTGGGGCGGGGCGGAGCGGGCCTGCGCATCCGTGAGCTTGCCGGGGGCGAACGGGAACAGACGCTCAAGCTTTCGCCATCGGGCGCTTTGCAGCGGCGGGAATGGACCACGGCGATTGCGGGCGGGGAGCCCGATCCTGCGCGCTTTCCCGGTCCCGCCCGGGCCGCCCTGCTGCGAATGATGGGCGGCGCAGCGCTGCAGGAATTCGCCGTGAACGAGATCCAGCGCACGAGCCGGGTCGTGCGTTTCGGCGGCTCCCGGATCGAGGTCGCGTTTGATGTGGGCCAGATCCGCGCGGGTGAGCGGCAGAGCGCGGTCTGCGAACTCGAACTGGAGCTGATCAAGGGCCAGCCGGCCGACCTGTTCGGCCTTGCCATGGCCCTGCCGCTCGGGCCGGGCCTGCGCTGGTCGGTGGTCAGCAAGGCCGAGCAAAGCCATCTCCTTGCCTTCGATCTCGAGCCCCTTGCCGGGCATGCCGGGCGGCCGCCGCTTAGCCTGCAAATGGACGCCGCTGCCGGCTTCCGGGCCGTGGCATGGTCGTGCCTCGATCACCTGCTCGCCAATCAGGAAGTGGTGCTGGCGACGGGCGACAAGGAAGCGGTGCACCAGTGCCGGGTCGCGGTGCGGCGACTGCGCGCGGCGTTCAGTCTCTTCCGCGCGATCACCGCCGATCAGACCCGCCCGATTCTTCGGGCCGAACTGACGGCGGCGGCGAAAAGCCTGGGGCAGGTTCGCAATATCGACGTCCTGCTGGAACGCATCGCGGAGGCCGGGGCGGGAGATGCGCCCCCTTCGCCCGAGCTTGTCGCGCACCTCACGAAACGGCGGACGGAAGCGCTGGACAGGGTCAGGACCATGCTGGTGGCGGAGGCCTTCCAGCGCTTGCTGCTGCACCTGGCGGCATGGATCGAACGGGGTGAGTGGGCCTTGCGCGGGGCCGGCGCCGGCGATCACGGGTCGGTGGGGGATCACCTCGCCGGGGTGATCGCCGCGCGTCGGCGCAAGCTGCGCAAGACCTCGGCCGGCCTGCGCGACCTGTCGGACGAGCAGCTCCATCGGCTCCGCAAACGGGCCAAGACCCTGCGCTATGCCGCTGACTTCGCCGCGGCCCTCCATTGTGGCAAGCGGGCCGACCGGCCGCGCCAGGACTTTGCCCGCGCTCTCGCCAAGGCGCAGGACGCGCTTGGCCGGATACAGGATCTTGCCGCGGCCCGGGCCATGGATGCCGAACTGTTTCAGGGAACCGAGCCGGTTGCCGCCGCCGGACTGGCGGAGGAGTTGAAGCGGGTCATCCGGGGCGCCGGGCCGGGCCGCAAGGGCCAGCTGCGCACGGCGGCCCGGTCGTTCGAAGCGGCGTGGCGGGCGCCGAAATGGTGGCGCGGCTGAGCCCGGCTCGTGCCCCCCTGTCATCGTCCTGACATTGCCATGACGGCGGGCTGTCTCGATTCCGCAGCCAGTTCGTCTTTGAAACGCAACTGCCGTGCCACAAACCCTATCTAGTGGCGGCCCCTAACCAAAAGGGGGTCCCCATGAAGCGTTCCAGTTCTTTCCTTCCCGCCATTGCCGGCGCCGCGCTGGCGGCCGGTCTTTCCATGGCCTTCGCCGCCCCGGCCCATGCTTCAGCCAATGATGCCGCAGCCAATGATGCCGCCGCGTCGGACGATGCGGCCGGGCTGACGGACATCGTCGTCACCGCACAGAAGCGCGAGGAAAACCTTCAGGAAACGCCGATCTCGATCTCGGTCCTTTCGGGCGAACAGATGGCCAACCGCCATGTCACCTCCTTGCTTGACCTGACCGACGGCTCGATTCCCTCGCTGCGGGTGGCGCCCTTCTTCTCTCGCCCGACCGCGCTGATCGTGAACATTCGCGGGATCGGCGTGCTGGGCGATTCGAACCAGCCGGCGCGTGACCAGGGCGTGGGCATCTATGTTGACGGGATCTATCTCGGCCGCGCGCAGGGCCTGGGCACCGCGCTGTTCGACATCCAGAGCGTCGAGGTTCTCAAGGGGCCGCAGGGCACGCTGTTCGGTCGCAACACCGAAGGCGGCGCGGTGAACATCACCACCAGGAAGCCGAGCGGCGAATATCACCTCAACGCCACGGCCGGCGTGGGCAATTACGGCTCCTACAAGGGCGAGATGCACCTCGATCTCCCCGAGATCGCGGGGATTTCGTTCAAGCTCGATGCCGTGGCCGGCAAGCGCGATCCCTTCGTGACGAACCCGCTGCCCGGGGCGGAAGGGTTCAACTCCTATGACAAGCAGGGCCTGCACGTGGCGGCGCTGTGGCAGCCCGCGGCCGGCTTCAGTGCGCTCTATTCGTTCGACGTGTCGCGGGATTCCACCACCCCGCTCTACTACCAGCTGCTCGCCAAGGGCTCGAACACCCAGGCCGTGCTGGGAACACTGCAGCCAGCCCGCGCCGAGGTGGCAAACGTCGGCGTGCCGCAGATGCGCAATATCGGCAGGACCCACGGCCATGCCCTGACGCTCGAGTTCGATCCCTCGCCCGATCTGAAGCTGAAGTCGATCACCTCCTACCGTGAGCTGGCCCAGGCCCAGTTCGACAACGGCTCCGCCGCCAGCTCGATGTCCAACGCCACCGGCGTGTTCACCGGCGTCGGTTTCTCGCGCTACAGCCTGGCCCAATTCCGCCAGAATCAGGCCAGCCAGGAGTTCGAGGCGATCGGCACCCTGCCGAACCTCGACTACGTGGTCGGCGCGATGTGGTATCAGGAGAGGGTCGAGGACAACGCCCAGGCCTACAATACGGCGCAGTTCACCAATGCCGACGGCAGCGCCTATTCCGTGCTCACGCTCGATCCCGCTACCCAGGCGATTGACCGCGCCAGCCACGTCACCGCGACAAGCATCGGCCTGTTCGGCCAGGCGACCTGGACTCCGGCGATGCTGGACGAGCGCATCCACCTCACCGGCGGCCTGCGCTGGACGCGCGATGCCAAGCACGGCACGCTGTTCATCGTCAACAATGCCCTGCCGGTCGATCGCAACAACGTTTCGCGCCCGATCCCGCTCGACGCGGCATGGTCGCGGGTCGACCCGATGGTCAACCTCAGCTTCGACGCGTCGCGGGACCTGCATTTCTACGGAAAGTGGAGCACCGGCTACAAGTCGGGCGGGGCGAATTCGCGCTCGCAGGAATACGACCGGTTCAATCCGGAGGAAGTCTCGATCTTCGAGATCGGCGCCAAGACCGAGTTCTGGGATCGCCGCGCGCGGTTCAACGTGGCGGGCTATGCCGGCACCTACAAGAACATCCAGGTGGATTTCATCCGTCCGTACGAAACCGGCGGCCTGCGCACCACCCGCACCACGCTCTCGACCGTCAATGCGCCGGGCACCGGCGGCGTGCATGGGGTGGAAGCGGAGCTCACGCTCGCTCCGGTCGACGGGCTGACTCTGTCCGCCTCCTACGCCCACACCTATGTGCATATTCCGGCGGCGGTGAACCCCTATCCCAATGCGGCCGGGGTAACCAGCACGGTGGCCGTGCCGGTCTATGCCACCTACACGCCGTCTGACGCGGCCAGCGGTTCAGTGGACTACGAGGTTCCGCTTCGGGGAATGACGCTGCGCGCTCACCTCGATGCGAACTACGATTCGGGCTACTACGTCAGCGCGGCCGACCCGAAATACGTTGGCCCGGGTGATCCCACCAACATCTATCAGCCCAAGGGCGACAAGTCGTTCGTGGTGAACGGCAGGCTTGCGCTTGCCGACATCAGGACCGGCGCCAACGCCAAGGCGGCGATCGCCCTGTGGGCGCGCAATCTCTTCAACGAACAGCACGTCTTCTATCGCTCGCTCAGCCCGACCAGCGGGATGCAGGGCTTCTTCAACGAACCCCGCACCTGGGGCGTTGAACTCAACGTCAAGATGTGAGGCGAAATCCGATGATCCGCATGTTTGCACGCCGCCGCGTCGCTTTCGCGCTCCTGGCGGCCGGGAGCCTCACCGCCGCCCCGGCGCTGGCGGCGCCCCCCGCCGAGCCCATGGTCCAGCGCCGGGGCGAGGCCCTGGTAGTGACATGGCAGTCGCGGGGGCCGGTCGACGTATTCGTCGCCGATCGCGCCGATGCCACGCTCAAGTCCGCGCGGCTGGTTGCGGCACGCGACGCCGACGGCAAGGCCGAGATCGCCGGCACGGGGACATCGCGCAGCTACGTCCTGCTGCGCGATGTGCGGACTGGCGATGTGGCCGCCGTGGCCGAGCGGGTGATCCCGCTCGAGGCCGGCTCCAACTTCCGCGACATCGGCGGCTATCCCGCCGCCAATGGCCGCCACGTCAAATGGGGGATGATCTATCGCTCCGGCGGCACGCCGCTGATCACCGCGGCGGATCAGGAGCGGATCCGCGCGCTCGGCCTCGCCAACATGATCGACCTGCGTTCCGATGAGGAGCGGGTGCTGGCCCCGAGCCGGGTGGACGGCGTGCCCTATACGGCCGTGGGCTATTCGATGGGCAAGCTGGGCGTGGCCGGCGGCATGGAGGCGACCTATCGCAACCTGCCGGCCATGATGGCGCCCCAGCTGCGGCAGATTTTCGCAAAGCTGCTGCGGCAGGAGGCCCCGCTGGCCTACAACTGCTCGGCGGGACAGGACCGGACCGGCTTCGCCACCGCCGTGATCCTCTCCGCGCTGGGCACGGACTACGCCGCGATCGTGACCGACTATCACCTCTCGACCCGCTATCGCCGGCCCGAGTTCGAGATGCCGCGCATCGATCCGGCGCAGCATGCGGGCGATCCGGTCGCGGCCATGTTCGCGCACTACCAGGGCGATCCGCGCTACAGCACGCCGCCGCCGCTCAAGACCGCGGACGGCCAGCCGTTCCTCGACTTCGCCTATGCCGAGATCAAGGACAGGTGGGGCGGGGTCGATGGCTACCTGCGCGCCGAGATCGGGCTGAGCCCGCAGGACATCGCGCGGCTTCGCCAGCTCTACACGTCGTGAGGCGAGCCCCGGGGGCTAAACCCATGTCCGGCGCTGGTCGGCGGGCCATGCGATCCTGTCGGCATCCCGCGGCCAGCCCGTGTCGTTCAGGCGCCATGGTGCTGTCGCGGCCATGACGGGAAGCTGACGCGGAACTTTCCCGGTTCCGCAACGGCGGTGCCACAGCCGGGTCGTAAGAGCCCTTCGAACCACAAAAGGGTCTTTCCGTTCATGCCTTGCCAATTCCGCCGCCTGCCCGCGTTTCCGGCGATCTGAGCCATGGTCAGGGCAATGAACGCGCGCCGCCGGGCGACCGATCACATCGTGCCGGCCGTGGTCCGCCGCGATGCGCAGGCAGGGGAGCGCCTGCTCGACAAGGCCTTCGCCTTTGCTTTCCGGGGCCTGGTCTATGCCCAGATCTGGGAAGACCCGGTGATCGACATGGCCGCGCTGGAGATCGGCCCCGATCACCGCGTGGTCACCATTGCCAGCGGCGGGTGCAATGCCTTGTCCTACCTCGTGGCCAATCCGGCGCAGGTGACGGCGGTCGACCTCAATACGGCCCATGTCGCGCTCAACCGGCTCAAGATCGCGGCCGTGCGCCACCTGCCCGGTCATGATCACTTGCGCCGCTTCTTCGTCGAGGCCGACAGCGAGGCCAACATCGCGGCCTATCGGGACCTGTTGCGTCCCCATCTCGACGAGCCGACCCGGCAATACTGGGAGGGGCGCGACCTGGTCGGCCGGCGCCGGATCGGCGGCTTCGGCAAGGGCATCTACAAGCGCGGCCTGCTTGGCGGTTTCATCGGCGCGGCACACTTGGTCGCGCGGCTGCACGGGGTCGATCCGCGGGAGATCCTGGGGGCCGGGTCGCTCGAAGGGCAGCGCCGGGTGTTCGAGGAACGCTTTGCCCCGGTGTTCGACCGGGCCTTCATCCGCTGGCTGACCAGCCTGCCCGTATCCCTGTTCGGGCTTGGCATCCCCCCGGCGCAATACGAGGCGCTGGCCGGAAACGAGCGCATGGCCGTGGTGCTGCGCCAACGGCTGGAGAAACTGGCCTGCGACTTTGCGGTCAGCGACAACTATTTCGCCTGGCAGGCCTTCTCGCGCGGTTATGGGCGCGCGCCCGACGCCCCGGTGCCGCCCTATCTCGAGGCCGCCAACCATGCCGTGCTGCGCGAGCGGATCGATCGGCTGGACGTGCGCCATGCCAATATGACCGACCATCTCGCCCGGCAGGGCGATGCGAGCCTTGACCGCTACGTGCTGCTCGATGCGCAGGACTGGATGGATGATGGCCAGCTCACGGCGCTGTGGCGCGAGATCACGCGCACGGCGCGGCCCGGCGCCCGCGTGCTGTTCCGCACGGCCGCCGAGGAAACCCTACTGCCGGGCCGGGTGCCGGCAGCGATCCTCGACCGCTGGGCCTATTCGCCCGAGCAGGCGCGCGAATTGATCCGGCGGGACCGCTCGTCGATCTATGGCGGTCTGCACCTCTACCGGCTGAAGTCATGACCCCCGCCGCACGGGACGAACATGCCGCGCTGATGGACGAATCCTATCGCTGGCAGCGTCATGTCTACGACCTGACCCGCAAGTACTACCTGTTCGGGCGGGACCGGATGATCGGCGATCTGCGGCTGGACGGCGGCGGCAGCGTGCTCGAAATCGGCTGCGGGACCGGGCGCAACCTGGCCATGGTGCGACGGCGCTGGCCCAGGGCTTCGCTGTTCGGCCTCGATATTTCCGCCGAGATGCTGAAATCGGCCCAGACGCGGCTGGGCGCAGACGCCAGCCTGGCGCTGGGCGACGCCGCCGCCTTCGATCCCCGCCACCTGTTCGGGCGCGAGCGGTTCGACCGGGTGATCCTGTCCTACTGCACCTCGATGATCCCCGAATGGGAACAGGCGGTGGCCAACGCCTGCCGGATGATCCAGCCCGGCGGATCGCTCCACATCGTGGATTTCGGGGCGATGGACGGCTTGCCCGGTTTCGCGCGCCGTTCGCTGCTGGCCTGGCTGGCCCGGTTCCATGTCGCGCCGCGCCGTTCGCTGGCGGGCCATGCCCTGATGGTCGGCGGACCCTGCGGGCTCTCCGGCGACGCGCGCGACGCGATGGGCGGCTATTACCAGTACGTCGTCCTCACCCGGATCGGCTGACGGGCCCGCGTCAGCGTCATGACACCTGATCGCCATGAAAGTGCCACCACGCCGTCATCGCCGCTCATTACGGCGAGTGGTGAAGGAACCGCCATGTCCCAGAACGCATCGGAAACGCACCGCCTGTCAGTCAGGCTCGCCCGCAATGCCGGCGATCTCGCCGCCGTGCAGCACCTGCGCTGGCAGGTGTTCGTCGAAGAGATGGGCGCCGAAGGGCGCGAACCCGGCCTACGGCTCGAACGCGATCCGTTCGACGCGTTCTGCGATCACCTGCTGGTGACGTGCGAGGATTGCGGCAGCGGTGCTGCGCAGGTGGTCGGCACCTATCGCCTGCTGCGCGAATCCGTGGCGCGGCGGCATGGCGGCTTCTACTCCAGCACCGAATTCGATCTGCGGCCCTTGCTGCGCCGGACAAGGCGGACCGGCGACCTGCTTGAACTCGGCCGTTCCTGCGTGCTGCCCGACCATCGCAACAGCCACACGATCTCGCTGCTGTGGCGCGGCATCTCGAGCTATGTGGCGCAGCACAACATCGCCGCCCTGTTCGGCTGCGCCTCGTTTCCCGGTACGGACCCCGAGGTCCATGCCGCGGGCCTGTCCTATCTTGCCCATCACCACCTCGCCCCGGACGAAACCCGGCCGCTGGTGCGGGGCCGGGTGGGCATCCCGCTCGAACGGCTGGCGCGCGGTTCCTATGACGAGCGCGGCGCATTGATGAGCCTGCCGCCGCTGATCAAGGGCTACCTGCGCACCGGGGCCCAGTTCGGCGAGGGCGCCTTCGTCGATCATGCCTTCCGCACGATCGACGTCTGCGTGATCCTGCCGGTCGACCGGGTCAGCCAGCGCTACGCCAACCGGTTCAACGTCGCGGCCTGAGGCGCTCCGGTCAGAACCGTGCGCTGGCGGTCAGGGAAAAGCTGCGGCCCGGCTCGGGGAAGCCGTCGGTCAGCACGTAGTATTCGTCGAACAGGTTGCGCGCCGCGATGCCGAGTTCGACCTGCGGCGTGACCGCATAGGTCAGCGACAGGTTGGCGATGGCATAGCCCCCGGTCTCGTAATAGCGGACCGGCGGCGCCGTGGGGGAAAGCGTCGAGGCGGCGCCGGTGGTCACGGTCATCCGGTCGGAGGCGAGATCGAGACTGGGCAGGACCCGCAGCCGCCCGAACGGCTGCCAGCTCGCATAGACGAAGGCCTTGTGTTCGGGCACGCCGGTCAGGGCGAAGGCCGGAACGGTCGTGCCGGCCGCCGCGCCGGTGATGGTGAAGTCGCGGTGAGTCCAGGTGTAGTTGGCGCCCAGTTCGAGGGCCGGCGAAACCGTGGCGGTCAGGGACAGTTCGGCCCCGTAGTAGTCGCCGTCGCCAAGGTTCTGCCGCTGGCTGCTGCCGGCCGGGAAGCCCGCCGGAACGACCGAGACGATCGCATCTGCAACATGGCTGTAGAACAGCGCGCCTTCGGCCTTCACCGCGCCGAACCGGCGGCTGCCGCCCAGTTCGACATTGGTGGCGCGTTCCGCCTTCAGACCGGGGTTGGACGCTGCCGTGCCGAACTGGGTGCTGAAGCGCTCGAAGATGGTCGGGAAGCGGGCGCGGGACGAGACGCTGGCGTTGATCCGGGTGGCATCGCCGGGCGCCCAGACCAGCTGGGCCTGACCGTTCAGCGCATCGGCATCGGCCAGCGGATAGGAGAACAGGGCCGAGCCCGTGCCGCCGGGCGGGGTGCCGTATTCCTCGGCCGTCTTGAGGTCGCGCCAGTCATAGCTTGCCCCCATGGCCAGCGTCACCGCCGGAGACAGCGCCAGCCGGTTCTCCGCCGCGAGGCTCCAGGTGTCTTCCAGATCGGTCTGCGGGGGCTCGGCCGAGCCCGAGGGGAAGGACTGCTGCCATTCGACGTGCTTGTCGCGGCGGTAGTGCAGGGCGAGGGTCAGCTGGTCGGCCTCGCTCACCCGCAGGCCCAGTTCGGCCGAGCCGCCCCAGGCCTTGTCGGCGTAGTAGCTGTTGAAGGCGCGGGCGAGGGTCTGGGTCGTCTGCGCGGCATTGTCGAACGAGCGCAGCAGGTTGTCGAAGGTGTTGGTGTAGATCCGGGTCTTGAGCGTCGCCCGGTCGCCCAGCGCCGTGGTCGAGAGGAAATAGAGGCTGTCGATATTCCAGTAGGGCCACGACCAGTTGCGCTGCGCGGACGCGGCATCGGTGATGTGCAGGGGGGCGTTCTTGGAGCCTTCCTGCCGGGTGTAGTTCAGCGAATATTCGTCGGTGGTGTTGGGCGTGTAGCCGGCCTTCACGTTGAGGCGCCAGTCGGCCGTGTTCGAGAAGTCGCGGTGGCCCCCATCTTCAACCGAGCCGATCGTGGGAACGTAGGAGCCCGGCAGGTCCCAGTGATCCTGCAGCGAGCGGGCGAAGGAGGCCTGGGCATACCAGTGGTCATGGGCCGTGCCGATCCGGCCATAGGCGGTGTAGCCCGAATATTCGCCCTCGCGGCCGAGGTTCAGCGCGGCGCGCACCTCGCCTTCCAGGGCGCGGACCGGCTTGCTGGTGACGAGGTTGATCGCTCCGCCCATCGCGCCCGGCCCGTCGAGCACCGAGGCATAGCCCTTGGCGACCTGCACCTCGGCGATGTCGGCGGCGAGGAAACGGCCGAAATCGAGCCGGTTGTCGGCCGGGAGATAGACCCGGATGCCGTCGATCGAGAGCGGCACCTGAAACCGGTCGAACCCGCGCACGTAGATCAGCCGCTCGTTGCGCGTCCCGCCGCTGTTCGCGGCGGCGACGCCGGGCATCAGGTTGACCGCATCGTCCAGCGTCTGGCGCTGGAAGGCCTGCATGGCCGGGGCGGTGAGCGTTTCGCCGCCGGGAGCAATGCCCTGCGGGGCGGGCGCGGTGACGACGATCTGGCCGAGCGCGAAGGGATCGCCGGCCGTGTCGTCAGTGCCCTCGGCCCGGGCGGGGGCGGAAAGGAGGAGGCAGGCCGCGAGGGCGGCCGTCGATACGAGGCGCATGAAGTTTTCCCTGAAAACCGGTTGTGGTTTGACGGGCTGCGCTATATTTGCAGGAATATAGCAATGCAACGGGGGTTTTGTGCCGAGTTTCAAGGGATTTGCCGTTCTGGCGCCGCTGGCCTTGTGGAGCAGCGCCCTGGCGGCGCAGGACGGAGCGGGGTCCTGTCGGTCCCCCATCGCGCCCACGGGCGCGCTTGCGGCATGGGCCGCGCCCGTGCCGCTGACCGCCGCGGGCGATGCCGGAGCGGCCGCCCGCGTTCGCCTTGTTCCGGGGCGCGCCGCGCGCCTCGCGCTGCTGCCCACGCCGCACGTCCGCTTTGCGCTTCGGCCTGAAAAGCCGGGCGGGTCGGTCAGCCGCGGCGGGCTTGCGAACCTCACCATCCGTGAGGCCGGCATCTACCGAGTGGCGCTGGGCACGGCGGCATGGATCGACCTTGTCAGCGCCGGCAAGGCCGTGATCTCGACCGCGCACGGCATGGGGCCGAAGTGCAGCGGCATTCGCAAGATCGTCGATTTCCCGCTCGAGCCGGGAACCTACACGCTGCAGATCGCCGCCAGCGGCGAGCCGCAGGCGACCGTGCTGGTGATCCCCGCGCGCTGACCGTGGCGGGCCTGATCTGGAGACTGGGAGCCCTCGCGGCGGGGGCGGCGGCGCTGGTCGGCGCTGCTGCGCCGCAGGCCTGGCGCTGGGACCTGCCCGGGGGCATCGCCCCGCCGGCCTTGCCCGCGGACAACCCGATGACGGCCGCCAAGGTCGAGCTTGGCCGCCGGCTGTTCTACGATGCCGATCTCTCCGCCAACGGGACCATGGCCTGCGCGACCTGCCATGAGCAGAAGCATGCCTTCGCCGACGGCAACCGTACTCATCCCGGCGTTACCGACGAGCCCGGACGCCGCAATGTTCCCGGCCTGGCCAATGCCGCGTGGCTGTCGCCGCTGACCTATGCCGATCCCGCCGCGAAAACGCTCGAACAACAGGCGTTTACCCCGGTCTTCGGCACGCATCCGGTGGAAATGGGCATGGCCGGGCGCGAGGGCGAGATCGCGGCGCGGCTGGGACAGGACGATTGCTATCGCGCGCAGTTCCGCCGCGCCTTTCCCGACAGCGGCGGCCGGATCGAATTTGCCGCCGTGGCCAAGGCGCTCGCGGCGTTCGAGCGAACGCTGGTGTCCTACGGCAGCGCCTATGATCGCGGCGTCATGACGGCCGCTGCGCGCGCCGGCCAGCAGGATTTCAGCCGCGACTGCGCCGCGTG
This sequence comes from Novosphingobium flavum, assembly GCF_014230315.1. Taxonomy (GTDB): domain Bacteria; phylum Pseudomonadota; class Alphaproteobacteria; order Sphingomonadales; family Sphingomonadaceae; genus Novosphingobium; species Novosphingobium flavum. The sequence goes on along the minus strand of NZ_JACLAW010000017.1, from coordinate 26,136 downwards.
CCACGCGGGGGCGCGGTTCACCGATCTCGGCTTCCACCGCCTTGGTCCGGCCGACCCGGCGGGCGGCGATCAGGGCGCCTTCGAGAATACCGGGGCCGAGGCGGATCGCGGCAAGTTCCGCACCCCGTCGCTCCGCAATGTCGCGCTGACCGGGCCGTGGTGGCACGACGGTTCAGCGCCGAGTCTTCGCGGCGCCATTGCGCGCCACGGCCTCGCCCTGCCCGACAGCGAGGTGGAGCGTCTCCTCGCCTTCCTGAACGCCCTGTCTGATGCGGAGTTCGCCGGGCGCAAGTCGCTGGCACTGCCTGACCGCGCCTGCGGCCGGAGGCTGTGATCGTCCCCGCTCGCAAGAAGCTGGACGAGGCACGCTCATTATGTGCTAGCAACCGGGCGGAAATCCGGGCCGCTTGTGAGCACCGGCGCGCCATTCTTCGGACGTTTCATGTCGACCACCCGTTCCCGCAGCCAGCGCAATGCGCCGACCATTGCCGATGTCGCCAGCCATGCCGGGGTGTCGCCCATGTCGGTCTCGCGGGTGATCAATGGCGAGACCTCGGTGCGCCCGGCCATTCGCGAGAAGGTGGAGGCGGCGATCGCCGCGCTGAACTATGCCCCTTCGGCGGCAGCGCGGCAGCTGGCTGGGGGCGAGGAAACGCGCATCGCCCTCGTCCATGCCAACCCTTCTTCGGCCTATCTCTATGAATTCCTGACCGGCAGCCTTGATCGGGCCAGCGCGCTCAACCTGCAACTGACCGTCGAGAAGCTGGACGAGGCCGCCGGCCCGGCCGAGATGATCGCCCATATGCGGCGCGGGCGGGTCAGCGGCATCGTCCTGCCCCCGCCTTTATGCGAATCCGGCCCGATGCTGGCCGCGCTGTCGGCGGCGGGAATCCCGGTGGTGGCCGTGGCCGCCGGCGTGCCCCGGCCTGACATTGCCTCGGTCAGCATCGACGATTTCCGGGCGGCCGAAGCGATGACGCACCACCTGGTCGAACTGGGCCACCGGCGCATCGGCTTCATCCGCGGCAACCCGGATCAGAGCGCGAGCGAACGCCGCTATGCCGGTTATTGCGCGGCGCTGGAGCAGGCGGGGCTGACGCTCGATCCGGCCATCGTCGCGCAGGGGTACTTCACCTACCGGTCGGGGCTGGACGCGGCCGGGGCCATTCTGGACGCGCGCGAGCCGCCGACCGCGATCTTTGCCAGCAACGACGACATGGCGGCCGCGACCGTCGCGGTGGCCCATGCGCGGCATCTCGACGTGCCGGGCGACCTCACCGTCTGCGGCTTCGACGATACGCCGCTGGCCACGACGATCTGGCCCGAACTCACCACCATCCGCCAGCCGATCGGCGACATGGCGCGCAGGGCGGTGGACCTGCTCGTGCGCCAGTTGCGCGGCAAGCGCCCGGACGGCACGGCCGCCCACGAATTGCTCGATTTCGAACTGATCCGCCGCCAGTCGGACGCCGCGCCGCGAGGCCGGCACTGAAGCAAACCCAACGGATCAGCATCGTCATTGCGAGCGACCGCAGGTCGCGCAGCAATCCAGGGCCGCCGCACCCAAACGCCCTGGATTGCTTCGGCGCTTCGCCCCTCGCAATGACGACGGTTTCAGATCAGCCGGTCTTGCACCTGACCGGGGTCAATGGTTGTGCCGGGGCGTCCTTGCTGAAATCCCGCGATACTTGACCGCCATCTCCAGCACCGCGCCTTCGCCCATCTGGCCGGTCTTCTCGCGATAGAGTTCTTCCCACGGCGTGTTGCTGGGCGGCACGGGGGGGAGCGGCTCGGCCCGGCGGCGGGCGATCTCCGCCTCGCCCACCAGCGCGTTGCATGCGCCCTTGCCGATGTCGATGCGGATCAGGTCGCCCGTGCGCAGCCATGACAGCCCGCCGCCCGCCGCGCTCTCGGGCGAGCAGTTGAGGATCGAAGGACTGTCGGACGTGCCGGACTGGCGCCCGTCGCCCAGGGTGGGCAGCCACTGGATGCCGCGCTGGATGAGCGCGGCGGGCGGCTGCATGTTGACCACCTCGGCGCTGCCCGGCCAGCCGATCGGCCCCGCCCCGCGCATCACGAGGATGCAGTTCTCGTCGATCGCCAGCGCCGGATCGTCGATGCGGTGATGGTAGTCGTCGGCCCCCTCGAAGACGATCGCGCGGCCCTCGAACACGCCCTCCGCACCGGGGCACGAGAGGTAGCGGGCGCGGAATTCCTCGCTGATCACGCTGGTCTTCATGATGCCGAAATCGAACAGGTTGCCCGACAGCACGAGGAACCCCGCCTTCTCCTTGAGCGGCTGGGCGAAGGGCCGGATCACCTCGCGGTCGCGCGCCTCGCAGGCGCCGACGTTCGCCGCCAGGCTCTGGCCGGTCACGGTCAGGCAGTCACCCGCCAGCTTGCCCGCCTGCAGCAGTTCCCACATGACCGCGGGAACCCCGCCGGCGCGGTGGAAGCGCTCGCCAAGGAAGCGGCCTGCCGGCTGCATGTCGACGATCAGCGGCAGGTCGTAGCCATGCTCCATCCAGTCTGCGGCGGTGATCTCCACCCCGGCATGGCGCGCCATGGCCACGATATGGGGCTGGGCATTGCTCGATCCGCCCAGCGCCGTCACCACGCGAATGGCGTTGAGAAAGCTCTCGCGCGTCAGGATCTTCGACGGGCGCAGGTCCTCGTGCGCCATGCCGACGATGCGGCGCCCGGTCTCGTAGGCGATCTGGCCGCGCTCGCGGTAAGGGGCGGGAATGGCGGCGCAGCCGGGGAGCGAGAGCCCCAGCGCCTCGGCCACGGCGTTCATCGTCGAAGCCGTGCCCATGGTGTTGCAATGCCCGGCGGACGGCGCGGAATCGCAGGCGCGCTGCAGGAATTCCTCCTCGGTGATCTCGCCCGCGGTCAACTTGCGGCGGCTGCGCCAGATCACCGTGCCCGCGCCGACCAGTTCGCCGTCGCTCCAGCCGTCGAGCATCGGGCCGCCGGACAGGACGATGGCCGGGATGTCGACCGTGCTGGCGGCCATGACCTGGCTGGGCGTGGTCTTGTCGCAGCCGGTGGTCAGCACCACGGCATCGATCGGGTAGCCGTAGAGGATCTCCACCAGGCCGAGATAGGCCAGGTTACGGTCGAGCGCCGCGGTCGGCCGGCGGCAGTTCTCGAAGATCGGGTGGACCGGGAATTCCATGCAGATGCCGCCCGCATCGCGGATGCCGTCGCGCACCCGCTTGGCAAGGTCGAGGTGGATGCGGTTGCAGGGGCTGAGGTCGCTGCCCGATTGCGCAATGCCGATGATCGGGCGGCCGGAGCGCAGTTCGGCGGGCGTGACGCCGTAGTTCATGAAACGCTCGAGATAGAGCGCGACCATGTCGGAGCGGGCCGGATCGGCGAACCAGTCCTGCGAGCGGAAGCGGCGGGGGGAAGTCATGGCTCTGTCCTCAGCCTGCGGTGCTCGGCCCGGGCTGCCGCGTGGCGATCCCATCCGCGTCGATGCGCGGGCATCCGTTCAACATGCGTCACTCTCCACATTGGCGGCGGGCGATGATCGAATGCCACGGGCCCGGCTCTTGCCGGCCGCCTGGTCGAAAGGGCTTGACAGCGGCGGCCTTTACATGATGGTAGCGCTACCAGAACTTGTCAATGACCTTGTCAGTGACAGGGCTGCATGTCGGGAGAGAAAATGTCGGTTCAATCGTCGTTCGCCGGGCTCCTCCCGGCTGACTGGAGCAAGGGTCGCTTCCTCGGCCGTGTGCAAGGGCCGGCGGGGCCAAGCCCCGTGCTGGTCGAGAACGGCGTGGCTTACGACATGTCCGCCGTCGCCCCCACGGTCTCGCAACTGGTCGAGCGCCTGCCGCTCGACAGTTCGGCCGGGCAGGTGCTCGGTCCGCTCGACCAGCTTGACCATCCCTTGCTCAGCCCGGTCGACCTGCAGGTGATCAAGGCCTGCGGCGTCACTTTCGCCACGTCCACGCTGGAACGCGTGATCGAAGAGCGCGCCCGCGGCGATGCGTCCAAGGCCGAGGACATCCGGGCCCGCATCGAAAGCCGGGTGGGCGGTTCGATCCGCTCGGTGGTGCCAGGCTCGGCCGAGGCCGAAGCGCTCAAGGACCTGCTGATCGCCGAAGGGCTCTGGTCGCAATACCTCGAGGTGGCGATCGGCCCCTATGCCGAGGTGTTCACCAAGGCTCCGGTGCTGTCGACCGTCGGCGCCCTCGCCGAGATCGGCGTGCGCAGCGATTCGACCTGGAACAACCCCGAGCCGGAGGTCGTGCTGCTGGTCAACGCGGCGGGCGAGGCGGTGGGCGCCTGCCTCGGCAACGACGTCAACCTGCGCGACATCGAAGGGCGCAGCGCCCTGCTGCTGGGCAAGGCGAAGGACAACAATGCCTCCTGCGCGCTCGGCCCGCTGGTGCGCCTGTTCGACGAGAGCTTCACCATCGACGAGGTGCGCGGCGCCGAGCTGGACCTCGTGATCGAAGGGCCCGAAGGCTACCGGCTGGAGGGCCATTCCTCGATGCGCGAGATCAGCCGCGATCCGCTCGACCTCGTGCGGCAGACGCTGAGCGAACACCAGTATCCCGATGGCTTCGTGCTGTTCCTCGGCACCCTGTTCGCGCCGACGCAGGACCGCGACGATCCGGGCCGCGGGTTCACGCACAAGGTGGGCGACATGGTGACCATCTCAACGCCGAAGCTGGGCACGCTGGTCAACCGGGTCGTCACCTGCGAGCAGGCGGCGCCGTGGACTCAGGGGATCGCGGCCTTCTATGCCAACCTTGCCGCGCGCGGGCTGCTGGGCGCGGGGGCATGACCATGGCCGCCGTCTATCCGAGCCTGCGCGGCAAGCGCGTCTTCGTCAGCGGCGGCGCGAGCGGCATCGGCGAAGGGCTGGTCGAAGCCTTCGCCGCCCAGGGCGCGCAGGTCGCCTTCTGCGACATTGCCGAGGAAGCGGGCAGGGCCGTTGCCGAACGGACCGGGGCGCCCTTCTTCCCCTGCGACCTGACCGAACTGGATGACTTGCAGGCCATGATGGCCGGGATCGAAGCGGCGCTGGGCGGGATCGACGTGGTGGTCAACAACGCCGCCCGGGATGACCGGCACAGCGTTGCGGACGTGACCCCGGCCTATTGGGACAAGTGCATGGCGGTCAACCTGCGCCACCTGTTCTTCGTCGCCCAGGCGGCCATCCCCGCGATGAAGCGCGCGGGCGGCGGGGCGATCATCAACCTCGGCTCGATCTCCTGGCATCTCGGCCTGCCCGACCTCGTGCTTTACCAGACCGCCAAGGCCGCGATCGAGGGGATGACGCGCGGTCTCGCGCGTGAGCTGGGCCGCGACAATATCCGCGTCACCGCCATCGTTCCCGGCAATGTCAAAACGGCGCGCCAGGAACAGTGGTACACCCCCGAAGGCGAGGCGCAGATCGTTGCAGCGCAGTGCCTCGATGGGCGGCTGCTTCCGGCCGACGTGGCGGCGCTGGCGCTGTTCCTCGCCTCGGACGATGCGCGGCTGATCACCGGCCACGAATACTGGGTCGACGCGGGGTGGCGATGAGCACGCCCCGCCCGGTATGGGCGCTTGGCGCCGCGCTGGGCGAGGGCCCGGTGTGGGTGGAGCAGGGCGCCGCCCTGTGGTTCGTCGACATCAAGGCTCCCGCCATTCACCGCTTCACCCCCGGCACGGGCGAGCAGCGGACGTGGGCGGCACCGGCGCAGGTCGGCTGGGTCCTTCCGGCCGAGGGCGGCGGCATGGTCGCGGGCATGCAGACCGGCGTTCACCGCTTTGACCCGGCCACCGGCGCGTTCAGCCTGATCGCCGCGCCGGAAGCGCATCTGCCGGGCAATCGCCTCAACGATGCCACCGTGGCGAGCGACGGCGCGATCTGGTTCGGCTCGATGGACGACAGCGAGCAGTCAGACACCGGGCGGATCTACCGGCTCGATGCAGATGGAGCGGTCGATACCGGCCTGCCGCCGGTCTCGGTCACGAACGGTCCGGCCTTCTCGCTCGATGGCCGCACCCTTTACCACCACGATACGCTGGGCCAGACCATCTGGGCCAGCACGGTGGAGGACGGCCGCGTCACCGACACGCGGCTGTTCGCCGCGATCGAGGAGGGCGCGGGCTATCCCGATGGCCCCGTCGTCGATGCGGAGGGGTGCCTCTGGGTCAGCCTGTTCAGGGGCTGGGGCGTGCGCCGGTATGATCCGGCGGGCCGCCTGATGGCCACGGTCCCCTTCCCGGTCGCCAATATCACCAAGATCGCCTTCGGCGGGCCGGACCTTGCCACGGCCTATGCCACGACCGCCGCCAAGGGCCTGTCAGCGGCGGAGCTTGCCGCCCAGCCGCTGGCCGGGGCCCTGTTCGCGTTCGATGCCGGTGTTGCCGGCCCGCCCGGGTTCCTGGCGCGCGTCTGAAAGCATAAAAGGGAGAGAGCGATGCAGGATGCTTCGGAAGGCACGGTCAACATGGCGCTGATCGCCATGATCGTGGCCGTGGCGACGATCGGCGGGTTCATGTTCGGCTACGATTCCGGCGTGATCAACGGCACCCAGAAGGGGCTGGAGGCGGCTTTCGCTCTGGGCAAGGTGGGCATCGGCATCAATGTCGGCGCGATCCTCGTCGGGTCCTCGGTGGGCGCATTCGGCGCCGGGCGGCTGGCCGACCGGATCGGGCGGCGCGGGGTGATGAAGCTGGCCGCCGTGCTGTTCCTCGTCAGCGCGCTGCTGGCCGGTGCGGCGGGTTCCTCGGCGGTGTTCATCATCGCCCGCATCATCGGCGGGCTTGGCGTCGGCGCGGCCAGCGTGATCTCGCCGGTCTATATTTCCGAAGTCGTGCCGGCCCATGTTCGCGGGCGCCTGTCCAGCGTGCAGCAGGTGATGATCATCACCGGTCTCACCGGCGCTTTCGTGATGAACTACGTGCTGGCCCAGGTTGCGGGCGAATCCACCGCGATCCTGTGGGCGGGCCAGCCCGCCTGGCGCTGGATGTTCTGGCTTCAGGCCATTCCCGCCGCGATCTATTTCGCGGCGCTGCTCTTCATCCCGGAAAGCCCGCGCTACCTCGTGACGCGCGGCGACGAGGCCGGTGCCCGCAAGGTGCTGGCCCGCCTGTTCGGGGCGAGTTCCGCCGAGCGGATCGTCACCGAGATCCGTGAGAGCCTGGCCGCCGACCACCACCGCCCGCGCCTGTCCGACCTGATTGACAAGACGACCGGCCGGCTCCGGCCCATCGTGTGGACCGGGATCGGCCTTGCCGTCTTCCAGCAGTTCGTCGGCATCAACGTGGTGTTCTATTATGGCGCGACGCTGTGGCAGGCGGTGGGCTTTTCGGAAAGCTACGCGTTGCAGATCAACATCATCTCCGGGCTGGTCTCGATCGCGGGCTGCATCGCAACGCTGCTGCTGGTCGACCGCGTCGGGCGCAGGCCCCTGCTGCTGATCGGCTCGGCGGGCATGGCCGTGACGCTGGCGATCGTCGCCTGGGCCTTCTCCACCGCGGTCCATGGGCCAGACGGCGCAGTGAGCCTGCCGGGCGACAATGGCCTGATCGCCCTCCTCGCGGCCAATGCCTACGTGGTCCTGTTCAACATGAGCTGGGGCCCGATCATGTGGGTCATGCTGGGCGAGATGTTCCCCAACCAGATCCGCGGCTCGGGGCTGGCCGTTTCGGGCTTCGCGCAGTGGATCGCCAATGCCGCGATCTCGGTCAGCTTCCCGGCGCTGGTGGCCTGGCCGGGGCTCGCCACCGCCTATTCCGGCTACGCCCTGGCCGCCGGGGTCTCGTTCTTCTTCGTGCGGGCCATGGTGCGCGAAACCAAGGGCGTGACGCTCGAACGGATGGAGGGCTGAGCGGCGCGCCTCATGGCTGCGCCGCGCGCGCGGTGTCGCTCCATCCGCCGCCAAGCGCCCGGAACAGCGCGATCTGGCGGCTGGAGACCAGCGCATCCTGATCGGCCAGCGCGGCCCGGGCTTCGGCCAGGGTCCGCTCGGAATCGAGCGTCTCGAGCGAATCGACCACGCCTTCGCGGTTCTGTGCGCGGATGATGCGCGCGGCGCGCTGCGCGGCGTCGGCGGCGGAGGTCAGCGCGCGGCGCTGTTCGAGCGAGCGGCCATAGGCCGACAGCGCGGTCTCGGTTTCCTGCAGCGCGGTCAGCACCGCGCCGTCGAAGGCGGCGAGCGATCCGGCGGCGTCGGCCTTGGCCGCGTCGATCCGCGCCCGCACCGGCTCGCGGTTGGGGAAGGCCCAGTTGACCAGCGGGCCGAGCAGCAGGCTCAGCGGACCGCCCGAGAACAGGTCGGCAAGGTTGGAGGCGGTGGAACTGGCTGAACCGCCGAGCGTGATGCGCGGGTAGAGATCGGCCCGAGCGAGGCCGATCCGCGCGGTGTCCGCCAGCACGCGCTGTTCGGCGGCGCGCACGTCGGGGCGGCGGGCCAGCAACTGCGCGCCGTCGCCCACGGGCAGCGGCGCGGTGATCTCCAGCATCACCGAGCGTTCGCCCGCGATGGCCGGCAACTGCGACGGCGCCCGCCCGGTCAGGGTGGCGAGCGCGAACAGGGCGGCGCTGCGCTGGGCCTCGATCGCCGGGATGGTCGCGGCGCGCTGCTCACGCAGGGCCTCGATCCGGGCGAGGGCCAGCCCGTCGGACAGGCCGGCGGTGTGGCGCCGCGCGGTCAGGCGCAGCGTCTCGTCGAGCAGTTGCACGATTGATTGCGCCACCTTGAGCCGTGCGGCCGCGCTGGCGGCATCGGCATAGGCCTGGGTCGTGTCGGCCACGACCATCACCCGCACCGCGTCGGCATCGGCCTGGGCCGCCGCCACATCGCCGCGTGCCGCCGCGATCCCGCTGCGCACCCGCCCGAACAGGTCGACCTCGTAGGAGATGTCGGCGCCGATCGAGAAGCCCGCGCCGGACTGGTTGGCGCCCGCCGGCAGCTGGCTTGCCGGAACGTGGGCATAGCCGCCCGAGGCGCTCAGGCTGGTCTGCGGCAGGCGGTCGGCCCGGGCGCCGCGCAGCGCGGCGCGGGCGCGGTCGATCCGCGCGGCGGCCTGGCGGACGTCGGTGTTGGCCGCCAGCGCGTCGGCCACGAGGCTGTCGAGCACGGGGTCCTGGTAGAGCCGCCACCAGTCGGCCTGCGGCGCGCTGGTCGTGACAGGCGCGGCGGCGGTGGAAAGGAAGGGGCCGGCGGTCGCTGCGGGGGGCGGGGCAGAGGCGACACGGTCCGGCCCCGCCGCGCACCCCGAAAGGGCGAGCGCGGACAAGGTGGTGAGCAGGGTGGTGCGAAGCGGCATGGTGGTGATCCTCATTCGGCCGGCTGCAGCGCGGCGGGCGCGGCACCGCGGCGGCGCAGGGCGGCGGCCCAGTCGCCCAGCGCCCGGCTGACGACGTAGAAGGTGGGGGTGAACACGAGGCCGAAGCCGGTCACCCCGAGCATCCCGAAGCAGACCGCGGTGCCCAGTGCCTGGCGCAGCTCGGCCCCGGCGCCGGTCGCCATCACCAGCGGCACGGCGCCGAGGATGAAGGCGAAGCTGGTCATCAGGATCGGGCGCAGACGGGTCCGCGCTGCCTCGACCGCTGCCGCGGCCGGAGAAAGCCCGTGCAGGTTCTCGCCCTGCCGGGCAAATTCCACGATCAGGATCGCGTTCTTGGCCGAGAGGGCGACCAGCACGACCAGCCCGATCTGGGTCAGGACATTGTTGTCCATGCCTCTGAGGTTCACGCCGACCATCGCCGCGAGGATGCACATCGGCACGATCAGGATGATCGCCAGCGGCATGATCAGGCTTTCGTACTGCGCCGCCAGCACCAGGAAGACGAGCAGCACTGCAAGGCCGAAGACATAGACCGCCGTGTTGCCGGTCATGGCCTGCTGGTAGGCGATGCCGGTCCATTCGGTGGAATAGCCCTGCGGCAGGGTTTCGGCCGCGACCTTTTCCATCGTCAGCAGCGATTTGCCGGTCGATCCGCCCGGCGCCGTATCGCCGTCGATCGCCACGGCCGGGGCCAGGTTGTAGCGCGAGACGCGGTAGGGCCCGGTGGTGTCGGTGAATGTCGCCAGCGATCCCAGCGGCACCATCGCCCCGGTGCTGGAGCGGGTATAGAGCCCGGCGATGTCGCTGATGTCGGCGCGGTGGCCGGCATCGGCCTGTGCGGTCACCCGGTAGGTCCGGCCGAGCAGGTTGAAGTCGTTGACGAAGGCGCTGCCGAGATAGACCGACAGGGTGTCGAACACGTCGCTCGGCGCAACGCCCAGCATCTGCGCCTTCTCGCGGTCGATGTCGGTGCGCACGCGCGGCGTGCCGGTGTCGAAGAAGGTATAGACCCCGGCGAGGCCCGGCTGGCCGTTGGCCTTGGCGATCACCGCATTGGCCGCTTCCTGCATCGCGCGGTAGCCCTTGCCCGAATTGTCCTGCAGCATCATGCGAAAGCCGCCGGCCGAGCCGATGCCCTGAATCACCGGGGGCTTCACGATCATCAGGCGCGCCTCGTTGATGTCGGCCGTGGCCTTGCGGGCCTCGTCCACCAGCACGTCGACCGAGAGGTGCTTCTTCTGGCGGGAGGCGAAATCGTCCAGCACCCAGTAGGCGGCGGCCGAGCTGGCGGACTGGGTCTGGGTCGTGCCGTCGAAGCCCGAGAGCATGACCGTGCCCTTGATCCCGTCGATCTTGAGCACGCGCTCGGCCACCTGCTTCATCACCGCATCGGTGCGCGAGGTTGCCGAACCGGGCGGCAGCTGGATCACGCTGACGAAATAGCCCTGGTCCTGCTGGGGGATGAACCCGGTCGGCGTGGCAGCAAGGGTCAGACCGGTGAGGCCGATCAGCACGCCGTAGGCGAGCATGACACGGCGCGGCATGGCCACGAGGCGGGTGGTCAGGCGGGCGTAGCCGGCCGACAGGCGCTCGAACAGCGCGTTGAAGCGGTCGCCTGCCCGCTCGATCGCCTGCCGCCAGCGCGGGGCATCGGCGGGCAGGTGCTCATGCGGCTTGAGCAACAGGGCCGAAAGCGCCGGGGACAGGGTGAGCGAGACGATCAGCGAGATCACGGTCGCGGCCGAGATCGTCACCGCGAACTGCTTGTAGAACTCGCCCGAGAGGCCGCCCATGAACAGGGTCGGCACGAAGACGGCGCAGAGCACCAGAACGATGGCGATCAGCGCCTCGCCCACCTCGTCCATCGAGCGGCGCGCGGCCTCCAGCGGGCTCAGCCCGGCGGCAAGGTTACGCTCCACGTTCTCGACCACCACGATCGCGTCGTCGACCACGATGCCGATCGCCAGCACCAGCCCGAACAGCGACAGGTTGTTGAGCGAGTAGCCGACCACCGCCAGCACGGCGAAAGTGCCGACCAGCGAGATCGGGATCGCCAGCACCGGGATGATCGAGGCGCGGGCCTTCTGCAGGAAGACGACGATCACGAGGACGACCAGCACAACCGCTTCGAGCAGGGTATGCAGCACGGCGTCGATCGACTGCGAGATGAATTCGGTCGGGTTGTAGACGATCCGGTATTCGAGCCCCTTGGGGAAGGACTTGGACAGTTCGTCCATCGCCGCCTTGACCCCCTCGGCGGCGTTCAGCGCGTTCGAGCCGGGCTTCTGGAAGACCGGCAGGATCACCGATTCCTGATGGTCGAGATAGGCCGAGGTGGCATAGTCGGACGCGCCGATTTCCACCCGTGCCACATCGTTCACTCGGGTCTGGCGGCCTTGCGCATCGGTGCGGATCACCACGTCGCCGAACTGGCTGGGGTCGGTGAAGCGGCCCTGGGTCTCGACGTTGAGCTGGAAGGCCGCGCCGGGGCTGGGCTGCTGGCCCAGCGTGCCCGCGGCAACCTGGACGTTCTGGGCGCGCAGGGCATTGACGATGTCGCTGCCGGTCAGGCCCAGCGCGGCGGCGCGGCCGGGATCGATCCATACCCGCATCGCCAGTTCGCGCTGGCCGAACAGCTGGACGTCGCCCACCCCGTCGAGCCGGGCGAGGCGGTCCTTGATCCGGGTCTGGGCGTAGTTGGACATGTAGGCCCGGTCGAGCGAGCCGTCGGGCGAGACGAGATTGACCACCATCAGGAAGTCGGGTGTCGTCTTGCGGGTCACGATCCCAAGCCGGCGCACTTCCTCGGGCAGCCGCGCCTCGGCAATGGCGACGCGGTTCTGCACGAGAACCTGCGCGGCATCGAGGTCGGTCCCGGCCTTGAAGGTGACGGTGATCGTCATCCGCCCGTCACCGGTCGATTCGCTCGACTGGTAGAGCATCCCGTCGACGCCGTTGATCTCCTGCTCGATCGGGTTGGCCACGGTATCGGCCACCGTCTCGGCCGAGGCGCCGGGATAGGCCGCGCTGACCGTCACCGTCGGCGGGACGATGTCGGGGTATTGGCTGACCGGCAGGAAGAAATAGGCGATCGCCCCGATCAGGGTGATCAGCACCGCGATCACGGCGGCGAAGATCGGGCGGTCGATGAAGAAGCGGGACAGGCGCATGAGCGTTCTCCGGGCGCGGCTTGCCGGGGCGCGGGCGAAAGCGCGCCGTCAGGCAAGCCGGTGGACGGGATCAGTTGGCGAAGGTGGCGGCGGCTGCGCGGGATACGGGCGGGGCCGGGCTGTCCGCCGCCGGGGCGGCGCCAGGCGCATCGGGCGCGATCCGGCCGGGCTCTGCGCGGACCTTCTGGCCCGGCACGGCCATCTGGACGCCCTTGATGATCACCCGGTCGCTCGGCTTCAGGCCCTGTTCGATGACCCTCAGGCCGCCGACCAGCGGGCCAAGCTCGATCGTTCGCGCCGCGACCGTGCCGTCGGGGCCGACCACCAGCAATTGCTTGCGGGTCTGGTCGGTGGTGACGGCGGTATCGGGCACCAGCAGGGTGGTCCGCGGCGAACCGTTCGCCAGCCGCATCCGGCCGAACAGACCGGGCGCGAGGAAGGCCTCTCCATTGCGCACCACCGCGCGGGCGCGGATCGTCCCCGATGCGGCGTCGAGCCCGTTGTCGGTGAAATCGAGCGCGCCGTGCCAGCGATAGTCGCTCTCGTCCTGCAGGCGGATTTCCACCGGGGTGCCATTGCCCAGCCCTTCGCGGCGCGCCTTCAGGTAGAGCGCCTCGGAGCCGGTGAAGACGAAATAGACCGGGTCGACCGCGTTGATCGTGGTCAGCAGCGTGGCCGCCGCGCCGCCGGCGCCCGAAACGAGGTTGCCGGCATCGATCCGGCGGTCGGAAATCCGGCCTGAGATCGGCGCGCGCACCGTGGTGAAGCCGACGTCGATCGCCCGGGCGCTGGCCAGGGCGCGGGCGGCGGCGAGGGCTGCGGCGTTGTTACGCACTTCGGCCTCGAGCCGGTCGATCTCGGTCGCGGCCACCGCGTCCTCGGCGACGAGGCGCCTGGCGCGGGCGAGGTTGTTCTGCGACAGGGCGAGCGCGCTGCCGGCCTTCGCGGCTTCGGCCTGGGCTTGGGCGAGGGCGGCCCGCAGCGCGCGGGAATCGATCGTGAAGAGCGGCTGGCCCGCCTTCACCATCTGGCCGTCGGTGAACAGGACCTGGGTGATCTGACCGGAAACCTGCGGGCGAACCTCCACGCTCTTGCTCGCCTCGAAGCGGCCGATGTACTCGTTCCACTCCGTAACCTGCTTCTGCAGCGGCACGGCGGCGGAGACCACCGGGACCGGCGCCTGCGGCATGACGGGCACGGCCCCGCGCAGCAGCCACCATGCGGCGCCGAGGGCGACGACCAGCCATGTGCCGACCCACACCCGGCGCTTGCCGGAGCCTTGCGCGGGGGCGTCGGCGGCGGTGGGCCGTGCTTCGGGCGATCCGTCCGGATCGTCGTGCTGCGCGTGGACGGCAACTTCGTCAGAACGGTCGAATGGCGTGTCGAGCATTGGTTACCCCCGGCGAACAGTCGGCATGCCCCCGGCGCTCCCGCAAGCGGCAGGGCTTCGAGCGCGAACATGCGACTGTCTGGAACAGAAACTGCGCCGATGGAAACCGACGCAGCCTTATATATGTACCGATAAGTATATAATGTGACGTTCAGGTCAAGCGCTTTTTGTACCGATCGTTACTTTTTCCTGCAACGCAGCAATCCGCCTAGCGCGACGGCCATGCCGCCAGGGCCGATTCGACCACCTGCAACAGCTCTTCGCGGGTCGCGCCGGACTGGGCCTGGACCGACATGCCCTGCATGATCGCGATCAGGTAACGGGTGATCGCCTCGGCATTGGTCGGGCCGTGGAATTCGCCCGCGTCGATGGCGCGCTGGAACCGATCGACGATCACGCGCTTGGCCGATTCGGCCCGGCTGTTGACGTCATCCCGGATCGAGGGTTCGACCGTCTGGCAGGCGACCGAGGCGATCACGCCCATGCAGCCCCGGCACTCGCTGCCGGTGACGGTGTCCACCGCGCCAAACAGCATGTTCTCGGCCACGGCGCGCGCCGTCGGCGCCTCGATCGCCCTGCCGATATAGGCCAGCTTCTCGCGCTCGTAGAGGTCGAGCGCCTGACGGAACAGGTTCTCCTTGTTGCCGAAAGCGGCGTAAAGGCTGGGCCGGGTGATCCCCATGACCTCGGTCAGGTCGCTGAGCGAGGCGCCCTCATATCCCTTGGTCCAGAAGACGCGCAGCGCCGCTGCGAGGGCTTCATCCAGATCGAATTGACGAGGGCGACCGCGTGTTGCGAGCTTTTCCATACCTCCCGGTATAAAAACATGGCGCAGTAAATTCAAGGCCGCGATCGCCCCTCCCTGTTGGTGTCGCGGTCAGACCAGCGCCATCAGGCTGGCATTGCCGCCCGCGGCGGTGGTGTTGATCGAGGTGGACACTTCCTCCACCAGCCAGTCGAGACGATAGTCCCCGCCCGCCTGCGGCGACTGGACCAGCGGGATCGGCCCCGGCCGGGCGGCCAGTCTGGCCAGCCATTCGGGCCCGACCTGCTCGATCAGGGCGGCGGCGAAGTCCGTGCCAGTCGGGATGTCGGCGGCGCGTTCGATCACGGCGCGGAGCGGGGCCGGCAGCACGGCCAGCTCCGCATCCAGCCATGCCGGGCCCACGACCACCGCTCGGTTGCCGCCGGCCAGCGCCGCGATCAACTGGCGCACCAGCCCATCGCGCGTCGTGGGCCGCAGCAAAACCCTGCCGCGCGGGCGGATCGCATAGAGGTTGCGCTCGCCCACCGGGCCGGGCAGCTCGGTGCTGAAGCCGAGCGGCGAGGCCTGTCCGGCGGCGCGGGCGCTCGTCGCAAGGTCGGCTTCGCCGCGCCCGGCCAGCCAGCGTTGGAGTTCGCCCAGCAGCGGCGTTGCCCCCGCCCCGCGCGGGGTTTCCGCCGGCGCGCCGCGCACCAGCCGGCCCAGCGCCAGCGGCCCGCCCGCCTTGGGGCCGGTGCCCGAAAGACCGCCGCCCCCGAACGGCTGGACCCCGACCACCGCGCCGATCACGTTGCGGTTGATATAGACATTGCCCGCCGCGATCGGCTCGCGCACGCGGGTCACGGTTTCCTCGAGCCGGGTGTGCAGGCCGAAAGTCAAGGCATAGCCGGTGGCATTGATGTCGGCGATCACGGCGCCGAGGTCCCTGCGCGAATAGCGGACGACGTGGAGCACCGGCCCGAACACCTCGCGCTTCAGCCGGGCGATATCGTCGATCTCGATGATCGTGGGTGCCACGAAAGTGCCTTGCGCGCATTCGGGCGGCAGCGGCAGGCGGTGCACCGGGCAGCCCGCCGCTGCCATCCGCCCGACATGGGCCTCGATCGCGGATTGGGCCTCGGCCGAGATCACCGGCCCGATGTCGCTGGCGAGACGGTCGGGATTGCCCACCGCCAGTTCGGCCAGCGCGCCCTTGAGCATGGCCAGCTGGCGCCCGGCGATCTCCTCCTGCAGGAACAGCACCCGCAGGGCGGAACAGCGCTGGCCCGCGCTGTCGAAGGCCGAGGCCATGACGTCGGCGGTGACCTGTTCGGCCAGGGCCGAGCTATCGACGATCATCGCGTTCTGCCCGCCGGTCTCGGCCACCAGCGGGATCACCCCGCGGCCCTCTTCGCCCGCCCGCCGCGCAAGGCTGGCGTTGATCGCGCGGGCTGCCTCGGTCGAGCCGGTGAACATCACCCCGGCCACATGGGGATCGGCCACCAGCGCCGCGCCGATCGTCCCGTCGCCGGGCAGGAATTGCAGCACGCCTTGCGGAATGCCCGCCGCGTGGAGCAGGCGCACGGCCTCCGCCGCGATCAGCGGGGTCTCTTCGGCCGGCTTGGCGATCACCGGGTTGCCCGCGGCCAGTGCCGCCGCGACCTGGCCGGTGAAGATCGCCAGCGGGAAGTTCCACGGGCTGATGCAGGCGACCGGGCCGAGCGGCTCCGTGTCCGCGCCAAGCCCGCGCCGCGCCTCGGCGGCATAGTAGCGCAGGAAGTCCACGGCCTCGCGCACTTCCGCCACGGCATTGGCGCAGGACTTGCCCGCCTCGCGGATGATCAGGCCGAGCAGGACAGGCCCGCGTTCTTCGATAAGATCGCCGGCGCGCTCCAGCATGGCGGCGCGTTCGGCCGCCGGGGTGCAGGCCCATCCACCGGCATGGCGCGCCGCCGCCGCCCCGGCCCGCGCCACCTGCGCCGCGCTGGCCTCGGCCACCATGCCGACGAGGTCGCGCAGGTCGGCGGGATTGGCGATCGGGCGCGGCGCGGCGCCCACGCCCGGCGCCGGGTCCGCCAGCAGCGGGCGAGCGGACCAGCGCTGCGCCGCGCTCTCCTGCAAGGTCGCCGCCAACCGCTCCAGCACGGCCGCGTCGGTCAGGTCGAAGCCCGCCGAATTGCGCCGCTTGCCGAGGATGTCGCGCGGCAGCAGCACGGCGGGATGGGGGCTGCCCGGCGGCACGATCGCGCGCGCCTCGTCCACCGGATCGCGGACCAGTTCGCCGACCGGCACGGTCTCGTCGCCGATGCGGTGGACGAAGGAGGAATTGGCCCCGTTCTCAAGCAGGCGGCGCACGAGATAGGCCAGCAAGGTCTCGTGAGTCCCGACCGGGGCATAGATCCGGCACGGGCGGCCCAGCCCCGCCGCGCCGACCACCTGCTCGTAGAGCGGCTCGCCCATGCCGTGGAGGCACTGGAACTCGTAGTCGCCCGGCGCGAAGCGCTCTCCCGCGAGGTGGAAGATCGTGGCCACGGTCTGGGCATTGTGCGTGGCGAACTGCGGATAGACCGCATCGCGCGCCGCCAGCAGCCGCCGCGCGCAGGCGATATAGGCAACGTCGGTATGGACCTTGCGGGTATAGACCGGAAAGTCGGCGAGCCCATCGAGCTGCGCCCGCTTGATCTCGCTGTCCCAGTAGGCGCCCTTGACGAGGCGGACCATGATCCGCCGCCCCGCCCGCCGGGCCAGCGCAGCGATCCAGTCGATCACCGCCGGGCAGCGCTTGCCATAGGCCTGGACCACGAAGCCGAGGCCATCCCACCCGGCAAGGCCCGGATCGAGTGCGAGCGCTTCGAGCAGGTCAAGCGACAGCTCGAGCCGGTCGGCCTCCTCGGCGTCGATGTTGAGGCCGATGCCATAGTCCCGTGCCAGTGCCGCCAGCCCCCGCAGGCGCGGCAGCAGTTCGCTCATCACCCGCTCGGCCTGCCCGCGCACATAGCGCGGGTGCAGGGCGGACAGCTTGATCGAGATCCCCGGCCCGGCCACCGGCCCGCGCCCGGCCGAAGCCGCGCCGATGGCATGGATCGCGGCGGTATAGGCGGCAAGGTAACGCCGCGCGTCGGCGGCGGTTACCGCCGCTTCGCCCAGCATGTCGTAGCTGTAGGTGAAACCCTCGTGCTCGCGCGCCCGGCTGCGCTTCAGCGCTTCCGCGATGGTCTCGCCGCTCACGAACTGCTCGCCCATCATCTGCATGGCGAGATCGACCGCGTGGCGGATCACCGGCTCGCCCGCCCGGGCCGCCAGCCGGGTCAGGGCGGCAAGGAGCCCCTTCTCGTCAATGCTGCCCACCAGCCTGCCGGTCACCACCAGGCCCCAGGTTGCGGCGTTGACGAACAGTGAGCGGCCCTCGCCGAGGTGGGCTTGCCAGTTGGCTCCGGCCACCTTGTCGCGGATCAGGGCATTGCGGGTGGCGTCGTCGGGAATCCTGAGCAGGGCCTCGGCCAGGCACATCAGGGCAACGCCTTCCTGGCTCGACAGCGAATATTCGTGCACCAGCGCCTCGACCCCGCCGCGCTTGCCGCCACGGCGCAGGGCGTTGACGAGGGCCGTGGCCGTCGCCGCGATCGCGTCCTTCAGGGCCGGCGGCACTTCGGCCTCGGCGAGCAGCGGCGGCAGGCAGTCCGGCTCGGGGCGGCGGCAGGCGGCCGCGATGGAGCGGCGCAGCGGATCGGCGCTTGCAAGCGCCGGGCAGAACGCGGCGAAAGGCGGCTGGCTGGGCACCGCGCGGCTAGGCTTGCGGGCCAAGCCGGGCGAGGATGCGCCGCGCCTGGGCCAGGTGCGGCGCGTCGATCATCGCCCCGTCCAGTTGCAGGGCTCCGGCCTCCGGCGCGGCGGCGAAGGCGGCCACGACCCGGCGGGCCCAGTCCACCCGCTCTGCGCCCGGCGTGAAGGCGGCGTTGATCACCGAGACCTGAGCCGGGTGGATCGCCAGCATCCCGGCAAACCCGTCACGCGCGGCGCGGGCGGCGAAAGCGGCAAGGCCGGCCTCGTCGGCGAAGGCGGGCCAGACCGTCTCGATCGCCGGAACCCCGGCGGCGGCAGCGGCGAACAGGGCCAGTGCCCGCGCCATTTCATAGGGCGGGGTGAAGCGCCCATCAGCCTCGCGGCTGGCCTCGGCGCCGATCGCGGCAGAGAGATCCTCCGCGCCCCAGGCCATCCCGGCCAGCCGTTCCCGGCATTCCCGGTAAGTGCCGAGCTGGAACAGGGCACGGGGCGTCTCGGTCGCGATCGGGAGCAGCGCCGCTTCGGCAAGGCCCGTGCCCGCCAGCCGCGCGCTCAGGTCGCGAAGGGTCGCGGCGCCCTCGGCCTTGGGCACGACGATCACGCCGGGCGCGGGGCCATCGGCCAGCGCGGCAAGGTCGGCGGCGGCCGCGGCTGAGCCGGGCGGGTTGATCCGCACGGCGAGCAGCGCGGGCCCGCGCGGCTCGCCCAGCCGCTTGCGAACGGCGGCGCGGGCGTGGTCCCTGTGCGCCGGGCTGACCGAATCCTCAAGGTCGAGGATCACCGCGTCGGCGCCGCTGGCCTCGGCCTTGGCGAACCGCTCCGGCCGGTCGCCCGGCACGAACAGCCACGAACGGGGGGTCACGCCGGCCTCCGCCTGACCAGCGCCGCGCGCAGGCAGCGGCAGACCACGGTGCCGGTCTGGTTGATCAGCTCGTGCTCGAACGTGACGATCCCGGCATCGCTGCGCGAGCCGCTGGCCCTGAGCGCGGCGATCCGGGTCCGCGCGCGCAGCGTATCGCCGATGAAGACCGGGGCGGGATGGACCAGCTTGTCGTAGCCGAGGTTGGCGACCAGCGTGCCGAGCGTGGTGTCGGCCACCGAGAGCCCGACCATCAGCGCGAAAGTGAAAGTACCGTTGACGATGATGCGGCCGAACTCGCTGGCCGCCGCCACTTCGGCGTCTAGGTGGAGCGGCTGCGGGTTGTGCGTCATGACCGAGAACAGCAGGTTGTCGGTCTCGGTCACCGTGCGGCCGATCTCGTGAGCGATTTCCTCGCCGTCGCGCCAGTCCTCGAAATAGCGACCTGCCATGTGCCGTCTCTCCCGCCGCTGCCGGGCAAGATTCGGCCCTTCGCGGCGCCGGGTCAACAAAATGTCATGCCCCGGCCTTGCCGCCGCTGCCCGCGCCGGGCGATGATGGGGCCGCCCATGAAGAAGAAGCGCCGCTATCTCACCGCCACCATGCCGGACGGCTATGTGAAGACCATCGGCCCCACGGCCGACAACTTCACCCATTACTGGCGGATCGTGGCCGAGCTGGAGAACGGCCGGACCGAGGTGTTCTGGGGCCATGCCCGCTCGCTGGCCGAGGCCCGCCGCAAGCGCGCCCCGGCCGAGGAAGCGGCGCGCACGCGTGGGTGGAAGAGCTTCGTCTTCGAGATCGCCGAACTGGTCGAAACTTCTGCCTGAGGCCCATCCGGGCGCATTTCCTTGGGGATCGCGCCCTTTCTTGTGCTGGACGGGCGCAAAACTGCGGCCTAGTCATGCCGCGCCTTTAATGGAGAGACACGCACATGAACACTTCCGATCTCGCCGAAGCCGTCGCCTCGGCTGCCGACCTGACGAAGGCTGACGCCCGCAAGGTCGTGGACGCCGTCTTCGCCGCCATCACCGAAGCCGCCGCCAAGGGCGAGGAAATCTCGCTCAGCGCTTTCGGCAAGTTCAAGGTCAAGGAAAGCGCCGCGCGCGAGGGCCGCAACCCCGCCACCGGCGAGCCGATGCAGATCGCCGCTTCGCGCAAGCTCGCCTTCGCTCCGGCCAAGGCAGTCAAGGACAAGCTGAACGGCTGATCCATTGCGGCGCGGGATTTTCCCTGCGCCGCCTTTCATAGCGGCGGGGCCGGGGTCATCCCGGCCCCGCCTCTTTTGCGGCAGGAAGCCCATGGAATTCAACGACCAGCTGGTCCGCCATTTCGGCACCAGCGATCTCGCCAGCCTGACGCCTGCGGTGCTTGCCAGCGGGATGGAGCGGCTCGCGGTCGAATTCGGGCTCGAGAAGGATCGCGGCCGCCGTTTCGCCATGTGGTGCCTGATGCACGTCATGGGCAGCGCGCCCGATCTCGATGTCGCCTTCAAGGACCCTGCGGACCAGAACGCGGCGCGCGACTTCATGGACATGCTGGACCGCGCGGGCCCGGCGCTCTCCTGACGTCCGGCCGTTCCGGCCTCCCCCCCCACGCAGATGCACCGGGCGCTCGCGCGGCCATTCGCCCCACCGTGGCGGCTGGCGCCGACGGTTGGCGCGGCCTTCGCGGCTGCCGCATCTTCGTGCCCGGTGAAAGGACCGCGCCAAAGTCGTACCCGAACCGCGCGGAAACAGCGGTCGCGGAAACATGATTTCGCAAGCGCGGTAACTTTATGAGAAAGAAAACAGAATTCTTGAAGCTTGGCGCTTGATCCGTTTTTCTTGGAATTTTTTTCGATATTAACGAAAGTTGATGTTGTCTAATGCTGCAGGAATGGCAGTAAATGCGCCGATGGGGGGTCCCGCGGCCATCGGTCCGGGTATGAAGCTGCTCCCGGGGACACTTGAGCGGGGGCTATGCGGGGGCGTGATTTCCTGGGGCGGCGGCCATGTGCGCGATCGCCGCTGCCTTATCTGCAGGGCGAATGGCGCAGGGGGCGTTTCCTTCTCCTCGCGCTGGGGGCGGTCTGGGGCACCGCCGCCGGGGCCGAGCCGCAATCTTTCGTCCAGGCGCTCGAGGAGATGGCGCAGAAGAACCCGCGGGTGATTTCGGCGGGATACCTCGTCCGCGCCGCCGAGGCCGATGTCGCGGGCGCGCGCTCGGCCTATCGCCCGCAGCTTGGCGTCACCACCGATTTCGGCTGGTCCGGGGCCACCACCTACAGCCCGGCCGGGGTCTCGATCCTCCCCGAAGTGCGCGTTTCTCAACTGGTCTTCGATGGCGGTCGCACCCCCGCCGAAATCCGCCGCCGCCGCATCCGGGTCGATCTGCTCGGAGTGCAGGAGCAGGCCACCCTGGCCGACCTTTCGCTCCAGCTGGCCCACGCCTGGCTGGACTATTCGCGCCAGAGCGAACTGGTCGGGGTCAGCCAGCAGCAGGTCGCCGCGCTGATGGTGCTCGACGGGCTGGTGACCGAGATCGCCGGGTTCGACCGCGGCCGCGCCTCGGACGTGGTGATGGTCGAAAGCCGCTTGCAACAGGCGCGCACCGCGCTCTATTCGCGCCAGATCGCGCTGAGCGAGGCGCGCGGCCGGATTCGCGAGGTGTCCTCGCTCCCGGTCGAGCCGCAGGGCGCCGTGCCCGATGCGGGCAAGGCCCTTCCCGCCAATATCGACGCCTGCCTCGCGCTCGTCCCGGCCAGTCCCGCCGCGCGGCTCGCGTCGCTGCAGGTCGATGAAGGCCAGGAGGCCGAGCGCGCCACCCGCAACTGGTGGGCGCCCAATCTTGCGGTGGAGGCGGCGCGCACTTCCGAACGCACGGCGCTGGGCGATACCCGCCTGCTCAATGGCTTTGCCCTGCGCCTGCGCGCCTCGGTCCTGCCGTTCGACAGCGGTGGCGGCAAGGCCCGCCACACCTCGTCGCTCGCCGCGCTGGAGGCGGCGCGGGCCACGGCGCGCGGCACCGAGGTCATGCTGCGCGACCGGGTCGAGCGGCTGTGGACCTTCCAGTCCGACCGGGCCGGGCGGCTGCCCGAACTGGAAGACCTCGTCGGCCGCTCCGACCAGGCGCGCGACATCGTGTTCGAGCAGTTCCGGCTCGGCCGCCGCACCATCCTCGACGTGCTGTCCTATGACCTCGAGCGCTTCAACGTGCGCGCCCAGCTGGTCAACGAACGCTTCGACATTGCCCAGACCCGCTACCAGCTGCTGGGCACCCTTGGCCTGATCTATCAGGCGGCCAGCAGCGCGGAGCAGGGCGCATGAGCGGACGGCAGGATCTTTCGGGCGCCATCGCGGCCTGCCTCGCCCGGCGCGGCCGCAGCGCCAGCGCCGCCGTGATCCACGCTGCGATCGGCCCGGCGCCGGACCGGGCCGCCGTGCTGCGCGGCCTGGCCGAGATCGGGATCACCGCCCAGTGGCTCGCGCCCGAGGCGCTCGCAGCCGACATGATGCCCGCCGTGGCCGTGCTGGCCGAGGGCGGGGCCTGCGCGGTCGGCTCGCTGGGCGAACTGGCCGGGCTGGAGGGGGCGGCGATCGTCCTTGTCTTCGCCGAGGCGGCAGCGGCCGACGGGCGGGCCGACGATCTCGTCGTCAAGGGCACTGCGCACTGGTTCTGGCCGGTGCTGTGGTCCTACCGCCGTTATTATTTCGAGGCGGCCGCTCAGTCGGCGGTGATCAACCTGCTGTCGCTGGCGGGGATCATCTTCACGATGACGGTCTATGACCGCATCCTGCCCAACCAGGCCTTCGTCACCCTGTGGTCGCTGCTGGTCGGCGTGGTCCTTGCCATGGGCTTCGAATTTGCCGCCCGCACCCTGCGCAGCCACGTGCTGGATGCGGCGGGCAAGAAGATCGACCTCGTGCTGGGCGATACGGTCTTCTTCCGGGCCCTGTCGATCCGGCTCGAACACCGCGCCCAGTCGTCCGGCGCCTTCGCCAATATCCTCAAGGAGTTCGAGGCCGTGCGCGGCTTCGTCACCTCGGCCACGCTGGTCGCCATTGCCGACCTGCCGTTTGCCCTGCTGTTCCTTGGCGTCTGCGCTTTGGTCGGCGGCTGGCTGGTCGTGGTCCCGCTGCTCGCCTTCGTCATCGTCGCCGTGCTCTCGCTCGCCATACAGGTGCCGATGGCCCGCCTCGCCAATGAAAGCCTGCGCGAGGCGGCGGTGCGCCATGGCACGGTGATCGAAAGCCTCGAGGGGCTGGAAACGCTCAAGGCGCTCGGCGCCGAGGGCCGGATGCGGCGCCGCCACGAATTGTCGAGCGCGGTCGTCGCCGACCGGGCGGTGCGCAGCCAGTCCTGGTCCAACCTCGTCGTCAACCTCACCGTCCTGCTCCAGCAGGCCGCTTCGGCGTTGCTGCTGGCCTGGGGGGTCTATCTCGCCAGCGTCGGCATGGCCACGGCGGGCGCGCTGGTCGCCTGCGTCCAGCTTTCCTCGCGCGCGCTGGCCCCGCTGGTCACGCTGACCTCGCTGGCCGTGCGTTTCCAGCAGGTCCGCTCGGCCCTGCGCAGCCTTGATGCGATCATGGCCCTGCCGGTCGAGCGCGAACCGGAGCGGACCCTGATCTCGGGCCCGGACTGGGCCGGCGCGGTCGAACTGCAGGGCGCCTCGTTCCGCTATGAGCGCGAGGGGCAAGCCGCGATCGACACGGTCTCGCTCAGCATCGCACCGGGCGAACGGGTGGCGATCCTCGGCCGGATCGGCAGCGGCAAGTCGACCCTGCTGCGCCTCATCGCCGGTCTGCTGCGTCCGGGCGAGGGGCAGGTCCTGCTTGACGGGGTGGACATGACAGCGATCGAACCGGCGGACCTGCGCGCCGCCGTGCTGCTGGTCGGGCAGGACGCCCGCCTGTTCCACGGCACCCTGCGCGACAATATCACCCTCGCCGCCGCCGGGGCCGACGACCAGCGGATGCTCGAGGTGGCCGAGGCGACCGGCGCCGCCGCGATCGCCGCCGGCCACCCGCTCGGCTTCGACCGCCCGGTGGGAGAGCGCGGCGATACCCTCTCGGGCGGGCAGCGCCAGGCCGTGGCCATGGCCCGTGCCCTGATGGCCCGCCCGCGCCTTTACCTGCTGGATGAGCCGACCTCGGCGATGGACCAGCAAACCGAGGCCGAACTGCTGCGCACGATTTCCACCCTCGGGGGCGAGGGCACCGGCTTCGTCATCGTCACTCACAAGCAGACCGTCCTGCCCCATGTCGACCGGATCATCGTGATGGACGGCGGGCGGATCGTGGCCGACGGCCCGCGCGACGGGGTGATCAACGCCCTGTCCGAAGGCCGCGTGAGGAGCGTGGCATGAAGGCGCTCGCCCTCCTGCGCTCGCCGCTCGCCATGGCCCGCGAGCAGGATCGCCACCCGGCCTGGCTCGGCTTCTCGCTGCTTCTGCTCGCCACCGTGCTGGGCCTGCTGGTCTGGTCGCGCTTCGCCGTGCTGGAAGAGGTCACTACCGGTCCGGCCCAGATCGTGCCTTCGGGCAAGGTCCAGGTGATCCAGTCGCTCGAAGGCGGGATCGTCTCAGCGCTCAAGGTGCACGAGGGCGACGTGGTCGAGGCCGGCCAGCCGCTGATCGTGATCGACCCGACCCGCGCCGAATCCGCGTTCAACGAGATGGACCGCCGCCGCCGCGCCCTGATCGCCTCGGCGGCGCGGCTGCGGGCCGAATCGATGGGCCTGCCGCTGAACTTCCCGGCCGAGATCGCCGCCGACGCTGACCTGATTCGTGACGAGACCTCGGCCTACCGGGTCCGCCTCCAGGCCGTGTCCGACGCGACCGCCGGCCTCAGGCGCTCGATCGAGCTGATGCAGCGCGAACTGGCGATCACCGGGCCGATGAGCGATCGCGGGCTGGTGCCCGAGGTCGAGGTGCTGCGCCTGCGCCGCCAGATCAGCGAGGCCCAGCTGCAGATGTCCGAACGCACCAACCGCTACCGGGCGGACGCCGGGACCGAGCTGTCGCGGGTCGAATCCGAACTGGCGCAGGTGTCCGAAGTGGCCGCCGGGCGGCGCGATGCGGTCTCCCGCACGGTCCTGCGCGCGCCGGTGCGCGGCACGGTCAAGAACGTGCAGGTGACGACGATCGGCGGCGTGGTCCAGCCGGGTGCCGACATGATGGAAATCGTGCCGCTGCGCGACGTCCTGCTGGTCGAGGCGCGGATCAAGCCGGCCGACGTCGCCTTCATTCGCCCGGGGCAGGAGGCGACGGTCAAGCTCGCCGCCTACAACTACCTCGTTTACGGCTCGCTCAAGGGCCGGGTGGAATCGATCAGCCCCGATACCCTGCGCGAGAACCGCCGCCCCGACGAGGAAGCCTTTTACCGCGTGCTGGTCAGCACCGGCCAGTCCACCCTCGTTCATCAGGGCAAGGCGCTCACCATCATTCCGGGCATGACCGGCACGGTCGATATCCTGACCGGGCGGCGCACCGTCTTCGATTATTTCCTGCGTCCGGTCCTCAAGATCGACGAGGCTTTCCGCGAGCGGTGACGCCCGCAACACCAGAACATCTGTCAATTCATTCAAGGGGATAGTGAAAATGGCGATCGTGGCGAGGATCTCGGGAAAGTCCGGCAAGCTGCTGCGCACCGTGGCGTTGCACCACGGGGCCAATGCCTTCCGGGCCGATCCCGATGCGGTCGTCGTGATTATCGATGAAGCGACCGGCAAGGTCGTCGATCAGGCCGATCTGGCCCGCACGGGCGGCCAGGTCGTCGTCAACCTGCCGGAGGGCCTGGGCGCGGCCACCGGCGCTGCCGCCGAGGCGGCGGGCCTCGCGCCCGATGGCGCCGGGGGCGGCGCTTCGGGCAGCGCGCCTGCGGGCGGGGCCAGCGGCGATGCGGCGGCG
>NZ_JACLAW010000016.1 GCF_014230315.1 Novosphingobium flavum | reverse complement strand
CGGGCATGGCCGGCGGCGCGGCCATGCCCGCCGATCAGGGCGCGGGCCGCGCGCATCAAGGCCGGGCGCGCGGCGCCGGCCTCGTGAGCGATGACGTCCTCGGCGGCATGGATCGCATGCTCCCAGGCCAGCGCCCGCGCGCCGACCCAGCTGCCCAAGACCAGGACGAGGGCAACGACCGGCTGCCCGCGCGTACGCCGTTCGACGATCATGCCCGTGCCTCCCGCGCGGCAAGGGAGGCCAGGGCCGGATGGCCTCGGTGCTCGGTCTTTTCCCATGTGACCGCGGTGCCGTTGAGGCTGCGGAGATAGGCGAGCAAGGCACGGCGCCCGGCGATGATCGCAATCACGTTGGCGACCGGAATGCGCAGGACCGCGCGCAGCCCTTCGGAAATGCCATATTCGCGCGCCGTGAATACGAAGCGCAGCAGCAGTCGCCAGGCCAGTCCAGCCAGGCAGAGCGTCATCAGCATCCGCACTTCGGGCGGGCTGGCCAGGGGCGTGATCAGCCGGGCCCCCTCGGCCGCGCCAAGCGCGGTGCCGATCACCACCAGCAGATAGGCCGTGAACAGGACCAGCGCCACCAGCGGCCCGCGCCGGTCACGCAGGGCCATCCACAGGTCGGCCGTCCGGCCCCACCAGCCCAGCCGGTCCCACGACTGGAAAGCGATGCCGTGGACCCAGCGGGTCTTCTGGCGCACCGCCTCGCCCAGCGTGTCGGGGAAATAGGAGCGGGTCGCGATCAGCTGGCCGTCCTGGTCGCGCAGCCGCAGAAACCGCCCGCGCCGGCCGCTGCGCGCGATACGCCAGCCCAGCTCGTAATCCTCGGTCAGGCATTCCGGCGCGAAGGGGCCGGCGCGGCGATTGCGGGACGGGCCTTCGCTGCGCTCCAGCTCGGCCTTGCGGGCCTCGGCCAGCTCATGCAGAATCTCGCGCGAGATCGCGCAGCCCACCCCGGCCGCCGGCAGCGCTGCGCCGATCGCATCGCGCACGACCATCGCCTTGGCATGGCTCTCGGTGAATTCGTCGGCATAGTGGCCCGAAACCCACGGCGACTGAGGCATGGTTTCGGGGCGAACCGGCAGCTGGACGAAACCGGCGCCATCGAGCGCGGCGTCCATCACCACCAGCGCGGCGGGGTGAACCATGTCTTCCGCATCATGCAGCACCACGAAGCGCGCCCGCTGGCCCGAGCGCAGTTCATCCTCGGTCAGGGCGCCGTAAAGCCGGTTGAGGCAATCGGCCTTGGTGGTCGGCCCGTTGCGATCATGGATCACCAGCCGGACCCGGCGATCGCTGGCGGCGGCCTTCATCGCCGCGGCGATGGTATCGGGATCGTTGCGATAACAGCCGATATAGAGCCTGAGCTCGGCATGCCCCCAGGCGCCGAGCGCGTGGCTGATCGTGGCGCCGATCACGCCGGCTTCGCGCCAGGCCGGGATGAAAACCGCGGCCACCCCGGTCAGCGGGCGCGAAGAGACATCTTCCTTGAGCCACGCCGAACGCACCCGGCCGCGCAGCAGCAGCCAGATCCAAGCCACGTCGATCGCCAGTTCGTCGGCCATGCCGATCACGAACCAGAAGCCCGCGAACAGCATCAGTTCGTACTGAACCACCTGCAGCCACTGCAGCGGTGTCATCACGAACGACGAAGCGGCTAGGGCATGGGCCCAATAGGCCATGCGGTCGAATCCCCCTGTAAAATCCCCCGGGAACACTATGTAACTAAAGTAAAGCGGTCTTGCAAAGATCACGGTTACGACCGAATTACCGGCGATGCTCCGAAATCGCCATGTCGTCACCCGTGCCGCGGCCGGCATTTTCCGCCTCCTGCACGGAGACGTGGGCGCAGGGCTGCTGCTGATCGCGGCTGCCGGCGCGGCGCTCATCCTCGCCAATTCCCCCGCGCAGGGCTGGTATCACGACCTGTTCCACGCCCCGCTCGGGTGGACCCCGCTGGCCCACCTTGCCACGCTGCACCTGTGGATCAACGACGCCCTGATGGCGCTGTTCTTCTTCGTCGTCGGCCTCGAGATCAAGCGCGAGGTGCTGGACGGCGAACTGGCCACGCCCGCGCGGCGCCGTCTTCCGGTGCTGGCGGCGGCGACTGGGATGGCCGCCCCGGCGCTCGTTTTCCTGGCTGTGGCGGCCGGCAGGCCCGGGCTCGGTTCGGGCTGGGCCATCCCGGCGGCGACCGACATCGCCTTTGCCGTGGGTGTCCTCGCGCTGGCCGGCAAGGGCCTGCCCCCATCGCTGCGCCTGTTCCTGCTCACCGTGGCGATCGTCGACGACCTCGGCGCCGTGGCGATCATCGCTCTGGCCTATACCCCCTCGATCGACCTTGCCTGGCTGGGCCTTGCCGGCGCGGCGCTGGCCTGCATGGCCGTGCTCGGCTGGCGGCGGTTAGGCCATGCCCTGCCCTATGCCGCGCTCGGCGCGTTGGCCTGGTTCGCCGTGCTCCATTCGGGCGTCCATGCCACGGTGGCGGGCGTCCTTGCCGCCTTCACCATCCCGCTGCGCCCGGCAAAGCACAGCGGCGACAGCCTGCTGCTCCGGCTCGAACATGCCCTCGCCCCGCTCAGCGCCTATGTCATCGTGCCCCTGTTCGGCTTTGCCAATGCCGGGGTTCACCTTGCGGGACAGGGCCTTGCCGCAATGTTCGAGCCTCTGCCGCTGGCCATTGCCGCCGGGCTGGTGCTGGGCAAGCAGGCCGGGGTGCTGGGCGCGATGGCACTGGCCGACCGCACCGGCTTCGCCCCGCGCCCCGTCGGCGCCAGCTGGGCGCAGCTCTGGGGTCTCTCCGCCCTGTGCGGGATCGGCTTCACCATGAGCCTGTTCATCGCCGGCCTCGCCTTCCCCGCCGCGCCGGAGCTGGTGGAGCAGGCCAAGCTCGGCATCCTCGCCGGCTCGGCCGTGTCGGCCCTGATCGGCTTCGCGATCCTCAGGGTCGCGCGCAAGACGAGTTGAGTCTTACCAGGCCCCGGTGTTGGGCATCGAGACCCACGGCTCGGCCGGATCGAGATAGCCGTCCTGGAGCAGTTCGATCGAAATCCCGTCCGGGGTGCGAACAAAGGCCATGTGGCCATCGCGCGGGGGGCGGTTGATCGTCACGCCGGCCGCCATCAGCTTATCGCAGGTCGCGTAAATGTTCGGCACGCGGTAGGCCAGATGACCGAAATTGCGGCCTCCGCCATAAACCTCGGCGGCCGATCCATCTTCCGGCGGCCAGTTGTAGGTCAGCTCGACCTCGGCCTCCTCCTGCCCCGGCGGGGCCATGAAGATCAGTGTAAAACGGCCCTTCTCGCTCTCCATCCGGCGGGTCTCGGTGAGGCCGATCAGTTCGAAGAAGCGGACGGTCGCCTCGGGGTCGGTCACGCGGATCATGGTGTGGAGGTACTTGGTCACGGCAGGGTCCTCGACTGAACAGGTTCGCGGCCCCATTTAGGCACTTGTCCGGCAATGAAAAGGCCCGCCCCGGACATGCCGGGACGGGCCTGATTTCATCGTCTCGCGAAAGCGATCAGAATGCGGCGGTCAGCGAGACCACGCCGACCGGCTTGGCCGGACGGTAGAAGTATTCGCCGCAAACGCTGGTGCAGGTACCGGCGTAGGTGCGGCCACGGCCGAGGTCGGTGCCGACCAGCGAGGCGTCGAGGGTCAGGTTCTTGTACGAAGCGCTGACGCCGACCGAGTAGTCGAGGTAGTCACGCACGTAGTCGAAACCGCCCGAGGTGTAGCCGACGTGGCTGTGGACGCTGAGCGGGGTGCCCGGGACCGAGCTGCTCAGTTCGCCGTAGACGTAGGTGTTGTTGCGGGTCGCCGAGAACAGCGAGTAGTTGAACACCTTCTGCGCCGGGGCGAAGTTCACGCCGACCTTGCCCTTGACCGGGCCATAGGTGCGGGCGACCGAACCGTAGACTTCGTAGTAGTTGCCGGCAGTGGCGCCCGGATAGAGGTAGCCGATCACGCCGAGGTCGATGGTCGTGCCGGAGAGGTCACGGGTGTAGCCGCCGAACACGTCGAGCTCGGTGCCGCCGATGTTGATCGGGCTGCCGAAGTTGCCCTGGCTCGCGCTCGAACCCCAAGTGCCGACATAGAGGCCCGACGAGTGGGTCGCGGTGATCGCGCCCTGGATCACGGGCAGGTTGTCCGACTGCGACAGGCCGCGGAAGCGGTACTGCGAAGCGACCGTGGCCGAACCCGTGATCGTGATGTCGCTCGCCGGAGCCTCGTCGGCGAAAGCCGGGGCAGCGGTGAAGGCGCCGATCAGCGCGGTGGCGGCGAGAAGGCCGCGAACAGTGGTGGTCATGATAATTTCCTCATTCTTCTACGAAGTGGTCCTCTACCCACCGTGTCTTTGCCGCAGCACCTCTTGGCGGGTGCGATCGGCCAGACGGCTGTAACATTCCAGCAATGTTCGCAGTGGCACAAGGCGAAACCCGTAATTAGTTGCATTGCAGCACCAACCTGTGCCTTTCACGCAACAGGCGGAACCGGGGCGCCCGCGAAGAATTACGAGGACTGGTTGTGCAGCGGATCGTCGCTCCCTATACCGCAGCGCAAGGCAAACACCCCGCCCATGATCAAGGCCATCCGCAACCTCTTCCGCCCCTCTGAAGGCAATCCTTCCGCGCCTGCCATCCCGGAGGGCGAGCGGGTCTATGCCGTGGGCGACATCCACGGCCGGCTCGACCTGTTCACCGCCCTGGTCCACGCCGTCGACGCCGACGATGCGGGGCGCGTCCCGGCCCGGACCACGGTGGTCCTGCTGGGCGACCTGATCGACCGCGGGCCGGACAGCGCCGGGGTCATCGCCGCCGCGCGCGACTGGCAGCGCCGCCGCCGGGTGCGGATCATCATCGGCAATCACGAGGAAATGCTGCTGCGCGCGCTGGATCACGACGACGTGCTGCGCTCCTTCCTGAAATTCGGCGGGCGCGAGACCGCGCTGAGCTATCCGATCGACGCGCAGGCCTTCAACGCGGCCGACTTCGCCGATGCCCGCGACCTGCTGCGCGCCGCCATTCCCGCCGCCGACCTGGCCTTCATCCGCGCGTTCGAGAACGCGGTGAAGATCGGCGACTACCTGTTCGTCCACGCGGGAATCGCGCCCGAAGTGCCGCTGGAAGAGCAGCGCGAGGGCGACCTGCGCTGGATTCGCGAGCCGTTCCTGTCGCACCGCGGGGATCACGGGTTTGTCGTGGTCCATGGCCACACCATCACCGCCGAACCGCAATTCCGGCCCAATCGAATCGGACTCGACACCGGGGCCTTCAGTTCCGGACGGTTGACCGCCATCGGCCTTGCGGGCACGGACCGCTGGCTGATCGAGGCGCGCGACCAGGACGGCGCCATCACCACGCATACCAGGAGTGCTGCATGAAGATCGCTATGGTTGGTTCAGGCTACGTCGGCCTCGTCTCGGGCGCGTGCCTTGCCGACTTCGGCCACGAGGTCGTCTGCATCGACAAGGACCCCGGCAAGATCGAGCGCCTCAACGCCGGGATCATGCCGATCTACGAGCCGGGCCTGGCCGAACTGGTCGCCGGCAACGTGAAGGCCGGGCGCCTCTCCTTCACCACCTCGCTCGCCGAAGGGATCGACGGGGCCTCTGCGATCTTCATCGCGGTCGGCACACCCTCGCGGCGCGGCGACGGCCATGCCGACCTCTCCTTCGTCTATGCCGTGGCCGAGGAAATCGGCCAGAACCTCAAGGGCCCGGCCGTGATTGTCACCAAGTCGACCGTGCCGGTCGGCACCGGCGATGCGGTCGAGCGGATTCTGGGCGAGGCCAATCTGCCGTTCAGGTTCGCGGTCGTGTCCAACCCCGAATTCCTGCGCGAAGGCGCGGCGATCGGCGATTTCAAGCGGCCCGACCGGATCGTGGTCGGCGCCGAGGACGAGTTCGGCCAGCAGGTCATGCAGGATGTCTACCGCCCGCTGTTCCTCAACCAGGCCCCTCTGATCTTCACCAGCCGCCGCTCGTCCGAGTTGATCAAGTATGCGGCCAATGCCTTCCTCGCCACCAAGATCACCTTCATCAACGAGATCGCCGACCTGTGCGAGAAGGTGGGCGGCAATGTCCAGGACGTGGCGCGCGGCATCGGGCTCGACAACCGGATCGGCTCCAAGTTCCTGCATGCCGGGCCGGGCTATGGCGGTTCGTGCTTCCCCAAGGACACGCTCGCCCTGCTCAAGACCGCCGAGGACTACGACAGCCCGCTGCGGATCGTCGAGGCCGTGGCCAAGGTCAACGAGAGCCGCAAGCGCGCCATGGGCCGCAAGGTGATCGACGCGCTGGGCGGGCTCGACGCGGCGCGCGGCAAGAAGGTCGCCCTGCTCGGCCTGACCTTCAAGCCCAATACCGACGACATGCGCGACGCCCCCGCCATTGCCATCGCCCAGGCCCTGATCGACGCCGGGGTGACCGTTTCGGCCTATGACCCCGAAGGGATGGACATGGCCGCGCCGCTGATGCCGGGCGTGGAAATGGCCACCAACGTCTATGCCGCGATCGAGGGTGCCGATGCCATGGCCCTGGTCACCGAATGGGACGCCTTCCGCGCGCTCGACCTCGACCGGATCAGGACCATCGCCCGCGCCGCCGTGCTGGTCGACCTGCGCAACGTCTACCGGCCCGACGAAGTCCGCGCGAAGGGCTTCACCTATACCAGCATCGGCCGGACCTGAAACCCGGGCCTGGACCGCGCGCCCGTGCCCGGTCACAGCATGAAGCAAACCCGGCCGACCGGCTCCCGCGCATGATCGATTGCAAAGGCAGCCGGGCGGCCGCTGGGGTAACGCTCCGCGCGGGCTTTTCGCAGCTCAGCCGATAAGTTTTCCGGGCCGGCCGAACCGAAACGCGTCGTCGCCCCCTCCGGGGCTGCCCTCCCGCTTGCCCGCGCCCCGCAGGCGTGGCAGCCGTCGAGCGGACTGGGCACGGTCCCACGCAAAGATCCGGGAGAGTAACGATGAACGATTGGCTGTCGCGCAAGGGCAAATTGCGGACGATCCTCGCGCTGGCGGCCTGCAGCGGCCTGACCCTCATCCAGGGCACTGCCCCGATCGGCGCGGCAACTCCGGCGCGCCCGGCCCTCCAGCCGCTGGCCCTGCCCGTCCTCGCGCCCCGGATGGACTGCGCCGCGCTGGTCGGAACCGACGTTTCGGCCACGGCCGGCGGGCAGACCCGCGTCGCCTCGGCCTCGGTGATCGATAACGGCCAGGTTGCCGCCTATTGCAACGTCAAGGTCGTGGTCGACGACTATGCCCGCTTCGAGCTGCACCTCCCGGTCAAGGGCTGGAGCCAGCGCCTGCTGTTCGGCGGCGGGCCCGGCGCGCAGACCCCGGCGGGGGTGAAGATCGACCAGTTCGCCAGCGTATCGTGGGAAGACCTCGGCCGCCGCCAGAACGAGGACGTGCTGGCCAACCGCTACCGCGACCAGATCTATGCCGGCTACAAGGGCATGCACCTGCAGGTGCTCGCCAGCAAGGCGCTGATCGCCCGCTTCTACGGCCGGGGGCCGCGCTTTTCCTATTACAATGCCTGCTCCAACCCGGGGCGCGAGGGGCTGATCGAAGCCCAGCGCTTTCCCAAGGACTTCGACGGGATCGGCGCGGGCTGTCCGCCGCTCAACACCACCCTCAACAACGGGCTGTGGCACGCCTGGAACGTGACCACCAACATGCGCGCCGATGGTTCGGCGATCCTCACCGCCGACAAGCTGCCAATCCTGCACAAGGCCGTGCTCGATGCCTGCGACGCTGCCGACGGCGCGCGCGATGCGATCGTGTCCGATCCCTTCGCCTGCCGGGTGCCGTTCGAGAAGGTCGAGTGCAAGCCGGGGCAGGATGCCTCCACCTGTCTTACTGCCGATCAGGTACGGGTGGCGCGCGAACTCTATCGCGGGCCGCACGATGCCAATGGCCTCAAGCTGGCACCAAGCGGCGTCCTGCCCGGCTCCGAACTGGCCTGGACCGCGACGATCGTGCCGTCGGACAGCCGTTTCGGCGGCCCTGCCGAGGCCCGCACCGCCACCGAGAAGGCGATCCGCTCGCACTACAACCTGCCCGCTCTCGCGCCCGACTGGTCGCTGAGCCAGGTGAAGTTCGACCGCGCCACCTTTGAGGCGACGACGAAGTACAACTTCCTCCACGACGCGACCAACACCGACATGTCGCCCTATGCCAAGGCCGGCGGCAAACTGATCCTGTGGATGGCGCTGGGCGATACCAACGTGCTGCCCACCTCGACCATCCTGTACTACGAGACGCTGCGCAAGCAGATGGGCCCGGCCGCGACCGACGCCTTCATGCGCTTCTACCTGCTGCCCGGCGTCTATCACTGCGGCGGCGGCGATGGTCCGGTGCTGGCCAACCTGCTGCTGCCGCTGATGGTGTGGGTCGAGCGGGGCGTTGCGCCCGGCGTCCTCGAAGGTGTCCATGTGCCGCGCGGCCCCGGCCCGCAGCCGATGAACGCGCCCCAGCCCGCCGCCGACCTGACCCGCCCGATCTGGCCCTATCCCTATACCCAGCAGTATCTCGGTCACGGCGACGTGCGCAAGGCCGCCAGCTTCGTGCGCGGGCCCGCGCGCCTGGCGCCGGTAGCGGAACTCTCGAACTGGGCCGGCATGGGCCTCTACCGCGCCGGCGCCCAGAAGTGGTGCACGCCAACCGCCGACGGCATGAGCTGCGCGGCCAAGCCCTGACCGGGACCGGCGCAAGTTCCGGTCATGACGAAAAGGCCCCCGTTCGCCCGGGGGCCTTTGTCTTTTCGAATTGCGCCAGGGGGCCTGTAAGCCGGGTTCTGTCTTGCGAACGGTATCCCTGAAGAGAGACCGTATCCGCAAGGGCAGCCATTCCTCTCGGCGCCGTGTTGCCACGGCGCTCCAGCAACCAACCCGGGCGGTCGACGCGAAACACGCCTGTTCCAGCCGAAACCGAAACGCGCCGCCCCTATTCGGTCTTGCTCCGGGTGGGGTTTGCCATGCGAGCCCTGTTACCAGGGCCCCGGTGCGCTCTTACCGCACCCTTTCACCCTTACCTGCAGATGCAGGCGGTCTGCTCTCTGTGGCACTTTCCCTGGGGTTACCCCCGGCGGGCGTTACCCGCCACCCTCGTTTCGTGGAGCCCGGACTTTCCTCGGCCTTCTCCCCGCTCATGCTGAGCTTGTCGAAGTACGCGGCTGCCCGGCCCCCTGGCGCAGGCGCGCCCTAGCAGCAGCCTGTCGCAGGAGCGAGTCATTAAGTGAGCGCGCCTTACCTCACCCGGCCGAGGTCGCGCTCCAGCAGCAGTTCGAACAGCAGCGCCCCACATTCGCCGTCGGGAATGCCGTCAAGGCAGCGCGGGCGGAAGCGACGCTGGAAAGCGCGCACGGCGGCCTCCTGATCGGAAATGTCATAGCCGAAGCGTTCGAGCGCGAGGAAGAAGGCCCCGGGATTGTCGAAGATCATCGGCATCTTCGGGCTCGGCACCGGCAGGGCCAGCTTGTGCCGGGCCAGTTCCTCCCACGGGAACAGTTCGCCGGGATCGTCCTTGCGCGCCGGGGCCACGTCGGAATGGCCGACCACGTTGGCGCGGGGAATGTCGTGGCGCCGTACGATGTCCGCCAGCAGCGGCAGCAGCGCCTCGACCTGCGCCTCGGGAAACGGGCGGTAGCCGAATTCATGACCCGGATTGACCAGCTCGATCCCGACCGAGGCCGAGTTGATGTCGGTCTCGCCGCGCCAGTAGGAACGCCCGGCGTGCCAGGCGCGGTTGGCCTCGTCGACCAGCTGGGTGACGGTGCCGTCCTCGTCGATCATGTAATGGGCCGAAACCTCGGCCGCCGGATCGCACATGCGCTCCAGCGCCGCCTCGGCGCTTTCCATGCCGGTGTAGTGCAGGACCACCATCGATACGGGCAGCTTGCGCTCGTTCCAGTTGGGCGAGGAAACCTCGCGGTGGACGAGCCACTGCCGCATCGAATTCATCGCGCTGACAGCCCTTTCCGCCCGGTTACCGCGAGGGAAGCACCGCGCCCATGACGAGCGCTTCCTCGGTGAGGATCGACTGGACCTCGCCCCCGAGGCTTTCCGCGAGGCGGCGGATCATCGCGGCGGGCGCGGTCCGGCTCGAAAGGTCGGCCTCGGCGAGCGATCCGTCAAGCGCCTTGCCAACCAACGGGTCGAAAGCGATCCGGGGGCCGGCGGCGCGGATCACGATCTCGCTCTCGGCCTCACGCATTTCCGCGCCGATATCGAGCGTGCCGCCGCGCACCAGCGCTTCGATCCCGATCAGGGCGAGGTTGAGCAGGGTCTTGATCGCCGGCTTGGGCAGGACATCGCCGGCCAGCGCCCAGCGCGCCTCGATCCGGCCGTTGTTGCCGACCAGCGCATCGACCACCGCGCGCGCCTCCTCCACCGGAACGAGATCGCCGAAGCCGCCCGCCGCACCAAAGGCGAGGCGGAAGAACTTGAGCTTGTCGGCGCTGGTCTTGGCGCTCTGTTCGAGCAGCTCGACGATGCGCCCGCGCATGTCCTTGTCCTTCTCCTCGGCCAGCAGTTCGAGCCCGTTGGTCAGCGCGCCGACCGGGCTGAGCATGTCATGGCAGAGGCGCGAACAAAGCAGGCTGGCAAGGTCGAGGGAGGAAGTGCTGGTCATGAAGCCCCGTCGCAGGAAGGTGACGTGAGAAGAACGTATCGCCGCCCCTTACCCTTCCCCGATGATATAGGGAAGCCGGCTGAACCCCGCCGCGTCGTCGCGCCAGAGCGTTACATCGCCGCCCGCCACGATCGCCCAGACCCGCCCGTCGCCACTCGCCATAGCCTGGTCCTCTTCGGAAGGTTCGTCGCGGCCATTGGGGTGCGAGTGCCAATAGCCCAGCACCTGTGGCCCGCCCGCTCGCGCCGCCTTGTGCGCGGCGATCAGCGCGAGCGGGTCGATCTCGAAGTGGCGGGCGGGTTCGGGGTGAACGTTGCGGGCCAAGGTCGCCGCATCGACCCGGCCGCCTCCGCCCAGCAGCAACCCGCAGGCTTCGCGCGGGTGGGCGGCGCGGGCAGCGGCCAGCATCGCGGCATGGGCAACAGGCGTGAAAACGAGCATCCACCACCGGGATTGCCTGACATTCCGGGTCTCGGCAAGCACCCCTTGCGAGGCGCGAAACCCTCCCCATATCGCCTCTTCGATGGGGGGAAACGACAGCATCATTTCCGGCGTGATCGCCGCCGGTGGACAGCGGCTCGACCGGGCCCTGGCCGACGCCTCGGGGCTGAGCCGCGAGCGGGTCAAGGCCCTGCTCGGCGAAGGCCGCATCACGCTTGCGGGCAAGGCCGTTTCGCAGGCCTCGCTCAAGCCGGCCGAGGGCACGGCCTTCGCCATCGACCTTCCCCCGGCAGCCCCGCTCGAGGCCGAGGCGCAGGACATCCCGCTCTCCATCGCCTATGAGGACGAGCATCTGATCGTGGTCGACAAGCCGGCCGGCCTCGTCGTCCACCCGGCGGCGGGCAATCTCGACGGCACGCTGGTCAATGCCCTGCTTCACCACTGCGCCGGGCAATTGTCGGGCATCGGCGGGGTGGCGCGGCCGGGGATCGTCCACCGGATCGACAAGGATACCTCGGGGCTGCTGGTCGTCGCCAAGTCCGACGCGGCGCACGAAGGGCTGGCAAAGCAATTCGCCGACCATTCGATCGAGCGCGCCTATTTCGCGATCACCGCCGGGGTGCCCAAGGCCATTGCCGGCACCATACGCGGCGCGATCGCCCGTTCCACGCATGACCGAAAGAAGATGGCGCTGGTCGAGGACGGACGGGGAAAGCACGCCGTCACCCATTACAGGGTGCTGGAAGCGCTGGACGGCGCCGCCCTGGTCGAATGCCGGCTGGAGACCGGGCGCACCCACCAGGTCCGCGTTCACCTTGCATCAATCGGTCATGCGCTATTGGGGGATCCAGTCTATGGACGTGCCCCCACCCGGTTCCGCCCGCTGCTCGGCAGGCTCTCGTTTCACCGCCAGGCGCTTCACGCCGCGGTGCTCGGCTTTATTCATCCCGTGTCCGGCACGGCCCTGCGCTTTGCCAGCGAAATGCCGCGTGACATGGGGGAACTGCTCGAGAACCTGCGGGGTTTACGATCAGACTGAACAGTTTTTCTTTGAGACCCCGATGTGGCCGGAACCGTTGATGCCTGCTAGGGTCGACAAATCCGGCCGACAAGGAAAGGACGGGTGAGTACAGTGGCTGTTAAACGCAATCTTCCAGTGGTCCCGGCCTTGGGCGGCGAGGCAAGCCTCAACCGCTACCTGTCGGAGATCCGCAAGTTCCCGGTTCTGACCGCGGAGCAGGAATACATGCTGGCCAAGCGGTTCTCCGAACATGGGGATACCGAGGCGGCCGCGCAACTGGTCACCAGCCATCTGCGGCTCGTCTCGAAAATCGCCATGGGCTACCGCGGCTATGGCCTGCCGGTGTCCGAGCTGATCTCCGAAGGCAACATCGGCCTGATGCAGGGCGTCAAGAAGTTCGAGCCCGAACGCGGCTTCCGCCTCGCGACCTATGCGATGTGGTGGATCAAGGCCTCGATCCAGGAATTCATCCTCCGCTCGTGGTCGCTCGTGAAGATGGGCACCACGGCAGCGCAGAAGAAGCTGTTCTTCAACCTGCGCCGGATGAAGAAGAACCTCGACGCCTACGAGGACGGCGACCTGCACCCTGACGACGTACGCAAGATCGCGACCGATCTCGGCGTGTCCGAACAGGAAGTGGTCAACATGAACCGCCGCATGATGATGGGGGGCGATTCCTCGCTCAACGTCTCGATGCGCGAGGACAGCGAGGGCCAGTGGCAGGACCTTTTGGCCGACGATCGCCCGCTGCAGGACGAGACCGTGGCCGACGCCGAGGAAGCGGCCTTCCGCCGCGACCTGCTCAACGAGGCACTGGGTTCGCTGAATGACCGTGAGCGCCAGATCCTGACCGACCGGCGCCTGGTGGAAGATCCCAAGACGCTGGAAGAGCTGAGCCAGGTCTACAACGTCAGCCGCGAGCGCGTCCGCCAGATCGAGGTGCGGGCGTTTGAAAAGCTGCAGAAGGCGATCCACCGCATCGCCACCGAGCGGCACCTGCTGCCCGCGGCGTGAGGCGCGGATCGACGAACACGAAAGGGCGGACCGCAAGGCCCGCCCTTTTTGCTTTCCCCGGCAATTTGTGACACGCGGATGACACACCCTTTCATCCTCCGCGCAAGGCCGATAAGGGCGAAAAATAGTAACAGCAGACGGAATCCGCCGCCATTCGCCAGGTAGCCGCCCTTCCCTATCGTACCGAGGGCCTCGCCCAGGACGCCGCCGTGCGCGTGCTGCTGGTCACTTCGCGCGGGACCGGGCGCTGGGTCCTGCCCAAGGGCAACATTGGCACGCGCCTTGCCCCCCACGTCGCCGCCGCGCGCGAGGCGGAGGAAGAAGCAGGCATCGTCGGCGCGGTCTGTCCGGTGCCGCTCGGCTCCTACCGCTTCCGCAAGAAGGTCTCGTCCGGCGCCTCGCTGATGGCCGACGTCGACGTTTACCCGCTCGCCGTCACGCGAGAGCTTGACGAGTGGAAGGAACAGCACGAGCGCGAGCGCCGGTGGTTTCCGCTTGACGATGCCGCCCGCGCGGTCGACGAGCCGGACCTGCGCGAACTGCTCCGCTCCTTCGCGCCATCCGAATTCAAATCCGCCGCCAGCCGTTCGCGCCTGATCGAGGCGGTGGTCGACAAGACATCAGGGGTCCGTTCCATGTTTGCCTGGTTCCAGCGCCTGCTCCCCAAGAGCGGCAATTTCTTCGACCTGTTCGAAGCCCATGCCGCAACCGTGCTGGCCGCCGCGGAGGCGACCGCCCGGCTGGTCGAGAACGGCACCACCAACGCCGAGCATATCCGCGAGGTGATCGAGCGCGAACACGACGCCGACGAGATCACCCGCGAAGTGCTGCATGAGGTGCGCCGCACCTTCCTAACGCCGTTCGATCGCGGCGCGATCACCGCACTGATCGGTTCGCTCGACGATACGGTGGACGAAATGCAGGCCGCCGCCCAGGCGATCGACCTCTACCAGTTCACCGCCTTCTCGCCCCAGATGCGCGACATGGCGGCGATCGCCGTCGATGCCGCCCGCCTCACCGCCGAGGCCATGCCCCTGCTGCGCGACGTGGCGAAGAACGGCAAGCGCCTGCACGAGCTGACCGAACGGCTGGTGCGGATGGAAGGCCATGCCGACACGATTCACACCGCCGGCCTGCGCCAGGCCCTCGCCGAGCATGGCTCGACCGAAACCCTGC
The DNA here is from genome assembly GCF_014230315.1 of Novosphingobium flavum. Lineage (GTDB taxonomy): Bacteria > Pseudomonadota > Alphaproteobacteria > Sphingomonadales > Sphingomonadaceae > Novosphingobium > Novosphingobium flavum. The sequence goes on along the minus strand of NZ_JACLAW010000016.1, from coordinate 79,215 downwards.
GCTTCATCATCGAGCGCGAGATCTACAAGCACCTCGAGCGGATCGTCGACGCTTTCGAGGACGTTGCCGACCAGATCGACGGCATCGTGATCGACCACGCCTGACCGGCGACCTATCCGGGACCGACAGGCAATGCACGAACTCGCCCTTCCTCTGCTGGCCGCGCTGATCTTCGTCGCGCTGGCCTTCGACTTCCTCAACGGCCTGCATGATGCGGCCAATGCCATTGCTACGGTCGTCGCCACGCGCCTGCTCTCGCCGGTCAAGGCGGTGGCCTTCGCCGCCTTCTTCAACTTCTCGGCCTATTTCCTCACCCTCGCCTTTCCCAGCCTCCATGCCGTGGCCGACACCATCGGCAAGGGCCTGATCGACAAGGACGTGATCACGCCCGGCGTGATCTTCGGCGCGCTGGTCGGCGCGATGTTCTGGAACGTGGTGACTTGGCTCAAGGGCATCCCCTCCTCCTCCAGCCATGCCCTTGTCGGCGGGCTGATCGGCGCGGGCGTGGCCCATGCCGGGGTCAGCGGGATCCAGTGGGGCGGCCTCAACAAGACCCTCGCCGCGATCGTCGTTTCGCCCGTGCTCGGCCTCTACCTCGCCATGCTGGTCATGCTGGTCAGTTCGTGGGGCTTGCACAAGGTCGCCGCCAAGCAGGCCGAAGGGCGCCTGCGCTATCTCCACCTGTTCTCCTCCGCCGCCTATTCGCTCAGCCACGGCCTGAACGACGCGCAGAAGACCATGGGGATCATCACCGTCCTGCTCTATTCGACCGGCTATCTCCACGGCGAATTCACCGTGCCGCACTGGGTGGCGATCTCCTGCTACCTCGCCATGGGCCTTGGCACGATGTCCGGCGGGTGGAAGATAATCGAGACGATGGGCTCGCGCATCACCAAGCTCAGCCAGCACCAGGGCTTTTCCGCCTCGCTCGCCGGCTCGGTCGTGGTGCTCAGCGCATCCTCGCTCGGCATTCCGGTTTCCACCACCCACACCATCACCGGCGCAGTCATCGGTGCCGGCACGGCCCGGCGGGCTTCCGCCGTGCGCTGGGGCGTGGCCCAGAACGTGGTCGTGGCCTGGGTCATCACCATCCCCGCCTCGGCCACGGTCGGCGCCGCCTTCTACATGCTGACGCGGCTGTTCTGATCCGATCTAGAGCCGGAAGGCAAAGCCCAGCGCCACCGCATTGTCAGGCGCCCCTTGGCTCAGGCCACGGTCGTATTCGGCATCCAGTTGCAATCCCGGCCGCACCATCCACGCCAGCGAGGCGGCAATCCGGGCATCGGTCGAGTGTCCGGCCGGATCGTCGTCGCGGAAAGCCGCCAGTTCCAGTTCGCCGGACAGCCGCGGCGCAACCGCGTGGGCAAGGCCGATCACCCCGCCATAGGCAAGGTGCCGCCCCTCGCCCGACTGGTTGACGGCCGCATCGGCCTCCGGGGTCAGGTCGATCTCGAAGCCTTGCGGCAGGGTGAGCGCCGCCGGAACCCGCAGCCCCGCGCCCCAGTCCCCCGCCGTGCCGACGCCGCGGCCAACCGGGAGCGTCACGAAGGCCTGCACCGCGACCGGCCCGTTCGGCCCGGCCAGCCCCCGGCGCAGGCCGATCATCGCATCGCCGCTACCGCGCGCCACGGCCACGTCGCTACCGTCGCGGCTGCGCTGGCGGGTGAAGGCGGTGTAGCCCACCTGCACTTCGGTGCGCTCGTCCAGCCCCACGCGCAGGCCAAGATCGCCAAAGGTCAGGCTGTCGGTCCGCCCGCCGGCATCGGCCGCCCCGTCCCATTCGATCCCGCCCACCTCGACCATCGCCGTGCCCGGCGCCATCGTGCAGGACGGCGTGCCCAGCCCCGGCCTGGAGGCGCAGAACTCGCGCTCTTCGGCATGGGCGGGCGCGGTGCAGGCCATGGCCAGCAGGCCGGAGAGGATGGCATTTCTCATGCCTTCCGCTTTCGGCCCGGCCAACGCTGCGGACAAGTTAAACATCCGTAGTGTTTGCCAGATTGGCGAGCGCCGCACAGCGCGCTAATCGGGGGCAAGATGAAGCGCTTCCTGACATGGTCGTCCGCCCCCCGGGGCAGCAGCTGGCGTTACCGCATCGCGTGGTGGATCGGCCGCGCGATCCTGCTGTTCATCGGCGCCAGCCTGTTTTTCGTGCTCCTGTTCAAATGGGTGCCCGTGCCGGTCACCCCGACCATGGTGTTCGATCCCCACGGCATCACCAAGGACTGGACCGGGCTCAGCCGGATCGACCGCAACATGGTAGCTGCCGTGATTGCCGGCGAGGATGCCAAGTTCTGCACCCATCACGGCTTCGACACCGCCGCGATCGAACAGGCGTGGGAGCGCAATCAGCGCGGCGGCCGGATTCGCGGCGGTTCGACCATCAGCCAGCAGACCGCCAAGAACGTCTTCCTGTGGCAGGGCGGCGGCTATTTCCGCAAGGCGCTGGAAGCATGGTTCACCGTCCTGATCGAGCAGATCTGGGGGAAACGGCGGATCATGGAGGTCTACCTCAACGTCGCCGAAACCGGGATCGGCACATACGGGGTGGAAGCCGGGGCGCAGCGCTATTACCGCCATTCCGCCGCGCGCCTCTCCACGGTCGAGGCCGCGCGCATCGCCGCCGCCCTGCCCAGCCCCAAGAAGCGCGAAGTCGTCGGCGCCACCGGCTTCACCCGCCGCCACGGCAATGCGATCGCCGCGCGCAGCTCGGTGGTGCGCCGCTCCGACCTCGACACCTGCGTCTATGACTGAGACCTTGATGCCGTTCGCCCGGCCCCCGGTAGCTTTCCCTAGGGCAAGGGCAGGACGGCCCTAACGGGCGCCGGGCTATCCCGAACCAGCCCGGCGCGAATCGCGCAAGGCGGAAGGTAAATTCCCCCCCGTTCCGCCCAAACCCAACGCACCGCGCCGGGCAGACCTCCCCGACCCCGCCCGGCGATCCGCCAAAAAGAAAAGGGACGCCGCAGCGCCCCTTTCCCGAAAGTCACACGGAAACCCTCGCTCAGAACGAGGCGCGAATGCCCGCGCGGATCGTGTAGAGCGACGGCTTGGCATAGGCCGTGCCGGTCGGCGCCGCATAGGTGCTGTAGAGGTAGCTCGGACAAGCCTGGCCGTTCGTGGTCGCGCCGGTGCAGGTCACCTGCACCACCGAGTTCGACACACCGTAGTCGATGTAGCTGCCCCAGTTGCGGTTAAGCATGTTGAGGAAGTTCTCGATCGTCAGGATCGCCGTAACCTTGGCGCGCCCGGCAACCGGAAGCTCCTGCGAGAAGTTGAGGTCAACCTTGTTGTACCACGGCCCGGTCAGCAGGTTCTTCGGTGCAATCTGCCCCTGATATCCCTTGAGCGCCGTGCTGTTGACCAGGTTCTGCAGCGCGTCGCGCGTCGCGGTGCTGTTGAACGTCACGATGCCGTAGGTCAGCCCGCCGTTGGTCGGGGCGAGCGAGAAGTCCGGCACGTAGAGCAGGTGCGACGAGTTGTTGAGCACCGTGCCGAACACCGCGCCGCGGCCCGTGCCGTCCGTCATGGTCACCGACCACGGCTGGCCCGAGCGATACTGCCAGTTGACCCCGAAGCGGGTCTGGTTGTCGCCGAAGAAGGCATGGTGCAGCTCGAACGAGGCCCGCAGGATGTGCCGCGTTTCAAAGGCCGAACGGCCATAGTCGCCGCCCGAATTGGGATCGGAGGTCGGCACGCCGTAGTTGCTGCTGACCGTGGAGCTGACCAGCGGCCCGACCACGTCGTGCACGACCGTGTGGGTATAGCCGAATGAGAAGTCGACCGCCGGGAGCGTCTTGGCGACACCAACGGCGAAGACGCGGGAAATGCCCCGGCTCGTGTTGGTCAGCATCATGTCGTAGTTGCCACCGACCGACGAATCGTAGCGCAGACGCCCGTCCGGTGCGACCTGAGCCACCCCGCCGACGAGCAGCCGCGAGGCGCGGATGTCGGTCCAGCGCACAGCCTGCTGCGTGTCAGAGAACAGCACGTCGGCGCGGAAGGTCCAGTTCCTTGCCAGGTCACTGTCACCGAAGTCCGGCCGCCAGGTGGCCGACAGGTTGTACTTCCACTGCGCCGGGATCTTGTAATTCGGATCCATGAAGTTGGTCAGGGCATTGGCGAGCACGCCGGTATTGGTCTTGAGGTAATCGACCACCGCCTGCGGGACCGAAGAGCCGGTGACGCCGGACAGCGCCGCATTGCAGACCGCCGCCGAAGGCGTGACCTTGTTGGCATTGTCGTAGCAACCGGTCGAGGTGCGCACGATGTCCACGCCAAGCAGGGTCGCGCCCGTGCTGTTGAGCGCGGCGCCGCTGTTGGAATAGTTGTTCGAGATATAGACGTCCGAAACGCCGCCCGCGAAGAGGCCGAAGCCGCCAGCCAGCTTGAACGACGGGGTCGGCGCCCAGTTGAAGCCGAAGCGCGGCTGCAGCTTGACCCGGCCCGCCAGCGTCGCCGTGTTGTTCAGGCCCGGATAGAGCGTCGCATAGCGGTTGATGAAGTTCTGGTTGGCCGCGATCGTCTTGTCGGCGCCGTACATGTCGAAGCGCAGGCCGCCGTTGACCGCCAGCTTCGAGCTGGGCTTCCAGGTATCCTGCAGGGCGACGGTGTCGATCGAATAGGCCCAGCGGACATAGCCATCGGCCTTGTTCCCGGTGCTCGGCAGGTAGAGCACGAGTTCGTTGGCCTGCTTGGCCGAGAAATCGGCAACCGAGTCGAAGTAGTAAAGGCCCTGCGGCCCGCCGGTGCCCGCCGTGCCCGACGTGCCATAGACGAACAGGTTATAGAGCGACGAGTACATGTGATCGTACTCGAGCTTGAACGTGTGTGCCCCGGCCTGGTAGCCGATATTGCCCGCGAAGGTGTAAGTCCGGCTGTTGAAGGCATTCGCCTGGCGCGGGGTATCCGGCCCCATGCGCACGATCGGCGTACCCGACGAGCAGCGGGCGACATAGCCCGACGAGTTGTAGGTCGCATCGACCGTCGTGCTCGACGGATCGAGGCAGACGTTGAACTGGGCGAAGTCCGGCCCGTTGAACGCATCCTGCCCGCGCTTGTACCACTTGTAGGCGGCTCGCGCCTCGACCGTCAGACGGTCGCCAAACTGACCGTTGTACTGGCCGGTGAAGGCATCGGTGTGCTCGGTGACCTTGTAGAGGTCCGAGAGCAGCTGGATGTAAGGCGAGGTGGCCGAGGTGCTGCCGCCCGTGCTGCCCCAGTTGGGCAGGACGTTCTCGTGGCCGATATAGGTCAGCGAGAAACGGTGGCCCGGCGCGATGTTCCAATCGAGCTTGCCCGAAAGCTTGCGGTCGGTCTCGGCAATGGCGGTCGGCACGGTGCCGATGTCGAAGCCGCTGCCGTAAGTGTTGGTGTAAAGGCTGTAGAGGCTGTTGAGCCCGAGCAGCGTCGAGCCATAGCCGCCGGTCGGCATCGGCAGGTAGCTGGCATTGGGCGTGGTGCTGCCAAAAGGATAGGCCGGGCTCGAAGTGGACAGAGCCGAGGTGACGGTCTGGTTGCCCTCATAGAGGTTCGGGACGCGGTTATTGGCCGCCGTGCCCTGCGCGCCGTAAAAGAACGGGGTGCCTTCGCTGAGCTTCTCGTAAGTGACCGCGAAGAACAGCTTGTCCTTGATCAGCGGGCCGGAAAGGCTGCCGCCGAAATTGCGGAAATTCAGGAAGGTGGCCGGGGACGAAGCACGCGAGGCCCCACCAAGGACCGGCACGTCGGCACCGTACTTGCCAGTCCACTTGGGTCCGCCCCAGGTGACGAAGCCCGTGCCATGGATGTCGTTCGAACCCGACTTGAGCACCACGTTGACCGCGCCGCCCTGGAAGTTGCCTTCCGAGATATCGAACGGCGCGGCCTTGACGGTGAGCTGGTCGATCGCCTCGAGCGAGACGATGCCGCGCGAGGAAGGCAAGCCGCCGTAGTTGAGGCCGAAGCTGTCCTGCATCTGCATGCCGTCGACCGAGAAGCGCTGGGTGCGGATGTTGCCGCCGGCAATCGAGACGCCGCCCGCGTTCGGGTTGTAGCTGGCGAGCAGGTCCTTGCTCATCACGTCGCGGATGTCGCGGCGCGAGGAGACCGTGTTGGCGATATCTTCGGCATTGAAGCTGGTCTGCGAACCGGTGTTGAGTTCGCGCCCGAGCCTTTGCGCCGCGCCGCTGACGAGGATCTCGCGCGTCGAGAGCTGAACCGGCAGGCTCAGCGTATCGCCCACGTACAGCTGGATGCCGTCGATGGTCTCGGGCGCGAAGCCGGCCCCGTCGACCGTCACCGCATAGGGGCCGCCGACGCGCAGGCCGCGCAGCGAGAAGTGGCCGGAACTGTCGCTGGATGCAACGCTGGTCGTGCCCGAAGGCGTGTGGACGACAGTGATTTTCGCGCCCGCGAAGGGTGCGCCGTTCTCGCCCGTTACTTCACCAGCGATCGCGGATGTCGTTTCCTGGGCCATGGCCGGTGCGGCAAGGCCGCAGGCGAGCGACAGAGAAGCCGCGCTGGCGGCAAGGAAATATCGGAAATGCATGCGTACAGACCCCTATCTGCTGCCCCGGCCCCCGGGTTGCCCTGAACCACGCTCACCCCTTTTGCCGCATCGCCGCATGACTGGTGCGCAACAAAGGAGTAACACGACATCTGACCGCATCCAGAGCCGAAATTCATTGCGTATTTTTGACACTTACGGGCTCTTGACAGGCCTGTCAGTTGCTGGACGCAACTATATTGCATTGCACAACCACTCGCTGGAAATTTCCTTGCAAACGATGGCAATCTTTCACTGCGGGCAGACCGGTGGGCACCGGAATATTCCCACAGAATCTTGCTGCACTGCGGCGCTTGTGCAACAGGTCGCAATGAAAGGACCTGATTTTGGGCGGTAATCATCATGGCCACGCGCATGGCCACGCAGCGTCAAAGGGCCATTCGCACGGTCACGGCCATTCCCACGGGCATTCCCATGGGCATGGTCACGGCCACTCCCACGCGCCGGCGAGCGGACACGGCCGCGCCTTCGCTATCGGGGTCGTGCTCAATTCGCTGTTCGTCGCGGTTGAGGCCGGGTTCGGCTTCGTCTCGGGCTCGATGGCGCTCGTCGCCGATGCCGGGCACAACCTGTCGGACGTCCTCAGCCTGTTGATCGCCTGGGGCGCCAGCGTGCTCGCCGCCCGCCCGCCCTCGCAGCGCTTCACCTGGGGCTTCAAGTCCAGCTCGATCCTTGCCGCGCTCGCCAATGCCTCGCTCCTGCTGGTCGCGCTCGGCGCGATCACGGTCGAGACGGTGCGCCGCCTCGTCGATCCCCAGCCGGTCGCGGGCGGCACGGTGGTGATCGTCGCCCTGATCGGCATCGTGATCAACACGGCGACGGCGCTGATGTTCATGCGCGGCCGGCACGACGATCTCAACGTGCGCGGCGCCTTTCTGCACATGGCGGGCGACGCGGCGGTGTCGGCCGGCGTCGTGATCGCCGGGCTGCTGATCCAGCGCACCGGCGCGCTATGGATCGATCCGGTTACCAGCCTCGTCATCGTCGCCTTCATCTTCTGGGGCACCTGGGGTCTGCTCAAGGACTCGCTCAAGCTCGGCCTGCTCGGCGTGCCTCCGCACATCGACGAGGGCGCTGTGCGCGGCTTCCTGCTCGAACGGCCCGGGGTGGAAGCCGTGCACGACCTCCACATCTGGCCGATGAGCACGACCGAGACCGCGCTGACCGCGCATCTCGTCATGCCCGGCGGCTGCCCCGGAGATGGCTTCCTCCACGACCTCTCGCACGGGCTGGAGCACGATTTCGGCATCGGCCACGCCACGGTCCAGGTCGAGCGCGAGAGCGACCCGGGCTGCGCCCTGCACAGCGACGGGGTGGTCTGAGGCTCAGCCGCCGCGCGCCGCGCGCGCCATGTCCTGCACGAAAGCCAGCTTGCCGACGATCGCCCCGGTCAGGTTGAAGGGATAGAGGTCTGACTGCCCCATGGCCCGGTTGACCGCGTTCATCGCGAAGGACACCGGCGCCATTTCCGCCGCCAGCGCCGCCGCATCAGCCGCATAGGGATCGAAGCCCAACTCGACCCTGCCATCGCCGTTCACCCCGCCGAACGCGGTCAGCGAAAGGCCGAAACCGCGCACCGTGGCAAGGGTGTCGACGATGTGGAGATAATGGGCAAAGGTCTCGGCGAAGTCCTCCCACGGGTGGCTCGTCGCGTAATGGGAAACGTAGCCCTCGGTCCAGGCCTTGCGGCCCCCGTTGTAATGGGCCGCCAGCGCCGCGCCGTAGTCCTCGCGCTCGTCGCCGAACAGGGCGCGCCACTGCTCCAGCCGCGCCGGGTCCGGCGCCACCAGCCGCGACCAGTAATGGTGGCCCGCCTCGTGGCGGAAATGGCCGAGTAGGGTGCGATAGGGCTCGCCCATCTGCTGGCGGACCCGTTCGCGGTGCGCGTCGTCCGCCTCGCTCACGTCGAGCGTGATCAGCCCCTCGTCGTGCCCCGTGACGACCTTGTGACCGCCCTGCAGCGATCCGGGCCGATAGAGGAAGTCGAACGCCAGCCCCTGCACGCCGGGCCGCTCCTCGGCCTTGGTCTCTAGCGGCAGGCCAAGCCGGATCAGGCTGTGGAACAGGCGCCGCTTGGCCTCCTCCACCCGCGCCCACAGCGGCGGCACCGCCGGGTCGGCCAGATCCGGGATCGTGCGATTGTGGCGGCAGGCCCGGCACATCCCGTTCGGCGCGCCGGGGGTCGTCAGCCAGTTGCATATCCCGAACCGGTTGTTGTTGGCGCAGACCATCATGTCGGCCGGCCGTCCGCCCCGCTCGCGCCAGGTCGTGCGGTCGTCAGCGAGGAAGCGAAAGGCATCGGCCTCGGGATCATAGCCCAGCGTGGCCGAGCAGGCCGGGCAGACCCGCACCTCGAAATGGTTGAGGCGGCCGCAATTGGGGCAGTCGAACGGTCTCATCGGGCTCATTCCTGCGGCCTGAGCCGCCCTAACCCCGCACAGCGCGCTTGGTTCCGCAGCGGCCGCAGTTCCAAAGGCCGCGCCAAGCGATTGATTTCCTGCCCCGGCGATCCGGCACGAGCCGGTCACTCGCCCCGGACCGCCTGACTTATATCCCTATTTCAGAATTATTTATATAAACGAAGCAGGCTCTCGCCCATTTCCGCCGCGATCACTAACACGCTGGCAGATTGATCTGGATCAAGAGCCCGCGGCCACGCCCACCCTAGTCCTGTGTCCCGTGGAAAAGACCCAGACAGAGGATGACCCTGTGCGCAAGACAAGTTTGATCATCGCCCTCGCCGCCTCGGCCAGCGCGATCGCCGCCGCCCCCGCCGCGGCCAAGGAAACCCTGCTGTTCAACCGCATCGGGCCGACGAAGTCCGAACTCTACGTCGCCAATGCCGACGGCAGCGGCGAACACAAACTGCTCTCCGCCTCGGACTTCGACTATGCCGCGCGCTATTCGCAGGACGGCCAGTGGATCGTCTTCACCTCGGAACGCACCGGGCGCGGCCAGTCCGACATCTATCGGGTCAAGGCTGACGGCACCGCGCTGGAACGGCTGACCGACGATCCAGGGGTCGACGACCAGGCCTCGCTCTCGCCTGACAACCGCTACGTCGCCTTCATGTCGGACCGGGGCGCAAGCCACCGCGCCAACATTTGGGTGCTCGATCTCAAGACCCGCAAGCTCACCAACCTCACCGGCGCAGCCGCGATCCAGGGCGATCCGGCCAAGCCGGACGGGTTCTACCGCCCCGCCTGGTCGCCCGACGGCCAGTGGATCGCCTTCACCTCCGATCGCAACACCGAGTGGAAGTCGCACGACAAGGGCGCCGCCTGGGAACACCTGCAGGAACTGGCGGTCTATGTCGTCCGCCCGGACGGCACCGGCCTCAAGCGCCTGACCGCCGAGGGCGTGACCACCGGTTCGCCCAAGTGGTCGGCCGACGGCAAGTCGATCATCGCCTATCAAGGCGAAACCGAGGTCTCGTGGCTCAGCCGCGTCGACCAGCTTTCGATGAAGGCCACCACCCAGATCGTCTCGGTCGACGTCGCCACCGGCAAGACCACCGAGCTGACCTCGGGCGCGGGCGTCAAACTCTACCCGCAGTTCCTGCCCGGCGGCCGCTTCGCCTATAGCACCAAGTCGGCCCAGATCTCCGGCATTATGTATTCCGATGGCGCCAAGCCCTTCCCCGCCAACCTGCGCGAGCCGGCATGGAGCGCGGATGGCTCCAAGGTGATCTACGAGCGGATCGACAACAGCCCGCTCCCCCAGAACGCCCCGCTCTATAGCTGGAAGCCGCAGGTCGACTATCGCTACACCGACGTCTTCCCGATGTTCGCGAAGGACGGCACCCTCGCCCTATCGAACAAGGACGTCGACACCTCATTGGTGACGATGAACGCCGATGGCACCGGCAAGCAGCTGGTCTTCCAATCGACCACGCACTGCGCCGCCGGCAAGAACGCCTCGGGCCACTGCGGCGACATGATCGGCGTGGCGTTGTTCCCCTCATGGATGCCGGACAGCAAGCGGATGGTGTTCAGCTTCGGCGGCTACTGGCGCACCCGCGACCAGAACGTGGCCAACGTCAAGATGATCAACCGCGACGGCACCGGGGTCGAGGACCTGACCTCGACCACGTCGAACACCGGCTTCGCCAGCATTTCGCCTGACGGCAAGCAGATGGTCTACCGTTCCTGGGCCAAGGGCGACGAAGGCCTCCGGATCATGGACCTCGAAACCCGCAAGGTCCGCGTCCTGACCAACGGATGGGACAATGTCCCCGGCTGGTCGCCCGCCGCCGACCTCATCGTCTTCACCCGCAAGCAGCAGGACGGCAACTTCGACATCTTCACGATCCGGTCAGACGGCACGGACGAGAAGCGCGTGACCACCTTCCCCGCTTCCGACGCTCACGCCGTCTGGTCGTGGGACGGCAAGAAGATCCTGTGGAACAGCAGCGAATACGGCTTCAAGGACGAGGCCGCGCTCTACGACAACTCGTTCCAGCCCTATGGCCAGGTCTGGTCGATGAACCCGGACGGCACGGACAAGGAAATGCTGACTGACAGCCGCTGGGAAGATTCCATGCCGGCCTTCGCGCCCACGAACCTGCCGGCAAACATCGCCAAGAACTGAGCGCACGGCCCGTTTCAACGAAAAGGCGCCCGCCCCCTGAAAGGAGCGGGCGCCTTTTTGTGTTCCGGCCTGGACTCAGCCGAGGATCGCCGCGATCCCGGCCTTGGCGATCTGGGCATCCTGCTCCGACCTGACGCCCGACACGCCCACCGCGCCCACGAAGTCGCCATCGATCACGATCGGCACCCCGCCTTCGAGCATGGCCTGCAGCGCCGGGGCCGAGAGCATCGAGACCCGCCCGCCAAGGATCAGGTCTTCATAGACCTTCGATTCGCGCTTGCCGAGGATCGAGGTGACCGCCTTGCCCGGCGCCATATGCGCCGAAGAGGCCGCGGCGCCGTCCATCCGCAGCAGGCCGAGCGGATGGCCGCCATCGTCGACCACCGCGATGGTCACCGCCCAGCCGTTGGCCGCGGCTTCGGCCTCGGCGGCTGCGAGGATCGCCTTCACGTCGGCGGCTTCGAGGCAGTGCTTGGTCTTCATGGCAGGGTCTGTTCCGTTATGGGCCCGGCTCCGATGCAGCCGGGCGCGTTGTGACAAGGCTGCAGCCCATAGGAAGGCGGCGCGCCCCGCGCCAGTCCGTTTGATCGCGCCGCCGCAAATGCAGGCCTTCCCGCGCAAAGGGATTTTCGCCCTGCACCGTTGAGCAGTTCGAGCAGCCAGCGCCGCGCGGGCTGCGGGCCTAGCTCCGGGACCAGACATGCAAGAACCTTCGCTGCCGATCGCCACGCAATCCGCCGCGCCGCCGGTCAGGCGCGGCACGCGGCGCACGGCGGCAGCCTTCATCTTCCTTTCCGCCCTGTCGGTCGCGGCCTGTTCGCCCTCGGCCCTGCTCCACCCCCGGTCCGCACAGGCTCAGCGGGCCGGCAGCGGCCGCGCGCCCTCACCCGACGAGGTCGAGGCCGCCGCCGCCCTCCCCGTCCTGCCCCAAGCCGCCGCCCTCCCGGACCGGCAGCCAGCCCCGGAACGGATCGCCATTCCGCTCGGCCAGCCGGCTCAGGCCTCCGCCGCTGCGGCCCTGTCCGAAGTTCCGGCGAGCCAAAGCGCGATCATCATCCTCACCCTCGCCCCCGCGGCGGACTGCCCCACCTGCCGGACGCTGAAATATTCCGTCACCCCGTCAGGCTCGGTCCTGATCGAAAGCAGCGGCTGGAAGGCCGACCACAGCAAGTGGGACTACAAGCACCGCACGGTCGAGGTCGGCCGGGACCACGCCGCCGCCCTCGCTGCCAGCCTCGGCGCGGACCGCCCCTCGGGCAACAAAGCCGTCGGCGGCGATGCCACTTGCCGGGGCCGCACTGGGGAAAGCGGCGCCATGACCGTCGAATGGATTCAGGCCGGGCGGATCGACAGGCTCAGCCTCGCGGAAGCCTGCCCCGGCGCGGCCGACGGCCAGTTGGCCCAACGCCTGCGCCACGTGCCCGAACAACTCGGGCTGGGAGCCAACATCCGGCTGAAATGACCGGGCCGCCCCGACCTTCATGTCACTGCAAGCCGCCCGAACAAATTCGATAAGGCCGTTCACGGTCCGCTTTCGCGCTTTTAAGCGGAAAGCGGACCTTCCGGACACGCCGACATTGCGGTCAAAATCCTACCAACCCCGCTCATCCTGAGCGGGGTTGGTAGTGGGGTCAAGAAGGTCAATTTCCCAAACATTCCAGCCATTCAACCCGCCGCGGAATGTTCCCGAAAGCGCCCAGTCATTCGGTCCCGCGTATTTACCCCCGCTGCCTAGCAGCCCGATCCGCCCCCCAGCGCGCCACCCAGCAGCCCGCCAAGCCCGCGCTTCGGGCGACACGGCTGCTGTTGCTGTTGCTGTTGCGGCCCGCGTTCTTCGGAATCCCGGTCCATGGCCCCCATGTCCATGTTCCCCATGTTTTCCATGCCGGGAATGTCCATCCAGCTCGTGGTCGAACGGTGCCGGATCCGCGCGGTCCACTGGATGTTCCAGGTGGCCTTCGGATTGGCCGGGCGCGGCGGATAGGCGAAATCCTCCATCGGCCCATAGGCGGTCAGCGTGCCCATGCGGAAATCGGCCGCATCTCGCCGCACTTCGGCCGGAACGGTGCAACTCGTGGCACTCGGCGCCAGCACCGTGCGGTCGCGCACCAGTCCCGCCACCTGCCCGGGGGTCAGCCAGTCGGTCAGCCCGCCGCCGAACTGGCGCGAGGCGCTGGAGGTCCACATCACCATGTCGCCCATCTCGTTGCCGCGCGGCGCCCGCTTGCCGCCGAAAAGGAATGCGAGATAGCCGGTCGCGTCGGGGACCCCCGCCCACGATACCAGCATGGCCCCGCTCGGCTGGGCGGCGGTCCGCACGCTGAGCGGCCGCATGAAGTCCCTGGCGAGGGTGAAGCTGATCTCGGGCGTATAGTTGCCCGCGATCCGGTGCGGCCCCGGCAGGGCACTCTCGCGCTTGACGAACTTGCCATCGTCGGCCGGCCAGCGCCCGAAGCTCCGGCTGTTCTGGAGGGTAGGCCCCCAGTCGCGGATGATCGTGCTGCTCCACAGGCCGGGCGGCACCTGCCCCGCCGCCAGCTTCGAAAAATCGATGATCACCGGCTGGCCCGCCGGCGCATGTTCGCCGCAGCCCCAGTAGATCAGCATCCGCCCTTTCGGGCGCTGCCCGCGAAATTCGTCCGGCGCCGGTTCCTCGCGCGGGGTGACGAGCTGGACCGAGTTCCCCAGCTGCGCGCCCGGCGGCATGAAATGCTGGGCCTGGGGCGGCCCGCTGGCCGCCTGCGAGGACCCGAGGCGCAGGTACAGTTCGTGCTGCACGTTGTCCCCGCGCCCGCCCATCATCATCGCCATGGGATTGGGCCTCCCCCCGCCCATCGCCGCCATGCCGGACACGGTGCTCGCCCGCATGTCGTAGCGGGCGATCGGCCCAGTCGTCGGCGGCTGCTGCGCAATGATGGGAATGGCGATGGCCGCTGCGGCACCAACGGCCAGAGCGGCGGAGATCTTGCGATGGGAGTCCATGGCCCCGAGTCCCTCACTTCTTCCGGATCGCACGCAGCGAGCGCCCGGCAGCGGCCATTGTCAATTCAAAACACGCCCGGCGTGGATGGACGCAAGCCCCCCCCCTCCTCCAAGCGGGACGGCTCGGGCGCGGGCCGCGCAAGCCCTCGCCCGCACGGGATGTCATTCTCAACGCGAAACCGCCCCGGAAGCAACCTTCCGGGGCGGTCCATAATTCACAACCAGAGGCCGAAGCTCAGGCCGCCTTGTCCTTGCTCTTGTGGACCCGAACCGGCTCCTTGCGCCCTTCGACAACGTCCTTGTCGACCACGACTTCGGAGATACCCTCTTCGGTCGGCAGGTCGAACATGGTGTCGAGCAGCAGCCCTTCCACGATCGAGCGCAGCCCGCGCGCGCCGGTCTTGCGTTCGATCGCCTTCTTGGCAATCGCCTCGAGCGCGTCGTCGGTAAAGGTCAGCTGCACGTCCTCGAGGTCGAACAGCTTGGCATACTGCTTGACCAGCGCGTTCTTCGGCTCCTTGAGGATCTGGACCAGCGCCTCGATGTCGAGGTCGTTGAGGGTCGCGATCACCGGCAGGCGGCCGACGAATTCGGGGATCAGGCCGAACTTGAGCAGGTCCTCCGGCTCGGCCTTTTGGAGCAGTTCGCCAACCTTGCGCTTGTCAGGGTCAGCCACGTGCGCGCCGAAGCCGATCGAGCGCTTCTGCAGGCGGTCGGCAATGATCTTTTCCAGCCCCGCAAAGGCGCCGCCGCAGATGAACAGGATGTTGGTCGTGTCCACCTGCAGGAATTCCTGCTGTGGGTGCTTGCGCCCGCCCTGCGGCGGAACGGAAGCCGTGGTGCCTTCCATCAGCTTGAGCAGTGCCTGCTGCACGCCCTCGCCCGAGACGTCGCGCGTGATCGATGGGTTCTCGGCCTTGCGGCTGATCTTGTCGATCTCGTCGATGTAAACGATGCCGTGCTGGGCCTTCTCGACGTTGTAGTCGCTGGCCTGGAGCAGCTTGAGGATGATGTTCTCGACGTCCTCGCCCACGTAGCCCGCTTCGGTCAGCGTGGTGGCGTCGGCCATGGTGAAGGGCACGTCGAAGGTCTTGGCCAAGGTCTGGGCCAGCAGCGTCTTGCCGCAACCGGTCGGCCCGACAAGCAGGATGTTGGACTTCGACAGCTCAACCTCGCCGCCCTTGCCACTGTGCTTCAAGCGCTTGTAGTGGTTGTGCACCGCCACCGACAGCACGCGCTTGGCGCGGTCCTGCCCGATCACATAGTCGTTCAGCGTCTCGAAGATGTCGCGGGGCGACGGCACGCCGCCGTCCTTCTTGCCGGCGATGCCGGCCTTGGTTTCCTCGCGAATGATGTCGTTGCACAGCTCGACGCATTCATCGCAGATGAACACCGTCGGCCCGGCGATGAGCTTGCGCACCTCGTGCTGCGACTTTCCGCAGAAGCTGCAGTAGAGGGTGCTCTTAGCGTCCGATCCGCTCAGTTTCGTCATGCCTTTTCCTGTTAGTCCCCGCGGGGGAGACTCGCCGAGGATAGCCCGGCGCCGATTTTTATCAATCCTGCCCTTTAGCAAGGCCTTCCTTGCCGGGTGCTGAAGGCTCCCGGCTCATGAAGTGGAAGGCCCTACCCAAGGACAACTACCTATCTCGCCTCAGGTCGTCGGGTCGTCCGGCGACGGGATCGCGTCGGACGCCGGACGGCTCTCGAACACCTTGTCGACCAGGCCGAAGGCCAGTGCCTCGTCGGCCTCGAGGAAGGTGTCGCGGTCCATCGCCCGCTCGATCTCGTCGAGGGTCTTGCCCGTGTACTTCACGTACATGTCATTGAGACGCTTGCGCATCCGCAGGATCTCGCGGGCCTGGATCTCGATGTCCGAGGCCATGCCGCGCGCCCCGCCCGAGGGCTGGTGAACCATGATCCGCGAGTTCGGCAGGGCAATGCGCATCCCCGGCTCGCCGGAGGCGAGCAGGAACGAGCCCATCGAGGCGGCCTGGCCGATGCACACGGTCGAAACGCGCGGGCGGATGTACTGCATGGTGTCGTGGATCGCCATGCCCGCCGTCACCACGCCGCCGGGCGAGTTGATGTACATCGAGATGTCCTTCGACGGATTTTCCGATTCGAGGAACAGCAACTGCGCCACGATGATCGAGGCCATGTGGTCCTCGATCTCGCCGGTCACGAAGATGATGCGCTCGCGCAGAAGGCGCGAATAGATGTCGAAGGAACGTTCCCCCCGGCTCGTCTGCTCGACCACCACCGGCACGAGCGCGCCGGTAACGGGATCGACAGAAAACTTGCCCTGGGCAGAAGAAGCACCG
Organism: Novosphingobium flavum; assembly: GCF_014230315.1. Classification (GTDB taxonomy): domain Bacteria; phylum Pseudomonadota; class Alphaproteobacteria; order Sphingomonadales; family Sphingomonadaceae; genus Novosphingobium; species Novosphingobium flavum. The sequence continues at coordinate 62,778 of NZ_JACLAW010000016.1, read as the reverse complement.
AACAGATCGAGCATGGAGGTCCTCATTGCGTTGTCCGGCCTATGTCGCGTGCCGGGCGGCGATGTTCAAGGGCATTAACCCCGAAAAGCGGGGGGAACGGCCTCCCGCCCCGGAAAAGGCCGGCAGCCGGCTCCCTGCCCCGTGCGGCCCGCCGGCTTCGCCCGCGAATTCCGCGAAAAATTCCAACCGGATCGGATCAAACGTCGCTGGAACCGAATCCGCGCGCCAGCCATTCCAGGGCAAGGCCCCGCCCGGGGCGATCCATTCCCCCCACCACCGAGGGGAAGCGCCGGCGTTCCGCAAGGGGCGTCGGCGCACTTGGCTTCCGCGCTCCGCCGCCCGATTGGCCGGAAAGAAACGAAAAGGGCGGACCTTGCGGCCCGCCCCCTCGCACCTGGCACCGATCGCGCGGATCAGGCCTCGGTCTTCTTCTTGGCCGGAGCCTTCTTCTTCGGAGCGGCCTCTTCGGCGCCCTCGGCGGCAGCTTCCTCGGCCTTGGCCTTCTTCGCCGGAGCCTTCTTGGCCGGCTTCTCGGCAGCGTCCGCGGCCGGAGCTTCAGCCGGAGCTTCTGCGGCGGCCTTGGTCGCCTTCTTCGCCGGGGCCTTCTTCTTCTCGGCCGGAGCGGCGACAGCGCCTTCCTCGGCTTCGATCGCGGCCTGCAGCTCGTCGCGGGTCACTTCGCGCTCGCTCACTTCGGCCTTGTCGAACAGGAAGTCGACGACCTTGTCCTCATAGAGCGGGGCGCGCAGCTGGGCGGCGGCGAGCGGCTCGGAGCGGACGTATTCGATGAAGCGCTGGCGGTCTTCCGGGCGGTACTGCTGGGCAGCCTGCGAGAGCAGCATGGACATTTCCTGCTGGCTCACTTCCACGCCGTTGGCCTGGCCGATTTCCGACAGCAGCAGGCCAAGACGCACGCGGCGCTCGGCGATCTTGCGGTAGTCGCCCTTCTCGGCCTCGATCTCCGCGAGAGCTTCCTCGGGGTTTTCCTCGCGCTGGGCTTCCTGCGTCAGCTGGGCCCAGATCTGCTCGAACTCGGCTTCCACCATCGAGGGCGGCACGTCGAAATCGTGGCCGGCGGCAAGGATGTCGAGCAGCTGGCGCTTCATCTGGGTGCGGGTTAGGCCGGCAGTTTCCTGCTCCAGCTGGCCGCGCAGCAGGCCCTTGAGCTGCTCAAGGCTCTCGAGGCCGAGGTTCTTGGCGAAGTCCTCGTCGATCTTGGTCTCGCCGGCGACCTTCACTTCCTTGACCTTGATGTCGAAGGTCGCGTCCTTGCCGGCAAGGTTGGCGGCCGGATAGTCGGCCGGGAAAGTCACGGTGATGGTGGTCTCGTCACCGGCCTTCACGCCGACCAGCTGCTCCTCGAAGCCGGGGATGAAGCGGCCCGAGCCGATTTCCAGCGCCGCGTCCTCGGCCGAACCGCCGTCGAACAGCTCGCCGTCAAGCTTGCCGGCGAAGTCGATGATCAGCTGGTCGCCGGTCGCGGCCTTGTGGCCCTTCTTGGCCTCGGTGAAGTTCTTGGCGCCGGCGGCGATGCGCTGGAGCTGCTCGTCGACCTGCTCGTCGGTGACCGGAACGGTCAGCTTGTCGAGCTTGAGGCCATCGACCGACGGCGCGGCGATCACGGGCAGGACCTCGAGGCTGACGGTCAGCTCGGCGTCCTTGCCTTCCTCGTAGCCTTCACCCAGCGCGACGGCGGGCTGCATGGCCGGGCGCAGGGCCTTGTCGGCCACCAGCTTGTCCATCGCTTCGCGGATCGCGGCCTGCAGCGCATCGCTATGGAGCGCGGCGCCGTGCATCTTCTTGACGAGGTTGGCCGGCACCTTGCCCGGGCGGAAACCGGGCATCCGCACCTGCGGCGCGATCTTCGCCACTTCGCCTTCCACGCGATCGGCGATCAGGCTGGCCTTGATCGTGATCGTGTAGGCGCGCTTCAAACCCTCGTTGGTGGTCTCGACAATCTGCATGACAAAAGAAGCCTTCTTCAAACACCCTTGCCGCGTCGGCCCGAAGATGGCTGGAAACTGGTGCGGGCGAAGGGACTCGAACCCCCACATCTTGCGATACTGGTACCTAAAACCAGCGCGTCTACCAATTCCGCCACGCCCGCATGCCGACGAAGCCCAAATTCCGAAGCCGAGGCCCGTAGCGGCCCCGCGCGAAAAGGGCAAGCGCTGCCGGGCGGGGGGAACCATATTGCAGGCGGGACGCTGGTTCCAGGAGACATCAGGAGTTTCCCATGGCCACCCAGCCCGCGCCGCCCGGCCCCGACGAAGCCGAGCCGATCGATCCGTCGCTCCCCGGCGAACTGCCCCCGGTCATCACGCCCGACGGGGTCCCACCCGAGCCCGAAGGCTTCCCGCCGCAGGGCCCGGATACCGACAATCCGGGCGTAACGCCCAGCGAAGTCCCGGTCGAGACCTAGCCGAAAATCCGCACCAGCAGCGCCAGCCAGCCCCGCGCTGGCTGCGCGCCGCGGGCGGCAGGAACGTCGGGACAACCAAGGCACCGCGCCTGCGCGCCCTCGGCGCCCATGAGCCGCTGGACCGAGGCGAGAGCCGCGCCCAGCGCCTGCTGGCGCCGCTGGGCGATGCGGGCCACGGCGTCGCTTTCCGGCGCCTCGCTGTCGTCGTCGCCGCCGATCACCTTGCCCAGCATGGCCGCCAGTCCGCCCTGGCCCGCGCCGAGATAGACCGGGTGCCAGTCGCCCTCGTCCAGTTTCGCCTGCCCCGCGACCCAGCCGAGCGCATCGTCAAGCCCGCCGAACTGGTCGACCAGCCCGATCTGCCGCGCCGTTCCTCCATCCCAGATGCGCCCCTGCGCGATCCGGTCGATATCGGCGGGAGTTTTCCCCCGCGACTTGGCGACGAGACCGATGAACCGGGCATAGCCGGCCTCGATTCCCTGCTGGAACACCGAATCGACCTCAGGCGTGAAGCCGCCGATGATATCGGGTTGGCCCGACATCGGCGTGGTCCCCACCCCGTCGGACTTGACCCCGTAGTCGGCCAGCGTCTTCTCGAAGCTCGGCAGGACCGCGAAGATCCCGATCGAACCGGTCACCGTCTCGGGCTCGGCGAAGATCCGCGCACCCGGGGTCGAAACCCAGTAGCCCCCGCTCGCCGCAAGGTTGGCCATCGACACGGCCACCGGAATCCCGCGCGCCTTGACCCGCTCGATCGCGCGGCGGATCTGCTCGGAGGCCAGCACCGAGCCGCCGGGCGAATCGACCCGCACCACCAGCCCGGCGATGTTCTTCGCCTCGGCTCCGTCCAGCAGGGCCGCGATCCGGTCACCCCCGGCCATCCCCGGCCCGGCATCGCCATCGACGATATCCCCGGCGATGGTCAGAACGGCGATGCCCTTGCCGCCGCCCGGGGCGGGATTCGCCGCGAGCCAGGCCTTCAGCGGGGTATGCACGAACGAGCCCGCCTTGGGATCGAGCTTGTCCTCGCCCACCAGGGCGGCCACCCGCTCGCCGAACTCCACCCGGTCACCGATCCGGTCGACCAGCCCGGCCGCGACCGCCGCCTTGGCCGTATCCCCGCCCGAGGCCTTGAGCCAGGCCCCGGGATCGCTGGTCACCAGCGCCAGGTTGGCCTTGGGCCGCGCCTTGGCGACATTGGCCTTCCATTCCCCGAAAAGCGCCCCCAGCACGGCCTTGCGCGCCTCGCGCGCCGGCTCGGACATGGCGTCGCGCACATATGGCTCGACGAATTCCTTGTAAGTGCCGACCCGGTAGACGTGGACCTGCACCTTCCACTTGGCGAGGAGGTCTCCGTAATAGGGGCTGTTCCCGCCCGGCCCCAACACATAGGCCGCGCCCAACGGGTTGATCCACGCCTCGCTGGCATGGGCGGCCAGCAGCAGCGAATCGTCGTCATAGGCGGTGGCATAGGTCAGCACCGGCTTCTTCGCCGCTTTCACCCGGTCCAGCGCCGCGCCCAGTTCGGCCAGGTGCACCCGTCCCGCGCCCGTGAACCCCGAAAGGTCGAGCACGACCGCCTTGATCCGGCGGTCGCCCGCCGCCGTATCGATCGCGCGAACCAGATCGCGCTCGCGCATCTGGGCCGGCCCCGCCCCGCCGCTCATCAGCAGGGCGATCGGATCGGCCTCGGCCGGCTCTTCCACCACCGCACCCTTGAGCCGCAGCAACAGCGCGCCCTCGCGCACCTGCGCCGGGCCGGGCCGCCCGGCCAGCAGGGCATAGATCGCGCCGAAAAACAGCAGCAGGAACAGCAGCGACAGCCCATCCTTGATCGCGACCAACAGCCGCCAGACCTTGCGCGCGAACTTCATGAAGCGTCGAACCTGCACAGTGGAGAGTAGGTTCCTGATAGAACCGGTGGAGCGCTTTGCAATTCTTTGCTTGGTGCGCCCCTCGCCTCCGCGAGGGGCTTGCCACCCACCACCCCGCACCCCCGGCCCAACCGCCCACAGGGTACACTCGATGGGCGGTTGGGCCGGGGGTGCGGGGTGGTGGGTGGCGCGAGGTCACGCCGTCAGGCGGGACCGGTCCACGCACAAAGAATCCCTCCCACCAGTTGGCGAACCGGCAAACACCCTCTAAGGCGCTGTCTTCAATGACAGCCTCGAACTCTTCCCCGCAAGGCCGCTATCCCGCGGGCGGCGATGCCTTTCCGCATCGCGACCTGCTCGGCCTGGCCGGCCTCGCCCCGCACGAACTACTCTTCCTGCTCGACGAGGCGGAACAGTGGGTCGATCTCAACCGTCACGCGCAGAAGCGCGCCGAGGTTCTCTCGGGGCTGACCATCATCAACGCCTTCTTCGAGAACTCGACCCGCACCCTGCTGTCGTTCGAGATCGCAGGCAAACGGCTCGGCGCCGACGTGATCAACATGCACGCGGCCACCTCGTCGGTGAAGAAGGGCGAAACGCTGATCGACACGGCCCTCACCCTCAACGCCATGCGGGCCGACGGGATCGTGATCCGCCACGCCAGCTCGGGCGCCGTCCGGCTGATCGCGGAAAAGGTTGATTGCCCCGTGCTCAACGCCGGAGACGGCCAGCACGAACACCCCACGCAGGGCCTGCTCGATGCCCTCACCATGCGCCGCGCCTTCCGCGAGCGGGGGGAGAGCGGCGAGCCGTTCTGCGGCCTCAAGGTGGTGATCTGCGGCGACATCCTCCACAGCCGCGTCGCCCGTTCCAACATCCACGCGCTCACCACGCTCGGCGCCGAGGTCCGCGTCTGCGCCCCGCCCGCGCTGATGCCGGCCGAGATCGAACAGCTCAAGGTCACGCCCTACCATGATTTCGATGCCGCCCTCGCCGGGGCCGACGTGGTGATGATGCTGCGCCTCCAGCTGGAGCGGATGCAGGGCCAGTTCGTCCCCTCCCCCCGCGAATACCGCCACCTCTACGGACTGACGGTAGACCGCCTCGCCAAGGCCGCGCCCGGCGCCTTCGTGATGCACCCCGGGCCGATGAACCGCGGGATCGAGATTGACAGCAACGTGGCCGACGATCCGCGCTGCTCGCTGATCACCACCCAGGTCGAGATGGGCGTGGCCATGCGCATGGCCTGCCTCGACGTGCTGACAAGGCGCGGGCGCGGCGTGGAGGGCTGGCAATGATTTCCCAGCCGCTCGCCATCACCAACGCCCGCCTCGTCCTGCCCACCGGCGAGCCGGTGAGGGGCACGATCCGCACCGAGGGTGACCGGATCACCGCGCTCGGCCCCGACGTCACCCCGCAGGAGGGGGACCGCCTGTTCGACGCCAGGGGCCAGCTCGTTGCCCCCGGCCTCGTCGATCTCGGCGTCTTCGCGGTCGACAAGCCTGCCTTCCACTTCGGCGGGATCACCCGCGCCGCGCTGATGCCCGACCAAGGCCCGCCGCTCGACCATCCGGCCCGCGTGCGCTTCGCAGCCCAGTCGGGCAAGCCCGGCCTGTGGGTCCACCCGCTCGCCGCCGCCACCCGCGCGCTCGAAGGCAACGAAATCGCCGAAGTCGCCCTGATGCGCGATGCTGGCGCGAAAGCCGTCAGCACCGGGCGCGGCTGGATTTCCGATTCGGGCACCATGCTGCGCCTGCTGCGCTACTGCGCCATGCTCGGCATGGTCGTCGTCACCCATGCCGAAGACGCCGGGATCACCGGCAGCGCGGTCGCGACGGCCTCTGAAATGGCAACCCGCCTCGGCCTGCCCTCCGCTCCGGCCGAGGCCGAGGCCCTTGCCGTCGCGCGCGACATTGCCCTGGCCGAAATGGCCGGCGCCCGCCTCCACATCCGGCAGGTCACGACCCGCGCCGCGCTCGATCTCGTCCGCGCCGCCAAGGCCCGCGGCGTCGCGGTCACGGCGGGGGTCACCCCGGCCCACTTTATGCTGTCGGACACGGCGCTCGCCGATTTCCGCACCTTCCTGCGCCTCTCCCCGCCGCTGCGGCAGGAGGCTGACCGCCGCGCCGTGATCGCCGCAATTGCCGATGGCACGATCGACGTGATCGCCTCGGGCCACGATCCGCGCGGGCCGGAAGACAAGCGCCTACCCTTCGCCGATGCCGAACCGGGCATGGCCGGGGCCGAGACCCTGCTGCCAATGACGCTGAATCTGGTGCGCGACGGGGTGATCGACACGGCCCGCGCCTTCGCCCTCCTCGCCGAAAACCCCGCGCGCCTGCTCGGGGTCGCGGCCGGACGGCTTGAGGCAGGCCTTGCCGCCGACCTCGCGGTGATCGACGCGGACCGCCCGTGGATCGTCAATTCCGACAAGATGGCCGCCAGCGCGGGCAATACCCCGTTCGACCGCCAGCCGGTGCAAGGCCGCTGCACCGCCCTGTTCAAGGGCGCGGCGCAGGTCGCCTGATCCGGGTCAGTCCGGCGCGGAGAAATCCGGCTCGGGCATGTGGAACCGTGCCGCCTTCATCCCGGTGTAATGCATGCCGCAGATCGCCATGCCCATGACCACCGCCGAAAGCCCCCGCCGCGCGATGCGGCCGGGGCGCGTGGTCAGCCACAGCGCCGCGATCGAGGCCGTGATCGCGATCACGGCCGAGAGGATCACCAGCCACACGTCGTAGTGCAGGTCCATCTCGCCCTTCATCGCGGCCATGCCGAGGTAGTGCATGGTCAGGATGCCGATCCCCATCGGGATACCCGCCAGGACATGGCTTTCGCCAAGGCCGCGCGCATTGTGCAGCGTGGTGAAGCCGATCCCGGTAAAGGCCACCGCGATCAGTAGTGACAGCACGGTCAGGTCGAGGCGATAGGTGATCGTCATGCCCGGCAGCGAAAAGGCCAGCATGCCCACGAAATGCATGGTCCAGATGCCCGAGCCAAGCACGACCGCCGCAGCGGCAACGTGCTGCAAGGTGGGCGAGACCGGCAGGTCGCCGTCTTTCGCGCTGCCGGCCAGCCGCAGTGCCGCATAGGCCGCCGCGCAGGCCACCACGAAGGACAGCGCGACCAGCCAGGGATCGTAGATTCCGTGTATTTCCAAGGCCGTTGTCCCTCCGCAGGTCAAGGCTTAAGGGCAATCGCAATTGACTACAATCGCCTCCATTGCGCAAGCGGGAGTGGCCGGGGGCGGGAGTTGCGCGCCCGGCTTTGCACGAGACGCAGCCGCAAAAGATAAAGCCCCGCACCTTCCGGCGCGGGGCTCCCCCTGTCTTGATTGATGCGCGCGGTCAGCGGCGGGCGCGCTGCGGCCCGCCGGCGGCCAGCATCGGCGCGGCCGGTGCAGCAACCGGCGCCCTGGCCGGTGCGGCATAGGCGAAGCAGGCCCCGCCCGAGGCCTTGAGCCGTTCGCACAGCGAGGTCGCGGCAAGGCGGCCACTCAGGCCCCCGGCGGCCACGCGCCAGACCTGCTTGCCCTTCACCGTGGCCTGGGTGATCGTCATCGCATAGGCCGAGAGCTTCGGATCGCGGCTGGTGTAGATGCCCCAGGCGCGGCGCGCGCCCTGCGGGCTGGAGAAGGCACCGAGCTGGACATAGTGCGCGCCCGGCGCGAGCGGCTTGACCCGCGTGGTCACGGCCACGTTGCGCGGGCGACCCCGCGCGGCCGAGGCTACGCGCGCCGGGGCGAGCGTGGGCGCCGGGGCGGCCACCGCCACCATGCGCGGGGCATTCTTCGGCGCAGGCAGGCGCTGGACCACGGCGTTGCCCTCGACCGTGCTGGCCATGGCCGGCGGCAGTTCGGCGGGCGGCGCGGCAACGGCCACCTTGACAGGCACGGCGGCAGGCACCGCAACCGGAGCGATTTCAGCGACGGGAGCCGGCACCGAAGCCGGCGCCGCGTCGGCCATCGCCAGCTGCGGCTGAGCCTCGGGCGCGGCCTTGAGCGCGAGCGCGGCAGGCTGGCCCGGATCGCGGATCTCGACCGGCGCGCCGATCAGCGCGGCAACCCGGTCGGTGCCCTTGTCGGGCAGCATGGAGAGCGCCCAGAAGGCAAGGCGCTTGTCGAGCTGGTCGGCCGGAACGTCCTGCGCGGCCATCAGCTTGGCCTCGGTCCAGCGCCCGTCGAGGGCATAGGCATAGGCAAGGTTCTGGCGCAGCTTCGCCGTGTTCTCGCCGCCGCGCAGGGCATCGGCCAGCACGGCCACCCCGCGCGAAGTCTCGCCCGAAAGGGCAAGGGCAAGGCCCAGGTCGCTCGCCGGGATTTCCTCGCGCCAGTCGTCAAGGATCGCCACGGCTTCGCGCGACTGGCCCGAGCCAAGCTTGGCCAGCGCAAGGCCGAGCGCGGTGCGGCCCGAATTGTCGCCCAGCGCCATGGCATCGTCGAAAGCGGTCCCGGCCGAGACGAACCGCCCGGCGGAAAGATAGGCCTGACCCAGCGCGGCGCGCGCGGCGGCATTGTCGGGCGCCTTGGCCACTTCGCCCTCGGCCTTGGTCACGGCCTTGGCGATCCGCGCGTCCACCTTGGCGCCCGGCAGGGCGCCCTGCGGCTCACCGGCGGAGGCGGACTTGACCCCGCCCATCCCCGAGCAGCCGGCGAGCAGCGCGGCGGCCACGGAAGCTCCGGCAAGAAGGGCGGTCTGGCGAGTGGTGGCGGTCATGTCACACTTCCCTTTCACGGGCGCAGAATCAAAAGCGGGGATCAGGTGCGGCCAGACCGGCCGGACTGGTCGGCAAGCTGGCTGAGGTCGGGCATGTCATCGAGCAGGCGGTCAAGCGCGGCGGTCAGCAGCGACTGGGCGCTACGGGCGTCGTGCGCGCAGGCAAGGCGCAGCTTGAGATGGCGTTCGGCGTCGAGCCGCAGGGTGAAGGCGGCCTTGCCCCCGGCGGCGAGGCTGGCCCCGCGCGGGCGGCGCGCAAGGCTGCGACCGGCGGCGGGCTCGCTCGGGAAGGCAACCACGCTGCCCATGCTGGTCACGTCGGTTGCCGGAAAGGTATCGGCATCATGGCCCATGTCGTTCCAGCCGAGATCGTCCTCGGCCGATTCGGTCAGGCCCGAGCGCATGGCCGGGGTGGCAGAGCCCTTGCGGGCGAGCAGGTGCGGAGCCAGCCGGGCAACCCTGGCCAGCGGTGCAACCGTGGCGAGTGAGGCAACCTTGCCCGGAGTGCGGCCCGAGGTTCGCGGAGTGGGCATGGCCGCGTGTCCCTCAGGAGCCGGCGACGCGGCGGCCGAAACCGCCGACCGGGCGCGCAACGCCCGAACCCGGCGCACCGGGAACCGCGACCGCCTGCGGCGACGGGGCCGAAGCGAAGACCGTGCGGCGGAAATTCTTTTCCAGCCGGTCGGCGATGTAATTCCACAGCGCCGCCATCTCGAGCGAAGAGCGGCCGTTGGGATCGATTTCCATCACCGTGCGCCCGTCAATCATCGAGGCGGCAAAGTCGGTGCGGTGATGCAGGGTGATCGGGGCGACCGTGCCATGCTGCGACAGCGCAACCGCGGCCTCGCTGGTGATCTTGGCCTTGGGGGTGGCGCCGTTGAGCACGAACAGCAGCGGCTTGCCCGCGCGTTCGCACAAGTCCACCGTGCCGCCCACGGCGCGCAGGTCATGCGGGCTCGGCCGGGTCGGGACCACGATCAGCTCGGCCACCGAGATGACCGACTGGATCGCCATGGTGATCGCCGGCGGGGTGTCGATCACCGCCAGCTTGAAGCCCTGCTGGCGCAGCACCTGGAGGTCGGCGGCAAGCCGGGCCACGGTGGTCTGCGCGAAAGCGGGAAAATCGTCCTCGCGCTCGTTCCACCAGTCGGCGAGCGAACCTTGCGGGTCGATGTCGATGAGGACGACAGGACCCGCCCCGGCACGCTGCGCCTGTACGGCGAGGTGGCCTGAGAGTGTGGTCTTGCCAGATCCACCTTTCTGCGATGCCAGAGCCAGAACGCGCAACGTACAATCCCCCCGGAAAGCAAAACCAGCCTGCGGATAGCCGCGATAAAGCCGGAAAGTCCCTAAGATCGGGTTAATGGGAACCGCCGGTTTCTGCCCCGGCGCCGGGCCCGACAAAGACTTTGCCTAGCCCCGCGCGCCTGTGGCAAGGTCGGGCGATGCGGGGCCTGCGGGGGGTGATGATGGCAATGATGCGATGGGTCTGCGGCGCGGCGCTGGGGGTCTGCGGCGGGGCGCTGGCAGCCGGGCTGGTGGGAGCAGGCGCCGCCATGGCCGACGTCAAGGCCGGCGCCGACGCCTGGGGGCGGGGTGACTATGCCGCCGCGATCCGCGAATGGCAGGGCCCGGCCGAAAAAGGCGATCCCGATGCGCAGTTCGATCTCGGTCAGGCCTACCGCCTCGGCCGCGGCGTCCCGCGCGACCTGTCGAAGGCCGAAGCCCTCTTCGCCAAGGCCGCCGCGCAGGGCCATGTCCAGGCGGCGGACAATTACGGCCTCCTCCTGTTCGACCGGGGCGAGCGGCAGACCGCCATGGCCTATGTCAAGGCGGCGGCCGGGCGCGGCGATCCGCGCGCTCAGTACCTGCTCGGCATTGCCCACTTCAACGGCGACCTTGCACCGAAAGACTGGCCGCGCGCCTATGCGCTGATGACCCTGGCGCAAGGGGCAGGCCTCGCCCAGGCCCGCGCCGCCATCGCGCAGATGGACGAAAGCGTCCCGCTCGACCAGCGACAGGCCGGCGTCACCCTCGCCGCCCGGCTCGGGCAGGAGGCCGAGGCCCAGCGCGCGACACAGCTCGCCGCCGCCGATCTCGCCGATCCCACCCCGGTCCCCGCCGGGCGCTCCGCCGCCCGCCCCGCCCCGCGCCCCGACGATGCCGTAACCGCCGCCGTGCGCACCTCCGCAGGCAGCAGCCCCGCCACGGCCGGGGCCGACTACGCCCGCCCGGCCGCCCCGCCGAAGCCCGCAAGCCCTGTCAAACCCGCCCCCATCATCACGGCCAAACCGGCGACCGCGCCCCCACCCAAGCCCGCCCCAGTCGTCGCGGCCAAACCCGCAGCCGCGCCCAAACCCGCCCCGAAACCCGCCGTCCCCGCGTCCGGCCCGTGGCGCGTCCAGCTCGGCGCTTTCGGCGTCTCCGCCAATGCCGATGCGCTCTGGGCCAAGGCCCGCGCCCGCCCCGAACTCGCCGGGCACCCGCGCATCAACGTCACGGCCGGCAAGGTGATCAAGCTCCAGGCCGGCGGCTTCGCCAGCCGCGAGAGCGCCGCCGCCGCCTGCTCCGCGCTCGCCCGCTCGGGCCTGGCCTGCGTCCCCGCTCAGGACTGACCGCTTGGCTCCACCGCCCACTCGCCTCGCCGCGCTCGATCTCGTGCGCGGCGTCGCCGTGCTCGGCATTCTCGCGATCAACATCGCGGGCTTCGCCGGGCCGGTCATGGCCACCCTCACCCCGCAAGTCCCGCACCCCGCCACCTTTGCGGACAAGGCTGCCTTCGCGCTCGGCTTCATCCTGTTCGAGGGCAAGATGCGCGCCCTGTTCAGCCTGCTGTTCGGGGCCTCGATGCTGCTGTTCATCGACCGCGCCGAAGAAGCCGCGCGCGATGGCGACCGCTTGCAGATCCGGCGCCTGCTCTGGCTCGGCCTGTTCGGCTATCTCCACTTCCTGCTGCTGTGGTGGGGCGACATCCTGTTCACCTATGCCCTCGCCGGGCTGGCCGCCCTCCCCTTCCGCCATGCCCCACCGCGCCGGCTCGCCGCCGGGGCACTCGCCATCTTCGCCTGCTGGCACCTGCTGATCGGCGGCGGCGGCCTGCCCGAAACCTGGCGCGAACACCGCGTCATCGCGGGCACCGCCAGCCCGGCCGACGCCGCGCGGTACGACAAGGCCGAGGCCATCGTCGCCAGCAAGACCGCCGCCGAAATGGCCTCCTACCACCAGGGCTTCGCCGCGCAGATTGCCGGAAAGCTGCGCGATCAGGCGGCCGAACCGCTCAGCTCCGCACTCGGTTCGATGGGCGAGACCCTACCCCTGATGCTGCTCGGCATGGCCCTGCTGCGCAGCGGCTTCTTCTCCGGCGGCTGGCCGGACGGCGCCCTGCGCCGCCTCGCCCGCACCGGCATCGCGGCGGGCGGCACGCTGACCCTGCTCATCCTCGCCTGGGCCTGGTCGGGCGGCTTCCCCCCGGTCCGGATGATGCTGATCGTAAGCGCCGTGGCTGCCTTGCCCCACCTGCTGATGGCCCTGGCCTACGCGGCCACCCTCGTCCGCGCCGCGCCGCGCCTTGCCCGCACCGCCCTCGGCGCGCGTCTCGTCGCCACCGGCCGCATGGCCTTCACCAACTACATCGCCTGCACGCTGGTCATGACCTTCATCTTCTACGGCTGGGGCCTCGACCTGGTCGGCAAAGTCCCCCCGCGCCAGCAGCCGCTCTACGTGCTGGGCGGCTGGGCGGCGATGCTGGCCTGGAGCAAGCCGTGGCTCGCCCGGTACAGGCAAGGCCCGCTCGAATGGCTCTGGCGCTCGCTGACCGAGCGGCGCCGCCAGCCCTTCCGGCGCTGAACCTTACTTCGTGGCGAAGGGATTCTTCGGGCTGCGCAGCGTCAGCCGGATCGGCACGGCATCGAAGCCCAACTCGCGCCGGATGCCGTTGATCAGGTAGCGCCGATAGCTCTCCGGCAGCATGTCGAGCCGGGTGCCGAACAGCACGAAGCCCGGCGGCCGGGTCTTGGCCTGGGTGATGTAGCGCAACTTGATCCGCTTGCCGCCCGGTGCCGGCGGCGGATTGGCGCCGAGCGCATCGTCGAACCAGCGGTTGAGCGCGGCCGTCGGCACACGCTTGGACCAGGCATCGCGGATATCGAAGGCGACCTGCAGCAGGGTGTCGAGCGCCTTACCCGTCCGCGCCGAAACCGCCACCAGCGGCACCCCGCGCACCTGCGCGAGGCCCTCATCCAGCGCGCCGCGGATGCCGTTGAACAGGCCCGAGGCATCCTCGGCCACGTCCCACTTGTTAATCGCAATGATCAGCGCGCGGCCTTCTTCCAGCACCATCGAGGCGATCTTGAGGTCCTGGTGCTCCAGCCCGCGCGTGGCGTCGAGCAGCAGGACCACCACCTCGGAAAAGTCGACCGCGCGGCGCGCATCGGCCACCGAGAGCTTTTCCAGCTTCTCGACCACCTGGGCCTTCTTGCGCATCCCCGCCGTGTCGATCAGCCGCACGGGGCGCGTCTCGGCGGTCTTCGGGTCGGTCCACTCCCAGTCGATCGAGATCGAATCGCGGGTTATCCCCGCTTCGGGCCCGGTCAGCAGCCGGTCTTCCTTGAGCAAGGCATTGATCAGGGTTGACTTGCCCGCATTCGGCCGGCCGACGATGGCCAGCTTGAGCACGGCCTTGGGATCGTAGTCTTCCTCGCTCTCCTCGGCCTCGGCCTCGGGATCGGGCTGTTTGTCGTCCAGATGCGGCAGCAGGGCCTCGAACAGGTCGCCCAGGCCTTGGCCATGCTCGGCCGAAAAGGCGATCGGATCGCCCAGGCCCAGCGAAAAGGCCTCGAGCAGCCCCGATTCCGCGGCGCGCCCCTCGGCCTTGTTGCCCACCACGATCACCGGAAGCTCCTGCTCGCGCAGCCAGCGGGCGATTTCCTCGTCAAGCGGGGTCAGCCCGGCACGGGCATCGAACACGAACAGCGCCACGTCGGCGCCCTGAACCGAAACCTCGGTCTGCGCCCGCATCCGGCCCGGCAGGCTCGAGGGATCCTCGTCCTCCCACCCGGCCGTATCGACGATGGTGAAGTCCAACCCCAGCAGGTGCGCCTCGCCGAAACGACGATCGCGCGTCACCCCCGGCTGGTCGTCCACCAAGGCCAGCTTCTTGCCGACGAGACGGTTGAACAGGGTCGACTTGCCCACGTTGGGGCGCCCAATGATGATAACCTGTGGCAGCATTTCCCCGCCGCCCTGCCGGTTTACGGCGCTTTGTGCAAGCGCGCTGCACCTTGGCTGCGGATCAATCCCTATCCCCGCAGCAATATGTTAACCACGATTTGCGACCCTGCCTTTACCCAATCGGGGGGAAGGCTCGCACATGTTGGGGAAACTGCCGATCCTGCTTGTCGCCGCGCTGGCGCTGATTCCGGCGCCCGCTTCGGCCGACACGATCGCCGAAAGCCAGGGCGTTACCGGCGGCGGCGGGTCCAACCTGCCGCCCTATCTGCAATGCGTGCCCTATGCCCGGCAGGTCTCGGGAATCGAGATTCGCGGCGATGCGTGGACATGGTGGCAGCAGGCCGAAGGCCACTATGCCCGCGGCCCGCAGCCCAAGGTCGGCGCGGTCATGGCCTTCAAGCCCTATGGCCGGATGGAACTGGGCCACGTCGCGGCGGTCAGCCGGATCATCGATTCGCGCACGGTGCTGCTGCGCCATGCCAACTGGAGCCCGATCAACGGACGGCGCGGCCAGGTCGAGGACGACGTGGCGGCGGTCGACGTCTCACCCGAAAATGATTGGAGCGAGGTCCGCGTCTGGTTCGATCCGATCCAGAACCTCGGCGCGACTCACTGGCCGGTCGCGGGCTTCATCTATCCGAAAAAGGCCAAGTCCCCGCCCGGCAAGGCCAGACTGGCAGACACCCAAATCGCCAAGGCCGACCTCGACGACCCCATCGGCGCCATCATCCAAGCCCGCCTGGCCGAACGCTGACCCAGCAGAACCTCCCCATTTTTGCTGAAAGCACAAATGGGGAGGTGGCAGCCGCCACAGGCGGCCGACGGAGGGGCGGGCCCGCACGCCCCAATCACCAAGTCCGCTCAGCCTGAGCCTGCCCAGCCGAAGGCCAGCGAAGCTAATGCTGCGCGCAGCCAACAGGCCGCGCGCCAAACTCAAACCTCAAGCCTTGGCGACCGGCGCGTCCTCGCCCAGATCCTCGAACCACGCCTCAACCGGCCCATTGAGCTTGAGCGTCAGCGGCTGGCCCTTGCGATCCAGCGTCTTGCCGGCCTGAACCCGCACCCAGCCTTCGGAGATGCAATATTCCTCGACATTGGTGCGCACCACGCCCTTGAAGCGGATGCCCACGCCCCGGCGCAGCTTCTCTTCATCGAAGAAGGGGCTGCGCGGATTGATCGCGAGGTGGTCGGGCGGCACGTCGGGGCCGGTCTGGTTTTGGTCGCTCATGGCGAATGCGCTCTAGGCTCCATTCCCCGCTTGTCAACGCGCGCGAAGGCGTCTAGGGGCACCTCTCCCGACGGAATGGGCGCGTAGCTCAGCGGTAGAGCACACCCTTCACACGGGTGGGGTCACAGGTTCAATCCCTGTCGCGCCCACCATTCCCCGGGCTTCCCTCGCAGACCTGATCCACGCAAAAGCGGCGCCTGCACTGCCGTTGTCGCCGTTTCGGCGCAGGCGGCAATTGCCAATCGCAGGCAATTGCGCTCCATCTTTGCCGGGGCCGAAAGGGATTCGATGCAATTTGCCAAATGGGCCCGCCGCCGGGCGGCGATCATCCTTGCGCCGCTCGTCGCGGCGGCGCTTTCCTCCGCAGCCAGCGCGGCAACCGCAAGCCCGACCCCCGCCATGCCGCTCGGCTCACCCGGCAGTTGGATCACAACGAACGACTATCCCGCCGTAGCCTTGCGCTACAGGCAGCAGGGGACGGTCGGCTTCGTCCTGACCATCGATCCCTCGGGCAAGGTTGCCGACTGTACAATCGCCGCCAGCAGTGGGACCGCCATCCTGGATGAAGCCACATGCAAACTTCTGCGTGACCGCGCCATCTTCAGCCCTGCCACCGACAAGAAGGGACGGCCCGTTTCCGGCACCTACAGCAACCGAACCCGATGGATCTTGCCAGCGTCAGTCCCGCCCACTTCCAAGATCACGTTGATCTTGGCACTTGCCTATGGCCCCGATGGCAATGTCGAGTTTTGCAGATTGAGAGAAACGCACGGGCCGGTCAACGCCCTCAATCGCGCCGAACTGGAGCGTCGGGCCTGCGCTCAGGCCGTTTCGGAAAGCCCCAAAGAGGTTTTTACCGACGCCAACGGCAAACCGGTTACCCATGTGCGCACAATCACGTTGGTCGAGGGATTCACGTTGCGCTCGGCCACGAACACATCTGTCCTGCGGATCTCTCCACACGCCCTGGCCCCCGTGCAATGACGCGGCGCGCCCGCTTTGATCCCCGTCAATGCTTCCACGGCGATTTCGATGCGAATATATTAGCATCAACTGATCAAACGCCGTGGAGAGTGCCATGTTCAAGACCAATGTCGGCTCGCTTGACCGGATGCTGCGCATCGTCGTCGGCATCGTGCTGATTGCGCTCGTCTTCGTCGGGCCGAAAACCCCGCTCGGCTGGATCGGGATCATCCCGCTCGCCACCGGGCTGTTCTCGACCTGCCCGCTCTATTCGCTGCTCGGCTTCAACACCTGCGCGCGGCAATAGCCCAGGAAACCCCGCCAATGCCCGAGTCGCTGCGGCGCGTTTACCTTTGGCTCAGACATGAGCGTTAAGGATTTCACCCACCACAACTCCGGGCCTTTCCGGAGGCATGGTCGTCCCGCTTGGCCGTCCGGCTAACCGTGGCCGTCGCAATTTGGGGGGTAAATTGATGTTCGAGACCAATGTTGGGGGCACCGAGCGCACCGTGCGCATCGTCGTCGGCGCCACGCTCATGCTGCTGGCCTTTATCGGCCCGAAGACTCCGTTCGGCTGGCTCGGGATGATCCCGCTCGCCACCGGCTTCCTGTCGTTCTGCCCGCTCTACCACATGCTGGGCAAGAGCTCGGTGCCGACCGACGCCGAGTAACGAAGGGGCCGAATGCGGCCCGTCATGCTTGCGCTGCGCGTGCCTGTGCGGCATTGCGCAGCGCCATGCACGACATCAAGCTGATCCGCGAGAATCCTGACCTCTTCGACGCCGGCCTCGCCCGGCGCGGGGTCGAACCGATGGCCGGCGCGATCCTCGCGCTCGATACGGCGCGCCGCGCCGTCGCCACGCGCATGCAGGAAGCGCAAGGCCAGCGCAACGAGGCGTCCAAGGCCATCGGCGCCGCCATGGGCAAGGGTGACAAGGCCGAGGCCGAACGCCTCAAGGCCGAAGTCGCCGGCCTCAAGGACATCCTCCCCGCGCTCGAACAGGAAGAGCGCGAGCTGACCGTCAATCTGAATGACGCCCTCGCCCGCTATCCCAACCTCCCCGTGGCCGAAGTGCCCGAGGGTGAGGACGAAGCCGGCAACGTCGAAGTCGCCCGCTGGGGCAGCCCGCGCGAATTCGCCTTCCAGCCCAGGGAACACGCTGATCTCGGCCCCGCGCTCGGCCTCGATTTCGAAACCGGCGCCCTGATCTCCGGCGCCCGCTTCACCTTTTTGCGCGGCCAGATGGCCCGCCTCCAGCGCGCCCTCGCCCAGTTCATGCTGGACACCCAGACTGCCGCCAACGGCTACACCGAATGCGCCCCGCCGCTGCTGGTGAAAGACGAGGCCGTGTTCGGCACCGGCCAGCTCCCCAAGTTCGCCGAGGACCTGTTCAAAACGACTGACGGCCGCTGGCTGATCCCCACCGCCGAGGTTTCCCTCACCAATGCCGTGCAGGGCCAGATCCTCACCGAAGCCCAGCTGCCCCTGCGCATGACCGCGCTCACCCCCTGCTTCCGCTCCGAGGCGGGCGCGGCCGGGCGCGACACGCGCGGCTACATCCGCCAGCACCAGTTCGACAAGGTCGAGTTGGTGACCATCTGCGCGCCGGATCAAAGCGATGCCGAACACGCGAAGATGACCGCCGCCGCCGAAGGCATTCTCCAGGCACTGAACCTGCCCTACCGCAAGGTCCTGCTCTGCGCCGGAGACATGGGCTTCACCGCCCGGATCACTTACGACCTCGAAGTCTGGCTCCCGGGCCAAGGCGCTTACCGCGAGATCAGCTCGATCTCCAACTGCGGTGATTTCCAGGCCCGCCGGATGAACGCGCGCTTCCGCCCGGAAGGGCAGAAGGGCACCGAATTCGTCCACACCCTCAACGGCTCCGGCCTCGCCGTCGGCCGCACCCTCGTCGCCGTGCTGGAAAACTACCAGCAGGACGACGGCTCGGTCACCGTGCCCGAGGCACTCTGCCCCTACATGGGCGGGCTCACCAGCCTGACGCCGGCCGCCTGATGCGCATCCTCCTCACCAACGACGACGGCATCAACGCCCCGGGCCTCACCGTCCTTGAAAAGATCGCGCGCCAGTTTTCCGACGACATCTGGATCTGCGCCCCGGCGGAGGAGCAGTCCGGCGCGGGTCACTCGCTCACCCTCACCCGCCCGATCCGCATGCGCCAACATGCCGAGCGGCGCTTCTCCGTGGCCGGCACGCCAACCGATTCGGTCACCATGGCGCTCAAGAAGATCCTGCCCTCGCCGCCCGACCTGATCCTGTCGGGCGTCAATCGCGGCGCCAACCTGGGCGACGACGTGACCTATTCGGGCACGGTCTCGGCCGCGCTCGAAGGCTCGCTCGCCGGCATCCGCTCGATCGCGCTGAGCCAGGTCTATGCCAAGGAAGGCATGGGCGAAGGCGTCTCCTTCTCGGCGGCCGAGGAATGGGGCGCCAAGGCGATCGCCCCCCTGCTCGACCTGCCGTTTGCCCCGCGCACCTTGGTCAACATCAACTTCCCTCCGATCCCGGCCTCGGCGGTCAAGGGCATCCGCGTCTGCCGCCAGGGCTTTCATGACTATGCGCGCGGCTCGGTGGTCGAAGGGGTCGACCCGCGCGGCTTCGCCTATTTCTGGTTCGGCCTTCACGGGATCGAGCACACCTCCGGGCACGACACCGACCTCGAGGCGATTTCCGATGCCTTCGTCGCCGTCACCCCGCTACAGCTCGACCTGACGCACGAGGCATCGCTGGCCGAGCTCAAGGCCCGCTACACTTGAAACGCACCGCGCTGCTACTCGCCGCGCTGCCCCTGCTGCTCGCGGCGGGCAAACCGGCCAGGAAGCCCGCCCCCGAGCCGGACTGGACGACGGTCGACGAATACAATGTCCGCCCGGGCGAAACCCTTGCCGGCATCGCCCGCAAGGTCGAAGTGCCGCGCGTCCTGATCATCGAGGCCAATGCCCTCAAGGCCCCTTATGTGGTCAAGACCGGGCAGGCGCTCGTCATCCCCCGCCGCCGCGAACGGACGGTCAAGCCCGGCGAGACCGGCTTTGCCATCGCCTACGATGCCGGCGTACCATGGCCCCAGATCGCCACGGCCAACGGCCTCGATCCCAAGGCCAGGGTCCGCGCCGGACAAAAGCTCGTCATCCCCACCCTCGCCAGCCCCGGCAAGGCTGCCGCCGTGGTCAAGGAAGCCGAGGACAAGGGCCGCGCCGAAGCGTCGAAAGCCCTGCTAAAGGCCGCACCCACGAAATTCGTCTGGCCGCTCTCCGGCGAAGTCCGGCGCGGTTTCATCGCCCGCGACCTGCCGCGCAGCCACGACGGGATCGACATCCCCGCCGCCAAGGGCGCGCCGGTCAGCGCCGCCGCCCCCGGCCGCGTGGTCTTCGCCGCGCCGGAGCCGAAAAGCTACGGCAACCTCGTCATCCTTGAACACGGCAAGGGCTGGTACTCGGCCTATGCCAAGCTCAGCCGGATCACGGTGAAAAAGGGCGAAAAGGTGGGGCGCGGCGAACGCCTCGGCCTCGTCGGCGATACCGGCATTTCGCCCGGCACCGAACTGCACTTCGAGATCCGCCGCAAAGCCGTCCCGCTCGATCCGCTGCTGGTCCTGCCCGAGCAGGCGCCTGACACCAAACCCTGATGGCATTAAAGTCATCGTCATTGCGAGCGGAGCGAAGCAATCCAGAGCCGTATTACGCCGCCCTGGATTGCTTCGGGCCTTCGCCCCTCGCAATGACGAAGCGGTTTCCTAAGCCGTCGCGATAAGCGCGAGGCCCGCAACCAGCAGGCCAACCACGATATGCCCCGCATCGATCGCGAACAGCGCAAGCGATCGGCGCTGGTGCAGGTAGTTGATCCCGATCGCCGGCGCGATGATCGCCGCGCCGAATCCGCCCGCCATCATCAGCACCACATGCGGCGCCGGGGCCGTGCGCGCCACGAGATGCGCCAGCATCGAGACCACCACGAACTCCGCCAGCAGGGTCAGCCCCATGATCCGGGCTGCGGCCGCGCCCTTGGGCGGCTCGCTCACCCCCACCTCGCGCTGCCAGCGCTTGCCGAACAGCACGCCGTACCAGAGCGCGCCAACCGCGAAGCAACCGGCCGTTCCCAGCGCCACCCCAAGCCAATTGACCGGACCCATATGCGCAACTCCCGATAGACCGTGCCCCCTGCACCACGGGGCGCCGCGCTTGGCAATGGCCAATTCAGCCGCGCGCGTGTATGGGCCGGCCCAAATGGCAACCGAAATCCCCTCCCCCCGCCGCGTCGGCATGGTCAGCCTGGGCTGCCCCAAGGCCCTGGTCGACAGCGAACGCATCCTCACCCGCCTGCGCGCCGATGGCTACGCGATGAGCCCCGACTATGCCGGGGCCGACGTCGTGCTGGTCAACACCTGCGGCTTCCTCGATTCGGCCAAGGAAGAAAGTCTGGCCGCAATCGGAGAGGCGATTGCCGAGAACGGCCGCGTGATCGTCACCGGCTGCATGGGCAACGAGGCCGAGGTGATCCGGGCGAAATTCCCGGACGTCCTCGCCGTCACCGGCGCGCACCAGTATGAAGCCGTGGTCGAGGCCGTGCACGAAGCCGCGCCCGCCAGCCTCGGGCCCTATGTCGACCTGATCCCCCAGGCCGATCCCGATGCGGCCGGGGTCAAGCTCACCCCGCGCCACTATTCCTACCTCAAGATTTCCGAGGGCTGCAATCACGCCTGCTCGTTCTGCATCATCCCGCAGCTGCGCGGCAAGCTGGACAGCCGGCGGATCGACGCCGTGCTGCGCGAGGCGGAAAAGCTGGTCGCCTCGGGCACCCGCGAACTGCTGGTGATCAGCCAGGATACGTCTGCCTACGGGGTCGACGTGCGCCACGAGGAACGGATGTGGAAGGGCCGCCCGGTCCGCACCCACATGACCGACCTTGCCCGCGAGCTCGGCCAGCTGCGCACGCCCGAAGGCCAGCAGCCGTGGGTGCGCCTGCACTACGTCTACCCCTATCCCCACGTCGATGCGGTGATCCCGCTGATGGCCGAGGGACTGCTCACCCCCTATCTCGACATTCCCTTCCAGCACGCCAGCCCCAAGGTGTTGAAAGCCATGAAGCGCCCCGCCAACGAGGCCAAGGTGCTCGAACGGCTGCGCGACTGGCGGGCGATCTGCCCCGATCTCACCATCCGCTCGTCCTTCGTGGTCGGCTTCCCCGGTGAGACCGAGGAGGATTTCCAGTACCTGCTGGACTGGCTGGACGAGGCCCAGCTCGACCGGGTCGGCGCCTTCCGCTTCGAACCCGTCGCCGGTGCCGCCGCCAACGACCTGCCGGGCGCCGTGCCCGAGGCGGTCAAGGAAGAGCGCTACGCCCGGATCATGGAAAAGACCGAGAGCATCAGCGCGGCCAAGCTCGCCGCCAAGGTCGGACGAACCATTTCGGTTATCATCGATGAGGTTGGCGAAGCGGACGAAGATGGTGACATCGGCGCCACTGGCCGCAGCCAGGCCGATGCGCCCGAAATCGACGGCGCCGTCTACCTGCGCGGAGCCTCCGCCGACCTTCAGCCCGGCATGTTCGTCGAGGCCCTGATCGAAGAAGCGGACGCCCACGATCTCTTTGGTGCAATCGTTTAAATCGCGGCGGTAGATTCGGCGCGAGCGGATCAAATTGCGTTTCATGCAACTACCTACGCCGTTTTCGCACTTGCGAATAACCCGAGTCGGCCGCAAAGAGGACGGGCCTTTCAGGCATCCTCTCCCAAGACTTCAAAGGCCCGGTCGGCAACGACCGGGCCATTTTTTTACCAGATTGGCCCATCGAAAACCATATTGGTTATTCAGGCCGAATCTCGCGGGTCCCGCGGCTGCACGAAAACGCGCGTAACGATCGGAAATCGCCCGGATATTTCGCGCTGGATCGCCGCCACCAGCCCCTCCACCGCCCGCGCGCTGATCGCATCGTCGAAATCGGCGGAAATCAGCACGGTCACCATGTCGGGGGCAAGATGCAGCGTCAGCACCTCGCGCACCGCGACCACGCCGGGATGGGCCAGCGCCGCCGCGCCGATCGCCGCAACCAGTTCCGGCTCGGCCGATTCGCCGATGAGCAGCCCCTTGGCCTCGAACAGCAGGACCAGCGCCAGCGCCCCCAGCACCAGGCCAATCAGGACCGAGGCGAGCCCGTCCCAGAACGGATTGCCGGTGACGAGCGACAGGGCCAGCCCCAACGCGGCCACGCCCAGGCCAACCAGCGCGCCCGCGTTCTCCAGCAGCAGGACCAGCGTCGGCGCGTCCTTGGAATGGCGGATTTCCTTCCACACCGAGCGCGTTCCCCGGGCGCGGTTGAAATCGACCAGCGCCGCCACGGTCGACCAGCCCTCCAGCGCCGCGGCAAAGCCCAGCACGAGAAAGGCGATCAGCGGATCGCTTGCCGCCTCGGGCTCAAGGATGTGCAGGACGCCTTCATAGACCGAAACCCCCGCGCCAAGCGCGAAGACGAGGATGGCCACGACGAAGGACCAGAAATAGAGCTCGCGGCCATAGCCGAAGGGATGGAGCGCATCGGCGGGCCGCTGCGCCTGCTTGCGCCCGTGGAGCAGCAGCAACTGGTTGGTCGAATCGACCATCGAGTGCACGCCCTCGGTCAGCATGGCCGACGACCCGGTGATCGCGGCGGCCACGAACTTGGCTGCGGCGATGCCGAGATTGGCGCCGAGCGCGATCAGGATGGTCTTGTTCGATCCGCTCGCCATTGTGCCCCAACGCCTTCTACAGCCAACCGATCCGCCTGAAGCGCAGCCACAGCCCCCCACAGACGGCAAGGATCGCGCCCAGCACCATGGGATAGCCATAGCGCCATTCGAGTTCCGGCATGTGCTGGAAGTTCATGCCGTAGATCCCCGCGATGGCGGTCGGCACGGCCAGGATCGCCGCCCAGGCCGCCAGTTGCCGGGTCATCTCGCCCTGCCGGTGCTGTTCAAGCAGGCTCGCGGTCTCGACGATCGAGGCCAGGGTATCCTTCAGCCCGCGCATCCGCGCCAGCGCCCGGCGCGAATGGTCGAGCACGTCGCGGAACCAGACATGGGCCGCGGGATCGATATTGGGCAGGTCGGTCGTCGCCAGCCGCTCGCAGACCTCCTCCATCGGCCCGGCGATCCGCTCGAAACGGCGAATCTGGCGGCGCACGCGGAAAATCCGGCGAATCGTCGAAGGCTCCGGAAAAGTGTCGATCGCCCGCTCCTCCATGTCCTGAACCGCCTCCTCGAAACGCTCGATGATCGGCGCAAAGCCGTCGACGATGAAATCGAGGATGGCATGGGCAACATAGTCCACCCCTTCGGCCATCCGCTCGGGATTGGCCTCCAGCTTGCGGCGGATCGGGTGATGGGCCCGGCTCGAGCCGAACCGAACGGTGACGATGAAATCGTGGCCAAGGAAGATCGCGGTCTGGCCATAGGCGATCTTGTCGCCCTCTTCGAACTCGGCCGTGCGGGCGACGATGAACAGGGTCCGGCCATAGACCTCGACCTTGGGCATCTGCTGCGGATTGAGCGCATCCTCCACCGCCAGCGGATGCAGGCAGAACTGGCGCTTTACCGTGGCCATTTCGTCGGGTGTGGGCTCGCACAGCCCCACCCAGTCGAAGGCATGGGCCGGCAAGGCCTCGCGCGGCTCCCCGGTGAGCGGCAGGGCCTCGTTCTGGGTCATGCCATTGTGATAGCGGCGCGCGGCGATGATCGGCATGAGCAGGGTCTGGCAAAGTCGCAGGGCTCTGGCAATCGGCAGCGAGCCGTCCTAACCCAAGCGCCATGCCTGAACTGACGCCTGAATCGCGCATCTATACCGCCGCCCTGATCGTGATCGGAGACGAGATTCTCTCGGGCCGCACGCACGACAAGAACATCGCCCAGGTCGCCACCTGGCTGCAGGTGCAGGGCATCCGCCTCAAGGAAGTGCGCGTCGTGGCGGACGAGACGCCCGCCATCGTCGAGGCGGTCAATGCCCTGCGCACCCGGCACGACTACCTTTTCACCACCGGCGGGATCGGCCCGACTCACGACGACATCACGGTCGACGCCATTGCCGAGGCGCTGGGCGTCGCCGTGGTCATCCACCCCGAGGCGCGTGAAATTCTCTCCGCCTATTACGAAAGCCGCGGCGGCGGCCTGACCGAGGCCCGCCTGCGCATGGCCCGCGTGCCGGAAGGGGCCAGCCTGATCCCCAACCGCTACACCGGCGCGCCGGGGATCAAGTGGGGCAACATCCACATCATGGCCGGGGTCCCATCGATCACCAGCGGCATGCTCGAGGCCCTGACCGGCACACTCGAAGGCGGCGCACCCCTGCTCTCCGAAACGATCGGCTGCTGGGTGGGTGAGAGCGAGGTCGCCGCCCTGCTCGGGCAGACCGAAAAGGACCACCCCGGCAGCCAGATCGGCTCCTACCCCTTCTGGCGCGACGGCAGGACCGGCGCCAACTTCGTCGTTCGCGCGGTCGAGCCCGAACTGCTCGCCGCCTGCGTCGCCGCTCTCGTCGCCGGTCTCGCCGCTGCGGGCAAGGAAGCCGTCCCCGGTGGCATCTAGGCGCATTTGCATTGCCGTTGCAGTAGCGTTGCAGTGCGGTTGCACGCCCCCCCTGCCCCGCTTCGAAAAGACCCTCGCCGCCCAGGACAGCGCCACGGCGGCGCTTGGGGCGTGGTGCGAGGCCCGCCACATCGCCAGCCCCGCCCGCATCACCGCCAGCCGCATCCGGGGCGACGATGCCCCCCCGCCCGCCGAACTGGCCGGGGCCAATGCAGGCTACCGCCACGTCCGCCTGTCCTGCGGAAATTCCGTTCTTTCAGAAGCACATAACTGGTATTCGCGCGATCTCCTCACCCCGGAGATGAACCGCGTCCTCGACACGACCGACACGCCCTTCGGCACGGTCGTCGCCCCCCTCCACTTCCGCCGGGAGCGCCTCTCCTCCACCCGCGGCGCAGCCGCCGGCTGCCCGGCAGGCACGATCCTCTCGCACCGCGCCCGCCTCACCCTTCCGGGCGGCCAGCCGCTCGCCCTGCTGGTCGAGTGCTACACCCGCGCCAATCTCGACTGACTTTACGCGCGCGCCCAAAAGGCGCAGATTGTCGGAAGGAATCAGGGGGACAGGCCATGGCAAGAACGCCGCTGATCGTCCAATCCGGCCAGGCCGGCGAACCGCTCAAGGTTGTCGGCGCCGAAATCTCGATCCTCGCCGCCAACCAGGCAACGGGCGGCATGGGCTTCACCCTCCAGCAGGGCGACGAGGGCACCGGCCCGCCGCCGCACAGCCATCCGTGGGACGAGGCTTTCTTCGTGCTCGACGGGCAGGTCGAGTTCATCCTCGATGGCGCGGGAACCATGCTCCAGCCCGGCGCACTGGTCCACGTTCCGGGCGGCTCACCCCATGCCTTCCGATTCGGCCCGGGCGGCGGGATGATGCTGGAAGTGACCGGCCCCGGCAGCAATGCCGCGCAGATGTTCCGCGATTTCGACGCCGAGATGCCGCCCGACCGGATGGACATCATCAAGGCGGTCGAGATCTTCGACCGCCACGGCGTCAGCCTCATGGGCTGAAGTGCAAAAAGCAAAAGGGCCGGAGGTTTCCCCCCGGCCCTTTCGTATTTTGCGCGTTCGAGCGGTTTAGCCGCCGTGAACTTCAGCAACGTCGATCTTCAGGCCGGGGCCCATCGAAGAGGACAGGCCGACCTTGCGCAGGTACTTGCCCTTGGCGCCCGACGGCTTGGCCTTGACGATCGCATCGACGAAAGCGTCGAAGTTGGCGCGCAGGGCTTCGTTCGAGAACGAGAGCTTGCCGATGCCGCCGTGGATGATGCCGGCCTTTTCGACGCGGAACTCGATCTGGCCGCTCTTGGCAGCCTTGACCGCGTCGGCAACGTTCGGAGTGACGGTGCCGAGCTTCGGGTTCGGCATCAGGCCCTTGGGGCCCAGCGTCTTGCCGAGGCGGCCGACAACGCCCATCATGTCCGGCGTGGCGATCACGCGGCCATAGTCGAGGTTGCCGGCCAGCATGTCTTCCATGAGGTCTTCCGCACCGACCTTGTCGGCGCCGGCGGCGAGAGCGGCCTCGGCCTTGTCACCGCGGGCGAAGACGGCAACCTTGACGTCCTTGCCGGTGCCCGAAGGCAGGGTGACCATGCCGCGGACCATCTGGTCGGCGTGGCGCGGGTCGACGCCGAGGTTCAGCGCGACCTCGAGGGTCTGGTCGAACTTGGCGCTCTGCAGGTCCTTGAGGAGCTGGATCGCATCATCGATGCTGTAGAGCTTCTGGTTGTCGCCCAGCTTTTCGTTCAGCGACTTGTGCTTCTTGGTCAGCGTTGCCATCGGATCAGCCCTCCACAACCTGAAGGCCCATCGAACGGGCCGAGCCCTCGATGATCTTGGTGGCCTGTTCAATATCGTTCGCGTTGAGATCGACCATCTTGGCCTTCGCGATTTCCGCGAGCTGCGAGCGCTTGATGGTTCCGGCCGAAACCTTGCCCGGCTCCTTCGAGCCCGACTTGAGGCCAGCGGCCTTCTTGATCAGGAAGCTCGCCGGCGGGGTCTTCGTCACGTAGGTGAACGAGCGGTCCGAATAGACGGTGATGACCACCGGCAGCGGCGTGCCCTTTTCAACTTCCTGCGTGGCGGCGTTGAACGCCTTGCAGAATTCCATGATGTTGACGCCGCGCTGACCCAGCGCCGGGCCGATCGGCGGCGCGGGCTTGGCTTCGCCTGCAGGAACCTGCAGCTTGATGTAACCTTCGATCTTCTTGGCCACGATGGGCCTCCTTTCTTCCTGTCGCCCCGGAAATCCGGGCCTCAGAGTGAGCGGTCCAACGGTGCCCGAAGGCCCCTCCCGCACGGAATCACAAGGGAATCACCCCTCACGAAGGGTGCGCGCCTAGGCGAAAGCGGCACAAAAGCCAAGGGCTAAGTGCGCATGGAGCTGACGCTCAGCTCTCCAGCATCAGCGCATAGTCCTTGAGCACGTCGAGACAACGCCCCTCCGCCAGGATCAGGCGGTCGTCGCGTTCGTTGCCGCTCTTGCGCTTGAGCATGCGGACCGCGGCGGCGCGGTTGGGGCCGGACAGGCCGTTCATCGTCACGATCAGCTCGGGATTGTGCGAGAGGCTGCCGTCGATGATCAGGTCGAGGCTCTGCGGCGAGAAATCACAGCCGAGGAAAACGATGCGCTGCGACTTCGCCACGGCACCGCGCAGCTCGGCAAGGCTGGCACGGTCGGCCAGCGCCTGGTCGCCAGTCTTGAGTGCGGTCGAGAGCGCGGCCATGTTCCACGGCATCTCGTTGGCGAATTCGACGTCGGGCAGGTCGCCCAGTTGCCAGGGCAGGCGGCCCACCGAACCATAGGGATGATAGAACTTGAGCCGCGCGGCGACGATCCGCTGGGCTTCCGACAGCGTCATGCCATAGGCCGTGGTCAGCACGAAGGGCAGGAAGTGCTCAGTCGCCCGGTCATAGCCGAAGTTGACGATCACCACGTCGCCAAGGCCCTGCTCGAGCTTGTTGCGCGGCAGGCCGGCTGTGATCAGCTTGCCCAGTTCGAGCAGCCAGTAGTCCCCGGTCTGCAACGGCAGGGCATTGTGCCCCTGCGGCGTCGCGCGGACCGACGAGCGCTGCTCCGACTGCAAGGTAAAGACCGCCAGCGCCAGCTTGCCGAAGGCTGCAACCAGCGGATTATCGTTGTTCTGCTCGATCACGCCCTCGATCGTGCGGGCGACCTTGGCCGACTGGTTGATCCGCTGGGCGGCCTTGAACAGGGCCTCCTCGCTGCTCTTGGTCCGCTCCGCCAGCTTGGCGACATGGCGCAGGATCGCGGCGGCGTCGCGCGTCAGCTGGTTGGCCGAAGCGCGCGAAAAGTCGAGCGCCTGGGCGATCCGCTCGAGAACGTCGAGCGGGCTCGGCATGTGCAGCTCGGCCGCGGCACCGGGCCCGAGAATGAAGGCGGTCTTGGTACGGATCATCTTGCCCGCACCAATAGGGGTAATTCCTTAACCAAGCTTATGCGCGTTGGCGCAAACCAGCCCAGACCGGTTCAGCGCAGGCTTTCCGGCCCAAAAGCATGGGGCAACAGGTCGGACAAGCGCAGTTCGAGCACTTCCTCGGCCGAAACGCACCAGACCACCGGGTCAGTCCCGCCAAGCTTGGCCAGTTCGCTGAGCACCTGGCGGCAACGCCCGCAGGGGGTGACCGGCTCGGGGCCGGACTGGGCCTCGCCCCCCTCACCCGCCGGACCGCCAACGAGGGCGACGGCGACAAGGCCGCCTCGGGCGCCAGCGTTCATCGCGCTGGCGGTCGCCACGGTCTCGGCGCAGAGCGCGAGGCCGTAGCTCGCATTCTCGACGTTGGCGCCCGAAACGAGGGTGCCATCGGCAAAGCCGAGCGCGGCGCCGACGTGGAAGCCAGAATAGGGGGCATAGGCCTTGGCCGAGGCGGCGCGGGCGGCTTCGATCAGGGCGGCGCGGCTAGGCGGACGGGTCATGCGGCCGAACCTAGCGCGATCACGGCTGGACGACCACCCAGCGCAGGGGTTCGTCACCCGCGTCGGTGACGAGGTGGGTGTTCGCGGTCCACATCGTCCACGGCCGCCCGGCATAGTCGGGCTGGAAGCGCTCGCCGGTCAGCCACAGGTTGCGGTCGATCTGCGCGGCAACGTGATAGCGCTCCTCGAACCGCTTCGAGACCTTCAGGATCGCGGGCTTGCCGGTGTGAATCTCGATCTGGTTGAGGAAGGTCATCAGTTCGCTTTCGACCGCAGAATCCGAGACCTTGACCGGGCAATCGTCCGCCAGACGGTCAAGATCGACCGCGGGCGGGAGCAGGCTGGCATCGCGGGGGATCACGGTAACGAAATTGGCTGCCTGCCGCTCGGCCGGCTGGCACGGATCGTAAAGGTGGATCGCCCCGACCTTGAGCTTCGCCGCGCGGGCATCCTCGATGTTCTTCACGAAGGCCGGATCGCGGGCAAAGGCGCTGGCCGAAGCATCGAGATAGGCAAAGTCCGCGCCGACCGCCTTCAGCGCGGTCCAGTCCACCGCCCCCTCAAGCGTGCCGACCTCGACCCCCTGCACCGGCCAGGCAGCGCGCGTGGGAGTCCACTGGCGCAGATGCCACCAGCCGGCGATCACGGCGACCAGCGCGGCAAGCAGCGCGATCCCGGCCAGCCGCAGCCGCCAGCGCGAGCCAATCCTGCGTGCCATGTCCTGTTTCGTCCTGCTGGTGTTGCCGGTTTCGGCCGCGTGATCAGGCGGCCGGTCCTCAGGCCCTGATATGGAGGACGCTGATCAAGGTAAAGAGCCTGCGCGCCGTGGCGAAGTCGGTTTCGATCTTGCCTTCCAGCCGTTCGAGCAGAAGCTCGGCCGCCTCGTTGTGGACACCGCGGCGGGCCATGTCGATCGTCTCGATCTCGCGCGCGGAAGCCTTGCGCACGGCCTGATAATAGGAGCCGCAGATCGCGAAATAATCACGGATGTGGCGGCGGAAGCGGCCCAGGCCGAGGATCTGGGTTTCGACCAGTTGAGCCGCCTCGTCGCTGATGTCGAGCTTCAGCCGGCCGTCGTGGACCGAGAGATGAACCCGGTAGGGCCCCTCATGCCCGGCGGAGAAAGCGCGCAGCGGCTTGAAACTGTTATCCTCGATCAGGTCGAACACGGCGACGCGCCGCTCCTGGTCGATATCGGCGTTGCGCCACAGGATCGTGCCTTCGTCGAGGTCGATATGCGAGATGCGCGGGTCCGCCATTGGGGGCGCAGCTTTCGCAAATGCCGGGGCGCCCGGCAAGGCCTTCCCCGCTATCCACAGGCGAGGGCCTGTCATTTGATCGAAGGACACCTTGTCACGCCCGCGCCCCGGGCGCATTGCGATGCCATCATGGCCGAAGACTTTTTGATCACCGCACTCGATGCTCCGCAACCTCCGCAGGCGCGCCAACTGCCCGCCAACATCGAGGCGGAGGCGGCCTTTCTCGGCGCCGTGCTGATTGACAACCGGGTGATCGAGGAACTCAATACCCCGCTGAAACCCGGGCATTTTTTCGAACCGGTCCATGCCCGCATCTACGAGCGGATCGTGCAACTGCTCGATCGCAAGGCGGTGGTCACGCCGGTCACGCTCAAGCCCTATTTCGAGGCGGACGAGGCCCTGCGCGAACTGGGCGGGGTGACCTACCTCGCCCGCCTGACCGCGGACGGACAAGGCCTGCTCGCCCCGCGCGAACTGGCCGAGCAGATTTACGATCTCGCCATGCTGCGCGAGCTGGTCTCGGTCGGCCGCAACCTGGTCGAATCGGCGCTCGACACCTCGCAGTCGGTCGAGCCGATGCAGCAGATCGAGCAGGCCGAGGCCGCGCTCTATGCGGTGGCAGACGGGGCCAGCACCAACAACGAGGCCAAGGACTTCTCGACCGCAACCAAGACCGCGCTCGGCATGATCGAGCAGGCGCTGCTCTCGGGCGGGCATGTTTCGGGCAAGACCACGGGCCTCACCTCGGTCAACGAGAAGGTCGGCGGCCTGCACGATTCCGACCTCATCATCCTCGCGGGGCGCCCGGGCATGGGCAAGACCTCGCTCGCCACCAACATCGCCTTCAACGCGGCCGACCGCCTGCGGCGCGACCGGCTTGACGGGATCGCGGACGAGAAATCGGTCGGCGCGGCCACGGCCTTCTTCAGCCTCGAAATGAGCGCCGACCAGTTGGCGACGCGTATCCTTGCCGAGCAATCGGGCATCAGCTCGGAAGCCCTGCGCATGGGCAAGATCAGCCGCGATGATTTCCAGGCGCTGTCGTTCGCCAGCCAGCGCCTCGCCGAGTTGCCGCTGTTCATCGACGATACCCCGGCGCTGACCATCGCCGGCCTGCGCGCCCGCGCCCGGCGGCTGAAGCGCCGCCATGGTCTCGGGCTCGTGGTGGTCGACTATCTCCAGCTGTTGCAGGGTTCGGGCCGGGCGACCGACAACCGCGTCAACGAAATTTCGGAAATCTCGCGCGGCCTCAAGACGCTCGCCAAGGAACTGTCGGTGCCGGTAATCGCGCTGTCGCAGCTCTCCCGCGCGGTCGAACAGCGCGAGGACAAGCGGCCGATGCTGTCGGACCTGCGCGAATCCGGCTCGATCGAGCAGGATGCCGACATGGTCTGGTTCGTTTACCGCGAGGACTATTACGTCGCCTCCCGCGAGCCCAAGCAGCCGGTCGGCGGGGACGACCCCAAGATCCATGATGCCCATGCCGCCTGGCAGGCGGAAATGGAACGGGTCTATGGCCTCGCCGAACTGATCGTGGCCAAGCAGCGCCACGGCGCCACCGGCAAGGTGCGGATGCGCTTCGAATCGCGCATCACCCGCTTCTCCGACCTTGCCGAGGATGCGCTCGCCGCGCATGCCTATGGCGACGACGAGTGAGCCGGGCTGATTGGCGGGACCGCGTCGCTTTCCTTGACTTTTTCGCAGCCAACCTCTAGCGGCTGAACTTTCCAGCAGATTCTGCCTTACCGGAGTGCCCTATGGCGCGCGTTACCGTTGAAGATTGCGTCGACAAGGTTCCCAACCGTTTCGACCTCGTCCTGCTCGCCGCGCAGCGTGCGCGCGAAATCTCGGGCGGCGCCGAGCTGACCATCGACCGTGACCGCGACAAGAACCCGGTCGTGGCCCTGCGCGAGATCGCCGACGAAACCGTGCGGCCGACCATCCTCAAGGAATCGGTCATCTCCTCGCTGCAGCGCGTCCAGCCCGAAGACGACGACGAAGTCGATGAAATCGGCTCGCTGTCGCAGCAGGCCGAGGCCCTGCGGATCACCGCCGCGGCCCCGGTGCGCAACACCTCGCTCGGCGGCGATTACGACGGCTGAACTGTCGGCGAGAGCCAGAAGAAAAAGGCCCCGGGAAACCGGGGCCTTTTTCGTTGTGCCACCAGCGCGCCGCAATCAGGCGCGTGGCGGTCAGGCTCCTTGCGGAGCCGTCCCGCCCGAATAACGCCGACCCGCCTTGGGAATGGCCGAGCCGCGCACCGGTACCGGCTGCGACGGGCCGCTCGAACGGTCGGGCCGGTCGATCTTGCCGTCCTTCATCAACTGGGTGATTTCATCGCCGGTCAGGGTCTCGTACTCGAGCAGAGCCTGGGCGAGCAGGTGAAGCTGTTGTTCATTGGCATTGAGGATGTCGCGCGCGCGCGCGTGAGCGCCATCAACCAGTTCGCGGATCTCGGTGTCGATCAACTTGTTGGTCTCGTCCGAGGCGAACAGTCGCGCCGAGCCGCCCATGCCGAGATAGCCTTCCTGCTGCTCTTCGTACTGCAGCGGCCCCAGCTTGTCCGACATGCCCCACTTGGTGACCATGTTGCGGGCCAGCGAGGTGGCGTACTGGATGTCGGACGAGGCGCCCGAGGAGACCTTGTCGTGGCCGAAGATGATCTCTTCCGCCACGCGGCCGCCCATCGCGACCGAGAGGTTCGCGTGCATCTTGTCACGGTGGTACGAATAGGAATCGCGCTCAGGCAGGCGCATGACCATGCCCAGCGCCCGGCCGCGCGGGATGATCGTGGCCTTGTGGATCGGGTCCGAGGCATCTTCATGGACCGAGACGATGGCATGGCCGGCCTCGTGATAGGCGGTCATCTTCTTCTCGTCCTCGGTCATGACCATCGAGCGGCGCTCGGCGCCCATCATGACCTTGTCCTTGGCGTCCTCGAACTCCTGCATGGCGACGAGGCGCTTGTTGCGGCGCGCCGCGAGCAGGGCCGCCTCGTTGACGAGGTTGGCAAGATCGGCGCCGGAGAAGCCCGGCGTGCCGCGCGCGATGGTGCGCGGGTTGACGTCGGGCGCCAAGGGCACCTTCTTCATGTGGACCGAGAGGATCTTCTCGCGCCCCTCGATGTCGGGGATCGGCACGACGACCTGGCGGTCGAACCGCCCCGGGCGCAGCAGCGCCGGGTCGAGCACGTCCGGCCGGTTGGTCGCGGCGATGATGATGATGCCTTCGTTGGCCTCGAAGCCGTCCATCTCGACCAGCAACTGGTTGAGGGTCTGCTCGCGCTCATCGTTCGAATTGCCGAGGCCGTGGCCGCGATGGCGGCCGACCGCGTCGATTTCGTCAATGAAGACGATGCAGGGGGCGTTCTTCTTGGCCTGCTCGAACATGTCGCGCACGCGGCTGGCGCCGACGCCGACGAACATCTCAACGAAGTCCGAGCCGGAAATGGTGAAAAAGGGCACGCCCGCCTCACCCGCGATGGCGCGGGCCAACAGCGTCTTGCCGGTGCCGGGCGAGCCGACCAGCAGGGCGCCCTTGGGGATCTGGCCGCCGAGCTTGGAGAAGCGCTGCGGATCGCGGAGGAATTCGACGATCTCCTCCAGCTCCTCGCGCGCCTCGTCGATGCCGGCGACGTCGTTGAAGGTGACGCGGCCCTGACGCTCGGTCAGCATCTTGGCCTTGGACTTGCCGAAGCCCATTGCGCCCGAGCCGCCGCCCTTCTGGACCTGGCGCAAGGCGAAGAAGGCCACGCCGAGGATCAGCATGAACGGCAAGGCCTGAACGAGGATGTAGAGCAGGACGTTGGGCTCTTCCTGCGCCTTGCCCTGATAACGTACGCCGTTGTCCTGCAGCAGCTGGGGCAGCGTGGTGTCGTTCGGGATCGGCACGGTGTTGAAAGCCTCGCCGCTCTTGTAGCGGCCGCTGATCCGCTCGGT
Source organism: Novosphingobium flavum (assembly GCF_014230315.1). GTDB lineage: Bacteria > Pseudomonadota > Alphaproteobacteria > Sphingomonadales > Sphingomonadaceae > Novosphingobium > Novosphingobium flavum. Next base: position 28,640 of record NZ_JACLAW010000016.1, on the reverse strand, counting down.
CCCGACCTGGACCTCGGACACCGATCCTTCGACCACCTTGGCGCGGAAGTCCGAATAGGGGATCGTGGTCCCCCCGGTTTCTCCGCGCGCCCCGAACATCGAGACAACCAGCAGCAGGGCCATGAAAATCCCGCCCCAGACCAGGAGGCTCTTGAGCCAGGGATTTCCGTTAGGCTGTTCTTCGTTCATCGGGGGAGGCATCCTTTCGCCCTGCAATGTAGGGTGGGAGGGCTGAATGGCAAGCTAACGGCGCGGGATTCTGGCCGGAATCGGCCCGGCCGGGCAGCGCTTGCGGCATTTGTGCCGGAGCTGCCGGTGCGCCGGCAGGCGGCGAGCGCGGCAGGGTGACACGAGTGTAACCCGTGCTCGTTGCGTGAACCACGTGATTTCAAGGACTTGGCGTAAAGTGCATGGGTGACACTTGTCCAACCCGGACGCAGCGGGCTCCGCTTTTCAAGGAACCGGGGGACTATCGCAGGAACGGGCGGTGTAGGAAAATGGAATGGCGCGCGCGGTACGCCATGAGGCCAGTCAGGATGGGCCCCTACCTTCCCAAGGGCGACGGGAGGTAGGGGCAGCAGGCCCGACATTGCCGTCATGGGCACACCCGTTCGGCGGCCCGGAAGCTGCCGTTCCGCCGAGACATTCGCGCATTGGGCAGCGCTGCATGGGGCGACGGAATTGGGGTTGGCCTGCCTCGGTGGGGATGGCCGCGGCGCCCGTCAGATGCTCAATTTCTTGAACACGGCCTCGGGGATGTGGCGGATGATCAGCATGACGAGGCGCCAGATCGGGCGGACGTAGATCACGTCCCTGCCCTTTTCCACCGCGCTCCACACCGCTTGGCCGAGTTCCTTCGGTTCGGCGGTGAGCTTCCTGGGCAGGTCCATGCCCGCCGTCATCCGGGTGTTGACGAAGCCGGGGAGGACCGTGACGACGTGGACCCCGGTCTTGCCCTTGGCGAGGCGGTTCCTGAGGCCAGAGAGGAAAGCGGTGAACCCGGCCTTGGCCGAGCCGTAGACATAGTTGGCGGCGCGGCCGCGAATGCCTGCGACCGAGCTGATCCCGACGAGTGTGCCCGAGCCGCGCACGATCATGCAGTTGGCGAGGATGGCGAAGAGGTTGGCCGGACCCTCGAAATTGCTGCGCAGGACGGTGACGGCCTTGGCCGGGTCAGCCTCGTTCTCGGCTTGCTCGCCCATCAGGCCGATCGCGGTGACGGCAACGTCGGGCAGGACCGGGAGGGCGGCGATGAAGCGCTCGTGCGCGGCGAGATCGAGCGCGTCCAGTTCATGCAGGGTGACGGGCACGTTGAAGCGCACGGCGATGTCGGCCTGTTCGGCGCTGAGCGCGACGGCATCGCGGGCGGCGAGCTGGACCGCCCAGCCCTTGGCCGCGAAGGCATGGGCCACGGCGAGGCCAATGTCGGAGCGGGCGCCGAGAATCAGGATGGTCTGGGTCAAAGTTCAAGTCTTTCCGAAAGGGCGGAGACGAAGCGGCCCGCGCTGCCGCTGGCCGCGCGCATGGCGGTGAATTGGCCGGTGCGTCGATCGGCGGCGCGCAGGGCCTCTGGCGAAAGAAAGGCGTCCTTGGCGAGGTAGAACCGGCCGCCATGATCAATGACGATCCGTTCCAGTTCGGTAAACAAGGCTGCGCTTGCGTCCTTGACCGGGAAATCGAGCGCGAGCGTGTATCCCTCCATCGGGAAGGAGAAGCGGCTTTCCTGCGGGCCCATCCGCTTGAGCACGGCGAGGAACGAGCCCTGCCCCGAGCTTGCGATGCGGCGCAGCAGCGCGGCCACGCCCGCCTCGGCGGCGGCGAGCGGGATCACGCACTGGAACTGGGCGAAGCCCCGCCTGCCGTAGATCCGGTTCCATTCGAGCAGGGCGTCGAGCGGATAGAAGTAGCTGTCGTAATCGATCAGCCCCTCGCCCCGGTTCCACGCGCCCACGCCGTAGTAGAGTTCGTTGAAGGCGCGGACGCTGAGCGGGTTGAGCGCGATCTGGGGAAAGTCGAACGGCACAGCCTTGGCGCGCTTGCCCTGGCGCACGAAGCGGTCGGCGCTTTCGCGCGGGGTGAGTTCGCCGGCTTCGGCATGTTCGCCGGTCATCACGAGCGAGCGGCCGAGCGACTGGCCCCCGGCGAGGCAATCGATCCAGGCGACCGAATAGGTCGCCGCGTGGTTTTCCTCGAACAGGGCCATGGCCGACCTGAGGCCCGGAGCGGGATGGCTGCGCTGGCGGATCCAGCCGCTTTCCACCCGGCGCAGGCGGATCGCTGCGCGCAGGATCACCCCGGTCAGGCCCATGCCGCCGCAGGTCCATGCGAAAAGCTCGGGATTTTCGGCCTTGCTGGCGCGGCGCACCGTGCCGTCCGGCCCGGCAAGGTCGATCCATTCGACGCAGGTGGAGAAAGAGCCGTCCTTGTGGTGGTTCTTACCGTGGACGTCGGCCGCGATCGCCCCGCCGATGGTGACGAACTTGGTGCCCGGCGTGACGGCGGGGAACCAGCCGCGCGGCAGGAACACGTCGATCACCTCGGCCAGTTGCACCCCGGCCTGGGCGGTGAGGATGCCGCTCGCCTCGTCAAAGGCGAGCATCCGGTTGAACTGGCCCATGGCGAGTGTTTCCGGCGCGCCGAGCGCGGCATCGCCGTAAGCCCGGCCATTGCCGCGCGCGATCAGCGGGGTTTGGCCGACCAGCGCGGAGACGTCATCCAGGGCGCGCGGACGCAGGAGCCGGCACTCCGCCCGCGGATAGCGTCCCCACCCGGAAAGCTGCATTACGTCTCCCCCGTTCCGGCCCCGGCTGGCGCCTATTCGAGCGCGACCGGCACCTCGAACCCGTGGTGCTTGAGCAGGGCATGGCGGCGCGCGGTCTTGAGGTCATCGGCGACCATTTCGGCGCACATCTCCTGCACGGTGATTTCCGGCACCCAGCCGAGCTTTTCGCGCGCCATGGTCGGATCGCCAAGCAGGGTCTCGACCTCGGCCGGGCGGAAATAGCGCGGATCAACCCGCACGATCACGTCGCCGGGGCGGACCGTGACCGCATCGATGTCGGCCACGGCCTCGACCGTGGCCACCTCGTTCACCCCCTCGCCCGAGAAGGACAGGGTGATGCCGAGTTCGGCGGCGGCCCAGAGGATGAACTGGCGCACCGAATACTGGACGCCGGTGGCGATCACGAAGTCTTCGGCCACGTCCTGCTGCAGCATCAGCCACTGCATCCGGACATAGTCCTTGGCGTGGCCCCAGTCGCGCAGGGAATCGAGGTTGCCCATGTAGAGGCAGGTTTCGAGGCCCTGGCTGATATTGGCGAGGCCGCGCGTGACCTTGCGGGTGACGAAGGTCTCGCCCCGGCGCGGGCTCTCGTGATTGAACAGGATGCCGTTGCAGGCGTAGATCCCGTAGGCCTCGCGGTAGTTCACCGTGATCCAGTAGGCATAGAGCTTGGCCACGGCATAAGGCGAGCGCGGGTGGAAGGGCGTGGTTTCGCGCTGGGGGGTTTCCTGGACGAGGCCGTAAAGCTCCGAGGTCGAGGCCTGGTAAAACCGGGTCTTCTTCTCGAGGCCGAGGAAGCGGATCGCCTCGAGCAGGCGCAGGGCGCCGAGCCCGTCGACATCGGCGGTATATTCCGGCGCCTCGAACGAGACTGCGACATGGCTCTGCGCGCCGAGGTTGTAGACCTCGTCGGGCCGCACTTCGGACAGGACGCGGGTGAGGTTCGAGGTGTCCGACAGGTCGCCGTAGTGGAGCTTGAGGTTGGGCGAATTGGCGTGCGGATCCTGATAGATATGGTCGATCCGCTGGGTGTTGAACGAGGAGGCGCGGCGCTTGATGCCGTGCACCTCGTAGCCCTTGGCGAGCAGGAATTCGGCGAGGTAGGAGCCGTCCTGCCCGGTGATTCCGGTGATCAGCGCAACCTTGCCCTTGCAATCATCACTCATACCGCCGCCCGTGTCCTTCGCATCGCGCTATCGCATTGACGCGGAACAGCGCCAAGTGAGGGAAGGACCGTAGAGAGGCGCCCGCGCCGGGTCAATCGCGTGGCTTCGCACGTGCAATATCAACGGGATGAAGCGATCGCCGCAGCGGCGCGACATCCGTGCGAGCGCGCCCTGTTGCCGCCGCCGCCGCCCTGTGCCAAGGCAGGCCGCACCAGCGAAACCTTGCGCGAGTCACACGGATTACCATGGCCAGCACCGATACCCTTTCCGGCAAGCTCGTCGTCCTCGTCGGCGGGGATGGCTTCATCGGCTCCCACGCCGCGCAGGAACTGCTGGGGCGCGGGGCAAGGCTCAGGGTGATCTGCCGCCATCCGGAACGGGCCGTGAAGCTGAGGCCGCTGGCCAACCTCGGCCAGATCCAGTTCGTCCGCGCCGACGTGACCAAGACGGATGCCGCCAAGCTGGTGGCAGGGGCCGACGCGGTGGTCTATCTCGCGGGCTCGTTTACCGGCGATCTCGATGCGCTGCACGTGCGCGCGCCGGCCGCCCTTGCCGCCGCCGCCAGCGCCGCGGGCGCATCGGCCTTCGTGCTGGGTTCGGCCAATGGCGCCGACGCCAATGCCGCCACCGACTATGCGCGGACCAAGGGCGAAGGCGAGCAGGCCGTGCTCGCCGCCTTCCCCAAGGCGACCGTGCTGCGCCCCTCGGTGGTGTTCGGGCCGGACGACAAGTTCATCAACATGTTCGCCGCCCTGATCGCCTCGGCCCCGGTCCTGCCGGTGTTCTGCCCCGAGGCGAAGCTGCAGCCGGTCTTCATCGACGACGTGGCCCAGGCAGTCGCTTCGGCCCTGCCCGACCCGGCCCGCTTCGGCGGCAAGACGTTTGAACTGGTCGGCCCGGAAGTGGTGACCATGCTGGAGCTGAACCAGCGGATCGCCGCCGGCGAGGGCCGCAAGCCGCTGTTCGCGCCGCTGCCCGAGATCGTCTCGACCGTGATCGCCGCCGTGCCCGGCACGCCGATCAGCTCGGACCAGCTGGCCCTGCTGCGCGCGGGCAATGTCGGCACCGGGCTGCCGGGGCTGAAGGCGCTGGGCGTGACGGCGCGGCCGATGGGGTTGTTTCTTGACCGCTGGCTGGTGCGCTACCGCAAGCACGGCCGCTTTGGCGACAAGCGGGGCCTCGCGTAAGCACCCTCGGTATTGCGAGCGCAGCGAAGCAATGACGAATTAGGGTACAATCTTACCAGTTCACGTCCGCATAGTGGCTCGGCGGCTGAATCACTTCCATGCGTTCGGCCAGCAGGGGGCGGAAGCTGGGGCGGCTCTTGAACACCGAGTACCAGCCTTTGGCCTGTTCATGGCCCGACCAGTCGAGCCCGCCAAGGTAGTCCGCCACCGAGATCTGGGCGGCGGCGGCAAGATCGGCGAGGCTCATCGTCGCGCCGGCCAGCCAGGGGCGGGTATCGATCAGATAGTCGATATATTCGAGATGCTCGTGCGCCAGCTTCATCGCCTCGCGCAGCATCCGGCTGTCGGGCGACTGGCGATAGACGAGGCGCTTCTTCATCCGTTCGTGCAGAAGCGGAGCGGTGACGTCGCCGTAGAAATTCTCGTCGAACAGGGCGACGAGGCGGCGGATCTCGGCCCGGTTGGCCGAGGTGCCGTTGATCATCGGGTTCTTGTCGACCGTTTCCTCGAAATATTCGGAGATTGCACGGCTATCGACCACGGTGATGCCGCGTTCCTCGTTGCGGATCACCGGGGTGCGCGCGGCCGGGTTCATCACCACGAATTCGTCGCGCATGTCCCACGGATTTTCGCGCCACAGCTCAAAGGGAATGCCCTTTTCCGCGAGGTGCAGGCGAACCTTGCGGCTGAAGGGACAAAGAGGAAACTGGTAAAGCTGCCACATGGATACGGCCATGCCGCAGTGCGGCGGCCAAGATCAACCGCCGGGTGCGCAAATAACCGGTGAATACTGCCTGTTTATCGCGGCGGGGATTTATCGGGGCGCGAAACCGGGCTGGGCATCGAGCATCTTGAGGCAGAAGGGCATCATCCCCTCCACCCCGCGCTGGCGGGCGAGGACCTGCGCCTCGGCGCGGGCGGCAGCGCGCACCCCGGCCTCGTCCATCCCGGCATCGTCCATCAGCTGCGCGGCGAGGCGCACGAAGTATTCGCGGCCGCGCTGGGCCATGGGCGGATATTGCTTCATCGCCGCATCGCCCCGGGCCTGACCGGTGGCGACAACGGCGAAGGCCGCGCCGCAGCGCAGGGCCATGCGCTCGTCCGCCGTGAGCGGACGGGCGGCGAAAGCGGGAGCGGAGAGGGAGCAGGCGGCCGAGGCCAGCAGGGCGAGGGAAAGGGCGGCGCGGTTTTTCATCGCGGGCCTCATAGCCGCCCGAACCTGAATGGCACTCATCCAAAATGGCTGAAGCGCCAGACTGGCGATTGTGCCGGAGCGGATTTCGGCCCAAGAACCATGCCGGGCACAGACCAGAGCGACCCAACCAAGCGGAGCCTCCATGTTCACTCACATCACTGTCGGCAGCAATGACGTTCCCGCCTCGCAGCAGTTGTACGACGCGCTGTTCACCGCTCTCGGCGGCGAGCCGGGCGTGCCCGCATCGGACGGCAGCCGCGTGCGCTACATTCACAAGGGCGGCGTGCTGCTGGTGACGAAGCCGGTCAACGGCGAGCCTGCGACCTTCGGCAACGGCGTTACCATTGGCTTTCAGGCCGAGAGCCCGGAACAGATCGATGCCTGGCACGCCGCCGGCATCGCCAATGGCGGGACGACGGCGGAAAGCCCGCCGGGCGAGCGCAACGGTCCCTTCGGGCACCTCTACCTTGCCTATCTGCGCGACCAGACCGGCAACAAGCTCTGCGCGGTCTATCGCTACGGCTGAGGCGGCGATGACCGACGCTTTCACCGTATCGGCCGAGGGCGCGCTGCGCCCGGTCACGCGCGACTGGGTGCCGGAAGCCCCGGTCGCGCTCGAGTTCAATGGCCTTGCCTATGCAGTGATGATGGCCACGCCCGAGTACCTCGTCGACTTTGCCACGGGCTTTGCCCTGTCGGAAGGATTGGCGACGAGCGCGGACGACGTGACCGACGTGGGGCTGGCCGAGGTCGAGCAGGGCTGGATCGTGCGGGCAAGGCTGGCGGGCCTCGGGATCGAGCGGCTGACCGAGCGGGTGCGCACGCGCGTGGCCGAATCGAGCTGCGGCCTGTGCGGGATGGAGAACCTCGCCGAAGTGACACGGCCCCTGCCCCCGGTGGCGGCGCACGAGCCGATCGACCCGCAGGCGATCTTTGCCGCGCTGGAGGAACTGCCCGAGCGGCAGGACCTGAACCGCCGCACCGGGGCGGCACATGCCGCGGCCTGGTGCACACCCTCGGGCCGGATCGCCGAGATCCGCGAGGACGTGGGCCGCCACAACGCGCTCGACAAGCTGATCGGCGGCATGGCGCGGACCGGCTGGCCGCTGGACGGCGGCTTCGTGCTCTCGACCGCAAGGTGCAGCTACGAGATCGTCGAGAAGGCGGTGAAGGCGGGGGCGACCACGCTGGTTACGGTTTCGCTGCCGACCTCGCTGGCGGTGGAGCGGGCCAAGGCGGCAGGGCTATCGCTCTGGGTTCTGGCGCGGGGGGACAGCGTGACCTGCGTGAATGATGCTTCGCGGGTGGATTGAGTCACTTCTTTGCGAGCGCAGCGGAGGAATCCAAGGCCGCTGCGCTCAACCGCCCTGGATTGCTTCGTCGCCGCGCTCCTCGCAATGACGACGGGTGAGCGGGATGCTTCGCTCCTCGCAATGACGAGGCGCGGGAGATGAGGGCGCCTTAGCGCGAGATCAGGAAGACGGCGTGTTCGGCGCGGAAGTTGGCGGCCGTGGCGCTGGTCTGGCGATCACCCTTGAGGAACCAGGCGTGTTCGACCTTTATCCCGCGTTCGGCCATCAGGGCGCGGAAATCGTCGATCGTCAGGTGGTGGATGTTGGGCGTTTCGTACCAGGCCACGGGCAGCAGGCGCGTGACCGGCATGCGGCCGCCCCACAGCAGCGAGAGGCGCACCCGCCAGTGGGCGAAATTGGGGAACGAGACCACCGCCTTGCGCCCGATCCGGAGCAGTTCGTCGAGCACCTTGTCGGGGCGCATCGTGGTCTGCAGGGTCTGGCTGAGGATCGCGCAGTCGAACGCCTTGTCGGGGTAGAAGACGAGATCCTTGTCGGCATCGCCCTGGATGACCGAGAGCCCGCGCGCCACGCATTCGGCGACGTTGTGGGGATCAAGCTCCATCCCGCGCGCATCGCAGCCCTTTTCGCGCAGGGCCGAGAGCAGCGCGCCATCGCCGCAGCCGACGTCTAGCACGCTGGCGCTGGGCGACACATTGTCCGCGATGATCGCGAGATCCGGGCGCAGCGCGTTCATGCCCCGAGGAAGCCCTTGATCACCCCGTCAAGCGCGGGGACTTCGAGCAGGAAGGAATCGTGCCCGAAGGGGGCCGACAGTTCCATGAAGCTGACCGGACAGCCGGCGGCGTTGAGCGCATGGGCGATCGAACGCGATTCGGGGGTGGGATAGAGCCAGTCCGTATCGAAGGAGACGAGGCAGAAGCGCGCCGTGCTGTTCGCGAAGGCATCGGCGAGACGCCCGCCGTGTTCCTCGGCCAGATCGAAATAGTCCATCGCCCGGGTGATGTAGAGGTACGAGTTGGCATCGAACCGCTCGATGAACGAAAGGCCCTGGTAGCGCAGGTAGGATTCGACCTGGAAATCGGCGTCGAAGCCGAAGGTCTTTTCCGAACGGTCCTGCAGGTTGCGGCCGAACTTGTCGTGCATCCCCTCTTCGGAAAGATAGGTGATGTGCGCGGCCATGCGGGCGACGGCGAGGCCCTTTTCCGGGCCCTTGCCCCCTTGCCCGGCGCTTCCGTAATAGTCCCCATCCTTCCACTTGGGATCGGCCATGATCGCCTGGCGCCCGACCTCGTGGAAGGCGATGTTCTGCGCGGAGTGGCGCGCAGTCGAGGCGAGGACCAGCACGGCGGCGGCCCGCTCGGGGAAATTGGCGGCGAGGCTGAGCGCCTGCATCCCGCCCATCGAGCCGCCGACCACGGCGTGAAGGCAGTCGATCCCGAGCGCGTCGAGCAGGGCGACGTGGGCGCGGACCATGTCGCGCACGGTGATCACCGGGAAGCGCATGCCCCACGGCTTGCCATCGGGCGCAAGGCTGGCCGGGCCGGTCGAGCCCATGCAGGAGCCGAGGACGTTGGCGCAGATCACGAAGAAGCGGTCAGTGTCGATCGGCTTGCCGGGACCGACCATGCGCACCCACCAACCGGGCTTGCCGGTGATCGGGTGCGGGCTGGCGACGTGCTGGTCCCCGGTCAGCGCATGGCAGATCAGGATGGCGTTGGAGCGGTCTGCCGCGAGGGTGCCGTAGGTTTCGTAGGCAATGCGCACGCCGTCGAGCTGCTGCCCGCCATCGAGCGGGAGCGGCTGGGCAAGGTCCAGCACGGTGCTGGAGGCAAGGAGCGGTGCGGTCGCCATAATGGCAAGCGAATTGGGGGACCGCAGGCACGGTGTCAATGCAAGCGAGGCTGTCAAACGCGCGCAAGCCTGCTAAGGGCCAGCCGTCATGACCAAGCTTCCCGCCCCCAAGCCCTGGATCGCCGAGATCCACGCCTATGTCCCCGGCAAGTCGGCCGGCGCGGACGGGCGCCCGCTGATCAAGCTTTCGGCCAACGAGAACCCGCTCGGCACCAGCCCGGCGGCGCTGCTGGCGCGCGACCATGCGGTGAAGCCGTCGCTCTATCCCGATCCGGACAGCCACGCCCTTCGCAAGGCGCTCGGCGCCCTGCACGGGATCGACCCGGCCCGCATCGTCTGCGGCACCGGATCGGGCGAGCTGCTGGCCATCGCGGCGGGCTGCTATGCCGGGCCGGGGGACGAGGTGCTCTACGTCCGCTACGGCTTTTCGCTTTACGACATCGCCGCGCGCCGCTGCGGGGCGACCCCCGTGATCGCGCCGGATGACGACTATGGCACGGACGTCGATGCCCTGCTCGCCCTGGTGAGCGAGCGGACGCGCGTGGTGTTCATCGCCAACCCCAACAACCCGACCGGCTCATACCTGCCGCAGGGCGAAATCGCGCGGCTCCACGCGGCGCTGCCGGGCGACGTGCTGCTGGTGATCGATCAGGCCTATGCCGAATATGTCGCGCCCGAGGATGACGACGGGGCGCTGGCGCTGGCGGAGACGGCCGGCAACGTGCTGGTCACCCGCACCTTCTCCAAGGCTTATGGGCTGGCTGGAGATCGGGTCGGCTGGGCAACCGGCGCGGCGGAACTGATCGGGACGATGAACCGCATCCGCGGGCCGTTTCCGCTCAGCAATTCGGCCCAGGCGGCGACGCTTGCGGCGGTCGAGCACCAGGAGTTCGTCGACCATTCGCGCCGCCACAACGCGGCCGAGCGGGCGCGCTTCGTCACGGCGCTTGGCGGCCTTGCCAACCACGGCCTGCGCCCGGTGCCGAGCGAGGCCAATTTCGTGCTGGTGCTGTTCGAGGGCAAGCTGACCGCCGAGACGGCCTACAACGGGCTTGCCGCGCAGGGCTACATCGTCCGCTGGCTGCCGGGACAGGGCCTGCCGCATGGGCTGCGCATCACCATCGGCACGGCCGAGCAGATGAACGACATCGTCCGCATCCTGCGCGATCTGGCCAAGGCTGCGTGATGTTCGGAGCGGTCGCGATCATCGGGCTGGGGCTGCTGGGCGGATCGACCGGGCTGGCCGTGCAGGAGTATCTGCCCGGTGTGCACACCACCGGCTATGACGCCGACCCGGCGACGCGCGAGCGGGCACGGGCGCGCGGACTGGTGGCGCAGGTGTGCGAGACGGCGGCCGAGGCCGTGGCGGGGGCCGACCTCGTGGTGTTCTGCGTGCCGGTCGGCGCGATGGGCGCCGCAGCGCGCGAAGTGGCGGGCCACCTCAAGCCGGGCGTGCTGGTGAGCGACGTCGGCTCGTCCAAGCAGACCGTGCTGTCCTCGCTGTCCGAGGCCCTGCCCGGCGTGGCGATCATCCCGGCCCACCCGGTTGCGGGCACGGAAAACTCCGGCCCGGACGCGGGCTTTGCCAGCCTGTTCGGGCGGCGCTGGTGCATCGTCACCCCGCCGGACGATGCCAATCCGATCCTGCTGACCAAGCTGGTCCAGTTCTGGGAAGGGCTCGGCGCCCATGTCGAGCTGATGAACCCGCAGCATCACGATCTGGTGCTCGCAGTCACCAGCCATGTGCCGCACCTCATCGCCTATACCATCGTCGGCACGGCCTCGGACCTCGAGGAAGTGACCCAGAGCGAGGTGATCAAGTATTCGGCGGGCGGCTTCCGCGACTTTACCCGCATCGCCGCTTCCGACCCGACGATGTGGCGCGACGTGTTCCTGTCCAACCGCGATGCCGTGCTGGAAATCCTCCAGCGCTTCACCGAGGACCTGACCGCCCTGCAGCGCTCGATCCGCAACGGCGAGGGCGACAGGTTGTTCGATCACTTCACCCGCACCCGCGCGATCCGCCGCTCGATCATCGAACAGGGCCAGGACGACGCGCGGCCCGACTTCGGGCGGTCCGACCATAACGGTCAGGGCTAACTCAGCAGGAACACCGCCGCGACCGCAGTCATCACCGCGGTCGAGACCCAGCCGCCGAAGGCCAGCCACGGCGAAATGACATGCTTGTGCATGACCCTGGGATTGCGCGAGATCAGCATGGTCACCACCATCAGCGGCGGGGCGAGCAGACCGTTGACCACGGCGGCCCAATAGAGCGCCTGCATCGGGTCGATCGCCAGCAGGTTGAGCGCCATGCCGCCCGCCGTGGCCAGGGCAATGATCGCGTAGAAGGCCTTGGCCTCGCGCGGCTTGCGGTCGAGACCTTCGACCCAGTCGAACGTCTCGCTGACCGCATAGGCGGCGGAGCCCGCGAGGATCGGCACGGCGAGCAGGCCGGTGCCGACAATCCCCAGCGCGAAGAGAGCGAAGGCAAGGTCGCCCGCGATCGGGCGCAGGGCCTCGGCAGCCTGGGCGGCGCTGGCGATTTCGCGGATGCCGTGCGCGTGGAGCGTCGCCGCCGTGGCCACGACGATGAAGATCGCGGTGATGTGGGAAAAGCCCATGCCAACCAGCGTATCGAGCCGGATCCGCGCCAATTCCTCACCGACGAACTGCCGGGGGCTGACCATCAGCGGCTTGACGTGGCGGCGGTGCTGTTCCTCCACTTCCTGCCCAGCCTGCCAGAAGAACAGGTAGGGACTGATCGTGGTGCCGAACACGGCGACGAGCGCCATGGCCTGTTCCTTGCCGAAGCTGAAGGAGGGCACGGTGAGGCCGCGCAGCGCCTCCAGCACCGGGACATGGGCGACGAAGGCCACCGCGACATAGGCGAACAGCGAGAGCGTGGTCCATTTCAGAACAGCGGCATAGCGCTCGTAGCTCAGCCAGACCTCGAGCACGACCGAGACCACCCCGAAGCCCACGACCCAGGCCATCGCATTGCCCGGCAGCAGCAGGGCGACCGAGGCGGCCATAGCGCCAAGATCGGCGCCTATGTTGACCACATTGGCGACCAGCAGGAGCAGGACCGTCACGCGCAGGAGCGAGCGGGGATAGTGCTGCCTGAGATTGCGGGCGATCCCCTTGCCGGTCACTGCGCCGATCTGGGCGCAGACCGCCTGGATCGAGGCGAGCAGCGGAAAGCCGAAGAACAGGGTCCAGCCAAGCGAATAGCCGAACTGCGCGCCGACCTGGCTGTACGTGCCGACGCCGGAGGGATCGTCGTCGGCCGCGCCGGTCACCAGCCCCGGCCCCAGCACCTCGTACCAGCGGCGCTTGCGCTCCGGCTCGCTCATGCCGGCACGGTCATGCAGGATTCAGCACGTTGATCGCGGCGTGGACGCGCGCCTCGATCTCCTCGCGCGGGAGACCGGGCGGGATGGTCTCGCCGATCCGGATGGTGATCCGCCCCGGCTTTTTCCAGCGCCGCTTGTAGCGCGCGCCGCTGTCGATCGCGATCGGCACGACCGGCACGCCGATCAGCTTGTAGATCCCGGCGAACCCCGCCTGGAGCGGCGGGCGGGTGCCGTGCTGCACGCGGGTGCCTTCGGGAAAGATCGCCAGCGGGCGCCCCTCGGCAACACGCTTCTTCGCCTCGCTGATCATCGTGCGCAGGGCCTTGGCCCCCTGATCGCGCTCGACCCCGATCAGGCCGTAGTGCCGCCCGGCGCGGCCCCACAGCGGCATGTGCAGCAGCTCGATCTTGGCGAAAACCGCCGGATAGGAGAGCAGGACCGGCATGTCGATCGCTTCGAAATAGCTCTCGTGCTTCATCGCCACCAGCACCGGGGCGACCGGCACCTGTCCTTCGATCCTGACCTCGATCCGCAGGATATGCTCGACGCACCAGCGATGGAACCGGACCCAGGTGTGGACCGTGTGAACGAAGCCGCGGCCCGGCATGATCAGGCGAAAGGTCACCACGAAGGCGAGCAGCACGGTCGCGCCATAATAAATCAAGTAGAAGGCGAGGCTGCGCAGCACGTCGGCCGGGCCGGCCGGGGGAAGCGGCTGAGCAAGCTCTGGCGCGAGCGGGGACGCGGTCACGAGCCGGTCACCCGCTGCACCAGCCGCGCCAGCAGCTTGTGGTATTCAAGGAACAGCACCTTGAAGCTGGGCCGGGTCGAGACCGCGTCCTCGACCACGGTGAGGCCCGGCGGCGCGACCTGCGACAGGTCGAAGGCGGCGCGGCGGATGTGCCAGTCGCTCGTCACCAGACGGACCGAGGTGAAGCCGTTCTTCGCAATCCACTGCGCCGCTTCGCGCGCATTGGAGCGGGTGTCGACCGATTCGTAGCCGAGCGTGATGCAGCAGGACATGCGGGCGCGGGGGATATGGTACTGCGCGGCGAACTGGCGCGCGGTCACCTCGCGGTCCACGCCCGAGACCAGCATGCGCGGGGCCAGCTTGCTCGAAAGCACTTCCAGCCCGCGGTCGATCCGCCCGCCCGAGCCGGTCAGCACGACCACGGCGTCGGTCTTTTCCCCGCCGGCTGGGCGCGGCAGGAACACGGCGAACCAGAGGAAGCCGAGCATCCACAGGAGGAGAAGCGAAGAGCAAATACGGCGGATCATATGGGAACCTATAGCATCCGGCGCAGCGCGCGCATCACTGTCCAGCGCGCGGTGATCGTTGCCACCACTGCGGCCACGGCCGGGACCAGCGCGAGCAGGGCCCAATCCATCCAGCCGAGCGCCGAGCCGGTGACGATCCCGGCCTGAAGCTGGGCAAAGCTGCGCCCGAGCAGGGCAATCACGACGAAGGCGGCGCCGAAACCGACCACGCCGCCGCCGATCGCATCGAATGCGATCGAGCGCTGGAAAATCGCCGCGATCTGCGCATCGGTGCCGCCGAGCAGGTGGACGATCTCGATCGTCTCGCGGTTGTTGCCGAGCGCGGTTCGCGCCGCCAGCAGCACGGCCGCGCCGGTGGCGCCCGAAAGCAGCACGATCAACGCCACGGCCAGCCACTGCAGCGACTGCGCGGCCCCGAACACCGGGCGCAGCCAGATCGCCTGATCATCGACCCGGGCGGAGGGCGCGGTGCGGCGGAGCTGCTCCTGCAAGGCCGCGAGGCGCGCGGGCGCGAGCGATCCGGCCAGCCGCGCATCGATCAGGGCCGGGACGGGAACGCCGAGGCTGTCCCCCTGCCCGCCGCCCTGCGCCTGCTCGTCCACCGCCTCGCCCAGCCACGGCTCGACCAGCGCGTCCAGCTCGGCCTGCGGCACGATTCGCGGCTCGGTCACCCCCTGCGCGCGCTGGAGCAGGGCCAGGGCGGCGCGGGCCTGCCGGTCGCGCTCGGCCGGGCGCGCCTCGACGATCTGGACCGTAATCCCGCCGGAAAGCTCGCGCGCCGCCGCCTTGCCGGTGTTGCGCAGGGCGAGGCCACCCGCGGCGGCAACCACCATCAGCGCGACCATGATGGCGATCACCCACGGTATCGGGCCCGACATTCGTGCCTGCGGCACGATCTCGGCAGAGCGGCGCGGCAGGCGAGAGGCGGCCTGCGGAATCGGCGGCGCGTCGTTCATGCCGGCCCCGTCTGACGCCGGGGCGGATAGCGCAGGGCCCCGGTAGGATCGGAGAGGCGGCCCTTGTCGAGCCGCATGATCAGGCTTTCCGGCACCTTGCGCAGCAGGTGGGCATCGTGAGTCGCCACGACGACCGTGGTGCCGAGGCGGTTGAGCGCCTCGAACAGGCGCAGCAGTTTGACCGCCATGTCGGGATCGACGTTGCCGGTCGGCTCGTCGGCCACCAGCAACTGCGGCCGGCCGATCACCGCGCGGGCGATGGCCACGCGCTGCTGCTCCCCGCCCGACAGCGTAGCCGGGCGCGCGTCCATCCGGTCGGCCAGGCCCACCCATTCGAGCATGTCGGCCACGGGCTGGACAATGTCCCGCTCGGCCGCGCCAGAAACGCGCAGCGGCAGGGCGACATTGTCGAAGGCGGAAAGGTGGGGAACCAGCCGGAAGTCCTGGAACACGACCCCGAGGCGGCGGCGCAGCAGCGGCAGGCGCTCGCGCGGCATGGTGATCGCATCTGTCCCGAACATGTGGATCGCCCCGCGCGAAGGCCGCTGCGCGAGGTAAAGCAGCTTGAGCAGGCTGGTCTTGCCCGCGCCGCTGGCCCCGGTGAGGAAATAGAAGCTGCCAGGATAAAGGGTGAAGGAAACGTCGCTCAGCACCTCGCGCCCCGTGCCGTAGCGCAGGCCGACATTGTCGAACTGGACGATCTCGCCTTCGGCGTCCGGCGTCATGCGGCAGGCCGAGTCAGGCAGCGTCGATCACGGCGAAAAGTTGCGAACACGGCGAAACAATGGCTCCCGAACCGACCGGCGGCTACCCCTTGTGGCCTATAGCCATCAATCGGTGTGGAAAAAAGGGGCGCAACCGGAGTGCATTCCGGCCGCGGCCTTGTCGGGCGGCAAGCGCACGTGCTTAATCCCCATCCATGATCATCGCCTGCCCTGCCTGCGCGACCCGCTACGTGGTTCCCGACAGCGCCATCGGCGTAGATGGGCGCACGGTGCGCTGCGCGAAGTGTCGCCATTCGTGGTTTCAACATGGCCCGGAGCTGCCACAGCGCCCCGAACCCGTGCCGGTTGCCGCGCCGCCGCCTGCCCAGGCCTCGGCTGAGCCGGCCGCACAGGCTGCCGCTCCGGAAGCGGATGCGGCGAGCGAGGCGGTTCCTTCCGGTACGGAGGCCGAGCCCCCCCCGCCGATTCCCGAAGAACCGCGCATCCAGCAGGTCTATTCCGACGAGACGACAGCGGAAGACTTCTCCTATTCGAGCTTCGCGCACGAGCCGCCGTTCCGGCCGCGGCGCAACCGGCTCAAACTCTACACCATCGCCGCCTCGGTCTTTGCCGTGATCGCCTTCGCCGCGATCGGCGCGGTCGCCTGGTACGGGCTGCCCGACTGGGCGCCGCTTGCGCGCCAGACCTTCGCCTCGGCCCAGCCCGATCTCGTGCTCGAATTCCCGCCCAACCGGCAGGACCGGCGCACGCTGCCCAACGGCGCTGAATTCTTCGGGGCAAGCGGCAAGGTCACCAATGTCGGCAAGGAACGCCGCAATGTCCCGCCGATCCTGATCGTGCTGCGCGATTCGGCCGACCGCATCGTCTATTCGTGGGAGGTCTTCCCACCCAAGCGCCAGCTCGCCCCGGGCGAGAGCATGACGATCAACGAAGCCGTGACCGATGTGCCGCGCTCGGCCAAGTTCGCCGAAATCGGCTGGAAACCGGGCTGAGAGGCCCTGTTGAAAAAAGCCTTCGCAAAAAGCGCATATCATCGCTTGCAGCCCCCCGGACCATTTGCTAGGGGCGCGCTCCTACCCCGCGGGGCCAGCTTCTTCTCCTAGAAGTGGCCCTGTTCGATTATGCGGTCGTGGCGGAATTGGTAGACGCGCAACGTTGAGGTCGTTGTGGGCGAAAGCCCGTGGAAGTTCGAGTCTTCTCGACCGCACCATCCCTTGAATTCATCGACGAAATTCAAGCGGTCAGGGCCAAGGTAGCAAGCCCCCCTCTCTCAAGCCATCCTCCGACAAGATCCTGATCCAGCCGCGCAAGGCGACCGAAACCCCGCGCCTGCGAGGGCGACGATCGGAGAAACCGGCGATCTTCAGGGAAATATGGTGAATGACGCAGTCGGGGCCTAACGGGTCTCGCCGCCCCGTTTCCCTACTTAACTGGGAATCTACAGGGAATTGTTGAAACGAAGCGCCCAAAAGGAAGAAATTTCTTCGATCACACTCGCAGAATTCGGCCACTTCCGCCGGCATTTCCCTGGTGAACGAACAGGGAAAAAATCCGGCCATGCTGGGAACGGCGGAGTGAAATCTGCGTGTTGCAGGCGAGCCGGATCAGAGGCATTCATTTCCCGTGAAATTCGATTTCTCCAACATCTCCGTTATTACTACAGACACGGTCGTCTCGCACCTCGAGGAGGGCCAATGCCCCACGGACGAGATGCTGCTGGAGGCCGCCGAACGGGTAACGCCTGCACTGATGCCGGCCATGATGATGCGCTTGCTCCGAACGGAGCTTGGACATCAAGCACAGCGCAAGGGACGGCCGCGCCGCAATGTGCCCAGAAACGTATTGTTGGCGCACAGGCTGCGGAAGCTGCACCGCCCCAACCTGCCGGCGAAATATCTTGAATGGCTCGTTGCCCGGCTCGAAGGCAAGGTGCCCAGACTGTCCGAATTTCAGCGCAGCCTTCGCTGTCACAACCGCATCGCGAAGCTCAAGCGGAACAACGCCATTCGTGGGATCTATGACGACCTTTACCCACTGATCCGAGAGCACAACAGTCAATCGATCGAACACCCGATCATCGGGACAATCTCAGTCGCTCCTGGCAGCACGCCAAGCGAACGAGCGCTCGCGACAACGGCTAACACGGTGCGTTGGCTTTTAGGCTACAGCCCTTCCCCGGCGACAATCCGCAATCTGGTATCAGGGAAAAATCGGACCCGCTTTCGTGAGTCAAAGCGGCGCTGACGTGGTGTAGCTGAACTGCTTCCTTTTTGAGGAGCAGTTGATGACCCACATCCCCAACCACCCGCATCTCGAGCTGGTCGCGACCAGTTCGCTCACGCCCAACCCGCGCAATGCGCGGACCCACTCCGACAAGCAGATCAGCCAGATCGGGGCGTCCATTCGGAAGTTTGGCTGGCTGGTGCCGATCGTGATCGACGATGCCAACATGATCGCGGCCGGGCATGGCCGCTGGCTGGCGGCCAAGGCGCTCGGCCTCGACGAGGTCCCGGTGATCCGCGCGCGGTTCATGACCGACCACGACCGCCGCGCCTTTGCCCTTGCCGAGAACCGTCTCGGCGAACTGGCCGGCTACGATGCCAAGCTGCTCACCGAAGAGCTCGAGATCCTGTTCGCCGACGGCTATGATCTCGAGATCACCGGCTTCACGACCGCCGACCTCGACTTCGCGCTGCCGGAGGACAAGGTCGAGGAGAAACCGGAGAAGGTCGAACTGCCGGATGAGGACGCGGTTGCGGTCAGCCGCGAGGGTGACCTGTGGCTGATCGGCCCGCACCGGCTCTACTGCGGCGACGCGCGCGATGCGGCGAGCTACGAAGCCCTGCTCGGCGAAGACCGGGCGGGAATCGTCTTTGCGGACCCACCCTACAACGTGCCGATCGACGGGTTCGTCTCGGGCACCGGCCGCCACCGCGAGTTCGTGATGGGCACCGGCGAGATGAGCGTGGCTGAGTTCACCACTTTCCTGCGCGCGATCTTCCGCCAGTGCGCACGGTTTTCGGCCGAAGCCTCGATCCACTACATCGCGATGGACTGGCGTCACGCGCGCGAACTGCTCGATGCGGCCGACGGGGTCTATTCCGAGCACAAGCAACTGGTGGTCTGGGACAAGGGCACCGGCGGCATGGGCAGCTTCTATCGCAGCCAGTACGAGCTGATCTTCGTGTTCAAGTCGGGCCGCGGCAGGCATACCAACAACTTCGGCCTCGGCGACACCGGCCGCTACCGCACCAATGTCGTGAAGTATGCCGGCGCGAACACCTTCCGCAAGGGCCGCAAGCGTGACCTGGCTGATCACAGCACGGTCAAGCCGACCGCGCTGATCGCCGACTTCCTGATCGACTGCTCGAACCGCGGCGAGATCGCGCTCGATCCCTGTGCCGGCTCGGGCTCGACCCTGATCGCCGCCCACCGCACGGGCCGGCGCGGCGCCGGGATCGAGCTCGACCCACGCTATGTCGATACCGCCCTCGCCCGTCTGGCCGATGCCAGCGGTCTTGTCCCGGTGCTTGCCGCCACCGGTCAGACCTTTGCCGAGGTCGCGGCCGAGCACGCCGGCCTGGTCGAGGAGAACTGACCATGAGCAAAATCGACGATATCCCCGGCGAGCCCTCGGACGACGACCTCGTCGGCTATGGCCGGCCGCCGAAGCACAGCCGGTTCAAGCCCGGCCAGTCGGGCAATCCCAAGGGACGTCCGCGCGGCAGCCGCGGGTTGAAGACCGATCTACACGAGGTGCTCTCGGCCCGGCACACCATCCAGATCAACGGCAAGACCCTGAAGGGTACCCGCCAGCAGCTTGCCCTGGTCACCCTCAGCGCTCGCGCCGCCACCGGTGACCTCAAGGCCCAGGCGCTGCTGCTGCCGCTGATCATGCAGGTATTCGGGACCGAGGACCGCGGCGGGGATAAGAACACCTTGCCACCCGCAGAACTTGCCATGCTGGAGGGCTTTCTCGCCGGCATCGGCGAGTTGCCTGTCGAAGCCGCCGCCACGGCTGCTGACGCCGCCATGGCCGGACATCTGCGGGATGACCCGAGCGACCACGACTTGCCGCTCGCACCCGGTCCCGACGAACCGGAGGGGCCCGCATGATAGAGCGGGGCCTGCCTCCCGGGCTGGCGGACCGGTTCAGCGATCCGGTCGCGGTCCACAACTGGCTGCTGGTCCACGACTTTGCCTACTTCCTGCGCAAGGCCTTCGCCTTCGTGAACGGCGGCGAGGTCATGGTCTGGAACTGGCACTTTGACGCGATCGTGCACCAGCTCGATCGCGTCCGGGCCGGCGACAACCGCCGCCTGCTCATCACCCTGCCCCCGCGCAACGGCAAGTCGATCGCGATCAGCGTCGCCTGGGTGGCCTGGATGCTGGGCAAGAACCCGGCCCTCAACTTCGTCTGTGTCAGCTATTCCAACGAACTGTCGGGCAAGCTGGCGCGCGATTGCCTCTCGGTCATGCAGTCTGCCTGGTACCGCGAAGCCTTTCCCGGCACCGTCATCGCGCAAAAGCGCTCGGCCAACTATGACTTCGAGACCACCCGGCGCGGCGGCCGGCTCTCGACCTCGGTCGGGGGCACCCTGACCGGGCGCGGCGGCGACATCATCATCATGGACGACGTGATCAAGCCCGAGGAGGCGAACTCGGAGACCACCCGCACCTTCGTCAACGGCTGGTTCCGCTCGACCCTGTCCTCCCGGCTCGACGACAAGAGCCGCGGGACCATGCTCTGCGTGATGCAGCGCCTGCACGAGGATGACCTGGCCGGGATGCTGCTCGAGAGCGGCGGGTGGGAGCACCTCACGCTGGCGGCCATCGCCGAGGTAGACATGACGATCCCGCTTACCCGCAGGCGGGTCCATCGCCGCAAGGCGGGTGAACTGCTCCACCCCGCGCGCGAGCCGCTGCCGGTCCTGATGGAGCTGAAGGCGGCCATGGGCTCCTATGCCTTTGCCGCACAGTACCAGCAGGACCCGGTGCCCGCGCTCGGCAATGTGATCCGGGGCGAGTGGTTCAGGACGTTTGCTACCGCTGGCTTTGCCCGCTTTCCCGGGACCGTGATCCAGTCGTGGGATACGGCAAGCAAGGACAACCCCCACAACGACTGGTCGGTCTGCGTGACCGCGCTGGTCCGCGGCAACGACGTCTACATCCTCGACCTGTTCCGGGGCCGGCTGCAACTGCCCGATCTCACCCGCACCGCGATCAGCCTGGCCCGCGAACATCGCGCCGATGTCCTGCTGATCGAGGACCAGGCCTCGGGCACCCAGCTGATCCAGAACCTGAGGCACGACGATCCGCCGGGCGTGCCTTCCCCCGTCGGGCGGCGGCCCGAGACCGACAAGCAGAGCCGCGCGCTCGGGGTCAGCGCGATGATCGAGGCCGGCCGGGTCCATGTGCCCGAAGATGCGCCGTGGCTGGCCGAGTTCATCCGCGAGGTGAGCGCCTTCCCCAACGGGCGCCATGACGATCAGGTCGATGCCCTGTCGCAGTTGCTCGGCTGGGTGCGCCAGCACGGCGCCTGGTGGAACAGCCCACCCGCCGCGCCGGAAGAGATCGGCATCGGCTACGGCTTCCGCTACTACGGCGATGAGCGGGACGAGGAGGACGACGAGGCCTGGTACAACGTCAACGAGGACGACGATCCTGGTCTGTACTGACCCTTCAGTTGCGGTTGAGCCCGGCCTCGCGGGTGTGCAGGCGGTTCTTCCAGCTGGCTTCCAGCGCGATGACATCGGCTGGCTCAAGATCGGGCGAGGTGCGCTGGAGGATGGAGAAGCGCAGGTTTGCAGGATTGCTCTGGCGCAGAGCGACATTGCCGCCGTGGCCGGTACGGGCATAACCCCGCCAGCGGCCGAGGATATTGTCCTCGCCATAGGCCGAGCCGACATAGCCCGCCCGCCTCTCGACATCGTGGATCAGGTAAACCCCGCGCCACTGCGCCAGCGCGCTGATCCACGACGCAGGCAGGCTCTGCAACTCGTACCAGCTCAGGATCAGATCACTCCATTCCGGCATCGCGCGGACGAACCGGCTGTCCGGATCGATTGCGCTGACCGGGAACGAGGCATTGCCAGCCCAGCGCCACCACTGACGCGAGGGCGTCGGCCAGTTCACCACCAGCCGACCGACGTAATCGGCAAAGCAACCGGTCTCCTCCAGCTCGAAGGCGAGGCAGTGTTCCATGTCTGGCCCGCGCAGGTCCATGCCGAGGTCGGCCAGTTCGCGGTTGCCGGGAAAGTCGAGATAGGCCGCATGATCGAGGCTCTGCCAGCCGGTGATCCGGCTGATCCCGGCAAAGGTTGCCATGCCGCTGTCCTGCCCCACGAACGAGGCCATGTAGCGGGCCCGCATCAGGGCCTTTTCCAGTTTCTCCCACTGGATCTGCTGCCAGGCCATGAACAGTTCGGGGCGCTCGACCACCAGCCAGGGCAGCACGCGGCGCAGGGCCTTCTGCTGCGGGGCATGGCGCACGGCTACCACCTCACGCGGGTCGAGGCTGGCGAGGTCCAGCATTCCCCGGAAATCAAGGTTGGCCGGCAACACGCTCACGGCCGTTTGCTCGTCCTGTGCTCGACCGCGAGCAGCAGCCCGGCCGCCTCGGCCGGCGCAATCCGGTCTTCCCAGTCGAGCCCGCTTTGCGCCTTGAAGCGGAACCGCCACAAGGGTGAGCCGCCGGGGTGGTACTGCGCGGCAATCTCGCGGACCGCCGCCTCGGGAAGGTCGAACCCGAGCGTGTCGCGGTAGGAGCAGGTCCCGCCGAAGCAGCCCAGCACCTCGTGGGCGAGTTCGGTCACCGCAGCCGACTGCGCCCCCGCCGCCGTCGCATAGACCGCCTGCCGGAACATGCGGTAGGCATAGTTGTACGAGACCTCCTCGTAGACCTGCCAGCGCACCTCGCCGGTCCTGGTGCTGATAAAAGCCCGGAGCATCGCGTCCGAGCGGACCGGATCGGTAAAGGCGCCCTTGCTCTTCCACGCCTCGGCCGTGGTCAGCACCGTCACCGGTTCGAGTTCGTCGCCCTTCACCGTCACCAACGCCGCGACGCCTTCCGGGGTCAGGGCATTGAGCTTGGCCAACTGGGCCGGGCTCGGCTCGATCCGTTCCTCTTTGGACTGGGCCGCTACCCCGCTTGCCAGCAGCCCAGCCGCTGCCGCCATCCAACAAATCCGCACATCCATGCCGCGCCCCAATGTCGTCGATCAGTGACACCCATCAGGCTTCGTTTGCGGGGCAAGTCAACGTCAAATGTCACTGATCGTCTGTAGATCGATGAGCGACATGGCTGTCTGTAGACGGCCGTGGATATTCGGATACGCCTCGGCCGGAATGTACGCGCCCTGCGCGAGGCCAAAGGCTGGAGCCAGGAAGACTACGCCGACCGCGCCGGCATCCACCGCACCTATGTCAGTGACATCGAGCGAGGACGGAGGAATCCGACAATTACTGTCGTGGAGAAGCTTGCGGAGCCACTTGGGGTGACCGCTGGGGCTTTGCTGGACGGCGATTGATGGCCCTTAAGGAACCCGCGTGAGATCGACCGACTGATTACGACCTTCGCAAAGATATGGGAACCGGGCGACGGTCGCGCGTACTTCCTTCAGTCGCCCACCATGGTCGCCCCACAGGATGACCACCTCGGCCCCCTCATTCGCTTCAGCCCCATCAATGGTACAGTGCGAGATCACCTTGCGGAAATGATAGCTGTACACCGTGCCGGAGGAGATGCCGACCGGCACACCATCTTTCATCACATGATCTGCGTGGCCACAAATTCCCCGATTGGCAGGCGAAACCGGAATTTCGAGATATTTGTATTCCTCGCCTTCGCGCAGCAGCGAGGCATAGATGTCGATGACATCCTCCGCATTCCATTCAAGGGTGACGACGGTCCGCCGCGGCGCGGCCAGTTCCGCCTCGACCGCAGCGCGGCCGGTAAAATCGTGGTCAAGCCGAACCGAACGCTCCCAGCCGACCTCGACAGGAGTGCGGCAGCGGGCGCGAAAGTCGGCCGGATCGACACTGCCGGCGGGCGCCGGATCGGGGAAGTGCCAAGGCTGCTGCGCCATCCATCCGCGAAAGCCGGGATCGTCGTGCATCGCGGACTGGAAGGTCCAGAACTGCTGCGGAAATCCGCCCTCGACATGGTTGACCTGGAAGGTCTGCCAGCCGAGCGGCTCGATCCCGAAAGGAACCCCGGCGCGCAGGATCGCGTCATAGATCTCGGGTCCATGCGCCAAGGAGCCGTGCAGTTCGAAGGCCAGCGTACCGGCCATGCCGAGACGCATGATCTGGATCTCGTGACCGCAGATGGTGACCTGCCGATAGCGCAGGAAGGCAATGTCGCGCAGGCTCTCCCCGGTCGCAGCCTCCAGCGTTTCCAGCGAGGTCGGTCCGGCAATCTGGAACAGGAAGTCGTCGCCCACCGCCTGCTCGACATCCCCGGAAAAGCGGCTGAACGCATAGGGCGTCCAAGGCCCGGCGACATAGAGACGGAATTCCTCCTCACCCCGCTTCTGCAGCACGCCGTGGCCGGCGATCAAACCGCGATCGTCGCAGGCGATGGCATGTTTGGCCGTGCCGACGCGAAACTTGCTGAAGTTGTTGACGAAGGTCCGGGCGAGAAAGGCTTCCGCATCGCGGCCGCGATAGGTGATCTGGCCCATACCGGACAGGCCCGCGTGGATGTAGCAGGTCTTCTTCCACGACAGGCTCTCGCGCTTCCAACCGTTGTATTCCCATTGCCGGACAAACCCGCCCGTGAGGCTGAACAGGCCGTACTGCGGATAGAAGGGGATCGCGCAGGCCTGCTTGAAGGGGGACGTGAGCATCGCTGAATTCCTGTTCCCGAGAACAAAGGCGCCACCGGTTCCTGGGAACGGTGGCGCAGGCTTGAGATGGCCTTGCGGCCGGGAGTCAGTATTTGAAACCGAGTGTCACGCCGTAGGTGCGCGGCGGGGCGGCGACGCGGTTGTCGCCCACGTCGAGCGCGTTCTGCTGCTGGGTATGGAAGGTATCGGCCAGGTTCTTGCCCCAGACCTTGACGAAGAGACTGTCGGCCCGGGCATACCAGGTTACCGAGGCATCCAGCAGGGTGTAGTTCGGCTGACGCAGGCGGTTCTGCGGATCGTCGTAATAGCCGCCATTGTAGTAGACGTTGCCCGCCAGATCGACGTGGCCGCTGCCCACCGGGACGGAATAGGTGAAGCCGGCGTTGAGAGTTACGTCCGGCGTATTCTGGATGTGCAGGCCCGATGCATCGCAGGGCGCGAAAGTGGCCGGAACGAAGGCGTTGACCCCGCCCACGGCCGGGCACTGGATCACCGAATTGCCGCCGATGGAATGGAAGAACGGGTTGGCGTTGCTATTGGCATTGGGAGCCGGAATCGACCAGAAAGCCGAGGTAAACCCTTGCTTGTAACGGGCGTGCAGGAGGGCGGCGCCAGCGGTCAGGGTCAGGTTCGGCGTGGCCCTGATCGCCAGATCCGCATCGAGGCCGTAATTGATCGAGCCGGGGGAGTTGTAGACGAACAGCTGCCCCTGGATGATCTGGTTGGCCTGAATGTTGGTATAGTCGTAATAGAAGGCCGAAAGGTTCAACCTGACCTTGCGGTCGGCAAGGTCGGTCTTCAACCCCACTTCGAAGGCATCGACCGTTTCAGGCTGAAGTACCTTGGGCGGGAAGCTGTTGGGCTGAAACGAGCCGCTCTTGAAGCCGCGGTTGTACGAAGCGTAGGCCATCACCTCGGGCGAGAAGCGGTGGTCCATGGCCAGCCGCCAGGTCAGCTTCGGGAACTTCTTCGATGCCAGCGCCGTGCCCGAGACAACGGTATTCGCCCCGAAGAACGGCACGGTGGTGATGGTCTGGCTCTCGTCGATCAGGCGGTTGTCGATCGTATAGCGCAGACCGGCCGTAATGTTGGTGGTATCGTCGATGGCATAGGTGCCCTGCGCGAAGGCGGCCCAGGAATTCAGCTTCTGCCGAACGTACTGGACGATGATGTCGTTGGCACAGGCAAAGCCGCAAGCCAGCACGCCCTCGGTCTTGATCGGATCGTACTTGCCTTCCGACCACATGTAGAAACCGCCGAGCGTCCATTTGAAGGGGCCGGTGCCCGTGGACAGCAGCTGGAGTTCCTGAGTGAACTGGCGATCCTTCTGCACTTCCGAAAAGGTCAGCGAGTTCGCCGTGGTCTGGTCGGCGTCGATCTTGGTGTAAAGCCGCGCTTCGCGGAAGGACGAGATCGAGACCAGTTGCACGCCCGCGAAATCGTGGCTGACGTTAAGCATTGCGCCGCCCTGGTGGGTACGCACGATGGGATCGACGTTCAGGTAGATGTCGCGGTCGCCGCCGGGGGTCGGCGTGCCCGCGATCGTCAGCCCCTGGTAAGTGCGGATTGCCGGATCGCTGCGGCTCGATTCCGAATAGTCACCCGCCAGCGTGATGCTGGTCGCACCATCGGGCAGTTGCCAACGCAGCTTGCCGCGCAGGCCATAGTCCCAGCCCTTCTGTACTTCGCTGCCGGTGGCGAGATTGCGACCGTAGCCCTTGTCCTGCTGATTGAACACGCCGGCGATGCTGGCGGCGAGCCCATCGGCAAGCCCTCCCGTGGCATAGGCCGAACCGCCCCAGCTGTCATAGTTACCGTAATGGACCTGCCCGCTGACGTGGGGCGTGTCGGTTGGCTCCTTGGTGGTAACCTGGATCACGCCGCCGGTAGCATTGCGGCCGAACAGGGTGCCCTGCGGCCCGTTGAGCACGTCGATCTGCTGGACGTCGGCCAGGGCGAAGATCGCGCCGGTGGACGAACCGATGTAGACGCCGTCGACATAGGTCGCGACCGGGTTCTCGATGCCGGGGCCGGTCGCCGTGGTGCCGATGCCGCGGATGCGCGGCTGGCCGAAGCCGCCAAGATTGGTATTGAAGTTGAGCGCAGGTGCGAGTTGCTTGAGCTCGGTCGTGTCCGTGATGCCGGAGCTCGACAGCCTGCCCGGATCGATCGACGTAATCGCCACCGGCACGTTTTGCGCCGCCTCGGACCGCTTCTGTGCGGTGACGATGATCTCGCCGAGGCCGCCGCCATCGCTCGCTTGCGCAAGGGCGCTGGTCGAACCCAGGGCTGCTGCGGCGATCAGGGCCGCCATGCCCGACGTATGCTTCCACCGGTTGTCCATATACCTCTCCCCCTCGCTCGATCCGCCAGCTATTCCCGCCTCGCATCCGCTTGATTTCGCGGTTCTCCGAGTGCCTGGAAGGAAACATATCACTCCATGCGGTAAACAGTGATTACCAACTTGTGGACAATCTGTTGCGAATGGCACACCAATGGGCCGCGCATAGGCGGGTGCAATGAACGTGCTGCACGCTATGCTCCATGAAGCGCGCGGCTGGCAGACGAGGCAGAGTTGAACCTAGCGAAGTCCGATCTCGATCGCCCGCGCGACGTTCGCCGCGCGTTGATCGAGGCCGGCCGCGCCTTGCTGAACGAGGAGGGTGCCGACGGGCTTTCGCTGCGCGCAACATCGCGCAGGGCGGGCGTCAGTCCGGGTGCTCCCTACAAGCACTTTGCCGACAAGAAGGCCTTGCTGGAAGCGATCGCCGACGAGGGCTTCGATGAGCTTTGCGCAGAGACCGGCAGCGCTTTCGATCGATATGCGTCCGGCCCGGAACGCATTCGCGCGCTTTGCCTGATCTACGTGGAATTCGCGCTGCGAAATCCGCTTCTGTACGGGGTCATGATGTCGGCCACGCGCAGCCGCGAACTCGTGAACGATGGAGGGCGGGGTCAGGCCGAAGTGGTGCGGTTGATGCGCCTCAGCATTGCCAGCGCTTCCGGCCTGACGATCGATGATCGCGCGGTCGAACTGCGGGCACTGGCCGTCTGGTTCGCGCTTCATGGCCTGATCGAGCTCCATTCATTTCGGGCGGTTCAGACCATGCGTACCGCCTCGGAAAACCTGCACGACTTCCTGGATGAGATCATCGCGCAGATCGTTGGTTGAGGCTGAACTCGGCCTAAATCCCGCGGGTGACCTCCAGCCCCCTGAGGCCGTCTTGCAAATGGTCCATCAGCGCCCGGACCCGCGCGGGCAGGGCCGGGGCCGGCGGATGAACCGCGAAGATCCCCACCTCTCGCGAGCCGCGCCAGGCCGGCAGGATTCGCCGCAGCGCGCCGCTCGCCAACATGTCCGCCACGTCCCAGATCGAGCGCAGGGCAATGCCGCAGCCACCCACGGCAAGCTCGCGCACCACTTCGCTGGAATTGGTCCGCACCGCGCTTCTGCCATGGTGGATCACCGTCCCCTCCGGCCCGTCGAGGTGCCACGGCAATTGCCGCTCAGTGGCCAGCAGGCGGTGGCGCGTCAGGTCCGCAATGCCGGCGGGCAGGCCGAACCGGTCGAGATAGGCCGGCGCGGCGCAGAGCACCCGGTTGCTGGTGGCAAGACGGTGCCCCACCAGACCCCCGCCGATCCGCGCCCCGATGCGGATGGCAAGGTCGTAGTTGCCGTCCATCAGGTCGACGAATTCGTCGGACAGGTCGATCGCCAGGTCCACCTCGGGATGGCGCTCGAGGAAGGCGGGCAAGTGCGGCACGACATGCATCCGCCCGAACGAGGTCGGCGCCGTGATCCTGAGCGGCCCGCCGATCTCCGCCTGCTTACCGGCGATGCGGTCCTCGGCTTCGCGCAGCGCGGCGCGCAGCGGCAACAACGCGCCGAGCAGGTCCTGCCCCGCAGAGGTCGGGGCCATCCGCCGCGTCGTGCGATGAACCAGCCGGGTGCCGAGCCGCTGCTCCAGCCGCACCAGCC
>NZ_JACLAW010000015.1 GCF_014230315.1 Novosphingobium flavum | reverse complement strand
GCACGAACGATCGGTCGCCGCTGGAGACTACAAGTTCCTCTTTCCAGCGAGGTTGAAAGTCGAAGGTGCGCGTCGGCATTGTTCGAGATTAGGTCCGGCCATGACACAAGGCAAGGTTCGCTTCCCCGACATTTCCGTCATCCAACCCGCCAACCTAGCTTCCCGAAAGCGGACGGATTCCGTCCCCGCTCCCTAGCCGACCTCGGCCATCGCGCTGGCCGCCGCCACTTCCGCCTTGTCGCCGATCACCACGCCCACCCGCTGGTGCAGGCCGGACGGCGCAATGTCGAGGATGGCGGTGGTGCCATCGGTTGCCGCGCCGCCGGCCTGGGTGACGAGGAAGGCCATCGGGTTCGCCTCGTACATCAGCCGCAGCCGCGCCTTGCCCGGCTCGCGGGCGTCGGCCGGATAGAGGAAGATGCCGCCGCGCTTGAGGATGCGGTGGATGTCCGCCACCATCGAGGCGGTCCAGCGCATGTTGTAGTCCTTGCCCAGCGGGCCCTCGCTGCCGGCGACGCGCTCGTCAATGTAGCGCGTCACGGCGGGTGACCACTGGCGGCGGTTGGACATGTTGATGGCGAATTCGCGCGCGCCCTGCGGCATGGTCATCGGTCCGTCAGTCATTCGCCACGAGCCGATCTCGCGGTCCAGCGTGAATTCATAGACCCCGGCGCCGATGGTCAGGACCAGCAGCGCCTGCGGCCCGTAAAGCGCATAGCCTGCCGCGACCTGCCGGCTTCCCGGCTGGAGGAAATCCTCCTCGGTCACGTCACGCCCCGAGCATTCGGCAGGTGCCACGAGCACGGAAAAGATCGTGCCCACGGTCAGGCCGACATCGATGTTGCTTGAACCGTCGATCGGATCGAACAGCAGCAGGTATTCGCCCTTGGGGTAGCGGTGGGGGATGCGATGCAGCGTTTCCATCTCCTCCGAGGCCATGGCGGCGAGATGCCCGCCCCACTCATTGGCCTCGAGCAGCAATTCGTTGGCGATGACGTCGAGCTTCTTCTGCACTTCGCCCTGCACGTTCTCGCTGCCGAGGCTGCCCAGCACCTCGCCCAGCGCGCCTTTCGAGACCGCGTTGCCGATGGCCTTGCAGGCGCGGGCCACCGTCTCGATCAGCATCCTGAGCTCGGTCGGCAGGGCGTCTGCCTCGCGCTCCTGCTCGATCAGGAAGCGGGTCAGGGTGATGGACTTCATCTCGGCAAACCTTTCGTGCATCGGCAGACATTCTGGCCCTGCGCCGTCACTATTGCAGCGCCATGACCGGGCAGCAAAGCAAAACCCGGCAAAACCTTGTCGCTTCGCGCTTCAGGCCCCATGGCGGGCGAGGAAGCGCAGGGCCAAGCCGGTCCACGGCAGCGGCGCGCCATCCTCCCCCGCCCAGCCGAAACCGTGCCCGCCGGATTCGACAACGTGCAGTTCGCTCGGCACCCCGGCCCGGCGCAGCGCGGCGAGGTAGGACAGGCTGTTGTCGACCGGCACCACGCCGTCGTCCAGCGCATGGGCTAGGAAGGTCGGCGGACTGCCGGCCGCAACGCCGGCTTCGGCCGCATAGCCGTTCGCATCGGCGCGGGGCGCCGCGCCCAGCAGTTCCTGCCGCGACTGGGCGTGAACGAAAGGGCCCGTCATCAGGTTGACCGGATAGAGCAGCAGGGCCGCCTTCACCCCCAGCGGCAGCGCGTCGACCGCGTCCGCCGCCGCGTAAACCGGCCGCGCAGCGTTCACCAGCCGCGCCGCGAGGTGGCCGCCCGCCGACCCGCCCCAGACCGCGATCCGCTCCGCCGCGAAGCCATCCACCCACGCGCGGGAGCGGATCAGGCGCAAGGCACGCTGGGCATCCTGCAGCGGCGCATCCGGCCCCGCCTGCCACGAATCGCCCGGCAGGCGGTAGCGCAGCAGGTAGGCCGAATAGCCCGCCGCCGCGAAGGCCCGCAGCAAGGCTTCGCCGCCCAGCCCGATCGCCACGCGGACATAGCCGCCGCCCGGCACGATCAGCACGGCCGCTCCGTTGGGGCGCGTCGGGCGGCAATGGAGCAGGACCGGCCGGGTCACGTGAAGGAAGGCGGTGTCGTCAGCCGGGCCGGTTGGCGAGCGCGGGATTTCCTGCTCCGCCAGCCCGGCCGGAATGCCCCCCGGCGGCCCATCGGGCCAGAGCGGCACGATCGAGATCGGCGCGGCCTTGGGCAATATGGTCTTCGCCCCGGCCCGAACCGCCGATCCGGCCGCGAGCAGCGCCGCGCCGGTGAGAAAGCCGCGCCGGGCGGGCATCAGTGGCAGGCCCCGGTGCCGAGCGGCGCGGCGCGGGCGAGATCGGGCCGCTCCTTCGCCACCAGCGCGCTTGCCGGGATCGGCAGGGCGGACAGCGCATCGGCGATCAGCCCGGCCATGCGCCGCGCGCCGATTTCGCTGAAATGGGTGTCATCGTCGATCCCCTTGGGAAAGCCCGGCCAGACGCCCGGCGGATAATGCAGGTACAGCGCGCGGGCAGGCTCGCGCCCCGTCCGGTCGATCAGCGTCCGCGAGGCCGCTTCGAGATCGACCAGAGGCGTGCCGGTCTGCGCCGCGACTGCGCGGGTTACGGCCGAATATTCCGGAAAGTCGGCCCGGGCCTTGCCATCGTCCCAGAACGAGCGGCGCGCCACCGGGGTCACCAGCACTGGCACGGCCTGCCGCCCGCGCGCCTCCCAGACGAAGCGCAGGAGGTTGTCGCGGAACATGGTCGTGGCAGCGGCGAAGCGTTCCGGCTTTTCGTAGGCGGCGTCATTGTGGCCGAACTGGATGAGGATCGTGTCGCCGGGCCGGGTTTCGACCATCAGGTCGTCCCAGCGGTGTTCACCGATGAAGGTGCGCGTGCTGCGCGCGGCGATGGCGCGGTTGATCACCTGCGCCCCCGGCACCAGGGCACAGCCGAGGTATTGCCCCCAGCCCGACTGCGGATAGCGCTCGGGCCCATAGGTCTGCGCGGTCGAATCCCCGGCAATCAGGATGCGGCCCGAGGCGGGGGGCGCCGCCGGCTGCGCGGCGACCGGCCCGGCCAGGACCAGGGCAAGCGCCCATTTCAGCGACATGGCCCGCCCCATCTCAGCGCCCCACCGGATTGTTGCCCCACAGCTGGTCATAGCGCCAGCCCGACAGATCCTCGACCACGCGGCGGCTCTGCTCCGAGGTCGGCTCCCGCCCCCCGGCGCGCAGGTGCTCGATCTCGGCCATCAGCACCGCGTGGGTTGCAGGGCCGAGGCGAAAGCGCAGCGAGACCAGCACGCCCAGCACCAGTACGCCGATCGTGCCGATGCCCAGCACCAGCGCGAGCGTGTGGATCGCCCCCGAACTCTGCACCGGCGCCTTGGCGACGAAGCCGCCCACGTCCATGAGCACGCCGACCCCCGCCACGGCCGCGGCCTGGGTCGCCTTGCGCACGAAGGTCATCACCCCGGCAAAGCTGCCCTCGCGCCGCCGCCCGGTCACGATCTCGTCGATGTCGGCCATGTAGTTGTAGGTCGCCCAGGGGATATAGTTGAGCGCCCCGCGCCCGAGCCCGACGAGGCCGATGCCGATCCACACCGGGGCCGCCGTGGCCGGAATGCCGAGCTTCCACTGCGCCAGCAGCGCCACCACGCCCGCCGCGAAGCACCCTGCCGCCGTGCGGTAGGCCGCGGCCGGCCCGGCGCGCAGCGCCAGCTGGATAGCGATCAGCACGGCGACGAACTGGACGATATACATCGTGCCGAGCAGTCCCGAGGCGATCTGGGTGGACCCGGACAGTGCGAAGATCACGAAGAAGGTGAAGGCCGCGTTGAACACGTCCTGGCTGATATAGCCGCCGAGGTAGAGCCCGAGATGCAGGCGAAAGGCGCGGATGCGCAGGGTCGAGGCGAGGTTCCGGTAGAGCGCGGCGATGGGCGACACGTTTCTGGCCGCCACCGGCGCGGCGACGTGCGCCCGCTCCCAGCTGCACAGGTAGAGCGCCGCTGCGGCCAGCATGAACAGCACGGCGAAGATCGCGCCCATGTAGAAGAAGGTATCGGCGCTGTCCCGTCCGAGCCAGTTGATCAGCCACAGCGGCAGGAACCCCGCGAGCACGGCCGACCCTTGCGCGAACAGGATGCGAAAGCCCGCGAACTTGGCCTTGGTCCGGTAGTCGCTCCCCATCTCCGCGGCGAGCGTCTCGTAGGGAATGATCTCCATCGCGTAGATCAGCTCGAACAGCACGTAGCTGACGAGATAGTAGGCAAAGCTCATCCCCGGCAGCCACATCAGGGCGAAGCTCGGCAGCAGCGGGATCGCCGCAAGGATGAAGAACCGGCGCCGCCCGAAGCGCCGCCCGAGCGCCGTCCGTCCGAACCCGTCCGACACATGGCCGATCATCGGCGAGGCGAAAGCGTCAAGAATCCGCGCCGTGGCGAAGATCAGCGCCGCCTGCCCGGCCGAAAGCCCGCAGAACTGGGTGTAGAACACCAGCACCCAGGCCGAGATCACCGCCATCGATCCCGCGCCCAGCACGTCGTTGGCGCCATAGGCGAGATAGTTGATCAGGCGCACGGGGCGCGGTGTGCTTGCGGTCATGTCCTGTCCCGTTCTTTTCTCGTTGCCCGGTTGGTCCCTGGTCAGTCGAGCCGGCGAAGATATTCCGCCAGTGCGCAGATGGCGAGGCTCTGACCATAGGGCATCGAGGTGAGCGCGATGTCCTTATAGAACTGGAGCGTATCGCCCATCGCCGTGCCGAAGCTGACCTGCTGCAGCTCACCGTGCGCGTCGATATTGGCGAGCACTCCGGCAACCGCGCGGCGGCCCACGTCCTCGTATTCGGCCGGCAGGTAGCCCAGCCGCACGGCTTTCAGGATGCCATAGGCAAAGCCCGCCGTGGCCGAGGCCTCGAGGTAGGAGGTCGGGTCGTCCACCAGGGTATGCCACAGCCCGCCCTCGTCCTGTGTGGCAGCGAGGGTGCGGACCTGTGCGGCCAGCGTATCGAGCAGGAAGGTGCGCAGCGCATCGCCTTCCGGCAGGCCGAGCAGCTCGACGAATTCGGGAATGGCGATCGTGATCCAGCAATTGCCGCGCGCCCACAGCGCCTCGGCGAAATTGTGCCGTCCCTCGAAGGTCCAGCCGTGAAACCACAGCCCGGTCTTGCGGTCGAACAGGTATTTGATGTGAACGAGGAACTGGCGCTTGGCCTCCTCGACATAGGCGGGGCGGTCCAGCAGCAGGCCGATCTTGGCGAGCGGGAGCACGCTCATCATCAGCGTGTCGTCCCACATCTCGCCGGGGTTCTCATCGTTGTAGACGATGTGCTGGAAGCCGCCGTCCTCGGTCTTGGGCAGGCCGCCTGCGGGGGCCATCAGCCACTCGGCCCAGTCGTCGAAGCGGGCAAGGTTGCTCGGGTCCGGCTTCATTTCGTGGAGGAAGGCGAGCGTGATGAACGGGGCCACCGTGTTGATGTTCTTGGTGGTCTCGCCCTCGGCAAAGCGGTCGACGAACCACTGCTTCATGATCGCCAGCGCCTTGGGATCGCGGCTCTGCTCGTAATAGCGCCACATCCCGAACAGGCCGACGCCGTGAGTCCATTCCCACCCGGCCCAGCCCTTGGTGTCGATGATCCGCCCATCCTCGAGATGGAGCAGGAACTCGCCGGTCTCGTCCTTGATGTTGACGAGGTTGTCGATCAGCAGGCCGATGGTCTCGGTCACGGCAGCACGGGAGGGGGTGGCGCTAGAGGTAGTGGCTTGGGTCACTGGATCTACTCCGAAAATCAGGTTGCAGCGGCCGGCCCGGCAAAGCGGCCGACCAGCGCCGACAATTGCAGCGCGGCCAGCCCCCACTGGGCGGCGTCATTGGTGGAAATGCCGTGGATCTCGTCGACCGGGCGCAGCACGGCGGCGCCGTCGATCCGCCGCATCGGGGCAGCGGGCACGCGGTCGGGCCGGTCGCCCTGTCCGGCGAACTCTTCCCAGGCGCGGCGGGCCAGATCGGGGCGCCTGCGCTTGGCGGCGGCATAGGCGGTGAAACGGGCATGGCCCTGCCTGAGCCCGCGCGGCGCCCACTTGGCGCCGGTCCTGGCGGTAAATGCCTCGGCCGGGGCATTGTAGAATTCGCAGTAATCGAGCCAGGCCTCGCGGTAGGCCGGCATGTCGATCAGTTCGAGCAGTTCGGCGTGCATCTCGAACACGCCGAAGGCGCCGTTGAGATGACTGATCCGCACCGTTTCGCCGCCGGAAAAGCGCCCCGAGGCAAGATCGTACATGGCATAGCCCGCGAACCACTGCCTTGGCAGGGCCGCGATCGATTCCATTCCCGCCACGATCCGCTCCCGCCAGCGCTTGTCGCCGGTCCGCTCCCACTCGGTCAGCCAGGCCGCCAGCAGCGAGCCCCAGACCGTGCCGAAGGCCATCTCGACCTTGCCCGCGGGCGGCTTCGCGCGGGGGGCGCCGGGCGCATCCACGCTGCCGGTCTTACGCTCGATATCCACCTCGGCCAGCCGCTGCTCCGATCCGAGCAGGTCGCGCATCAGGTCGCCGCAGCGCTCGTCAGCCGTGAGGTAGTAGTAGATCCGGCGATAGGCCGCGTTCGATATGCGCGGCTGCTTGGAACTGTCGCCCCAGTGCTGCACGCCGTGGCGGGTGCCGAAGCCCTTGAACCGGCCCATGTGATAGACGTCGACCTCACCGGTATGGCGGCACATCGCCTCGGCCATGCGGAACAGGTCGGCCCGCCCCGTTCGCAGATAGGAATGCCACAGCCACAGGTCGGTGGAGAGCTCGCTGTTATCCCAGGCAAAGCCGCCGATATCATAGCGCCAGACGTGGCGGTCGTTATCGTAGGAATGCATGACGTCGCCGTAGTTCCAGAACCCGTACCAACGCCGCTGTTCGACCTGCCCGAGGTAGAAATCGAGTTCGGCCCTGGCGCGGGTTTCCAGCCCATCGAGCGCCGGCGAAGAGCGATCGACAAAGCCCCAGACGCCGAACATGCCCGCATCGTGGACGGCGGCCGAGGTGGCGATCAGGCGCGGCGGCCTGGCCACCAGTGCCCCCATGCGCGCCAGCCTGTCGCGCGGAGGCGTGGCGGGCAGCGCCCAGAGCCGGAACTCGGTGGTGCGCGCGATCCCCTGCGCCGTGCCCCAGCCGGGTTCGAAATCCTCGTAAGTGACGTCGAGGCCCTTGTTCTGGTGGAACCAGTCCTCCATCCCCATCGTGCCGTGATAGAACCTCAGATCCATCGCCGGGGCATCGGGCGAGTGATACCACAGGGTGAAGCGCGCGGCATCGCCCGCCGCGCCCCGCAGGTCGAGCCGCACCGGGGCGCGCTGCCAGAAATCGCTCAGGCCGAAAGCCGTCCCGCCCTGCGGCGAGCCGACATAGCCGAACCCCGGCGCGCGGCGGCCCGCGTCCGCCGCGATCCAGCCGTGGCCCGGCCCGGTGCGCTTGGCGATGGTGAAGCCATCGGGATTGGGCTGGGACAGGGTGAAATCGCCCCAGGCCGGGATATAGCGCAGCTCCTCGCGCAGCACCGGCGCCAGCTGGTCGAGTGGCGGCACGGCCTCGCCGGCCACCTGCGCCGCGCGGAACTGCACGCCGGGATCACGACGCAGGCCGGTCAGCGGGCGCACAGCCTCGGCCCAGAGCCCGCCATCCTCGCCGCCGAAGCGGACATGGCGGTCGTGCGGCTCGCCGCGCATCGGCACTTCGCCGGCAAGCCCCAGCCCATTGACGAAGCGCGCCGCCGGGTCGCCGTCGAACACCAGTGAATGGACGATCCGCACGCATTGCGAACCCGCGTGGAAATAGAGCCGCAGCGAGAAGGGCAGCCACGGCTCCCCTTCCCCGCCGTGCCGCCCTTCGAGCCGCACGACGGCGCGGATCGGCCCGGCCTGCTCCACCGTGGCCCGCTCGATGCCGCCGCGAAAGGCCATGCGGCGCGGCGCCTCGCCTTCATCCTCGTCCGGCTGGTCCTGCGCCGTGGCGATCAGTCCGACCTCACGCAGCACCTCGTTTCCGCCGATCGCGGCCGAACGGATCAGCGCCGGGCCCGACCGGCCCAGCAGCCAGACCACGCCCGCGCAGGTCACGCGGATCGCATCCGCCTCCTCGCTGACCGTCACCACCTCGGCCGAACGCGCGCGCGCAGCCATCACCGTGCCGCCAGCGCTCCGCACCGCACCGGCGGGCGCAGCATGGCCGGTCCACTTGATCGATCCATCCGGCCACCAGGCCAGCGGCCAGGTCTGGAGCGGGGCCAC
This sequence comes from Novosphingobium flavum, assembly GCF_014230315.1. Lineage (GTDB taxonomy): Bacteria > Pseudomonadota > Alphaproteobacteria > Sphingomonadales > Sphingomonadaceae > Novosphingobium > Novosphingobium flavum. Next base: position 88,755 of record NZ_JACLAW010000015.1, on the reverse strand, counting down.
ATTCCCGTCGTCGCCGGCAAGCGCATAGCCGCCGCGCGCCAGCCGCGTTCCGCGCGGCCAGGGCTGCCCCCAGCACTGCCCTTCATCGAGCGCGGGCGCCGCCCCGTCGAGCCAGTGGACCGCAGCGCCGCCCTTCCCGGTCCGCTCGAGCGCGGCCTCGGCCACGGTCGCCGCCGGCAGCGTTGCCGCCGCGCCGGCCAGCGCCGAGCTGGTCAGGAAATCGCGGCGGTTGAGGCTCACTTCGCCGGCCCCGCCACTTCTACGGCATAGACCCCGAGCCGGCCTTCCATGTTGGAGCGGAACACCAGCCACTTGCCGTCGGGCGTGAAGCGCGCATTGGGTTCGAGCCGATAATCATGCTTGCTCAGGTCGACCAGACGCACTCCGTCGAACCGGCCCGGCTTGATCAGGCTCTCCGCGTCCGGCGCATGAATTCCGGCCACGTCGGGAATATCGCGCGGGCGGAACAGGTAGAGCCATTTCCCGTCCGGCGCATGGGCGACCATCTCGTTGTCGCCGCCGTCACCGGCAAACAGCTTCTGGTCCGGGGAAATGTTGTAGTGGACCGACCACTCGTTGCGGTCGAGCGCGTACCAGCGCCGCTTGCCGCTGGCGAGATCATAGGAGGCCAGCCAGAACACCTCGCCGCGCGGGGTCTGCAGGTCGTACCAGATGGTCTTGCCGTCCGGCGCCCAGAACTCGTGCCCGGCGATCTCCATGTTCATCGTGCGGGTATGAACCTTGGTCAGCTGACTGCCGTCAGTTCGCACGGTCCATATCCGGTCGACCTTGTGCCACGGCCCCTCGTGGCAGAACATCAGCAGCGAGGGATCGGTCGGCGAGAACAGCAGGTGATTGAGCCAGTCGGTCGACTGGACCACGGTGCGCCGCTCGCCGGTGCGCACGTCGATCACGAAGATCTCCATCGGGATCTTCGCTTCGAGCCGGTCGTTCAGCCGCACTTCCTTGGCCTCGGCAAAGGTCAGCGGCTTGCCGTCGGGGCCGGTGGCGGCGTAGTTCGCCTGCCCGAACCGGCTGTCCCGCGCCGGGGTGCCGGGCTGGAGCGGCATCGAGCGCTCCGCCGTCACCCCCGCCAGCAGGGTCTCGTCGGCATTGATCGAGGCGATCGAGGCGCCGGAGACCTCGGCGATCTTGCGGGTCTTGCCGCTGTCGATATCCGCCGTCCAGATCTGCATCGGCCGGGTATCGCCATCCTTGCCGGCCGGACCACTGGCAGCAGCCTTGCCGCGCACCGCGTAGTAGACCGAGCGGGTCTTGCGCCCGGCGAAGAGCAGTTGCAGCTCCTTGCCGGGAACCAGCAGCCGCTGCTGCCAGGTTTTGAGGTCGACCGAAATGATCCCCCGTTCGCTGGAAATGACCATCCGGTCGCCCTGCGGCGTATAGGCTTCCTCGTTGAAATAGAGCGCGCTCACCCCCGGCTCGTCCGACAGGCGCAGCACCCGGTGGCCAGTCTTCGCGTCGATCCAGCTCGCCGGAGCCGCGGCAACCGCGCCCTTCTCCGCCGCAATCGCCCCCGGGGCGGCGACGCCCAGCCCCGCAACCATAGCGAGTGCCAGCAAGCCAGTTCCTGCACGCATGATCCTGCTCCCGTCTCCCGCTGCGCGGGGATCCTCTCGATGTCTGCCGGACGGGAATTTGCTCCCTGACCGGAATCGCATTTGACTTGCGATTTCCAATTTGTAACACTGAATGCCACAATGTGAACCCACAAAATTAGGGGTCCGGTTGATGAGAGGATCTCCCCGCACCGTGCGGCGGACTGTCTGGGCTGCGGCTTTGTGGCTTTGCGGCCCGCTTCCGGCCGCCGCCGCGGCGCTGCCCTGCGGCCCATTTTCGATCCACCAATTCGCCCCCGACGCGATCCCCCGGATCGACGGAGACCCAGCGGACTGGGCCGAGGTCACCCCCGCCGAATCGGTCGGGGTGGACCGGCTCGCGGCGGACGACGGCAGCAATCACCGCCCCGATCCGGCCAGTCTCTCGGGCCGCATCCGGGTCGGCTGGGTCAAGGGCCTTAACCGCCTGTTCTTCCTCTACGAGGTGGATGACGACTACTGGGACTTCGGCCAGCCCGGCCTGCGCAATGATATCTTCGAACTGGTGGTGGACGCCGACCGTTCGGGCGGCCCGCTGATCGCCCGCTTTCATCCCGCGCTGGGCGCCGGGCTTTCCGATCATGACGCCTGGTTCCATTTCCAGAACGTCCACGCCCAGAACTATCACGTGTTCACCCCGCCCGGAGACAAGGATGTCGCCATGGCCTGGGGCCCGCAGGCGAGCTGGATCAAGCGCCTGCCCTGGTCGAACTTCGCTTACCGCCATGCGCTGAAGCCCGGCGGCAAGGGCCATCTCGCGCTGGAATTCTGGATCACCCCGTTCGACCATGCCGATCCGGACGGCCCGGAGAAATCGGTCGAAACCACCCTCACCGAAAACAGCCTGATCGCCATGGCATGGGCCCTGATCGACCGTGACGGCGCCGATGGAAGCAAGCAGGGCTTCTGGAACCTCTCCCCCCGCCACACGATGTACGGGCAGGCCTCGGAGCTGTGCGCCTTTCGCCTGATGCCGCGCCCCGATCCGGCGCTGAAGGCCGACTGGTCGTTCCGCATCCTTGATAGCCGGACCCGCGATGTCGCTTTCCGCGACGAGAGCACTGGCCCCGTCACCGCCCGCCGCTGGGACTTCGGCGACGGCACCGCATCGACCGAACCCGCTCCCGTCCACCGTTATGCCGCGGCCGGAAAGTTCGTGGTCACCCTCGAGGTGACCGGCCCCACCGGGCGCTCGCGGCTCGAAAAGGTGTGGGACGTCTCGTTTACCGGAGATCCGCAGAAATGAACCGACGCACCCTGCTCAGCCACGCGCTCGCCATGCTCGGCGCCATCGGCCTGCCGGGCCTTGCCCTCGCCGCCACCCGAGCGCGCCCGTTCCGGCCCGAGCGCTTTGGTGCGAAGGGCGATGGCAAGGCCGACGATACCGCCGCGATCCAGCGCGCGATCGACGCCGCCGCCCGTGCCGGCCGCGGCGCGCAGGTGCGCCTTTCGGCCGGCCGGACCTACCTTTCAGGCGCCCTCACCCTGCGCGGCGGGATCGATTTCCACCTTGCCGGAAATGCCGTGCTGCGGGTCAGCACCGATCCGGCGCGCTATGGCGGCGAGGCGCCGAGCGGGCTTGCGGCCGAGGGCATTTCCGGCCCCGGCGCCCTGCTCCACGCCCTCGGCGCCGACGACCTCACCATCAGCGGCGCCGGCACGATCGACGGGCGCAGCCTCGACTTCATGGAGCGCTACGACGCGGCGGACGAATGGTGGATTCCCAAAGGCTTCCGCCCCCGCCTGATCGTGCTGGAAAATTGCGCCCGGTTGACGATCCGCGACATCACCCTGCGCGATGCGCCCAGCTGGACGGTCCACCTCCTCGGTTGCCGCAAGGTCGTGGCCGAGCGGCTGACCATCCTCAACCGGCCAGACGTGCCCAATTGCGACGGGATCGACCCCGACCATTGCCAGGACGTGATCATCCGCCATTGCCACATCATCTGCGGCGACGACGCAATCGTGGTCAAGGCGACCGCCGGGCATGAAAAGTACGGCCCCTCGCGCGATATTCACGTCCACGATTGCGTGCTTGAAACGCAGGACAGCGGCCTCAAGATCGGCACCGAGACTCATCAAGACATCCACTCGATCCAGTTCGAGCGCTGCCGCGTGGTCAGCGGCTGCCGCGGCCTGTGCATCCAGCTGCGCGATTCCGGCAATGTCCACGATATCGTGTTCCGCGACATCACCTTCGCCGCCCGCTACCACTCGGCGCCGTGGTGGGGCCGGGGCGAGGCGATTTCGTTCACCGCCATCCCGCGCGATGGGCAAACCCGGGTCGGCACGATCCACGACATTCAGGTCGAGCGGGTGCGTGGCACGGCGGAGAACTCGATCCGCGTCGAGGGGCTCGGCGGTGGACGCGTGCGCGACGTCACCTTCGATGCCGTCGACCTGACCCTTGCCCGCTCTACTCGCTATCCCGGCGGCGTCTTCGACAATCGCCCGACGAAAGTGGTCGAGCCGATCGAGCGGCGCGGCACGCCCGCCGTGTCGATCCGCCATGCCGAGCGGGTTACCCTGCGCAATTGCACCGTGCGCTGGGGGCCCAATCCGCCGGACTATTTCACGCACCTGCTCCAGGCCGAGGATGCGCCGGGCCTCGATCATGCCGGGCTGTCCGGCACTTCCGCGCACCCCGGCCGCGTGGCCGAAATTGCGATTTCCTGAGGAGACTGCCCGGATGAAGCCCTCGCTGTTGGCCCTGCCGCTGCTCGCCCTTGCACTGCCGGCCGCACTTGGCCCGACACCGGCCTTCGCGCAAGCAGTCGGCCGGCCGATCAGCGACGCCGACGACCTCGCCGGGTTCGAGCGCCGCGCGGCGCTGGCCAAGGAAATCGGCGCCACCGAAGTCGTGGTCACCGAAGGCCTGCCGCTGGCCGACTGGGAGCTGGACAAGGGCGATACCTATCCCGAATGGTTTGTTCACCACGCATCGATGCTCAAGGTCTTCCCGACCGGCGCGGTCGCCCCGTTCATCGATCCGGTCTGGGTCAAGCGGATGCAGGCGATCGTCCGCCAGCGCTGTAGCGTGTTGCAACGGCTGAACCTGCGCGCGGTCTGGCGGGCCAACGAGCCGGCGGTGCTGCCCGAAGCCTTCTTCACCGCGCACCCCGAGCTGCGCGGACCGCGGATCGACCATCCTGCCCGCTCGACCAAGACCCATTTCGCCCCGAACGTCGACCGGCCCGAGATGCTGGCGATCTACCGCCAGTCGATCCAGCAATTGCTGCAGGCCTGCCCGGCGGTGGACAGTTTCGTCTGGACCACGACCGACGCAGGCTCAGGCTTCGACTGGACGCCGGGGCTCTATCCCGGGGCCAACGGCAATGCCGATTTCCGCGACCGTCCGGTGGCCGACCGGGTTGCGGGCTTCATGAACACGCTCAAGGGCGCGGCGCGCGATATCGGCCGCGACATCCGCATCAACATCAACCAGATCGAGCCGCGCCAGTGGATGATCCCGACGTTTGGGCCGGACGTTCTGGAGAACATCCTGCGCAAGCTCGAACCCGGCCTCGCCGTCAACGGCAGGCAGGGTGACGGCAAGCCTTACGACGGCGGAACGTGGGGCCGCGCGCCCACTCGGGCGGCCTTCTATCCGGTCACCGGGATCGTTGCCCCGGATTTCGAGCCGGTGGTGAAGCCCTCCGGCGGCCATGTCGTGGTCCCGCTTGGCGAGGAAAGCGCTCTGCCCTTCACGGCCCGGCTGCTGCGCGCGACGAAGGACCAGCCGATGGCGACCCGCAGCCAGCGGCTTGCCGCGCTGCGGCTCTTCGCGTCGAGCGAAGTGGGTGAGGACCGGGCCGACCTGCTGATCGAGCAGTGGAACGCGCTCGACGGCGCGGCGCGCTATCTCGACGTGCTCGATTTCGGCGCCATGCTGCGCTTCGGGCATGTCCTCAATCGCTGGATCACGCGGCCGATGGTGCCCTTCCCGCTCGAACTGACGCCCGCCGAAAAGGCCGACTGGCGCCCATTCCTGTTCCAGGCCAAGGGCGAGGAGCAGGCCGCCAACCTTGCCGACATACAGGCCATGCGGATGTATGAAGGCTGGGGCGCGCACCTGCTGTTCCAGCGCGCGGTCGAACTGGCGAAACCACGGGTCGAGCGCGCCGCCGCAATCGCCGGCCAGCTTGCCGCCGCCGCTCCCGATGCAGCGCGGCGGCAGGAATGGCTGGTGCAGCAAATGCGTCTTCAGGCGCTCGCCCTGCTGCTCCAGTCGGCCGACGACATGGTTTCCTATCAGGCCCAGCTTGACCGCGTTCATCAGCGCACGGCCAAGCCCGAGGCCGACGCCCCGCTTGGCGCCCGCGCCGATTGGGACCGCGAGGACCTGATGGCCCTCGCCCGGCGCGAGATCGACACCATGGTCGCCTTGCGCGCCCTGATGCTTTCGTCAGGCCAGCCGATCCTCGACCTTGCCGAGCGCCGACAGGACGAGACGGTCATGCGGCTCGGTCCCGATGTGGCCGCGCAGCTCAAGCACAAGATCGACACGATGAACGCCCACTGGCGCGACTATGACCGGCTTTCGACCGTCCCCAACCCGTAAGGCGGCGCATTTGCGCCGAAGTTGACGAAGTTGACACGGTTCAGGGAGGAATTCTCCGCCCCTGGACCGGTTGACCTTTTCCGCCGCGCGGAAGCGTTCCCGGCGGCCTGATCCCACGCTGTCAAAGAGCCCGTGAAGGGTGACAGGTCGTGCTCCTGTAGGAAAAAAAATGGCCCGCCGGGCCGAAGCCGGGCGGGCCAGTTTCCACTCCGCGTCAGGGAGGGTGGGATCAGAAAGTGTAGGACGCTCCGACGAAGAACTGGCGGCCCGTGGTCGAGAACACCCGCTGCGACTTGCGCACCGCGCCGCTGTACTGGTCGGCGGCCTGGTTGGTGATGTTGAGAGCGTCAGCGGTGATCTTGAGGCGCGACGTCAACTTGTACGACATAGAGGCGTCGACGTTGGTCGTAGCATAGCTGTAGTTCCCGTCAGGCACCTCGGCCTTGAACGGCAGGGCCGTCAGGTAGGCATCGCGGTAGGCAACCGAGACGCGGGCTGAGAAGCGGTCATCGTCGTAGAACAGGGTGGCGTTGACCGAGTGGGGCGAGACGTTGATGAACTGGTCACGGGTCGTCGCGGCGTTCGCTGCGGCCGAGAGATAATACAGCACCTTCGACTTCACGTAGGTATAGTTCGCCGCCACCCCGAGGTGCTTGAGGAACCCGGGAAGGAATTCCAGCGGCTGCTGAACGTTCACCTCAAGCCCGGTGATGTAGCCGCCGCTGGTGTTGCGGAAGCGGGTCACCGTGTACGGCGTGTTGGCATCCTGCGCAGGATTGAGCCCGGTGAGCAGGCTGAGCGGCAGGCCGGTGGCACCAAAGGGCTCAGATGCAGCCTGGCTCTGGATCGTGCTGCCGACATCCTTGTAGAAGAAGGCCAGACCATAGAACGTGCCGCGCTTCGGATACCATTCGAGGCTGAGGTCGTAGTTCTTGGCACGATAGGGAGCGAGGAAGGGGTTCCCGATTGTGGCCGACTGCTGACCGAAGGTCGTGTTGACGGTGCCGCCCGGGTTCAATGCATTGAGGCCCGGACGCGCCATGACCTTGGCAAAGGCTGCGCGCAGGATCAGGTCGTTGCGGATCTCGTAGCTGATATTGGCCGAGGGCAACCAGTCGGTGTACGAATTCGGCACGGTGACCTGGGTGGTCAGTGACAGGAACCCGGTCGATGCCACCTTGGTGCGGACATAGCGCAGGCCCACGTTGCCGCGCAGGGCATGGCCGCCAAGGTCGAAGTCGAAGTCAGCCTGACCGTAAACACCAAGGTCTTTCTCCGTGACCGAGCGGTTGTTGCCGAGGGCTCCGGTATTCACGCCGAGCGTGAAATCACCGTACTTGTTGGCACAGTTGCAGAGCAGCCCCAGCTTGTCCACGAAGGCGTCGACGTTCGGAACGACCCAGCTCGTCACCGAGCCGGCCGGCAGGCCGAGTTGGCCGCCAAACCCGGTCAGGGTTTCGCTGAGCGCGCCGAGGGTGGGGAAATCGGCCGCGAACTGAGCGAAGTTGAAGGCCGTGTAGGCACCCGGGTTCGTGCAGGCCGTGCCCGTGACGTTGGTAGACGAAACCGTGCAAGGTGCCGAGTTGTTGGCGAACAGGCGCTGGGTCTGTTCCGAGCGGAAGGTGTATTCCTTGTACATTACGCCGCTCTTGAGCTTGATCTGATCGCTCAGCTCGTAGGCGAAATTGCCGGCTGCGGTCTTGAGGTAGTTCTTCACCCGAGCCTTGGTGATGCGAATATCCGGCGTGAGGCCGGTGCCCGCATTGGTGAAGGTGACGTTGGCCGGGTTGGTCACGTCATAGCCGTAGTTGATGTAAGGACGGCGCACGTCATTGCGCGCATCCCAGATATAGCCGTCCTTGTTGAAGCCGTCATAGCTCATGAGGATCGTATAGGGCTGGTCGAAGTCCGACCCGGCAATACCGACCTTGCCGTCGAAGCTCAGGCGATCTCCCAGCTTCTGTTCGAGGTGGAGTGCCAACTCGTAAGTCTGGGTGGTGGTCTTGGTGCGTTCCTGGATGTGCTTGATGTCGACGTTGTTGAGCTTCATGTAGTCGACCTGCCCGGACGGCTGCACGTGTACATCCATGATCTGGCTGTCGACGCGGCCGGCAAACAGCGGGAAGGTACTGGAAGCGCCGTTCACGTTGCGGTTATTGGAGGCCAGCGACAGCGCGTAGTCGGTTCGATCCTGCTTGTAGCGCGAATAGACGCCATCAATCGTGATGTGAGTGTCGTCGGACGGCTGGTACTGGATTGCCGCCGTGACGCCGAGGCGTTCCTGATCCAGCTGAAAGCGGCCTAGCCCCGGGTTGCGCGGCAGGAACACGTCGGGCTGATTGATCGCGGCGTAAGCGACCGGGTCCGACGGCTTGCCCGAGAAACACTGGTTCGGAAGGCGGTTGGGCCTGCCGGCGGCCAGCGCACTGAGCGGATTGACGAAGGGAATGGCATCGTTGACCACTTGGCTGCCTGCCTGGCTGGCGATATCCACCGCCGTGCCACAGAACCCTTCGAGTGCGTCTGAATAGTCGGACTGCGAGGTGTCGGAATAACCGTCTTCCTGCGCCTTGCGCTTGGAATAGGCGGCCGAGACCAGCACACCGAAATCGCCCCACGTGTTTGACAGCAGCCCGGCAACTCGCGGGGCTACCGAGCGATTATTGTCATAATAGGCACCCTGCACGCTGAGCCCGCCGCGGAAGCCCGGCTTGTCGAACGGCTTGGCGGTGGCGAGGTCGATCGAGGCGGCGAGCGAGCCTTCGTCCATTTCGGCCGACTGGCTCTTGCTGACAGTGATCGCGTTGAACAGTTCGGAGGCGAAGGTCGAGAAGTCGAACCCGCGGGTGCGGTTGATGCCGGCGACGACGCCGAGGGTCGAACCGGTCGTGGCGGAGAAAGCCTCGATCCCGTTGAGCGTGGTGCGCACGAAATCGCCGCCGAGACCGCGCACGGTGACGTTGCGGCCCTCGCCGCCGTCACGTTGAATCGACACGCCGGGGATGCGCTGGATCGATTCGGCGAGGTTTGCGTCAGGCATCGAGGCGATGTCGTCGGCCTTGATCACGTCGACGATGTTGTTCGAGATCTTCTTGGCCGCGATGGCGCTTTCCAGCGAGGCGCGGAAGCCCTGGACGATGATCGTCTCGGCATCGTTTTCCTCGGCGGGCGCGGTGGCCGCCGGAGGTGCCGCCTCCTGCGCGGCGGCGACGCCGGGGGCGAGGAGCCCCACGGCAAGAGCGATCGCTATCGTGGCGGTCGAAACCTGACCCAGACGCGATGCGGAATCCGTGAACAAGGATGCCTTCATGTGAACCTCCCTCTCAAAAGGCGGACGGAGGACGGTCGCTCATCGGTTGCCAGCGATCCTGCCCCCGCCGTGACGGCTCTATTCCGTCTACTAGCCCGGAATGTTTGATCCCATTTTTTTGCCGTGTAAAGCCCTATGTGAAGTTCAAATCCATATTGTGGACCTTTTTCGGCAATATCCGCAGATTTGATCCACTTTGTGGTTTCAGGCCGCAATTCCCCTAACCCGCTGCGCCACCGGGTGATCAGGGAAGATGGAACACCTCATGCAGCGGCCACTCGCGCGGGCGATTGGTCTCGTCCACTTCCATCAGGTCGGCCATGTAATCCCACCACCGCAGCATGACCGCCGCGCCGGGCAGTTCATCGCGGCGATTGTCCGGGGCGAGAGTCAGCACGGCGAACAGGGCGCCCGTCTGCGGATCGACGAAGATCCGGTAATCGCTGATCCCGGCGTCCTTCAGGAGCCTGGCGAGATCCGGCCAGATCTCGTCATGGCGGCGGCGGTATTCGGCGATCTGGCCGGGCTTGAGCTGCATGCGAAAGGCGTGAACCGACATCAGGCTTCCCTACGTTCTGCGATATGACCACTTGTTTCATATACCGGAACGCATAGAATGGTAAGGGAGCGGTGCGGAGGCTCGTCAATTCCCGGGTGACTTGCCCGGTATGATGTTGGATATGCAGGCAATGGACAGCACCACTGACATGATCGAACAGGCCGAACCCGAGGCGCGAAATGCAGTGAAGGGCGCGCAGACCCTGATGCGCGCGCTCGACATACTCGACGAGGTGATCGCCGGCCCGATCAAGACCGTGGAGATCGCGCGCAAGCTCGGCATGAGCAAGACGACGGCGCACCGCCTGGCTCACGCCCTGAAATCGCGCGACTATCTGTCGATCACCCCGGACGGTTTCGCGCTCGGCCCCAAATTGCTGCAGCTTGGCGCCATGGCGGAATCGCAGACCGACCTCGTCCGGCTCGCGCGGCCGCTGCTGGAGGTCCTCTCCTCTGAAACCGGGTTCTGTTCCTTTGCCGGGCAGCGCGAGGGCGATTGGTCGCGCCACCTCGACCGGGTCAATGGCCGGCAGCGGCTGCGCGTGGCCACCATTCCCGGCGACGTGCGCCCGATCGCCGAAACCGGCCTCGGCAAGGCCCTGCTGCTCGATGAGGGCGAAGAAACCTGGCGCCGGCTCTACGTCGCCTCGCGCAACGGCCGTGTCACCGAAAGCGAAGTGCAGCGCTGGATCGCCCATATGCGCGAATTCAAGGTGCGCCAGGTCGTCGACCACGACAGCGAACTGGGCGACGGCGTGCATTCGATCGCGGCGCCCGTGCGCAATGCCAAGGGCCGGATCGTCATGGCGATATCGATCGCTGGCGCCACGCAATACTACCAGGGCGAAGACGCCGGACAGCTGGCCGGGAAAGTCGCTCGTTCGGCCCGCGAAATCAGCGCACTGGCCGGTTACGCCGGCTGACGGCCGTCCCGATGCGGGACGGGGCGGCAGGTGCGATCCGGGGCCGGGCACGCCGCCCCGCTCAACGCTGTCGGTGAATTCGCTGTGAAGCGGCGCGGGTGAGCAAGTCAATCGGGGTTCAACGGGGCCAGGCAGAGCGGGCCCGCGCGCGACGACCAATCGAATGGGGACAGAGCGCCTTTATTGACACGCATGTCAACACTAACGTCGCCACAACCCTCCATCTAATTTGTCATGTAAATCATGTTATGATGGGATATATTTACATATACATATAGATCCTCTTCTATAATGCTGCAGTATTTATAGGCACTTTACTGCGGCAATCCGTTTGACACAGGCCAAGCAAACCCTAATATACGACAAAACATCTGCGAGTCGGGTCGCAATCGCCTTGAATTGCCGTCAGCTATGACGGCCTTGGCCGGCCACACCGCGGGAACCCAAGACAGAACGCTCCGCGGACGCCGACCCTTTGCGGGGGAGCTTGTCATGTCCATTTCCATCACCGTTGCGCCGTCTCTCGTTCTTGACGAAACCGCCGGCATCCAGAACTCAGCGGACAGCACGGCTCCCCTCACCGACAACGACGTGGCGCTGTCTTACGACCCCGCGACCAACCAGTTGACCAGCGCTGTCCTCGACAGCGAGTTCCTCACGTTCCTGATGGGCCTGAACGCTGCCGACAGCGCGGAAGATGCGGCGCTGGGCTTTGCCGCCTCGGTCGGCGGGGCATCCAGCAGTGATACGTTCATCACCGTCTCGGCGACGGACGGCGAGACGATTGATGACCTGTTCTTCTCGGCAACGGGCAACGGGATGATCACCAGCGTCACCTCGCTCGACGATGAAGTGCTCTATTTCCATGTTGCCGCCAACAACAGCTTTGCCACGCTGACCACCAGCGCCACCGACGGGGCAGGCCGCATCGTCGCCGCGTTTTACCTTGACGAGGCGGACAACCACCTGAGCGGGCAGGTCCAGATGGTGACGTTCGAGGCGCTCAAGCATCCCGACGCCGCCAACCCCGATGACCCGATCAACTTTTCCGACGTGCTCAAGATCGGCGCGACCGGATCGCTGTCGTTCGATTTCGACAACCTCGCATCGGGCAATTTCCTGTGGGTGGCAATCGGCACGGAATCCGCCGGATTGCTGGTCACGGGCGCTGACCTCAACGTCAACGACGATTCCGGCAGCAACAAGTACGGCGAGCATATTCCCGGCGGGAGCACCGATCCCAGCGACACGATGAATACCAGCCAGGGCGGCGCGGGCGCCACGATCGGCGTCAACTCGCAGCACTTCGTGGCCGGGGGCCAGGGGCAGAACGTAACCGACGGCTCGACCGCAGTGTTCACGCTGGTCCGCGGATTTGTGCCCTTGCCGACGAGGGGCGAGGCCACGGCCACCAACCAGCAGGCCACTGGCACCAATGTCCAGCAGATCAACTATGGCTCTGCCAGCGGCGACTATATCAACACGACCGGCGCCGGGCTGTTCGTCTCGCAGTTGACCGGGACCCATGCCGACATGCGGGTCTCGCTGTGGGAAGCCGGTGGCGGCACGACCGTCGAGGAGAGCTTCGCCTATATTGGTAACCAGGACACCGACAGCGCCCTGCACGACGACGCGGCGATCAAGATCGGCAGCGTCTCCGTTGTTCGCGGCAACACCACCTATACCTTCAATGCCAGCGGCAACCAGAGCGGCATCGCGGTGACTTTCGTCGACGATGCCTTTGACAACTCCTTCACCATCACCGGCCTGCACGCGCTCGATACGGTAAAGTGGACGACCCTTGGCGGTGACACCTTCAACCGCTTCCAGGTCCAGGCGCTTTCGACCACCAACGCCTTCGACGTTGGCCGGATCGATATTCTCCAGGGTTTCGACACCACCACCGGGCTCGGTTCCCATCTCTTCGTCGACGATGACGGCCCGAGCATCGTGAACAACGGCAGTTCCGTGCCGCTGCTGACGACCGACGACAGCCTGGTGCCGCAGACCACCAGCGCGGTCAGTTTTGCCGGCCTGTTCACCCCGGCTTTCGGCAAGGACGGTTTCCTCGACAACAACAACGACCATCTCGAGGATGCCGACGCGCTGACCTATGCGCTGTCCCTCAAGAACGGGCAAGGCACCGTCAGCGGGCTGACCGACACGCTGAGCGGGGATGCGATCTGGCTGCGCGTGACGGCCGGCGGCGACGTCGAGGGCTACGTCTCGACCAATTCCTCGACCGTGGCGTTCCTGATCGATCTCAACACCACGACGGGCACCATTGCGCTGACCCAGTACCGCTCGGTGGTCCATGACGACCCGGCCGACCCGGTCGAATCCGGCACTGCCGCGGCGTCGATGGCTGCCGACCTGGTGGTGCTGACCGCGACGATCCGCGACGGCGACGGTGACAGCGACACCGACCCCGCCAACATCGGCAATGCCTTCCGCTTCGAGGATGCCGGGCCGACGATCAGCCGCAACCTGACCGCCGTTCCTTCGCTGACGACCGATGACAGCGACATCACCGACAGCGCCGGGCCGACCAGTTTCGCCGGCCTGTTTACCGGCAACTTCGGCCAGGATGGCTTCAAGGACAGCAACGACAACGACGTCGAGGACCCTGACGCCATTTCCTATGCCCTGGGCGTGAGCGCGACCGGCGGCGTGCTCAGCGGGCTGTTCGACACGCTGAGCGGCGACAGGATCTACCTCTACCTCGAGAGCGGGGTGGTGGTCGGCCGGGTCGGGCTGGACGACAATCTCGGCCCCAATGCCGCCGGGGCGGTGGCACTGAGGATCAGCGTCAATTCCGACAGCGGCGACGTGACGCTGCAACAGGTCCGTTCGGTGGTCCACGACAATCCGGGCGATCCGGCCGAAACCGGCAGTTCGGCGGCGGGCTTTGCCTCGGCCGGGCTCGTGACGCTCACCGCGACGATCCGTGACGGCGATGGCGACAGCCAGAGCGCGCCCGCCGACATCGGCGATGCGTTCCACTTCGAGGACGATGGTCCGACGATCAGCCGCAATGCGAACCCGCTCCCAGCGCTGGTAACCGACGACACGGACATCACCGACAGCGCCGGGCCGACCAGCTTCGCCAGCCTGTTCAACACCGACTTCGGAGATGACGGGTACAAGGACAGCGACGACAACGATGTCGAGGATCTCGACGCCGTTTCCTTCGCCATGTCGCTCAAGAACGGTAACGGGACCAACTCCACACTGGTCGACACGCTGAGCGGCGATGACATCCTGCTGCGCCTGACCGGCGGCGGCGACATCGAGGGATACCTGGAAAACGCTACGAGTACCGTCGCATTCCTGATCGACCTCGATGCCAACTCGGGCAATGTGACGCTGACCCAGTACCGCGCGATCTATCACAGCGATCCGCTCGACTCGATCGAGACCGGAACCGCGGCCGAGAAGATGCCGCCCGACCTGATCGTGCTGACGGCGACGATCCGTGATGGTGACGGCGACAGCCAGAGCGCCCCGACCAACATCGGCGACGCCTTCCACTTCGAGGACGACGGGCCAAGCGTGACCGGCGCCAGCGTTGAAACCACGGTTGACGATGACGGCGGCGCCGGCGGCAATGCCGGGGGCGTGGGCGACATCAATGCGCCGCGCGTGGTCAGCGGAACCGTTACCGCCCTGTTCGACGGCGGCTCCGACGGGCTCAAGAGCTTCACCATGTCGCTCGCCAACTTCGGCGGGACGCCGCCAGTGACCTATTCGCAAGGCGATCTGCTTGCCTACGACCAGACCGGCGACCTGCTGACCGGCTACGTCGAGGACGGCACAAATACCGGCTACCAGCAGGGCGAGGACCGCGACGTCTTCACCTTCGAGCTGAACGTCGGCGGGGTTGCCGGAGCCTTCGACTTCACCCTGATCGACCAAATCGATCATGCCATCGCCAACACCGAGGACGAGTTCAACCTCGAGATCGGCATCCTGCTCCAGGCGATCGACAACGACGACGACAAGTCCAGCGCGGCGGCGCCGATCCAGTTGACCATCGTGGTCGACGACGACAGCCCCGAGGTCACCACTGCGAACGACACCAGCAACGACGCGGCGGGGTCGAACGATACCATCACCACGACCGGCGCGACCGGCAACTTCGTCTATGCCATCGGCTTCGACGATCGCGTCGGCACGACCTACAGCGCAACCAATTCCGACTTCTCGGCGGCGCTGGCCAGCGGCCTGATCTTCAACGGCACGATCGGCGGGGCGCCGATCACGGTCGGCACGACCTCGTGGGTTTCCGAAACCGATACGGAGGCCCGGTTCTCCTTCACCTTCAGCTACGTTTCCGATCCGAGCAGCAACACGCCGACCGCGAATGGCGGCACCCTGCTGTTCGACAAGGACGACGGGACCTATACCTTCACGCTGACCGATCCGATTTCCAGCTTCGGCATCCTGTCGCTGGCCAATGCGCAGGGCTTCGCCGGCTATCTGCCGAACACGAGCACGCCCGATTCGTCGCAGCCGGAGGTGACCGTGGCGGCGCTGGCCGATGACTTCTTCGTGCAGTTCACCGGCGCGCATGAGACGGGCGGAGGTACCGACGGCAATAACGCGAGCCAGCAGAACAGCATCGGCAACAACAAGAACCTCGATGCGCTGGCTCCCGGCGAAGCCTGGAGCAACGGCGACGACGACAACTTCGCCAACGGCGAGCTGTTCACCCAAGCTCCCACCTGGGTCAGCGTTTCGGGCACGGCGGCCGGCACGGCCGGCGACACGATGCAGGCCGGCGAAGTGCTCGATTTCAACTTCTATGCGGCCAACCCCCAAGGGTTCCTCAATTCGGGCGTGGCCAAGGCCACGACCGGCACAATGTTCATCGAGTTCGACGCGCTCGACAACGGCGAGGATCTCGTCGTCGTGCTCAAGCTGGTCGACCGGGACGATGCCAGCATCACGACCACCCGGGCGGTGATCGTCCAGTACCAGGACATCTTCCACATCGCCGAGGCGAACCAGATCCCGCCCAGCTATGTCGATCCCAAGACGATCGACCAGAACGACGGCCTGATCGTGATCGAGAGCAACGACTACAACGTCCTGCAGAACGACAACTGGACCATCTCCGGCGCCCAGGTCGTCGCATCGACCGAGGGACTGACCGGCACGGGCATCGATCTCAATCGCGCCCTGGGCGATACCGGCGGGTCAGCCATCAACGGCACCGATCCGTTCAACACGGTCAAGGACAGCGGCGGCAACAACGGCGGCACCTGGGACGGTGACGTCTTCAAGATCGTCAACATCGGCTTCCTGACCGAGATCACCCCGGATTCGCAGTTCGTCTTCAACGTCAAGGTGATCGACTATGATGGCGATGCCTCGGCCAACCAGTCGCTGACCATCGACGTGACCGGGGACACCAGCCAGAACGGACTGGCGCCGCTGACCGCCAGCTTCACGGCCAGTGACGCCGAGCTGCTGCTGGCGAATGCATCGCTGATCCCGGCCTGATCGCGGAGCAAGGCAGGGGCGGCCTGACGGCCGGCCCTGCCATCCGCATCATTCCGCCGCCGCGTTCACGCCATCCGTACGGCAAGCCGGGCCGCGAGCCCACGCGTCGGAGCTGGGGCAAGGGTGAGGTCGAACCCGTAGGCTTCGGCAATTTCACGAGCGATGGCGAGGCCAAGGCCGGACCCGGGCCGGGACAGATCGTAGCGCACGCCGATCCCGAAGGCCCCCGCGATCTGCTCCGCCGACATGCCGGGGCCATCGTCGGTGATCGTGATCACGCAGTCCTGTCCATCGGCGGCAAGGTCGATGACCACGGACGAGTCTGCCCATTTCCCCGCGTTGTCGAGCAGGATCGACAGGACTTCGGACAGGTCGATCGGATCGACCTCAACCGTCGCGGTGACACCCTCGCCCGCCCGCAGGACGAAATCGACCTCGGGATGCAACTTGCTCATGGCATTGATGAGCGGTTCGAAGATCCCGGGCAACTGGCTGGTCTGGCCCGAAGTCTTGGCCATGGCGGCGGAGCGGGCCCGCGCCAGGTGAAATTCGATCTGCTGGACCATGATGTCGGTCTGGGCCAGCAGGTTCCGGCCAGCCTCATCCCCGGCCGGCGAGGCGGCAAGGTGCTCGGCCTCGTCAGTGATGACGGCCAGCGGCGTGCGCAGGCTGTGCGCGAGGTTGCCCGCCTGGACCCGCGCCCGGGCAATGATCGCCTGATTTTCGACGATGAACGCGTTGAGATCGTCGACCAGGGGGCTGATCTCGCGCGGGAACGTGCCGGGCAGCGGCTCCCGCCTGCCGCCGCGCAGGTCGGCGATTGCGCGCGCCAGCCGATCGAGCGGCTTCAGCGAGAAGACGATCGCCGCCCAGCCCGTGCCCATCAAGGCAATGGCGAGACCGCTCAGCCACAGGGTCAATTCCCGCGTGAATCCGGCAATGGCGGCATCGAGGAAGCGCTTGTCGGTCGAGATTACGTAATGGATGATCCGTCCATCCGGGGCGGGACGGGTGAAGCCGTAGGAAATGGCCGCGCCGGTCGGGCCGTTGTCCACCGCATGGAAGACTTCCGGCGAATGGGCCACATCCTCGTCCAGCCCGCCGCGCCGCATCGATGCCGAACGCAGCACGTCGCCATGCCAGACGCTGACCTGCCAGTAGAAACCCGACATCGGCTCGAGATAGCGCGGATCGGACAGGGGCCGCGTCAGCGTGAGATGGCCATCGGGCGATACGTTCACCAGCCCGGCCAGTTCGCGGACATGGCCGTAGAGCTCATCGTGGTACTGCGCCTCGATGTGCCGGGTGAACACCCGCGTGGCCGAGAACCAGATGCCGCCGATCCCGGCCGCCACCCACAGCATGATCGCCGCGGCATAGCGCAGCCGCAGGCTGGTCACCGCGATCCGCCGCCGCGAAACGGCGGACTTCATGCCAAGAGCCTGTAGCCGAAGCCGCGCACGGTCTCGATCCGGCCATTGCCGATCTTGCGCCGCAAACGGCCGACCAGCACCTCGACCGCGTTGGGCTGGCGCTCGCTTTCCAGGTCATAGAGGTGCTCGATGATATCGCCTTGCGGCAGGGTCTGCCCGACGTTGCGCAGGAACAGGTGCAGCAGGCGGAACTCCATCCGCGAAAGCCGCAAGGGTTCGCCGTCCAGCTCGGCCGCCTTCGCGGCCGGATCGAGCCGCAGCCCGCGATGAGCCAGCCATGCCTGAGCCGCACCCTGCCGGCCGCGCCACACGGCATGAAGGCGGGCCTGCAGTTCCTCGAAACGCACCGGCTTTACCACGAAATCATCGGCCCCCGCGTTCAGCCCCTCGACCTTCTCCTGCCAGCTGCCCCGCGCGGTCAGGATGATGACGGGGCAGGCCAGGCGCCGCCGACGCCACAGCCGCAGCAGGTCCATCCCGGTTCCATCGGGAAGATTGAGATCGAGGATGACGGCGCCAATCTTGTCGAGGTCGGGCCAGGCCTCGCCTTCGGCAAAGGTGTGCGCGATATCGACCGCATAGCCGGCATCGCGCAGCCTTCCGCCCAGGCGCGCGGCCAATTGAACATCGTCTTCGACAAGGAGCAGTCGCAACAGCCCTATCCCCTGGTCCCTGAGTCGGTGCGGGACCTGGCCCCTCCTACACCGATAAACTGACAAGTTCCTGTCAGCTTCGGGGTGTAAATCCGGGAGCCATGAAAAACCACGCGCCGCCCTTTCGCCTGCTCCACCCGGTGGTCCTGCCGTTATGCCTGACCGTGGCGGGCCTGTCCGTGGCGGGCCTGTCCGGGTGCGGCAAGCCGGCGCCGACGGATGTAACGGCCGAAGAGGCCGCGCCGAAGGACGGTTCGCTGACGCTGAGTGCGGCGCAGATTGGCAAGATGGGAATCAGGGTTGCCGCGGCCCAGGCGGCCGCCGCCATGCCGGTGGGCACGGTGCCGGGCGTCATTTCGCTGCCGCCCGATGCCCGCGTCGCGGTTACCACGCCCTATGCCGGGACCGTGGTCAGGATCATGGTCATCCAGGGTCAGGTCGTGCGCCAGGGCGAGGCGCTGGCCGTGGTCCGCGCGGCCGAGGCCGTGCAATTCGGCGCGGCCCTCGCCCGCTCGCAGGCCGAATTGCCGGTTGCCGCAGCCAATGCCGCGCGCCTGAACCAGCTGGCGCGGGAAGGCATCATCGCCCCAGCCCGCGCCGACGAAGCGCGCGCCGCGCTTCAGGCGACCCAGGCCACGGTTGCCGAAAACCGCCGGTTGCTCGCCCTGGGCGGGGCGAGCCGCGACGGCACGATCGTGCTGCGCGCGCCGATTTCGGGCCGGGTCGCGGCCGTGTCAGTCGATGTCGGCGCGGCAATCGGCAACGGCACCGCGCCCTTCATCGTGGAGAATGCCGCGAATCTGCGCGTCGACCTGCAGGTGCCCGAGCGCCTTGCCGGGCAGGTTCATCCCGGCATGGCCGTCAGCGTCGTGCAGGACGGGCTGAGCCTGACCGGGCGGATGCTGTCGGTCGGCCAGTCGATCGACCCGGTTACCCGCGCCCTTCCCGCCAAGGCCAGCCTGCCCTCGGACAGTCGGCTCATCGTCGGCCAGGGCGTGATGGTGGCGATCGCCAGCCAGCAAGGCAGCAGCAGTGGTCAGGGCGTCACCATACCTGCTGCGGCCATCACCCATGTCGACAGCGGCGATCAGGTTTTCGTGAGGACCACCGCCGGATTCCGGCCCGCTCCGGTCACCGTTGCCGGGCAGATCGGCGAGCGGGCCTTCATCTTGGCCGGCCTCAGGCCCGGCGATGTCGTCGCCACCAGCGGCGTGGCCGAGCTCAAGACCATGAGCCAGGAACTCTAGGCCCGTGCTGCGCAAACTTGTGGAACGGGCGCTGGCCTGGCGCATGGCCGTCCTCGGCCTGGCCCTGGCCCTGGCCGGGCTCGGCGCGTGGTCCTTCGCCAACCTGCCGATCGATGCCTTTCCCGACATTTCCACGACCCAGGTCAAGATCATCCTGAAGGCCCCCGGCATGACGCCGGAGGAAGTGGAGAGCAGGGTCATCGCCCCGATCGAGCAGGAAATGCTCGGCATTCCGCATCAGAGCGTGCTGCGCTCGGTCGCCAAGTATGCGATTGCCGACATCACCATCAATTTCGACGATGCGACGGACGTCTACTGGGCCCGCAACCAGGTCAGCGAACGCCTGTCCGGGGTGATGGACGAACTGCCCGCGACCGTGACCGGTGGCATGGCGCCGATCTCCACGCCCCTGTCCGACGTCTACATGTTCACGCTCGAGGGCCCGCAGAGCCTTGCCGAGAAGCGGCGCGTGCTGGACTGGGTGATCCGCCCGGCCCTGCGGACCGTGCCCGGGGTTGCCGACGTCAACGCGCTGGGCGGCATGGTCGAGACGTTCGAGGTCTCGCCCGACAACAATGCCCTCGCCTTGGCCGGGCTTACGATCACCGACCTGTCGGCCGCGATCGGCGCCGGCAACCGCAACGATGGCGCCGGGCGGCTGGTGAGCGGCGAGGAAGCGCTGATCGTGCGCGCCACCGGGGCGATCCGCAATCTCGCCGACCTCTCCGCCGTCGTGGTCAGATCAAGCCCGGGCGGCGTGGTGCGGCTGGGTGACGTGGCGCAGGTGCGCATCGGCGCCCTGACGCGCTATGGCGCGGTCACGAGCAACGGCCGGGGCGAGGCTGTCGAAGGACTGGTCATTGCCCTGCGCGGAGCGGATGCCGCCCAGGTGGTCGATGGGGTCAAGGCCCGGCTTGGCGAGATCGCCCCCACCCTGCCGGCAGGCATGAAGGCCGATGTCTTCTACGACCGGTCCGACCTGATCGAGCGCGCCGTGGAGACGGTCGAGGAAGCCCTGCTCGAAGCCACGGTCCTCGTCGTGATCCTGCTGCTGCTGTTCCTCGGCGACGTGCGGGCCTCGGTGATCGTGGCGCTGGCCTTGCCGATGGCCTCGCTGCTGACCTTCATCTTCATGAGATCGATCGGCCTCACGGCCAACCTGATGAGCCTGGGCGGCCTTGCCATTGCGGTGGGCATGCTGGTCGACGGCGCGGTCGTGGTGGTGGAGAACGTGGTGGAGCGGCTCGCCGACCCGGACCATGCCCGCTCCGGCAAGCTTCACAATGTCTTCCTTGCCGCGGCCGAGGTTGCGACGCCCGTGGCCAGCGGGATGGCGATCATCGCGCTAGTCTTCCTGCCGCTGCTGACGCTGGAGGGGCTGGAAGGCAAGCTTTTCGCCCCGGTTGCGGTGACCATCGTGCTTGCCCTGCTCTCGGCGCTGGTCCTTGCCCTCACCCTGATCCCGGTGCTCTCGTTCCACGTGCTCAAGGTCAGGCCGGATGGCGCTGGCGGCCATCGCGAACCCTGGCTGATGCGGCAGCTGACCCCGCGCTATGCGCGCCTGCTCGACCTTGCCTTCGCCCGCAAGAAGCTGGTTTTCGCCGTGGCCGGGGCCTCGCTGGTCCTGACCGGCCTGGCCTATGCCCTCACCGGCAAGACCTTCCTGCCGACGATGGACGAAGGCAGCGTGATCGTTCAGCTGAGCAAGGCGCCCGCCATTTCGCTTGCCCACAGCCTCGATGGCGATCTCAGGGTGGAAAGCGCGATCATGGACAAGGTGCCCGAAGTGACCGCCGTGCTCGCCCGCACCGGCTCGGACGAACTTGGCCTCGACCCGATGGGGCTCAACGAAACCGACAGTTTCCTCAAGCTGAAGCCCCGCAGCGAGTGGCGGGTGAGCGACAAGGAATGGGTGGTCGACCAGATCCGCACGGCGCTGGCCGATCTTCCCGGGATCCAGACGAGCTACACGCAGCCCATCGAAATGCGCGTTTCCGAGATGCTTACCGGTGCGCGGGGCGATCTGGCGATCAAGATCTTCGGGCCGGACAATGCCGAGCTGGCCCGCATCGCCACCCGGATCCAGGCGCGCCTGAAGAAGTTGCCCGGCACCAGCGAAGCCCTGACCGTCGCCAACGACAAGGTCGACTACCTCCAACTTGACATCGATCGCACCGCCGCCGGCCGGGTCGGAATGCCGATCGACCAGTTGCAGGACGCGATGCGGGCGCAGGTGGAGGGCGTGAGGGCGGGTGTCGTGGCCGATGGCCTGCGCCGCGTGCCGATCGTGATCCGCGGCACCGGCGCCGATGGCGGCCAGTCCCCGCAGGCCTTTGCCGACCAGACCTATCGCAGCCCCAGCGGGCAACTGGTGCGCGCCAGTGATGTCGCCAAGGTCGAACGGACCGAAGGACCGGTCAAGCTCGAGCATGAAAACGGCTCCCGCTTCGCGCTGGTCCAGGCCTTTGTCTCGGGCCGCGACCTTGTCAGCTACGTGACCGATGCGCGGGCCGACATTGCCGCCAACGTCAAGCTGCCGGCGGGCTATCGCATCGTCTGGGGCGGGCAGTTCGAGAACCAGCAGCGCGCCTCGGCCCGCCTCGCCACGGTTCTGCCGATCTCGCTGCTGACGATCTTCGTGGTGCTTTACCTGACCCTGTCGAGCGTGCGCGCCTCGCTGCTCATCCTCGTCAATATTCCCTTCGCCCTGGTGGGGGGCATGATCAGCCTTGCGCTTTCGGGGGAATACCTGTCGGTCCCGGCTTCGGTCGGGTTCATTGCGCTGCTCGGCATCGCGGTGCTCAACGGCCTCGTAATGGTGAGCTATTTCCGCCAGCTGCGCGAAACCGGGATGGCCCTGCCCGAGGCGGTGCGCCTCGGCGCGCGGCGGCGGCTGCGCCCCGTGCTGATGACGGCCTTGATCGCGGCCTTCGGCCTCGTGCCGCTGTTGTTCGCCACGGGGCCGGGCAGCGAAATCCAGAAGCCGCTGGCGATCGTGGTCATCGGCGGGCTGATCACCTCGACCCTGCTGACCCTGATCCTGCTGCCTATCCTGTACGAGCGCTTCGGGGAGAGCCCGGCCGAGCGCGATGCCGGCGAGAAGGGGCACGCCCATGCTTGATCATCGGCTCCAGGCCCTGCCCCTTGTCCTCGCGCTGCTGCCTTGCGCGGCGCGGGCCGCCACCGACGATGCGGAGGCCGGCCTTCCAAGCAAGGCCGCAGTGGCGGCGGCGCTGGACGCCCATCCCAGTGTGGGCGCCGCCGATGCCCGGGCCGATGCCGCTCGCGCCCAGGCCGAGGTGCTGGCACGCGGACCGCACGAGTTCAACCTGACCGGGAGCTACGCCAACCGCACGGTGAACGACGGCATTTCAAACGGCCGGTTCAACGAGTTCGAAGCCTTGCTGACACGGCCCTTGCGTCTGCCGGGCAAGGCCGCGCTCGATCGTAGGATCGGCGAACGGGGCATTTCCTATGCCCGGAACATGGCGGAAGATGCGCGTCATCAGGCCGCCCTGCTGCTGGCGCAGGACTGGTGGGACTGGCTGGGCGCGGCGCAGGAGGCCAGGATCGACGCTCAGGCGGCGGCCAATTACGAGACGACACTCACTGCGGTGAACCGCCGCGCAGCGTTGCGCGATGGCTCGGCGCTGGAACAGGACCAGGCCAGTGCCGCGCTCGGCAGCGCCCGCGCTCTGGCCGTGCGCAGCGCCGGGCGCGAAGCCGTGGCCCGCGCCCGCCTTTCCGCCCAGTTCCCCGCCCTCGCCCTGCCCGCAGCCGTACCGGACGTGCCGCCGCCCCGGCTTCCCGAAAGTGGCCTCGCCCAACTGCACGACAAGATCCTCGGCCGCAGTCATGAGCTGGCTGCCGCCGAGGCACTGGCCCAGCAGGCCGACGCTCAGTCCGATCGGGCCCGCAAGGAGCGGATGGGCGATCCGACCATCGGCCTGCGCGTCTTCTCCGACAAGGGCGGGATGGAAAAGGGCGCCGGGGTTCAGTTCACCCTGCCCTTCGGCGGCGGCTACCGCTCGGCCGAGGCCGAGGAAGCCGCGGCACAGGCCAGCGCGGCACTGGCCGACCTGCAGGCGGTGCGCCTCAACATAACCGAGACGGCCAGCACCGACCTTGCCGAGGCCGAAGCGACCTATTCAGCCTGGCAAAGGTCGCGAACGGCCCTCGATGCGCAGGTCGCTGCCCTGCAGAAGACCCGCCGCGGCCAGCAACTCGGCGAGATTGGCCTATCCGAAGTTCTGCTTGCCGAGCGGCTGGTTCACGAGGCATTCCGAAGCGAAGTCGTCGCCCGGACCGATGCCCAGCGCGCCATCACCAGAATCCGGATAGACAGCCACCAGCTGTGGATCGGCGACGAAGCGGATGAAGCCGTGCCCCGCCCATGATTTCTCCGACCTGTTGAACGGGCCCGGTCAACCCGGGCCCGCCTTGGCGCTTACTTCGCCGCTTCGCCCGCTTCCTTGCCGGCGACGCCATAAGTGATTGCGGCGTTGCGGGTCTTCTGGAAGTCCTCAAGGCTGAGGCCCTTCATAGCGGCGTAGATGTGGATGTTGCCCACGCCGGTCACTGCGCCCAGCTTTTCCAGCTGGAAGAAGATCACCCCGTAGCGGATCATCCCGATCCAGTCGCGGCTGCGGATCAGGTCGCGTTCCTCGTCGGTCAGGTCGGCGGCGGCGAGCGTGCCCTCCTCGTCCTCGCGGAAGCGGGTGCGCACCTCTGGCTCGATCAGCGAGTGGAGGAAGTGGTTGATCCGGTAGCCCTTGACCGAGCGCTCGATGGTGAAGGGATAGGTCCCTTCCAGCTTTTCCACCCCGGCCAGCTGGTGGTTCATCCGCGCGCGGAACTCGGCGTCGGTCTCCTCCGGAGCGCGGTCAGCGCCTTCCTCGAGGATCATCGAGACGATCGGGGTCATCGAGGGCAGGAAATAGGTCTTGTGCGTGCAGGTGACCTCGCTGGCGAGCGCGCCGCGCATCATCAGCCACATCACGATCTCGGAGCCTTCCATCCCGCCCCGCTCGGCCAACTCCGCCAGCGTGATGTCGAGCAGGCCCTCGGGGTCCTTCTCCAGCCGGTCCATGAATTCCATGTCCCACGGCGTGTTGTTGAAGCCGCAGCGTTCGCCGTGCACCTGGTGCGAAAGGCCGCCGGTGCCGACGATCGCCACCTTGATGTCCTCGGGGTACGACAGGATCGCGCGGCGCAGCGAGCGGCCGAACTTCCAGAACCGGCGCGGGCTCGGGATCGGGAACTGAAGCACGCCGCACTGGATCGGCAGCAGCTTCGCCGCCCAGCCTTCCCTGTCATGATCGAGCACGACCGACAGCGGCGAGAAGGCGCCGTGATCGAGGTCCTTGCCCTGGAAGTAGGACAGGTCGAACTCATCGGCCACCAGTGCGGTCGCGATGTGCTGGGCCAGCTTGGGATCGCCCTGGATGCGCGGCAGATCACGCGGGCCGCCGCCTTCATCGGCCGGGCCGTAGCTTTCGCCGATGCCGAGCGCGAAGTGCGAATAGTGATCGGCGAAAAACGCCGTCATATGGTCGTTGTAGATGTAGAGCAGCACGTCCGGCTGCTTCTCGCGCAGCCAGGCCTTGACCGGCTCGTAGCCCTCGAAGATCGGCGCCCAGACGGGGTCCTGCTGCTTGCCGGCATCCTTCGCAAAGGCGATGGTGGGCGTGTGTGACGTGGCGATGCCGCCGACAATGGTAGCCAATTCAGATCTCCCGAGATGTCACCGCGATGACGCTGGAATGCCGGGGTCCTAGCAGCATAAGCGGAATCCGGCAGCCACTGTTTGCAATATTGTGCACGATCCGCTCAGGCAAGCCCCGAGCCGCCTTACAACTGACGCTTGCCCAGCTTGCGCGCCAGCGTCCGGCGATGAAGCCCCAGCCGGCGCGCGGCTTCGGAGATGTTGAAATCGCATTCGACCAGGGTGCGATGGATATATTCCCACTCCAGCGTCTTGATCGAACTTTTGCGCCCGTCGACCGGGACGGTGGCATCGCCCTGCAGGCTGGCGAAAGCAGCCTCGATATCGTCGGTGTTCGACGGCTTGGCGAGGTATTGCGAGGCGCCGAGCTTGATCGCCTCGACCGCGGTGGCGATGCTGGCATAGCCGGTGAGGACGACGATCCTCGTTTCCGGTGCAAGCTCGTGAAGCATCTGGACAACGGCGAGGCCGGAATCGTTGCCGAGCTTGAGGTCGACCACGGCAAAATCGAAGCGGGTCTGCCGGGCGATCTCCTCGGCCTCTGCGGCAGAGACGGCCGAGGCGACGGCATAGCCCCGGCGTTCGAAGGATCGGCGCAGGGTCCGCCCGAAAGCCGGATCGTCCTCGACGATGAGCAGCGTGGGGGCTGGCAGCGGCGTGGGGGCTGGGCCTGCCGGGTCCGGGGTGGTCATGGCGCCTCTTCCTTCCTGTAGGCCAGCGCCGACAGCGGCAGCGAGAGGCGCACGATCGCTCCGCCCGCGTCGCGGTTCTCCACCGTGACCTGCCCGCCCAGCTTGCGGACCACGTTGACGACGAGGAACAGGCCGAGCCCCCCGCCATCGCGCCCCTTGGTGGAGGCATAGGGCTGGCCGATCCGGGTCAGCATCCCGGCGGTGAAGCCCGGCCCCTGGTCGAAGACCGTGACCGTCAGCGCCTCGCCCTCCCGCGCGATCTCAAGGATGACGAGTTCCGGGGAAACCTCGACCGCGTTGTCGATGACATTGCCGATGATCTGGCGCAGGCCGGGGTCGGCGACGATCACCACGTCATCGACCAGCCGGTCCACGAACCGGAATTCCCCGTTCATCCGCCCTCGCCACTCCTCGACGATATCGGCGAACAACGCGCGCACGGTGGACACGCTCGGGTTCTCGCCGCGCAGATCGCCGGCCGACATCAGGATGCCGCTCACGATCGTCTTGCAGCGCTCCAGTTCAACCCGCATATCCACGAGATCGGCAGCGAATTCCGGATTTTCGGCAATGGCGGGGACACGGGCCCAGTCCCCCAGGATGACCGACATGGACGACAGCGGCGTGCCCAGTTCATGCGCCGCGCCGGACGCGAGCAGGCCCATGCGGATGATGTGGTCTTCTTCCGCCGCCTGCTGGCGAAGCAGTTCCAGTTCCTTGTCGCTTTCGCGCCGGTTGCGGTCGAGCCGCGCCGGGAAGACCACGAGCAGCACGGCCGCCAGCACGAAGCAGAACAGGCTGCCGAGGCGGTAGAGGTGGAACTGGTTGGTCGCATGGCGCGGCGGCAGGTCGAGCGGCACGTAGACGAAGGTCAGGAACAGGATCGCCGCACAGGCGATGAAGGCGATCACCCAGCTCCAGCGCAGCTCCAGCATGACCGCGCCGATGACGATCTGCAGCAGGAACAGAAACGTGAAGGGATTGGTCGCCCCGCCGCTGTGATACAACTGCCAGCACAGGGCCCCGACGTCGATGAGCAGGGCGCCGAACAGTTCGCCCTGCGAGAATTCCTTGCGCCGCTTGAGCAGACACGCCGTGGCGAGATTGACCACGATCAGCAACAGCGGCGCCATCAGCAGCGGGGTGAGCGGCAGGCGCACCTCGAGCACCTGCGCCACGGCCACGATCGTCGCCAGTTGCCCGATGACCGCGATCCAGCGCAATTGCATCAGCAGCAGTACGTTGCGCCAACTGGCGCTCCCGGCAGGCAGCGAGGGAACTAGCGTTCGCATCAGGCCGGTGTGGCATTCCCGCGCCGCCATGCAAGCCAAATTCCGAATACCGAAAGCAAGGCCATCGCAAACCAGGTCAGCGCGTAGGACAAGTGATTGTCGGGGAAATGGACCGTGGTCAGTCCCGCCGCCGGCTGCGGCGCGCGGCCCGGCTCGCCGGACTGCTCGGCCTGGCTGTCAACGAACAGCGGCAGGGTTTGCCCCGCGCCCCTTGCCCGCGACAGCGCCGCCACGTCGCGCGAATACCAGCGGTCGTCGGCCGGGCGGTTGGACTGGAGCATGCTGCCGCCCGGTTCGCTGGAGCGCAGGAGGCCGATCACCGAGACCGGCCCGCCGGGCACGCTGGCGCGCGCGGCGCCAAGCGCCGTTCCGGCGGGCAGGAAACCGCGATTGACCCAGATCGTCCGCCCATCGTCCAGCCGCAGCGGGGTCATCGCCCAATAGCCAAGGCCGCGCTCGCTCGAGGCGCGGACCAGCGCCGTGGCCGGTGCGAGATAGGTCCCCGCCAGCCTGACCCGCAGGTAGTCGAGCCCGCCCTGCCCTGCGGCGGCGATCCCGCCTTCGCCGGGCAGGCTGACCGGCGCAGCATGGATGCGCGCATCGACCTTTGCGATCAGGGCATGTTTCCAGCCCATCCGCTGCACCTGCCACAGCCCGAGCAGGACAAACACGGCGGTCAGGACGGCCAGCAGCACGATCAGGCCGCGAGCCTTTGCCGCTCCGCGCCCGTCCGGTTCCGCTGCGGGGCGGTTCAGGGCAACTGCCCCATGTCGTGCGCCGCCATCGGCATCATGTTGTGGTTGAGATGGTACATGACCCACAGCGAGCCCGACAATGCGATGACGACGAGGATGATCGTGAAGATCAGCGCCATCACGGTCCAGCCGTTTTCGGCCTTGGTGTTCATGTGCAGGAAGTAGATCATGTGGACCACGATCTGGACCACGGCGAAGGCCATGATGACCATGGCGCTGGCCTGCCGGTCGGCGATCGCCCCGGACATGACCAGCCAGAACGGGATCGCGGTGAGGATCGCGGACAGGAAGAACCCGACCATGTAGTCGCGCAGGGAGCCGTGGCTGCCATGATCCCCGGCGTGATGATCGTCCGCGCGGTGCGAAGGGTGGGCATGATCGGCCATCACAGCATCCCCAGGAGATAGACAAAGGTGAAGACGCCGATCCAGACGACGTCGAGGAAGTGCCAGAACAGGCTGAGGCACATCAGGCGGCGCTTGTTGGCCGGGATCAGCCCCTTGCGCGCGATCTGCACCACCAGGGTGAACAGCCAGACGAGGCCGAAGGTGACGTGCAGCCCGTGCGTACCCACCAGCGAGAAGAAGGCGGTGAGGAAGCCGGAACGCATCGGCGTCGCGCCTTCGTGGATCAGGCCGGCGAATTCGTGCAGCTCGATGGAAAGGAAGGCCGCGCCGAATACGGCCGTGACCAGCAGCCAGACCTGGGTTTGCCCGGCCCGCCCCTTCTCCATCGCCAGCATGGCAAAGCCATAAGTGATCGAGGAGAACAGCAGCATCGCCGTGTTGAGCGCCACCAGCGGCAGCTCGAACAGGTCCTTCGGCCCCGGCCCGGCGGCATAGTTGCCGCCCAGCACGCCATAGGCGGCGAACAGCATGGCGAAGATGAGACAGTCGCTCATCAGGTAGATCCAGAAGCCGAGCATGGTGCTGCCGCCTTCGGGATGGTCGTGCTCGTTCAGGTCATAGAACGCCGCGGTGATCTCGGCCGCTGAAGCCTTGGGCTTGGCGGCTTGCAGGGTCGCTTGCATGGCTCAGGCTCCCGCCTCGGCGAGCTGGCGCGTGCGCGCCGTCTCGGTCGCGGCCACCGTTTCCACGGGGATGTGGTAGTCGCGCTTGTAGTTGAAGGTATGGGCGATGGCGTAGCCGATGATGGCCGCGAACGAAGCCGCCGCCAGCCACCAGATGTACCAGATCATGGCGAAGCCGAATGCGGTCGACAGGGCGGCCAGGATCAGGCCGGTGCCGGTGCCCCTGGGCATGTGGATCGGACGGAACCCCTCGGTCGGACGCTCCACGCCGCAGCGCTTCATGTCGGTCCAGGCGTCGATGTCGTGGACGATGGGGGTGAAGGCGAAGTTGTATTCCGGCGGGGGCGAGGAAGTCGCCCATTCGAGGGTGCGGCCGTCCCACGGATCGCCGGTCACGTCCTTCAGTTCCTCGCGCCTCCGGATCGAAACGGCGAACTGCACCAGCATCGCGGCGATGCCGAGCGCGATCAGGAAGGCGCCGAAGGCGGCAATGCCGAACCATATCTGCAGCGACGGATCGTCGAACACCCGCATCCGCCGGGTCACGCCCATCAGGCCGAGAATGTAGAGCGGCATGAAGGCGAACCAGAAGCCCGGAATCCACAACCAGAAGCTGACTTTGCCCCAGAAAGGATCGAGCCTGAAGCCGAAGGCCTTGGGCCACCAGAAATTAATCGCCGCGAAGATGCCGAACAGCACGCCGCCGATGATCACGTTGTGGAAGTGGGCGATCAGGAACAGCGAATTATGCAGCACGAAGTCGGCCGGCGGCACGGCAAGCAGCACCCCGGTCATCCCGCCGACCACGAAGGTCAACATGAAGGCCACGGTCCACATCATCGGCAGCTCGAACCTGATCCGGCCCCGATACATCGTGAACAGCCAGTTGAAGAGCTTGGCCCCGGTCGGGATCGAGATGACCATGGTGGTGATCCCGAAGAACGAGTTGACGCTGGCGCCCGAGCCCATCGTGAAGAAGTGGTGCAGCCACACGACGTAGGACAGGATGGTGATGACCAGCGTCGCGTAGACCATCGAGGAATAGCCGAACAGGCGCTTGCCGCAGAAGGTGGCCGTGACTTCCGAGAAGACGCCGAACAGCGGCAGGATCAGGATGTAGACCTCCGGGTGGCCCCAGATCCAGATCAGGTTCACGTACATCATGGCGTTGCCGCCGAAGTCGTTCGTGAAGAAGTTGAAGTGGAGGTAGCGGTCGGCGGTGAGCATGGTCATCACCGCGGTCAGCACCGGGAAGGCGGCCACGATCAGGATGTTGGTGCACAGCGCGGTCCAGGTAAAGATCGGCATGCGCATCATGGTCATGCCCGGCGCGCGCAGTTTCACGATGGTGGCGATCAGGTTCACGCCCGAAAGGAGCGTACCGACCCCGGCGATCTGCAGGGCCCAGATGTAGTAGTCCACCCCGACCCACGGGCTGTAGGCGAGGTTCGAGAGCGGCGGATAGGCCAGCCAGCCGGTCTGGGCGAATTCGCCGATGAACAGGCTCATCATCACCAGCACGGCGCCCGAGGTGGTCATCCAGAAGCTGAAGTTGTTGAGGAACGGGAAGCTCACGTCGCGCGCGCCGATCTGCAGCGGAACGATGTAATTCATGAGGCCCGTCACGAAGGGCATGGCCACGAAGAAGATCATGATCACGCCGTGAGCCGTGAAAACCTGATCGTAGTGGTGGGCGGTGAGGTAGCCGTCGTGTCCGTTGAAGGCGATCGCCTGCTGGATGCGCATCATCACCGCATCGGCAAAGCCGCGCAGGAACATCACCAGCCCCAGCACCATGTACATGATGCCGATCTTCTTGTGATCGACGCTGGTGAACCATTCCTTCCAGAGATAGGTCCACAGCTTGAAATAGGTCAGCGCGCCGAGCACCACCAGGCCGCCCAGAACCACGGCGGCGAAGGTCGCCAGGACGATCGGTTCGGTGGGAATGGCATCCCACCACAGGCGGCCCAGCAGCGGGCTCCAGTGCGAATGATCTACGGCTTCCATGTCGTCAGTTCCGGGAAATCAGGAGGGTGTGCGCCGGCGCGGCGGGGCCGGCGTGATCGCGGCTGTCGTCAAGCGTGATCGATTGGGGGGCGCTCAGACCGGCGCCGGTCAGCGACCTCATGGAGGCCGGGGCCGCCACGGTGTTGTCGGGGGCCATGCCGGGCTGCTGGTTGCACAGGGCGCGGACCCAGGCGAGTTCGCGCCGGGTGGCGGCGTCGGGGTTGGCATTGGCGGCGGCCGACGCCTGCCGGCCATATTTGTCATAGGACAGCATGGCCACGTTGCGGATGCCGGCCTTGCCCAGCCCGCCCCGCGCGTCGATCGCCATCATCTCGCTGCGGCACATCTTGCCCGGCTCGACGCACATGTCGAGCACGGCGCCATAGAGGTCAGGCTCGATCGCAGCATAGTGCGCCACGGGATTGTTCTCGCTCGGCTTTTCCAGATCGAGATAGGCCGCGCGGTCGAGCATCCCGGTGGCGCCGGACTTCACGCGGGCCGTCCAGCCGGCAAAGTCAGCCTCGCTGACCGAGCGGGTGGCAAAGCGCATGCCCGAGAAGCCCGCGCCCGAATAGTTGGCCGAAAAGCCGGCAAAATCGCCCGTCCGGTTCATCACGGCGTGCAGGCGCGTTTCCATGCCGGGCATGGCATAGATCTGGCCGGCCATGGCGGGCACGAAGAACGAGTTCATCACGCTGGATGACGTCAGCTTGAACTGGAGCGGCCTGCCCTGCGGCACGACCAGTTCGTTGACCGTGGCGATGCCTTGTTCGGGGTAGATGAACAGCCACTTCCAGTCGAGCGCGACGACATCGACCTCGAGCGGGCGGACATTGCCAGCGACCGGTGTATCGGCATCGATCCGGCCGATCGTGCGGTAGGGATCGAGCAGGTGCGTCCCCACCCAGGTCAGCGCGCCAAGGCAGATGATGATCAGCAGCGGCGCGGCCCAGATCACCAGTTCGAGCTTGGTCGAGTGATCCCAATCCGGCTGGTAGGTCGCCTCGGCGTTCGAAGCCCGATAGCGCCATGCGAAGAAGATCGTCAGGGCCATCACCGGAACGATGATGAGCAGCATCAGCATGGTCGACCAGACGACCAGGTCCCCCTGCTGCCGCGCAACATCCCCGGCGGGATCGAGCACCACGCTTTGGCAGGCCGAAAGCCCGCCGATCAGCGCAAGGGCGGAGGCGAACCGCGCAGAGCGGCGGACATCTGCCGCATTTCGAGGACGAAAGGGAGGACGCAGGAGCATCTCGGGAGACTCGGTGGAACTCATGACTCGCGCCTAGGCTCATGCTGCGAATGCGAACATAGGACATTTTGCCCAATGCCCTTGACCGCAATCAATGACAAAAGGGAGCGGAGAAACCGGGCGCGCCGCGCGCACCGCAAACGATTCGGTCCTGGCCGGGTAGCCCGGACCACAGACGAAGGCCGCGAACGACAGATGACCAGCACCTCCCCGACCGGCGACAGCACCGGAGAAGGCATCCGCGGCGCGCTCGGCCTGCCCCTGCTCACCGGCCACCACGAGCCCTCGCCCGGCGAAATCGCGATCGGTGTGATCATTGGCCGGACGTCGGAATTCTTCGACTTCTTCGTCTATGCGATCGCCTCGGTGCTGGTCTTCCCGAAGTTGTTCTTTCCCTTCGTCGATGCCCTGACCGGCACCCTCTATTCCTTTGCCATCTTCGCTCTCGCCTTCGTCGCCCGGCCCGTCGGCTCGCTGGTCTTCATGGCGATCGACCGGGCTTATGGCCGCGGCACCAAGCTCACCATCGCGCTGTTCATGCTCGGCGGATCGACCGCTGCGATCGCCTTCCTGCCCTCCTATGCCGATGCGGGCATGACCTCGGTCTGGCTGCTGTCGCTGTTCCGCCTCGGCCAGGGCTTCGCGCTGGGCGGCACCTGGGATGGGCTCGCTTCGCTGCTGGCGCTAAATGCCCCGGAAAACCGCCGCGGCTGGTATGCCATGATCCCGCAGCTGGGCGCGCCGTTCGGGCTCATCGTCGCCAGCGCCCTCTTCGCCTACATGATCACCGCCCTGCCCGCCGCCGACTTCCTTGACTGGGGCTGGCGCTATCCCTTCTTCGTGGCTTTCGCGATCAATGTCGTCGCGCTGTTCGCCCGCCTGCGCATCGTGGTGACGGCCGAATTCGAGCATCTGTTTCACAGCCGCGACCTGCAACCGGTCAGCGTGACATCCACCATCCGCAACGAATGGCGCACGATCGTCGTCGGCTCCTTCGCCCCGCTGGCCAGCTTCGCGCTGTTCCACATGGTCACGGTGTTTCCGCTGTCGTGGGTGTTTCTGTTCACCGATGAGACCCCTACCCGCTTCCTCCTGATCGAAGCCGTGGCCGCCGCCTGCGGCGTTGCCTCGATCATCGCCTCGGGGCAGTTGGCCGACCGTTTCGGCCGGCGGCGCCTGCTGGGCGCCTGCGCGGTGGGGATCGCGGTGTTCTCGGGCTTCGCGCCGCAATTGCTCGACGCCGGCACCTTCGGCGAAATCGCCTTCATGGTCTTCGGCTTCGTCCTCCTCGGCCTGTCGTTCGGCCAGTCTTCGGGCGTTGTCGCCTCGACCTTCGCGACCGAGCACCGCTACACCGGCTCGGCCCTCACCAGCGACCTGTCGTGGCTGCTCGGCGCCGGCTTCGCACCGCTTGCCGCGCTCCTCCTGTCGGTCAACTTCGGCCTGATCGCTTCGGGCGCCTACCTGCTGTCAGGCGCTGGCGCCACCCTCGCCGCGCTGGCGCTGAACAAGGGTCTTGCCAGCAGGAACTGAGCGCCGGTTCTCCTAGCCGATCTTCACGCGCAGGCCGCCCCATACGGTGCGGGGCGCGCCGAGGTCGATCGAGCCGGCCTGGTTGCGGGTGAAGACCATGCGGTCGGTCAGGTTCTCGGCCCGGAAGACCAGCGCCACGCCGGAGCCGAGCGGCAGTTCGGCATGGGCGTCCAGCGTGGTCGCGGCGGGCAGGACGTCGGTCTGGAGGTCGTCCTCGTACTGGGCGCCGACGTGCTTGAGCGTGAGCGAAAGCGCCCAGTTCCGCGCGGGATGCCAGCCGAGCGTGGCGCTGGCGGCGACCTTGGGGGTCTGGGCCGGGCGCATGCCGTTCAGCGCGGCCGAGGTGCCGCTGGCCTCGACCTTGGCGTCGGTCAGGGCGAGCGAGCCATCGAGGCTGACCTTGCCGAGGCGCAGCGCAGCGGTCGCTTCGATCCCGCGCGCGTGGATTGCATCGACATTGCGACGCTCGCGCAAGTTGGTTGCAATGGTGACATTGGCGATGGCGTGGCGCACTCGGTTGTCGAAGGCGGTGAGGCCGAGGGTGAGCGCCGGGATCGGGGTGAGGTCGAGCCCGACCTCGAAGCCCGCGAGCCGCTCGTTGCCGAGCGCGGCATTGGCGCGGGTCACGACCGGAAAGACCGTGAAGGGGCGGTACAGCTCGTTCAGCGTCGGCTGGCGGGTGCTGGTGTAGGCCGAGCCGCGCAGGGCGATGGTCTGGCTCAGGTGGAGCACGGCCCCGCCGCGCGCAGAGAGATCCCAGCCGGTGCGCGGGGCATAGGCGTTGCTTGTGGTGACCAGCCCGGCGGCATTGCTTTCGGTGAAGTTGCCATCCTCCACGGCCCAGCGGTCGGCGCGCAAGCCCGCGGTGAGGACCAGCACACCGAGCGTCCAGTCATCCTCGGCGAAGAGGCCAAGATCGGTGTTGCGCCCGCCGATCGCGCGGCGCGATGTGACCGCGCCGGTCGTCGCGTTGAGGCTGGCCTCGAAGGCCGTGCCCGAGGCTGCGCGCCAGTCCGCGCCGAGGCGCAGCAGGTGTTCGGCGGAAACGGGCGGGCGCAGTTCGAGCTTGCCGCCCCATCCGGTGGACGGGGTGGCATACTGGTTGAGCGAGGGGCGGAAGGTGGTCGAGGAGACGACGATATTGGTGAAATCGCGCGCCTGGAGATAGGCCAGCGCCTCGAAGCCCCAGCGGCCGCGCCCGACGAGACGCAGGCTGGCGTCCTGCCCGAGCGAGGTCGTGTCCGCCCCGGCAAAGCGCAGGGTGCGCTTGTCGCCATAGGCGGAAACCCGCGCCTGCAGTTCGATCTCGGGCGTGAGCGGGGCGACGGATCGCAAGCCGGCCGTCCAGTTGCGATAGGCCGCCTTGACGCTGGCGGGTACGCGCTGGCTGAGCGGCGTGGTCCAGAACCCCTCGCCCCGGTCCCACTGGCCCGAGACGACGGCGAAGCCTTGTCCGAGGCGCGGGGCGAGGCTGGCCGAAAGGTCGGTGTCGCCCCGGTCGTCGGCGAGGAGGGAGCCCTGCGCGACGCCAAGTTCATCCGGCCCGGCGCTGAGCAGTTCGATCGTGCCGGCGACGGCCCCGGCGCCGAAGCCCCCGGTCCCCCCACCGCGCGTGATCCGGGCGGCCGAGAGCAGCGAGGGATCAATCGCCGAGAGGGGGATATAGCCGAAGAACGGATCGGCCTGCGGCACCCCGTCGAGCAGGACGAGGGTGCGGCTGGTGGCATTGCCGCCCAGCGCGCGCAGGGTCACCCCTTGCGCCGAAGGATTGGCCGAGCGGCTGTCCGAGCGGCGGAACTGCTGGAAGCCGGCGACGGCAGACAATGCATCCTCGATCCGGCCCGAGCCGGTCTGCTCCAGCCGCTCGCGCGGCAGTTCGACCCGGTCATAGGCCGCCGCTGCCGGCGGAAGGTCAAGACCGCGGCCGGTGACGACGATGGTCTGATCCGCTCCCGCCGCGGCATCGCCTGCCGTATCGGCAAGAGCAGGCGTGCCGGCAAGGCCGGACCACGCCACGGCAACCAAGGACACTGCGAAAGCGGAACGATCAGGCAAGACTCTATCCCCAACAAGCATTGCTGCCGATTTCGGACCGCCATATCGCAGGCTGCCTGAGAATGGCCAGAACCATTCCGGAATTGCCGATGGCCGGTACGACCACATCACCCCCTGCCGAGCGGCGCTCCCGCAGACAGACGAATGGCCAGGCGAACCATCGCCTGGCCATTCGCATTCCGGATCGCGCCGACCTGTCGGCGCGCCGCGGTCAGAACTTCACGCGGACCGAGGCGTAGTAGGAACCGCCCTGAACGTCGAGGCCCTGGCCAACCTGCTCGTAATTGGCGACGCCGGCAAAGACGGTCTCGGCCGGGGCGCGGTTGGGATAGGCGTTGAACAGGTTGTTCGCCCCGAGCGCCACGCGGATGCGGTCGGTCGGGTTGGCCGACAGCTCGAGGTTGGTCTGCCAGCGCACGTCGTTGTGGAACGGGTAGAACACGGTGATCGAGTTGGCATTCGGGCCGGAATAGAACTGGCGCTGGGTCCACGAGGGGCCCCAGCGGATTTCCTGCAGATTGATCCCGAACTGGCCGAGCTTGGCGTTCATCCCGAAGACGAACTTGTTCTTCGGGAAATAGGTCGAGATGTAGGCAGCGGTCTGAGTGTTGAGCAGCGGCGAGCCCAGCAGGTTGTTGTAAACCTTGAGCACGTCGGTGTGGTTGAAGTTGGCCGCGACGCTGAAGTCGATCGAATTGCCCGAGCCCAGCGGCAGGTGGTAGGAGCCGGTGAAGTCGAGACCACGGGTCTTGGTGTCCGCCGCATTGGTGAAATAGCTGACGGTGACCGCGGTCGAGCCGGCGTTGACCTGGATGCCCTGCGCCGCAAGCGCCGCGATGGCCGTGGCGCCGCTGACCGTGCCGGCATTGACGATGCGATTGCGGATCGTGATCTCGTAGGCATCGACCGCGAAGTGCAGGCGGCTCGACGGATTGATCAGCAGGCTGGCGCTGTAGTTCATCGACTTTTCGGGCTTGAGCGCGGGCGCGCCGAGCAGCTTGCCGCCCGGGGTGCTGTAGCCCAGGGTGCCCGAGGCACCGAGCGAGGTCACGCCGACCTTGGTGAAGTACTGTTCGCCCATGCTCGGCGCGCGGAAGCCGTTGCTGACCGTGCCGCGCACGGCAAAGACCGGGCTGAAGTCATAGCGCAGCGAGGCCTTGCCGGTGAGGACGTTGCCCGAGATCGTGTAGTCTTCGTAGCGACCGGACAGTGCGACCTGCAGGTCTCTCAGCGGCTTGGTCGACACGTCGACATAGGCTGCCTTGACCGTGCGGCTGGCGCTGACCGCGTTGCTCGGAGAAAGACCGGAGACGCCGTCGGTGCCCGCGCCGTAGTAGGAGTTGGGGTCGCCCGCCGTGGTGCGGTACCAGTCCTTGCGGTACTGACCGCCGACGGTGATCGAGAGCGGAGCGGCAAGGCCGAGGTCGAAATTGCGGCGCAGCGAGGCGTCTGTAGTCCACTGCTTGGTCGCATAGCCGGCGACGTAGAAATAGAACGGGGTGGAACCGGTGGCCTTGTAAAGCGACTGGTTCATCGAATCCTGCAGGGTGTAGTTGTTCCAGTCCCCGCCGTAGGTGGAGCTGATATCCCAGGCCCAGTCACCCATCTCGCCCTTGATCCCGGCGGTGATGCTGAAATCGTCCTCGAGGTCCTTGACCAGCGGGTTGAGGCCATTGGGGATCAGCGCCGGGGCCTGAGAGGGCAGGCGGTAGTTCTGGTAGGATTCGCCGTAGCGGTGGCCGAAGGTGCCGAAGGCATAGGCATGGATGTCAGACGAAAGGTCGTAGCCGGCGTTGAGGCCCAGGGTAATGCGGTCAGACGCGGGCATGCCGAAATAGCGCGAGACGTCCTTGCCGACGCGGGTGTCGGTTTCCGAGCGGTTGGTATGGTCCTGGTGGCGGTATTCCGCGCTCAGGCTGACGAAGCCGCCGGCGCCGAGCTTCATCCCGTAGTTGACGCTCTCCGACGAGCTGAAGCCATCGCCGCGGTAGTAGAGGCCGTTCTGGGCGTTGAATTCACCGCCTTCGGAGTTCGACTTGAGGATGATGTTGATCACCCCGGCAATCGCGTCGGACCCGTAGATCGCGGCGGCGCCGTCGAGCAGTATCTCGACATGGTCGATCGCCGAGGTCGGGATCATGCCGAGGTCGACCGGCGAGGAACCGTTCTCAATGCCGGGGGTGTCGGCAACGACCGCCGTGGTGTGGCGGCGCTTGCCGTTGACCAGGATCAGGGTCTGGTTCGACGAGAGCGTGCGCAGGTTGATCTTTTCGACGAGGTTGCCGGCACCGTTGGAAATGCGCGGGCGCGTGATCGAAGGGGAGAGCTGGACCAGCGCATCCTGCAGGTCGGCCTTGCCGGTCGAGCGCAGAGCATCGCCGCTGACGACCGAAATCGGGCTGATCGAGTTGCGCACCGTCTGCGAAGGGTCGCGCGTGCCGGTCACCACGATGACGTCCTGGCTGTCTGCGCCGTCCGTGGCCTCGGCCGGGGCGGTCTGGGCTTGCGCATGGCCCGGAACTGAAAGCGCGGCGGCCGCAGATCCGAGGAAAAGCGCAGTCATTCGGTTGATTCGCACGGTGGAAACCCCTTCGATGAAGATTGTTGAATACAATATTCGTATGAGCCGGGTGTCAAGCCGCTTTTCGCAGGTGCACGAAATGCCCCTGCCCCGTGTCGCGCAGGACACAGGCGATGAACATGGTCGCCCGACTTTGGCCATAAAACCAAGGATTCACGTCATTTCTGATCGTTGCGGCTGGCACGCCGACGCGAAGACACAGGTTGCCAACAGAGGATGACAAGCCTTGTCCTGACCTGATCGACCCGGAAACAGTTCGATACAATCAGACAATTTACGCAGGGCCGGACAGATTGTCGCTACGCCAGCGCTATCTATATGGTATTATATCATTTTACAGGACGACCCAGCCATCACGAGGTGTTGGAAGGTTGCCCGACCCCTCACCTTTCGCGCCGCGGCCTCGCTGCCGATGGGCGATCGGACGGCAGCCGCCCCAGCTGGCAGGGGGATCGCCATCCCCTTAAAAAAACCGCTGATTCGTTGCGCTTTTTGAGCGCAATCCCGCCCGGAGAACAAATTACCGAACCGGGCTTGACGCCTTTGTAATACTGTATTCAACTTTTCCCGCAGCCATCCAGCGGGAAAGTCGATTCGTGATGCACAGCGGTTTCAGGGCTTTTCCGGCATGGCGCGCGATCTTGCGAACCGCCGCGCTGGCCCCGCTCGTGGCAGCCGGACTCTCGGCCGCGCCCTTCCCTTCCGCTGCGCAGGTTGACGACCGGGCGATGGTTGAAGCTGACCGAAGGCCGGGCGAATGGATGGGTTATGGGCGCACTTACGACGAGCAGCGCTTCAGCCCGCTCGACCAGATCAACGCGGGGAATGTCTCTGCGCTGGGCCTCGCCTGGTATGCCGATCTTGGCTCTACCCGCGGGCTGGAGGCAACGCCGCTGATGGTGGACGGCGTGGTCTACACGATCCAGCCGTGGAACATCACGACCGCCTTCGACGCGCGCACCGGGCGCAAGCTGTGGCAATACGATCCCAAGGTGCCCGAGAGGTTCGGCCGGCTCGCCTGCTGCGACATCGTGACGCGGGGCCTCGCCGCGTGGAAGGGCAAGATCTACCTCGCCACGCTCGACGGGCGCCTGATCGCGCTCGATGCCAAGACCGGCGCGCCCGTCTGGTCGACCGAGGTGTTCGACGACGGCCAGCCCTTCGCCCAGGTGATCACCGGGGCGCCGCGCGTGTTCGACGGCAAGGTGCTGATCGGCAATTCCGGGGCCGAGGCCGCCGCGCGCGGCTATGCCACGGCCTATGACGCCGAAACGGGCAGGAAGCTCTGGCGGTTCTACCTGGTTCCCGGAGATCCGGCCAAGCGCGGGGCCGAGCCGGCCAACCAGGCCGCAGCCGACGCAATTTCGGCACCGACCTGGCGCGGCAAGTGGTGGGAGTTGGGCGGCGGCGGCACGCCGTGGGATTCGATCGTCTATGATCCGAAGCTGCGGCTGGTCTACATCGGCGGAGGCAACGGCGGCCCGCGCGTGTGGAGCTATCGCAGCCCCGGCGGCGGGGACAACCTGTTCCTCGCCTCGATCGTGGCGGTCAACGTCGATACCGGGGCCTATGTCTGGCATTACCAGCAGAACCCCGGCGAGGAGTGGGACTATACCGCCACCCAGCCGATGATCCTGGCCGACCTGAAGATCGGCGGGCGCCTGCGCCATACCCTGATCCAGGCGCCGAAGAACGGGTTCTTCTACGTGCTCGACCGGGCGACGGGGAAGCTGATCTCGGCCAAGCCCTATGCCCCGGTGAACTGGGCCAGCGGGATCGACATGAAGACCGGGCGGCCGATCATGAACCCGGCGGCGCGCTATGGCGAGAAGCCGTTCCTGCTGACACCCAATGCCGCGCACAACTGGTATCCGATGGCGTTCAGCCCGAAGACCGGCCTCGCCTATTTCCCGGTCACCGAGAACTACCGCATCCTCGCGGTCGACCCGGCCTTCAGGCTGGAGCCGGGCGA
The DNA here is from genome assembly GCF_014230315.1 of Novosphingobium flavum. GTDB lineage: Bacteria > Pseudomonadota > Alphaproteobacteria > Sphingomonadales > Sphingomonadaceae > Novosphingobium > Novosphingobium flavum. The sequence goes on along the minus strand of NZ_JACLAW010000015.1, from coordinate 48,049 downwards.
GATGTCGCAGATCGGCACCAGCCTGGGCGGGCCGGCGAACGCGGAACTCGCCCGCCAGCTCGAACAGACCGGCCGGGCGAACGTCAAGTCCTACCTCCTCGCCTGGGACCCGGTGCGCCAGCGCGAGGCCTGGCGCGTGCCGATGCGCGGCGCCAGCAATGGCGGGACGCTGGCGACGGCGGGCAATCTCGTGTTCGAGGGGACCAGCAGCGCGACCTTTGCCGCCTTCGATGCGCGCAGCGGAGCGAGGCTGTGGGAGATGCCGGTGCAACAGATCCCGATCGCCGCGCCGATCACCTACGCGATCGACGGGGTGCAATATGTGGCGATCAATGCCGGCTATGGCGGCGGAGTGGCGCACGACAACCTGAGCGGGCCAAGCGTCAGGATCGGCGACTATGGCCGCCTGCTCGTGTTCAAGCTGGGCGGGACGGCCAAGCTGCCGCCGCTGGTGGACGTGCCGACCACGCTGAGCCCGCCGCCGGACATGGCCTACACCATGGGCGACGTGAAGGCCGGCGAGGCGTTGTTTGCCCAGAACTGCGCCGTCTGCCACGGCGACAACGCGCGCGGCGGGATCAAGGACCTGCGCAAGATGTCGCCCCAGACCCACGCCGAATTCCTCGACATCGTGCTGGGCGGCAAGCGGGCCAAGAACGGCATGGCCCCCTTCACCGACAAGCTCACCCCGGCCCAGGCCCAACTCGTTCACAAGTACCTTGTGGCCCGGGCGCGCGAGGACTGGGCCGAGATCAAGCGGGAACCCGCGCCATGAGAGCCCGAAAGCCCGCTTTGCGCCCAAGCCCGAACTGTGATGTGATCCCCCAATCCCCCACGAGGATGCGCCGATGAACCGCGACGAGAGACCCACGGTACTGGATTCGGCAGGTTCGTGGTACGTGCTGATCCTGCTGACCACCTCCTATGCGCTGGCCTATGTCGATCGGCAGTTGCTCAACCTGCTGGTCGATCCGGTCAAGCGCACACTCGACATCAGCGATACCCAGTTCAGCTTCATCCAGGGCTTCGCCTTCATTTCCGCCTATATCGCGGCTGCCCCGCTGTTCGGGCGGCTGGTGGACGTGACCAATCGCCGCAACATCCTGCTGGGCGGTGTGACGGTGTGGAGCCTGTGCACGGCCCTGTGCGGCATGGCCGACAACTTCTGGGAACTGGCGATAGCCCGCTTCGGCGTGGGGGTGAGCGAAGCCTGCGTCTACCCCGTCGCCATGTCGGTCATCCCCGAGCTGTTCTCGACCCGGCGCCTGCCCCGCGCGCTCAGCCTGTTCGCGCTCGGCACCCAGATCGGCGGAGGCTTCTCGCTACTGGCCGGCGGCGCGGTGATCACTTTTGCCGCCAGCGTCATCCTGCTGATCCCGGCCCTGTCCTCGCTCGAGACATGGCAGCTTTCCTTCGTGCTGGTTGGCCTGCCCGGCCTGCTGCTCAGCGCCTTTCTGCTGAGCGTGCGCGAGCCGCCGCGCATGGCCTCGGCCACGAAGAAGGCCCGGCCCTTCACCCTGCGCGAATGTGCGGCCAAGCTGCACCGGAGCCGCGCGTTCTATGGCCGCCTCTATCTCTATGCCGCCTGCAGCGGGATCGTCTTCCTGTGCATCCCGGCCTGGTATCCGACCTACCTGATCCGCGTCTTCGGAATGCCGGCGGCAACAGTCGGCTGGCAGGTCGGAGCGATCACGCTGCTGTTCGGCGGAGTGGGCACGCTGGCTGGCCCCTGGGTGGCCGGAATGCTGACCCGGCGCGGCTATGCGGACGGGGCCCTGCGCGCGGCCTGCTGCGCCGTGGTCGGTTCTTTCTCGCTGTGTCTGGCCATCCCCTTCGCCCAGACGCCGATAGTGGCGCTGGCGATCATCGGCGGGATCATCTTCTGCTGCGGCCTGCCGACCAGCCTGATCGCCTTCAGCCTGCAGCGGGTGACGCCGGGGGCGATGCGCGGGATGACCGCCTCGCTTTATACCCTGACCGTGCAGGTCGTGGGCTATGGCGTGGGGCCGACGGCGGTGGCGCTGGTGACCGAGAAGGTCTTCGGCGGGCCGATGATGGTTGGCCATTCGTTGCAGGTGGTGTGCAGCACGGCGGCCTTCGTGGGCTTCTGCGCGCTGATCACCAACCTCAGGCATTTCCGCGAACTGCTGGCCGAGGTCGAGAGCGGCGTTCCGGCCGAGCCGGAGGCGGAGCCCGAAGCCGGCGTCATCCGCGTGGTGCCGGCCAAGGCGTAAGCGTGTAACGCCCGCCTCGCCATCGGGACAAAGCAAAGGCCGCGCGGCGATGCTTCACCGCGCGGCCATTTTTCTGCTGCCGTGGAGCCGGATCAGTCGCGCGCGGCGACCACGATGATCTCGACCTTATAGTCCGGCGTGGCCAGCTTCGCCTCGCCGGTCGCGCGGGCGGGAGCGTCCTGTCCGCCGACCCATTCGTCCCACACCGCGTTCATCTCGGCGAAGTCGGCCATATCGGCCAGCCAGATCGTGGCCATCAGGATCTTCGATTTGGCGCTGCCGGCCTCGGCCAGCAGAGCCTCGATCTCGGCAAGGATGGTGCGGGTCTGCTCGGTCACGCTCTCGCCCGGCTCACCCACCTGGCCGGAGAGATAGACGGTGTTGCCATGGATCACGGCCTGGCTCATGCGCGGGCCCTGTTGCAGTCGTTCGATGGTCATGGTTGCTCCTTGGAAGCCGGCTTGAAAAATCAGGTGCCATAGCGGCAGATGCCGAGATCGGCCGTCTCGATCTCGGGCTGGCGGTCCGAGATGATGTCGGCGATGACCTGGGCCGAGCCGCAGGCCATGGTCCACCCCAGCGTGCCGTGGCCGGTGTTGAGATAGAGGTTGTCATAGGCCGTGCCACCGATAACCGGGGTGCCATCGGGCGTCATCGGGCGAAAGCCCGACCAGTAGGTGCCCGCCGAAAGGTCCGACACGCCGGGAAACAGGCTGGAAAGTGACATTTCCAACGTTTCGCGCGGCGCCGGCCGCAGGCGCGGATCGAAGCCGGCGATCTCGGCCATACCGCCGACGCGAATGCGGTCGCCAAGGCGGGTGATCGCGATCTTGTAGGTTTCGTCCATGATGGTCGAGACCGGCGCGCGCGGCTCGTCAAGGATCGGCACGGTGATCGAGTAGCCCTTGACCGGGTAGATTGGCAGCTTGATCCCGAGCGGGCGCAGCAGGTGGGGCGAATAGGAGCCGAGCGCGACGAGATAGGCATCGGCGCGCTTGACCCCGCTATCCGTCCGCACACCGTTGATGCGGCCGCGCTCGACCTCGAGCCCGTCGATCCCGGTGTTGTAGGTGAACTTCACCCCCATCGCCTCGGCCAGGGCCTGAAGCGCGTTGGTGAACTTGAAGCAGTCGCCGGTCTCGTCGCCCGGCAAGCGCAGGCCGCCGACGAAACTGTCCGCCACGCCGGCAAGGCCGGGCTCGGCGCGGATGCAGCCTTCGCGGCCCAGCACCTCGAAAGGCACACCATCGGCCTTGAGCACGGCCACGTCCTTGGCGATGCCGTCAAGCTGGGCCTGGGTCCGAAACAGTTGCAGGGTGCCCTTCATCCGCTCGTCATAGGCAAGGCCGGTATCGCTGCGCAGGGCCATCAGCTTGTCGCGGCTGTATTCCGCGATCCGTACCATCCGCGCCTTGTTCACCGCGTAGCGCGCGTCGGTGCAGTTGCGGAGCATCCGGGCAAGCCAGACCAGCCGCTCGGGATCGAGGCCGGGCCGCAGGATCAGCGGCGAATGCTTCGACATCATCCACTTGATCGCCTTGAGCGGGATGCCCGGCGCGGCCCACGGCGAGGCATAGCCGGGCGAGATTTCGCCGGCATTGGCGAAGCTGGTTTCGAGCGCGGGACCGGGCTGGCGGTCGATCACTTCCACCTCGTGCCCGGCGCGGGCGAGGTACCAGGCCGAGGTGACGCCGATCACGCCGCTGCCGAGAATCAGGATCTTCATGCAATTGCCTCCAGAACGGGCCGGGAGCAGGTCGCCGGGACATAGGTCCGGCCGAACCGCGCACCGAGGCTGGTGAGAATTTCGTAGGAAATGGTGCCGGCAGCCGCCGCGAGATCGTCGACCCGCTGGTTGGCCCCGATGATCTCGACCAGATCGCCCTCGCTCAGGGCGCCGGGAGCGAGATCGCTGACGTCGACCGTCATGCTGTCCATCGAAACGCGGCCGACGATCGGCAGGCGCACGCCGCCGAACCACGCCGCGCCGCGCCCCATCAGGCTGCGCGGCAGGCCGTCGGCATAGCCGATCGCGAGGGTGGCAAGGCGGCGCTCTACCGGGGCGATCCAGTCGAGCCCGTAGCCGACGCCGGTTCCGGCGGGCACGGTGCGCAGCTGGATCACCCGCGCATCAAGGCGCACGACCGGCCGGAACGGCTCGGCCAGGTCCTCGGCCGGATCGGAGCCATAGAGCGCGATCCCGGCGCGGGCGATCTGGCCGCGAAACGCGGCGCCAAGCAGGCAGCCGCCCGAATTGGCAAGCGAGCGCGGCGCGCCCGGAAACAGCGCAGCCAGCTCGGCGAACTGGGCATGCTGGCGGGCATTGGCCGGCCTGCCCGGTTCGTCGGCGCAGGCAAGGTGGCTCATCACCGCGCGCAGCGGCACGCGGGCGCGGAAATCGAGATCGGCAGCGAGCGTCGCCGCGTCCGCAGCGGAAAGGCCGAGGCGGGACATGCCGCTATCGACCTGGACCACGGCGGGCAGCGGGCGGCCCCGGCGCAGCGCCAGATCGCGCCAGCGGTGCGCCTGGCCGAGCGAGTTGAGCACCGGCACAATGTCGGCGCCGGCACATGTCGCCTCGGCGCCGGCAACGAGGCCGTTGAGGACATAGAGCGCGCTGCCCCGCGGCACATGGTTGCAGATCGCGAGGGCCTCGCCGAGATGGGCGACGAAGAAGTGGCGGCATCCGGCCGAAACCAGCGCGGGCACGATCTCGGCCGCGCCCAGCCCATAGGCATCGGCCTTGACCACGGCGGCGAGATCGGCGGGAGCGACGCGGGCGGCGAGGCGCCGGTAATTGGCAACCAGCGCCGAAAGGTCGATCGTCAGCAGCGCACCAGCGATATCGTCAGGACAGTCCATGCGGCGGATCCTTCATCAGCTGCCGCCAAGGCTATCCGCAGATGCTTCGAATGTTCTGCGCAAGTGGTGCAGAACCTGCCGGGGAAGCCCCTAATTCGGCAGAAATCACGGCGTCGCCACGCCTATCCTGCGAAGGCCATGGACAAGATCGACCGCAACATCCTCCGCCTGCTTCAGCTGGACGGGCGCATGTCCAACCAGGCCCTGGCCGAAGCGGTCGGCCTTTCCCCGTCGGCCTGCCTCAGGCGGGTCAAGCTGCTTGAGCAATCGGGCGTGATCCGGGGCTACAGCGCGGTGATCTCGGTCGGCGAGGATGACGAGGGCACGGTCGCCATCGTGCGGATCACGCTGGAGAAGCAGACCGAGGAATACCTGCGCCGCTTCGAACACGCCGTGCGCCAGCATCCCGAAATCCGCGAGTGCTACCTGATGACCGGGGACGCCGACTACCTGATGCGGGTTTCGCTCAGCTCGGCCGGGAAATACGAGGAACTGCACACCAACGTCCTCTCGCGCCTGCCCGGCGTGGCACGGATCCATTCCAGCATCGCCATGCGCAACGTGCTCAGGGCCGGGACCGGCTCGCACGCCGGGCATCACCGGGGCTCTGCCGGGTAAGCACCCCAAGTCCGCACAGCGGCGCGCCGGCCCGGCGGCAATCGGCAGAAAATTTCGCCGCGGATCGGCACAATCGGCCTGTGCCCGGCAGTGATCGGGCCTTTCCCATGGAGGAACCGATGACCTTCCGCTTCAAGACGATCCTCGCCTCGGCCGCGCTGGCCGGAGCCATCATCGCACCGCAGGCCCGCGCGGCCGAACCGGCGCCGGGCGCGGCCCTTCACGACGCACGCGAACAGGCTCCCGCCGCCCTGATCGGGACCTGGAAGGTCGACCTTGCCGCCTCGACCTACACCGGGCCCAAGCCGCAGGCCGCGATCCGCAGCTTTGCTTATACCGAGGGCGGCAAGATCCTCGTCTCGTTCACCACGCTGACCGCAAACGGCGCGCTGACTTCGGGTCACTGGGCAGCGCAGGTCGATGGCACCCCGGCGATCGAATATCACAGTTCAGCAGGTGCCCTCGCCTTCAACGTGGTATCGCTGACCAAGGCCAACGACACCACGCTCAACCTCGTCGTCAGCCGCAATGGCAAGGTCAGCCTCAAGGCGACCTACAGCCTTTCCGCCGACGGCAAGGTGCTGACCTACAGCTATGACGGCAACGTCATCATCTACCGCCCGTGGAATCTGGTGAACTGATGAAGCGCCCTGCCCTCACCCTGTCGCTGGTGGCCGCGCTTGGTCTCATCGCCCAGCCGGGGCTGGCCCAGTCCGCCGCCGACGGCAAGACCGCCTTCGCCACCTGCGCGGCGTGCCACGGCACGAAGGCCGGCGAGAAGAAGGTCGGCCCGACGCTTGCTGGCGTGGTCGGGCGCAAGTCCGGCTCGCTGCCGGGCTTTGCCTATTCGCCGGCCCTCGCCAAGGCAGGCAAGGTCTGGAGCCCGGCGCAGCTCGATGCCTTCCTGGCCGCGCCGATGAAGGTCGTGCCCGGCACCCGGATGGTGATCGCCGTTCCCGATGCCAAGCGCCGGGCGGACCTCATCGCCTATCTCGCCACGCTCAAGTAGCCGCTTCCCCCTCGGCGGCTCAAACTGAAAGGGCCGGTCTTCGGACCGGCCCTTTTTTCGTGTCGGGAGATTGGCGAGGTCAGGCCACCGCTGGCTGCGGCCTGTTGCGGCCGACCCAGAGATAGATCCCGAAGCCCAGCACGTTCCACGCCAGGAAGAAGAGCTTGGTCAGCTCGGGAAGACTCCAGAACAGGTAGAGGCAGCCCAGGATCGCCAGCGGCCCCACCACCCACGGCAGCGGGGTCTTGAAGATGCGCGGACGATCGGGCTCGCGCCGGCGCATGATCATCATGCACACGGCAACCGCGATGAAGGCCGCCAGTGTGCCGGCATTGGCCAGCGCCGCGATCGCATCGAGCGGGACGAGGCCGGCGAGGACCGAGACGATGACAGCGGTGATCATCGTCATCCGCACCGGGGTACCGCTGCGCTTGCTGACGCGGGCGAGGCTTTCGGGCAGCAGCCCATCGCGGGCCATGACGAAGAAGATCCGGCTTTGCCCGAAGAGGAAGGCCAGGATCACCGTCGGCAGGGCAACGATCGCGGCGGCGCCGATGATCGCCGCCACCTTGCCCTGCCCCAGATTGCGCAGGATCAGGGCGAGCGGCTCGGGGCTGTTGGCATATTCGGTGAAGGGCATCGAGCCGACCGCGACGGCCGCCACGCCGACGTAGATCACCGTGCAGACCAGCATCGAGCCGACGATGCCGATCGGCAGGTCGCGGCCGGGATTCTTGGCTTCCTCGGCCGCGGTGGAAATGGCGTCGAACCCGTAGAAGGCGAAGAAGATGATCGCGGCGGCCGCCATCACGCCGTGCTGCGTGCCGTTCACCTCGCGCGGGGTGAAGCCGTAGGGCATGAAGGGATGGAACTGGGCTGCGTCGAAATGCGGCAGGGCGACCGCGATGAACAGGGCCAGCGCGACAACCTTGACCAGCACGAGGATAGCGTTGACCGTGGCGCTTTCGCGCGTGCCGAGGGCGAGCAGGCCGGCGACCGCGAAGACGATCAGCACGGCGGGCACGTTGATGATGCCGCCCGCGTGCGGCCCGGCGCTGATCGCCAGCGGCAGGGGAACGCCAAGCGAGGTCAGGAAACCAGTCGCATAACCCGACCAGCCGACGGCGACGGCGCTGACAACCAGCGAATATTCGAGGATGAGGCTCCAGCCGACGATCCAGGCAATCAGCTCGCCGATCACCACGTAGCTGTAGGTATAGGCCGAGCCCGAGGCCGGGATCGCCGTGGCGACTTCGGCATAGCACAGCGCGGCGCAGGCGCAGACCAGCCCCGCCACGCCGAAGGACAGGATGACGGCGGGCCCGGCGAGGTTGGCGCCGATCCCGACGAGGGTGTAGATGCCCGTGCCGACGATGGCGCCGACGCCGAGGGCGACGAGATGCCACCAGCTGAGCGTGGGACGCAGGCGATGATGCGATGCGAGCGCATCGAGCTCCACCGGCTTGCGGCGGTTCCAGTTATGCATTGAATATCCCCGGTTTGGGATGAAAAAAGGGCTGGAAATCCAGCCCTTCCCTCACGCATCTCAGATTTGTTCGTAGAAGCCGAGCTGGCGTTGTTCGAGCTCGCGCACGGCGCGGAAGGCCTCGTCGATCGCCGTGCCGGCGGTGGAAACGCCGCCGGCATCGGCATTGGCGATCGTGATCCGGCCGTAGGGCGCGCGGGCGATCTCGGTGGGCGAGGTCTTGCCGACCTGGTCCGCCTCGAACAGCTGGTTGCGCCCGGTGGTGAAGCCGTGCGCCCAGCGATTGACCGTAATGGCCAGAATGTCACGGGCGGGATCGAAACCCGTGCCCGAGAGGGCCGCCGCTGCCTGGCTGCGCACGGCCCGCTCAAAGTGCTCGAAAGGCGTTTGCAACAGTCCTGCACGGGCCATGCGGAACTGGTCGTCGGCCGGAGTGCCCGGCTCGGGCGGATTTCCGCCGGTCAGTTCGCTGAGCATCGTCGTATTGGAACAGACCCCCGAATTGGCCCCGGTGCCGAACGAGACCACGATCGGTTCGGAAGGCACGCGCGACGGCACGAGGTCACCGAAGTAGCGCGGGGATGGCAGGCTCATCCGTCCGTAGAACGTGCCCGGGAAAGCGATCGAATTGGTCTTGAGCCTTGCGAACGCTTCCCAGTTGCGGAAGAGGACGTTGGTTTCCTGGTTCACCGCGCGCACCGCCGCGTGAAGGGCAGTCTTCTGCTCTTCGGGCAATTCCGGGATCAGGTAGGGCACGATGTTGTTCATGCAGGCCATGATCACGTTCTTGCCGTGAACCAGACTGGCCTTGCCCCCGTTCATGTAAGTGACTTCGCATTCGCTGTTGTCGGGGTCGAACAGGCGGCCCGCCGTACCAACGTGGCGAACCTTGATCGCAATGCTCGACAGGCGGATGCGGGTAGGCTGCTCCCGGTCAAGCGCGGCATAGTTCACCCGCTTCGTTTCGACCGCGGCGAAATCGCCGGGGGCGAGCGCATCGGGGATGAGCGCGCGGACGATCAGCCGGGCAACGTCGCTGTTGCCAGCGGGCATGACGAAATCGTCGGCCTTGTGCTCCTCGCTTTCGGGCGAAAGCAGGGGCAGCTCAAGGCCAAGCCCCTGGAAGCCGGGACGCATTCGGAAAAAGGCGAACCAGGCGGTCCCCATGTCGGCGCCAAGGCACCACATGCCCTGCATCAGCGGGACGACGTCGGGATGGACCTTGGCGACGTTGAGCAAATAGTCGCGGTAGCTCATGGCCTGGAGCTTCGCCGTTTTCTCGGCCGCGCTCATTCCGCTCATGTAGTCGATCTTGGCGGTGGTGATGCGCAGCAGATCGTCGCGGACGCGCTGCGAAAACGGGGTCTGGGCCAGCCACTCGGGCGTGGGGCTGGTGGGGGTCCCGCCCAGCAGCAGCTTGTCCTTACCGTAGACCTGCTTGCGGAAGAAGGTGGACGACTGCATCCCCAGCGAACGGTAGATGTTTCCGTCGACCCGGTCGCTCGGATGGCCGCGACCAATGCCCAGCTCGCGGATCAGCGAAATCGATTCGTAAGTCCAGCGGGATGGGGAAACGAGATAGGAGGAGCCGCCGTTGGCCAGCAATTGCTTGCCGTTGTAGACGAACTCGTTGCGCTTGGCATGGCCGCCGAAATCGTCGTGATTGTCGAGGATCAGGATCTTGGCATTGGGCCCGGCGCGCTTGCGGAAGAAGTAGGCGGCCGCCAGGCCGCTGAGCCCGCCGCCGACCACGACCAGATCGTAGCGCTCTCCGGTATCGACCGCGCCGGGGAAGCCCTGCCCGTCGCGCAGGGCGTGGGCACCTTCGAACGCGCCGGGGTGCTGCCCGCGCATGCCGGTGCGCATCGGCGGATAGTTCGCCGCCGAGACCGGCCCATCGGAATTGGCAAATGCGCTGCTGCCCGCCTTGGCCATGACCGGGCTGGCCGAAGCGGCCGCGGCGCCGCCGACGCCGACCGCCACGCCCTGGATGAAGTCCCGGCGCTGGATCAGCCGACCCATGCCCAGATCCTTGTCGATGGTCATGTGCAATTCCTTCGCCTCAAGAGAAAGATACCATCGTTCGTCCTGCGCGCCCAGTTTACGGGAAGGTCGGTGGGCCCAGCCGCATGGCTGATGTCCCGCTCCCGCGGCCCGCTTTCGGGTCCTTGCGCGGGAGCCCGGCTTTCCCTGAGCTACGACGAGGAGGCTAACAGGGCCCCTGCCCGGTTGTTTGCCGAAAGCGGGCCGAACCAAAGCATATTATGCCGAAAAGGAACCGCCCGAGGCGGCGGGTCAGGCGAGCTGGTCCCGGATCGGCAGGCGGCGGATGCGCTTGCCGGTGGCGGCGTAGAGGGCATTGCACAGGGCCGGGGCGAAGGGCGGCAGCGAGGGTTCGCCCATGCCCGAGGGCGCCTCGTCCGACGGCAGGATATGCGTTTCGATCCTGAGCGCCGCGCGGTCCATCCGCATCATCTCGTAGCTGTCGAAATTGCGCTGCTGGACCACGCCGTCCTTCAGCGTGATCTCAAGGCTGAGCGCGGTGTTGAGCGCATCGTTGATCGCGCCCTCGTTCTGCATGGTCACCCCGTTCGGATTGATCACCAGCCCGCAGTCGATCACGCTGACCACGCGGTCGACCGAGAAGGCCCCGCCCTCGCCCATCGTCACGTCGACGACGTGGCCGACATAGCTGCCGAACGAGAAATGTGCGGCCATTCCGCGCCCCTTGCTGCCCGCGCCGCCCTTGCCGACGCGGCGGCCCTGCCAGCCGGACCGCGTCTTCAGTTCCGCGATGACGCGGGCGAGACGCTTGACGCTGTAGCGGTCGCGGTCATTGCCGAGCACGGCATCGCCGGTGAGCATGGCGAGGCGGAAATCGAACGGGTCGGCCCCGGCCGCCTCGGCCAGTTCGTCGACGAAGCACTGCTCGGTCCAGCCGTGGATATTGGCGCCGGGCGCGCGCCACGACCCGCGCGCGACGGCGCTGAAGATCGGGGCATAGCGATAGGCCCGGTCGGCCACCAGCGCGCCGGGGGCATCGAACACCGGCACTTCGCCTTCGGACAGGCCCTTGTCGCTCTGGTCGTCCGAGCGGCGGTAGCGCCGGGCCTGAGTGGCGACATCGTGCTGCCAGGCGACGATCCGCCCGGACGCATCGAGCCCGGCCCGCAGGCGCTGGGCGCTGCCGTTGCGATAGACGTCGGTGGTGATGTCGCACTCGCGCGTCCACAGCAGCTTGACCGGCACGCCGGGCATGGCCTTGGCGATCAGCACGGCCTCGGCCACCTGATCGGCCGACAGGCGCCGGCCAAAGCCGCCGCCCGAACGCACCGCGGTGATCTTGATCCGGTCGAGCGGCAGGCCGGTGATGGCCTTGGCCGTGGTCGCGCAGAGTGACGGGCGCTGGGTTGGCGTGACGATCTCGCAGCGCTCCGCCGTGACCAAGGCAATGGTGTTCTGCGGCTCGAGCGTGGCGTGGGCGACCATCGGCGCATCGTAGCGCGCCTCGACCACCTTGGCCGCGCGGGCGAAAGCGGCACCGGCATCGCCGGCGGCACCGACCGGGACGGCCCCGGCACCGGTCAGCCGGGCATAGCCGGCCTCGACCATGGCGGCGCTGTCCTCGCGCAAGGCAGGCTCGGTCCACGTGACCTTCAGGGCATCGCGCCCCTTGAGCGCGGCCCAGTGACTTTCGGCCACCACCGCCACCGCGGCGCCAAGCGGGCTGTTGTCGTAAAGCGCGCCGGGCGCGATCGCGGGCAGGCGGATCACGGCCCGCACACCGGGCACCGCGAGGGCCGCCTTGTCGTCGACCGTGGCGATCTGGGCATCGACCACTTCGGGGCGCAGGCAGACCGCGTGCAACATGCCGGGCATCGACTGGTCGATCCCGTAGAGCGGCTGGCCGGTGATGACGGCGCGCGCCTCCTTCTGCGGCTGCGGCGTGCCGATGATGCGGAACTGATCCGGGCTCTTGAGCGGCGGCGGCCCCTTGGGCAGCGGCCGGACGGCAGCGCCGGCAGCGAGCTTGCCATAGTCCACCCGGCGCCGGGGTTGCTGGCGATCGAACACCTGCCCCTCGGAGGTGGCCAGCCGATCAAGCGGGAGGCCGAGCACGGCTGACGCTTCGGCCAGCAGAAGCTGCCGTATGGTGGCGCCGACTTCGCGCGCCGGGGCATAGCTGCGGCGCACCGCGTTCGATCCGCCCGCGCCTTCATAGAAGATCCCCGGGGGCAGCGGCCCTTCCATCCCCTCGCGCATCTGCCCGGTCATCATGCCGACGGTAACCTTGTCCCAAGCCACGTCGAGTTCCTCGGCGATAATCATGGGGATCGCCGTGCTGGTGCCCTGCCCGATCTCGGTGGAAGGGGTGCGGATGATCACTCGCCCGTCGGGCCGGATGCGCACGAACAGGCCGATGGCCGCGCCGTCTTCCACAGGGCCCGCGATCACGGCGAGGGCCTGGCGCGGAACGGCGAGGACGAGGCTGCCGGCAACGGCCGACAAGCGGAAGAAGCTGCGCCGGTCGATCGCCGCGGTCATGCCTTGGCCCCTGACCTGGCGGCGCGCTGGATGGCGCGGGCGATGCGGACATAGGTGCCGCAGCGGCACAGGTTGTTGATCGAGGCGCGGATCGCTGCCTCGTCGGGCGAAGGATTCTGCTGCAGGAAGTCGATCGCGGCCATGATCTGCCCCGGCTGGCAATAGCCGCACTGGGCAACGTCCTCGTCCAGCCAGGCCTGCTGGACCGGATGGAGCGCGCCGTCCTTGCCGATTCCCTCGATCGTGGTGACGGACTTGCCGTCGACCGCCGCCATCGGGGTGACGCAGGAACGCTGGGCCGCACCATCGACATGGACCGTGCAGGCGCCGCAGCTGCCGATGCCGCAGCCGAATTTCGTGCCGACAAGTCCGGCATCGTCGCGGATGAACCAGAGCAAGGGCTGATCGGGGTCTCCCGACCAGGCACGCGGTTGTCCGTTGAGCTTGAGTGTGATGGGCACGGCCGATTCTCCTGCGAAGCCGGTTTTAGCCGATATTTTCGGCAGGAGATTCCGAATTGATGCGCCTGCCCGCGCGCGATGCCTGCGCGACAGGCTCCGGCCGCGCGGTTTGCCCCATTCGCCGCGCCGCCGCCCGCTCGCTTCGCCCTGTCGCATGGCCCACGACTGGCATATTCTGCCAGCGCCCTGTCAAAAAACGGCAACACTCCCTCGGAACCGAATCATATCCTCCGGGTCATGGGGCGGAAAAGCCCCGGGTCCGCCAGAATAGACAAGCATCGGGTGCAGGCGGGCCGGAGAGGACACTCGAACATGGGGGTTCAAATGACGCGTTTCGCCAGAATTATCTGCCTCGCCACGCCTTCCCTGCTCGCTCTGAGCGCTGCAGCCCCTGCCCTGGCCCAAGCCGGTGCTCCGGCTGCCGAAGCCACCGAAGAAACCGCCGACATCGTCGTGACCGGCGTGCGCGGCGCCTCGCGCACGGTGCAGGATTCGCCGGTTCCGATCGATCACTTCGGCCAGGGCGAAATCGAGAAGATCTCGAACACCGACACGGTCAACGTCATCCAGACGCTGGTTCCCTCGCTCACCGTCTCGCGCCAGCCCAACAGCAGCACCGGCACCTTCATCCGCCCGATCACGCTGCGCGGCCTGCCCGAAGACAAGACCCTGCTGCTGATGAACTCGAAGCGCCGCCACAAGTCGGCCAGCGTCGCGATCAGCGGCAACGGCGCCCAGGGCCCGGACTCGGCGGTGATCCCCTCGCTCGCGCTCAAGTCGGTCGAAGTGCTGCGTGACGGCGCGGCGGCCCAATACGGCTCCGACGCCATCGCCGGCGTGATCAACTTCATCCTCAAGGACGCCGACCACGGCGGCTCGATCACGGCCCAGGCCGGACAGTACTACCGCGGCGACGGCGACAGCGTGATGCTCGCCGCCAACATGGGCATGAAGCTGACCGACCGCGGCTTCCTCAACGTGACGGCGCAGTATTCCAAGGACGACTTCACCACCCGCGCCAACCAGTACACCAGCACGACCTTCGATGCTGCGTCCTATGCGGCGGCCAATCCGGCCTATGCGGCGCTGATCGACCTCAACACCCCGTTGCAGAAGTGGGGCCAGCCCAAGAGCCAAGCGTTCCGCGCCGTGATCAACTCGGGCATCGACGTGGGCGACAGCGCGCAGGTCTACGCCTTCGGCAACTTCTCGAGCTCCAAGGGCTCGGCCTATGCCAACTATCGCTATCCGGCGAACGCCCAGCCGGTGAACGGCATTCCGGTGCGCCTCGCCGACGGTACCCAGTGGTCGTTCACCGAGGTCTTCCCGGCCGGTTTCAGCCCGGTCTTCTCGGGCCTGGTGACCGACTGGAGCGCGGTGGCCGGGATCAAGAGCACCGGATCGAGCGCCTTCACCTATGACATCAGCGCCCGCTATGGCTGGGACAAGCTGGCCTACGAGATCGAGAACACGGTCAACGCCTCGCTCGGCGCCAGTTCGCCACGCTCGTTCAAGCCGTCGACCTATGTAGAGGGCGAACTCTCGCTCAATGCCGACATGTCCTACACCGTGCCGGCCGGGATCTTCGCGTCGCCGCTGGTGATCAGCTTCGGCGGCGAATACCGCGACGAGCGCTACACGATCCGCCCCGGCGACATCGATTCCTACCGTGGGGGCATCTACGCCAACGCCGATCCCTATGGGTTCTGCAACGCCACCACCCACACGCTCAACGCCGGCGCGCCGACCAACAAGGGCATCAACTGCGCCAACTACCTGTCGACCACGGCCGACGGCTTTGCCGGGATCGACCCGGTCTACAACGTGCTGCCGGTGGGCTCCAACGGCGTGACCGGTGTGCCGCCCTCGGCCTCGGGCACCTGGGGCGTGAAGAGCGAGTCGGCCTATCTCGAAGCCTCGACCGACGTGGTGAAGGGCCTGTTCGTCGACCTCGCCGGCCGGTTCGAGCACTTCTCCAACTTCGGCAACGCGGTGAACGGCAAGGCCGCCTTCCGCTATGAGTTCGTGCCCGGCTTCGCCATGCGCGGCTCGATCGGCACCGGCTTCCACGCCCCCTCGCCGGGCGTGATGAACATGACATCGGTCTCGATCCGCACGGTCAACGGCGTGTTCACCCAGGCCGGCCTGTTCCCGGCGACCAATGCGGTGTCGCGCTATCTCGGGGCGAAGGACCTGAAGCCGGAGAAGTCCACCAACTATACCCTCGGCATCGCCGCCACGCCGCTGCCGGGCGTGAGCTTCTCGATCGACGGTTACATCATCAAGATCCGCGATGCGCTCTATTCGACCCGCGCCATCACGGTGACCGATGCGATCAAGGCCCAGATGGTCGCCGCGGGCGTGGTCGGCGCCGACAGCATCGCCAGCGTCAACTTCTTCCAGAATGCCTTCGATTCCGACACGCGCGGCTTCGATGCGATCGTGACTTACGATCACCGCTGGAACAACGGAATGAAGACCAACCTGTCGGGCAGCTTCAACGCCAACTGGTACAAGATCGAAAAGCTCAAGATCCCGTCGCTGTTCAGCGTCTACCAGGACTTCAACTTCCGCAACGCCCTGCCCCGCTGGCGCGCCACGGTCTCGGCCTTGCACACCGTCGGGCCGTTCAGCGCCATGATCCGCGGCAACATCTACGGGCCCTACACCGCGATGGCCACAGCCCCTTCGGAAACGGCGGCCAACCCGACCCAGCACTTCAACGTGCAGGGCACGGTCGACATCGAGGGCAGCTACACCTTCGACGAGGCCCTCACGGTCTCGGTGGGCGTGCGCAACCTGTTCAACCACTACCCGGCCGCCGACCTGCTCCAGCCCACGGCTGGACGGATCTACCGGACGGACTCGGTGGTCGATTGGCAGGGTGGGTTCTACTACGCCCGTCTCGGCTACAAGTTCTAAGGTTCCACCTGGAAACTGGCCCGAAGCGAAAGCTTCGGGCCTTTTTTCTTTCAGGCTACTTCATTTCAGGACCGGGCCCATGACTTCTTCGCCCCCGTTTGCCCCGACCACCCGCCGCGCCCTGCTTGCCGCCGGCCTTGCGGGCAGCGCCGCATCGCTTGCCGGCAAGGCCGCGGCCCAGGTTGCCGTGCGCCCCGGCGCCCCGGCGATCAATCGCCGCCTGCCCGACGTTGTGGTGGTCGGCGCCGGAGCCTTTGGCGGCTGGACCGCGCTCGCCCTGCGCGAGGCCGGGGCTCGGGTCACGCTGGTCGATGCCTATGGCCCGGGCAATCCCCGTGCTTCATCCGGCGATGAAAGCCGGCTCTTGCGCCTGTCCTATGGCACGCGCGACATCTATACCCTCTGGGCCCAGCGCGCCGCAGCGCTATGGGACCGGCGCCAGCAGGAATTCGGGCGGCGGATGTACTATCCCAACGGCAGCCTGAGGGTGATGCACGAGGCCGAACTGGCCGCCCAGCGCGCCGTGTTCGACCGGCACGCCATCCCCTACGAGGTGCTGGGACCCGACGAGATGCGCAAGCGCTGGCCGCAGCTGAACTACGACGACACCCCGCACGTTTTCTACGAGAGCACCGGAGGCGTGGTGAAGGCACGCGAGAGCATGATCGCGGTCTCGGAAGTGTTCATGCAGAAGGGCGGCGAAGTGCGGATCGGCCATGCTCGCCCCGGGCCGATGAGCGGCGGCGCGATGCAGCACCTGCTGGTCGACGATGCGCCGCTGCCGGCCGGGCTCACCCTGTTTGCCTGCGGGCCGTGGCTGCCCAAGGTCTTCCCGCAGCTGCTCGGCGACCGGATCCGCGTGCCCCGGCGCGAGCTGTTTTACGTCGGTTCGCCGATCGGCGATCATCGCTATCGCTGGGAACACCTGCCCAACCTCGCCGACCTCGACACCTATACCGCGTCCGACGTCGACTACGGGATCAAGGTGGCCTCGCGCCTGCCCGACACGCCGATGGACCCCGATTTCGGTGCGCGGATGCCGACCGAGTTCCTGCGCCAGCAGGTCGAGGACTATGTCGCGCGGCGGATGCCGGGCCTCAAGGGCCAGCCGATCGTCGCCACCCGCACCTGCCAGACCGAGTACAGCGACAACAGTCACTTCATCATCGACCGTCATCCCGAGGCGGCCAATGTCTGGATCGCCGGGGCCGGGTCAGGCCATGCCTTCAAGATGGGGCCGGTGCTGGGCGACTATCTGCGCGATCGCCTGCTCGGCCGGCCGACCGATCCGGCCGAGGACGCGCTGTTCACGCTCGCCTCGCACAAGTCGGCGCTGGCGGGCGGCGCGGGCGGCGGCGCCTGACCGGCCCGCCGCCTCTTGTCAGAATACCGGCTGGCCGTTCGGCACGGCGCTGCGCGGCGTGAGCAGGATCACGTTGCCCGCCGTGTCCTTCGCGCCAAGAATCAGGATCTCGGACTGGAACCCTGCGATGTTGCGCGGGGCGAAGTTGACGATGCAGCTGACCTGCTTGCCGATCAGTGCCTCGGGCGCATAGCTGGCGATCTGGGCGCTCGACCAGCGGGTGCCGAGATCACCGAAATCGACCTGGACCTTGTAGGACGGGTTGCGTGCGCGCGGGAACGGCTGGACGTCGACGATCGTGCCGATGCGGATGTCGACCTTCTGGAAATCGTCGAAGCCCGCCTCGGACTTGCACTCGGGAACAGTGGTTTCGGACATGGAACTCCCTTTCACGGGCCATCCTTAGCCGCTGGGCAGCGGCCGCACAGCCCGATTGCCGGAGAAGCCGCGCAATCTTGTTCCGAACCCCTCGCCAAATTCGAAGCGATATGCTGCACGGCTGGTCTATCGAGCAGGACACCCCGGCCGATCGGCCCTAGTCAGGGGACCAATACAGGAGTTGCGCAACGATGAATTCTGCTGCGAACGCCGCCGGCGTGGCGAACCTCACCCGGCCCGAACTGCTGGTCCAGCAGGCCCTGATCGGAGGCGGCTGGACCGGGGCCGAGGACGGCACCGTGCTGGACGTGACCAATCCTGCCGGCGGCGCGCGGATCGGCACGATCCCGGCCTGCGGCGCGGCCGACACCCGCAAGGCGATTGCCGCGGCTAATGCCGCCCTGCCCGCCTGGCGCGCCCTGCCCGCAGGCAGCCGCGCCGTGATCCTCGAGCGCTGGCATGGCCTGATGCTCGCGAACATCGACGATCTTGCGCGGATCATGACCGCCGAGCAGGGCAAGCCGCTGGCCGAGGCCGCCGGCGAGATCCGCTATGCAGCGACCTTCATCAAGTGGTTCGCCGAGGAAGCGCGCCGCGTCGGCGGCCATGAAGTGGCAGCGCCAACGGCCGACCGCCGGATCTTCGTGCGTAAGGAGCCGATCGGCGTCTGCGCCGCGATCACCCCGTGGAACTTCCCCGCCGCAATGATCACCCGCAAGGGCGCGGCGGCGCTGGCCGCCGGCTGCACGCTGGTGGTCAAGCCTTCCGAACTGACCCCCTATACCGCCCTGGCCCTCGGCCTGCTGGCGCAGGAAGCCGGGATGCCGGCGGGCGTGCTCAACATCGTGACCGGCCTGCCCGAAGGGATCGGCGGCGAGCTGACTTCCAGCCCCATCGTGCGCAAGCTTTCGTTCACCGGCTCCACCCGGGTCGGCGCCCTGCTGATGAGCCAGTGCGCGGGCACGATCAAGAAGCTCAGCCTTGAGCTTGGCGGCAATGCCCCGCTGATCGTGTTCGACGATGCCGACCTCGACATTGCGGTCGAGGGGGCCATGGCGAGCAAGTTCCGCAATGCGGGCCAGACCTGCGTCTGCGCCAACCGGTTGCTGGTCCAGTCCGGCATTCACGATGCCTTCGTCGAGCGGCTGGGGGCGGCGGTGGCCGCGCTCAAGGTGGGCGACGGCACGGCGCCGGGCACCACGATCGGGCCGCTGATCAACGAGGCCGCCGCCGCCAAGGTCGCCTCGCACGTCGCCGACGCGCTGGGCAAGGGCGCGACGATTGCCGCTTCGGCCGAAACGCCGGACGGCTTCGTCCAGCCGGTGGTCCTCACCGGGGCGAGCGAAGACATGCTGCTGGCCGAAGAAGAGACCTTCGGCCCGGTCGCCCCGATCTTCCGCTTCGAAACCGAAGAGGAGGCCCTGCGCATCGCCAATGCCACCCCGTTCGGCCTCGCCTCCTATTTCTTCACCAGCGACATGGACCGCGCCTGGCGCGTGAGCGAGGCGCTCGAATTCGGGATGGTCGGGCTCAACACCGGTTCGCTGGCGATGGAAGTGGCCCCCTTCGGCGGGGTCAAGCAATCCGGCCTCGGCCGCGAGGGCGGGCAGGAAGGGATCGAGGAATTCCTCGAGACCAAGGCTTTCCACTGGGCCGGGCTGAAGGCCCGCTGAGACGAGAGTGACGACGACGATGACACGCCAGTACAAGATCGCGGTGATCCCCGGCGACGGGATCGGCAAGGAAGTGATGCCCGAGGGCATCCGCGTGCTCGAGGCCGCGGCCAAGGCCTATGGCTTCACGCTGGAACTCGAGTGGCACGACTTTGCCTGCTGCGAATACTATGCCGAGCACGGCCAGATGATGCCGGACGACTGGAAGGAGCGCATCGGCGCGGTCGACGCGATCTATTTCGGCGCGGTCGGCTGGCCCGACACCGTGCCCGATCACGTTTCGCTGTGGGGCTCGCTGATCCAGTTCCGCCGCGAATACGACCAGTACGTCAATCTGCGCCCCGTGCGCCTGATGCCGGGCGTGCCGTGCCCGCTGGCGAACCGCAAGCCGGGCGACATCGACATGATGATCGTGCGCGAGAATACGGAAGGCGAATATTCCGCAATCGGCGGGATCTCCTTCCCCGGCACGGCGCGCGAAGTGGTGATGCAGGAAACGGTGATGACCCGCTTCGGCACCGACCGCATCCTGCGCTATGCCTTCGACCTGGCGCAGAAGCGGCCCAAGCAGCACCTGACCTCGGCCACCAAGTCCAACGGCATTGCCATCACCATGCCGTGGTGGGACGGGCGCGTGGAAGAGATGGCGGCGAGCTATCCCGAGGTCCGCACCGACAAGTACCACATCGACATCCTTGCCGCGCAGTTCGTGATGAACCCCGACCGGTTCGACACCGTGGTCGCCTCCAACCTGTTCGGCGACATCCTGTCGGACCTCGGCCCGGCCTGCACCGGCACGATCGGGATCGCCCCTTGCGGCAACATCAACCCCGATCGCTCGGTCCCCTCGCTGTTCGAGCCGGTCCATGGTTCGGCGCCGGACATTGCCGGCAAGGGCATTGCCAACCCGGTCGGCCAGATCTGGTGCGGGGCGATGATGCTGGAGCACTTTGGCGAGCAGGACGCGGCCGATGCCGTGGTCCGCGCGATCGAGGCCACGCTTGCGCAAGCGCCTCTGCGCACCCGCGATCTTGGCGGCAGCGCCAACACCGAGGAATGCGGCAAGGCCGTGGCCGAGCGCGTGGCCTGATCACCAGTTTTCGGGTCGCACCGACAGGAAAGCCCGGAACCGCGAGGCTCCGGGCTTTTTTTGGTGCCTGAAGGATGGGATGGCCCGGCGCTCAGCGCCCCGGCACGTGCAGCTTGACCGGGGGCTGCCCGCGCACGACGGACGACTTGATCACGATGTAGGAGAAGTACTTCGAGACGCCGATATTGCTCTCGAGGATGTCCTCCATCATCTCCTGATACTCGGCAATGCCGCGCACCACGAACTTGAGCAGGTAGTCGAACCCGCCGGAGACGAGGTGGCATTCGACCAGTTCCTCGAACTGGGCGATCTTCTGCTCGAACTTCACGAAGTCCTGACGCCGATGATCGCCCAGCGTTACCGAGGTGAACACGATCTGGCTTCCGCCGATCTTGGAGAGGTTGATGATCGCGCTGTAGCCGGAGATGTAACCCGCCGTTTCCAGCCGCTTGACCCGCGCCAGGCAGGGGCTCGGGGATAGCCCGACCTTGTCCGCCAGTTGCGCGTTCGTGATCCGGCCGCTGCGCTGCAGTTCGGCCAGGATGTTGATGTCGATGCGGTCCAGTTTCGGCGTGTTGATCATCGGTGTGCTGCGACCCCCCTTGGCTCAGCCGTTGCGCAGTTCTTCCTGGTGTGCCTTCGCCAGATCAGCCATCGAATTGAAGCGGAAGTCAATGTTGGGCATCGATTCCGGCGTCATCGTCGCGCCGTAGCCTTCCTGGGCGTGGCGGCGATAGATCCAGCAAGTGGCCAGGCCATGGCGGTTGGCCGGCAGGTGATCGTGGAACAGGCTCTCGGCCGTGTGCAGCACTTCGTGCGGCTCGATACCGAGATCGGCAAGATGGGCCTTCATGTAGTCGAAGTTCTTGTCCGACGGCTTGTAGGCGCCGATGTCCTCGGCCGAGTAGATCGCGTCAAACTCGACCTCGAGCCGGGCATTGCTGTGGCTGAAGGTGCGGTTGTCGACGTTGGAGAGGATGATCAGCTTGTAGAACTTCTTGAGGTACTGCAGCGCGCCCGGGCTATCGACGAAGGCCGGCCAGTTGCGGACCGAGAGCCCGTATTCCTCGCATTCCTCGACCGTGACCGAAACGCCCCACTGTTCGGCGAGCCGCTTGTACACGATCGGCAGGATGTCGCGGTAAAGCTTGCCCGGGGTCTGGGCCTGGGCCTCGGATTCGTGCCGGGCATGGGCCTGGAGGATCTCGTTGCGCGACAGTTCCTTGCCGACCCGCGACGTCAGGCCGCTCAGCGCTTCGATCATGCCCGATTCCCAGTCGATCAGGGTGCCGTAGCAGTCGAAGGACAGGGCTTTGAATTCAGTCAACCGCATCGCGGATCTCCTTGATGGTAAGCAGTTCGTCGAGGCTGGCGCGGAAGCGCTCGATCAGCAGATCGGTCTCGTCGCGGGTGATGCATAGCGGCGGGGCGAAGCCGACGATCCCGTCGCCGAAGGCCCGGAAGATGACCTTGTTGTCGTAGCCGATCCGGGCGAGGTGTCCCGGCAGGTTAAGCGCCGCGTCGGGCCGGGTCTTGGCCGTCTTGCTGGTCACCAGCTCGACGCCGGCGAGCAGGCCGAGCGAGCGTACGTCGCCGACCAGCGGGTGATCGAGCAGGGTCTTCAGCCGTTCGCCGAAGTAGGCGCCGACCGCCTGGCTGTTGGCGAGCAGGCCGCCTTCTTCGTAAAGCCTCAGGACCTCGAGGGCGACGGCAGCGCTGACCGGGTGGCCAGAATAGGTCTGGCCGTGGCCGATCGGCTGGCCGGCCGAGCGATCAGCGATGGCGCGGTAGATCCGGTCCGACATGAACATGGCGCCCATCGGCGCGTAGCCGGCGGTCAGGCCCTTGGCCACGGTCATGAAATCGGGGGTCACCCCTTCGTGTTCGCAGGCGAACAGCGGGCCGGTGCGGCCGAAACCGGTGATCACTTCGTCAACCACGAACAGGATGTCCAGCTCGCGGCAGGTGGCCTGCATGGCCGACAGCCAACCCTTGGGCGGAACGATCACGCCGCCCGAGCCAATCACCGGCTCGGCGAAGAAGGCCGCGACGTTCTCGGCGCCGAGTTCCTCGACCTTGGCGCGCAGGTCGGCGACCGACCGGGCGATCAGCTCGACGTCGCTCGCGGCGTCGGAACGGTAGGGATAGGGCGGCGCGATGTGGTGCTGCATCGGCGCGGGGGCATCGAAATGGAGATGGAAGGCCGGGAGGCCGGTGAGCCCGGCGCCGGTGCTGGACGAGCCGTGATAGCCGCGTTCGAGCGCGATCATGTGCTTCTTCGCCGGGCGGCCGGTGATGTTGTAGTAATAACGGATCAGGCGGATCGCGCTGTCGACCGCGTCCGAACCGCCGAGACCGAAGTAGACGTGCTTGAGATCGCCGGGCGCGCGGTCGGCCAGCTTCTGGGCGAGCAGGATCGCCGGTTCGCTGCCGAAGGAGAAGTAGCCGGTGGCATAGGCAAGACGGCGCATCTGCTCGGCGGCCGCCTCTACAATCGAATCGTGGCCATAGCCGACATTGACGCACCACAGGCCGGCAAAGCCGTCGAGTAGCTCGTTGCCTTCGATGTCGGTGAGGTAGACGCCCTTGCCCGAACGCAGCACCGTGACGCCGCGCTGCTCATGGTCGTGCCATGAGGAAACGGGGTGAATCCAGTGTGCGCGATCTGATTCGATCAGCGAATTGACGGTCATTCCAATCTCCTTCGAACGCCGTCTTTCTAGATCACCCGCGATAGAGCGTGCTGCGCTTGTGCCGGAGCGGGCCGAAAATTCTATTGTTTTGCGAAGCGGTCGGAGCGGAATCTGCTGCCGCCCCGAGATACCGCCGACAAGGGGGAGCGGATTCTGCTGCCGCGGTGCATCGCGGCTGCAACGCCGCTGCAACGGTACTGCAACGCGCAGGCAGGGATCAGCGGCGCAGGAGCTTGGGGAGCGCGACGGCCGGATCGGCCAGTGCGGCCGGATCGACCTCGATGCCGGACTGGATCAGCTGCTGGCTCGGCCGGTTGAGACCGCCCTGGTTGACCAGCGTGGCACCGACCACGCGGCCGCCGATCATGTGAAAGGCGGCGAAGCGATCCTCGGCCGGATCACCGCGCAGGACGAGGCTGGTCGCCTCGGTCGGTGTGCCGGTGACCTGGATATTGATCCCGAACTGGTCGCTCCAGAACCAGAACGGCGGGGCATAGGGCTCGGCCGTGCCGGCCATGGCCCGGGCGGCCGCCTTGCCGTGGTTCTGGGCATGTTGCCAGGTCTGCCAGTGGACATGGCGGCCAAGGCCGGGGTGATAGAAACTGGTCGCATCGCCCGCCGCGCTGATCGCGGGATCGCTGGTCACGGCGAAGGGATCGACGACGATGCCGCTGGTGACCTCAAGCCCGGCATTTTGCGCGAGTTCCAGGCTGGGCCTCAGGCCGATGCCGGCGACGACGACGTCGGCCGGGTGAGCCGTGCCGTCCGCCAGCAGGACCGCAAGGCTGCCGTCAGCGCGGGGCTCGATCGCGGCGACGGCGACGCCGAATTCGAGGGTGACGCCGTTGCGGCGGTGGAGGCCGGCGACATAGTCCTGCATCGCGCGGTCGAGCGAGCGGGCCATCGGCCCGGCCTGCGCTTCCAGTACGGTCACCGCGCAGCCGAGCTTGCGGGCCGAGGAGGCGACTTCGAGGCCGATCACCCCGGCGCCGACGATGACCACCCGCGCGCCGGGCGTGAGATCGGCCTGAAGGCGGCGCGCATCGTCCAGCGTGCGCAGGGTGCGTGCGTGTTCTCCGCCGGGCACCGGCAGTTCTCGGGCCGTGCCGCCGGGGGCGAGCAGGAGACGGTCGTAGGCCAGCCCCTCCCCTTCGGCGAAGACGAGGCGGGCGGCGGCGCGATCTATCACGGCGACGCGGCGGCCGAGGGCAAGGTCGATTTCCGAGGCGGCGAAGGCGTCGGCCGCGTGAAGGCCCTGCGGCTCGGCCCCTGCCGAGACCAGCAGGTCCTTGGAGAGCGGGGGACGCTCGTATGGCAGGTGAGCCTCGTCACCCACCAGCACCACCCGGCCTTCCCAGCCGGCCTTGCGCAGTTCGATCGCGGCCATGGCCCCAGCATGGCCGGCGCCGACGATCACGGCCTGCTGCGCGCTCATCCCCTGCCCTCCCCGCGCGATCAGAACCAGCGGTTGTCGAAAGTCCGGCCGCCGAGATCGCGCAGCATCGGACGCATCTGGCGGCTGATCAGGCCGACATCGGAAGCAAGGCCGACCATGCGGAAGCCCTGTTCGGCGCGAGCGAGGATATCGTCATTGTCCATCGCCATGATGCCGCTGGAAATCCCGGCCTCGCCGGCGAGACGGACCATGCGCAGGATGTCCTCGGCCACGCCCGGACCTTCCCACTGGCCGAGGTAGCCCCGGCTGGAGGAGAGATCGGCCGGGCCGATGAAAATGGTCTCCAACCCATCGACCTTGAGGATCGATTCGATGTTGTCCGAAGCATCGGCGGTTTCGATCAGCGGGATGATCATGGTCTCGCGGTCTGCAACCTCGAGATATTCCTGCAGCTTCATCGACCAGCGCATCGAGCGTTCACCGCCGATGCCGCGCACGCCGCGCCCCGGATAGCGGCCATATTTCATGCCCTCTTCCAGTTCCTCCGCCGTGCGGATCAGCGGGAGGAGCACGCCGTCGGCACCAAGGTCGAGCACGCGCTTGATCGTGTCGACCCGGGTGGCGGGAACCCGGACCAGGACCGCCGTGTCGCTGCCCTTTACCGCGCGCAGGTGCTGGACTACATCGCTGTAGTCGAGACAGCCGTGCTCCATGTCGATCGTGATCCAGTCGACCCCCAGTTCGGCGGCCATTTCCGACACGGTCGGGGAATCGAGCGTGACCCACAGGCCATAGGCCGGGCGATTGCCGGCGGCAGCGCCCTTGAGCTTGGCACGGAGCGGATTGGTGAAGTCTGGCAGAGGCATGGCGTGTCCTGATCGCGTTAGGAAATGCGGCAGCGGGCTGAGAGCCGGGGCTTCAGCCTTCGACCGTGTTCTCGATGAAGCCGATCCCACTGATCTCGACGCGGACCACCTCGCCGCCGGCGAGGAACTTGGGCGGGGTGAAGCCGATCCCCACACCCTCGGGCGTACCGGTGGCGATCACGTCGCCCGGCTGGAGGGTGATGCGCTTGGAGATGGTCTCGATCAGGGTCGGGATGTCGAAGATCAGGTCCGACACCTGGGTATCCTGGCGCAGCTCGCCATCGACCCAGGTGCGCAGGCGCATGGCGCCGACCCCGCCGAGTTCGCTCTCGATCTCGTCAAGCGTGACCACGGCCGGGCCCATCGGGCAGAAGCCGTCGATCGACTTGCCGAGGAACCACTGCTTGTGGGAGGCCTGCAGGTTGCGGGCGGTGACGTCGTTGACCACCGTGAAGCCGAAGACGTGGTCCATCGCCTCGGCTTTGGTGATGCCGCGGCCGCCCTTGCCGATGATCACGGCCAGTTCGCCTTCGTAGTCCACCGAATTGGTTTCGTCGAGGTAGCCGGGGATCGGGTCGAACGGACCGCTGATTGAGGTGGCCGCCTTGGTGAAGACGATCGGCGCATCGGGAATCGCGGCCGAGCCGGCCGAGCCCGCGTCGAAGCCGCTCTTGTGGAATTCCTGGGCGTGGGCGTAGTAGTTCTTGCCCACGCAGAAGACATTGCGGCGCGGCGCGTGCAGCGGCGCCAGCAGGGTGACGGAGGCGAGGTCGATATCCCCCCCCGCGTTCGCGGCAGCGGCATTCGCGGCAGCGAGTGCGGCAGGACCGGCGGCGATGATGTCGACCAGATCGGCATCGGCCGAGAGTGCGGCGGGCAGCGGCGCGATGCGCGCACCATCGGCGCGCAGCAGTCCGAGAGCGGGCGTTCCACTTTGCCCCGCATAGCGAACGAACTTCATTCTGTACTCCCTTGGCTGATTGCCATTTTGAATACAGTATTCCCGAACACTGTCAACGCGCGGTGCGACCAAGCGAGAATCTTGGCATAACCTGCGGAATCCGGGAATTTTTCAGCATTCTCGTGCCGCCAGGAGGACCGGTTCCTGACGCGGAATCGCGGTTTTTCAGGGTCGAGGGCGGCGATCGCGATTCTGCCGGGTTCCCGTCCCCAGCGCGGAGCAGGGCATCCTGCGACTGCCCGATATTCCGTTCAATAGACTGTTATTACGGTTCTTTATGTCAATATGGCACGGCCATTCGGGACCCTGCGGCGAAAAAACGTCCGCTGCTGCTTTCGCGTTGACACACCCGGTTTTGGGAATATTGTATTCATATTAGCTCTTCAGATTCGCACAGCAAGGGGCACGATCTCATGCGCGTCAGCGTCAACTGGCCTACTACCGACTATTCGCGGGTTCCCTACTCGATCTACCACGACCCGGAGATCTATGCGCTCGAACAGGAGCGCATCTTCAAGGGCAAGGCCTGGAACATCCTCTGCCTCGAAGCGGAGATCCCCAATCCGGGCGACTTCCAGATCTGCCATGTCGGTGACACGCCGGTCGTCGTCAACCGCGACGAGGATGGCAAGGTCTATGCCTTCGTCAACCGCTGCGCTCACCGCGGGGCCGAGATCGTCCGCGAGCCGCGCGGCAACGGCACCGACCACACCTGCATCTATCACGCCTGGTGCTACAGCCGGAAAGGCGAGCTGACCGGCGTTCCGTTCCGCCGCGGCGCCAACGGCAAGGGCGGGATGCCCGCCAGCTTCGAGCCGAAGCAGCACAACCTGCAGACGCTGAAGGTGGAATCGTTCAAGGGCTGCCTGTTCGGCTCGTTCGACCACGACATCGAGCCGCTGGAGGAATACCTCGGCCCGCTGATGGTCGACCACGTGGGCGGCCTGCTCGACAAGCCGATCAAGATCCTTGGCTACCAGCGCCAGCGCATCAAGGCCAACTGGAAGCTCTACCCCGAGAACATCAAGGACGCCTACCACGGTAGCCTGCTGCACGAGTTCAACCGCACCTTCGGCCTCAGCCGCCTGACCCAGGTGGCCGGCGGCTACATGGACGAGAAGCACCGCCACTCGATCCTGTTCCAGTTCTCGGGCAGCGACAGCGACGAGGTGGCCCTGCGCGCCTATCGCGAGGCGGGCGTGCAGCGCGGCGAGCTGATGAAGCTCAACGACTACGACATGGTCCGGATCATCCCGGAAAACGACAAGGGCATGTCGACCCGCGTCATCAACCTCTTCCCCAACGGCTTCTTCCACCAGATCGCCAACACGCTGGCCATGCGCAAGCTGCGCACGCTGGGCGTGGACGAGTTCGAGCTGACCTGGACCCTGTTCGGCTATGAGGACGACACGCCGGAGATGACCGAGCACCGCCTCAACCAGGCCAACATGGTTGGCCCGGCGGGCCTCATCTCGATGGAGGACGGCGAGGCGCTGGAGCTGGTGCACCGCACCACAAAGACCGCACAGAACGAATATGCCGTGATCGAAATGGGCGGCGTCGGCCCGATCGGGGACCGCGACACCCGCGTCAACGAGGTCACCGTGCGCGGTTTCTGGGCCTATTATTCGCAGCTGATGGGCATCGCGCCCGAGGGGGCAGAACAGTGAGCGTGGAACTGATGGAACGGACCGCAGCGATGACTTTTCCGATCGAGACGCGCCTCCTGGTCGAGGACCTGATCACCCGGAGCGCCATGCTGATCGACAGCGACGCGCTGGAGGAATGGGTGGCCAGCTTCGAGGAGACCGGCCGCTACATCGTGCTGCCGCGCGAGAACCGCGACCTTGGATATGCCATCGCCCTGATCAAGTGCGAAAAGCGCGCGATCCTGGAAGACCGGCTGACCGTGCTGCGCGCGGCATCCAAGTTCAACCCGCACGTCGACCGGCACATCCTTTCGCGCCCCTGCTACATGGGCATCGAGGGGGACATCGTCTCGGTCCAGACCAATTTCACCATCGTCCAGTCGTCCCTCGACGGCGTGTCCAAGCTGTTCTGCGCGGGCGTCTATGAAGACCGCATCCGGGTGAGCGGCGACGGCGCCACCTTTGTCGAGCGTGTCGCGGTGATCGACACCTTCTCCGTTCCCAACCTGATCGCCACCCCGATCTGAAGCACGAGCACTCAATCATGGCTTATTACGTCAAGCGTTGCGAATTCCGGAAGCTCGCGCCCGAGCGGATCGAGGCCTGGAAGAAGATCGCCACGGCCACGGCTTCGGACTGCATGAACCGGTCCAACGGCATGTCGGGGCGCATCCGTCCGATCCGGCTGGGCATGAAGATCTGCGGGCAGGCCCGCACGGTCCAGTCGATCTATGCCGACAACTCGATGATCCACTATGCCAATTCGACCGCCAATCCGGGCGAGGTCGTGGTGGCCGATGCCGGCGGCGTGACCGACGTGGCGATGTTTGGCGGGGTCACCGCGCTCGAAGGCATCCGGCGGGGTCTGGGCGGATTCGTGATCGACGGCGCGGTGCGCGACATCGCCGAGGCCATGGCGCTCGACTACCCGGTGTTCAGCGCGGCGATCACCCCCAAGGGTCCGCACAAGGCCTTTGGCGGGGCGATGGACATT
The DNA here is from genome assembly GCF_014230315.1 of Novosphingobium flavum. GTDB lineage: Bacteria > Pseudomonadota > Alphaproteobacteria > Sphingomonadales > Sphingomonadaceae > Novosphingobium > Novosphingobium flavum. Next base: position 18,849 of record NZ_JACLAW010000015.1, on the reverse strand, counting down.
CCGATCGCCTGCGGCGGGGTCTCGGTGAAGCCGGGCGACCTGATCTTGGGTGATGACGACGGCCTCGTCGTCGTGCCGCTTGAGCGCGAGGAGGAGATCTTCGCCAAGGCGCTCGATCACCGCAAGAAGGAAGACTACTGGCTCACCGTCTTCGACGGACCGGACCCGCTCTACAAGGTGCTGGGCATCCCCGACCCGGAATTCATGGACTGAGGCGCGGGCACGCCGGTCCCTACCCAAGATAAACACACAACAATTCGCAGGAAGTACGATCACATGACAATGGCTGCCGTTCGTTACGAAAATCCGGAAGGATCCAATCCGGCGCAGGGGCTCTATTCCAACGTCGGCTACGTGGAAGACGGCCGCATCCGGATGGTCGCGGGCCAGCTGGCGGTTGGCGCCGAGGGCGAAGTGGTGGGCGTGGGCGATTTCGATGCCCAGTTCCACCAGGTGTTCGACAACCTCGAGGCGGTGATCCGCGGCATGGGCGGCACCATGGCCTCGGTGCTCAAGTTCTCCACTTTCGTGACGGACCGGGCCTATATCGAGCCGTTCATGCGCCTGCGCGCCGCGCGCTTCCCGAGCTTCTATGCCGACGAGGTCTATCCGCCCAACACGCTGCTGATCGTGCAAGGGCTGGTGAAGCACGAATTCATGATCGAGGTCGAGGCGGTGGTCGCCATCTAGGGCAGCGCTCAGGCCGATACCCAGGAATGCCCGGACATGGCAGAACTCCTTAACCGCTCGCTATCCGCCGATCCCTTTGATAGGGCTTCGGACATGAATGAACTGTCAGCGGAAGGGACCACCGCATTCCCGACTTCGGTCGTGGCGATGCTGTGTGTCGAGATCAAGAAGAGCATCCTGACCGGCAAGTACAAGCCGGGTCTGGTGCTGCGCCAGGAGGACCTGGCCCAGCAGTACGACGTCAGCCGGGTGCCCTTGCGCGAGGCCTTTTCCAAGCTGGAGGCGGAGGGTTACCTGACCCTGCGCCCCCGGCGCGGTTATGCGGTCTCCTCGCTCAACCCGGATGAAATCTCGGAGGTGTTCGATCTGCGCATGCTGATCGAGAGCCATGCCGGCCAGATCGCGACCAAGAACCGGACCGAGGAGGACGTGGCCGAGGTCTTGGCCATCGTCGAGACGATGGACGCGATGGACCCCGCCACGGAGGGCTATCACGACCGCTGGTGCGACCTGAACCGGCAGTTCCACGCGCGGCTGATCCGCTCGTGCCGGCGCCCGCGCCTGCTCAAGCTTTCGCAGCAGCTGCGCGATGCGGTCGAACCCTATATCCGCCTTGAATCCAGCATGACCGGCTATTCGGCCGAGCCGGACAGCGATCACAAGGAAATCGTCGCCGCCTTCGCCGAAGGCAATGCCGAGCTGGTGGGCGCCCTGAGCGCGGCGCACTGCGGCCGCACAGCCGCCCGCCTGCTCAAGGTCATCCGCGAGAACGAGGCCGCCGAGGCCGCCGGAAAGGTCGAACGCCCGGCTCGCAAATCGAGGAGTTGATAGAGCGCATGTGGGTCAAGGTTCTGGACAGCAGCGAACTGGCGGATGGCGAGATGGCCGGGGCGCAGGTTGGCGAACTGGCCTTCGCGCTGTTCCGCGTCGATGGCGCGGTGTTTGCCACGTCGAACATCTGCACACACCAGTATGCGCTGATGACAGACGGCTATTTCGATGGCGCGCTGATCGAATGCCCGCTGCACCAGGCGCTGTTCGACGTGAAGACCGGCGCGGTGATCGAGGGGCCGACGGACAAGGCGCTGACATGTTTCCCCGCGGAAGAGCGGGAAGACGGCATTTACGTCCGTCTCGACTGAATATCCGGCGTTGAAGATCGCGCCCTGAACGGCTGCAATAGCGCGGCATCGGCGGAAGGATCGGGTTTCATGAGGATCGGGAAGACAGCGCTGCTCCTTGCGGCGGCGGTGATCTGCGCGCCGGTTGCACCGGCCTTTGCCGCTCCGCTGGCCTGCGCGATCTCAGGCGGTTCTGCCCCGGGGCCAATCGCGGCCGAGGCAGCGGCGAACGGGGTGCGGCTCGATTGGGCCGGCACCGGGACCGACCGGGTGAGCCTCAGCCTCGCCATAGCGGATGGGGTGCCGCGCATCGCCCTGCTCTCGGTCAACGGCACGCCGGTGCTGCGCGATGCGGGGTTGCGCTTCGAGGTGACCAGCGGACTGCGCCGGATCAGCAACCAGCAGCTCGAGCCGCTGCGCAAATTGGGCGTGGCGATCACCCCGGCCGAGGTGGACGAACACAAGTGGGATGCCTTCTGGGACGCCCCGCTCGACCTCGCCAAGCCGGACCAGCGCAATGCTCAGGAAATGGCCAATATCGCCCCGGTCGAGGGCATTGCCGGCCAGCCGGGCCTGCCGCGCGCTCCCGCCGAGATCGAGCGGGCGTCGGCGCGCTATGCGATAAGCGCCTGCACGGTGACCCTGACCCCGGCCCGCGCGGTGGTGCGCCTTTCCGGAGTGACGGCGGGGGTTTTTTCCGGGGCGCTGGAGCTGACCGCCTATGCCGGGACCAACCTGATCCGCGCCGCGCTGATGGCCGCGACCGACAAGGCTTCGGTGGCCTACAAGTACGATGCGGGGATCGAGGGCGTGGCCGTGGGCCCCGGGGTCAGGGTTTCGTGGCGCGACACGACGGGGGCAGAGCAATCCTCGGTGCTGACCGGCAAGCCCAATGCGGGGCCGGTGCCGGTGGTCGCGGCGAACCGGCTGATCATGGCCGAGACCGGCAGCGGCGGGGCGTTGGCGGTGTTCCCCGCGCCGCACGTCTATTTCTGGTCACGCGAGATCGAGACCAATGTCGGCAACAACTGGTTTGCCCATGATGCCAGCGGCCGCCTCTCGCTCGGCATCCGCCAGGCCGACAAGGAGGTGCGCGAGGAGTTTCGCGCCAACTGGGCGCTTTACAGTGCGCCGCCGGGATCGGTGCAGGCCATGGCGCTCTACCTCTATCCCGCCGCCGGAACGGCGGAGACGGCGCGGCAGGGCGCCCTCGCCTTCACCCGGGGGGACCACTATGCCGCCCTGCCCGGCTACAAGGTCATGGCGCACCATTTCCACCTCGGCATGGGCGAGCGCCTGATCGCATCGGGCAGCGTCGATACCCGGCTGCGCGACTTCGAGGCCCTGCGCGGGGCCGGGGTCGACATCGTCAGCGTGACCGACATATTTCCCGACCAGCGCAAGCCCGGGGGGCCCAGGCGGCTGGAGGTGATGCAGGCCTATTTCGAGGGCGCGGCGCGCAGCAGCGACGCGAATTTCCTCGTCCTGCCCAATGTCGAGGCGATCAATATCCTTGGCGGGCACTGGGACGTGCTGCTTGCGCACCCGACACTGTGGCTGGAGCACCGGGCGGCGGACGAGCCGTTCATGACCAAGCTGCCCGACGGCACGCCGGTCTATCATCTTGGCGGGGCGGACGATGCGATCCGGATGATCCGCGAGAACGGGATGCTGGTCTATATGCCGCACCCGCGCACGAAGGGTTCGACCCATTACCCCGATGCGATCAAGGCCAGCGCGGCCTTCAATGCCGACTTCTATCGCGGGATCGGCTGGCGCTGGGGCATGGGCTCGGACCTGTCGGAGAAGCGATTGTCGGAAAAGCGGGTTCTGCCGCTTTACGACGAGATCAACAACTGGATGGCAGCGCGCGGGCAGCGGCCCAAGTCCATCCTTGCCATTACCGAGACCTTCGACAAGGAGCCGGGCGACGATATCTACGCCAACAACCCGGTCAACTACCTGAAGCTCGACCGGCTGCCGCAGGGGCAGGATTACAGCGCGATCAACGCGGTGCTGGACCGGGGCGACTATTTCGTGACCTCGGGCGAGGTGCTGATCCCCGAGGCGCGGCTGGAAGGCGGCGAGCGCAATGATGGCGGCAAAGCTGCGCGCCTGATCGCCGAGGTGCAGTGGACCTTTCCGCTCGACATGGCCGAGGTGATCTGGGGTGACGGGCGCAGGACCGGGCGCAAGGTGATCGACACGAGCGACCTGCCGCCGCTGGGCAGCCACCGCTTCGAGATTCCGCTGGAAGCGGCCAAGGCGCGGTGGCTACGCTTCGCCGCATGGGATTCGGCCGGCAACGGGGCGATGACGCAGGTCTTTGCCGCCGCGCCAGGCAAGTAACGGGAACAGGATAGCGGGATGGGACAGGTATTGAAGGGCGCAATCGACGAAGGCGCTCCGCCGCGCGCGCGGCGCTGGTATCGCACGCTTTACGCGCAGGTGCTTATCGCGCTCACGCTGGGCGTGCTGCTCGGCCATTTCGCGCCGGCCACCGGCGAAGCGCTCAAGCCGCTGGGCGACGGTTTCATCAAGCTGGTCAAGATGGTGATCGCCCCGGTGATCTTCCTGACCATCGTTACCGGCGTGGGCGCCATGCGCGACCTGGGCCACCTTGGCCGGATCACACTCAAGGCCTTCGCCTATTTCCTGTTCTTTTCCTCGCTGGCCCTGCTGGTGGGCATGGCCGTGGCCAACATCGTGCGCCCCGGCGCGGGGCTGAACGTGGACCCGGCCAGCCTCGATGCGGGCAAGGTCGCCAATTTCGCCGAAAAAGCGCACGAAAGCAGCGTGACGGGCTTCCTCGGTGCGATCATTCCCGACACTTTCGTATCGGCCTTTACCGGCGACAACATCCTGCAAGTGCTGCTGGTCTCGGTCCTGTTCGGGCTGGCCCTTTCGGGCGCGGGGGCGCGGGGCGAGCGGGTGACCGCGCTGCTCGAGGACGTTTCGGGCGTGTTTTTCCGCTTCGTGGGGATCGTGATGAAGGCCGCGCCGATCGGCGCCTTCGGGGCCATGGCCTTCACCATCGGCAAGTATGGCGTGGGCACGATCGCCAATCTGGCCTATCTCGTGGCGACGTTCTACCTGACCTCGGCGCTGTTCGTGGTCTGCGTGCTGGGGATCGTGGCGCGGCTGGCGGGATTTTCGATCCTGCGCCTGATCGCTTACCTCAAGACCGAACTGGTGCTGGTGCTGGCCACCTCGTCCTCGGAAAGCGCCCTGCCCGCGCTGATGGAAAAGCTGGAGGATGCCGGCTGCGACAAGGCCGTGGTCGGCCTCGTCGTGCCGACCGGCTACAGCTTCAACCTTGACGGCACTAACATCTACATGACGCTGGCCGCGCTGTTCCTGGCCCAGGCCTGCAATGTCGAGCTAAGCCTTGGCCAGCAGTTCCTGCTGCTGGGCGTGGCCATGATCTCTTCCAAGGGCGCGGCCGGGGTGACCGGGGCCGGGTTCATCACGCTGGCCGCCACGCTTTCGATCGTGCCGGCGATCCCGGTGGCGGCCATGGCCCTGATCCTGGGGATCGACCGTTTCATGTCGGAATGCCGCAGCCTGACCAATTTCATCGGCAATGCGGTGGCCACGATCGTCGTGGCGCGGTGGGACGGGGCGCTGGACCGGGAGCGGCTGAAGGTAGCGCTCGCCGCCTGAGGGCAGGCGCTGACTTCACGTATTCGCAGCATTCGATTTTATGACAGAAGTGTGCCGCCCCACTACTGGTTTGCAGGCGCAGACACCCCGTGAAAATGGCCGATTTTCAACAAAAACTGGGAAATTGGCATGGGTTTGAATATGTGGTGCCGTATTTGAATTTGATCTGCGACGTCAGATCGGTCCACTATCTCCATCATAGAAAAGCCTGCCAGGAAAGGCAGGAGCGTTCGCCGCGGCGGACGAGAGGAGCATATCTCGACACCCGCCGACGGGGCGATCGAGAGCCGGTTTTGCGATCGGATGGAGGCCAGTGTGAACCATCAGTCCAACGCGGCCAGCGCGGCCGCCGACGCCAATCCGGAGACAGCACAGGACGGACAAAAGATGTTCGACGACGCCCCGCTGCCGCACACCCTCGGCGGCACGGACGACTTGCCCTATGCCAACGTGCCGGGCCTGTCACAGCTTCGCGCCTTTGCCTCGGTTGCCGAATCGCGCAGTATTTCGCGCGGGGCGGCCGACCTCGCGCGGTCGCAGCCCGCCGTTACCCAGTCGATCGCCAACCTCGAGGCCTCGTTCGGCGTGCCGCTGTTCCTGCGCAAGCGCTCCGGCCTGATCCTGACCGACGCGGGGCTGATCCTGCACGACCGCGTTCGCCGCTATTTTGCCGAGGTGCGCGGGGCCCTGATGGAATGCGGGGCCGATCGCAGCTGGTCGGGAGCGCGGGTCGATGTGATCGCCAGCCGCCTGACCCGGCCGCTGACCACCACCCTTCTGCTGATCGACGAGTTCGGCTCGATCCCCCGTGCCGCGCAGTTGCTGCACCAGCGCGAGGCGACCCTGCGCAAGGCGATCGCCAGTCTTGAGGCGGAGCTGGAGGTCAAGCTCTTCAACCGCGATTTTCACGGGATCACCACCAATCACAAGGGGAAGATCCTGGCCATGCGGCTGCGCCTTGCCATGCGCGAGCTTGAATCGGCGCGGGAAGAGGTCAATGCCCGGCTCGGCATCGAGAACGGGAGGATCCTGGCCGGGGCGATGATGCTGGCCGGCAACCAGCTGCTGACCTCGGTGCTCGAGCGCTTCACCCGGCTGCATCCGCAGGCCAGCGTTTCGGTGATGAACGCCAGCTACGACGTTTTGCTGGACCGGCTGAAGCGCGGCGCGATCGATTTCGTGGTCGGCCTGCAGAACTGTCCCGCCGCCGAAGAGAACGTGGTCGAGCAGGTGATCGCCTCCGATCCGTTCGTGCTCGCCGTGCGCAAGGGTCACCCGCTGACCAAGCGGGCCGCAATCCGCAAGGCGGACCTGCTGCAGTACGACTGGGTTCTTTCGGCCCCCGGCGCCGTGCGGCGCCACGCCTTCGAGCTGCTGTTCGCCAACATGGCCAAGCCCGTCGGCCGGGTCGAGACGCACTCGATCGTGACGATCCTGTCGCTGCTGGCGAACAGCGATGCGATCGCGATCCTCACCCAGTCCGAGCTGATCCTCGACCAGCGGCTGGGCGGGCGGCTGGCGCCGCTCGACTTCGGCCCGATCGAACCGGATTCCAGCATCGCCCTGACCACCCGGCGCGGCTGGCTGCCGACGCATTTGCAGAAGGCTTTCGCGCGCTGCCTGCTCGACCTGTCGGACGCGCCGCAAACGGCACCGGCGGCCGATCCGCTCAGGGGTGGATAAACCGCCGCGAGGGCAAAGTTATTTTCCCGCCACGAGTTCCAATTCGACGGCGCGGACGCCCGAATGGATAGCATGAAACCGGCAAGACGCCGCTACGACCACGGCTCAAGATCCGGCCGGCAGACCGGACCGGCGCACAGGCACCACGGGACAGGACAGGACAGCAGATGAATTCCGCCAGCAAGACGATCCGGTGGGCCCCGGCCGCCCTGTTCGCCAGCGCGCTGATCGCCGGTGGCCAGGCCGCCACGGCCCAGAGCGCGCCCGCGCCAGTGCCCGAAATCGCCTTTGACGCGCAGGAATTCCTCAAGCTGCCGGAGGGGACCAACCTCGGCGAAGTGGCCGGCGTGGCAGTGGGCAAGACGGGCCACGTTTTCGTGTTCCAGCGCGGCAACACCTCTGGCCCGGCCTATGGCGCTGCGGCCGCGCAATTGCTGGAGTTCGACGCCGCGGGCAAGCTGCTGCGCGAGATCGGCAAGGGGCTTTACGCCTGGTCATTCGCCCATGCCGTGCGCATCGATCCGCAGGGCAATATCTGGGCCGCGGACAAGGGCTCGGACATGGTGATCAAGTTCGATCCCGCCGGCAAGGTGCGGATGGTGATCGGCCGCAAGGTCGAGGCCAGCGCGCCCGAGGCCAAGCCGCTCGAGAAGCTCATCCCGCGCCTGCCGGCGATCGACGGCTATTTCCGCCAGGTCACCGACATGGCCTGGGATTCCAAGGGCAACACCTACATTGCCGATGGCTACATCAATTCCCGCGTGGCCAAGGTCGGCCCGGACGGGCGCTGGCTGAAGTCGTGGGGTTCGTTCGGCACCGAGCCGGGGCAGTTCGACCAGCTCCACTCCATCGCCGTCGATGCGCAGGACCGGGTCTTCGTCGCCGACCGGACCAACCGCCGCATCCAGGTCTTCGACACCGAGGGCAAGCTGCTCAAGATCATCACGATCAAGGTGCCCTTCCCCGCCGACGCGCCGGTGCCGATCGGCAACCGGCCGACGGAGGCCAGCCCCGGCTATCTCCTGCCCGGCGCTCCGTGGGCGCTGTGCATCACGCCGCCCGAGGCGGGCAAGCAGGCCCTGTTCGTGGCCGATGTCTGGCCGGGCCGGATCTACAAGCTCGACATGGAGGGCAACGTGCTCGGCTGGCTGGGCGGTGCGGGCAAGCAGCTCGGGCAGTTCGGCTGGATTCACGAAATGGCCTGCCCCACCCAGAACCAGCTCTACGTCGCCGAAGTGCTCAACTGGCGCGTGCAGAAGCTCACCCTGCACGCGGCGAAGTAAAGGCACGATCATGGCAACTGCAGCAAACGAAAGCGGCGTTGAAGCCATTGCGGCGCCCGCGCCGCACATGGGGCTGGTGGTAGGCGCCTCGGCCGCGGCCAGCGCCTTTGAATGGTATGACTTCTACATTTTCGGCACCCTGGCCCCGGTCATCTCGGCCAAGTTCTTTGCCGGGCTCTCTCCCACGGCGGGCTATATCGCCGCGCTGGCCCTGTTCGGTGCCGGCTTCGCCTTCCGCCCGCTGGGCGCGCTGGTGTTCGGGCGGCTGGGCGACCAGATGGGGCGCAAGAGCGCCTTCCTGATCACCGTGCTGATGATGGGCGGGGCAACCTGTGCCATCGGCCTGCTGCCCACTTACGGGCAGGTCGGGCTGGCCGCCTCGGTGCTGGTGATCCTCGCCCGGATCGTGCAGGGCATGGCGCTGGGCGGCGTTTACGGCGGAGCGGCCATCTCGGTGGCCGAACATGCCCCGCGCCATTCGCGCGGCTATCTGGGCGCCTTCGTCCAGACCTCGGCTCCGATCGGGCTGCTCGTGGCCCTGCTGATGGTACTGTTCCTGCGCACGGTGATGGGCAACGACGCCTTCGATGCCTGGGGCTGGCGGCTGTGCTTCCTTGCCTCGGCGGGGCTGCTGGCGGTTTCGGTCTTCATGCGAATGAAGATGACGGAGAGCCCGCTGTTCGCCGCGCTCGAGGGCGAGGAGGATGGGCCGGCCCGGTCCGTCTACCGCGAAACCTTCGGCAACTGGCAGAACCTGCGCCTGATCCTGCTCGCCTTCTTCACGATGATGTGCGCGCAGGGCGCGGTCTTCTACACCGCCTATTTCTACGTGCAGGTCTTCCTCGAGAAGTCGCTGCGGCTCGACCCGAAGATCGTCAGCTTCCTGCTGATGGCGGTGGTGGTGGTGAGCGCGCCGATGTTCGTCGTGGCCGGGCGCCTGTCCGACCGGTTCGGGCGCAAGCCGGTGATGCTGGCGGGGATGCTGATTTCGCTGGTGGCCTATTTCCCGGCCTTCCACGCCATGCGCGATGCGGCCAATCCCGCCCTTGCCGCCGCTTCCGAGGCCACTCCGGTGGTGGTCGTGGCCGATCCGGCTGACTGCGTCACCCAGTTCGACCCGATCGGCAAGACGAAGTTCACCTCGTCCTGCAACATCGCCAAGAGCTTCCTGACCAATGCCGGCATTTCCTATACCGAGCGCGCTGCGCCGGCCGGGACGCTGGCCCGGATCGAGGTGGGCCCGGCCCAGGTGCCGTCGGTGAACGGCGCGGGCCTTGCCGCCGCGCAGCTCAACGCCGCCGAGACTGAATTCGCCGCCGCCGCCGGAGCCGCTCTGACCGCAGCGCACTACCCGGCAAAGGCCGATCCGGCGCGGGTCAACAAGCCCGCCCTGTTCGTCCTGATGCTGGTGTTCGGGATCAGCGCGGCCCTGCTCTACGGCCCGCTCTCGACCGCTGCGGTGGAGCTGTTCCCGACCCGCATCCGCTATACTGCCATGTCGGTGCCCTATCATGTGGGCGTCGGCTGGGTCGGCGGCTTCCTGCCATTCACCGTGTTCGCGATCGTGACCGGCACCGGCAACATGTTCGCCGGGCTCTGGTACCCCTTCGTGTTCACCGCGATCAGCTTCGTTTCGATGCTGTTGTTCCTGCCGGAAACAGCGCGGCGATCGCTCGACTTCTGAAGCGCCACCACACAAAATACGACGAGGGGACAGATGGGACTTACCACCGACCGACGCTACACCAACGTGGCGATAGCCCTGCACTGGATCATTGCGGCCTGCATCGTGTTCAACCTGTCCACCGGGCAATACATGGAAGGACTGAAAGGCGAGCCCAAGCACCTGTGGGTCAGCCTGCACAGTTCGGCCGGGCTGACGGTCCTCGTGCTCAGTTTCGCGCGGGTGGCCTGGCGCCTGACTCACCGCCCCCCGGCGCTCGACGAGCACCTGACCCGGCTGGAGAAATTCGCCGCCGAGGCGGTCCACGGCCTGCTTTACGTGCTGATGATCGTCGTGCCGCTGGCCGGCTGGTCGATCTCTTCGGCCAGCACTCGGCCCGGCGCCGGGGCGGAGCTCTATTTCCTGATGTACGTCCCCAAGATCTGGCTGCTCAAGGCCCTGCCGATGGCCGAGAAGATCGCGGTTCATGACCAGGCGGTCTGGCTCCATATGGTCAGCGCCTGGACCATGTGTGCCCTGGTCGTGGGCCATGTCCTTGGCGCGCTCAAGCACCAGTTCTTCGATCGCCAGCCGCAGTTCGCGCGGATGTGGTTCGGCCAAGCCAAGCCGGAAGCCTGAGCGATGAAGCGCAGCCTCGCCTCCGCCGCCGCCGCCATGGCCCTGATCGGGTATGGCGGCGGCGCCATGCCGGGCGCCGCGGCGCAGCCCGCGCCGAGCAACGTCGCCACCGCCCAGCCCCCGGCGGCCGAGGAAGGCTACCGGCCGGTGGAGGGCCCGCACACGCTCAACCCCGGCGAATGGCCCGCGCACTATCCCTTCGCGGACCGCAGCGAGGCCGCGATCGCGGCGCCCGAGGTGCACAGCGTCCGCTATGTCGATGCAAAGGTGCGGCTGGTCGAGGTCGGCTATTTCCCGGGCGTGGTCGGCAATGTGCACGGCCACCCCTTCCCCTCGGTCTTCGCCGTGGACGCCCCGGTGCCCAAGAGCACCAACACCATGACCGACCCCAAGCGGAACATGATCGCCGCCGTGGGACAGGCGCCGGAAGGCGCGGCCTATCCGATCTGCCGCGCCGCGACGCCGCAGTTTCCGCACCACGAGACGAACCTCGACACCTGGCCGCACCATTTCCTCCGGCTGGAGTTCAAGCGGATCGACGGCAAGGGCCTCGCCGCGCGGTGGCGGGACTGGTACCGCTATACGCAGGTCGGGCCGGACGGCACCCGCCTGCTCTATGAGGACGATCACGCCCGCCTGGTCGAGGTGCTAGTTCGCCCCGGCGAAACCCGGCGGGTGCCCGCCAGTGCTTATCCCGCCGTGATCGCCTATGACATCGCGGGAACCCCGGCTCCGGTGGCCAAGGGCGGCCATGCGAGCCCGCCGCTGAGCGCGTTCGAGACTTTGGGCTGCGCCACCACCGGCCCCGCCCCGGTGCAGACGACCCGCAACACCTCGGCCGTGCCGATCCACTACTACCGCATCGAGTTCAAGCGGATCGACGGGGACGGCCTCAAGGACCACTGGCAGGAATGGTATCCGTGGATGAAGGTCCTCGAGGACGCCTACGAACGCTCGCCCAACCCGCGCAACTTCTGAAGCCGGAGAACCTTTCGACATGAACAAGCCCACCACTGCCCTTGCCGCCATGGCCATGGTGCTGCCCCTTTCGCTGGCTCCCGCGATCGCGCGGGCCCAGGCGGCGGAAGCCGCTCCCCGGCGCGATGCGGTGTTTATCGAACAGGGCGATTTCGCCAAGGCGCTGGCGGCGCGCGCCAGCGGCAAGGGGATGAGCGCGGTCGGCGCCGTGCGCGCCGGCAACGACCGGATCAACGTCGACGTCCTGCGCCGCGACAACCTGGACGAGCTGCCGACCAACCACAAGATCGTGACCGAGATCTACTACATCCTCGAAGGCGGCGGCGATTTCGCCACGGGCGGCAAGATGGTCGATCCCAAGCCGATGATTACGGGCGGCAAGCCGGTCAACCCGGCCAGCATTGGCCCGAGCGAGAAGAGCGAGAAGGTGATCGGCGCTTCAACCCGCCATGTGCAGGCCGGCGACGTCGTGATGATCCCGCCGGGCGTGGTCCACAATTTCACCCGGCTTGACGGCCACGTCACCTACATGGTCGTGCGGGTCAATCCGGGCTACGAAAAGGGCAAGTGACGCTGCGCGTGAGGCGGCGGATTTCCTCCTAAACCAATGCGCGGAGACCTTTCCGAATTATCAAATTTCCGCGCGATCCGCCATCACCACCTTCAGCTGCAACACCCTGAGCAGCCGAGATAAAATACTGACCGGAGGTGCCATGAAAAAGAACTTCGCCTGTGCCATTGTCCTGCTTGCGCTGGCGGGCACGCCGCTCTCGGCCAAGGCGCCGATCCCGGCGCCGGACTTCGCCGCCGATTTCAAAGCGGTCGACACGGATCACGACGGAAAGCTGAGCTGGGCCGAGTTCCTGGCGGGCCGCAAGGAGCGCGAAGGCCGCAAGCACGGCGAGGACGCCCGCAAGCCCAGCTACCGCTGGACCCTGCACTACGTCCAGCGCTTCTCGCAGATGGACCTCGACGACGACGAGGTGCTGACCCTCGACGAATATTCGCGCGGCCGCCTGCTCAACGAGGACAATGACGGCGCGATGCGCTACGTCCAGCCGAACCCGCCGCTTCCCAAGGCCGTGGTCGTCGTCAAGGAACGGCTGCCGATGGTCCACCCGGAGATCACTCCGGCACCCAAGACCCACAAGTCGGATTTCGCGCAGTCGGACATCAATCACGATGGCAAGCTAACCTGGGCCGAATTCCTGGCCGGCCGCGAAAAGCGCGAAGGCGAGGATCACGGCGAGGAAGCGCGCAATCCCACCTACAAGTGGATCCGGCACTACGTCGAGCGCTTCCAGGCGATGGACTTCGATGACAACGAAGTGCTCAGCCTGAACGAGTTCATCCGGGGCCGCCTGCTCAACACCTACAACGACAATACGCTGCGGTTCATCCAGCCCAAGCCCTATGCCAAGAAGCCGAGCAGCTGAACGCGCGTCGGCGCCGGGTCCCGCTGCGGCGGGGCTGGTGCCCGCGGGTTGCCGAAACGAAAAGAACCGGGTCGGAGGTCAGCCTCCGGCCCGGTTTTTCGTGTGACTGGCGGCCGGCCCATCGGGGGCCGTGGAGCCCCCTTTCCGCGTTCAGCGCAGCGGCACCTTGGCCATGGCTTGTTTCGCGCAGGCCTCATCCCCCCCGCCGGGCAGACCGGTGATGGCCAGCGTGCCGATCAGCTCGCCGCCGCTCATCAGCGGGAACGCACCGAAGCGCGCTTCACCGATGTTGGGGTTGAGCGCCAGTTCCCGCGCCAGCTTGGGATCGGTTCGCGCCTTTTGCTTCACGTCGCCGGACGGCGCGCGGTACTTGACCACGGTGTAGGCCTTGGTCTGGGCGATCAGCTGGCCGCGCTCTCCGGCGCCGTCGCCCGACAGCAGCACGATGGGGACGGCGGCTGAATCGGTGACGAGGAAGCTGACATTGCCGCCCTTGGCGCCGCACGCCTCGACTGCGGCGAGAGCCAGATTGATGGCGGTCTGCAGGCTGGGGCCCTTTGCGCGCGGCGTGTTCATCGGCATGGCCGCGATCCGGGCAGCGAGCGACGGCTGGTAAGCGGCCGCCTCTTCTGCCGAGGGTGCCTGGGCCAGGCCGGGACAGGCGGCGCAGGCGGCCAGCGCGGCGATCAGTACAAGTTTCATGGGGATGCTCTTCCTCTCCGGACTATCCGAATTCCGCCGGCCAAACGCCCAGAGCCCCGGGCCGAATGACTTGCATTCGCCCCGGGGCTCCGATGCCGATTGGCACGCTGGATCTTACCTGGCGATCCGCACCCCAACGGTGAAATACCGCCCCATCGGGCTATCGCCCACGGGGAAGCCGTCGCGCAGCCCCGCGCGTGTTCCGTTGGCCGTGTAGGCACCGATCGGCGGATGGCGATCGAAGATGTTCTGGACGTTGAAGTACATGGTCGCCTTGCCGCCCATCATCTGCGTGTCGTAAGTCAGATTGAGGTTGGTCGTGGCCCAGCCCGACGTCTCTCCCTGACCGGGGGCGAAGATGTCCGTCGCCACGCCGCTGATCTTCAGCCCGTCATGCCACCGTTCCATCAGATCGATCCCGATCTTGTCGGTCAGCTGATACCGGGCAAACGCCGTGACGCTGGTCTTGAAGCCCGCGGCAAGCGCGTCCGGCCCCCAGCCCACCCCGCCGTTGTCGATCGTGTCGTTGCCGGGCTGGCGGATGTAGATGTGCGGCTGATAGGCAGCCAGAACGCGGGTCGCCAGAGGGCGCCCGAACAGTCGCGTGGAGAAGTTCAGCTCGAAGTCGAAGCCGTAGCTCTCCTGCTCGGCCACGTTCAGCGCGTAGCCGTAGAACGCGGTGACGGCATAGGCCGGATTGCCGAGGACCGCGGCCGGATTGGCGTTCTTGGCGGCGATGGCATCGGCCACGCTGCCGTTGGCCCGAAGCTGCAGGTCGCAGAACGGCGAGGAGCCGCCGCTGGCGTAGCACTGAAGCTGCGAGGCGGTCGAGCGGCCATCGATGCTGGCGAGCGCATCGCTGATCCTGATATGGAAGTAATCCAGGCTCACGCTGAATTTCGGGGAAGGTTTCCAGACAAACCCCGCAGTGAACGTATCACCCTTTTCCGCCCTCAGGCTGGTATTGCCCCCGCCGCCCCGGCTGACGAGGGTGTAGGGAAGCCCCGTGAGCAGGTCGGTGCCCGAAATATTCGAGGGATTGGGCGGAGCGAACAGGTCGAACACGTTCGGCGCGCGAATGTCGCGCGACCGCGTCGCGCGGAACCGCAGGGCATTCGAAAGGCGCAGGTCGGCCCCCACCTTCCACGTCACGTAGTTTCCGCTGTGCTCATAGCTGGTGTAACGGGCTGCGCCGTTGACGTCCAAACCCCAGCCGCCCTCGTGACCAAGGATCGGCGCGCCGACTTCATAGGCGCCTTCCCACACCGTTTCGCTGGCCTTGGGAAAGTCGGAAATCGCCAGGTCATAGAGCCTGGCCGCGTTGGTGCAGTTGAACGTGATGCCCGTGCAATCGAAGGGCGTGCTGGACCCGCTCGTACTCGTCGCCGAGAAGGTAACCTTGCGCCATTCGCCCGACAGCGCCATGTTGACCGGCCCGGCCGGTAGCGCGAAGGGCGAGCCTGAGATATGCGCCGTCACGTCGGGCATTTCGGTCGTGCCACGCCAGTCGGTGTCGTCCTGGATGTAGTCGTAGGCCGCCGCGCTGCCAGCCGTGGGCCCGAAGGGGTTGAGCGGGATACAGCCATCCGCCACGCCGGGATTGGTCGTGGTGACCCGGCACACGATCTGGCCGTTTGAAACAACCGGGTCGAGGGCAGCCGCCAGCTTCTGGAAGTTGAGGTTGTGACCCAGAATGGTATGCATCTTGGTCTTGCCGTATTCGGCGTCGACGCCCCATTCGAAGCCACCCAGGTTGCCCGCGAAGCCCAGCCGGTAAATCCGCTGGTCGACGTTGGAGATCGGATCCTCGCGC
The DNA here is from genome assembly GCF_014230315.1 of Novosphingobium flavum. Taxonomy (GTDB): domain Bacteria; phylum Pseudomonadota; class Alphaproteobacteria; order Sphingomonadales; family Sphingomonadaceae; genus Novosphingobium; species Novosphingobium flavum. The sequence goes on along the minus strand of NZ_JACLAW010000015.1, from coordinate 3,178 downwards.
GGCGCGTTGCTCAGCACTTCCGACAAGCGGAACGTCGTCCCCGCGGCGGAGAAGGCTTGCTGATACGGCGTAGACAGGAAGGGGTTGGTCGACCGCAGGGTGACGTTGGTGAGCCGGACCCAGTCCGCATAGGCATGGTTCGTCTTGATGTTGCCCAAGATCTCGGCGTAGAACTTGACGTTGTCGGTCAGTTCGAAGTCGAAACGGCCAAAATACTGGTGCGACCGCATGGGCGACAGCAGCGATCCATCATAGTAGGCGCCATCCCCGCCGGCTTCGATTGCGGGGACGCCGGGCGCCGCCGCGCCGTGGGCAAATTGACTGAGCACCCCATCGGTCTTGAAAAACTGGCCATTGTAGATACCGCCGCCCGTGGTGATCAGTCCGCCGAAGGCATAGTTGGACTGGCGAGCATTCTCGATCAGCACGAACGGACTTTGGGTGGTGCCAAGGCCGGTAATGCCTGGCTGGCGCAGCCAGTCGCGGGACGATCGGTACAGGACGCCCCTTTCGTTGCGGAACTCGTAACTGGCCTCGAAATGCCCGCGGCCATCCGCGAAGGATGTGCCGAAGGCCGCGCCAAGATCGGTTTTCCAGCCATCGCCGCGGCTGGAAACGCCCTCGCTGGCTTCAAGCTTGATGCCCTTGAGGGTCTTGTTGAGGATATAGTTGACCACGCCGGAGACGGCGTCTGACCCGTAAACCGCCGAAACGCCGCCGGTCACCACGTCGACCCGCTGCACCAGCATCTGGGGGATCAGGTCGACGTCGACGTTGCCGTTGAACATGGTCGGCGGAATGCGCTGCCCGTCAAGCAGCGGCAGGGTGCGCTGGGCGCCGAGATTGCGCAGGTTGAGCACGTTGCCGGCGCCATTGCCGCCGGTCGTGTTCCCGGTCGAGGACCCGTTGCTCGACGAACCGCGTCCCCCGGCGAAGACCGGCAGGACAAGCAACGCGTCGTTGAGCTGGCCGGGCTGGACCGTGAGCAGCTCCTGCGACGAAACGATCGTCGTGGGCGAAGGGCTGTTGTTGCCGTTCTTGATGACCCGCGAGCCAGTGACCACGATGTCCTCGGCGGATTGCGGACCTTCCTGCGCAAAGGCACTCGTCGCGCACAGGAGTGTGCCGATCGCGGTGATGCAGCAGAGCTGCCCCTTGGTGATCCTCCCGAACGGAGCCCTGTGTTGAAATTCTGCTCGGCGCTTGCCTGCTGGTACGGACATCGGCTTCCATCCCCATTTTATCTGTTTCTGATTTTCCTGACCGCCAGTCATCACAATAAACAGCGGCCAGACTTTTCGCCATTTCAGGAATTGGCTGTGAGTATTCCGGCAATCCAATGGCCTGCAACCACGGTTCATGCCATGACGATTGGATACTTCCGAAATACCGTGAATTCACGATTCCTTCCGGTCACATGCAGAAGACAACAAGTCATCCGCCAGGTACAATCCAATCTTCTGGGAGAAATATTCGATAGACTGCCACGGATCGGCTCTTTGCCGGTAGCGGCGCGGCTTTCCCGCGCCGCCCGCCCGCTCAGCCGATCGCCGCCTTCATCTTCTCCGTGTCGAGCGCCCCTTCCCACTTGGCAACGCCCATCGCGGCAACCGCGTTGGTGATGATGAAGGTGGGGCTGAAGCCTTGCGACATGAGACGGTGAATGCCCAGCATCAGAGCCACGCTCGCCACCGGGATGGTGTGGTCCATCGCGATGGTCGCCGTGAGCACGACGAAGGCCGCCCCGGCAATGCCCGCCGCCCCCTTCGAGGTGATCGCCATCAAGAGCAGCAGGCCCAACTGGTGCCACAGGTCCATCGGCGTGTTGGTTGCCTGCGCGAGGAAGATCGCGACCATGCCGAGGTAGAGGCAGGCCCCCGTGAGATTGAATGAATAGCCCGCCGGAACCACGAAACCGACCAGCCCCTTCTCGCAGCCGATGTCGGTCAGCTTGGTCATGATCCGCGGCAGCACCGTTTCCGACGAAGTCGTGGCCACGGTGATGAGCAGTTCGTCGCGGAACAGCCTGATGAACTTGTAGAGGCTGAACCCGCACCACCAGGCGATCGGCATGGCAGCGACGAAGACGAACAGGATGCAGACCAGATAAAACTCGCCGATCAGGGTTCCAAGCGAGGCCAGGGTGCCGACGCCGAACTTGCCCACGGTGAAGGCGATCGCGCCGAAAGCGCCGAGAGGCGCCACCCACATCACCATGGCCACGATCCGGAAGATCATCTGCAGCACGGCATCGAGGACGTCGAGCAGGGGGCGAGCCTTCTCGCCCATCCAGATCAGAGCCGCGCCGCTGAACATCGCCAGGAACAGCACCTGCAGCACGTTGCCCTGAACGAAAGCGCCGACGAAGGTCTTGGGAATGATGTTGAGCAGGAACGCGCTGAAGCCGAATTCCTCGGCCTTTTCCATGTATTCGCCAAGGTTCGCCCCGCCGTGCAGGGCCGCCGGGTCGATGTTCATGCCCGCGCCCGGCTTGAGCACGTTGGCCGCCACCAGCGCGAGGATCACCGCGCCCAGGGTCATGACCTCGAACACGACCAGCGCCTTGACCGCGATCCGGCCGACCCGGTGCATATCGGCCATGTTGGCGATGCCGTTGACGATGGTGCAGAAGATCAGCGGCCCGATGACCATCGAGATGAGGCGAATGAACGCATCGCCCAGTGGCTGCATTTTCACCGCCGTCTGCGGCGCGAACATGCCGAGGATCACACCGATGACCATCGCCGCCAGCACCCACAGCCAAAGCTGCTTCCACAGATTTGGCCGCGCGCGCGGTATGTGAAGGTCGGCCGTCGCTCCGCCGTGTGCCATCACCGCCATTGTGTTCCTCCCCTTGGATGGGTCATTTTGTTATCGTCAGGCGGCAAACGGGGACCGTTGCCGGCCCCCGCCGCCCCTCATCAGGCTTCCGGATCGACGAAGAGTTCGTCGATCGACATCCGGCGCGGGGTGAGTTGCTGCTTGAAGGCAGTTTCCTCGAGGGCGCGGATGGTCGGGAGGTTGGCTTCGAGGCCGTAAGGCAGGGGGTCGGGCCCGACGATCGCGCGGACCGCGGCGTAGCGCTTGTCGGTGGCGTTGGTGAGCTCGCCCTGGTCAAGGCCGGCCAGCCACTGATCCTTGGCTTGCGAGAAGGCCTTGAACAGCGACTTCGCGACCC
>NZ_JACLAW010000014.1 GCF_014230315.1 Novosphingobium flavum | reverse complement strand
CGCGGTCCTGAAGGCTCTCGCACTCCAGTTCCGCGACCAGCCCGCCCAGCGTGTCGAGGCTCAGCGTTCCGCTTTCCAGCCCGCGCGAAAGCTCCAGCCCGAGCTGGAAAACCGGGTTGAACAGCGGAGTTTGCGCGGTGAGCGCGTGCAATTCCTGCAGGCGCTCTTCCAGGCTGCGGATCGTCGGCACGTCTGTCATCTCGTCACCCTCGTGGTTGGGCCAAGGCAGCCCCGTCCCGGGCTTCGCTTTGGGCGCATGGTATCAACCGCGAGCGCGGATACCAGCCTTATTGTGCAAGTGCAGCAGCGGCCCGCGCGGTCGCTTCGATCAGCGCCACGTCGGGCGCCCCCTTGGGCACGACCCACGATCCGCCGACGCAGAGCACCGGATCGAGCGCCAGCCAGTCCGGCGCCGTGGCCGCGCTGATCCCGCCGGTCGGACAGAACTTGGCATCGAAGAACGGCGCGGCGAGAGCCTTGAGCGCGGTGATCCCGCCCGAGGTCTCGGCCGGGAAGAACTTGAAGTGGTGGAAGCCGAAATCGAGCCCGAGCATGATGTCAGCCGCATTGGAGACGCCGGGCAGGAACGGCACGCCCGCAGTGATCGCGGCCTGGCCGAGCGCCGGGGTCAGGCCGGGCGAGACGATGAAATCCGCCCCGGCATCGACCGCCGAGCCGAGCTGGCTGGGGTTGAGCACGGTCCCCGCGCCGACGATCGCGCCTGGAACCTGCCGCATGATCTCCATCGCCTGGAAGGCGACCGAGGTGCGCAGGGTCACTTCGAGCACCTTGAGCCCGCCGGCCACGAGCGCCTCGGCGATCGGCTTGGCGTGCGCGAGATCCTCGATCACCAGAACCGGAATGACTGGTGCGGTGCGCATCACGGTTTCGATCTGCTTCATGACAGGTGCTCCTTGGCAAAGGCGGCCGCGGCGCCGAACAGGCCGGGCTGGGGATGTGTTATCAGCTTCACTGGCAAGCTGGCCATCAGGTTTTCAAAGCGCCCCTTGGCACGGAACCGGCTGGCGAAGCCCGACGCCATCAGCGTGTCGCGGATGCGCAGGCCCAGGCCGCCCGCGATGACCACTCCGGCCCCGCCCTGGGCCAGCGCGATGTCCCCGGCCACCGCGCCGAGCGAGAGGCAGAACCGATCGACCGCTGCGGCGGCCAGCGAATCCTCACCGCTGGTGCCGAGCTGCCAGATCGTCCGGTCGTCGAGCTGGTGGATCGGCCGGTCCTCCAGCGCCGCAAGGGTCTGGTAAATGTCGACGATCGCCGGCCCGGCTACCACCCGCTCCACCGAGACCCGGCGATAGCGCTGGCGCAGGCGGGCGAGGATTGCGTCCTCGATCTGGTCGAGCGGGGCAAAGTCGATATGCCCGCCCTCGGTCGCCTGAACCCGGTAATCCCCTGTTCCCGAGCGCCAGACGTGTGCCGCGCCCAGCCCGGTGCCGGGGCCGAGGATGGTGATCGTGCCCTCGCTCGGGAGAGCCTCGTCCGGCCCGCACAGGTGCGCGAACTCGCTCTGCGGCGCGCGGGCGACGGCATGGCCGACCGCCGCGAAATCATTGACCACGGTGTAGCGATCGACCCCGAGCTTGTCGGGGATCAGGGCCGGGCGAATGATCCACGGGTTGTTGGTGAAGCGGATCACCTCCCCGCCGACTGGCCCGGCAATGGCGATCGCCGCCGCGCGCGGCAGGTCGCGACCGCATTGGCGGGCGAAATCCTCCCACGCCGTCTGGAACGAGGCATGGTCCTTGGTGTGCTGGGTCACCGGCTCGCCAAGGGTGATCGTGCTGTCGGCCCCGACCTTTGCCAGCGCGAAACGGGCGTGGGTGCCGCCGATGTCGACGGCGACCAGTTCGGTCATTGTGCAGTCCTCTCCGACTTGCGTTTGTTTCAGGCCAGACTCAAAGACCGGCCAGGGCGAGCATGGCCGAACCGCCTCGCTCGGCCCCGTCGGCCCCGGCGCGGAACATGGCGAACAGTTCGCGGCCCATGCCGCTGCCGGCGCCCGGCGCCTTGGCCGCGGTGCGGCCCGACAGGTCGGCGAGAACCTCGAGCGTGCCGGTGCGGGCGCAGAGGCGCACAATGTCGCCATCCTCGACGAAGGCCAGCGGACCGGCATTGCCCGCCGCGTCGGGCAGGGCCTCCGGCGTCACGTGGATCGCCGCCGGAACCTTGCCCGAGGCGCCAGACATGCGCCCGTCGGTGACCAGCGCCACCTTGTAGCCGCGATCCTGCAGCACGCCGAGCGGCGGGGTCAGCTTGTGCAGTTCGGGCATCCCGTTGGCGCGCGGCCCCTGGAAGCGGACGACCACGACCACATCGCGGTCAAGTTCGCCCGCCTTGAAGGCCGCGCTGACCGATTCCTGGTCGGAGAAGACCCGTGCGGGAGCCTCGATCGTCCAGCGCGCCTCGTCGACCGCGCTGGTCTTGAAGGTGGCGCGGCCAAGGTTGCCCTGGACCAAGCGCATCCCGCCATCGGGCAGGAAGGGGTGGGTGGCGGGGCGCAGCATGGTGTCGTCGCCGCTTTCGTGCGGAACCGGGCGCCAGGCCAGTTCCTCGTGGTCGAGGAACGGCTCCTGCCCATAGGCGGCCATGCCATGCGCCGCGACAGTCAGCGTGTCACCGTGGGCAAGGCCGGCGGAAAGCAGCTCGCGCACGACGTAGCCGATCCCGCCGGCGGCGTGGAAGTGGTTCACGTCGCCCGCCCCGTTGGGATAGACCCGGGTGAGCAGCGGAACCACGGCGGACAGCTCGTCGATGTCCTGCCAGTCGATCGTGATCCCGGCGGCGCGGGCCATGGCCGGGATGTGGATCGCATGGTTGGTCGAACCGCCGGTGGCGAGCAGGCCGACCGCGGCGTTGACGATCGCCTTCTCGTCGACCACCCGGCACATCGGGCGATAGTCGTTCCCGTCGCGCCCGATCTCGGCCAGGCGGTGGACCGCGGCACGGGTCAGGGCCGAGCGCAGCGGCGTGTTCGGCGGAACGAAGGCGGCACCGGGGATGTGCAGCCCCATCAGCTCCATCATCATCTGGTTGGAATTGGCCGTGCCATAAAAAGTGCAGGTGCCCGGCGCGTGATACGACTTGCTCTCGCTCTCGAGCAGGTCGGCGCGGGTCGCCTTGCCCTCGGCATAGAGCTGGCGCACCTTCTGCTTTTCGCGGTTGCCAAGCCCGGTGGGCATCGGCCCGCTCGGCACGAAAATCGCCGGGAGGTGGCCGAAGCGCAGCGCGCCGATGACAAGGCCGGGCACGATCTTGTCGCAGATGCCGAGCAGGGCGACCCCGTCGAACATGGCGTGCGTGAGGCCCACGGCGGCCGACAGGGCAATGGTATCCCGGCTGAACAGCGACAGTTCCATGCCCGGCAGGCCCTGGGTCACGCCGTCGCACATCGCCGGAACCCCGCCCGCGACCTGCGCCGTGGCGCCGACCTCGCGGGCATAGAGCTTCATTGCCTCGGGATAGCGGCCATAGGGCTGATGGGCCGAGAGCATGTCGTTGTAGGCGGTGATAATGCCGATGTTGGGCCCGCGGTGCGTCGAGATCGCCGCCTTGTCGCCCTCGGCGGCGGCAAAGCCGTGCGCGAAGTTGGAGCAGGGCAGGAAGTTGCGATCGCCGTGCTTGCCGGCCTCTTCCTCCATCAGCGCAAGGTAGGCGCTGCGGCCGGGCTTCGACTTCTCGATGATCCGCGCGGTAACGCGCTCGACGACGGGGTGCAGGGTCATGTCAGTTCACTCGTGCAGGATTATTCACGCCCAAAGGCTCATTCGTGCCCAAACGCTCATTCATGCCAGGTAACGCCATCGCGCTCGGCCAGCGCGATCGCGGCGGACGGCCCCCAGGAGCCGGCGGTGTAGGATTTGGGCCGGATGGTGTGCTCGGCCCAGGTGGCGCGGATCGCGTCGATCCATTCCCACTGCGCCTCCACCTCGTCGCGGCGGACGAACAGGGTCTGGTCGCCCTCGATCAGGTCGAGAAGCAGGCGTTCGTAAGCGATGCGGCGCTTCGGCCCGGCGAAGGCATCGGCCATGCGGATGTCGAGCGGAACCTCGCGCAGGCGGATGCCGCCGCGATCGAGCCCGGGCACCTTGGCCATCAGCGAGAGCGAGATGTTTTCCTGCGGCTGTATGCCGATAACCAGCTTGTTCGGCTCGGTCCGCGCGCCGCGCCCGGCGAAGATCGAGTGCGGCACCGGGCGGAACTGGACCACGATCTCGGTGGTCCGCTCGTAGAGCCGCTTGCCGGTGCGCAGGTAGAAGGGCACGCCCTTCCAGCGCCAGTTGTCGACATGGGCCTTGATCGCAACGAAAGTCTCGGTGTCGGAATCCTGGCCCAGTTCCTGATCGTAGCCGGGCACGGCCTGGCCGGAAATGGCCCCGGCGCGGTATTGCCCGGTCACGGTCTCGTCGCGCTCCACGGCGCGCAGCGAGCGCAGGACCTTGACCTTCTCGTCGCGCACGGCCGTGGCGTTGAAGCTCGACGGCGGCTCCATCGCCACCAGCGCGAGCAGCTGGAGCATGTGGTTCTGGACCATGTCGCGCAGGGCGCCGGCCCCGTCGTAGAACCCGACCCGGCCTTCAAGACCGACCGTCTCGGCCACGGTGATCTGGACATGGTCGATGTGCGCCGCATTCCACAGCGGCTCGAACATGATGTTGGCAAAGCGCAGGGCCAGCAGGTTCTGCACCGTTTCCTTGCCGAGATAGTGGTCGATCCGGAAAATCCGGTCTTCCGGGAAGGCCGAGGAGACCGCGTCGTTGATGTGGCGGCTGGTGGCAAGGTCGGTGCCGAGCGGCTTCTCCAGCCCGATCCGGGTCTTCTCTCCGGCAAGGCCGCTGGCGACCAGCCCAGCGATGGTCGGCTCGAACAGGCCCGGCGCGGTGGAGAGGAAGATCGACAGGCCGCGCTCGATCGGGCCGACCTTGGCGGCAAGATCGGCGAAGTGGTCGGTCTCGTTGGCGTCGAGCGCCTGGTAGTGCAGCCGGGCCAGGAACGGCTCGATCGCGGGCTTGCGATCTTCGGGCAGGAACCGCTCCAGCGCCTCGCGGGCGAATTGGCGGAAGCCTTCGTCGTCATAGGCGTGGCGGGCCGTGCCGACGATCTTGAGGTCGGGGGCGACCAGCTTGTCCGCATCCAGCGCGCAGAGCGAGGGCAGCAACATGCGCTGGGCAAGATCGCCCGTGGCCCCGAACAGCAACAGGCAATCGGCAGTAAAGGTCATCCGCAGCTCCCCCCGGGCGTCAGGGCCAAATGTCTCACACGCCCTTCGTCGGGCGCCGGACGAAACCGAGTGTCTCGTTCCGCGCCCCCGTTAGCAAGTGCAATAACGCCGCGCGCCGATCGTGGGTGAAGAATACGTCTGCGAAGAAGGGCCCGGCCACGCTCTCACGTCACGCCCTCACAACGCACCGCGCCGCGCCGGTATCCCGCGCCCGGCCCCGGAGGTCAGGCCAGTTCGTCGCGGTGGCGCAGGGCCAGGACGGCCAGTTCGGTCCGGTTCTCGATCGCCAGCTTCTGGTAGAGCGAGTGGAGATAGACCTTGACCGTGCCCTCGGTGATTCCAAGCTCGCTGGCGATGTCGCGGTTGCGATAGCCCTGGGCGACGAAGGAGACGATGGTCCGCTCGCGCCGGGTTAGGACCGACATCGGCGAGGGAGTCTTGCGCCGCGTCGCTTCCTTGCGCGCCCGCTCGATCAGGTCGGGCCCGATCGCCTTGCGCCCCTCGAGCACGGCGTCGATCGTATCGGCGAGGGTCTCCTCGGCACCTTCCTTGCCGACGATGCCGTTGACCCCGGCGTCGAGCGCGTCGAGCAGGCGGGCATCGTCGATCTGGGCGGTGAGCAGGATCACCGGCCGGTTGTCCCCGGCGCGGCGCATGGCGCGCAGGGTCTCGACCCCGTCGCCGTCGGGCATGGTCACGTCGAACACGCAGACCGCCGGGTCCAATTCGCGCACGGCGGCAAGCGCCTCGCGCCCGCTGCCGACGTTGGCGACGATCCGATAGTCGGTATTGCCGAGGACGGCCTCGACCCCGGCCCGGATAAAGGCGTGGTCGTCGGCAAGCAGAATGGAAGTCATGGCATCATCCTCGCGTGTTGTGGGCCGGCAGTTCGATGGCCAGCACGGTGCTGCCCGGCGTGCTTTCGAGGGCGAATTCCCCGCCGATGGCGGCGACGCGCTCCCGGATCGACCACGGCCTGCCGTCCTGGCTGGCCGCATCGAAACCAATCCCGTTATCCTCGATTTGCAGGGCCAGCCGGCCGTGCGCAAGCCCCAGCCGCACGGTCACCCGTTCGGCGTGGCCATGGCGGGCGGCATTGGCCACCGCCTCGCGCACCAGTTGCTGCACCTCGTGGCTGAGCCAGCCGGTCACCTCGACCGGCCCCGGCGCGTCGAGCGCGACCGCCACCCCCCAGTGCGCCCCGGCATCGGCAAGGGCGCCGTCCATGTCGCCGCGCAGGTCGCGGCTCCGCGGCGGCTGGGCCGGCGCGCGCAACGAATCGATCAGGCCGCGGATATGGCCCTGCTCGCGGCGCAGCGCGTCGCGGATCGCCACGATCTCGCTGTCCGCCTCGGGCACCAGCCTGCCACCAAGGTTGCGGCGCAGCCCCTCCAGCCGGAAACAGGCCCCGGCGAGCGACTGGGCCACGCTGTCATGCAGGTCGCGCGCAATCGCGCTGCGGGTGCGGCCGACCAGCGCCGCGCGCTCCAGCTCGCCCAGCACGGCGCGGTCGAAGGCAGAGCCGATCTCGCGCGCGATCGCCTTGCCAAGATGGAGAAAGTCCGCACCCGGGCCGCTAATTCCGCCCAGCAGCAAAAGTCCGTCGCCGCTGGCGTTGTGGAACGGTAGTTGCAACCCTTCCGTGATCCCGCCGATCGGCGTCAGGGCTGCGGGAATGTGCGGCACGGTCGGCTGCACGCGGTCCTCGTCGTCGAGCAGCAGGCTGCGGCGGCGGCGCATGTCGAACAGCTCGACCGCGGCATAGGCCGGCTCCCAGTCGTCCAGCACCTTCGGCCCGGCCCGCTGGGCATGGAGCCCGTCCGGCCCGTCGCGGCGGATCTCGACCCATGGTTCCTCGGCAGGGCTCCACGCCAGTAGCACCTTGCTCGCGCCGGTCAGTTCGCGGGCATAGTCCATCGCCCGCGCCATCAGCTCCTCCTCGTCATCGCCTTCGACCGGGGGCGCTATGGCCGGTACATGCGGTGCGCGGCGCTGCACCCCGAACCACAGCAGCACGGCCAGCAGGGCCACCATGTAGCTGATCCGCCTGACGAAGCGGTACGTGTCGATCTCCAACCCGCTGCTCATCATCGCCATGCCGGTGGCCACGAACAGCGCGGTGAGGCCGAACCCGGTCCAGGCCGCCACCCGCCAGTCCCACCGCATGATCGCCGAGAGCGCGACCAGCGACAGGACCGACAGGAACGGGCTGGTGAAATCGGCCGTCGACTGCTCGGTGAAGAAGACCCCGCTGATGAAGACCAGCGAATCGAGCACCAAAATAAAGGGCGCCAGCATGTGGTCGAACCACCAGCTCTTCCAGGCGAGCAGGATCAGGGCGAGGCTGACGGTGAAATAGCCGAACAGCAGCAGCCGGCTGGCCGTTTCGTGCAGCCCGTCGCGTGACGGGTCCAGCATCAGGGCCAGCAGGAAAACCAGCGACAGCGCAGCACGATAGACGGCGATGACCCGTGCGGACCTGTATTCAAAGATCGACTTGACACTCATCGCCGACGGCAGACCCCTCCTGCGCGACACTGTGCCGCGCCCCAGCCGAGGGTCAAGGCCAGTGCGCATTTCCGCGCATCAGGCAATGCCATCCCACACCAGTTTGGCGCCGAGAAGGACCATCAGCACGTATATGACGATGTAGAACCGCCCTGACCGCATTCGCCGGATCAACCGCAGCGTAAAAAGTGTGCTAACCACTGCAAGCGGCAGCAGCAGCGCCGCTGCGGCAAGGGTCTGGCGGTTGAGCGTACCGAGCATGACATAGCCCGGCACCTTGAGCCAGTTCATCGCCGCGAAGAGAACCGCACTGGTCCCGATGTAGCGTTCGTGCGGCAGGCGGCGCGGGGTCACCCACATCTGGAACGGCGGTCCGCCGGCATGGGCAACCTGGCTCGTCACCCCGGTGGCGACGCCGAACAGCAGGCCGACCCAGCCCGGCGAGGTGGAGGGCGCCGCGGCCCGCCCGCCGCGCTCGACCCACAGCCGGAAGGCGCCGAAGCCGAAGGTGATCAGCCCGAGCAGGAGCAGCAGCCGGCGCTCGTCGACCAGTGCGGCATATCCGGTGGCGAGCGCGATGCCGATCGCGCAGCCCGGCAGCATCCAGCCCACGATCCAGCGATCCCACTCCTTGCGGAAGGCCCAGACCGAAACCGCGTCCTGCACCAGCAGCACCGGCAGCAGCACGGCCGCAGCCTCGGCCGGCGGCAGGGCGAGCGCGAGGATCGGGGTGCCGAGCGCGCCGACCCCGCTCAGCCCGCCCTTGGCCGCGCCGACGATGATCACCGCGAGGCAGGCAAGGACAAGGGTCAGGGGATCGGCAAGCAGGCTCATGCTCCCCGCCAAGCACCCCGCTGGCGGCATGGCAAGGGGGCCAGTTTCCTACTCACCAAATTGGTTATATCTTTAGATATGATTTCACTGATTTGGAGAAATATGCGATGGATTTCGACTTCGTCCCGCTGCGCGACGCCGAAAAGGCCGTGACCGGCGCGCCCGATGGCACGCCGTCCGGGCTGGACGGCCTCGCCGAGGTGCTGGCACAGGCCGCCGGCGAAGCGGAGCCTTGGGCCGACACCCCGGCGGCCACGCCTTCGCCCGCGCCCATATCCCCGCACCGCCTCGGCTCCCTGTCCGAACGCTATGAGAGCGGCGGGCGCGGGCCGGGCACGGTGTCGAGCGGGCTGCGCGATCCGGGCGGAGTGTCCTACGGCCTTTACCAGATGGCGACCAGGACCGGCACGGCCGCGAGCTTCGTCGCCGCCGAGGGCGCGGCCTGGGGCCCCGAATTCCGCGGCAAGGCCCCGGGCAGCGCCGCCTTCACCGCCGCCTGGCAGGCGATCGCCGCGCGCGAGGCACCCGCCTTTGCCCAGGCCCAGCACGCCTTCATCGAGCGGACCCACTATCGCCCGGTCGTGACCGCCGTGCGGGCCGGCAGCGGGCTCGACCTCGACTCCCGCGCCGATGCCGTGCGCGATGCCTGCTGGTCCTGCGCGGTGCAGCACGGCGCGGCGGCAAAGGTTCTGCTGCGCGGAATCGCCGCGGCCGACAAGGCCTGCCCCCGCGCCGACCCGGGCTACGACCGTGCGCTGATCGAGGCGATCTATGCCCAGCGCACCGCCTATGTCCGCGACATCGCCGCAGGCTCCGATCCCGGCGCCGCGCGAACCCTGCTCGACATCGCCGCGCGCCGCTACCCGTCCGAGCGCGCCGCCGCGCTCGCCATGCTTGGCTAAGCCCCTAGCACCTGCCCTTTCGGGCAAAGGGCCAGCCGATCGCGCCGCTGGTCCACAACGCCGCCCAGATCAGCACCGGCTGGGCGGCCATGCGCGGCAGGTGATAGGCCAGCCCCAGCCCGTGATCGCTGCGCGCCAGATCCAGCGCCATATGGTGCATATTGGCTGGCCAGACGCACAGCGCATAGGCCGCCAGTCCCCACCCGGCCGCACGGCGCAGCGGGCCCGACCACGGCTGCAGCAGGGCGAGGCTCCCGGCAATCTCGGCCAGCCCGGTGAGGGCGATGACCAGCGCGGGATCGGGAACCCAGCCCGGCGTAATCGCGATGAACGGGCGCGGCAGGATCAGGTGCAGCACCCCGGCGGCAAGATAGAGCAGGCCCAGCAAGCCGCGCACGATCATTCGCCCCGTCATCCCGCCCATCCTCTTGCTTGCCAAGAAAAGCGTATTGAGCGCGGCGCGCGAAACGGCAAGGGTGGGTCATCCGCCGGAAAGGACCTCGATGCGCCTTCGTTCGCTGCTCGCCCCTGCCCTCGCCACCGCGATCCTCGCTTCCCCGGCCCTTGCGGCCCCGCCGAGAAGCCCGGAGGAAATCGCCGCCGCCGCGCTCAAGGCCGCCCCGGTGTGGGACGGGCACAACGACGTGCCCGAGCAGCTGCGCGAACGCTGGCACGACGTTCTGGCGAAGTTCGACTTTGCCGACACCAGCGGCACGGCTGATCCGGCGAAGGGCTATATCGCCATGCACACCGACCTTGCCCGGCTGCGCAGGGGCAAGGTCGGGGCGCAGTTCTGGTCGGTCTATGTCTCGGCGGGCCTCACCGACCAGCAGGCGGTCCAAGCGGTGATGGAGCAGATCGACGTCACCCGCCGCCTGATCGCCCGCTATCCGGCCGACCTGCAGTTCGCCGATAACGCCGCCGACGTCGAAAAGGCGCTGAAGGCAGGCAAGATCGCCTCGCTGCTGGGCATGGAGGGCGGCTATGCGATCGGCAATTCGCCCGGCGTCCTGCGCCAGTTCCGCGCGCTCGGCGTGCGCTACATGACCCTCTCGCACTTCCGCTCGACCTCCTGGGCGGACAGCGCCACCGATGCCCCGAAGAACAACGGCCTCTCGCCTTTCGGCAAGGACGTGGTGCGCGAGATGCAGCGCATCGGCATGTTGGTCGATCTCAGCCACACCAGCACCAGGACCATGCTCGACGCGCTCGACGTCGCCCGCGCCCCGGTGATTTTCAGCCATTCCGGCGCGCGCGCCGTGGCCGACCATGCCCGCAACGTGCCCGACGAGGTGCTGGCGCGGATCAAGGCCAATGGCGGGATCGTGATGGTCGTCTCGCTGCCCGCCTATGTCAGCCAGAAGGCGCGCGACTGGGCGCTCGATCGCGCCGCAGAAAAGGCCCGGCTCGACGCCCGCTTCAGCGAGGCGCCGGACCAGGCCAAGGCCGCGCTGGCGGAATGGGAGAAAGCCCATCCGGTCCCGCCCGCCACCCTGTCTGACCTTGCCGACCACGTCGATCACATCGTCAAGGTTGCCGGGATCGACCATGTCGGGGTCGGCGGCGACTTCGACGGGATGGACACGATGACCGAGGGCTTCGCCGACGTATCGGCCTATCCGGCCCTGTTCGCCGAACTCGCCCGGCGCGGCTATGCGCAGGCCGACCTCGAGAAGATCGCCAGCCGCAACATGCTGCGCATACTGAAAGCGGCAGACGCCTATGCCGCCGCTCATGCCGCCGATCCGGCACTGGAAAGCCCGACCGTCTTCTAGCCCAGCAAGGCCAGGGTCGCCGGATCGCGCTCCCCGCCGTAAAAGGCTTCGAGCGCCTCGGCGAAATGCGCTTCGCCGCCCGCCGCCTCGAACAGCGTCAGGCAGCTGCGAAGCTTGAGCGCGTCGACCGGCCCGAGAATGGTCTCGGCCGACCGCTGCCCGGCCCAGTCCAGCATCGCCTCGGTGGAAACCGCCAGCCGCGCCCCCAGCACGGGATGGGCGAGATAGGCCCGCGCCTCCTCGGCATCGACCAGCCCGTAGTGCCAGGCCGTATGGCTTCGCCCCAGCCCGCGCAATTGTGGGAAGACGAACCACATCCAGTGACTGCGCTTCACGCCGGCCTTCAGTTCGGCGAGGGCCGCCGCGTAGGTTTCGGCCTGGGCGCCGACGAAGCGGTCGAGCGAATCGGTCATGGCGCCACTATGCAGCGCCGGGCCCGCTCAGTCCTTCGATTTGTGCGCGGGCAGGCCCTTCCGGCTGGTCGCGGCCAGTTCCTCGAGCTGCTTCTCGGTCATGGATGCGGCCATGTCGCGCGAAGCGCCCTTGAGGCGCGACTTCGGCGTCTCGCCCCGCTTGGCGGAAAGGGCCGCGCCGGCGGCCTGCTGCTGGGCCTTTGATCGCGCCGGCATCGTCAGCTCTCGGGCGTGGCCTGGTTGGTGACGTGCCCGGTGCGCTCGCCCTGCGGGCTGGTAGCGGCCCCGGTGATCCAGATTGCCGAAAGGGCCAGGATCGCGAGGACCAGCCCGAATATCAACATGTAGCGGACCACGTGCGGCGTATCGCCCCCACGCGCCTCGGTCGTGTCGAGGTGAACTTCTTCGCCGTGACGTTCCATCGCACTTGCTCCCACTGGACAAACCAGTGGCGATTCTACGCCGGAGCAAGGCCGATGTTCCTGACCGGGTCCGGATCGGGCCCGGTCAGGTCCATGCCGATCAGTCGCGCAGCAGCTCGTTGATCCCGGTCTTGCTGCGGGTCTGGGCGTCGACCGTCTTGACGATCACGGCGCAGTAGAGGCTCGGCCCCGGGGTGCCGTCCGGCAGCGGCTTGCCCGGCAGCGAGCCCGGCACGACCACCGAATAGGGCGGAACCTTGCCCACGTGGACCTCGCCGGTCGCCCGGTCGATGATCTTGGTCGAGGCGCCGATGAACACGCCCATCGAAAGCACCGCGCCCTCGCCCACGACCACGCCCTCGGCCACTTCCGAACGGGCGCCGATGAAGCAGTTGTCCTCGATGATCACCGGCCCGGCCTGCAGCGGCTCGAGCACGCCGCCGATCCCGGCGCCGCCCGAGATATGCACGTTCTTGCCGATCTGGGCGCAGGAGCCGACCGTGGCCCAGGTGTCGACCATCGTGCCCTCGCCCACATAGGCGCCCAGGTTCACGAAGCTCGGCATCAGCACCACGCCCTTGGCGATGTGCGCGCTGCGGCGGACCACGGCGCCCGGCACCACGCGGAAACCGCCGGCGCGGAACTTGGCATCGTCCCAGCCCTCGAACTTGAGCGGAACCTTGTCGAAGGCCGGAGCCGCGCCGCCGGCGCCGTGTTCCATCACGCCGTTGTCGGCAAGGCGGAACGAGAGCAGCACGGCCTTCTTCAGCCACTGGTTGACCTTCCAGCCGCCCTGCCCGTCCGGCTCGGCCACGCGCGCCGCGCCCGAATCGAGCAGGTCGAGCGCCTCGTCGACGATCGCGCGCACGTCGGCGCTGGCGGGGGTCACGCCGTCACGGGCTTCCCAGGCGGCTTCGATCTTGCTGGCGAGGTCGGTCATCGGCTGTTCCTTGGATTTTCTGTGTCGGGGGATTCTGTGTCGTTCAGGGCCGCGCGCCTATCCCGGCTGGCCCGGCGGGGCAAGCCGGAGTGTTAATGTAGTGCGGAAAGCCCTTCCGGGCTTTCCTTGCGGCACCAGCCCGCAAGCCTTCCACGGACGTGGAAGGCGCACCCTCCTAACGACTCTTCGTCAGCTCGCGGACGAAGTCGATCAGGCCGGTCTGGCGGGTGCGGCGCATCCGTTCGGCATGGAGAATCGCGCTCACCTTGGCGAAACAGGTCTCGACGTCGTCGTTGACCACCACGTAGTCATAGCCGTCCCAGTGGCTGATCTCGGCCTGGGCCCGCGCCATGCGCGCCGCGATCACTTCGCTGCTGTCGGTCTGGCGGCTGATCAGGCGCCGCTCGAGCTCGTCGAGGCTCGGCGGCAGGATGAACACGCGGACAACGTCGACCTCGGCCTTCTGGTAGAGCTGCTGGGTGCCCTGCCAGTCGATGTCGAACAGGAAGTCGCGCCCTTCCTTCAGCCCGGCGCGGATCTGCGCCTTGGGCGTGCCGTAGCAATGGCCGAACACGGTCGCCCATTCGAAGAAGGCGTTGTCCTCCACCATCTGCTCGAATTCGGCGGGGCTGGCGAAGTGATAGTCGCGCCCCTCGACCTCGCCGGGCCGCATCGGCCGGGTGGTGACCGAGACCGACGAGTTGATCTCGCGATCCTGTTCGAGCAGCTTGCGGGCGATGGTGGTCTTGCCCGCGCCCGAGGGGGAGGACAGGATCAGCATCAGGCCGCGGCGATGAAGCGTGTCGGTAGCCATGCCCGCCTTTGGCGCATGGCGGGGATGCGAATCAAGTCTCGCGTGCGAAACCGATCAATCGCCGCCGCCCCCAGCCCGCTTGCCGCGAACCGCCTGCCGGTCGACCGCCTTGCCCCCGCTCGCCGCCTGGGCCCTGGCATGGCGGCGCTCGTACAGCGTCTTGGCCAGCATCCCCCCGCCCACCAGCAGGGCGCCGGGCAGCGATCGGGTGGCGATCCGCGCGAGGGCCGTGCCGATCAGGGTCTGCCCCATGGTGCGCCCCTTGATCAGGCTCTCGGCCTTCTTCGGACTGTAGGCCCGCCCGAGCAGCCCGCGCTCGATCGCATGTCGCAGGAGCCGGCCGCCGCCGCGCAAGGCGATGTCGGCAAGCACGAGGTTGGTCATCGGGTTGGGGCTGGGGCTCGCGGGCAGGCTTTCTTCCGCCTTCACCGCCGTCTCGCGGGCCTTGCGGAACCTTGCCATCCAGCCGAACTCCCTATTTCTTGCGGCCGAAATCCACCGTGACCACGTTGGAGCCGTCTTCGCTGGAAACGCGGGGGGCCTCGCCCTGTTCCGCATCCGGCTCGGACCCGTCATTCTCGCCCGCCTCGTGCGGCTCGGGGGCGAGATCGGCCACGGTCGCCTGGAACTGCAGTCCGAAATCGACCGCCGGATCGACGAATGCGGTGATCGCCGCGAAGGGAATCACCAGTTTGGCCGGCATCTGGTTGAACGAGAGGCCGACCGAGAAGTGATCCTCCGCCGCGGTCAGGTCCCAGAACTTGTTCTGGAGGACGATGGTCATCTCGTCGGGAAACCGCTCACGCAGGTGCTGGGGAATGTCCACCCCGGGCGCGCCGGTCTTGAAGGTGATGTAGAAGTGATGGTTGCCCGGCAGGGTGCCACCCGACGATTCGACCTGGCCCAGAACCCGGCCGACCACGGCGCGCAGGGCTTCCTGGACGATTTCATCGTAGGGGATCAGGCTGTCGGGCGTTTCGGTCATCCCCCCTCAAGTGGCGACGGCAAGGCGCATGGTCAAGCGTTCAAAGCGTGCCTTGCACCGTTTGCCTGTGGGTCTATAGGCGCGCAGACAAGGATTCTGACGCCGCGAACCGGCCCCAAGGACTGCTCATGCGTACCGCCCGCATCACCCGAAAGACCCACGAAACCGACATCGACGTCGAGGTGAACCTCGATGGCACCGGGAAATTCGATATTTCCACGGGAATCGGCTTCCTCGATCACATGATCGAGCAGTTCTCGCGCCACTCGCTGATCGACATCCGCTGCCGGATCGTCGGCGATCTCCATGTCGACCAGCACCACACGACCGAGGATTCGGCGATCGCCATCGGCCAGTGCATCTCGCAGGCGCTGGGCGACCGGGGCGGAATCGGCCGCTACGGCTCGGTCTATTCGCCGATGGACGAGGCCCTCGCCCGCGTCGCGCTCGACATTTCGGGCCGCCCGTGGCTGGTGTGGAAGGCCGCTTTCACCCAGGAAAAGCTGGGCGAGATGGATACCGAGCTGTTCGAGCACTGGTTCCAGTCGATCTCGCAGGCGATCGGGATCACCTTGCACATCGAACTGCTCTACGGCAGCAACAACCACCACATCTGCGAAGGCATCTACAAGGGCTTCGCCCGCGCGATGCGCACCGCGGTCGAGCTGGACCCGCGCAAGGGCGGGGCCGTGCCCTCCACCAAGGGCCTGCTCGGAGAAGGGAGCCTCAACGGCTGAGACCATGGCCGCAAAGCTTGCACTCATCGACTATGGCGCGGGCAACCTGCACTCGGTCGCCAATGCGCTGAAGGCCGCCGGGGCCGAGGGGCTGGTCATCACCGCCGATCCGGACGTGATCCGCACGGCCGACCGCATCGTCCTGCCCGGCGTCGGCTCGTTCAGGGCCTGCGCCGAGGGGCTGCGCGGCGTGACCGGACTGATCGACGCGATCGAGGATAGGGTGCTGGTCGAAGGCGCGCCGTTCCTCGGCATTTGCGTGGGCATGCAACTCCTCGCCAGCCGCGGGGTCGAGCACGGGATTACCGAAGGGCTGGACTGGATCGCGGGCGAAGTGCGGCTGATCGAACGGCCCGATCCCTCGATCAAGATCCCCCACATGGGCTGGAACGACGTCGACCTGCCGCCCCACGGCGCATCCCACGGGCTGATCGAGCCGGGCGAGGCCTATTTCCTGCATTCCTATCACTTCGTGCCCGATGAAGGCGCGGCCGTCGCGGCGATGACCGACCATGGCGGCGGCGTCGTCGCCGCCGTGATGCGCGACAATATCGTCGGCGTGCAATTCCACCCGGAAAAGAGCCAGGCCTACGGCCTCGCCCTGCTCGCCCGCTTCCTCGACTGGAAACCCTGAGAATGATCGTTTTCCCCGCCATCGACCTCAAGGGCGGCCAGGTCGTGCGCCTCGCCGAAGGCGACATGGCGCGCGCCACGGTTTACGGCGACAATCCCGCCGCCCAGGCCCTGCTCTTTGCCGAAGCCGGCTCGCAGCACCTCCACGTGGTGGATCTCGACGGTTCCTTCGCCGGCCGCGCGGAAAACCGCGAGGCGGTCGAATCGATCCTTGCGGCCTTCCCCGGCCACGTCCAGCTCGGCGGCGGCATCCGCACCCGCGAGGCGGTCGCGGGCTGGTTCGACCTTGGCGTTTCCCGCGTGGTGATGGGCTCGGCAGCCCTGAAAGACCCGGAATTCGTCAAGGACATGGCCAAGGAGTTCCCCGGCGGCATCGTCGTCGCGGTTGACGCGAAGGACGGCATGGTCGCCACCGAAGGCTGGGCCGACGTCTCCGACGTTGCCGTGGTCGACCTCGCCCGCCGCTTCGAGGATGCCGGCGTCGCAAGCCTGCTCTTCACCGACATCGGCCGCGACGGGCTCCTGAAGGGCGTCAACATCGACGCCACGGTCGACCTCGCCCGCCGGGTCGACATCCCGGTGATCGCCAGCGGCGGGGTGAAGGGGCTGGACGACATCCACATCCTCGCCCTCCACGCCCACGAAGGCATCGAAGGCGTGATCACCGGCCGCGCGCTTTACGAAGGGCGGCTGGACCTCAAGGCCGCGATCGCCATGGCCGAAAGGACCTGAGCGATGACAGTCCGCGTCCGTGTAATCCCCTGTCTCGACGTCCGCGACGGGCGCGTGGTCAAGGGCGTGAACTTCGTCGACCTGATCGACGCGGGTGATCCGGTCGAACAGGCCCGCGCCTATGACGCGGCGGGCGCCGACGAGCTGTGTTTCCTTGATATTTCCGCCAGCCACGAAGGGCGCGGCACCCTGCTCGACGTGGTCCGGCGCACGGCGGAAGTCTGCTTCATGCCGCTCACCGTCGGCGGCGGGGTCCGCACGGTGGAAGACGCCCGTGCGCTGCTGCTGGCCGGCGCGGACAAGGTCGCGGTCAATTCCGCCGCCGTCTCGCGCCCCGAAGTGGTCTCCGACATTGCCGAGAAGATGGGCAGCCAGTGCATCGTCGCCTCGGTCGATGCGCGCCGCACGGCGCCGGGCCGGTGGGAAATCTTCACGCACGGCGGCCGCAAGGCGACCGGGATCGACGCCATCGAACATGCCATAAAACTGGCGGAACTCGGCGCCGGCGAACTGCTCGTCACCTCGATGGACGGTGACGGCACCCAGGCCGGCTATGATCTCGAACTGACCCGCACCATCGCCGATGCGGTCACCATCCCGGTCATCGCATCGGGCGGCGTCGGCACGCTTGACCACCTCGTGGCGGGCGTGACCAAGGGCCATGCCAGCGCCGTGCTCGCCGCCTCGATCTTCCACTTCGGCAAGCATTCGATCGCCGAGGCCCACGCCGCCCTGCGCGCGGCTGGCATACCGGCCCGGGGTTGACCCCGGTGCAACGCCGCTGCATCCGGTCTGCATGAGCGACACCCTCGCAAAACTCGAAAGCACCATCGCGGCGCGGCGCCATGCCGATCCGTCGACCTCCTATGTCGCCAAGCTCAACGCCAGGGGCGTCGGCAAGATCGCCCAGAAAGTGGGCGAGGAGGCGACCGAGACGGTGATAGCCGCCCTCTCGGGCGACCGCGAGGAGCTGGTCGGCGAAGCGGCCGACCTCCTGTTCCACCTCATGGTCCTGCTCGGCGCCAGGGACGTGCCGCTGGGCGATGTCCTCGCGGAACTCGACCGGCGCGAGGGACTTTCGGGAATCGCCGAAAAGGCGGCAAGGAAGGCTGACTGATGGCGATCGATCCCCGCCTGCCCTACGATCCGGACAATGTGTTCGCTAAGATCCTGCGCGGGGAAATCCCCTGCAAGAAGGTCTATGAGGACGATTTCGCCCTCGCCTTCCATGACATTTCGCCCAAGGCGCCGGTCCATATCCTCGTCCTGCCCAAGGGGCCCTATGTCAGCTGGGACGATTTCTCGGCCAAGGCTCCGGATGCCGAGATCGCCGGCTTCATCCGCGCCGTCGGCACGGTGGCGCGGGAACAGGGGCTGGTCGATCCGGGCTACCGTCTGCTCGCCAACATCGGCCAGCACGGCGGGCAGGAAGTGCCGCACCTCCACGTCCATCTGTTCGGCGGACGGCAATTTTACGGCATGATATCGCAATAAGGGGGGCAAGGCGGGCTTTTCGCCCCCGCGCCCTTGCCCTGCGACTCGCGCCAAGGCTAAGACCCTTGGCGGATGCCGAACCAGCCCGCCCCTCCCTCCGGCTGCCTTGACGGGCCCGTCCACCGCCTCGCGGTGCGCGCCTATTACGAGGACACCGACCTGTCCGGCGCGGTCTACCACGCCAATTACCTGCGCTGGTTCGAGCGGGGGCGCAGCGATCTCGTCCGCCTGCTCGGGATCGACCAGCGCGCCGCGCAGGAAAGCGGCGCGGGCACCTATGCCGTCTCGGAAGTGACGATCCGCTACCTCGCCCCCGCCCGGCTGGACGATGTGGTGACGATCGAAACCCATGCCGAGGACGTCGGCGCCGCCTCGTGCCGCCTAGTTCAGCGCGCGCTCAGGGACGGGCAGCTTCTCTCCGAGGCGCGGGTACGGGTCGGTTTCATCGGCCCCGACGGCCGCCCGAAACGCCAGCCCGCCGCCTGGCGCGCGGCCTTCTCCAGCATTCTCGACACGGAAACGACATGACCAGCCTTGAAATTCTCGCTGCCACCACGGGCGGCGCCCACCTCAACCCGGTCAAGCTGTTCCTCGATGCCGATATCGTGGTCCAGCTGGTGATGGGCGGCCTGCTGCTCGCCTCGGTCTGGGTCTGGACCATCATCCTCTCGTTCTCGCTGCGGGTCGGTTCGCTCAAGCGCCGCAACCGCGCCTACGAGGACGGCTTCTGGCAGGCCAAGGACATGGAAGCCTTCCACAAGGAGAATTCCGGCGGGGAAGTACCCTCGGCCAAGGTCGTCGGCGCGGCGCTGGGCGAATGGCGCCGCAGCCTCGCCCTCAAGCAGCTGGACCGCGAGGGCACCCGCCAGCGCCTTTCCGCCGTGATGGGCTCGGTGGTCGAGCAGGAGAGCGACCGGCTGGGCGACCGGCTGAACTTCCTCGCCACGGTCGGCTCGGCCGCCCCCTTCATCGGCCTGTTCGGCACGGTCTGGGGGATCATGAATTCGTTCTTCCAGATCGGCCAGCAGCAGAATAGCTCGCTCGCCGTGGTCGCCCCCGGCATTTCCGAGGCCCTCTTCGCCACGGCCATCGGCCTTTTCGCCGCCATCCCGGCGGTCATCGCCTACAACCGCTTTTCCAGCGCGGTGAACCACTTCGAAGCCCGCCTCCAGCGCTTCGCCGACCGCTTCCACACCACGCTCAGCCGCGAACTGGAGGCTGAATAACATGGCGATGGGCCTGGCCGGAGGCGGAGGCGGAGGCGGCGGCGGCGGCCGCAGGCGCGGACGGCGCGGCAAGCGCGGCGCCATGGCGGAAATCAACGTCACGCCGCTGGTCGACGTGATGCTGGTGCTGCTGATCATCTTCATGGTCACCGCCCCGCTGCTGACCGCGGGCGTGCCGGTCGAACTGCCAGACTCCAAGGCCAAGGCCCTCGCCACCGAGCCCAAGCAGGTGACGATCTCGATGACGAGCGACGGCAAGACCTTCCTCGACGAGGCCGAAGTCGCCCCCGGCGAACTGGCCGACCGGCTGGCCAGCCTTGCCGGGACCGGCGAGGGCGGCAAGCCGCCACTGGTGACCCTGCGCGCCGACCGGGCCTTGCCCTATGGCGACGTGATGCAGGTAATGGGCGAGTTGAACCACGCCGGGTTCAATTCGATCTCGCTGGTCACCAACGGTTCAGTTACGGCCCCATAGCCCTAGGGAATGGCTGGTATGGGGACCACACTGCGCAGGGAAGAGAAAGCCGGGCTTGCCGTGGCCGTCGCCGCGCATGTCGCGCTGGTGGCCTGGCTGGCGCTCAAGCCGCCAACGCCCGCGCCCTTGCCCCTGCCCGAGCGGATGACGGTCACCTTCTCCGACGAGATCGCCGAACGCTCGACCTCGCCCGAACCGGCGGCCGAAGCCGCCCCCGCGATCGCCCCGGTGATCGCCGAGAACCCGGTGCCCGAACCCGCGCCCGAGCCGCAGCCCCGGCCCCAGCCGCAGGTCCAGCCCCCGCCCCCCAAGCCCTTGCCTCAGGTCATTCCCAAGCCCCAGCCCGCGCCCAAGCCGCAACCGGTCGCCAAGGCCCCGGCCAAGCCCGCCCCCGCGCCGCAGAAGCCCGCCGCCAAGCCCGCTGGTGGCGGCGGCAGCCGGATCGGCAGCGACTTCCTCAAGGGCATCGCCGGGGGCCAGACCCCGGGCGCCAAGGCCACCACCCCGCCCGCGCAGGAAATCGGCCCCGCCGTCCGCTCGGCCCTCTCCGGCGCGATCACCCGGCAGCTGAAGCCCAAGTGGTCCGCCCCGCAAGGCGCCGATTCCGATCAGCTCGTCACCGTGCTGGCCTGGGACCTGAACCCCGACGGGAGCCTTGCCGGCCCCCCGCGCGTTGTCAGCCAGGCAGGGATCACCGACGCCAACCGCGCCCAGGCCCAGCGCCATGCCGAGCAGGCAGTCCGCGCCGTGCGGCTGGCCGCGCCGTTCGATCTGCCCGAAGACCTTTACGCGGCGTGGAAGCACGTCGCCTCGTTCCGCTTCGACCGAAAGCTGTCGCAATGAAAACTGCCGCCCTTCCGCTCATCGCCCTCATCCTTGCCGCGCCGCTCGCCGCGCAGACGGCAAGCCCAGCCGCGCCCGCCGCCCAGCCTGAGGGCGGGCTCACCGGCTCGGTTTCCGACGAGACCCCGTGGCAGGACCTCGGCATCGCCATCCCCACCTTCCCGACCAATGCCGACGTGCCGACCCAGGCCAGCGCGGGCTCGACCGCCGCGCTGGGCAAGGCGCTGGCCCAGGTGATCACCGCTGACCTGAAAAACAACGGCCTGTTCAAGCCGACCGGCCCCGATGCCCTGCCCCAGCCCAGCTTCGGCCAGGTCGTCGCCCCCGATTTCGGCATCTGGTCGGGCCGGGGCGCGGAAATGCTGGTCCACGGCTATGTCCGCGCCGCGCCGGGCGGCAACTTGACCATCGGCTGCTACCTTTATGACGTTGCCCTGCGCCAGCAGCTGGTCAAGGGCGGCTGGGAAGTGCAGCCCGCCGAATGGCGCCGCGCCGCGCACAAGTGCGCCGACCTCGTCTATTCGCGCCTCTCGGGCGAGAGCCCGTTCTTCGATTCCAAGATCGCCTACATCGCCGAGACCGGGCCGAAGGACCACCGGATGAAGCGCCTCGCCATCATGGATTCCGATGGCGCCAACCACCGCTATATCACCACCGGCCAGTCGATCGCGCTCACCCCGCGCTATTCGCCGGACTATGGCTCGATCCTCTATCTCAGCTACTTCAACGGCTCGCCCCGGATCTACGTCTATGACCTCGACAAGGGCACCCAGCGGCTGATCACCCAGTCGAAGAACCCCACCTTCGCCCCGCGCTGGTCGCCCGATGGCAAGTGGATCCTCTATTCGATGGCCGCGGCCGGCAATACCGACATCTACCGCATCCCCGCCAGCGGCGGCGGCACCCCGCAGCGGCTGACCAATACGCCGGGGATCAACATCGGCGGCTCCTATTCGCCCGATGGCAGCAAGATCGTGTTCGAGAGCGACCGTTCCGGCAGCCAGCAGGTCTATGTGATGGACGCCGACGGTTCGAACCAGAAGCGCATCACCTTCTTCGGCGGCCGCGCCGCCACGCCCGAATGGTCCCCGCGCGGGGACCAGATCGCCTTCACCCACATCGTCGGCGATCTTCGCATCGCGGTGATGAGCCCCTCCGGCGGCAACCTGCGCTACCTCACCAATTCGTGGCAGGACGAAGCGCCGACCTGGTCGCCCAACGGCCGGATCGTGCAGTTCTTCCGCACGGCCAAGGGCTCGGGCCAGGCCTCGATCTGGCAGGTCGACCTGACCGGACGTAATGAACGCAAGCTGCCGACCCCGGTCGACGCTTCCGACCCGGCCTGGGGCCCGGTCCGCCCCTGAGCCGGACACACCATATTTTTACGGCCGTGCGCCGTATTGCCTGCAAGGCCATTCCAAGGAGAAGCATGATGATCCGCTCCGCCCTAAAGCCCGCCCTTCAGGCGACCACCCTGCTGGTGGCCTCGAGCCTGGCCCTTGCGGCCTGTTCGAAGAAGGCCCCGGCCGAGCTGCCCCCGCCGCCCGCGCCGACCACCACCACCGAAGCCCCGCCGCCCGCCACCCCGCAGGGTCCGGCGCCGGGCAGCCAGGCCGATTTCGCCCAGCAGATGATGGGCAAGGACACGATCTATTTCGACACCGACAAGTTCAACGTCGATGCCGACGATCAGGCGGCTTTGGCCCAGCAAGCCCAGTGGCTGGCCAAGTATCCGGCCAAGAAGGCCACGATCGAAGGCCACGCCGACGAGCGCGGCACCCGCGAATACAACCTTGCGCTGGGCGAACGCCGCGCCAATGCCGCCAAGAACTACCTCGTCAGCCTCGGCGTCGATGCCGGGCGGCTGACCACGGTGTCCTACGGCAAGGAGCGCCCGGTTGCGCTCGGTTCGGACGAGGCCAGCTGGGCCAAGAACCGCCGCGCGGTTACCGTGACGATTGATTGAGTCTTTTACAGGCTGCGCCCCCGGCATCCGTCGGGGGCTTGCTGTGCCATCCCGACAAGGCACCTTGAGCCGGCGGGCCTTGCAAACTATCTGGCATAGATGAGCAGGGCCCGCCGATCCGATTCATGGGGATTCCCGCGCTGGGGCGGCTACGGCAGCGCCAGCGACGCCACCCCCGTGCGCATGTGCGACCGCTCCGGCTGCAACGAGAAGGGCGATTGCCCCGCGCCGAAATCGCCCAACAGCCCGGAGCGCTGGTATTTCTGCCAGAGCCACGCCGCCGAATACAATTCCGGCTGGAACTACTTCGAGGGCCTGACCAAGGAAGAAGCCGAACAGCGCGAGGCCCGCGAACGGGCCGACGCCGGCGGCTACAAGGAATCGGCCCACTACGGCTGGGCCGGCTCGGGCGACGGCACCCGCTCGCGCGATGAGCTGAAGGCGCTGGAAACGCTCGGGCTGGACCCGGATGCCGATTTCGAGGCGGTGAAGAAGGCCTGGCGGACCAAGGCCAAGCTGGTCCACCCCGATGTGAAGCCCGGGGATGAGGCCGCCGCGACCGAATTCCACAAGCTACAGGTGAGCTACGAAGTGCTCAGGGCGGCGGAAGAGCGGCGGGAGTGGAAGGGGTAGGCGGGGCAGTCATCTCTAATGCCTTCGCTAGTAGGCTGTTAGCCAGATTCTGATTGTTGGCGACACCCGCTGCAAAAGTCCCTGCGATTACCCCAGAGACGTTCGCCTGCTCCAAGGCGCCGATGAGTTCGTCCTCCGGGTAATTCGGCTCGACGGTATCGGCGGTAAGATTGCGATTGAGTTGGAAGATGCCGGTGTGAGTAAAATCACACATCTCTTTCCACCGACCTTTCTTTAGATTGGCAATGACTTGGTTGCCCATCGCAGCCTCTAATCGTTCGAAAATTTCCCTAGGTTGCACATGGCTTTTACCAGCCGCAAAGTTCTCCAGTTCCCCATCAGTAGCACAAAGGTGCAACCAAGCTCCATTTACCCAAGCATCAGTTTGGGGTCGCAGCAGGGCCATGAAGGATTGATAAGAACCATTTTCTAAAAGGAAGATGAGGGCCCTATGGTGATGCAAGGAGACGACTAATGCCGCGATAGCGAGCCGTTCCCTTAAGCCACCGTTTATGGGGAGACCATCCATGCCATCCCACAGGAGGTCGGACAGTTTCTTGGCTTCTTCAATAGATACCAGAATTTTAGTCATCCGAAGCCCCTGCTTTGCAGGCTAAGGCGGTTGAGGTTTGCTTGCCAGCGAAAAATACACATTCTGGAGTGCAACAGGGATGTCCTCACCCCGCCATTCAAGCCATCGACCCCCGTTGAATCGACTTCGTGATCGCGGACCAGACAGCAGGACCGCCCACAACCCCGAACCGTTTCCTACTCAGGCCAAACCTGCCATCTTCCCCGCCGCTCTTTGAACCACGGATCGGGCCGGAAAAACGCGCTCAGGTTGGACAAGTGTCACCCATGCACTGATCCGCGCGGCCCTTGATTTGTCATGAATATTTGCCCGAAACCGGGCGGCGCAGGGTTACACTGGTGTGACCCTGCCCCAAAAGCAAAAGGCGCCCCGAACGGAGCGCCTCTCACTAAATCGTCGCGGAAACCCGCCGCTTACTTGGGCGAGACCACCATCAGCATCTGGCGGCCTTCCATGCGCGGATAGGCTTCGACCTTGGCGACTTCGGCGATGTCTTCCTGCACGCGGCGCAAGAGGTTCATGCCGAGCTGCTGGTGCGAAAGCTCACGGCCGCGGAAGCGCAGGGTCACCTTGACCTTGTCACCTTCGCCGATGAACTTGTGCATGGCCCGCATCTTCACGTCATAGTCGTGATCGTCGATGTTCGGACGCATCTTGATCTCCTTGATCTCCTGCGTCTTCTGGGTCTTGCGGGCAAGGTTGGCCTTCTTCTGCGCCTCGTAGCGGAACTTGCCGACGTCGAGGAACTTGCAGACCGGCGGATCGGCGTTGGGCGAGACTTCGACGAGATCGAGGCCGACTTCCGCAGCCTGCTCGATGGCCTCGCGCGTGTACATCACGCCGAGATTCTCTCCGTTCTCATCGATGACGCGGACCTTGTCCGACTGGATGAGATTGTTGTAGCGCGGCCCACTCTTGACCGGGGGCTGCATCATGCGCCGTGGAGGGGGAGCTATAGTACGTTCTCCTGTGGATTCACTTCTGGCGGCTCCTTAGAGCGATTCGCGCCTGCGGGGAAGCGGAGACTTTGGTTAGTCGGAACGCCCATCCGGGCTTCCCGTGCGGCACCGGCCCCGAGTCCTTGTTTGGTGCGCCTCCTGCATCCGCAGGAGGCTTGCGGCACCGGCCCGCTCCCCCGGCCCAACCACCCATTGAGTGTACCCTGTGGGTGGTTGGGCCGGGGGAGCGGGCCGGTGCCGCGCAAGGGGCAAGCTAGGCTTGCCCCGGTCCATGCACAAATTCGCCGCAAGCCTTCGCCGGATGTCGAAGGCTGACCAAACTACGCTAGCTCGACCTCGACCTTGCCCTCGGCGGCGGCCTCCAGCAGCTTGCGCTCGACCTGCTTGAGGCGGGCGGGCTGGTCGATCTTCTCGCCCAGCAGGTCGGTCACGTAGAAGGTATCGGCCGCGCGTTCGCCGTAAGTGGCGATATGGGCGGAATGGACGATCAGCCGCGCCTCGAACAGGGCACGGGCGAGGCGGTTGAGCAGGGCCGGCCGGTCGCGCGCATTGATCTCGACCACGGTGAAGCGGTTCGAGGCCTTGTTGTCGAACTCCACCCGGGGGGCAACGGCAAAGGCCTCGGCACGGGGCCGGGCGAGCGGGCGGGCGGCAAGCTGGGGCACCAGCTTGACCCGGTTGGCGAGGGCATCGGCGATCCCGGTCTTGAGCCGGGCGAGCTGGGTCTCCTCGCTGAACGGGCGCCCGAGCGGGTCCTGCACGAGGAAGTTGTCGACCGCCACGCCGCTGCGCGCGGTGTGGATGCGGGCATCGATGATATTGCCGCCCGCAAGGTGGATGCCCCCGGCGATGCGGTAGAACAGGCCCGGATGGTCGGCCGCGATCACGGTGACGAGGCTGGCCCCGCGCGCGGCGTAATAGGTGGTCGCAACATCAAGCGGCTGGCCCTTGGCCGCCTCCAGCTGGGCGAGGTTGAGCGCGATGATGTCGTCCGGCTCGGCGATCCAGTAGGCATCGCCGAGCTGGCTGCCGACGGTTTCGACCAAGCCCGCCCGTGCGCCCAGCCGCGCGGCCACGGCCCGCTTCTTGAGGGCGACCCGCTGCGAGCGGTGATGCTCGGCATGGCCCAGCCGCAGGCGCTCTTCCGCCGCGGCATAAAGCTCGCCGATCAGCTGGCGCTTCCACGAATTCCACACCCCGGGGCCGACGGCGCGGATATCGACGATGGTGAGCAGCGCGAGAGTGCGCAGCCGCTCGACCGACTGGACCACCTCGACCAGGTCCTGGATCGTCTTCCAGTCGGCCAGGTCGCGCTTGAAGGCCGTGGCGCTGAGCAGCAGGTGATAGCGCACCAGCCAGGAAACCAGCTCGGTCTCCGCCGGATCGAGCCCGAGCCGCGGGCAGACCCGCAGCGCCAGTTCGGCGCCCAGCACCGAGTGGTCGCCCTTGCGGCCCTTGGCGATGTCGTGGAACAGCACCGAGGCATAGAGCGCCCGGCGCGAATTGACCTGGTGGATGATCTGGGTCGCCAGCGGATGATCGACCGCCAGTTCGCCCTTCTCGATGCGCGAGAGCAGGCCGATCGCGCGGATGGTATGCTCGTCCACCGTATAGTGGTGATACATGTCGAACTGCATCTGCGCGTTGACCCGCCCGAAATCGGGCATGAAACGGCCGAACACGCCCGCCTCGTTGAACCAGCGCAGGGTGGTCTCGGGATCGTTGCGGCTGGTCAGGATCTCGAGAAACAGGGCATTGGCGCGGGCCGACTTGCGCACTTCGCCGTCGATCAGGCGGGCGTCGCGGGCGGCAAGGCGCATCGCCTCGGGATGGATCTCGAGCCGTTCCTGGTCGGCCAGGGCGAAGATCTCGATCAGCCGCACCGGGTCCTGGGTGAACCAGTCATCGGTCGGCACGTTGACCCGGCCGCCGAACACCTTGTAGCCGCGCACGATCCGCGGCCGGCTGCGGAAACCGGCCAGCAGCCCGCGCGGCTGCTTCTTGGCGAACTGCTCGTCAAGCTGCGCGAGGAACACCCCGGTGAGGTGGCCGACGCGCTTCGCCTGCAGGAAGAAGTACTGCATGAACCGCTCGACCGCGCTCTTGCCCGGCCGGTCGGAAAACTGCATCCGCGCCGCCACCTCGCGCTGAAGGTCGAAGGTGAGCCGGTCCTCGGCGCGGCGGGTGATGGTGTGGAGGTGGCAGCGCACCGCCCAGAAGAAGTTCTCGGCGCGGCGGAAGGCGCGGTATTCGCTGGGGGTAAGCAGGCCGACGTCGACCAGCTCGGAGGGATCGCGCACCTTGTGGATGTACTTGCCGATCCAGTAGAGCGTGTGCAGGTCGCGCAGGCCGCCCTTGCCCTCCTTCACGTTCGGCTCGACCACGTAGCGGCTGTCTCCCAGCCGCTTGTGGCGATCGGTCCGCTCGGCCAGCTTCTCGGCCACGAACTGGCGCTCGGTCCCCTGCACCACCTCGGCCCAGAAGCGGCGGGCGCACTCGTCGTAAAGCTGCTGATCACCCCAGACGTAGCGCCCTTCGAGCTGGGCTGTGCGGATGGTAAGGTCGGAGCGGGCCATGCGCACCGTCTCGTCGAGCGAGCGACTGGAATGGCCGACCTTGAGCCCGAGATCCCACAGGAAATAGAGCATGGCCTCGATCACCTGCTCGCACCACGCGGTCTGCTTGATCGGGGTGACGAAGGCGATGTCGACATCCGAATGCGGCGCCATTTCACCGCGGCCATAGCCACCCACGGCCAGGATCGTGATCCGCTCCCCGGTGGAGCGATTGGCGGCGGGATAGACCTCGCTCACCACGTGGTCATGAATCAGGCGGACCAGCTGGTCGACAAGGAAGGCCTGGGCCGCGGCGCTCTCCTGCCCGGCGGAAGGCCGCTCGGACAGGCGGGCCGCGATCACCGCCCGCCCGGCATGAAGCGCATTGCGCAGCAGGGCGACGACCTGGGGGCGCGCCTTTTCCGCCCCGTGTTCGGCAACCGCGTCCGCGATGGCAGCAGCGATTCCGCGCCGCTCGATGATGGCGCGCTGGTTGGCAATGCGAGTGGACGACAAGGGCTTGATTTCCGGGGCAGTATGGGAGCGGACCTACGCTAGCAGCTTTGCCGCGCCTGCCAAGCATCCCTTCGGGGACCGGAACCCACAATCCGCACCGCGCATTGCGGTTCCATCCGGGCCCGCCCTGTGCCAGAAGCGGCCAAGGCTGAAGCCATCCATTACACGCAGGACCTCACTTCCGGTGCTCACGCTCCTTGCGGCCGCCGCCGCTCACCCGCCGATCCACTGGCTCGACCTCGGCCTGACCCGGGGGATCGACCTCGGCTTCTTCACCCTGCGCTGGTATAGCCTGGCCTATCTCGCCGGGATCGTCCTGGCCTACTGGCACGTCTCGAAGACGCTGAAGCTGCCCGGCGCACCGATGGCCCAGAACCATGCCGACGACCTGTTCTTCTACTGCACGCTGGGCGTGATCCTGGGCGGGCGGCTGGGCTATGCCACGTTCTATGCCCCGCACCTCTGGGCCGATCCGGCCGAACTGGTGAAGCTGTGGGAAGGCGGCATGAGCTTCCACGGCGGGCTGATCGGCTGCACCCTCGCCATGGCCTGGGTGGCCTGGCGCGGCGGGCTCAATTTCCTGCGCGTCTGTGACTATGTCGCCGTGGCCGTGCCCTTCGGCCTGTTCTTCGGGCGGCTGGCCAACTTCGTCAACGGCGAGCTGTGGGGCCGGGTGGCGATCGGCAATGTGCCCTGGGCCATGGTCTTTCCCGATGGCGGGCCGCTGCCCCGCCACCCCAGCCAGCTGTACGAGGCCGGGCTCGAAGGGCTAGCCCTGCTGATCGTGATGATGCTGCTGTTCTGGAAGACCCGCGCCCGTTTCCGCACCGGGCTGCTCACCGGGGTTTTCGTCATGGGCTACGGCATGGCGCGTTTCACGGTCGAATTCTTCCGCGAGCCCGACGCCCAGCTGGAGGAATTCGCGCGGACCACGGGCATGTCGATGGGCCAGTGGCTGACCGTGCCGATGATCGCGCTCGGCCTTGGCCTGATCGTGATGGCGCTGGTGCGCAAGCCGCTGGGCAGCGGCAGCGCGGCCCCGGCCTGAAGAGGGGCGCCCCGTGAGCTTCGGCAAGCGCAAGCAACTGGCGGAACCGGCGAGCCTGACCCAGTCCTACGCCCGCCTGATCCATAATCACGGCCCGATCAGCCTGCTGCAATACATGGGCGAGGCCAATGCCCGCTACTACACCAGCCGCGACCCCCTCGGCCATGCCGGCGACTTCATCACCGCGCCCGAGATCAGCCAGATCTTCGGCGAGCTGATCGGTCTGTGGCTGACCGACATCTGGATTCGTGCCGGGCGGCCCGAACCGGTCCACTACGTCGAGCTTGGCCCCGGCCGCGGCACCCTCGCACGCGATGCCCTGCGCACGATGAAGCGCTTCGACCTCCTGCCCAAGGTCCACTTCGTCGAGACCTCGCTGGCGCTCAAGGATCTCCAGCTCGCCTCGGTGCCCGACGCGACCTGGCACGACGATCTCTCGACCGTGCCGACGCAAGGGGCGATCCTGCTCGTCGCCAACGAGTTTCTCGACGCCCTGCCCGTGCGCCAGCTGGTGCGCATGGAAACCGGCTGGCGCGAGCGGATGGTCGGCTATTACCAGGACCGCTTCCTGCCCGTGGCCGGAAACCTGCCGATGGATGCCGCCGTGCCCGAATGGCGCCGCGAGGCCCCGGTCGGCACGATCATCGAGACCTGCCCCGGCGCCGCCGCGGTGATGCAGGAAACCGCCCGCCGCCTCGCCGAACAGGGCGGCACCGCCCTGTTCATCGACTATGGCTATACCGAGGTCCAGAACGGCTCGACCCTGCAGGCCGTGCGCGCGCACGAAAAGGTCGACCCGTTCGAGGCGCCGGGCGAGGCCGACCTCTCCTCGCTGGTCGACTTCGCGACGATGCGCGCCATTGCCGAGGATTGCGGCGCGCGCTGGCTCGGCACGATCGGGCAAGGCAAGTGGCTGAAGGCGCTAGGCGCCGACGCCCGCGCCCGTGCGCTCGGCCAGATGGCCCCCCAGCATGCCACGGCCCTGTGGGTCGCCAAGGAGCGCCTCGTCGCGCCTGACCAGATGGGCGAGCTGTTCAAGGTCATGGGCCTCGCCGGCAAGGACTGGCCCGACGGCGAAGCCTTCGCCGGCCCCGCGCCGGGTGTTGAAGTCGAATAACCCTTCGTCATTGCGAGCGGGTCAGTAAGTGATACCCGGCGGCGCCTTGAGGTTGTTCGTCTTGAGATCGGGCCTGAGGTCGGTCACGCGCACGTCGCGGGCGGCATTGCGCATCGGGTTGCTCGGCTTGAGATAGGCCTCGAGCGACTGGATGTCGGTCACGCCCACCGTGCGGTCGCGCCCCTTGACGAAGGCGGCGAAGCTGTCCCCCCCGTTGGCGAGGTAGGAATTGACCGTAATGCGGTAAGTGGCGGCCACATCGATCGGCTTGCCGTCCAGCGTCATGGAAACGACGCGGCTGCCGACGGGGCGTGAGCGGTCGATCGTCTGCTGGAACCCGGCCGAGCAGGCGAGCAATTGCTCGGGCGCGTCGGCGTCGAGCTGCTGCTCCATCGCTTCCTTCAGTTCGGCGCCGGTCATGGTCACGGTGATCAGCTCGGAATTGAACGGCTGGACGAGGTAGAGGTCCCCGTAAGTGACCGAGTGGTCGGGCTGGGTCAGCAGCGAGCGGCGGATGCCGAAGGGATTGGTGCAGGCGATCTGTCCGCCCACCGCCTTGGTCGCCTCGAGCTGGGCATCGGCGATCAGGTTGCCGAGGCGGCCGCCCGTGCCCCAGGCATTGCCCTCGGTCTTTTCCAGCGGCTCGGCCAGCCAGCCGACCCTGCGCTGGACGTAGGTCTTCGACGCCTCGACATAGCGGGCGACATAGGCGGAAATGCCCGGATCGGGCTGGTAGCGCGGGACGAAGTCGGTGACGGGCACCTCGCGCAGCGGACTGACGTAAGGCTCGGACTGGACGACGACGTTCTTCGCCCGCCTGGCCACGACCTTGTGCGCCGCCGGGTCGAAATCGAGCGCGATGTCGGTGACATATTCGCCCCAGACCCCGGCGCTGGTCAGCAGGAAGGGCCTTCCCGGGTTGTAGGCCGCATAGTCGCAGACATAGGCCCAGTGCGTGTGGCCGGAGATGATCAGGTCGATCCGCGGATCGAGCTTGTCGAGGATCGGGCGAATCCCGCCGGACAAGGCATCGCAGCCATTGGGATCGGGCTCGCCGGTGGTGCGGCCGCCTTCATGGATGACGAGGATCACCGCGTCGGCGCCCTTGGCCTTCAGCTCGCTCACCAGCCCATTGGCCGTCTCGGCCTCGTCCCTGAAGGTAACCTCGGCATTGACCTTGCTGTTGACGAGGTCGCTGGTGCCCTTGAGCGTCATGCCGATCAGGCCGACCGTGATCCGCTGCGCCCCGCTGGCGAAGCTCCGCAGGGCCGTGGCCGGGAACAGGGTCTTGCCGTCCTTGGTGAAGGTATTGGCGGCGAGGAAGGGGAACTGCGCGCCGCGGAACTTCTCGAGCGCGCAGGGCTCCTTCTCGGTCAGCTTGGCGCAGCCGCCGCCCTGCTTCCTGAGCAGTTCGGCCACGCCGTAGTCGAACTCGTGATTGCCGATCGCGTTGAAGTCCACCCCGATGCGGTTCATGATCTCGACCGAGGGTTCATCGAGAAACAGGGCCGAGGCGAGCGGGCTGGAGCCCATCATGTCGCCCGCCGAAAGGGTCAGGTGGTTGGGATATTTGCCCCGCACCGCCGCCACCGCACTGGCAAGGTAAGCCGCCCCGCCCGCCGGGACCGCCAGCGTGCCGCCCTTGCCATCCGGGATCAGCGCCGCCTGCTTGGGTGGTTCGAGATTGCCATGGAAATCGTTGAAGGCCGCGATGCCCAAAGTCACCGTGCGGAGCGGGACCGAAGCCTGCGGGCCGGGCGCGCCGGCGCAGGCGGACAGGGCAAGGAACAACGAGAGCACGGCGGGGCGCAGGGTTCTGGCGGGCATCGAATCTCGCGTGGGAGAGTGGAGATGCCCCAAGCTAACCCGCTCAGATTACAAGGTGAAGGCGCCGGATGACGTAATTGGCAATAAAGTCAGTAAGGCAGAAATGAACCCGGGGCCAAGGGCCCCGGACCCCAAGCCGTCTCCCGGCGATGCCTCAGCGCGAAACATCGCCCGGCGTATCGTCGACGTTACAGGGTGCAGGGGTATTAACCCCTGCATATCCTTGCTTTAAAGCTTCAAGCCACTTCGCGGATAAACCTCAAACGTCGAGGTTCGCCACGTTCAGCGCGTTTTCCTGGATGAAGTCGCGGCGCGGTTCGACCACGTCGCCCATCAGGCGGGTGAATATCTCGTCGGTCACGTCGGCGTCCTCGACCTTGACCTGCAGCAGGATGCGATTGTCCGGGTCGAGCGTGGTTTCCCAGAGCTGCTCGGCGTTCATTTCACCCAGCCCCTTGTAGCGGGAGATCGACAGGCCCTTGCGGCCGTTTGCCAGCACCGTGTCGAGCAACTGGGTCGGGCGGGTGATGGCCCCGGCGACCGCGCGAACCGGCCGGGCGGTTTCCTCCGCCTCGTCGGCCTCGCTGGCGACGATTTCAGGTTCCGGGTCCACCTCGGCACTGCCCTTCACCAGTTGGACCGGGCCAGCATAGACCTCGACGTTTTCCTGGGCCAGCTTGGCGAGCTTGCGCGCCTCGGCGCTGACCAGGAAGGCGGCCTCGATCACGTGGTGATCGGTCACCCCGCGCCACAGCCGTTCGACCAGAACGGCCCCTTCCTCGCCCAGCCGCGCGGTCCAGCGCGCTTCGGGATCGCCGCGGTCGAGCCACTTGGCGGCGCGGCCCAGCGCCGCATTGCGGGCATCGGGTTCCAGCCCGAATTCGAGCGCACCGGCCAGAGCCAGCGCCTCGATGATCGCCGGGTCGTAGCGGCGGGGAACGAAGGCCATCAGGTTGCGCAAACGGATGGCATGTTCGACCAGCGAGGCCAGTTCGGCCCCGCCGCGCGCGCCGCCCACGGTTTCCAGCACGCGCCCGGCGGTCCCGGCCTCGACCAGGTAGCGATCGAGCGCATTGCCGTCCTTGAGGTAGACTTCGCTGCGGCCCTTGGCGACCTTGTAGAGCGGCGGCTGGGCGATGAAGAGGTGCCCGGCCTTGATGATCTCGGGCATCTGGCGGTGGAAAAAGGTCAGCAGCAGCGTGCGGATGTGTGCGCCGTCCACGTCGGCGTCGGTCATGATGACGATCTTGTGGTAGCGCAGCTTGGCAAGGTTGAACTCGTCACGGATGCCCGTGCCCATGGCCTGGATCAGGGTGCCGACTTCCTTGGACGAGATGATCCGGTCGAACCGCGCGCGTTCGACGTTGAGGATCTTGCCCTTGAGCGGGAGGATCGCCTGGGTCGCGCGGTCACGCCCCTGCTTGGCCGAACCGCCGGCCGAATCGCCCTCGACCAGGAACAGTTCGCACTTGGAAGGATCGCGCTCCTGGCAGTCGGCCAGCTTGCCGGGCAGCGAGGCGATGTCCATCACCCCCTTGCGCCGGGTCAGTTCGCGGGCACGGCGGGCGGCTTCACGCGCGGCGGCAGCGTCGATGATCTTCTGGACGACCTGCTTGGCGAATGCGGGATTTTCCTCCAGCCACTCGGTCATCTTGTCCGCCATCAGGCTTTCCAGCGGCTGGCGCACTTCGGACGAGACCAGCTTGTCCTTCGTCTGGCTGGAGAACTTGGGGTCGGGCAGCTTGACCGAGACGATCGCGGTCAGCCCCTCGCGCATGTCGTCGCCCGTAAGGCTGACCTTCTCCTTCTTGAGCAGGCCGGACTTCTCGGCATAGCCGTTGAGCGTGCGGGTCAGCGCCGCGCGGAAGGCGGCAAGGTGCGTGCCGCCATCGCGCTGGGGGATGTTGTTGGTGAAGCACAGGACGTTTTCGTAGTACGAATCGTTCCATTCCAGCGCCACGTCGATGCCGATCCCGTCCCGCTCGGACGAAATGGCGATCGGATCGGGCAGGAGCGCGATCTTGTTGCGGTCGAGATAGCGCACGAAGGCCGCGATCCCGCCCTCGTAATAGAGGTCGTGCTCCTTGACCTCTTCGTGGCGGTTGTCGCGCAGCAGGATGCGCACGCCCGAATTGAGGAAGGCCAGCTCGCGGTAGCGATGTTCCAGCTTCTCGAAATCGTAGACGGTGACGTTCTTGAAGGTCTCGTCCGAGGCGAGGAAGGTCACGCGGGTGCCCTTCTTGGGCTTGCCCTTGCCGTTGTCGGGCGCGGGGCCGCGCACCACCAGCGGGCCCACGGCATCGCCGTGCGCGAACTTCATCCAGTGTTCCTCGCCCTCGCGCCAGATCGTAAGCTCCAGCCATTCCGACAGGGCGTTGACCACCGAAACGCCCACCCCGTGGAGGCCGCCCGAGACCTTGTAGGCATTGTCGTCCGAAGTGTTCTCGAACTTCCCGCCGGCATGGAGCTGGGTCATGATGACCTCGGCCGCGGAAACGCCTTCTTCCGCGTGAATTCCGGTCGGGATACCCCGCCCGTTGTCTTCCACGCTGACCGAACCATCGGGGTTGAGTTCGATCAGGACGAGGTCGCAGTGGCCCGCGAGAGCCTCGTCGATCGCGTTGTCCGACACCTCGAACACCATGTGGTGCAGGCCCGAGCCATCGTCGGTATCGCCGATGTACATGCCCGGGCGCTTGCGCACGGCATCAAGGCCCTTGAGCACCTTGATCGAATCGGCGCCGTAGGAATTCTGGTTCGGAATGTTTTCAGGGGTCTCGGACATAGCGAGCATATAGGGACTCGCGCGCGCGGAAGAAACCGCGAATGCGCACCCCTCCACAGGAAATGGCGCGGCGCCGGTGCGCCTTCCAGCAGCCCCGCTCGGCGCCCTAACCTTACGACTAGTTCATGTTATGAGATATTGTATCATAGAAGCCCCCGCGCTAAGCACCGCGGCATGAACAGTTTCCGCTTCCTCTGCGCCGCAGCCCTTGCCCCCGTCGCCCTCCTCGTCGGCGGCGGCCCAGCGCTGGCGGACGACCAGAACGCACCGCCGGCCCCTTCCGACGATCCGCACGACCACCCCCCGGCCGAGATCGTGGTGACCGGCGCCCTGCAGGGCAACCGGCTCGATGCGCTTTCGGGGGTGGCCGTCCTGCAAGCGGCCCGGCTTGACCAGGCGATCCGCCCCTCGATCGGCGAGACCCTCGCCAATACCCCCGGCGTCTCGGCCACCTCGTTCGGCCCGACCGCCTCGCGCCCGGTGCTGCGCGGATTGCAGGGCGAGCGGGTCAAGGTCCTGTCCGACGGGATCGGCGCGATCGACGTGTCGAACACCTCGGTCGACCATGCCGCCGTGGTCAATCCGCTGCTGGCCCAGCGGATCGAGGTGCTGCGCGGGCCGCAATCGCTGCTCTATGGCTCTTCGGCGATCGGCGGCGTGGTCAACGTGATCGAGAAGCGCATCCCGACCGACATTCCCCGGGAAGCCTACCATATCGGCGCGCTGGCCACTTATGGCTCGGCCGCCAACGAACGCTCGCTCGGCGGGACGCTCGAAGTGCCGATCGCCGGGCAGTTCGTGTTCCATGCCGATGCCAGCTACGACAAGTCCGACGACATGAAGATCGGCGGCGCGGCGCTGACCCCGGCGCTGCAGGCCCAGGCCCTCGCCACGGCCCGCGCCGGAACCGGCGATCCGGACATCGACTATGCCGGCAATGCCGCCGTCTCCGGCACCCTGCCCAACACCGCGGCGCGGACCTGGACCGTCGGCTCCGGCCTGTCCTACATTGGCGCGAACGGGATGATCGGGGTGTCCTACACCCATACCGACAGCCTCTACGGCGTGCCGATCCGCTTTGCGACCCTGCCTGGCGAAGAGCAGGAAGCCCCCCGGATCAAGCTCAGGCAAGACCGGGTGGACCTGCGCAGCGAGATCGACCCGGCCTCGCCCTTCCTCCAGTCGATCACCTTCCGCGCCGCCTTTGCCGACTATGCCCATTCCGAGCTGGAGCAAGACGGCTCAGTCGGCACGACCTTCCTCGACAAGGGGATCGAGGCCCGGCTGGAACTCAAACAGGCCAAGATCGGTAACTGGCAGGGCGCGAGCGGGGTCCAGTTCGTCAACCGCGACTTCAACGTGATCGGCGACGAGGCCTTCCTGCCCAAGAATACCACCCGGCAGGTCGGCTTGTTCACCGTCCAGCAGCTCGAACTCGGGCCGTGGAAGCTCGAGGCCGGCGCCCGCTTCGAGCACACCGCGCTCAGCACCAACCCGGCCGGCGACCAGCCGCAGTTCTTCAGCGGCGAGCGGGTGTTCAACACCCTGTCCGGCTCGCTCGGGGCCTCCTATGCCCTCGCCCCGCTGTGGCGGCTGGGGATCAACCTCTCGCGCACCGAACGCGCCCCGGCGGCCGAGGAGCTTTTCGCCAATGGCCCGCATGCGGGAACCGAGGCTTACGAGATCGGTGACACCAACCTCGTCCCCGAACGTGCGACCAGCGTCGAGGCGATCCTGCGCGGCGGCGATGCCGATCTCGGTGTCGAGCTTTCGGCCTATCACACCTGGTTCGACAACTTCATCTACGATGATCGCACCGGTGCGGTGATCGACGGCCTGCCGGTCTACCAGAACCGTCAGGGTACCGCCCGCTGGTACGGTTTCGAGGCCCAGGGAAATGCCACGCTCGCCCGCTTCGGCGGCTGGAAGCTGGGCGCCGAGGCCCTGGCCGACTGGGTCCACGCCACGATCCTGAACTACGGCCCCGCCCCGCGCATCCCGCCGCTGAGGGTCCAGGGCACGCTCAGGCTGGCCTCGGAAAAGTGGGACCTCTCGGCCGAGGTCGAGCGCACCACGGCCCAGAACCGCGTCGCCCCCAATGAAACGCCGACCCCCGGCTTCACCACGGTTGGCCTGTCAGTCGGCTGGAAACCGTGGGGCGAGGACCGCCCGCTGTCGTTCATCCTCTCGGGCAACAACCTGTTCGACGTGGTCGCCCGCCGCCACGCGTCCTACCTCAAGGACTATGCCCCGCTGACCGGCCGCGACATCCGCCTGACCGCGCGGCTGGAGCTGTAGGCTCCGGCCGCAGCCACCGCACCCCGCCCGCCCTCGTCATTGCGAGGAGGCAAAGCCGACGAAGCAATCCAGTGCGGCTGCGCACCGGCCCCCGGATTGCTTCGGCCCGCCTCCTCGCAACAACGAAGCGCCAACCCCCAAAAGCGAAACGGCCGCCCCGATGGGACGGCCGCTTTCGTTTTCAGCGTGCTGCTGCCAGCTCAGATGAGCGTGGCGGCGAAGGTCAGGCCGCTGACCGAAGCCGCGACGATGGCCGGCAGCACATATTGTGCGATGCTGCGCATGGGTTTGCTCCTGTTGTGCTCGGACGGGGCCTCGTGGCCTCGTCGATACGCCGTAGTGCGTATGCAGGGCTGCAGATATTGCGCCGCAGCAAATGCTGCAAATGCGAATACCACCTCCGCAGTTGCGTCAAATGCAACTGCAATTGTCGGCAAATGCGCTCATTCCCGCGCCAAGCCGGCCTTCCCGCGCGTTGAACCGCGCAATATGGGCGTTCTAGCCGCGCGTGGCTGGACAGCGCGCGCCGGCGCCACTATCGGCCAGCCATGACTATCCAGCCCTCAGACTCGATCCTGATCGTCGATTTCGGCAGCCAGGTTACCCAGCTGATCGCCCGCCGCGTGCGCGAAGCGGGGGTCTATTCCGAGATCGCCCCGTTCACGCAGGCCGCCGCCGCCTTCGCCCGGATGCAGCCCAAGGGCGTGATCCTTTCGGGCGGCCCGGCCTCGGTCACGCGCGAGGATGGCCCGCGCATCCCCAAGGAAATCCTCGAATCCGGCCTGCCGATGCTCGGCATCTGCTACGGCCAGCAGGCGCTGATGCAGCAGCTCGGCGGCGAGGTGCTGGAGGGCGACGCGGGCGAGTTCGGCCGCGCCTTCATCGAGATCTCCGACAGCTGCGTGCTGTTCGACGGCCTCTGGGCCTCGGGCGAATCGCACCAGGTCTGGATGAGCCATGGCGACAAGGTCACCCGCCTCGCCCCCGGCTTCCGCCCGGTCGCCGCCAGCCCCGGCGCGCCCTTCGCCGTCGTGGCTGACGACGAGCGCCGGATCTACGCCATGCAGTTCCACCCCGAAGTGGTCCACACCCCCGATGGCGGCAAGCTGCTCAAGAACTTCGTGCGCCACGTCTGCGGCCTTGCCGGGGACTGGACCATGGCCGAGTTCCGCAAGACCAAGATCGAGGAAATCCGCGCCCAGGTCGGCAGCGGCAAGGTGATCTGCGGCCTGTCCGGCGGGGTCGATTCGGCCGTGGCCGCCGTCCTCATCCACGAGGCGATCGGCGACCAGCTGACCTGCGTCTTCGTCGATCACGGCCTGATGCGGATGGGCGAGGCCGAGCAGGTCGTCGGCCTGTTCCGCAATCACTACAACATCCCGCTGATCCACAAGGACGTCTCGGCGCTGTTCCTTGGCGGCCTTGCCGGGGTCACCGACCCCGAGGCCAAGCGCAAGTTCATCGGCAAGACCTTCATCGACGTGTTCGAGGAAGAGGCCAAGGGCATCGGTGGCGCCGAATTCCTCGCCCAGGGCACGCTTTACCCGGATGTGATCGAAAGCGTCTCCTTCACCGGCGGGCCTTCGGTAACGATCAAGAGCCACCACAACGTCGGCGGCCTGCCCGAGCGGATGAACATGCAGCTGGTCGAGCCGCTGCGCGAACTGTTCAAGGACGAGGTCCGCGAACTCGGCCGCGAACTCGGCTTGCCCGACATCTTTGTCGGCCGCCACCCCTTCCCCGGTCCCGGCCTCGCCATCCGCATCCCCGGCGAAGTGACACGCGAGCGCTGCGACGTCCTGCGCAAGGCAGACCTGATCTATCTCGAAGAGATCCGCAACGCCGGGCTCTACGACGCGATCTGGCAGGCGTTCGCCGTCCTCCTTCCGGTCCGCACCGTGGGCGTAATGGGCGACGGGCGCACTTACGACAACGTCTGCGCCCTGCGCGCGGTGACCAGCACCGACGGCATGACCGCCGACATCTATCCGTTCGACGCCGCCTTCCTCAGCCGGGTCGCCACCCGGATCATCAACGAGGTCAAGGGCATCAACCGGGTGGTCTACGACTACACCTCGAAGCCGCCCGGCACGATCGAGTGGGAATAAGAAAAAGGGGCGGATTTCCGCCCCTTTTTTGTGTCAGAAAACTATCACAGACCTTGGGCTGCCCGATACCCGCCCCCGCGAAGGCGGGGGGCAAGCGGGAGGGGCCCCGGGGCGGGCCAGCTACCGGTCCGCCAGCACAACGCCGGTCAGGCTCAATCGCGCAGCGCCACCTTGGTATAGGGCACGAACTGGTTCAGCCCGACAAAGCCGCGGTTGAACCCGGTGCTCCGGTCATGCAGTTGCACGATGTCGATGTTGCAGAGCTGGCCCGAGCCATGCAGCACGGTGACCAGGATCGGATCGCCCGACAGCGATTCCGCGCCGGTCGGGCGCTGGACATAGATCGTGCGGCCGCTGCCATAGACGATCGCGGTCTTGTCGATGATGTGGGTCTCGGTATTCGAGCGCGGATCGATGCAGTTGACCGGCTTGCCGGCAACACGGCCGGCCAGCAGCTTGTCGAGTTCCTGCTGCGGGGTCATGCGGGGCGCTGCGGCAAGGGGAACAGCCAGCAACGCGGCAGCCGCAGCGCCGATCGCGAGCCGGGAGAAACGGTTAGCCTTGGTCATGACTCGTCTCCTGTATGCCCCTGTCATAGCATATCGCGCTGAACCGGGGCTGACCATTGTCACCCGGCCGCAAAAAAGGCCGCCGGTTCAGGCCGTTCCGCCGACGGTCAGCCCCTCGACCAGCAGGGTCGGCTGGCCCACTCCGGCGGGGACCGACTGTCCGCCCTTGCCGCAGACGCCCACGCCCTCGTCGAGCGCGAGATCGTTGCCGATCCCCGTCACGCGGGTGAGGACCGAAGGCCCGTCGCCGATCAGCGTCGCGCCCTTGATCGGCGCGCCCAGCCGCCCGTTCTCGATCCGGTAGGCCTCGGTGCAGGAAAATACGAACTTGCCCGAGACGATGTCCACCTGCCCGCCGCCGAACGACT
Organism: Novosphingobium flavum; assembly: GCF_014230315.1. Classification (GTDB taxonomy): domain Bacteria; phylum Pseudomonadota; class Alphaproteobacteria; order Sphingomonadales; family Sphingomonadaceae; genus Novosphingobium; species Novosphingobium flavum. The sequence goes on along the minus strand of NZ_JACLAW010000014.1, from coordinate 68,611 downwards.
TGGCGTAAATCCCGTCCTTGACGCGGGCGAGCAGCTCGGCCGGATCGTCGTTGCCGGCGCGCATGAAGGTGTTGGTCATGCGCGGCATCGGCGCATGGGCATAGGACTCGCGCCGCCCGTTGCCGGTGGGGGCGACCCCCATCAGCCGGGCGTTGAGCCGGTCCTGGATATAGCCCTTGAGGATGCCATCCTCGATCAGCACGGTTTCCTGCGTCGGCGTGCCCTCGTCGTCGATCGAGAGCGAGCCGCGCCGGCCCATGATGGAACCGTCGTCCACGACGGTCACGCCCGGCGCGCCGACCCGCTCGCCGATCCGGCCCGAGAAGGCCGAGGTGCCCTTGCGGTTGAAATCGCCCTCGAGGCCGTGGCCCACGGCTTCGTGCAGCAGCACACCGGGCCAGCCGGGCCCGAGCAGCACGGTCATCTCGCCCGCCGGGGCGTCGACCGATTCGAGGTTGGTCAGGGCCTGGTCCAGCGCCGTGTCGATCGCCCTGTTCCAGGTCGCGGGCTCGAACAGGTCGTCATAGAGCCGCCGCCCGCCGATCCCGAAGGTGCCGGTCTCGCGCCGCCCGTTCTGCTCGACCACCAGGCTGACGTTGAGCCGCACCAGCGGCCGCACGTCGGTGGCGACGAAGCCGTCGGGCCGCACGATCTCGACCACCGACCACGACCCGGCAAGGCTGGCCGAGACCTGCACCACGCGCGGATCGCGGGCCCGCGCGGCGGCGTCGATCGTCTCGAGCAGGCGAACCTTGGCTCCGAACTCGACCGCGTCGAGCGGCGAGGCATCAGTATAGAGGTGGCGGTTGGAGCGGATCGGCGGCGCGGCGCGCGCGGCCTTGGCAGGGTCGAGCAGGGCGAGCGTCTCTCCGGCACGGCGGATCGCGGCGGCGGAAATCTCGTTGGCATGGGCAAAGGCGGTGGTCTCGCCCGAGACGCCGCGCAGGCCGAACCCGGCATTGCGCGAATAGTCCGCCGTCTTCAGCCGGCCATCGTCAAAGCCGAACGATTCGCTGGCGATGAACTGGAGGAACAGTTCCCCATCCTCGCAGCCCTTGAGCGTCTGCCGCGCCAGTTCCTCCGCCTCCTCGGGCGAAAGCTGGCCGGACCGATAGATGAGCGCGCGCGGATCGAGGAAGGTCATGGGGGGGATATAGGGGCGCCGCTGGCCACAGGAAAGGCGTGTCCTGCAATTGCCAACAAGCGCTCAGCGCCGGGCGAAGCAATAGAGCAGGGCGTCGCTGCCCCCGGCGGCAAGATCAGTCTCGCCGCAACCGCTGCCGGTTTCGGCCGAATTCCAGGATTCCGGATCCTGCCCGCCGCCGGTTCGATCGGGATGGCCAAGGCGCACCGCATCGCTCGCGGCGTGGCTGGTCCAATTGCGGCAAGTCTGGCCGCGTCCCACGGCAAAGGCCGTGCCGTCGGCCCGCGATCCGGTCAGTACCGCGTGACGGCGAGCAGGGGATAGCGGATTGCCGTGTTCGTCGAGCGCATAGGCCGCCGCAATATTGTTGCGGTCCTTGCGTTCCGACAAGCTGATTTGCGACAGGGTTCGCGCAGTCTCGTGCAGTTCCTCGAGATTGCGGGCAATCAATTGCCCACGGGCATTGGCCCAGGGGCCCAGCCCGATACGGTCCCGCGCGTTCTCGGCCGGCCGGCCATCGGACCCGTCGGTGCTGAGATAGGCGCGCCACTGGCGCTGGCCGCCCCCGGCAGCGTTGGCAAGCGCCTGGCAGTGCCGGTCCGCCCCGGCGATACCGCCGAAATCGCCGCCGTGGCCACTGCCGATGCTGGTAACGAAAAATCCCATGACAACGACGGGCGGCGTTGCTTCCGCCCGCGCCTGCGAAAATCGCGCCGCGCCCGCCGATAGCGCACCCGCGCCGAGAGTCAGGATGATGCCGGCAAACGCCTGACGGTAGAGCAAAAATTCCTCCTGGCACCGATTTGACGGCACACTTGATGTATGATTGAATACAATAGTCAAGTATGGAAGGTCGAGGGATGGACAAGGGCGGAACCTGGAGAAACCTCGCCCTGATCGCCGGCGCGGCGGCAGCGATCCCGCTCCTGTCAATTGCGCGCAGCCCGGCCTCGGCCAGTTCCCGCGAACCGGCGCACGGCATGGAAGCACCGGGCATGACCGACATGGCCATGGGGACGAGCGGTCCGGACATGGTCGTCGGCCACCCTTCGGACAGGGACTTCGGCCGCGCCCCTTCGGCCAAACCCCTACCCGCGCCTGCCGTCCCGCCCGAGGTTCCCGCCCTGCCCGGCGAGCCGATGGCGAGAGCCCTGTCCGCACAGAGCGCGGCAGCCTATCTCGACACGGTCGCCGTCAATTGGACGCGCCAGCGCCAGTGTGGCACCTGCCACACCAACTATGCCTACATGATGGGCCGCCCCGCCCTGAACGCGCGGGGGCTGGGCGCAGATGCCGAAGCCAAGGTCCGCGCCTTCTTCGCGGAGCGGGTCCGCAATCGCACTTCGACCCCGGCCCTGCCACACACGCTGATTCTCGGCGCGGTACTGGCGATCAACGACGCGGGCCATGGGCGCGGCCTGTCCCCGGCCACCGCCGAGGCACTCGACCAGGCCTTCGAACTGCAGGATGGCGATGGCGGCTGGACCTACCCGGCCATGTTCTATTCCCCCCCGCTGGGCGATGCCTGGTACGGCGCGGCGATGGTCGCGCTGGGCACAGGACTGGCGCCGGACGGCTATGCGCGGACGCCGCGCGCCATGGCCGGTACCGCACGGCTGCGTGACTGGTTTGCCCGCCATCCTTCACCCAGCCTGCACCACAGCCTGGTCCTGCTCTGGGCTGCCGGCCACATGGATGGCCTGATGACTGAAGACCAGCGCCGCGAGACGATCACACAGGTCCTGGCCCTGCAGCGGCGCGACGGCGGCTGGGCCCTGCCGACGCTGGGCGACTGGAACCGGCGCGACGGCGCGCCCAACGACAGCGCCGCGCCCAGCGACGGCTATGCCACGGGTCTGGTCACTTACGTCATGCAGGATGCCGGAATGACCACGGCGGACCCCCGGCTCGCCGCCGGGATCGCCTGGCTGCGGACACACCAGCGCCGCTCGGGCCGCTGGTTCACCCAGTCGATCAACACCTATGCCAAGGGCAATCTCATCTCGAACATCGGCACGGCCTATGCCGTGATGTCACTGCATCGAGCGGGAGCCCTCTAGGGCTCAGTGCCCGTGGCCGTCCTTGAGCACGAAGCGCTTGTCGCAATATCCGCAGTCGACATAGCCCTTCTCGTCGATTTCCAGCCACACGCGCGGATGGCCGAGCGCGGCGCCGCCACGAATGTCGGTGGCCCCGTCGCACTTGACGCGGTGAGTGGTGACGAAGACGGTTTCCTGGGTCGGTTCGCTCATGCAGGTCCGTTAGCAAACGCAGCGCCGCTCATCCAGCCCGGATTAGCGCCCGTGCGCCCTGCTGCGCAGGCCATGCCGCAGGGCCGCCAGCGCGATCACCAGCGCGGCGAAGACCGCCTCGAAGCACCATCCGGCCGGGCCGGAATGGCCGACCGCCTCGATCCCCCAGCGCTTCTCGATCCACGACCACAGCGGCATCAGCAGCAAGGCCAGCACGGCCGTCACCGGCAGCGCCAGCACCGCCAGGGCCACGAAGACGATCGCTTCCCGTATCACGCGCCGCATCGTCGCCCCCTTGTTCCTCGCCGTGCCCGCCCTTGGGGACTTTACGCGCGCGCGGCCTTCCCGCAAAGGCAGGGGATGACATCGGCCGCCATCTCGATCCGCAATCTGGTCAAACGCTATGCAGGGACGAAAGGCGCGCCCGGCAAGCTCGCGCTCGACGATGTCAGCTTCGACGTGCCGCAGGGCCAGATCTTCGGCCTGCTCGGCCCCAACGGCGCGGGCAAGTCGACCCTGATCAACACCCTGGCCGGCATGGTGATGAAGACCTCGGGCGAAGTCTCGATCTGGGGTTTCAACATCGACAAGGATGCCCGCAACGCCAAGCGCGCAATCGGGATCGTGCCGCAGGAAATCGTCTTCGACCCCTTCTTCACGCCCGCAGAGGTGCTGGAGATCCAGGCCGGCTACTACGGCATTCCCAAGGCCGCCCGGCGCACGATGGAGCTGCTCGCGGCGGTTCACCTGACCGACAAGGCCGGGGCCTATTCGCGCACCCTCTCGGGCGGGATGAAGCGGCGCCTGCTGATCGCCAAGGCCATGGTCCACACCCCGCCGGTCCTCGTGCTCGACGAGCCGACCGCGGGCGTCGACGTCGAACTGCGCCGCCAGCTGTGGGACCTCGTCACCGAGCTCAACGCACAAGGGGTGACCGTGGTGCTGACCACGCACTACCTCGAGGAGGCGGAGGAGCTGTGCGATTCGATCGCCATCATCAATCACGGCAAGCTGATCGCCAACAAGCCGACCCGCGAACTGGTCGGCATGGCGCGCGAGAAGATCGTGGTCCTGACGCTGGACCGCGACCTTGCCGCCCTGCCCGCGCACCCGGCCTTCGCCCGGTGCGAGACCACGGCCGAGCGCACGCTCGAGATCACTTACGACAAGGACAAGCTGACCGCCGGCGAGGTCCTCGCCCTGGTCCAGGCCCAGGGCTACGGCATCGTCGACGTGACCACGCGCGAGGCCGATCTCGAGGACGTCTTCGTCCAGCTCACCAGCCGGCAGCAGGCCGCCGCCTGATCCCGCCCCGCTTCAGTTGAACTGGTAGGGATTGAACTGCGGCGGCGCCGATGCCCCGCCAAGCCAGACGCCGCGCTCGCGCCGATGGATCGGTTGGCCGCAATGGCGGCACAGGCTGACATAGTGCCGGCCATTCCATTTCGACCGCTCCCGCACCGGGGCGTGGCGGTTGAACCAGCACAGCGGAAACAGCATTCGCGACCACGAAATCATTGTTGAAGGCTCCACGGCCAGCCCCGCTGCGTCGCAGCACGACTAACGCCGCCAACGCGGTTTGGCCAGCATGATTCGAGGCGAATCTCAATGGCTTCGCGGCATTTTACAATGGTCAACCGGGCGGGAGCGACTGCCCGCAATCTTCGCAGTTGCAACAATGTCATGTCCCGCCCCGGCGCGGCTTTTCATCGCCGCAGGTTTGCGCCTATCTGGCACACCTGACCCGGCTGTTCGGGCGCCCACGCGGCAGGAAAGGTCTTCGCTTGGAACATGATGTCATCGTCGTCGGTTCGGGCGCTGCGGGGCTGACCGCCGCCCTTGCGCTGGGCGAGCGGCTCAAGGTGCTCGTCATCGCCAAGGGCACGCTGACCAGCGGATCGACTGCCTGGGCCCAGGGCGGCATCGCCGCCGTGCTCGACGCGGGCGACACCTTCGACGATCACATCCGCGACACGATGATCGCCGGGGCCGGGCTCAACCGGCGCGAGACGGTGGAATTCGTGATCGAGCGCGCCCCCCACGCGATCGCCCGACTGGTCGAGCTGGGCGTGCCGTTCAATTCCGAAGGCGCCAACCTCCACCTCACCCGCGAGGGCGGCCATTCCCACCGCCGCATCGTCCATGTCGACGATGCCACCGGCTGGGCGGTCCAGGCCGCCCTGCTCAAGGCGGCCGAGGAGAACCCGAACATCACCCTGCTTCCGGGGCGCGCCTGCATCGACCTGATCACCGGCCGCAACGAGGAGCGCTATTCCGGCTCGGGCCGCGTCTGGGGCGTCTACGCGCTCGACGAGGCAACCGGCAATGTCGAGGCCCACACCGCCCGCGCCACGGTCCTCGCCACCGGCGGGGCAGGCCGCGTCTACCAGTTCTCGACCGCGCCGCGCGGCGCCACCGGCGACGGCATCGCCATGGCCTGGCGCGCGGGCGCGCGGGTCGGCAACATGGAGATGATGCAGTTCCACCCGACCTGCCTCTACAATCTCGAGGTCAAGAACTTCCTGATCACCGAGGCCGTGCGCGGCGAGGGCGGCCGCCTGGTCAACCCGCGCACCGGCAAGCGCTTCATGACCGCCTACGATCCCGAGCGTCTCGAACTCGCCCCGCGCGACGTCGTGGCCCGCGCGATCGACTCCGAGATCAAGAAATTCGGGCTCGACTTCGTCCACCTCGACATCAGCCACATGCCGGCAGACTTCGTGCGCGGTCATTTCCCCACGATCCACGAAAAGCTGCTCGGCCTCGGCATCGACATGACCAAGGACCCGATCCCGGTCGTCCCGGCGCAGCACTATACCTGCGGCGGGGTGATGATCGACCTTGATGGTCGCACCGACCTGCCCGGCCTCTATGCGGCCGGCGAATGCACCGAAAGCGGGCTGCACGGCGCCAACCGCCTCGCCTCCAACTCGCTGCTCGAATGCTTCGTCTTCGGCGAGGCCGCGGCCCACCACATCCTTGCCCACTGGGACGAGTTCAGCGCCCCCCCGCCGATCCGCGCATGGGACGCCAGCCGCGTGACCAATTCCGACGAGGAAGTGATCATCAAGCAGAACTGGACCGAGATCCGCCGCTTCATGTGGAACTACGTGGGCATCGTACGCACCACCAAGCGGCTCGAACGCGCCCAGCACCGGATCAACCTGCTGTCGGGCGAGGTGGACGACTACTACGGCCACTTCCGCGTCACCACCGACCTGATCGAACTGCGCAACCTGCTGCAGAGCGCCGACCTGATCGTGAAGTCGGCCCTGCGCCGCCACGAGAGCCGCGGGCTGCACTACACGCTGGACTATCCTCGCACCCTGCCCGAACCGCGCGACACGATCCTGGTGCCCTGACGGGCCTTGGGACGGGCCCTGGATTTGGGCGTCCCGGCAGGGCGGGATCATTGCGCCGGCCCAAGCGTTTTTCCTGCTCGCAGGAGGATGCCATGCTCGACATCGAATTCACCCCGTCGAACGTCGCCGTGCTCAAGCCCAGGGGCGCGCTGTCGGCGGCGGACTTCACCCGCCTGTCCGAGGCGATCGACCAGCAGACCGCCACGGCCGGCGCCGCCCCCAGCCTGGTCATCGACGCCGGCCAACTGCCGCATTGGGACAGTCTCGACGCGCTCGGAAAGCACCTGCGTTTCGTGCAGGACCATCACCGCCTGGTCCGCAAGGTCGCCGTGGCGGGGGACAATCTCGCGCTCAAAACCCTGCCCCATGTCGCCGACCTGTTCATCGACGCCAAGATCCGCCGCTTCCCCCATGCGAAACTGGGCGATGCGATCGAATGGGCCGGAGCCGAGGGCGACCATCCCGGCGGCTTCGACCTGATCGCGGGCCTGCCGGACGACGTCATCGGCCTCGACGTCCATGGCATCATCACCTCGCAGGACTACCGCGACATGCTGGTCCCGCTGGTCGAGGAGCGACTCAAGGCCCACGGCAAGCTCAAGGCCCTCGCCGTGCTCGGCCCCGGCTTCATCTCCTATTCCGAAGGCGCCGCGCTCGACGACCTGCGCCTCGGCTTCAGCCACTGGAACGACTTCACCCGCGCCGCCATCGTCACCGACATCACCTGGCTGCGCACCGCCACCCGCCTCTTCGCGCCGCTGATGAAATGTGAGGTGAAGGTGTTCGACATGGCCGGTCTGGATGAAGCGAAGGCATGGATTTCCGCTTAGGCGCACCCGTCGCCCCTGCGCCGGAACGGCCGCTATCCACCCTTGGCGAACAAACGCGGTCTGTCCGGACAGGCCGCCGAATACTACCAACCCCACTCAGCCAGAGCTTGTCGAAGGCCACGCGCCAAGCTCACCCAAACATTTCAGCCACACGCCCGCATTCGTAGCGCCCTCGACAGCCGTCGCCCCGGACTTGATCCGGGGCCCCGCTGCTCTTCAGCCATGGTCGTGGCGGAAAGCGGGAAACGCCCCCGACCTCACCTCAAAACAAGTGCCGCCCGATGAAGATCAGCGCCATCGCGCCGAGGATCGAGGCCAGGCACCCAGCCCGGTGAACGCCAGAGCGATAGTCCTCGCCCGACATCGCACCGGCGATCACGCTGGCCAGAACCGAGCCGCCGATCCCGAGCAGGATCGTCATCAACATGCCCATGGCGACCACGCCGGGGTAGAAGTACCGCGCGAGCACCCCGACGATCAGCCCGGAAAAGATCGCACCCAGCAGGTTCAGCATTGCACGCTCCCTTGGTTGGCAGCCCCAACCCTGTCGAACACCCAAAGCGCGTTACGCGCCGTGTGGTTCCGCATCTTGCCTTGCGCCGGGCAGCAATAAAATTGCCGTTCTCGATTCTTTCGTGGTCAAGGCCTTCGGGGCTCTGTCCACGGGCAAAAATTTTTTCACAGATTCACTTTGACTCTTGCGCCGGGCCAGAGTGCCGCTTGTCCCGCGCGTCGCGCCGCATCGATGGGGTAGCGAACAACAACCGACCACCACATCTTGGGGGTGCGCGGGTTTTATCCCCTTGCGCCATACTCAGGAAACGGCACTATCAGTAGTGGTTCGGTATGGGGGAACCTCTAGACCTAGTCGCGGATTGTTACGGCGCGAAGTGCGCCGCGCAAAGGATTCGCCGGGTCGGAAGTTCTTCCGGAGACGTTGCGGTGGACAAGCCGGGGGATAAAAATTCCCCTTTTGTTCTCCTGATGGGGTAGGATGCAAATGCTCTTGCCGATTCGGGCGCAGCGACTCGATGCCGTATCCTGGGGCAACCGATTTTGAGCAGGGGCAGGCTTGTGGATTTCAGCAACGGAGATGACCGGGTGTCGGGCGAAGGTTCCCTGTTTGCGGCGGATGCGCCCGATTTGGTTGTTTCGGAAAAGGAGGCGGGCGGGAGCCCGGCGGTAGCCATGGCGGACAAGACGGACACGGGCTCGGCGGGCCTGGTCGAAGCGATGGGCGCTGAAGCGCTCGCGGGCGCTCTGGCCCAGGTAGCCGCGCCCAGGAAGAAGAAGGACGATTCCAAGTCGGTCCAGCCGCGCCGCTTCACCATCCGCACGGATGTGGAGCGTGACGCGCTGCTGACCGCCTTCGGCAAGGACACGCTCGACGACCGCTATCTCCTTCCCGGCGAGAAGTATCAGGACCTCTTCGCCCGCGTGGCCGATGCCTATGCGGACGACGAGGCTCACGCCCAGCGTCTCTACGACTACATTTCGCAGCTGTGGTTCATGCCCGCCACGCCGGTCCTGTCGAACGGCGGCACCGGGCGCGGCCTGCCGATCTCGTGCTACCTCAACTCGGTGTCGGACAGCCTCGAGGGCATCGTCCAGACCTGGAACGAGAACGTCTGGCTGGCCAGCAAGGGCGGCGGCATCGGCACGTACTGGGGCAAGGTCCGCGGGATCGGTGAACCCGTCGGCCTCAACGGCAAGACCAGCGGCATCATCCCCTTCGTGCGGGTGATGGATTCACTCACCCTCGCCATTTCGCAGGGCTCGCTGCGTCGCGGTTCGGCCGCCTGCTACCTCGACGTCTCGCACCCCGAGATCGAGGAGTTCCTCGAGATCCGCAAGCCGTCGGGCGACTTCAACCGCAAGGCGCTCAACCTGCACCACGGCGTGCTCTTGACCGACGAGTTCATGCAGGCCGTGCGCGACGGCGCGCAGTTCGACCTGCGCTCGCCCAAGACCGGCGAAGTGCGCGGCTCGGTCGATGCCCGCTCGCTGTTCCAGAAGCTGGTCGAAACGCGCCTCGCCACGGGTGAGCCCTACATCGTCTTCTCCGACACGGTGAACCGGATGATGCCCAAGCATCACCGCGATCTCGGGCTCAAGGTCTCGACCTCGAACCTCTGCTCGGAAATCACCCTGCCCACCGGGCGCGACCACCTCGGCAATGACCGCACCGCGGTCTGCTGCCTGTCCTCGCTCAACCTCGAGACGTGGGACGAGTGGAACGGCGAGGAGCGCTTCGTCGAGGACGTCATGCGCTTCCTCGACAACGTGCTGCAGGACTATATCGACCGCGCCGACGACGAGATGGCACGCGCCAAGTATTCGGCCATGCGCGAGCGTTCGGTCGGCATGGGCGTGATGGGCTTCCACTCGTTCCTGCAGATGAAGGGCATCGCCTTCGAGAGCGCCATGGCCAAGGCCTGGAACCTCAAGATGTTCAAGCACATCGCCGCCAAGGCCGATGAAGCCTCGCTGCTGCTGGCGCAAGAACGCGGCGCCTGCCCCGATGCGGCCGAAATGGGCGTGATGCAGCGCTTCTCCTGCAAGATGGCGATCGCGCCCACCGCGTCGATCTCGATCATCTGCGGCGGCACCTCGGCCTGCATCGAGCCGATCCCCGCCAACATCTATACGCACAAGACCCTCTCGGGCTCGTTCGTCGTGGAGAATCCCTACCTCAAGAAGCTGCTCGCCGCGAAGTCGAAGGATTCCACCAACGTGTGGAACTCGATCCTCGAGCAGGGCGGCTCGGTCCAGCACCTCGATTTCCTCTCGCCGGAGGAAAAGGCGGTCTACAAGACCTCGTTCGAGATCGACCAGCGCTGGCTGCTCGAATTCGCGGCAGACCGCACCCCGTTCATCGACCAGGCCCAGTCGCTCAACCTCTACATCCCGGCCGACGTCGACAAGTGGGACCTGATGATGCTGCACTTCCAGGCCTGGGAGAAGGGCATCAAGTCGCTCTACTACCTGCGCTCGAAGTCGATCCAGCGCGCCGGTTTCGCCGGCGGGGTGGAGGCGGACAACACCGCCGAGGCCCCCAAGATCGAACTCGCCGCCGCGACCGACTACGAGGAATGCCTCGCCTGCCAGTAATGGCAGGCGGGCGCCCCGCCCGGGCCTGACCGGCCCGCCCAGGAGGCTCGCCCATGAACCCGAAGGCGTTTGCCGGTCTGTCGCTGGTACTGGTCCTCGCAGCCCTGATCGGGCTGATGATGGTCGTGCTGCCGCAGTACCGCGTCTACTCCCAGCGCCTCGCGGGCGAGGCAGCGCTGGCCGAGGCCCAGTCCTCGCGCCAGGTCGCGATCCTCGAGGCCCGGGCCAAGAAGGAAAGCGCGATCTCGCTGGCAGAGGCGGAGGTCATCCGCGCGGACGGCGCGGCCAAGGCCAACCGCATCCTGCAAAACTCGCTCGGAGGGCCGGAGGGCTACTTGCGCTACCTCCAGATCCAGGCGCTGGAAGACAGCAAGGCCCAATTGATTTACGTGCCGACCGAGGCGGGCCTGCCGATCACCGAGGCGGGCCGGCTCGGCCCGGCCCGGTGATGTCCCATGGTGCATTTCCGATACCCTCCGCGACATTTCGCGGCTTGTGCACGCACGCAAACCTTTGCTTAGAAGCAACAGGTCGCGTCATCGAAGGGGTTGAACATGCGCAAGTGGCACCGCTGGATTTCGGTGTTTTTCGGAATCTTCCTGCTGTGGATCGCGATCACCGGCGTTCTCAGCCAGGTTCCGCTATGGGGCGAAGTGCTCGGCGGCGGCAAGGAGCAGAACGCAGGCCCACCGCCCATGCCGGCCGGCTTCGTCTGCCCCGAAACCATGACCTGCCGGCCCAAGCCGCAGCGACCGCAGGGCTGGCTCAACGTCGGCCTGATCCATCATCTGCATTCGGGCGAAAGCTTCGGTCCGTTCGGCACGATCATTGCCACCTTTGCGGGCCTCGCGATGATCTTCTTCAGCTTCTCCGGCCTCTGGCTCTACATCTCGATGTGGCGCAACCGCTCGTCGAAGAACCTCAAGCCCGGCTGGTTCTGGAAGTAAGCGCAAGCGCGGGATCCCCGGCTCGTCCGGCCAGGGCTCCCGCGCCTCGCGCCCTCTCCTTACTCCTCTTCCTCGAAACCATAGGCCGTGTCGGCATTGGCCGACAGGCGCACCCGGTCGCCGTCGATCGCGGCGACAAGGCCCAGCGGCAGGAAGTGGTGATGCCCCCGGTGGCGCCCCTCGCCGCTGTCCGCCCGGGTCAGCTTGATCCGGTCGCCCTCCACCGCATCCACCGTGCCGAGCCGAACCCCGTCGGCGCCGATCACCTCCATATGCTCGCGGATCCGCTCGCGCAGCGTCTCGCTGCCGCCCGCCGCCCCGCCCATCTGCCCGCCGCCCTGCTCGAACTGCTGCTGCTGGTCATTGGCGGGATTGCGGGGATCGTTGCGTTGATACTCGCCCATTTCGGCTCTCCTTTTCGCCTGCGCGGCCGGCAGGGGAACGCACCGGCCCCGCTACAGCGCCAAGCGCCCCCGCCCCGTCCCGGTTCCACCGCTCGCCGCATTCCGCCGCCCGCCCGCGCCAAGGCTGCGGCAAGGCGTTTGCGCCCCGCGCCATCCCCACCCTTTTCCCCAGCTTCGCCCGGCCCGGCCCCTTCGTTCGCCGCCCGCGCGCCCCTATATTAACCTTCAGATCCTCGGAGAATCGCCATGCCGCTGCTCGAAGCCCGCAAGACCTACAAGCCCTTCGAATATCCCTGGGCCTACGAGTTCTGGAAGCGCCAACAGCAGGTCCACTGGATGCCCGAGGAAGTGCCGCTCGGCGAAGACTGCCGCGACTGGGCGCAGAAGATCTCCGAGCACGAACGCAACCTGCTCACCCAGATCTTCCGCTTCTTCACCCAGGCCGACGTCGAGGTGCAGGATTGCTACCACGAAAAGTACGGCCGCGTATTCAAGCCGACCGAGGTCAAGATGATGCTGGCCGCCTTCTCCAACATGGAGACGATCCACATCGCCGCCTACTCGCACCTGCTTGACACCATCGGCATGCCCGAAAGCGAATACGGCATGTTCCTCGAATACGAGGAAATGAAGGCCAAGCACGACTATCTGCAGCAGTTCGGCGTCGATACCGACGAGGATATCGCCCGCACCCTCGCCATGTTCGGCGGCTTCACCGAAGGGCTCCAGCTCTTCGCCTCCTTCGCCATGCTGATGAACTTCCCCCGCTTCAACAAGATGAAGGGCATGGGCCAGATCGTCTCCTGGTCGGTCCGCGATGAAAGCCTCCACTGTGAAGGCATCACCCGCCTCTTCCACGCCTTCGTCGCCGAACGCGGCTGCCTCACCAAGGCGGTCAAGGAAGACATCATCGATTGCTGCCAGAAAACCGTCCGCCTCGAAGACGCCTTCATCGATCTCGCCTTCGAAATGGGCCCCGTCCCCGGCATGAGCCCCAAGGAAATCAAGCGCTACATCCGCTACATCGCGGACTGGCGCCTCGGCCAACTCGGCCTCCAGCCGATCTACATGATCGAAGACCACCCCCTGCCCTGGCTGACCCCGCTGCTAAACGGCGTCGAACACGCCAACTTCTTCGAAACCCGCGCCACCGAATACTCGAAGGGCGCCACCCGCGGTGACTGGCAAACCGTCTGGAACTCCTTCGACAAGCGCCGCAAGGCCAAGGACGCCGCCAACGGCGACGCCGCTTCGGGCGAAACCGAAGTCGACATGTTCGGCGCGGCGGGCATCGCGGCGGAGTGAGGTTTTAGGGTAGAAAGAAAAGGGAAAGTGCGAGGGCCATCGCCCTCGCGCTCCCGAAAACGGGTGATCCGCCAGCATGGCGACAACTAAGTGACAAAAACGTGAATTCGGGAACAACCGATCTGGGTGACGGACTCTACGACCCCCGTGCCGTAGCGAACTTAATTATTGAAGTTATCCACAAGCCTATAACCAACCTGACTCTGCAAAAGCTTCTGTACTTCGTTCACGGAGCCCACCTTCTGCAAAAGAAAAAGGCACTAGTTACCGGATATTTTGAAGCGTGGACGCACGGGCCCGTGCACCCAGCAATATATTCTGAATTTAAAGATTTTGGCTCAGAACCAATTACCCGTAAGGCATTTCGAAAAAATATTAGAACTGGTGAGTTGCTAGATATAAATATAGAGCTCGATTCAGATACAATTTCGATATGCAACAGCGTGATTAATTCATTGAGAAATTTGTCTCCAGGCCAATTGGTAGCGCTCTCCCATGCATCCGGCAGCGCGTGGCATAAGGTCTATAGGAGATCAAAGAGCGAACATATGCTAGGGTTGCGGATGTCAAATAAGGCGATTCTAGATGGCTATAAAAGCCACTGGTTTTTGGCTGACAAATTGGAGGTCGCAAATGAGCCTACCGAAGATACGCCACTTACCTATTACAGACTTAGCTAGGATATCGACGCTACCTGAGGACATGCGCTGGCATGCGCTCGTTCAGGTAAAGAGCGGCGGGATAGGGCCGAACTACAACCCAACTCGCTCGGAATTTCCCGGTATCGTTAATCGCCAACCCGGCATTTTCGAATCGGTACGAGATTCATGGGATGCAGTCGAAAGCCACATTAAGAAGAGATGTAGGTCCCCCGAGGAAGAGGGCATGAACCTCCCTGTCGCCCGGCAACTGTACGACTATTGCGCTCAGCACAAGGTGAATGCGTTAGAGCTTGAAGGGTGGCCGATTTCATTTTCTGTCGGCCCTAAACTCCAAGCGTGGTCACCGGCTCTTTTCGTTTATCCGGATCGAATCACCATTCCTTTCGTCGACCCCCGAAAAGGCAAACGCCTGACTCGGGAAGGTATTCGCTTTATATTCTCCATCCAATTCCATGCGGTACGGGTTAACAACCCCGACTATGATGAAGTTCATGGAGAAATAATTCAGTTCTCTAAGGAAGACGGACGCAGCATTCGCATAATTCCAGAAGATGGAATGCGCCTATTTTCATATGAAGAATTAGAATTTATGATTAGCCAAACTCAGCGAATGTGGTTCGACGTTTTGACAGACAGGCAACAAGAGACCCGCCGTCGCGCTGGGGGGACCGGTTCTTTAATTTAACTGGGTGGGGAATGGTGATAGTATACCAGATGCCGCCATAGTCGATCTATTGACGTGCTCGAATGGTTCATTCGCGCGACAAATACCCGGGAGCGCGAGGGCGATGGCCCTCACATTCACTTCTTCTTCCCCGCACCTTTCCCCTTCACCCCCCGCGCCTTGATCTGGCGAATCCGCGCGAGGTCGCCCTTGACCACCGCCAGCGCATCGCGCTCCGCTGGGGTTAGGCCCTCTTTCCCGGCGAAGTGGTCGATCAGCACTTCCAGCGCTTCGCCGATGTGGCCGATCTGCCGGCCGTAGGAGCCGACTTCTTCCAGCACGTCGCGTTCGAGTTCGGGGTGTTTGGTTTCGCCGATGGCGATGTTGACGAGGCCGATCTGGTCCCCATCGAAATTCCAGGTCCACGGGTTGATGGCTTGCATCAGGGTCTGCGGGGCGAGGTTGAACTGGTAGGGGCGGTCGGCAGGCATGGCGGCACTCCCTTGAGAATCGCCGCCAAGAACCGCGGCTGGCCGCAGCCTACAGGCCGCGCTGCAACGCAGCAAATTCCCGGGAGCGCGAGGGCAATGGCCCTCGCGCCTACCCTTCAACCTTAAAAAATCACCGCTTGCGCACGAACTCCGCCCGCAGCACCAGTCCCTTGATCCCGTCGAACTTGCAGTCGATCTCCTGCGCGTCGCCGGTCAGGCGGATGGACTTGATCAGGGTGCCTTGCTTGAGCGTCTGCCCGGCGCCTTTCACGGTCAGGTCCTTGATCAGGGTCACCTGGTCGCCGTCGGCAAGGATATTCCCCACCGCGTCGCGCACTTCCACCGCGCCTTCGGCCGCTTTCTTGGCGGCGAGTTCGCTCGCGGCCATCCATTCGCCGCTGTCCTCGTCATAGACGTAGTCGTCGTCGCTCGCGCTCATCGTCGGTTCCTCCGGTTGCGCCAGCGCCATAGCGGCGCGGCGGGGGATTGTCGCGGGCGCACTGCAAATGGAAGGGGCCGGGGAGACTTGTGCGACCCTCCCCAGCCCCGACGCCCCCTGGGGCTCCACCGAGAACGGATTGCCGATCAGGTCACTTGCACTTGATGAACTTGCCCTTGGCGTCCTTGCACGGCCCCTTCTTCACCGGGGCGGCGGCCTTGGCCGGGGGGCACTTGATGAACTTGCCCTTGGAATCCTTGCACGGCGCGGCGAACGAGGTCGCGGGCGCGGCGGCGAGCGAGAGGGTGAGAGCGCTGGCGAGAGCAATCGCGATACGATTCATGGCATGTCTCCTCCGGGGTCGGGTCGACCCGGTATGAAACTGCCTCATCCGCCTTGCCCGCGCGGTGGCCACAGCATTACCGTTTGGACAGCCTTTGCTTCCCAAGGTTAAGCGCCGCGGCGGCCTTGATCAGCGCGGTGAAGGCTGGCCGGTCGAGCGTCTCGCCCTCGCGCAGGTCGATCGCGCGGCGCACGTTGCCCTCAAGGCTGGCGTTGAACAGCCCGGCCGGGTCCGCCAGCGCGGCCCCCTTGGCGAAGGTGAGCTTGACCACCTGCTTGTACGTTTCCCCGGTGCAGATGATCCCGCCCTGCTCCCACACCGGCACGCCGCGCCATTTCCACGTTTCCGTCACTTCGGGCAGCGCCTCGTGGATCATCTGGCGCACGCGGGCGAGCGTTTCGCCGCGCCAGTCGCCAAGCTCGGCGATGCGTTGGTCGATCATGCGGGGGGCCTGGGTCTGGTCGAAATCGGACATGGGTTTTCCTCGGGGACAATCGGCGGCGGCAAGTTTACCGCACGGTGCCGCCGCGCCAAGGAAAACGGATGCTGCGCGAACTTGCTCCCGATCTGGCCGCCAACCTTGCCGCCAACCTCGCCACCGCGCTGATTGTCCTGAACTTCGTCAGCTTCGCCGCCTTCGGCATCGACAAGGCCCTGGCCGAGCGCGGCCGCCGCCGGATTTCCGAAGCGCGGCTGCTGCAACTGGCCTTTTTCGGGGGCACGCCCGGCGCCTACGCCGGCCGCGCCCTGTTCCGCCACAAGACCCGCAAGCAGCCCTTCTGCGCCCGCCTGCACACGGTCGCGGCCCTGCAGGTGCTGGCCCTCGCTGCCGCCGGGGCGTGGTGGCTGTCCCGCTGATTTTCCTACTCGGCGCCGCGCTGGTAGGGTCCTGCCCATGCGCACCTTTGCCCCTTCGTTTCCGCCCGTGATCCGGGGCAACGGGCAGGCCGAATTTTTTCGTTCAGAACCCTGTCAACTTCGTCAACTTCGCCGTCACTTGCCCACGAACAGGAAGCCCACGGCGCCCATCAGGCACAGGAAGGCGGCGGCGTGGCGCCAGTGCAGCGGCTCGCCCAGCACGGCCACCATGAAGCCCGCGAACACGATCAGCGAAATCGCTTCCTGCACGATCTTGAGCTGCCCCGCGCTCCACCCGCTGGCATAGCCGATGCGGTTGGCGGGCACGGCCAGGCAATATTCGATCAGCGCGATCCCCCAGCTGACGAGGATCACCATCACGATCGGCCGGGTCATGGCCACGGTCGGCCCGCCCCGCAGGTGCCAGTACCACGCCGTGGTCATGAACAGGTTGGACAGGGCCAGCAGCAGGACCGTGGTCATCCCCGCGCCTCGCGCTCGCTTACTGCGCGGCGGCGGTTGCCGCCGGCGCCAGAGCCGCCGCATCGGTGGCCGCCTCGTCCGCCGCGTCAGTCGCCTTGGCCTCGCCCTTGGCGCGCGGGCCCCGCTCCGCCCCCGGATCGAGCGGCGGCTGCGAGGTCAGACGGTCTTCCGGCAGCATGGCGTCGCTGGCCGATCCCGGCAGGATCTCGCCCGAGGCCGTGGCCTGCTTGTTGTCCGACCCCTTGCAGCCGGCCAGCGGCAGGGCAATCACGAGGGCAAGGCAGGCGAGGCGCATCGACGGAACTCCGGTCATACTCAAGGGCAGGGCGTATCGAGCTTGGCAAGAAATGCCGGAGCCTGGGCCAGCAAGGCGGTGTCCCATTCCTCGGCCGAGACCGCAAGCCCGAGCCGCGCTAGGCTCGTCACCCCGAATTCGTCGATCCCGCAGGGGACGATCCCGGTGAAGTGCGAAAGATCGGGCGAAAGGTTGACCGAAAACCCGTGCATGGTCACCCACCGCCGGATGCGCACCCCGATCGCCCCGATTTTCGCCTCGGTCCCGTCGATATCCCGCGTCCAGATCCCGATCCGCCCCTCGGCGCGCCAGGCCTCGACCCCGAAGGAGCCGAGCGTGTCGATCACCCAGCCCTCGATGGCGTGGACGAAGCCGCGCACGTCGCGCGCGCGGGTCCGCAGGTCGAGCAGGACATAGCCGATGCGCTGACCGGGGCCGTGATAGGTGTAGCGCCC
The DNA here is from genome assembly GCF_014230315.1 of Novosphingobium flavum. Lineage (GTDB taxonomy): Bacteria > Pseudomonadota > Alphaproteobacteria > Sphingomonadales > Sphingomonadaceae > Novosphingobium > Novosphingobium flavum. Next base: position 50,566 of record NZ_JACLAW010000014.1, on the reverse strand, counting down.
GCCGCGCCCGGCCTCGACCACCTCGAAGCGCGGATCGAGCAGTTCGGCCGCCGCCGCGCTGGTGCCGGCGGTATAGACCGGAGGATGTTCGAGCAGCCAGACCAGCTCGCGCGCCGTCCCTTCGGCAATGGCCGCGTTGCGCCGCTCCATCTCCTCCAGCGCCGCGCGATAGGGCACCTGCGCGGTCTCGCGGCGCCATTCGATGGTGTCCGGAAGGAGCGAAATGGGATCGGCCTGCATCGCGCGTTGCGTGGCGCCATTCGCTGCGGTTATCAAGGGGGATGATTTTCGACAGCAACCAGGCCTGGCAACAGGCCACCGCCGCGATCCGCGCCAACCGCGAGGTCCTGTTCGCGCTCTCCGGGGTATTCTACCTCCTCCCGATCCTCGCTTTCTCCCTCCTCTTCCCCCAGCCCTCGCCCCCGGCCGGGGCCGACCAGCAGGCGATGCTGGCCTTTGCCGCCGACTACTATGCGCAGACCATGCCGGTTTCCCTGCCGATGGCGCTGGTCCAGGCGGCCGGCACGCTCGGCCTGCTGACGCTGATGACCGACCGCAGCCGCCCCACCGTGGGCGAGGCGATCCGGCTCGGTTTCGTTGCCCTGCTGCCCTATCTCGGCTCGCAGATCCTGTTCGGTTTTGCCGCTGGTGGAGCCGCGCTGGCAGTGCTCACCGTGCTGGGCCTCACGGGATCGCAGGTGCTGGTCTCGGCCGGGCTGGCGGCCATGATCGTCGCCGGGATCTACCTCTGGGTGCGGACCTCGCTGGCCGCGCCGGTGATCGCGGTCGAACAGATGCGCAGTCCCTTGCGCGCGCTGCGCCGGTCCTGGGCGCTGACCCGCGGCAACGGCGGGCGGGTGCTGGTGTTCTATGCGCTGATCGTGCTGACGCTGGGGCTGGTGATGGCGATCGTGATGGGCCTCGTCGGCATCGTGCTGGCGCTGGTCATGCCTGCCCATGCGGCGAGGATCGTCGCCGCGGTGATTTCCGCCGCGCTGGAAGCGGGCATGGGCCTGACTTTCGTGGCTGCTCTGGCGGCGACTCACGCGCAACTCGCGGGTCCGGGGGAAGACCGGCTGAGCGCGACCTTCGACTAGGGTGCGGGGGCCTCGCAGCCCCCGAACATCAGGCCGCGTCGTCCTTCCAGCCCCAGAAGAGGAAGCTGGGCATGATGTTGAGCCATTCGAACCCGCTGTCGATCCGGGTGAAGTGGCGCGCCATGAAATCGCGCGCGCGGGCGGTGAACTGGTAGACGAGGAAGGCCCCGCCCGGCCGCAGCACACGGTGCGTTGCCGCCGCGATCGCGGGACCGACCCCATCGGGCAGGGTCGAGAAGGGCAGGCCCGACAGCACGTAGTCGGCATGGTCATGGCCGTGGGCGCGGACGATATCCTCGACATCGGCGGCCGAGCCGAGCACCGCGGTGAAGCGGCTGTCGCTGATGGTCTGGCGCAGATAGTCGATGAACAGCGGATTGGTGTCGATCACGATCAGCTGGCCGTCGCGGCGCAGCCGATCGAGCACCGGGCGACAGAAGGTGCCGACGCCGGGACCATATTCGACAAACAGCCTGCACTCGTCCCAGCGCACGCGGGAAAGCATCTTGATCACGGTGAAGCGCGACGAGGGAATGATCGAGCCGACCATGACCGGGTGGCGCAGGAAGCCTTCAAAGAAGATGCCCCAAGGCCCCAGCATCGACTTTACCCGGCGCTTTACTTTGAGCGACAGATTCTCGCGGGCGAGTTCGGAAGAGGTCATGCTGGTCGTCGGTCCCGCAACTTCTTGTTGGCCAAGGCGATTGCAAATTTGCTGCAGCTTGGCAAGCAGGCAGCGAAGGGGCAACGTTCCGACATTGGACCGGTCCCCCGCCGCTCGGCAGACCGTGCCGCCCTGTCGGCGAGCCGCTGAGCCAATCAGCGCCGGCGCTTAGAGAATCTCGCACACCTTGTCCTGGGGGCGGCACAGGCGGACACCCTTGCCGGTCTCAACCAGCGGCCGCTCGATCAGGACCGGCTCGGCCGCCATCGCCGCCAGGACCGTGGCATCGTCCGCCTCCGGCAGGCCGCGCGCCGCAGCCTCGGTGCCGCGCAGGCGCAGCCCCTGCTGCGGGGTTATCCCGGCATCGCGGTAGAGTTGGGCCAGCTTTTCCGCACTCGGCGGGGTCTTGAGATATTCCACTACCGTCACCTCAACGCCCGGTGCTTCCCGCAGAATTGCGAGGGTCTTGCGCGAGGTACCGCAGGCCGGGTTGTGCCAGATCGTTGCCTTCATTGGACGCCTTCATCGTTGGGGGTAGTCGCCATCGTGCCCGCAACCGGCGTCGGCTCGGGCGGCGGCACCTGTTCGAGGCTCGGCGGCGGAGGCGGGAGAACCGGCCCGGTGACACGGCGCACCGCCCGAATCAGGCGGGGATAGACCCCGCAGCGGCACAGGTTGGTGATCGCGGCGCGAATCTCGTCATCCGACGGGCGGGCATTGCGGCGCAGCAGGCCGGCGATCGCCATGACGAGACCTGGGGTGCAGAACCCGCACTGGAAGGCCTGCTCGTCGAGCAAGGCTTGCTGCACCGGGTGCACGCCCAGCGGCTGGCCGTGCCCGATCCCCTCGATCGTGGTCACGGCGCGGCCCTGCGCCTCGGCCAGGGTGATTGTGCAGGCCGGCAGCGGCTCACCGTCGACCAGCACCATGCAGGCGCCGCATTCCCCGGTACCGCAGCCATATTTCGCGCCGGTGAGATTGGCCCCATCGCGCAGCGCCCAGAGCAGCGGCGTCTCCGGGTCGAGCGCGAGATCGACCGGACGGTCATTGAGGGTGAGGCTCGCCATGGCCCATTGCCTAGCGCGCCGGCCGGCCCGGCGCCAGCACCGGCTCAAGGCTTCCCACTGCGTAGTTACCCGGAGGAACCCCACGCATTCGCGCGGCCGCGAGCCCGCGAAATTGCCGGCGAAAGCCCTTCCTGAAAGGAATTTTTTACCATTTTGCTTAAGAGGTAAGGGCCAGACCTCAGGGGGACTGTGCCAAATGGACTATACCGCATCGATCGGCCGCACGGGCCAGAGCCAGGAACTGGCGGTCTCGATCGTCATGCCCTGCCTCAACGAGATCCAGTCGCTCGCCCATTGCATCGGCAATGCGCGTGAGGCGCTGGCCCTGATCGAGCAGGTCCACGGCCTTGCCGGCGAGATCGTGGTCGCCGACAATGGCTCGACCGACGGCAGTCAGCAACTGGCGGAGAGCCTCGGCGCGCGGGTGATCGACGTGCCGCGCAAGGGCTACGGCGCGGCGCTGATCGGCGGGTTCGACGGCGCCTACGGCCGCTTCCTCATCATGGGCGATGCCGACGGATCCTATGACTTCACCGATGCCGTGCCGATGATCGGCCGCCTGCTGGGCGGGGCTGAGTTGTGCATGGGCTCGCGCTTCAAGGGCGGGATCAAGCCCGGGGCCATGCCCTGGAAGAACCGCTACATCGGCAACCCGGCGCTGACCGGCATTCTCAACCTGTTCTTCCGCACCGGGGTGGACGACGCCCACTGCGGCCTGCGCGCGATCCGGCGCGAATCCTACCGCGCCCTGGGGCTGGAAAGCACCGGCATGGAATTCGCCAGCGAGATGGTGATCAAGGCCAGCCTCAGGAAGATGCGGATCGACGAGGTCCCCGCCACCCTCTCCCCCGACCTGCGCGACCGCGCGCCCCACCTGCGCCCCTGGCGCGACGGCTGGCGCCACCTGCGCTACCTGTTCATGCTCAGCCCCACCTGGGCCTTCGGCGTGCCGGCGGCGCTGCTGATGGGCGGCGGAGCCCTGATCCTGTTGATCGCGGCACTGCACACGATGGGGCTGCTGAGCGGCGACGAGAAATTCGGCGTGAGCTGGACCATCCTGGCAACCTTCATGGTCACCACCGGGCACTTCGCGGCGACCATGGCGCTCGCCACCCACCTCTATGGTGTCGCCGCGGGCTTCCGCCGCCTGAAGCCGGTACTACGGCGATTCGACCACGTTCTGACCCTCGAAACCGCACTGCTCGGCGGAGGCGGCATGCTTGTCGCCTCGCTGCTGGGGCTGGCCGGGATCGGCGTGTGGTGGGGCGCCAACAACTTTGCCGCCCTGCCCACCACCCTGCCCCTGCTGCTGGCGATCGGGCTCGGCGTGATCGGGCTGCAGACCATGCTGGGCGGCGTGCTGGTGGCAGTCATCGCCGGGCACCGCGCCGAGTTCGCCACAGGCGCGAGCGAGGCACCGCGTAGCCGGGCCAACTGGACGGCAGCCGCCGCGTGAGCCCCGCCGCGCTCGCCCGCCGCCATGGAGGGGAGCTTGCCCGCTTCCTGACGGTGGGCGCCCTTTCGGCTCTGCTCAACACGCTGATAATCGTCGCCCTGACCGAGCTGCTCGCGATCGATTACCTTGTGTCCTATGCGATCTGCTTCGTGATGGTAAATTGCTTCGGCTTCATCCTGAACCGGCGCTGGTCCTTCGCGCTGTCCGACCCGGCGGGGCGCTGGGAAATGGCGCGGTATTACCTGATTGCCACATTTGCCACGCTCATCGCGATGAGTGCGAGCCGGTTGATGGTGCTGCTGGGCCTGCCTTACGGCCCGGCCGTATTCCTCTCCGCCGGTGTGCTTGCACCCATCAATTATTTCGCGCATCGCGTGTTCAGCTTCCGCATCGGAGCGGAGAATTGACCATGCCCGCCTGCGCCGCCACTTCCGGCTCCTGCCACTACGGCCCGGCTCCCCAGCTGGTGCTGGAAACGGGCAATACCCATGCCCCGGTGGTGGAAATCTGGCGTTGTACCGCTTGCGGCCATGGCGTCACCCGGCCCGAGATGGCCGACGTCTCGCCGCTCTACGCTGGCCGCGAAAGCGAGGATTTCCTCGCGCGGGACGCCGGCTGGGTCGAGGCGCTGAAGAACTTCGTGGTCCGCAGGCTCGCGCGCGGCCTTCTGGCTTTCGCCAATCCCGCTCCGCGCGTGATAGCGGACTTCGGTACCGGCAACGGCATGCTCGCCCGCGCACTGGCCGCCGAAGCGGGGGCCGACGCCACTATCCACGCGCTCGACTTCTTCGACGAGCCTCCCGCGCCGATGGACAATGTGCGCTACATGGGATTTGCCGAGGCTGCCCGCACACTGAGTGGCAAGGTGGACCTGCTCACCTGCTTCCACGTGCTTGAGCATGACGACGATTCCGACGCCATGCTGCAACGCCTGCTCGCATACCTGCGGCCCGGCGGCACGCTGGTGGTGGAAGTACCCAATGTCGATTGCGTGTGGAATGGCTGGTTCGGCAAGGCCTGCGCCAACTGGTACGCGCCGTTCCACCGCGTCCACTTCACGCGGCGCAGCCTGCGCGCGCTGTTCGAACGGCATGATCTGACGATCCTGCGCGAAGAGGACATCTGCGGGCCGACCTTCGCACTCTCGCTGGCGGCCTTGCTCGGCGTGGCGCCCAACAGCCTCCTGTTCGCGGTAGCAGCAGGACTCCGTCCGGCTCAATGGATCGCGGAAAAGGTAACTCGGCGGCCCAGCGCGCTGCGGATCATCGCGCGCAAGTCCTGATCAGCCGCTCGAACGAAGCCGCAAAGGACAGTCTTTGCGCATTGCCGGCATACCAGCGCGCGGTGCGGGCGCGCAAGGCTGGCCCGCCCGCCAGCGCGGCGCCGATCGCACTTGCAAGGTCCGCCGGATTGGCGCCGGCGGCGATGAAGCCGTTTTCGCCAGGATCGACCAGTTCGGCCGCGGCATTGTCCTCGCCCGCGATCACCACCACCGGCACGCCGCGCGCGGCGGCCTCGACCACGACCATGCCGTAGCCTTCGCGCTCCGAGGGCTGGACGATCACCGCCGCGCCGACCTGCAGGCGCTCGATCTCCTCGGCGGGCACGAAGCCCGGCAGGGCAATCCGCTCCGCCAGCCCGAGCGCCGTGACCTGTTCGCGCACCGCGTCCAGATCGGGGCCCCGGCCGAGCAGGACCGCGCTCAGGGCGCTATCTTGCGCCATCAGCAGGGCCAGCGCCTCGACCAGCAGCGGCACCCGCTTTTCAGGGATCATCCGCCCGGCATAGAGCACGAAGGGTGGATCGGCGGCCGGGGCGCCCGGATGGGCATCGCCGGCATATTCGCCTTCCAGCACGGTGACCGGGCCTGTGCCGAGCGCCTCGGCGCGGGCCGCGTGAAGGCGGCTGAAGGCAAAGGGGACCTGCGGCGCGGCGGCGCAGAGGCGCTGGACCCACCAGCCGATCGCCCCGCCCACCGGCCCGAGGTATCGCCGCCAGTAATCGCGCGTCCAGACCTCGTGCCAGTCCACCGCCAGGCGGTAACGGGCGAAGGGCCGGACCAGCGCGGCGGCGAGGACCGAGAAGAACGGGAACGAGGCGCCGTGGACCAGGCCATAACGTCGGCCGCGCAGGATGAGGTGCCCCAGCACGCCCAGCCCGAACACCAGCGGCGGCAGGATGCGGCGCTTGCCATCGGCGTAGAGCGCCATGCGCGGGCCGACCGCAATCACCGTCACGCCCGGGATCTCCGGTTCGGCGCCCCGCTCCCACTGCCGCAGGGTCAGGTAGGTGACGTCATGGCCCTGCGCGGCATGAGCCTGCGCCACCTGTCGATACCAGCGCTCGGCCCCGCCGATCGTCCAGGGGAACAGGCAGTCGTAAAGGATGCAGACGCGCAAAGGAGCAGTCATTGCGGCGCGCTGGGCACGATCCGGCAGCCCGCCGCCTCTGCCGCGGTCCTGAGGCGCACCTGGCGCGGGGTCGGCGCGGCGGGCGGCGGGATGCGGAAGAAACGGCTGACCGCGCCGAATTGCGGCGCGTCGGCAAAGGCGATGGTGCCGTGGGCGCAGAGCGCCGGGAAATCCCCGGGCTTGACGTAATTGCGGGCAAGGCGGATCGGCCGGTTCGACAGGTCCGGCCGGTTGAGCACGAGGTCACCGGCGAAGGGTATCCCCTCGTCGATGACGACCATGTCGGCATCGAAGCGCCCTGCCGCGCGCGCGGCCTCGGCGTAGCCGCCGAGCTGTCCCTTCGCCATCCAGACGTGGAGCGGCAGGATCACAAGGATGCCAAGGGCGGCGGTGGCCACGAAGGCGCGCACCGGGGCCGCGCCCTCGCGCTCCAGCCAATGCCAGCCATAGCCCGCGAGCAGGACCGCGCTGCCGAGGAATCCGTGGAGGTAACGATAGCCCCAGCCGTTGACCTGCGCCGGCAGGACCAGGGTCATGAACACGACCAGCAGCGCCATGCCCAGCCACAGCGCCTGGACGAAACGATCAGAGCGGCGCACCGCGATGCCGATCGCGGCAAGCGGGAGCAGCAGGAGATGGTTCCATGCCGCCAAACGCAGCAGGTTGCCCGCCATGACGAAGAAGGAGAACCGCGTGAGCGGCGTGGCGGTGCGGCGGAACCGCTCAAGGTAGTCAACCCCATCGCCCGAGTGGTCGGTCGGGACCGGCAGGACGCCGTGCGCGCTGATCCACGGCTGCCAGCCAATCCAGAACAGCCCGATCGCGCCATAGCAGACCACATAGACCGACAGTTCTTTCCACGCCCTGTTGCGCAGCAGCATGAGCAGGAAGGGGGCCACGAACATCGGATGGAACAGCGGCTGGTGCAGGCCGGTGGCGACGAAGCCGGTCAGGATCGCGCCGGCCTGTGCGAGCGGCGTACGGCGCAGGAACAGTGCCAGCCAGACAAGGTTGAGCGCCAGGTGTGCGGTCATCGCATAGGTCGCCGTGGCCATGACGATGACCTGCGACGAGGTGGTGAAAAGCAACAGAACCGCCGCCCGGGTCGAGGCGCTGTCGGGCCACAGGCGCAGGGTGATCCGCCACAGGGCGAGCGCGGCCACCAGCAGCAACAGCGGACTGGCCGCGCTGGCCGGCAAGACCATGCCGATAAGGGCGTGCAGCGCCGCATTGCCCGGCAGGTAGCCCGAGACCCAGGCCTCCCGGTCACCGATCGGCAGGAGGAACGCCTTGTTCAGGGCATCGTAGTAATTGCGCCAGAACGACGGGATCGGCTCGAACAGGTGGCCTTTCGAGAAGATCGCCGCGTCGAAGGTGACCATCTGCTCGTCGCGGCTGAGATCGTAATCGGGCAGGATGTGCGCCCGCAGGACATAGGCGGCCAGCGCAGGCAGGACCAGCACCGCCCATGCCTGCCACCCTTTCAGGCGCAGCGCCGGCTGCGCCGTCGCCGGGGCGCGGCCGACCAGAAACCAAAGGCCCGCGAGGAGGGCGATGGCCAGCCCGGCCACCGGAATATCCTGCTTGAGCGCGAAATACATCGTCATGGCAAAGTCGGGACGATGCTCGATGATCGGGTCGTCCAGCCGCGCGGCGAGCAGGGCGAGAACCGCGATCACGACCGCGGACCAGAGCAGGGCGGCCTTCAGCCGGGCGGACGCCGGATTGGGCGGCGGACCTTCGTTGCAAGTGGCCTCGTCGTTCACGTCGCGCAGTTCCCCTTCGCCTCGGGGATGTCCTTAGCTGCGATAGGGAGCGAAGGGAATCCGCGCCGCGACGATAGGCCCGGAACAAATCGCCCCGGCGCGCGCTCCACCGGCATGGCTGCCCGTGCTTACTGGTCGGGCCAGATCAGGCTGGCCCTCGTCTCGATCCCGGTCGAGATCTATCCCGCCACCCGCAGCGCGGGGCGGATCGGGTTCAACATGATCCACGAACCGTCCGGCCAGCGCGTCCGCTACGAGAAGGTCGTGCCCGGCATCGGGCCGGTCGACACGGACGAGATCGTCAGGGGCTTCGCGGTCACCAAGAACGACTACGTGCTGCTGGACGAAGACGAGATCGAGGCCGCCAAAGTCGAGAGCAAGCGCACGCTCGACCTCGTACAGTTCGTCGAGGCCGACGAGATCGACGTGCTCTATTTCGAAAAGCCCTATTTCGTGGTCCCGGCCGATGAGCTCGCCGAAGAGGCCTACGTGGTCCTGCGCGATGCGCTCAAGGCCGCGCGCAAGGTCGGTCTTGGCCAGATCGCGGTGCGCGGGCAGGAGCATCTCGTCGCGCTCAAGCCCTGCGGGCGCGGCATGGTGCTCGAAACCCTGCGCTATGCCGACGAGGTGCAAAAGGCCCACGGCTTTTTCGCCGAGATCGGCCCGGACAAGCCGCAGAAGGACCTTCTCGACCTTGCCACCAGCCTGATCGAGCAGAAGAGCGGAAAATTCGAGCCCGGCAAGTTCCACGACCGCTATCAGGAAGCGCTCCAGCGGCTGATCGCGAAGAAGAGCAAGGCGCGGGGCAAGCGGGTGATTGAGGAAAGGTCCGCCTCCGCGCCGAAGGCCGGCAACGTGATCGACCTGATGGCCGCGCTCAAGGGCTCGCTGGGCGAGAAGGGCGGGAGCGCCAAGACCCCGGCGAAGCGCAAGAGGGCGTGATGGCCGGAAAGTCGGGCCTGGCCGAGTACAACCGCAAGCGGGACTTCTCGAAAACCGCCGAACCGGCCGGCGACGCTCCCGCCAGGACCACCGGAAACGGCTTCATCGTCCAGAAGCACGATGCAACCCGCTTGCACTGGGATTTCAGGCTGGAAGTGGACGGGGTGCTCAAGTCGTGGGCCGTGACGCGCGGCCCCAGCCCAGACCCTGACGACAAGCGCCTCGCCGTGCGCACAGAGGACCATCCCCTCGCCTATGGCGGGTTTGAGGGCACGATCCCGCAAGGCGAATATGGCGGCGGCACGGTCATGCTCTGGGACCGGGGGACCTGGGAGCCGGTCGTGGGCAAGAGCGCGAAGGATCTGGCAAAGGGGCACCTCCATTTCGTGCTGCATGGCGAGCGGATGAAGGGCGAATGGATCCTGTTCCGCCTTAAGCCCCGCCCCGGAGAGAAGCGGGAGAACTGGCTGCTGCGCAAGGTTTCCGACCAGTTCGCGCAGGCCGGAGACGCGCTGGTCGACCGCGGACTGACCAGCGTGCTCACCGGGCGGACCATGGCCGAGATCGCTGCCGACGCCGCCGGCGCCCATTCGCTGAAAGGCAAGAAGGGCGCCGCCTTCGCCGCCGAGATGGTCAGCGCGGCGCGACATAATGCGAAGCTTGCGCCCAAGGCCAAGGTGAAGGTCAAGCCGGCCGCCCTGCCCCGGTTCCGCCCGGTCCAGCTCGCCACGCTGGTCGACGCCGTGCCCGACGGGAACGGGTGGATGCACGAGATCAAGTTCGACGGCTACCGCGCCCTGATCGCGGCGAGCGGCGACAAGGTGAAGGTCTATACCCGCAGCGGCCTCGACTGGACCGACAAGTTTGCACCGCTGGTGCGTCACATTGCCGCACTCGGCCTGCCCGGCGCCCTGATCGACGGCGAGATCGTGGCCACCGATGCGAGCGGAAATCCGAGCTTTTCCGCCTTGCAGGCCGTTCTGAAGCGCGGGCACGGCGAACAGGGGGAAGACAACGCGCTCTCCTTCCACGCCTTCGATCTGCTCGAACTGGGCGGCGAGGGCCTGAGCGGACTGCCCAATCTTGAACGCAAGGAACGGCTCGCAGCCCTGCTCGCCGGCGCCAGCCCCCCGATCCATGTGGCCGACCATCTGATCGGCGCTGGGGAGCGGCTCTACAATGCGATGTGCAGCGCCGGGCAGGAAGGGATCATAGCCAAGCGGATCGACGCGACCTATCGCGGCGCGCGCTCGAAAAACTGGGTGAAGGTGAAGTGCGTGCGGCGGCAGGAATTCGTGGTGATCGGGTGGAAGAAATCTTCCGCGCGCGCTCGCGCGTTCGCCTCCCTGCTGCTCGCGCAGGTGGAGAACGGCAAGCTCGTCTACAAGGGCAACGTGGGTACCGGCTTCGACGCGCGGCGCCTGGAGGAGCTTGCCGCCGCGATGAAACCCCTGGCGGCGGACGCGGCGGCCGCCGAAGTCCCGCGCGAGGACCGGCGCGGGGTGACCTGGCTGAAGCCGGAACTGGTGGCCGAGATCGCCTTTGCCGAATTTACCGCAGAAGGTTCAGTCCGCCACGCCAGTTTCATCGGCCTGCGGCCGGACAAGGCGGCTCGCGACGTGACGCCCGAGCGGGCCACCCCGGTGGCCGAGGTTGACCGGAAGGACACCCCCGCCGTGAAGATCTCCAATCGCGACCGCGTGATCTTTCCCGAGGCCGGGCTGACCAAGGGCGATCTTGCCGATTACTATGCCGCCGTGGCCCCGCTGATGTTGCCATTCCTCGCGGGACGCCCGGTCAGCTTGGTTCGCTGCCCTCAGGGGCGAGCCAAGCAGTGCTTTTTCCAAAAGCACGATGCCGGGACCTTCGGCCCCGCCGTCCACCACGTACCGATCCGCGAAAAGGACGGGGGTCACGAGGACTACCTCTATCTGACCGACGCCGAGGGCATCGTGTCCTGCGTGCAGATGGGGGCGATCGAATTCCACGGCTGGGCGGCCCGCGCCAGCGACGTCGAGGCGCCGGACCGGATGGTGATCGACCTCGACCCCGACGAGGGACTGGGCTTCCCGGAGGTGAGAAAGGCTGCGCGCGATATCCGGCGCAAGCTGGAAGACCTCGGCCTCGTTTCGTTCGCCATGGTCTCCGGCGGCAAGGGGGTTCACGTGGTCGTGCCGCTGACCCCAGGACATGACTGGGCCCGCCACGCCGATTTTGCCCGCCGTTTCGCCGAAGCGCTCGCCTTGGCCGAGCCGGAGCGCTTCGTCGCGACCATGAGCAAAGCCAAGCGCAAGGGGAAAATCTTCATCGACTGGCTGCGCAACCAGCGCGGCTCGACGGCGGTGCTGCCCTATTCAGCCCGCGCCCGCGAACAGGCCCCGGTGGCGGCCCCCGTCAGCTGGGACGAACTGGAGGGGCTGGAGAGCGCCCACCCCTTCACGATCCGCGACGCCGCGAAACTGGCGGAACGCGCTGCCGGGAAGGCCCTGACGGGATGGGGGCTGGCCGGGCAAGCCCTGCCCGACCTCTAGCCTATTCCTTCGGCGCCTCGCTGTTGAGCTGGACGTAGTTCTGGATGCCCATGCGCTCGATCTTCTCAAGCTCGGTTTCCAGCGTGTCGATGTGGTGTTCCTCGCTGGCGAGGATATCGGCGAAGAGATCGCGGCTGACATAGTCGCGCACCGCTTCGCAGTGAGCGATGGCTTCCTTGAGCAGGGGCACGGCCTCATGTTCCAGCGCGAGATCGGCCTTGATCACTTCCTCGACCGTTTCGCCGATCTTGAGGCGGCCGATCGCCTGGAAATTGGGCAGGCCATCAAGGAACAGGATCCGCTCGGCGAGGCGATCGGCATGCTTCATCTCGTCGATCGATTCGTGGCGCTCGAACTCGGCCAGCTTTTCGAGGCCCCAGTGGTGCAGCATGCGGTAATGCAGCCAGTACTGGTTGATCGCGGTGAGTTCGTTGAGCAGCGCCTTGTTGAGAAAATCGATGACCCCGAGATCGCCTTGCATCGTATCGCCTCCATCGCTGAGCGCGAATTTTATGCGCCCCGGCGAAGGCCAGCGCAAGTCAGGGAAATGTCACGCCGCGGCGGGGACGGGCAGCTGCGATTCGATGCGCAGATCTTCGAGAATTTCCTCGGCCTCGTCGAGGCACTGGCCGCACTGGGTGGTCTTGCCGAGACGGGCATAGACGGCCTCCGCGCCGCCGTGGCAGGCGCGGGCGCAGGCACGGAATTCAGCCGTTTTAATCGCATTGCAGATGCACAGGTACACAATGATGCTCCTGACGATTCTGCCTCCAATTTAATGCGAATGTTTCGCAATAGCAAGCCTGGCGCAAGCGCTCAGACCATATTTTCCGGTCGGACCAGCCGGTCGAAAGTCGCCCCGTCAACCAGCCCCAGGCCGAGCGCCGCTTCACGCAGGGTCAGCCCCTCGGCATGCGCGTGCTTGGCGATTTTCGCGGCCTTGTCGTAACCGATCTCGGGCGCCAGCGCGGTAACCAGCATCAGCGAGCGTTCGACCAGTTCGGCGATCCGCGCCCGGTTGGGTTCGAGCCCCGCGATGCAGCGCTTGTCGAAGCTGTCCATACCCACGGCGAGGAGGTCGATCGAGCGCAGGACAGCGGCCCCGATCAGCGGCTTGAACACGTTGAGTTCGAGATGGCCCTGCAGGCCGCCGACGATCACCGCCTGATGATTGCCGATAACCTGCGCGGCGACCATGGTCAGCATCTCGCACTGGGTCGGATTGACCTTGCCCGGCATGATCGAGGACCCCGGCTCGTTGGCCGGCAGGTCAAGCTCGCCCAGCCCCGAACGCGGGCCGGAGCCGAGCAGGCGCACGTCGTTGGCGATCTTGGTCAGGGCCACGGCCAGCGTTGCGAGGGTGGCCGAAAGCTGGACCAGCGGATCGTGGCTGGCCAGCGCCTCGAACCGGTTGGGCGCCGGGCGGAACGGCAGTCCCGTGAGCGCGGACAGTTCGGTCGCCATGGCCTCGGCAAAGCCCTCCGGCGCGTTGAGCCCGGTGCCGACCGCCGTGCCGCCCTGGGCGAGCGGGTGGATGTCGGCCGAGAGCACATGCATCAGCCGTTCGCGGCAACGCGCGAGCTGCTCGGCATAGCCGGAGAATTCCTGACCGAGCGTCAGCGGGGTGGCATCCTGCAAATGTGTGCGGCCGATCTTGACCACGCCCGACCATTCGCGCGCCTTGTCGGCCAGCGCGGTTTCCAGCGCCTCCAGCGCGGGGAGCAGGCGCTGGTGCGCGCTGCGGGCGGCGGCAACGTGCAGGGCCGTGGGGAAGCTGTCGTTCGAGGACTGCCCCATGTTCACGTGATCATTGGGGTGAACCGGGCTCTTGCCGCCGCGCCCGGCCCCGAGCAGTTCGTTCGCGCGCCCGGCGATCACCTCGTTGACGTTCATGTTGGACTGGGTGCCGCTGCCGGTCTGCCAGATCGCCAGCGGGAACTGGTCGTCATGCCCGCCCGCCGCGACCTCTGCGGCGGCCGTCTGGATCGCGGAGGAGATCTGCTCAGGCAGGCCATGGGCACGGTTCACCCGCGCCGCGGCCTGCTTGATCAGGGCGAGGGCTTGGACGATCGGCAGCGGCATATGCTCGGCGGCGGCGAAGGGGAAATTCTCCATGCTGCGCTGGGTCTGCGCCCCCCAGTAGGCCGCGGCGGGCACCGCGATCTCGCCGATGGTGTCGCTCTCGATCCGTGTCTCGCTCATCGCAGTCTCCTCACAGCCTAGATAGGAGGGGAACGGCCCGGCGGCGAGGGGCGTTCCGATGCGGACAGGGTCCGACGAGGAGACGCCGATGGCCGACAATGCCGTTCCACATGCCCCCCTTGCCCACGACAAGGCCGCGCCCGCCGTGGACCGGATCATCTTCGGCCCGGACGACGTCGACCTCGCGCGCTCGCCGCTGGCCGGGCAGTTCCCCCAGGAAACCTACGTGCTCGGCGCCTTCAACCCGGCGCTGACCGTGCTGCCTTCGGGCAATCTCCTGCTGATGGTGCGAGTGGCCGAGGCCCTGCGCCGGCCGGTGTTCGGCGGCATGGTCCACGCCATTCGCTGGCGCACCGACACGACCGAAGGGCGCTATGGGCTGGACGGCTGGCCGCTGGCCGAGGTCGATACGTCCGACCCGCGCAAGTTCATGCTGAAGGACGGCGGCTGGAAGGTCATGGCGCTCACCTCGCTGTCATGGCTGCTGCCGGTCGAGCTGGCGCCGGACGGGCTGTCGGTCGTCGCGGTACACTATGACAAGGCCGTCGCGCCCGAGGGCTCGTGGCAGTGCTACGGGATCGAGGACGCGCGGATCAGCCGGGTGGCGGGCCACTACTGGATGACGACCTGCTCGGTCAGCCCGGAACGCCATTCGACCACGCTATACAAGTCGGACAACGGGCTCGACTGGACCTTCGAGGGGATGGTGCTGGATCACCAGAACAAGGACATGCTCCTGTTCGAGGGCCTGATCGGCGGGCAGTTCTGGGCCCAGACCCGGCCGCTCGGCGATCTCTACTTCGCCTATCCGCCAGGCAGCCCGTGGCGCGCCGGCCCCGCGATCAACCTCGCCTCGTCACCCGACGGGCGGCACTGGCAGCCCCGGCTCGAACCCGGCATCCGCCCCCGTGCCCAGACCATTGCCACGGCGCGAATGGGCGGCGGAGCGCCGCCGATCCTGACCGAGGTGGCCGGGCGGCGCGGCTGGCTGACGCTGTGGCACGGGGTTGAGCCGAGCGGAATCGTCGGGATCTACCGCACCTACTGGACCCTGCTCGACGAACGCGAACCGTGGCGCCAGATCGCCGCGAGCGAGGCGCCGCTGCTCGAACCCCGCGCGGACCTGACCGCACCGCTGGAACACCTGATGTATCTTCGCGGCGTGGTCTTCACGACCGGGATCGTCGATGCGGGCCGCCACTTCATCGTAGCCTCGGGCGAGGCGGACCTTGCCTGCCGCATTACCCATGTGCCTAAGGACCGTTTTACGGCCTAGTCGAGCCGGACTTCCGCCTTGAGCCCGAGGTGCAAGGCAAGGGCCTTGAGATCGCGCCTTGCGGCCTCGTTGACCAGCGCCGAATAGGCCGGTTCGGCGGCGAGGATCAGCCGCCCGCCCTCGCGCGTCAGCGACGTGGCCGCAAGGGCCGCGGGCGCCGTGCCGGTCAGGCGGCGGCACAGCCGGGTGGCCAGGCCCCAGCCCTGCGCCTCGGCGAAGTCTTCGGCCGGGGCGAGGCTGCGCCAGCCCATCGGCAGGTCCAGCCGGTTGCCGCCCGCCATCAGGCAGGCCGCGAGCAGGCCGCGTTCGCGGGTGGTAACGCCGATCCAGCGCTTGCGCAGAGCCCAGACGACCCCGAGATCAGCGCGCAGGTTGGGCTCGAGATTGACCAGCGCGAGGGCAAGCATGGACGAGGCCAGGCGCAGCCGTTCACGCGCCGGATCGGTGCAGGCGGCGGCAGAGGCGGTCCATTGCGCCAGGGCGGCGGCGACCTCGGCCCGCACCCCGTGCCGTTCGGCATGAGCGG
Organism: Novosphingobium flavum; assembly: GCF_014230315.1. Taxonomy (GTDB): domain Bacteria; phylum Pseudomonadota; class Alphaproteobacteria; order Sphingomonadales; family Sphingomonadaceae; genus Novosphingobium; species Novosphingobium flavum. The sequence goes on along the minus strand of NZ_JACLAW010000014.1, from coordinate 34,628 downwards.
CGGCGCCATCGAGCAGGGGATCGCGCGCGTTGACGTGATCCGGCAGAGCCGCGTGGAGCAGCCCCTCGCGCAGACCCCATGAGGAGAAAACCACCCGGCCCGGCTCGAGCAGCCGGATCAGCGCGATCAGCAGCGCCGCCGCATCGGGCAGGCTGGACAGGCGCGAGGGCGAAACGCCCGGGATCGCCGCAAGCCCCTCGGGCTTGGCGCGCATCACCGCGCGGGCGAGCGTGGCGGCCTGCTTGGCCGAAAGGTCCAGTCCGTGGGGATCGTCGGTCGGCGAATGGCCGTGATGAAGGGCATAGCGCGCGATCTGGCGCAGCGAACCGCCCACGAGGTACAGCGTCGCGCCGGTGACCGCCGGGCTCCACTCAGCCTCGGCGAGCAGGCCCTTGACCGTCTTGTCGAGGTCGCGCCCGCCTTCGCGCAGGGCCGGCAGGCGCAGTGTGCCGAGCGGCAGGCTGACCCCGTGGCGACATTCGCCCCCGGCGACGTCGACCAGTTCAAGACTGCCCCCGCCAAGGTCGGCGACCACGCCGCGCGCCAGCGGAAAGGCGCCGATCACCCCGAGGGCGCTGGTCTCGGCCTCTTCCTCGCCCGAGAGCAGGCGGGCCGCGAAGCCGAGCGCGCGCACGCGCTCGAGGAACAGCGGGCCGTTCCCTGCATCACGCACCGCCGCCGTGGCAACGGCCTGGATATCGTCCACCGCCTTGAGATCGAGCAGGGCGCGGTAGCGCGCAAGGGCGGCGAGCGCGGCTTCCTGCGCCTTGGCCGAGAGGCGGCCCGTCTCGGCCATGCCCTTGCCGAGCCGGGCCGTGACCTTTTCGTTGAACAGGACCACCGGCGCGCGCGGCGGCCCGCCGTAGATCACGAGACGAACGGTGTTCGAGCCGATGTCGATGATCGCTCGTCTGGGCACGAGATGGCCCGCCGTGGCGTGATCCGTCGCGGTCATCGGGTGTGCGTCCGTTCCTCTTACTGGCCCCCGCCGCGCCGCAGGGCGAGCTTGGGAACCTTGCGGCCAGAGGCCAAAGCAGCCCCGCGCCCGGAAAGCGAGGGGTTGGTCATGAAATACCTGTGGAGGTTGAACGGCTTCGGGCCCGGGTCGATCCGGCGATAGGTTCCATCGGCAGCAAGCACCCACGACTGCTCGGTATCGAGCAGGTTGGCGAGCATGACCTGATCGAGAACCTGATCGTGCACCGTGCGATTGCGGATCGGCACCAGCACCTCGACCCGCCGATCGAGATTGCGGCCCATCCCGTCGGCCGAGGAAATGTAAACCCGCGCTTTCCGGTTGGGCAGGGCCGCGCCGTTGCCGAAGGCCCAGATCCGGCTGTGCTCGAGAAAGCGGCCGATGATCGACTTGACCGTGATCCCTTCGGACAGGCCCGGTACACCGGGCTTGAGGCAGCAGATCCCGCGCACGACGAGGCTGATCTGCACGCCGGCCTGGCTCGCCTCGTAAAGCTTGCTGATCAGGCTCTCGTCGGTCAGCGCATTGAGCTTGGCCCATATCGCCGCCGGCTCGCCCGCCGAGGCCATGGCGATCTCGGCGTCGATGCAGTCATAAAGCTTGCGGCGCAGCGAGACCGGCGAGATCGCCAGGAAATCGGTCTGCCTGGGTTCTACATAGCCGGTGATGAAGTTGAACAACTGGCCTGCATCGCGCCCGGCGCGCGGATCGGCGGTGAAGAACGAGAGGTCGGTATAGATCCGCGCGGTGACCGGGTGATAGTTGCCGGTGCCGAAGTGGCAGTAGGTGCGGTATCCGCCCTCCTCGCGCCGCACGACCATCGAAACCTTGGCATGGGTCTTCCAGTCCACGAAGCCGTAGATGACCTGGACCCCGGCGCGCTCGAGCTGGCTGGCCCAGAGCAGGTTCTGCTCCTCGTCGAACCGGGCCTTGAGCTCGACCACGGCGGTGACCGACTTGCCAGCCTCGGCCGCCGCGATCAGGGCGGCGATCACCGCCGATTGCTTGCCGGCGCGGTAGAGCGTCTGCTTGATCGCCACCACTTCCGGATCGGCCGCGGCCTGGCGCAGGAAATCGATCACCACCTCGAAGCTCTCGTAAGGGTGATGGATGACGATGTCCTTCTCGCGGATCGCGGCAAAGCAATCGCCGTCATGTTCGAGAATCCGCTCCGGATACCGCGGACTGTAGGGCTCGAACTTCAGCTCGGGGCGCGGCTCGTCAACGATCGCGGCAAGGCCGGTGAAATCGACCTGGCGCCCCATCTTGAGCACCAGCGCATCGTCGAGCCGCAATTGCTGGCGCAGCAGCGCCTCGGCCGCGGGATCGAAATCGTCTTCCAGCTGGAGCATGATCACCCGACCGCGGCGGCGGCGCTGGATCGCCGTGCGGAAATAGCGGACGAGATCCTCGGCATCCTCCTCGATCTCGATGTCACTGTCGCGCAGCACGCGAAAGGCACCGTTGCCGTTCATCCGGAAGCCCGGGAACAGCAGCCCCGCATGGCGGCAGATCACTTCGGCGATCGAGACCCACAGCCCCCGCTCGCCCGGGATGCGCACGAAGCGCGGCAGGGCCGGCGGGATCAGCACCATCTCGGTCATCGGCGACTGGTCGGCAAGCCGGGTCAGCGAGAACATGATCCCGCTGCCCTGGTTGGCGATGAACGGGAAGGGGTGGGCCGGATCGATCGCCTGCGGCGTGATCACCGGGAGGACGTGCTCGCGGAAATATTCGCGCAGCCATTCCGCCTCAAGCTTGGAGAGCTTCTCGCTGACGCTGATCCGGATGCCGACCGCGGCCAGCCGGTTGGCCAGGTCGACCAGCGCCACCTGCTGCGCGGCGACCAGCGCGGCCACGGATTCGCGAATCGCGGCGAGCTGCTGCGAAGCCGTGCGCCCGTCGATCGACACTTCCTCGATCTGGCGGGTCGCCTGCCCGGCCAGGCCGGCCACGCGCACCATCAGGAATTCGTCGAGGTTGGACCCGGAAATCGAGAGAAAGCGCAGACGCTCGAGCAGCGGGTAGCCCTCGTTCTGGGCTTCGGCCAGAACCCGGCGATTGAACGCAAGCCAAGACAGCTCGCGGTTGAAATAAAGGTCGCGGTGTGCGGGTTCGGCCCCGCCACCGGGGCTTGCCGCGTGGTCTCTCATCCTGGCTCCATGGTTCGGGGGAACCTTGCGTGGTAGGTCATCGCGCGCCATGCGACCATCTTGTGACACTTGCATGAATGCGAGGAAAGTGAAACCGGGCCCACGGCGGGACAAAGTCTCCGCTTCGGACGCGGCGGCGCCGCTCGGCGCTTGCCTTTGGCCGCGCGATCCCGTTTAGCCTCTGCCCGCCGCGCCGGCCGACTGCTGCCGCGCGAACGAGACAGGGATCAGGATGCCGCTTTCCGTCAGCGAGAACCCCGGCCACCAGGCTTTCGTGATGACTTTCGCCTGCGACGATCGCCCCGGACTGGTCGCCGCGATCACCGGGCAGCTCGCCGCGATCGGCGGCAACATCCGCGAGGCGCAGCAGTTCAACGCGACCGACAGCGGCCGCTTCTTCATGCGCGTCGGGTTCGACTGCCCGGGCCGCGATGCCGCTGCCGTGGCGGCCGGATTCGGGGAAGTGACCGCCCGCTTCGGGATGGACTGGCAGATCCGCGCCACCGGCGCGCGGCGCAAGGTCCTGCTGCTGGTCAGCAAGTTCGACCATTGCCTGGGCGACCTGCTCTATCGCCACCGCATCGGCGAATTGCCGATGGATATCGTCGGCGTGGTCTGCAACCACCCGCGCGAGGCGCTGAGCGTCGCCCTGCTTGACGACGTGCCGTTCCACTACCTGCCGATCACGCCCGGCACCAAGCCCGCGCAGGAAGCGCGGATCAAGCAGCTGGTGAGCGAGAGCGGTGCCGAGCTGGTCGTGCTGGCGCGCTACATGCAGATCCTGTCGGACGATCTGGCCGCCTTCCTTTCGGGGCGCTGCATCAACATCCACCACTCGTTCCTGCCCGGCTTCAAGGGCGCCAAGCCCTATCACCAGGCCCATGCGCGTGGCGTCAAGATGATCGGAGCCACCGCCCACTACGCCACCGCCGACCTCGACGAGGGGCCGATCATCCATCAGGACGTCGAGGAAATCAGCCATTCCGACGCGCCCGACGACCTCGTCCGCAAGGGCCGTGACATCGAGCGCCGGGTGCTTTCCACCGCGGTCCTCCTGCATCTCGAGGACCGGGTGTTCCTCGACGGTAACAAGACCGTCGTGTTCAAGCCCTAACGTCAGGCCTCACGCCGCGAATTCCTCGGTCTCGACCTGCTGGCGCAGCGCTTCGGGGTAACGATGGCCGTGGACAGCCGAGGGCACGAACAGCGCATTGATCCGCGCGACCGTGGCCGCATCCGGCCGCCAGTCCATCCGCGCGACGTTTTCGGCGAGGTGGGCAAGGTTGGTCGTGCCGGGGATGGCGTGCAAATGGTCGCCGTGAGCGAGGACCCAGCCGAGTGAAAGCTGGGCCGGCGTGACTCCCAGTTCGGCCGCGATGGCGACGAAGGCGTCGATCAGTTCGAGGTTGTGCGCCCAGTTCTCTCCGATGAAGCGGGGCATCGGGCGGCGCAAATCGCCTTCATAGAGCCCGGCCACATCGCGCAGCTCGCCGCACAGCGCGCCGCGCCCCACTGGGGAGAAGGCGATCATGGCAACGCCGTGCTCGGCGCAAGCCTCGATCACCGCGATCTCGACATTGCGGGTCCAGGGCGAATATTCGTTCTGCATCGCCGCGATCGGATGGACGGCAACCGCGCGGCGCAGGGTCGTGGCATTCATCTCGGACAGGCCGATCGCCCCGATTTTTCCTTCCCGCACCAGCTCGGCCATGGCCCCGACCGATTCCTCGATCGGCACCGTGTAATCCGGCCGGTGCATGTAATAGAGATCGATGTGATCGGTGCCGAGCGCCTTGAGGCTCTTCTCGCATTCGCGCCGGATCGTGGCGGGCGAACAATCGATCCGGCGCGGACCGTCATCGAGGATGATGCCCATCTTGGACGCAAGCAGGAATTCGCCGCGCCGTCCGCCCAGCACCCGGCCGATCAGCAGTTCGTTGCGGCCCACGCCATAGATCCGCGCCGTGTCGAAGTGATCGTAGCCCAGGTCGAGCGCCTTGAGCAGGACGTCCTCGGCCCGCTCCTCGGTCAGCGGCACGCCGTAACCATGGCTGAGCCCCATGCAGCCAAGGCCGATGGGATTGACCGGGCGACCGGCGAGAAAGCGCTTCATGGGAGAGTTCCGTCTTGCTTCAGGGAGTGAGATTGAAAACGCGGCAGTATCAACCGGCGGCAGGGTCTGCCAGCAGCGGCAGGGTAGCGTCCTCGCCTTCCGGCGCAACGTCGACCGAGACTTCCATCTTCTGCCCGCCGCCGCCGTGGAACACCCCATCGATCGGGGCGACATCGGCATAGTCGCGGCCCATCGCGGTGAAGATATGGTCGGTCCGGGCGATAGCATTGTTGGTCGGATCGAACCCGATCCAGCCCAGCGCCTCGCCGCACCACAGCGCCACCCAGGCATGGGTCGCATCGGCCCCGACCAGCCGCGGCTTGCCCGGCGGCGGGATGGTCCGAAGGTAGCCCGAGACATAGGCCGCCGGAATCCCGTAAGCCCGCGCGGCGACGAGCATGACGTGGGCGAAATCCTGACAGACCCCGCGTTTCTTGAGGAACGCCTCGCCCGGCAGGGTATCGGCCTCGGTCGCCTCGCCGTCATAGGCGAATTCACGGAAGATCGCCTGCATCAGCGCGGTCCCCGCCTCCAGCACCGAAGATTCGGGCGCGAGGTGCGGCCGCGCCCATTCGGTGATCGCCGGAGAGGGCGGCACGAACGGCGAGGCATAGAGATAGGCCGCCGGCCCGAACGGCGAGAGATCGCGGTGCGCGAGGGCCAGGTCGCGGATCTGCGCCACGCTCGGCGTCACCGCCATCGCAAGGTCGAAACCCGGCGCGGACACTTCCACCCGGAAGCGGCTTACGATCACCAGCCGGGTCAGGGGATTGCGGATGAACAGGCGCGACCGGTTCACCACCCAGGGGCCGACATCGTCCAGGATCGTCCACGGCACCGGATCGACGGTCAGCCCATGTTCGAGCAGGACCTGACCCGCCCAAGGGGCCGGCCGCAACCGCACGTTGAACCGGGCGAGGGTGACCGGACTGTCATATTCGACTTCGGTCCGGTGAACGACGGTATAGATCATGCAAGCAGGGTCCGCACCGTGGTCGTCTCGGTCTTCTCGTATTGCAGGAAGTAGCGTTCGGCGATCGCGCCCGACAGGGCCAGCAGGCCGCTGCGCGCCTCGTCCAGCCGTTCCGGGCCGAATTCCGCCACGCCCAGGCTCATCAGCGGCGCCAGCAGGGCCCGCGCCTCGCGCAGCGGCGCCTCGGGCAGCAGGTCCTCGGACAGGCGCGGCAGGGCCTCGATGTGTTCGACCAGCTTGGCCAGCTGGAAGGCCAGGGCACGCGGATTGTCCGGGTCGAGCAGCAGCATGTCGAGCACCGGATCGCGGCGCGGCCCGGTGAGATAGCGCGAGCGATAGGTGATCTGGCTGTCCGCGAGGTCGAGCAGGACGCCCAGCGCCTCGGTCGGCTCGCCTTCCTCGCCCGCCAGAACCTCGGTGAAGGCCGAAAGGGCGAGCGCCCGCTCGATCCGCCGCCCCATGTCGAGGAACCGCCAGGCCGGGCCATGGACGAAGTTCTCGCCCAGCAAGCCGGACAAGGCGCTGAGCCGCTCGATCAGTTCGCGGGCGATCCTGAGCAGGGCGCCGGGACGATGGCCGTCGATCAGCGGCAACGGCCGGCTGGCAATGCGCCAGAAGTCCGAGGCGAGCCGGTCGCGCAGCGACAGGCCGGTGCTGCGCAGGCGGGCGAACAGGCTGGCGACGCCGCCGGGCAGAACCGCCTCGGTCAGCGCCGCGCGGCAGATTTTGGGCACGGAATTGTCCGCCGCCTTGGGGTCGAGCGCGCCCCACTGGACCAGCAGGCCGACCAGCTTTTCCAGCACTTCGGGATTGTTGCCCGCGGCGCTGTCAACCTCGATCGCGCTGCCGAGCACCGCGCGCACCACCCGCACCGTGGCCTCGGCCCGCTCCATGTAGCGGCCGAACCAGAACAGGTTGTCCGCCGCCTGGCTGGCGAGGATGCCGCCGCCGCGCCGCACCGGCGGGGTCACGGCCAGCAGGGTGGGCTGCGACGGGGTGATGCCCGGCGCCTCGACCACGCAGACGTCGGCCGAAAGATCGCCCTCGCCCATCAGCGTCGTGCGGATCTCGCCCGAGGCGGAGAGGCGGGCAAAGCCGCCCGGCATGACCTGCCATTCCCCGTTCGCGCCGCGGGCCACGAAGGCGCGCAGGGTGAACGGGCGCGGCTCGTACCCGTTGCCGATCAGGGCCGGGGTGGTCGAAAGCTGGACGATCTCCTGCCCGCAATAGTCCATCGGCCGCCGGCCGAGCGCCTCGAACAAGGTTTCGCGCTCGGCCCTCGACAGGCTCGATCCCGGCACGGCCTCGGTGCTGGCAAGGCCCCCCGCGGTCTGCCCGAAGGCGGTGCGCACCAGCAGGTTGTCCAGCCCCTCGCGCACGGCGGCGGCCTCGATCGGCTGGCCGCACCACCAGGTGGCGACATTGGGCAGCAGCGGGTCCTCGCCCAGCAGGGTCCGGAACAGGCGCGGCAGGAAGGCCGAGAAAACCGGCGCCTCAAGCACTTCCACGCCGGGGCGGTTGGCGATTTCCAGCCCGCCCCGCGCCCAGGCGTCAAACAGGTCAGGCACGCCGATCTGCGAGCGGGAATCGAAATTGAGCGGATCGAGCGCCAGGGTGTCGATCCACCGCCACAGGGCGTCGATCCGCTTGGGCCCGGCGATGGTGCGGACATAGAGCCGCTCGTCCGAGACGGTGAGGTCGCGCCCCTCGACCAGCGGAAAGCCGAGATAGCGCGCAAGGTGCGCCTGTTCAGGATAGGACTGGTTGAAGCGGCCCGGGGTGAGCAGCGCGATGCGCGGATTCTCGCGCTGGCAATCGCGGGCGATCCCGCCGCGCAGCTCGGAAAAGAACCCGGCAAGGCGCCGGGTGTTCACCTGGGTCAGCAGCGAACCGGTGGCGCGGGCGAGGGCCAGGCGGTTTTCCAGCGCATAGCCGATGCCGTTGGCGATCCGCAGCCGGTCGCCCAGCACCCGCCACTGGCCGCGCGGGCCGCGCGCGAGGTCGACCGCGTAGACATGGATGTAGTGGTTTCCCCGGCCCGAGGCACCCGGCTCGAGCCCGACCATGTTCCGCGCGAAAAAGCGGCTGCCCGTAACCACGGCGGCCGGCAGGTGGCCGTTTGCGATCAGTTGCTGCGGCCCGTAGATATCGGCGGCGACCGCCTCGAGCAGGCGCGCGCGCTGGATCAGCCCGCGCTCCAGCCCGGCCCATTCCTGCGCCCCGATGATCAGCGGCATCGGGGTCAGCTGCCAGGGCCGTTCCTCGGTATCCCCGGTCAGGCGGAAGCTCATGCCAAGGTCGGAGATCTGGCGCGCCACCAGTTCCTGCGCGGGAAGCCCGGATTCGTCGGTCAGCGCGCGCAGGCCGTCGGCCATGGTCAGCCAGGATGCGGCCAAGTCCGGCGGGGCATGGCGAAACAGGTCGCCCGCCGAAACGTCAACCGGATAGTCCTGCAGCCTTGCGCTGGCAGGATGCGCGAGTGCCTCGGTGGCCAAGGCTCAACCCAGGACTACGGGCCGCCGCAGATCGAGCGACATCGGGAACTCCCCAGGATGTTCCTCGGGCGGGATCGCCTGAGGGCCGGGCGAATGACCCTGATCGAAGAACCGCGCCTTGCGCCGCGCCTCCGCTTCATAGCCATTGATCGGCACGTCATCGTAATTGCGTCCGCCCGGATGCGCCACATGATAAACGCAGCCGCCGAGCGATCGTCCGTTCCAGCTATCGAGAATGTCGAAAGTCAGCGGTGCCTGGGCCTCCATCATCGGATGGAGGCAGTTGGCCGGCGACCAGGCCTTGTAGCGCACGGCGGCCACGCCTTCGCCAGGAACGCCGGTTGGCTGGAGCGGAATGCGCCGGCCGTTGCAGGCGATCACGTGACGGCCCGGGACCAGCCCGGTGGCCTTGATCTGCAGCCGCTCGGTCGAGGAATCGACGAAACGCACCGTGCCGCCGATCGCCCCGGTCTCGCCCAGGACGTTCCACGGCTCGAGCGCATGGCCAATCTCGAGCGCGACCCCGCCGCCCTCGATTGCGCCGTGGATCGGGAAGCGAAACTGGCGCTGGGCCTCGAACCACACCGGATCGAAGTGATAGCCCGCCCCGGCAAGGTCGCCGAGCACGTCGAGGAAATCTGCCCAGACGTAGTGCGGCAGCATGAAGCGGTCGTGCAACTGGGTGCCCCAGCGCACCAGCGGGCCGGACACCGGTTCGCGCCAGAACCAGGCGGTCAGCGCCCGCAGCAGCAATTGCTGGGCGCAGCTCATCCGCGCCTCGGGCGGCATCTCGAAGCCGCGAAACTCGACGAGGCCGAGCCGCCCGGTGGGGCCGTCGGGGCTGAACAGCTTGTCGATGCAGATCTCGGTGCGGTGGGTATTGCCGGTGACGTCGACCAGCAGGTTGCGGAACAGGCGGTCCACCACCCAGGCCGGCGGCTGCGGCAGTTCCGGGCCCGGAACCTGGGCCAGCGCGATCTCCAGCTCGTAAAGCCCGTCGTGGCGAGCCTCGTCGATCCGCGGGGCCTGGCAGGTCGGGCCGATGAACAGGCCGGAGAACAGGTAGGACAGCGAAGGATGGCGCTGCCAGTACGTGACGAAGGACTTGAGCAGGTCCGGGCGGCGAATGAACGGGCTGTCGAGCAGGCTCGGCCCGCCGAGCACGATGTGATTGCCCCCGCCGGTGCCGGTGGCGCGGCCATCGACCATGAACTTGTCGGCGGTCAGCCCCACCTCGCGCGCGCACTCGTACAACGTCTCGGTGATCTCGACCGACTCGCGCCAGGAGGCTGCAGGCTGGATGTTGACCTCGATCACGCCCGGATCGGGGGTGACCTTCATCACCACGAGGCGCGGATCGGGCGGCGGGGCATAGCCCTCGATCCGCACCGGCAGACCGGTTTCCTCGGCCACCCGCTCGACGCTGGCGACAAGCTCCAGCCAGTCTTCGAGGGCCTCGACCGGAGGGATGAAGATGCACAGGTGATCGCCGCGCGGTTCGATCGTCAGGGCGGTGCGGACCGCGCCCTCGATGATCACCTGCTCGACCCGGTCCTGACGGTCCTGGCCGCCGGCGGCCGCCTCCACCGACAGCGAGGCCTGCTGCGCCTCTTCCCGCGCGGGGCGTCCCCCCGTGCGGGCCTGCGCTTCCCGCGTCTGGTGGCCGCGCTCGACGATCTGGGCGCGGATGTCGGGCAAGGGCTCGCGCGGCTCGGCCGTGTCGCGCGCATGGATATAGGGATAGTCCGAGGCCGGAACGTAGGGCAGCGAGCCCAACGGCAGACGATAGCCCAGCGCCGAGTCGCCCGGCACTGCGAACAGGTTGCCGCGCCGCACCCGCCAGCGCTCGCTCTTCCACCGGGCCGGTTCGGCCGCCTGCGCCGCCTGCCAGCGCTGGACCGGCAGGACAAAGCCGACCGGCGTGGTCAGGCCGCGCTGGAAGGTACGGACGAAGCGCTCGCGCACTTCGGGATCGTCGATTTTCGGGTCGGTCGGCTCGGTATTGTCGGGCAGGCCGGATTCCTTGACGATCCATTCCAGCGCGTCCTCATAGACCGGCTGGACGAAATCGGGATCGACCCCGAGATTGAGCGCGGCGGCGACGAGGAACACCTGCGCGTCCTCGGCCTCGACCTTCGCCACGGGCTTCTCGCCCGGCATCAGGTCTCCCGCGATGAGCTTCTCGTCACGCCAGACCGGCACGCCGTCGCGGCGCCAGTAAAGCGAGTAGCCCCAGCGCGGCAGGCTTTCGCCCGGATACCACTTGCCTTGCCCGTGATGAAGCAGCGAGCCGGCGCCGAAGTGCCCGCGCAGCTTGCGGATCAGCTTGTCGGCATAGGCCGCCTTGGTCGGCCCGACGGCCGCCGCATTCCACTCGGGCGCCTCGAAATCGCCGTCGGCAATGAACGTCGGCTCGCCGCCGATGGTAAGCCGCACGTCCTGTGCGGCAAGATCCTCGTCCACCTTGTCGCCCAGCGCGAGCAGCGCATCCCAGCGCTCGTCGGTAAAGGGCTTGGTGATCCGCACCGCCTCGGCAATGCGCGAGACGTGCATCGCGAACTCGAAGTCGGAATGGACCGGCTCCATCACCACGCCTTCGATCGGCGCGGCCGAGCGGTAGTGCGGGGTGGCGCAGAGCGGGATGTGCCCCTCGCCCGCGAAAAGCCCCCAGGTGGCATCGAGCCCGATCCATCCGGCGCCGGGCACGTAGACCTCGGCCCAGGCGTGGAGGTCGCAGACGTCCTGCGTCACGCCCCTGGGTCCGTCGACTGCGACGACGTCCGGGGTCAGCTGGATCGAATAGCCCGAGACGAAGCGGGCGGCGAAGCCGAGCCGGCGCACCAGCTGGACCAGCAGCCAGGCCGAATCCCGGCACGAGCCAGTGCCGACCTGAAGCGTTTCCTCGGGGCTCTGCACCCCCGGCTCCATGCGGATGACATAGCCGACCTTCTGGTTCACAGCCCGGTTGATGGCGACGAGAAAGTCGATCGAACGGCCCTCGTGGCCGGTGAACTCGGACAGGAGCTGGTCGAACAGCGGGCCCTGCGGCTCGGTCTCGAAATAGGCGGCGAGGTCAAGCCGCAGCGTCTCGGCATAGGCGAAGGGGTATTCCTCGGCATATTCCTCGACGAAGAAGTCGAACGGATTGATCACCGCCAGCTCGGCCAGCAGGTCGACCTCGATCGAGAAGTGGTCGACCGGGTCGGGAAAGACGATCCGCGCCTGCCAGTTGCCGTGCGGGTCCTGCTGCCAGTTGAGGAAGTGGTTCGCCGGGCTGATCTTGAGCGAATAATTGGGCACGGCCGTGCGGCTGTGCGGTGCCGGCCTGAGGCGGATCACCTGCGGGCCGAGGCGGACCGGTTTGGAATAGGAATAGCGGGTGAGATGGTGGAGCCCGGCCTTTATCATGGCCGACAGTTCTGCGCCAAATGATGCTGCGCCGCAACACGAAATGACGCTGGCGGCCGCCCCCCACATTAATCGCCCGGAGCGCCAATCCAATTGGCGGCGGGGGCGGGCTTGGCCAAGAGTTGGCGCGAACAATGGACCGCGCGGGGTTGGACCGCGCCGGGGAGGACAGGTGATGGAAGAGATCGAGGTCGGCAAGTTTCACGCCGGCGCGGCGCGCAAGGGCTATGCCCTCAACCGGATGTGCTATTCGCTCAACAGCCTCGAGAACCGGCTGGCCTACATTGCCGATCCGGTAGCCTATTGCGAGAAATACGGCCTGTCGGACGAGGAGCGCGAAGCCGCGATCAGCAAGGAGAAGGACAGGCTCCTCGCTGCGGGCGGCAACATGTACTTCTTTTCCAAGCTGGACCGGGCAACGCGCCTGAAGAAGGAAGCCTGATCATGGCAAGGCTGCTCGGCGGCATGGGCACCTCGCACGTGCCGATCATTGGCCGCACCCTCGATGCCGGAAAGCAGGGCGAGGTGGCATTCAAGCCCTTCTTCGACCAGTTCGCCGACGTGCGGGCCTGGGCCGACGCGGCACGGCCGACGGTGGCGATCATCGTCTACAACGACCACGGCCTGAACTTCTTCCTCGACAACATGCCGACCTTCGCGATCGGCGTGGCCGGCGATTACGCCACCGCCGACGAGGGCTTCGGCGAACCGCGCCCGCGCACCTTCGAAGGGGCCGACGAACTGGGCTGGCACGTGGTCCAGGGTCTGATTGAGGACGGGTTCGACGTTTCCACGTGCCGCGAATGGAAGCTGGATCACGCCTGCACCACGCCGCTCGACCTGATCTGGGGCGCGCACAGCCAGCCGCCGGTGGCGATCATCCCGGTCTTCGTCAACGCCATCCAGCCCCCCTTCCCCCGCCCCGACCGTTGCCTTGCCTTCGGCCGGGCGATCGGCCGCGCGGTCCGCTCCTTCGCCGGAGACGCACGGGTGCTGGTGATCGGCAGCGGCGGCCTGTCCCATGAGCTGGGCGAATTCGGCAAGATCAACGAAGAGTTCGACCATGAGTGCATGGAGCGCATCGTCGGCAATCCCGAGGCGCTCGCCGCCTATACCAACGACCAGATCGTCGACCTGGCCGGGGCGCAGGGCGTGGAACTGATGACCTGGCTGGTCATGCGCGGCACCCTGGCCTCGGCCGAGCCGAGAGTGGTCACCAGCATCTACCACAATCCCATCTCGCACACCGGCGGGGCGATGATGCTGCTCGAGGACCTCGAGGCGTGAGCGCTTCCCTGCCCGGCGCGACGATGACCTCGCGCCAGTGGGGGGTCATGCTGCTCCTCGCGCTCGGCGTGATGATCGCCTATGCCGACCGCACCAGTATTGCCGCGGCCATCGCCAACAAGCCGTTCATCGAACACTTCCGGATGACCGGGGTGCACCGCGGCCTGCTCGGCTCGGCACTGTTCTGGTCCTATGCCGCGGCGCAGATCCCGGCGGGCTGGGTGGTCGACCGCTTCGGGGTCAAGGTGCCCTACGCGATCTGCTTTGGCCTGTGGTGCGTGGCCACGGCGCTTTCGGGCGTGATGACGGTATTCATCGGCCTGTTCTTGATGCGGGCGCTGGTCGGCGCGGCCGAGGCGATCGTCATGCCCGCCTCCTACCGCTGGTTCCGCCACAACATTCCCGAGCGCCACACCGGCCTTGCCATCGGCATCTTCGCTTTCGGCAACAAGGTGGGCACGGCCATCGCCACGCCACTGGCCGCCTGGATCATCGTCAACTGGGAATGGCAGGCGATGTTCGCGATCACCGGCCTTGCCGGCCTCGTCTGGCTGGTGCCGTGGCTGGCGCTGGTGAAGAACGATTTCCCGCGCGGAGGCCAGCTGGCCGAGGCGAAGCGCCGCGCCGCGACCGTGCCCTTCCGCAACATCATCACCTCGCCGGTGGTCTGGGGAGGGATCGTGGTCAACTTCTGCTACAGCTACTTCATCTTCTACTGCATGACCTGGATGCCCTCCTACCTCGTCGAGCAGCGCGGGCTGAGCCTTGAGCAATCGGGGCTCTATACCTTCTTCAGCTTTGCCGGGATCGCCATCGTTGCCGTGGCCGCCGGATGGTGGGCCGACCGCCTGATCGAGCGCGGGGCCGATGCCGTGCGGACGCGCAAGGCCTTCGTCCTCGCGGGGTTCCTTGGCGCGGCCACGGTGCTGTTCGGCGCCTATACCCAGGACCTTGGCTGGGCCCTGTTCTGGAACATCGCCTCGCTCTCGTTCCTGGGCCTTGCCAGCGCCAACAACCTGGCCCTGACCAAGGTGACCCTGATCCCGCCGCCCGCCATCGGCCTCGTCGTCGGGGTCCAGCACGTGGCGGCCGGGCTTTCCGGCGGGCTGGCGGCCAGCCTGTCGGGCTGGCTGCTGCACGTCAGCGGCAGTTACGACCTGCCGATCCAGGTGATCGTGGTCTTCCTTGCCGTGGGGGCGGCTTCCTGCATGATCCTGCTGCGCCCCGAATGGTCGCCCAAGGTCGAGTCCGCTGCCGCAGGGTGACACGAGTGTCACCCTGCCACCCTCCCGAAATCCCGTGTAACCGCGCAATAACAGCAACTTGCCGAAACGGTGCATGGGTGACACTTGTCCAACCCGGTGCGCTTTTCCTGCCGATGTCAAAGAGCCCGCACGGGTTCGTGCCGCGCGGCCGCATCATGGCATGAGCGAGAGGCTGTAGGAAACCGCCGGCTCGAAGCGGCCTTCGCCGGCTCCGGCCGACGGACAGGCCGGATCGCGGGCCTGCGACATTAAAGTCACACACTCGCTTCATCGCGCATAGAGAACGGAATAGCGCTGGAGACCCATGCGAAAACGGCGCATTATGCCCCCATTGCGAGACCACAACATCAAGGTGCTGTGATGGGTGAGATGACCGCGATACCTGCCGGAAGTGTGGAACTCTTTCCGCCGCCTCTGCATGCCAGCCTCGTCACCGACGAACTTGGCCGCCTCATGGGCATGGTCAAGGCCGCCTGCCCGGAGGCGACAGCCATCCGCTTCGACTTCGACGGGAAACTGCGCGTGCATATCGACGTGCGCAGCCGAAGCGATGTGGCCGTGATCGAGACGATCCTGCCGGCGCTGGGCGGCGGCGGCCTGTTCCAGGGGGTGACGCTGGGGGCAACGCCTCATCATCCGTTCCACCACCGGATTTCGGCGCTGGTTGATCGCTAGGGCTGTTGGGAGGGGGAGCGGCCGTGAGGCGTCGGCCTTTCGACGTTTTCGGCAGAGCGCAGACTGTGCGGGCGCGCCGACATTGCGGACGTTTGGAATTCGATTAGTCTAACGCGCTATGGACGGGGCCAAGCTCGGAGAGAACATCGCGCGAGAATGGAGCGAAGAACCTCAAGCGCCCGCGCTTTGGAAAGCTTTGCAACTCGTCAAGTGCGACCCCCATACTGGCATCGAAGCGCTCGAGCTGCTCGCCAGCGATGGCTCGTGCCTGGCAAAAATGTACCTTGGAAATATGTATCTCAGTGGAAAGCATGGTGTCCGCCAGAACCTCGATGTTGGAGAGTATTGGCTCAGACGTTCAGCTGAGGAAGGGTCTATCGAAGGCGCATATGGCTTGGCCTGGCATTTGCTCAACATCGGGCAAACGGATGCTGCGCTTGCTGAATATGACCGCCTAAGTGATCTCGGATACCCGCCGGCTTTGTACATCCTCGGAGTACATTTCTATAATGGAGAGATTGTCGAGCGTAACCTCTCCAAAGCACTGCAATACTTTTTACGAGGTGAGGCCAAGGGTCATTTTTTCGCGGCCAAGTGGGCTTGTCGCCTTCAGATCCGAGGTGAAATGGGGCTGTGCGCGCGGTTTCTCAGCTTGGCCAAGATGCTTGCCCTGACCCCTTCATTCCTAAGAACGGTCTTGACGTACCCCAACAGTGAGCGCCTCCGGATTTGAGATCGGTGCGCCTGCTAACGTCCACTTCCCCCAACGGACCGGGCCTTAAGCGCGTCCCATGATCGGCGTGTCCGCAGGCCAGTCGGGATGGGCCCCTGCCTCCGCAGGGGCGACGGGATGTGGTGGAGCATTTTTGCCCGCCAGGCACCCGATCCTGCAATCCTGCTCGGCCTGAGCGTGCTGAAGGCTGCGCGCCAAGGCTTGCCCCACTCAAGCGACCTTGCGCGCCAAACCCGAGACCTGCGGCCAGTCCGAAGACCGTCCGTCCGGATCCGGGGGCAGCGCGCGGCCTTCGACAGGCTCAGGCTGAGCGGGGTTGGGTGGTGGGGGCAAGAAGGTCAGCTCCCCCCAACCTTGTGCGTAGCGCGATCGCTGGACCAGGATCACGGCGATGCCAGCCTTCGCTGGCATGACGACTGGGGAATGACCCTCAATGGCCTTCCACGAAAAAGACCGGAAGCGCCGCCCAGACGCTTCCGGTCTTCCGGCCGCCGCTGAAACGGCGGTCCGGTTCGGGAGGCGCCGAAACGCCTCCCGCCCCCATTCGTGATCAGAACTTCATCCGGACGCCCGCGCTGTAGGTCCGGCCGCGCGGATCGTCGCCGATGGCGAAGCCATCGCGCAGGCCCGCGCGGGTGCCGTTGCCCGAGAAGGCACCGATCGGCGGGTGAGCGTTGAACAGGTTCTGGACGTTGGCGAAGAACTGGAACTGGCCGAGGCGGTTGTCCTCGACATCCCAGGCGAGGTTGACCGCCGTGGTCGCGAAGGGCGACATGTGGTTGTTCACCCAGAACTGCGACGGATCGGTGCTCAGCTGCATCGCGCTGCGCCAGCGCTCGGTGATGTCCACGGTCAGGCTGTCGGACGGCTTGAAGCGGAACATGCCGTTCACGCGCCAGGCCGGGGTGGCGCCGAAGCCGTTGGGACCGAAAGCGGAGCCTGAATAGTCGAGCGTGCCGATCTTCAGGTCGGGCTGCCATGCGGCAAGGACGCGCAGCAGCATCGGCCGGCCGAACAGTTCGCCCTGGTAATTGGCCTCGAAGTCGATGCCCCAGGTCTTCACCTGGTTGAGGTTGTAGCGGAAGGTCTTCCACGCGGTGACGGTGTTGTTGGTCGAGGTCGTCACGTAGTCGACCGGGCGGACCTGCAGCGCGCAGTAGGGCGAGGTGCCCTTGCTGTCGTAGCAGATCTTCTGGATCGTCGGGTCCTGGCCCTGGATCTGGGTGATCGCGTCCTTGATGTCGATCTTGTAGTAATCGACCGCAAACGAGAGCCTGCTGGTCGGCTTGAACACCACGCCGGCGGTCAGCGTATTGGCGATTTCGGCCTTCAGGTTGGGGTTCGACAAGTCGATCGAGGGCACCGACGGGGTCGGGTTGCCGGTGACCAGCAGGTCGGACGGGCGGACGATCACCTGCGAGGTCGGCGCGAACAGCTCATAGAGGCTGGGCGCGCGGATATCGCGCGAGCGGGTGACGCGAACGCGCAGCTGGTCGGAGATTTCCCAGGCGAGGCCCGCCTTCCACGTCCAGTAGTTGCCGCTGGTGTTATACGAGGTGTAGCGCGCGGCGCCGTTGACGCTGAGCGACTGGAAGAAGGCCTTGTCCTTGATCAGCGGAACGTCGACTTCGCCCGCCACTTCCCACACGGTCTGGCTGACCCCGCTCGGCTGCTGGCCGAACACGGTTTCGCGCAGGGTGTTGGTGGCGGTGCAGTTGCTGAAGCGGATCACGCCGCAGGTCATGTACTGGTCGGGCAGCGAATCGCTGTTCGACGAGAACGAGACCTTGCGCCATTCGCCCGAGAGCGCGGCACCGACCGGCCCGGCGCCGAGATCGAACAGCGAGCCGGAGACCGAGCCCGAGATGTCGTCCATCACCGTGCTGGAATTGAAGTGGACGTCGTCGGTCACGTAGTCGATCGCGGCGGCGGAGCCGGCAGTGGGGCCGAAGACGTTGAGCGGAACGCAGTCATTGGCGAGGCCCGGATTGCTCAGCGTGACGTTGCAGACGACCGGCCCGCTGGTGCCGTTCTGGAACACGGCGTCAAGCGCGTAGCCCAGCTTCTGGCGGTTGATCACGTTGTGCATTTCCGTTTTCAGCTTGGAAATGCCGTGGACGTAGTCGAGCCCCCAGCTGAACTGGCCGACATCGCCTTCGAGGCCGGCGTTGTAGATCCACTGGGTGGATTCGGCATCGGCGCCGACGCGCGGCGCATTGCCGAGGAACTTGCTGATCTTGAACTGGCTCTCGGGGATCAGCGCCTGATAGGTGGGCGAGAGGAAGGCGTTGGTCTTCGAGATGTTGACGCCGTTGAGCTGGTTGGTCTCGGCGACGTTGGAGTTGGTCTTCAGGTTGCCCGAGACCTGCGCGTAGAAGCGGACCGTGTCGGCCAGCTCATAGTCGAACCGGCCGAAGATCTGGTGGCCCTTGAGCTTGGCGACGAGGCCCGAATCCCAGTAGCCGCCATCGCCGCCGACCTGGACGCCGGTGGTGCCGGTGGTGGCGCCGGGGACGAAGGCGCTGAGCGTTCCGTCGCTCTTGAACACCATGTTGTTGAGCGTGCCGGCCGTGCCGGTGACGAGACCGCCGAAGGGGAAGCTCGACTGGCGCAGATTGGTCTGCAGGACATAGGGATTGGTGGAAGTGCCGGTGCCGGTGACGCCGACCTGATTGAGCCAGTCACGATCGGTGCGGCGTTCGATCCCGCCTTCCTTGCGGAATTCGTAGCTCAGCTCGACATGGCCGCGATCGCCCAGCTTCGCGCCCCAGGCCGCGCCGATGTCGGCCTTGGTGCCGTCGCCGTACTGGGTCAGGCCATAGGAGGCATCGACCTTGAGGCCGGTGAACTTCTTGTCGATGATGTAGTTGACCACGCCCGAGACGGCATCGGAGCCATAGACCGCCGAGACGCCGCCGGTGACCACGTCGACCCGCTGGACCAGCATCTGGGGAATGATGTCAACGTCGACCACGCCGTTGTAGAGCGTGGGGGGAACGCGCTTGGAGTCCATCAGCACGAGGGTGCGGGTGGGATCGAGGTTGCGCAGGTTGAGCTGGTTGGCCCCGCCGTTGCCGCCCGCCGCGCTGCCCGCGGTGGTGGGGTTCGAGGTGGCGCCGCGCGAACCGGCGAAGGTCGGCAGCGAGTTCAGCGCTTCGGCCAGGCTGGCGCCCGGGTTGGCCTTGTAGAGATCCTGGGTCTGGACGACCGTGACCGGCGACGGACTGGAATCGCCGTTCTTGATCACGCGCGATCCGGTGACGACGATGTCCTCTGCCGTGGTTTCTGCAGCGGGTGCCTGTTGTGCGAATGCGGTGCCGGACAGGCAAAGCGCCGACGCGCCGATAAGATAAGCAAAGCGATGCTTGCTCGAAGCCATTTCAACCCTCCCAATGTATGCGCCGGCCATCGTCACGATGCGTGCCGGTCATTTTGTGAAATTCAGCCCTGCCCGCGGCGGCGATTACCTTTGGCGATCACCCTATAAGCAGATGCATGATGGATGAGGCCAGACGGCCGCGCAGTCGAATTGAAAGCAGGCTTTTGGTGATTGACTTTGCGAAACCGGCGGCGCGCAAACTTATACAGCGCCGCGCGCCGGCACGAAAACTTATACGACGGCCGTGCCGGCTCAGCCGTAGCCGAGGCGCGGGAGCCAGGCGCGGTCCTGCGAGAACAGGGTCTCGCCGGGAACGGCGCGGCCGATCAGGTAGCCCTGCCCCTGCTCGCAGCCGAGCTGGCGCAGGAAATCGAGGTCCTCGGCCTCCTCGATCCCCTCGGCCGTGACCGTGAGGCCGAGCGAGCGGCCGAGATTGACGATCGCGCCGACCACGACCCGCGAATTGGGCGCGTCCTTGAGGCCCATGACGAAGGAGCGGTCGATCTTGATCTTGGTGAAGGGGTAGGAGAGCAGGTAGGACAGCGAGGAATAGCCGGTCCCGAAATCGTCCATCGAAATGCCGACGCCGAGCGCGCGGATCCGGCGGATCTGGGTCGCCACCTCGGCATTCTTCTCCATCAGCACGGCCTCGGTGATCTCCAGCTCGAGCCGGTCGGGCGGCAGGCCGGCGGCGGCGAGGGCCTGGACCACGATGTTGATCAGGTTGGCGTTGCGGAACTGGAGCGGCGAGACATTGATCGCCACGCGTACCGGATCGGGCCAGTGGGCCGCCTCTCGGCAGGCCTGCTGGAGCACGAACTGGCCGAGCACGTCGATCAGGCCGACTTCCTCGGCCAGGGGGATGAAGCTGTCGGGGTACATCAGCCCGCGTTCGGGGTGATGCCAGCGCAGCAGGGCCTCGTAAGCGGTGATCTCGCCGGTGCCGAGATCGATCAGCGGCTGGTAATGCACCGCCAGCTCGCCCCGGCGCAGCCCTTCGCGCAGGTCGTTTTCGAGCTTGGCCTTTTCCCGCGCGGCTTCGTCGAGATCGGGGCGGAAGCGCTGGATCGTGCCCTTGCGCTCGGCCTTGGCGGCATAGAGCGCGAGATCGGCATAGCGCAGCAGGGTCGGGCCGTCTGTGCAGTCGTCCGGGGCGACGGCGACGCCGATCGTGGCGCCGATGTGGAGGGTGTAGTCGGAAACGAGGAACGGCTCGGCAATGACCTGGACCAACGAGCGGGCGATGTTGTGGATCTTCTCTGTGGTCGGCGCGCGGACGAGGACGGCGAATTCGTCGCCCCCGAGGCGGCAGAGCAGCGAGTTCTTGCGGGGCACGAGGGCGCGCATCCGGCGGGCGGCCTCGGCCAGGACGAGATCGCCGATGTGGTGGCCGTAGGAATCGTTGATCGGCTTGAAATTGTCGAGGTCGATCAGGGCGAGGCAGACCTTGTCCTCGCCCGGTTCGGCCAGCATCTCGCGCAGCCGCTCGCGGCAATGGGCGCGGTTGGCGAGGCCGGTCAGTTCATCGTGGCGGGCCATGTGCGCGATGCGGGCCTCGGTCTTGCGGCGCTCGGTCACGTCGAAGATCGAGACGATCGTGGCGAGGCGGCCGTCGACCACTGATTGGCGAGTGAACAGCACGGCCTCGAGCTCGTCGCCGCTGCGGGTGTACTGCTTCCAGAAGCGGTCCTTTTCCGAGCTGGACGTGGCGAGGAGGCGGCGCACGGCCTTCCATTCCTCGGCCGCGAAAAGACGGATCGCGGGCATGCCGGTCAGTTCGGCCACGGGATAGTCGAAATGCTCGGCGGCGGCGGCATTGGCCCCGACCACCAGCCCCCCGACCGGGTCATAGACCAGGAGCGGCACCGGGTTGTCCTCGAACAGCAGGCGGAAACTGTCCTCGCGCCGCTTCATCTCGGTGATGTCGACGCGCAGACCGATCGTGCCGCCATCGCCGGTGCGGCGCTCCTCGATCATGATGCAGCGCCCGTCCGACAGCCACTGTTCGTGGCGGGAATCGGCGCCCTGCAGCTTGGCCGCGCGCTCGGCGAGCCATTCTTCCTCGCGCCCGACCGCCTCCGGATAGTCGCCCCGCTCGACCCCGCTGCGCAGGGTGTCGACCAGTTTCACGCCCGGAGCGAAAAGGTCCGACGACTTGCGGTAGATCTCGGCATATTTGCTGTTCCAGAGGATGTAGCGCCCCTCGGGGTCGAGCAGGACGACCCCGTGCGGCATGGCCTCGATCGCTTCGTGCAGCCGCTCTTCCGCCTTGCGCACCGCGGCGGCG
This sequence comes from Novosphingobium flavum, assembly GCF_014230315.1. Classification (GTDB taxonomy): domain Bacteria; phylum Pseudomonadota; class Alphaproteobacteria; order Sphingomonadales; family Sphingomonadaceae; genus Novosphingobium; species Novosphingobium flavum. The sequence continues at coordinate 12,884 of NZ_JACLAW010000014.1, read as the reverse complement.
GCGCTCTCCGCCGCGCAGGCGCCGGGCTGGACTTGGGATTCGCTGGCGCTGGCGCTCATGAGGCTGCTTTCTCCGGGAATGACCGGCACAAGGGCTAGCCGCCAAAGGTTAAATCATCGCTGCAGCGCAGCATGGGCCCGCGCGAAGCGGCGCGAAGGGGCTGGAACGGGGGCCGTTCCTGCGCCATGGTGCGCCATGGCTTCATCCCCGCCCCGCCCGATCGTCTCCATCAAGGGCCTCGAAAAGACCTATGCGAGCGGTCACCGCGCGCTCAAGGGGGTGGACCTCGAGGTCCATGCCGGCGAGATCTTTGCCCTGCTCGGCCCCAACGGGGCGGGCAAGACCACCCTGATCGGGATCGTCTGCGGGCTGGTCCGCGCCACCGCCGGGACGGTGATCGCCGATGGCCACGACATCGCGCAGGACTACCGCGCCGCCCGCGCCAAGATCGGACTGGTCCCGCAGGAACTGGCGACCGACATGTTCGAGACGGTGTGGCACGCGGTCAATTTCAGCAGGGGCCTGTTCGGCAAGCCGCGCGACCATGCCAAGGTGGAAGAAGTGCTGCGCGCGCTCTCGCTGTGGGACAAGCGCAATGCCAAGATCGGCGCGCTTTCGGGCGGGATGAAGCGGCGGGTCCTGATCGCCAAGGCCCTCTCGCACGAGCCCTCGATCCTGTTTCTCGACGAGCCCACGGCCGGGGTCGACGTCGAGCTCAGGCGTGACATGTGGGACATGGTGCGGCGCCTGCGCGAGCAGGGCGTGACCATCATCCTCACCACCCATTACATCGAGGAGGCCGAGGAAATGGCCGACCGGATCGGGGTGATCGATCAGGGCGAGATCATCCTGATCGAGGAAAAGCACGCGCTGATGGAAAAGCTGGGGCGCACGCGGATCACGATCGGGCTGAAGGAGCCGCTCGCGGCGATCCCGCCCATGCTGGCCGACGAACGACTGGCTCTGGCGGGCGACGGACGAACGCTGGTGCTGACCCTGATGGGCGAGGGCGAAGGCGCGCAGGGCGCCGCCGACCTGATCAAGCGGCTGGGCGCCGAGGGCATCGACTTCACCACGATCGACACGGTGAAATCGTCGCTCGAGGACATTTTCGTCGACCTGGTGGGGAAGCGGCCATGAACCTGCACGCCGTCCGCGCGATCTATGCCTTCGAGCTGGGGCGGACCCTGCGCACCCTGTTCCAGTCGATCGCCTCGCCGGTGATCTCGACCTCGCTCTATTTCATCGTCTTCGGCTCGGCCATCGGCAGCCGCATGCAGACCATCGACGGGGTGAGCTACGGCGCCTTCATCGTGCCGGGACTGATCATGCTGGCCCTGCTGACCGAGAGCATTTCCAACGCTTCCTTCGGGATCTACCTGCCGCGCTTTACCGGGACGATCTACGAACTGCTCTCGGCCCCGGTCTCGGCGATCGAGGCGCTGATGGGCTATGTCGGCGCGGCAGCGACCAAGTCGGTGATCCTGGGCCTCATCATCCTCGGCACGGCGCGCCTGTTCGTGCCGTTCGAGATCGTCCACCCGGTCTGGGCGGCGGCCTTCCTTGTGCTGATCTCGGTCAGCTTCAGCCTGTTCGGCTTCATCCTCGGCCTGTGGGCCGACGGGTTCGAGAAGTTGCAGGTGGTGCCGATCATGATCATCACCCCGCTGACCTTCCTTGGCGGCACGTTCTATTCGGTCTCTATGCTGCCGCCGGCCTGGCGCACGGTGACCCTGTTCAACCCGATCGTCTATCTGGTGAACGGCTTTCGCTGGTCGTTCTACGGCCAGTCGGACATTGCCGTGGGCTTCAGCCTGAGCATGATCGGGGTGTTCATGGCGGTGTGTCTGGGCATTGTCGTTTGGATTTTCCGGACCGGCTGGCGGCTGCGCAGCTGAGTGGCGGGGCCTTGGGTTTGGTCTGCTGACGGCCTTGGTGGCGGGAAGCGGATTGTCCGGAGACGCCGACAAAGCGGACATTACGCAACGCAACCCAACCGCCGTCGCCCCTGCGGGGCAGGGGCAGCCCCCCCACTTTCCTGCCATTTGACGGCCCGCATCCTCGGCCTGAAACCTGCGCTCCGTTCAGCCGCAGGTGGCCCAAGTCGTCTCAGTCCACGCCCTTGCCCGGGCGCGGGGGGAGGTCAGGATCGGGCGGCGGATCGCCCTTTTTCGGGCAGATCGCCGAAATCTCGGCCTTGCGCTGCTGGAGGTAAAGCTCGCGCGTGGCGGCGTAGGGATTGCTCTCCTCGCGCAGCTTGCTGATCTGGCCGTCCATCTCCACCCGGCGGTTAAGCGCGGAGATCACGTTCGACGGCAGGGCATATTCCTTCTTGTTGAAGGGCGCGCCGACCGCGACCGGCAAGGCCGACTTGTCGAGGACGAGACCGAACACGTCGCGCAGGGTGGTCGGCCCGACCAGCGGGAGGAACAGGAACGGCCCCGGCCCGACCCCGTAGCAGGCGAGGGTATTGGCGAAGCCGTTGGGCCGATAGGGCAGGTTGAACGGCTTGCGCTTGGCGACGTCGAGCACGCCCGCGACCCCGATGGTGGAGTTGATCCCGAAGCGGGCCACGGCCTTGACCGCGCTGACCGGCTTGAGCTGGAGCAGGAAATTGAGCGCGATCACCGGCTGTTCGAGGTTGCGCAGGAAATTGCGCAGGCCCGAGCGGACGGGTTTGGGCACGCCCTTTTCATAGACCTTGGCCACCGGGCCGACGAAAGCCTTGTCCACCGCCTCGATCGCCTGGAACGAGGCCTCGTTGACCTTGACGGCCGGATCGCCCGGATTGGCGCGGCGCGCGGAAATGACGATATCGCCTTCGGGGGCGAGGGCGGCGGCATCGTCGGCGGCGGGCGGGACTTCCATCCCCGGCGCGCCGGCCGTGGCCGGGCGGGGTTCCGGGGGGACGACAAGCGCTGAAGCCCCCGCGCCGTCATCACCCCCGGGGTTTTCCGAGTGCATACCCCCCCGGGATGCAAACTCGGACTGCGGCAGGGCCGGGATGGCCCCCACCAACAGTGCCAGCCCCAACGCCGCGCTCACGCAGCGCCGACATGGGTATGTCGGCAAGTGGCGCGCACGGTCCCCCGGCGCTGGTGCTGACCCATTTTTCGCTCCTTTGCCGGGTAGACGACGCCGGAGCGCGGAAACCATACGGCGAAACCATCGGGGGCGAAGATTTTCCGGGCTGCCGCGCATGGCGCCCTGCCCGCGGCCGGCAAAGGTTAACCCGGCGGGTCAGCCGAGGTGGGTGACGGTAACTTCCTGCGCGATCAGGTAGGCCGGTTCGTAAGCGGTCATGAAAGCGACGTCGGCCGCGTCGCGCCCGATGCCGATCTTGGCCATGGCCCCTTCCCGCGCCATCCGGGTGGCATCGACGAGGTGCCATTCGCCGCCAAGGAAGACTTCGGCCACGGCGTGGAAATCCTGCGGGTCGACGCCGAGGGCATAGACGCTGGCGATCCGCGCCGGGATGCCCGAGGCGCGGGCGAGGCAGATCAGGACATGGGCGAAATCGCGGCAGACCCCGCGGCGGCTGACGAAGGTATCGACCGCGGTGGTATCGGCGTTGCTGGCGCCGGGGACATAGTTGAAGTGTTCATGGATCCAGTCGCGCATGGCGATCACCCGCTCCCCGCCCGAGAGAGCGCCGAACTGGTCGGTGACGAAATCGTGGAACCGGTCTGACGGGCAATAGCGCGAGCCCATCAGGTATTGCACGGTCTCGCCCGGCAGCATGTGGAGCGGGACGGCAGCGAGGTCCAGCCCCTCGTCGACGATGCGGTTGATCATGACCACGGCGCTGTAGTCGATCGTCAACCGGCCGGAGATGCTGGTCCAGATCCGGGTGCCGATCATGTCCTGCCCGGGGACGCGGGCGAAGTGGGCATGTTCGCCGATCGCCAGGTTGGAGTGCTCGACCACCTGTTCGGGGATCTCCGCGGCTTCGAGCTGGAGCAGAACGTCGGCCTGCGCCTCGAACTGGTAGTCGAGGTGGGCGGTGATCGAGAGTTTCATGGGCGCGGGGTTCCGGGATGGGCGGGGCTTGCCTGATCAACAACGGCCACGCGCGAAGGTGCCGACAGGGGCTTGATTTTGCGCGCGCCGATCCCGAGGCTGTGCGTTGCGACCGCGAACAAGGGACCTGACATGAGCTTTGAAACCATCCTCGTCGAGCGCAAGGGCGCGGTGACCCTGTTCACACTCAACCGGCCGCAGGCGCTCAATGCGCTGAACTCGCAGGTGATGGAAGAGCTGATTGCCGCCTTCGCCGCGTTCGAGGCCGATTCCGGCCAGCTGTGCGGCGTGATCACCGGCTCGGGGGAAAAGGCCTTTGCCGCCGGGGCCGACATCAAGGAAATGGCGCTCAAGCCGGCGGCCGAGTTCTTTGCCGAGGACATGTTCGCGCCGTGGACCAGCCGGCTGGTCAAGGCCACCCGCAAGCCGTGGATCGCGGCGGTGAACGGCTTTGCCCTGGGCGGCGGCTGCGAACTGGCGATGATGGCCGATTTCATCATCGCCTCGGAAAGCGCGAAGTTCGGGCAGCCGGAGATCCGGCTGGGGATCGCGCCGGGCATGGGCGGATCGCAGCGGCTGGCGCGCGCCGTGGGCAAGGCCAAGGCGATGGACCTGTGCCTGACCGGGCGGATGATGGACGCGGCCGAGGCCGAGCGGGCGGGCCTCGTCAGCCGGGTGGTGCCGCCGGGCGAGCTGATGGCCGAAGCGCTGAAAGCGGCCGAGGCGATCGCGGCCATGCCCCCGCTGGCGATCCTCGCCAACAAGGAGATGGTCAACATCGCCTTCGAGACCACGCTCGACCAGGGGCTGCTGGCCGAGCGCCGCCTGTTCCAGGTGCTGACCGCGACGCAGGACAAGGCCGAGGGCATGGCCGCCTTCGTCGAGAAGCGCCCGCCGGTTTGGCTGGGGCGGTGATCAGGTGCGTGACAAGCGCGCGCGGGGATCATAGGCAGCGGATATGACCGAAGGCCCGCCCATGCTGAACATCCCCTGGGACCAGCCCGCCACGATGATCGACCTTGACGGCAAGACCCCGATCATCGGCACGATCCGCGACTGCGTGATGCATTTCGCGATCTTCAAGCCCTTTGCCAAGGAACAGGCGCGGATCCTGCTGACCCGCCCGGTCTTCCGCGAAGGGCGCAAGACCCGGACGTGGATCCTCAATCCCGACGAGATCGAGCTGCTGGTCAAGCGGATGGACGCCGAGCGGCCGGGCCTGCAGTAACCGAACAGGCGGCCCCGGCGCGTGGTGCGCCGGAGCCGGTTCCCCTTACAAGAACGAGGCGGCGGTGATGGCCGCCGCATCGGTATTGGCGAGGCGAGCGAGGATATCGCCGCTGGCATTGGCGATGACCAGCGCCTCGGTCGCGGCGGCGCCATTGCCCGCCGGATCGCCCTGCACCATGTGAACCCCGCCGAAGGTCAGGCCGCCTGACAGTTGCAGGTGATCGGTGCCGACGGTGAAGTCGGACACCAGGTCGGCCAGGGCCAGGGTCTGGCCCGCCGGGGCATCGAGCACGAACGTGTCCGCACCCGGACCGCCGACGAGGACATCGCGCCCGCCGCCGCCGGTGAGGGTATCGTTGCCCGGCCCGCCGATCAGCAGGTCGCCCGCCGCCGTTCCGCTCAGGTGCAGGTCGAGCGAGAGCGGGTTGCCCGCGGCATCGAAGGTCTGGGTATAGACCCCGACCGGGTTGTCGACCATGTCGTGGACCATGGCCGTGCCGGAGAAGGCCGTGCCCGCGGCAAGGTTGAGGCCGACGAGGAAGATGTTGGCATCGCTGTCGCCGAGCTGGGCCAGCAGCGGCGCGGGGACGGCGATGTTGTTGTTGGCATCGGGCGTGACGATCAGGGTGATCGTGCCGCCGATGTTGGCCGTTGCCCCCGGCACCTGCGACAGATCGTAGGTGAACGGATCGTGCTCGGTCGAGATGACGAGGCGGAACTGGTGCGATCCGTTGGCACCGTAGGTCACCTGGTCGATGTGGAAGGATTCGATCCGGCCGCCGATGCCGTTCAGCGTGCCCACGACAGAGCCCGCTCCGCTCTGGCCAACCGAGCCGGGGACGATCGCGCTGACCAGCGCCTCGCTGTGCAGCGGCGTTGCCAGATCGACATGGGCCCGCTCGGCCTCGGTGACACCGACCGAGAACGGCGTGGACGCCGGCAGGCCCGAGACCACCAGGTTCAGCCGGTCGACATTGGCGAAGGCCGCAAGGCCGGCCGCGGTGAAGGCAAGGTGGCCGTCGGCCTCAAGGGTCACGGCCAGGCTCACTTGCTGGCCGTTCTCGTCGAGCCCGGTCAGAGCATAGGTCGCGCCCGGGACTACCGCACTGAACAACATCATCTCCGACGGCACCCCGTTGAGCGCGAAGGAGACGATCCCCGCCGGGCCGGCGGTCGCAGCCAGGGTATGGCCGTTAACCGGCAGGTCGGCGGTCCAGCTCACGGCATAGCCGCCGCCATTGAGCGCCTGCAGGTCGTAGGAAGCGAGATTGTCTCCCAAGGGAGCGAGCAGGTCGTCAAGGCCTTGCAGGACCACGACGCCGCCAACCTTGGCACCGCTGGCGTCAAAGCGCTGCACGGCCAGCCCGTCACCCTCGCCATTGCCGTCGCCATCGACCACCCAGCGCACGACGAAGCCGCCGCCGGCCAGCGCGGTGACCGCCGTGGTAGCATCTTCTGACTGCGGGAAGGCGGTCGTAGCCGTGTTGATCGGCCCCGAACCGGGATCGAGCGCCGCGCCGTTCGCATCGAAGGTCTGGACGAAGACCCCTTCCGGATTGGCGACGAGATCGCGATAGGTGAAGGTGACAACCGGCTGGGTCGACAGCCCCGAGTTCATCCCGGCGAGGGTGAGGATCGTCGTCGCCACCTGATCGCCGAGCTGGCTGAGCAACCAGCTGGGCATCGCATAGTCGCCGGTCGGGCTGACCGCGAGCTTGATCACAATCGACCCGTCCGCGTTGGTCGAGACATTGGTCGTTTCGCTGACCGGCACCAGGCCCATGTTGACAGAGCCCGACCCCTTGGCCAGCCGGACCGTCATCGTCGCAGTGGCCGGCGTGCCCGGCAGGTTATCGATATGGATCGCCTCGGTCCGGCCCGGCCCGCCCACGGACAGGGTCGTCGTCGCGCTGAGGGTGACGGAGGCAGTCTTGGTCGCCGTCAGGTCCACGTGGTTGGTGAGCAGGGTATGGAAGGCAAAGGTCGAGACCACATTCTGCGGCACTCCCGAAACCAGCAGCGACAGGGCGGCGCCGGTCTTGAAGTTGGCCAGCACCGCGTTGTCGACCGTGATCACCCCGTCCACCATGGCGACCGTCACGGTCTTGAGGGTGTTGTCCGTGCCGGTGCCGCGCAGCTGGTAGACGGCGGCCGGGTTACCACCGAAAACGAGTTCGATTTCCAGAGGCCGCCCGATCATCGCGAAAGTCCCCGCGAAGGTGGGGCCGCCCGAAGTGAAGGAGCGAACCTGCCCGACCTCCTCCAGCTGGGTGGCCCAGGCGAGCGCGTAGTTGCCGCCCGCGAGCTGCTGGACATCGACCGAGGCGACATTGCTGCCATTGGCCAGCAAAGCCGCTGAGATACCGGTCAGCACGGTTGGCGCGCCGGTTTCCGCGCCGGCGGAGGTGAAGTGCTGGAAGGCGATCGTCTCGCCGCTGCCATCCTTGTTGGCATCGACCGACCAGCCGACGACGAATCCGCCCGGCGTCTGGTTGATGATGACGTGCGAGCCATCGTTTTCGGTCGGGCTGTAGTTGGCTGCCCCGGCAATCGGCGTCGTGGCCGGGGTGGTCGCCGCGCCGTTGGCGTCGAAGGTCTGGACGAACACGCCTTCCGGGATTTCGGTGTAACCACGCTGGGCCACGTCGACGCTGATCGCAGTGCCGGTCGCAAGACCGAAGACCGAAAGATTAACGACCGCATCATGGTCCGCGAGCTGGCTCAACACGGCCTGCGGCACGGCATAGACGTTGCCCGCGTTGGCGGCGAACGTGATGACGATCCCTCCGTTCGCGACCTGGATCGCATTTGTAATGCCATTGGTGCCGATCAGGCCGGTGACATTCAGTGCGCCCGTGCCCCATTGCGGAGTGATTGAAATCTGCACGGAGGTCGGCTGCGCGGCGGTGAGGAGGTGGAAAGACTCGTTGCGGCCGAGCGGCGAGCCGAAGCTGACCAGCGTGGTGCTTCCCGAGGTCACCGGAGTGCCGGACAGGGTCAGCGTGTTGAGGGTTGATCCGAGATCGTAGGAGCGATCGTAGTCGAAATAGGCGGTGTAGGAATAGCTGGCACCCGGAGTGCCGGTGACGACGAGCGACAGGCGGTCATCGTAGAGAAACTGGTCCAGGATCGCCTGGGTGATCGTGATCACCCCGTTCACCGGGGTGACCGCGACATTGGTCAACGTCCCGCCCATGCCGGTGCCGCGCAGCTGGTAGGTGATCCCGGCTGTCGGTGTGGAAACGCCGAGGACGATGGTCTGGGGAACGCCGACGATCAGGGTCTGGCTGATGCCGTTGCTTCCGGCCCCGGTGGTGGCGGCAAAGCCCTGCGACGAAGACACCCGCTCGACATTCCAGGCCAGTGCCGAGCCGCCATTGTCCAGCGCGGTGAAATCGGTTGAACCGACCCGATCGCCCAATTCGGCGAGGACAGGGGACAGCCCGCTGAGGATCACCGCGTTGCCGAGCGGGGCGCCGTCGGCGGCGAAGCGCTGGACGGCGATGCTGTCGGTATCGGTATCGAGGTTGAGATCGACCGTCCAGAACACGGCGAAGCCGCCGCCCGCCAGCGGGGTGACCCCGACATGGGCCCCATCGCCGAAGGTGTTGAGCGCGGCGAGGTCGTTGATCGCCTCGTCCGCGGTGACTACGGTCTGGCTGGTGTAGAGGAACTGCCCGGTGAGCGACATGGCGCCGACATTGCCGGCCGCGTCGATGGCGACCGCCTTGTACTGGACGTAGCCCTCACCCAGCGTGGCGAGGTCCGCCGAGGTGACGGTCAGCGCGTAGCTGGTGCCGGTGACGACCGCGCTGCGGGTGATGGTATTGGCGCCGTTGACGAGGATCACGCTGACCGCGCTGCCCGCCTCGACCGTGCCGGTGATCACCGCGCCGTCCCCCGCCTCGACCGAAGTGACGATCGGGCCTTCGGGCAGCTGGATGGTCGGCGGGGTGGGCGGGGCCGTGTCGACCGTGATCGCCAGCGGGGCCGAACTGGCGGCCGGGTTGCCGTTGACGTCGGTGCTGGCGGCATAGATCGAATGGGCGCCGGCGGAGAGGGCGATATCGGCCGAGAACTGGCCCGATCCGTCCGCTGTGGTGGTGGCGAGAATGGTCGCCCCTTCCATGATCCTGACCGAAGCCCCGGCCTCGGCCGTGCCGGTGATGGTCAGACCCGAGGTCTGCTTGGTCAGATTGTCGCTGTTGTTCGCCCCGGTATCGTCGGCGGCGGCAAGGTCGAGCCCGGTGGGGGTCTGGCTCACCCGGTCGAGCACCACGGTGGTGCTGCCGGTGGCGGAGACATTGCCGGTCACGTCGGTCTGCTGGGCCGAGACGGTGAGCGTGCCATCAGCGAATTGCGCCAGCAGGGCGGGATCGAGTCCATAGTCCTTGCCGCTCGTGCTGAAGGACTGGGTCAGGGGCTGGGCGGGATTGGCCGCGTTTTGCCCGGCAACGGTGATGGTCACGCCCGAGCCGACCTCGATCGCGCCGAGCGAGCCGGGGACGCCCGCTGCCGCCTCGGCCGCATTGATCAGCCCGCCCGAGAGCGGATCGACGGTCGGCGCCGGGGACGAGGTGTCGAGCGTCAGGAGCAGGGGATAGGAGCGCGCGCCCTCGGTTCCGCCCACGGCAAGGAAGGATGCCGTCAGCGACTTGCCGCCGTCATCGCCGAGCGCGGCGGCGGTAAGCGTGAAGGCATGGCTGCCGGCGGACAGGTCGGCACTGGTGAGGGTGTAGGACTGGGCGAGACTGTCGCCGATGTAGAGGCGCAGCACGTCGCCCGCGGCAAGGCCGGTGACCGCGCTGTAGGACACGGTCACGCCGACCCCGGCGCCAGCCTCCGCGCCCGAGACGCGCGAGCCGACCGCCGGATCGACCGCCGGCCGATCGGGCGCGGCCAGCGCGCCGGGGACCGTGGTGGTGGGTGGGATGACCTGCTGGACCTGGCTGGAGGCGCCGTCGATCTGGTCGGTGAGGTTGCTGCCCGAATAGTTCGCCGGATCGAGCGAGCCGCTGGCCGCGTCTGCAGCGAGGTTGCTCTGGGCCACGATCTGCGCCGCGACCAGCGAGGTCAGGGCGTCGGCCGCGCTGGCGCCGCTGGCCTGCTGGACCGCGTCATTGACGTTGGCGAGCGAGCCGCCGAGCGCGGTCTGCTGGGCATCGAGCGCGCTGCCGACCGAGCCGCCGACCGTGTCGGCGACCGCCTGGACCACGGCGATAACCGTGGCCGTATCGGCCAGGTTGACCACGCCGCCGCCGCTGACCTGCTGGGCGATGGCCTGGATCGCGGCCGCCGCCGCGCCCTCGCCCCCGTCGGTGGCGCCGGCCGCCGCGCTGGCGCTGGCAACCACGGCCAGCACGTTGGCGACCTGGACCGAGGCCTTCTGGACATCGACCGCGAGGCTGGCCGTGGCCGGATCGGCCGCGGCAGTGAAGGGATCGAAGGTGGCGAGATCGACCCCGGCGGGAATGCCGAGCGCGGCCTTGACCTGGGCCGCGGCATCGGCCGCCGTGGCGCCCGAGCCGACCAGCGCGGCGACCAGCGTGGTCAGCGGGGTGACCACGGTCGAGCCGTTGGGCGCGGTATAGGTGCCGGTGAAGGCCAGCCCGGTCGAAATGTCGATCGCGCCGGGCAGGCCGGTCATGACGATCCCGCCGTTGCCGAACAGGCCGGAGAAATTGCCCTGGGCATCGGTGACGACATTGTATTCGGCGTTGAACTTTCCGTCGTGGTTGGCGTCGACATAGATCTCGCCGCTGTCGAACAGGCCATTGCCGTTGCCGTCGGTGAAGGCCTCGTGGTTCCACACGCCATCGGCCGCATAGCCGTTGGAGCCATCGCGGAAGACCAGCGCCCCGGCGATATAGCCGTCGATCGCCTGGCCGCCGGTGCCCGGATCGTAAGTCACGCTGGCGCTGCCGGCTGCGGTGGAGGCATTGCCCGCCGGATCGGCGAAGGTGCCGCTGGCGACCGTGACCGCGACCGGCCCGGTCGTGCTGGCCGTGGGCGTCAGCGTTGCGGTCCAGACCTTGGCATCGCCGGCCGACTGGGCGAGATTGGTGATCGTCCCGCCGGTCACGCCGCCGCTGGTCACGGCAATGTCGGCGGCGGTGAAGCCGGTGGGCACCTCGCTGAAGGTGAAGGTGACGGTGGCCGTCTCGCCGCCGACCATGGCCGACTTGTCGATTCCCACGGTCACGGTCGGCGCGGTGGTGTCGACCGTGATGGCGAGCGCCGAAGAGGCGCTGCCGGGATTGCCGGCCACATCAGTGGCCGTGGCGGTGAGGCTGTGCGATCCGGCGGCGAGGGCGACGTCGATCGAGAAGGCGCCGCTGCCATTGGCCGTGCCGGAACCGAGGACAGTCGAGCCCTCCTTGATCACGACGGCGGCATTGGCCTCGGCCGTGCCGGTGATGGTGAGGCCGCTGGTGTGGTTGGTGATCCGGTCGCTGCTGGACGCGCCGCTGTCGTCGGCGGCGGCGAGGGCAAGGCCGGTGGGCGCGGGCGGAGCCGAGGTGTCGACCGTGATCGCCAGCGCCGAGGAGGCGGTGCCGACATTGCCCGCCGCGTCCGTCGCCGTGGCTGTCAGGCTGTGCGATCCGGCGGCGAGGGCAACGTCGATCGAGAAGGCGCCGCTGCCGTTGGCCGTGCCGGTGCCAAGGACGGTGGAGCCCTCCTTGATGACGACGGCGGCATTGGCCTCGGCGCTGCCGGTGATGGTCAGGCCGCTGGTGAGGTTGGTGATCCGGTCACTGCTGGACGCGCCGGTATCGTCGGCGGCGGCGAGGGCCAGGCCGGTGGGCGCGGCGGGTCCCGAGGTGTCGACGGTGATGGACAGCGCCGAGGAGGCCGCGCCGACATTGCCCGCCGCGTCGGTGGTCGTGGCGGTCAGGCTGTGCGTGCCGGCGGCGAGCGCGACGTCGAGCGAGAAGGCGCCGCTGCCGTTCGCCGTGGCAGTGCCGAGAACGGTGGAGCCATCCTTGAGCGTGACGGAGGAATTGGCCTCGGCCGTGCCGCTGATGGTCAGCGCCGTGGTCTGGCTCGTGATCCCGTCCGAGGCCGACGAGCCGGTGTCATCGGCGGCGGCGAGGGCAAGGCCGGTGGGCGCGGCCGGGGCCGAGGTGTCGACCGTGATCGACAGGGCGGCGGAGGCCGTGCTGGTATTGCCGGCGGCGTCCTTGGCCGTGGCGGTCAGGCTGTGCGTGCCGGCGGCGAGCGCGACGTCGACGGTGAAGGTGCCGCTGCTGCTGGTCGTGGCGGTGCCAACCGTGGTCGTCCCGTCGAGGATGGTGACCGTGGAATTGGCCTCGGCGCTGCCGCTGATGGTGAGGGCACTGGTCTGGTTGGTGATGCGGTCGGAATTGGAGCTGCCGGTATCGTCGGCGGCGGCGAGGGCCAGGCCGGTCGGCGCGCTGGGCGCCGTGGTGTCGGCCGGAGTACCCGAACCGCCCTTGCCGCCGGACAGCCCGACGGCCAGCCCGCCGGCACCGAGCGCGCCGAGCAAGCCGAGCAACATGCCGTTGCCGCCGTGGCCCGCACCGCCCCCGGCCGCCGCCGCATCGCCGCTGGCCCCGCCCGCAGGCGCGCTGCCCGAAGCGCCGCCCCCGGCGCCATCGGGCGCGAGGCCCGCC
>NZ_JACLAW010000013.1 GCF_014230315.1 Novosphingobium flavum | reverse complement strand
CCCGATGGCGACCGATCCGGAACGCAGCCTCGCCTTCCAGGCCGCCCGCGCGCTGGTGTTCGAAGGGGTCAGCCAGCCCAGCGGCTATACCGAGCCGCTGCTCCACAGCTTCCGCCACAAGGCAAAATCTCTGAACTGACTGCAAGATCAGTAAGTTGAGAAGCCAGACACCGCCAACCGCAAGGTCGGCGGTGTCTGGCTTGTCTACCATTCGCAGGCATCAAACCGACTTACCGGACGATCGGTCCCACGCCGGCACACACCTGACAATTGCCTATAGCCATATCGTCATTTTCGTAATTCCTGTGCCGCCCGGCAAATCATAGCCTCCCCCGAGAAAACACGCCGATCTGGGCAATCAGAGACGGGCGCCACACGCATTGTTGCCGCACGGCTTCAGCACGAAGGCGAACCGTATTACCCGATCACGCGCCACGTAATCAGCCAAATTGCTCGAAAAACTATAAATGATGGGGAAGATCAAATGCCTTCTGCGCGGCTAGAATCCAGCTTCAAGCTCACGGCAAAACTGCTTGGCGGCGCCTGCCTTCTCTCGCTGATCCAACCTGAACTTGCCTTCTCGCAGACAATGAGCGGCAATCAGGAGAACCCCGGATCAAGCGAAGCACCCGCTTCGGAGGCCATTGTCGTCACTGGATCGCGGATCGTCCGCAATGGCAATGAAAGCCCTTCGCCGGTCACGGTTGTCCAGACCCAGGACATCCTGCAGATGCGTCCGGGCGTCCTGTCCGAGGCGTTAAGCATCCTCCCGGTCTTCGCCGGGTCGAAGGGCACCACCAGCAACCCGTCGACCACCGGACCGACGGTGGGCGGCAACGGCAATGCCAATCAGTTGAACCTGCGTAACCTCGGCCCCAACCGGACCCTCGTCTTGCTTGACGGCTATCGCGTACCGCCGACCAGCTTCAACAACATCGTCGATGTCGATATCATGCCCCAGATGCTGATCCAGCGGGTCGACACCGTGACGGGCGGCGTATCTGCTGTTTATGGTTCTGACGCTGTCGCCGGTGTCGTGAACTACATCCTCGACAAGAAGTTTCAGGGCCTTCGCCTCCAGGCCAATTCCGGCATTTCGCAACTGGGCGATGCGCGCAAGGTGCAGGCGGGCGTGGCCTATGGCCGCAATCTGCTCGACAACCGTGCTCATTTCGAGGCCAGCTACGAATACATCCTCAACGAAGGCATCCCCGCGCGCTCCGATCGCTCGTTCCTCAACCAGATTGGCATGACCGGCGCGGGTACCTCCACAAATCCTTATCTGCTGCAGAGAAATCTGCGCCAGGCCGGCTTTCCGTTCGGCGGTCTGATCACCAATGGACTGTTCGCAAACCAGGTGTTCGGGACCGACGGCACGCTCCATGCCTTCCAGAACGGGACCACGACCGGATCGTCTGGCATTCAGGTCGGCGGCGAAGGCGGCTACTTCGATGCCACCCTCGCCGGCAAGCTCTATGCCCACCAGTTCTTTGGCCGGTTCGACTACGAGGTGTCCGACGCGCTGAAGGCCTATGTCCAGGTCAGCGGCAACCACAAGCTCAACCAGAACTGGTCCGACCCGCTGCGCCTGAACAGGGTCACGATCAGCGCGACTGATCCGTTCCTGGCGCAAACCTATCGTACGCAATTGGCCAACGCCAACCAGTCCACCTTCCTGCTCAGCCAACTCGGTGGCAACAACACCCGACTGGATTCCCGGTCGCTGTCCGATCAGTGGATCATTTCGGGCGGCCTCGACGGTTCGTTCGGGAAGGACTGGCAGTGGGGCGTCAACTACAGCTACAACCAGTCAATCCTCAACGTCACGCTCAACAACAACCCGGATTACCAGCGGCTTGCAGCCGCGCTCGACGCGGTGACCAATTCGTCAAACCAGATCGTCTGCAACATCACCATCACCAACCCCACCGCGCCGGTGGCGCAGGGTTGTGTGCCCTACAATCCCTTCGGTCAGGGCGCGGCCAGTCAAGCCTCGCTCAACTACATCCTCACCTCCAGCACTTATCGCGCGGTCACTCGCCAGAACGACGTGACCGCCCACATTGCCGGCTCGCCCTTCTCCTCTTGGGCCGGTCCGGTGAAGGTCGCCCTCTCGGCCGAATGGCGGCGCCTTGCCTTCAGCGCCAAGAGCAGCCTGCACCCGACCGACCTGCGTGATTGCACGGGTCTGCGCTTCAACTGCTCGTCGACCGCGACGATCTCGGACTTCACCTTCCCGGACAACCCGAAGATCAGCCAGTCCGTGTCGGAAGGGGCGATCGAGGTCGAGATTCCCCTGCTCAAGGATGTGCCTCTGGTCCAGGAGCTGAGCCTCAACGGCGCGGCCCGTTACACCCATTACGACACCAGCGGAAACTACTGGACCTGGAAGATCGGCGGCGAATGGCGGGTCAGCGACAATCTGCGCTTCCGCGCGACGCACTCGCGCGATATCCGCGCGCCCACGCTCTACGAACTCTTCGCCCCGGCCTCGACCATCCAGGTCACGACCCAGGACCTTCTGCTGACCGGCGGGCCGACCTCGTTCGCCCCGATCGTCACCTTCGGCAATCCGACGTTGACCGCCGAAGTGGCGCATACCTGGACCGCCGGTATGGTCTGGCGGCCCACGCCTCGTCTAAGCTTCACGGTCGATGCCTATTCCATCCGTATCGCCAACGCGATCGCGACGATTTCGGGCAATGCCCCGTCGCTCCAGAATGCGTGCTACGACAGCGGCGGCACCTCGTACTTCTGCACCTTGCAGGCACGGCCGGGCGGTTACAGCCGGACCGCGGCGAACATGGCCACCAGTAACGCAGTCACCACCTGGTACGGCGCCTATCTCAACCTCGCCGCGATCTCGACCAAGGGCATCGACGCCGAGGTGAACTATTCCGGCGAACTGTTCGGGGGCCCGATGAACCTGCGCCTGATGGCTGCCTACCAGCCGCACATCTACTATGTGACCCCCGGCTCGCCGACGATCGACCAGGGCAGCGCGGGATTCGGCCCCTCGGGCTTCAACCCGGCGGCTCCGCTGCGCATCGCCGGCTTCTTCCGGTTCCAGCCTGCCGAGCACTTCACCGTGGACATCCTCGAGAAGTGGCGCGGGGCGATGAAACAGAGCGGCGACCCGACTGTGACCATCGTCGACAACCGCATCTCGCCCTTCGCCACGACCTCGCTCAGCTTCACGGCCGATATCGGGGCGGGCTCGGGGAAGGCGCAGGTCGTCTTCACGATCGAGAACCTGTTCAATGCGCGCCCCCCGGCCGGCGGTTACATCACCAACGGCAGCCGCGCGGGTCTGCGTGACGGCTTCGTGGCCGGCGATGACGTGGTCGGGAGAGCCTTCAACATCGGCGTTCGGGCGAAATTCTGATCCTGCCGTGCCCGCCGGAAAGTCCGGCGGGCACGTTTCATATCCCCCGACAGAACCAGCCAGAAGGGCACTGCCATGGCTTATGTTTCCGTTGCCGAGAACCTGACCGAGAGCGAGCCGAACGTCCGGCCTTGGCCGGCAGCACGCTACGCCTGGGGCGTGGCAATCCTGTTGTCTCTCGCCAATGCCGCCTCTCATGCCGACCGCGTCGTCATCAACCTCACCATCTCGCCGCTCAAGGCCGAGTTCGCACTGACCGACACTCAGTTCGGCGCGCTGCAGGGCTTGGCATTCGGCCTGTTCTACATGGTGTGCAGCGTGCCCTTGGGCCGTCTGGCCGACACGTTCCAGCGCCGCTACGTCCTCGGCGTTTCGCTCGCGCTGTTCAGCATGTTCTCGATGGCTTCGGGCCTTGCGCGCAGCTTCGGGCAATTGTTCGCCACCCGCGTCGGCGTAGGCATCGGCGAAGCCTCGATGACCCCCACCGGCATGTCGCTGCTGAGTGACCTGTTCCCTGCGCACCGCCTCGGTCGCGCCGCCAGCCTGTTCTATCTCAGCACGCCCCTTGGCCTTGGTCTCGCCTTCGTAGCCGGCGGCAAGCTACTCAAGGAATTGAACTTTATCGCCGCACAGGGCGGCCTGCCTTTCGGACTTGAACCCTGGCAGGCATGTTTCCTGATTCTGGGTTTCCCCGGCCTGCTGCTGGTTCCTGCCTTTCTTATGCTGCGCGAACCCGAACGGCGGGGCGCACGCAGCAAGAAGTCGCTCTCAATGCGCGAAGTGGCCGGGATTGTCCGCGAGCGAGCTCTGGTGCTTTCGTTGATGTTCGTCGGCTTCTCGATGGTTCCGCTGATCAACATCGCGTTCAACACCTGGACACCTGCCCTGTTCGAACGCGTGTTCGACTGGACCCCGGCCCAGTTCGGTATCCGTTTCGGCCTGGTTCTCGCCACTTTCGGCGTCGCCGGGGTCTGCTTTGCCGGCTGGTTGTCTGATCGCCTGACCCGCGCTGGCTACAGGGACGCACCGCTGCGCGTGGCCGCGCTGTGCTTCATCCCCTGCGGCATCTTTTCGGCGGCCGCACCACTGATGCCGAATGCCGATCTGGCCCTCGCAATGATCGCCCCGGCGATCTTCCTCAGCAACGTGCCGCTGGTGTGCGGCGCGATCGGGTTCCAGTTGATCCTGCCCAATCGCGCGCGGGCGCAGGTCACCGGCCTGTTCATCATGGTAACGGGTCTGGTCGGCCATGGCCTCGGTCCGGTGATCATCGGCATGATGAATGACCACGTGTTCACCGGCCTTTCCGGTATCCGCTATTCGATGTCGCTGGTGGTCGGAACGGCCGCACCGACCATGGCGCTCCTGCTGCTGGTGGCGTGCAAGCCCTACGCCCGCCTGCGCGAGGCCATGGAGGCCGAGTGACCGTTGGATCCCGGGCGGTGAACGGTGGCAATGGCTTCGCGGTGACGACATCGCACCCGTCGTCTTCGGGCGACGGGTTATTGCCACCGCGCCGGCATTGGGCCCTCGCCGGGTTGTGGGCCGCGATCATCATGGCCGTGCTCGATGGCTCCGTGATGAATCTGGCCCTGCCGATCATTGCCCGTGACTTTACCATCAGTTCGGCCAGCACGACCTGGCTGATCACCTCGTACCAGATCGCCATCGTCATGGGCCTGCTCCCGCTCAGCGCCTTGGGCGAGCGCTTCGGCTATCATCAGGTCTACTGCTCAGGCTTGGCGATTTTCGTGGTGGCCTCGATCGGCTGCGCGGTGTCGACCGGCATCGCGATGCTGGCTGGGTTCCGGTTCGTCCAGGGACTGGGCGCCGCCGCCATCATGGCGGTCAACGGAGCGCAGATGCGTCTCGCCTGGCCGTCCGGCCTGCTCTCACGCGGCATCGGATACAACGCCGTCATAGTTGCGGGGACCGCCGCCGCCGGACCACCGCTGGCCGGTTTGCTCCTGTCGTTTGCCGACTGGCCCTTGTTGTTCCTGGTGAACCTGCCGATCGGGCTCGCTTCGCTGTTGCTCGTCACCCACTTCGGCCTGCGGCGACCAGCAGAAACTTCGACGTTCGACGGCATCGGCGCGCTACTCAACGCGGTCAGCTTCGGCGCGATTTTTCTCGGTTGCTCAGAACTCGTCCACGGCGCCCCCCAGCTTCGCGCAGCCGGGTTCCTGCTCGTCGGTCTCCTCCTGTTCCTCGCGCTGCTCCGACGCAGCGCACGTCAGGAGCGGCCGATGCTGCCGATCGACCTGTTCCGTTTTCGCCGTCTCGCCTTCGCCTATGGCGCCTCGGTCTGCGCATTCGCCGCCCAGATGTGCCTCCTGCTGGCGCTGCCGTTCCTCCTGGTCGATACGATGCGCGTGCCGGTCGCAGCGGTCGGTCTTCTGCTGCTTCCGCTTCCCGCGGCGATTGCGCTCTCCTCCCCACTCGCCGCGCGGTTGGCCGATCGGCGCTGGGCAGGCCTGATGAGCGGCGCCGGCCTCGCCCTCGCGGCGATCGCCATGGGCGCTCTGGCGTTCCTGGCAGACCAAGCGCCGCCTCTGTCGCAGATCGCCGCGATCATGGCCCTGTGCGGCGCCGGCTACGGCCTGTTCCAGAGCCCCAACAACAACGTGATGCTGCGAACCGCGCCGCTCGAACGCGCGGGCGCCGCGGCCGGGATGCAGGCGACATGCCGCGTTGCCGGCCAGACGGTGGGCGCCTTGATCGCCGCCCTCGCCCTGCACCTACCACAGTCAGGCCCTGTCCTGTCCCTCTATGCCGGGAGCGGCTTGGCGCTGATCGCCGCCCTGATCGCCCGCGGCCGGTGAAGGCCATCCTTCCACCCGCCCCTCGAAATTCACTTGGAGAATGCAGAGTGAGCCAAAATCCAATGTTACCAACGGGGGTTCCCGACTATCTGTCCGACTTCGAGGATATTCCCGGCACGCGGATCTTCACGGCTTCCCGCGCGCGCAAAGGCTACCATCTCAACCAGTTCGCAATGAGCCTGATGAAGGCCGAGAATCGCGCACGATTCAAAGCGGACGAACGCGCCTATCTCGACGAATGGCCCATGTCCGAGGAGCAGAAGCTGGCGCTGCTCGCCCGCGACTACAACACACTGCTCGATCTGGGGGGGAACGTCTACTTCCTCGCCAAGGTCTTCTCGACCGACGGGATCAGCTTTGCCGAAGCCGTCTCCACCATGACCGACATGACCTTCCCCCAGTATCAGGAGATGATGTTGAAAGGCGGCAGGCCGGCCGCGGGCAATCGCTCGATCAAGGGAGGATACTGAAATGGCCCGCATCACCGCCGGCATCGGCTCCAGCCACGTTCCGCTGATGGGCGTGGCCGTCGACCAGAACAAGTCCGCCGACGCCTATTTCGCCCCGATTTTCGAGGGCTACGACTGGACCCGCGCCTGGCTGGCCAAGGACAAACCGGACGTCGTCATCCTAGTCTATAACGATCACGCGTCGGCCTTCGACGCGAACATTATTCCGACTTTCGCCATCGGCACGGGAGAGCGCTTCAGGTCTGCCGACGAAGGTTGGGGACCGCGTCCGGTCCCGGACGTCGAGGGGCACCCGGACCTTGCCTGGCATGTTGCCCAGAGCCTGATCCTCGACGATTTCGACATGACCATCATCAACGAGATGGACGTCGACCACGGCCTGACCGTGCCGCTGTCGATGATGTTCGGCCAGCCGGAAGCCTGGCCCGCGAAGGTCATCCCGCTCGCCGTCAACGTGGTGACTTACCCAGTCCCCTCGGGCAATCGTTGCTGGTTGCTGGGCGAGGCAATCCGCCGCGCGGTCGAGAGCTTCCCCGAGGACCTCAACGTGCAGATCTGGGGAACCGGCGGAATGAGCCACCAGCTCCAGGGCCCGCGCGCTGGCCTGCTCAACCGCGAATGGGACAACCGCTTCATGGACGGGCTTGTGGGCGACAGCGATGCCAACCGCTGGATTCCCCATATCGAATACCTGCGCGAGACCGGCTCGGAAGGGATCGAGATGGTGATGTGGCTGATCATGCGCAGCGCGCTCGGCAGTGAGACCCGGCTGCTCCACCGCCATTATCACATTCCGTGCAGCAATACAGCGATCGGCCACATGGTGCTCGAACCCGTGGAATCCGCCCCGACCGCCTGAAGCAGGCCGGCCGCGCGGATGGCAGGAACATTGCCATCCGCGTGGCCGCTAAATGGGATCAAGGAAAGATGACGCCTTCTCAGCGGATCGAGATCGAGCACCACTGTGCCCGGCTCGTCGCGCACTACGCCAACCTCAACGACGCTGGCCATTGGGACGCGCTTGCCGCTCTGTTTGCGCCTGACGGCCGCTTCGCCCGGCCCACCGCTCCCGATGACTGGATCTGCGGGCGCGATGCCATCCTCGTCGCCTTTCGCACCCGCCCAGCCCGCCGGGCCCGTCACCTCTGCGCCAATGTGGTGATCGACGCCATTGACGCCGAGCATGCAATCGGCCAGTCCGCGCTCGCCCTCCTCGCGGAAGGCAGCACGCCGGTTGCCGGCTCATTCCATGATCGCTTCGTGAAAACCGTCGATGGTTGGAAATTCGCGGAGCGTCGGGGCTCGCTCGCGTTCTGATCAATCCTGCGTCGGAACGACTCAGGCTTCCAGTTCCGCCCCCAAATTGCGGTAGCGCCCACGGAAGAAGATCATCGGATCGCCCTCGCCCAGTGCATCGAGCGCGCGGACCCGGCCGACCACCAGCCAGTGATCGCCAAGGTCATGAATCCGGTCGAGTGTGCAGTCGATCCAGGCCAAGGCGTCGGCCAGCCGGGGCAGTCCGCCCGGGCTGGTTTCAAGGTCGAGGCCGGTAAAACGATCTTTCGAACGGGCCGTGAAGCGCGTGCAATGCGCCGCCTGCCCGGCACCGAGCACGTTGATGCAGAAGGCCTCGCTTTCGGCCATCCCCTGCCACGAGGCGGATGATTTCGCCGGGAAGAAGCCGACGAGCGGCGGATCGAGCGAGATCGAGCAGAAACTGCCCACCACCATGGCCTGCCTGGCACCGCCCCGATCGAGCGCCGTGACCACGCAGACGCCTGTGGGATAGCCTCCCAAAACCTGCCGGAACCTGACCGGATCGACCACGCGTGATCTCCCTGCTCTGCCGCTGGTCAGCGCAGGGCGAAAGCGCCGAATCCGAGAAAGTTCATCGGCCCGGCAGCGCGGCCGAGCGCCTCCATCGGCTCCATCCCCTCCAGCCAACGGGTGCCGATCCAGCGCCGGCCCGGAATTCCGTTGGAATCATCGGATGCCAGCCACAGCAGCGGAGCATTGACGATGTCGGGCTGCACCCATGTAAGGTTAGGATGAGCCGCATAGTGGGCCGGGTGGAACACCGGTCCGCCCGGATTGAGGGTATGTGCGGTCACGCCCGTGCCGGCGAGCTGCTTTTCCATGGCAGAAGTAAAGGCCTCGAGCGCGGCCTTCGTCGCACCATAGGGATAGAGCCGCTGCATCGTGTCGTAGCTGCAGGAAAGGTTGACCACCCGCCCCCAGCGCCTCTCGATCATGCCGGGCACGAATTGGCGCACCAGCGCCTGCTGCGCGATGAAATTGATCTCGAAAAAGGTCCGCACCAGCTCCGTCTCGAGTTCCCAGGCATTGGGCTGATCCGCTTCCGCCCAGGCGGCGAAGGCCGTAAACGCGGCATTGTTGATCAGCATGTCGACCGGCCCGAAGGCCTTGGCCGCGGCCGCCTCGATTTTCGCTGGGGCCTCTGCACTGGTCAGGTCGGTTGCGCAGATGGCGACAGCGCCCTTACCTCCGCCGAGTTGGTTGGCCGCAGCCTCGAGATCATCAACGCCGCGATCGGTGAGCAGCAGCCTGTGACCGGCCCCGACCAAAGCCTCGGCAATGGCACGCCCCAGCAGGCCGGCGGCTCCGGTCAGCACGATAGTGCGGGCGGCAGAATTTTCGCGTTGCATGAAACATCCTCGATG
The DNA here is from genome assembly GCF_014230315.1 of Novosphingobium flavum. Lineage (GTDB taxonomy): Bacteria > Pseudomonadota > Alphaproteobacteria > Sphingomonadales > Sphingomonadaceae > Novosphingobium > Novosphingobium flavum. The sequence goes on along the minus strand of NZ_JACLAW010000013.1, from coordinate 133,388 downwards.
CGAACTGTTGTGCTAGGTGACCCCGGCGCGTGCCGGCCTGTCTTACTCGGTTGCCTGCAGGCCGCCTTTTGCCGGCCGCTGCGCGCTTTCCACCGCGGGCCGGCGCACCACGAAAGCGAGCGCCGCGCCGAGGCAAACTAGCCCGGCCAGAACGAACAGCAGCGAATAGCCGGCGGAATAGGCATGGGCACGCAGAGCCTTGAACAGCGTCTCCGCCATGTCCAGTCCCTCTGGGAAGGTGCGATAGTGGATCGCGCGGGTCGCGGTTTCTCCCGCCTGCGGTACTCCGGCCTCGCCGAACGAGCGCGTGAGCGTTTCGACCGCGCGGGCTTCGAGCACCACGCCGAGCAAGGCGATACCAAGGGTCATGCCGGACTGGCGCAGCGCATTCATCGTCGCCGAGGCCACGCCGCACTTGTTCGACGGCACCGCCCCCATGACGGCGATGTCGGTCGCCGGAACGGCCAGCCCAAGGCCGATGCCAAGGCAAACGAACAGCGGAACCATCTCGGCATAGGGCGTCTGCGCGGTGAAGACCGCTCCCATCCCCAGCATCGAGCCGCCGAGCAACAGATAGGTGAAGATCAGCAGCGGCCTCAGCGAAACACGCGCGGCAATGAAACCGTACAGGAAATTGGTGAGCACCGTCGCGGTGAACATCGGTGCCAGGCGCCAGCCCGTCTCCGAGGCCGACCATCCCGCGACCTGCTGGAGGTACAGCGAGAAGAAAATCGAGGCCGAATAGACCGAGAATCCGATGACGAAGGAGGCGAAGTTGGCCGCCGTGAAGCCCGGATTGCGAAACAGGTCGAGCGGAACGAGCGGACTGCGTGCCCGGCGCTCCACCGCAATGAAAGCCAGCAGCGCCAGAGCAGAATTGAGCGCCGGAACCAGCACCGACGTAGCTCCCCAGCCAACCTTGCCCGCCGTGATCACGGCCAGCGTCATGGCGCCCAGGAAGATCGTGCTGGTCAACTGGCCGCCCACGTCCACCTTGGTCCCGGCCGGCACATGCCCCTGCCCGCGAAGTCCATGCACGCCAAGCGCCGTGGCGATCAGGCCCAACGGTATGCTGACCCAGAACACGCTTTGCCAGCCGATCGCGTCCACCAGCGTGCCGCCGAACATCGGGCCAAAGATCAGCGCGATATTGCTGATCGCCGACCATCCGCCGATTGCCTTTGCGCGGGCGATCGGATCGGGAAAGGCATGAGTCAGAACGGACAGCGCGCCGGGAATGACAAAGGCCGCGCCGCTGCCCTGGATCGCCCGTCCGATCACAAGCACGGTCAGCGAAGGTGCAAGGGCGCACAGCAGGGCTCCCCCGACGAACACCGCGACGCCGGCCAACCAGGTCCGGGCATGGCCGAACCTGTCCGACAGCGGGCCGGAGGACAGCATCAACGCCGAAAGGCACAGCGTGTAACCTCCCGCCACCCACTGCAGCCCGGCGAAATCGGCCTTGAAGTGGGTCTGGATCGCGGGAAGGGTAACGCCGATGGTGCTCACGGCCAGAATGCACATGAACGTGCCCATCAAGATGGCCGTGACAGAAGCCCATCGCCGGCTGTCGGCTTGCCGTTCATTCACCGAATTCTCTCCCGTCGGGCCCATGCCCTTGATTGTCCGGCCAGCGCGCGTGATCCGCGGACCGGCTCACCCCGCTTAGGCGAGCGCCGCCTCGTGTGCTGGCACGCGCAGCCCCATTCGTTCGAGCCGTGGCAGGACTTCCTCGCAGAAGTACGGCAGTTCGTCCGAGTAGTTGATGAACGAAAGACCGAGCCCGGCAAGGCCGATTTCGCTGAGCCGCGCCAGTTGCGCCGCGATTTCGTCAGGCGTGCCGACCATGGGCAAGCCGCTGTAACCAAGGCAATACTGCTTGCGCCTGATCTCGAATTCGGCATCACCGAGGCTCGCGCGGGTCATCTTGAACGAGGCCATCAGTTCTTCGATCGCCTCCAGATCGGCGTTCTCGTAGCAGGCGTAGTTGAAGTATTCCTTGGCCTCGCTCCGGCTCGGCCGACAGGTGATGCCGCCCACGGTATAGACGTCCGTGGCCTGCCCGAGCGCCGCAGCGGCTTCCTTGACCGTCTTCACCGTCGCGGCGGTTTCCTCGTCGGACTTGCGCGAGGCCTGCACGAACAGCGCATCGCACTGACGGATGGCGAACTCCTGACCGACCGCGGAAGCGGCAGCATTCATCAGCAGGGGGCGACTGCCGCCCGCCGGCTTCGGCGCCAACCGCGCGCCCTTGATGTCGAAGATCTTGCCCGCGTAGTCGAACTCATCCTCCGACCAGGCCTTCTTGACGATGGTGAGCCACTCGTCCGCATATTCGTAGCGATCGACGTGGTCCTTCATGGAAATGCCGAACATGTCGAACTCGGAATCGTTCCACCCGGTCACCACGTTCAGCCCGAAGCGGCCATGGCCGATCTGGTCGGCCGTGGCGCACATCTTCGAGGCGAGAATCGGGTTGAACAACTGCGCCAGAACCGTGGCGAAGACCGTGATCCGGCTGGTCGAGGCAAGGACACCGCAGGCCCAACTGAACGTCTCCAGGCCGTTGCCCTGGTAGTTCGTCGCCCCGGCATAGCCCTTCCAGCGACTCAACGGCAGGAGGAAGTCGAGCCCGGCCGCATCCGCCATCCGGACGAGCCGCAGGTTGTCATCCCACGAGCCCGACCAGCGCTCCGGGATCGTGGTGGGGGTCCGTCCCGAACTCAGGTTCGCGCCGAACAGGCCGATCTTCAGCTTGTTGTCGCCGTACATGGCCGCACGTTCGTGCGAGGTGCTGTCAAACGTCATGGTCAATGCCTCTCCTCTTGCGGCGCCCCAATATCCCGTCCCCGGGCCATTGCCCCTCCCGCCGGGCAATGGCGCCCCAGGTCAGAAGTCGATTTCGAACCCGGCCACCTTGAGCGCGACCATGGCAACGTCCTCGTCTTCCTGACCGGTGCCGCCCGAAACGCCCAGGCCGCCGATGATCACGCCGCCCTTCTTGATCGGCACGCCGCCGTCACCGGCGACAACAGGCTGATGCCCCATCCGCGCGACCTGCGAGAACAGGTGCGGATCGTTGTCGGCCCACCACTTCAGCATCCGCGTCGGGCGCTGCATGACGGCGGCCGAATAGGCCTTGGCCAGCGCGATCGAGGGCTGCAGCGCACGGGCGTTGTCCATGCGCTCCAGACCGATCGCATAACCGCCGGCATCGACCACGCAGACGGTCAACGGCTTGCCCAGCTTTTCCGCTTCCGCCTGTGCGGCGGCCACGATGCTGCGATAGGCTTCAAGGGTGAGCGACATTGCAGATTTTCTCCCGCATTTCAGTTCTTGGGTTGGGTCGAAGCGCAAACGGCTTCCTGAGTGTAAGGTAGCGGACGGAGGTGTTAGCCAGAACGCCCAAATTGACGATATCGTTATAGGTGAAACCGGCCTTTGCCCGTCAGTGGCACCAGCGTCCGAACCCGAATGCCTAGAGATCGAGCACCAGTTTCGGCGATCTGGAACCCGAACAGCAGACCATGATCATCTTGTTGGAAGCCCGCTCCTCGTCGTTGAGGATCGAATCCCGGTGATCCGGAACCCCCTCCAGCACCCGTGTCTCGCAGGTGCCGCAAATCCCGGAGTCGCACGAATGGGCCACGTCCACCCCCGCATCGAGTAGAACCTGCAGGATGGTCTTGCCCTCGGGCACGGGCAATTCCTTGCCGCTTTGCGCCAGCTCCACCACGAAGCCCCCGCTCGTCGCGGTCTCGAACCGCGGGGCGAAATACTCGACGTGGACTTGCTCGGCGGGCAAGCTCGCCCCCTGACAGGCCTCCTCGAAAGCCTCGATCATCCGCACCGGACCGCAGCAATAGAGATGAGCCTGCGTCGGCGCGGCCGAGACGACGGCAGCGAGGTCGAGCTTGCGCCCGTTCATCCCGCCGCTGAAATACAGATAGACGTTGGACCGGCCCGAAAGCTCACGCAGAAAGGCCATTTCCTGCGACGTGCTGCACGAATAGTGCAATTCCCAGGCACGCCCCAGCTGGTCGAGCCGGGTGAGCATAGAACGGATCGGCGTGATCCCGATCCCGCCGGCGACGAAGATGGACTTGCCCGCCCGTTCGTCGAGCGGGAAATTGTTGCGCGGCGGATCGATCTCCAGCCGGGCGCCGACCCTCAGCTGCTCGTGAATCCAGCGCGATGCCCCCCGGCTTTCCCAGTCGTGCTTGATCCCCACGGTATAGCTGGTCGGCGTGGGACCGCAGTCGATCAGCGAATATTGCCGGTTGAGCCCGTTGGGCAGGTGAAGGCCAATATGCCCGCCCGCCTCCGAAGGCGGCAGGATGCCGCCATCCTCCAACTCGAAGGTATAGAGGTTGATGCGCTGGGCAGCATAGCGGATGTTGACCAGCACCATGGTGATCCGGCTCGCGGTTGCCGGGCTTTCTGCGGAGGCGGGATCGAGTGCCATGGTAATGCCTGTCGCTTTGTCCGGGCGAGGCCGGACGATATCCGCCCGCCTCGCCCCGTTTCGGGTCTCAGTTCAGCTCGACAATGGCGCGCGGCGTCTTGTGCAGGCGCTCGATCGCCCCCCCTTCGCCAACGAAGATGTTGTCGCAGCACGTGAACAGCTGCTTCCCGCTGGTAATGGCGGGGTGGAAGCCGATGTTGGTGTTGGCCCCGAGCACCATCGTCTCATCCTGACGGATCAGCGGCGCCTCGACCACGTCATAGCCCTGCCCGTGGCAGTGGACCCGCCGTTCCGGCTGCTGGCCGCGAGATTCCATCCATGCATTGTATTCGTCGAAGATTCCGGCGCAGGCTCGGCCGGGCTCGAGCAGGGTCATGGTGAAGTCCTGCGCCTCGAGCGCCAGTCCGAACATGTCCTGCAACAGCTGCGGCGCCTTGCCGAGGACGAAGTAACGCCCGACATGGGTGAACAGACCGCCGGGCCCGCTGTTCTCGCATTGCACGTAGAACACGTCGCCCTCGCGCAGTTCGCGGCCCTGTTCGCCCCGGCGGCGGAACGACATCGGCTCACCCGGAGGGGCTGACGAACCCAGGAAGTAACCGCCCTCGCTGCCCATCGTCTGGCCGAGGTACTGGGCATAGGCCATGACCTCGAATTCCTTGACCCCGGGCTTGATGCGCTCGGCAACCCCCGCGAGGATCGCATCCTGCATAGCGGCAGTCTGGCGCAGAAAGCCGATTTCCTCGGGGCTCTTCCAGGCCTTGAGCACGTCGATCGGCGGCGTCAGGTCCACGAATTCGGGCGCATCGGCGGCCCCGAACAGGCCCGTCGCCATGCTGGCATACCAGTTGTGCGCGGCCACAATGCCCACCCGGCGATATCCGGCCTTGCGCAGTTCCGAGAGGACCAGCTGCGCGTCGAGCGGGCCGCAATAGTCCACCCCCGGAAAGCTCGGCGCGAACAGGCGCAGGCCGACGCCCGGCGCGCTCACGTCCCGATCGTCAAGCTGCGCCCGCTCGCCGAACCCGCCGTGCATGACAACGGTGGCGAGGCCATCGGCCGGGAAGATCACTGTCTGCGGATAGGAGCTGGGTACCGGGACGCCCGTCAACCAACGGAAATGGCCGCCGGTTCCGTTGACGTTGTTGGCCGCCTGGATGATCAGGGCCTCGCAGCGATGCTCGCGCAATACTTCGCGCACGAGCGCCCAACGCCGCTCCAGTTCTTGGCGCGAGGGCGGGTTGCAGATGCGTTCAGCTATGTCGACCATCACGCACCTTTCGCCTGGAGGACAGTTCCAACCGAACCTTCACGCTTCGGCGTGCCGTCCATCAGCACGTTGATCAGCACGGCCGGTTCGCTGCCTTCGTTGAGCCAGGAATGGTTGGTGCCGCGCTGGACGCAGACGTCACCCGCTTTCATCACCGTACTGGCGCCGTCGTCGAGATAGAGCGTGATCTCGCCCGACAGCACGATGTTGTAATCGAGAGTGTCGGTGCGATGCATTCCGGGGACGTCAAACCCCGGCTCCACCTTCATGCCCGGCTTGATGTCGAGGCGCACGAAACGGGTGCCGTTCGGCGGAGGAGCGAGACCAAGCTGGCGGTCGCCCATGTCCTCGTCGCCGAGGACATTCACCGGCGAGCCGTCGGTCGACCACAACAGCGTCGATGTGACATGGGGCGTGGCCACCTTGATATTCCGGGCCGGACCATCGATCCAGAATACGGCTTTGCCGTCTGTGTCGTGGGAAGTGACGATACGGCGAATATTGGGCAGTTGATCGGATGCCATTGATTACTCCCCGGCGCACGAACTCGCGCCCTGTTGATTATCGGCAGTCGGCGACCGGCGCGGGCGGACTTGAGAAAAGCCCGACAAGGCCACGGTCAGCCGGCTGGATGACGTTTGGGCAGGGGGCTGAACATGGCCCTCAAGCGGCTTTCGACTAATCATGCCGGCCCTCGGGCGGGTAGTAGAAAATAGACTAGGGGGGTATATTCAACTTATGACCATCTCGGCGGGGACGCCGAGATTTCCGCCATTCTGACAACTGAGACACCGCAGGGTCACCAACGTTTTCATAAGATTTTGGTAATTGCTATTACCAGAACTTTATGATGCACTGGCACCATGCCACAGCACTCCCAGATAAGCCGCCGGCTGAGGCTTCGCGACCTCCACTACCTGATGACGGTGGTGCAGACCGGCAGCATGGCAAAGGCGGCCACAATCCTGTCCGTATCGCAGCCGGTCATTTCCAAGGTGATCGCTGACATGGAGCACATCCTGGGGGAGCGAATGCTCGATCGCAGCCCCAGAGGGGTGGAACCGACGATCTACGGGCGCAAGCTCCTCGAAACGAGCTTCGCCGTATTCGATGAACTGCGCCATGGCGTGGTCGAGATCGAGCACCTGCTCGACCCCACGGCGGGCGAACTTGCGATTGGCAGCAACGAGGCCTCGACGCTCAGCATTGTGCCTGAAGCGATCCAGTTGCTGCGGGCCAAGCATCCCCGCAGCTTCATCCGCGTGGTCCTAGCCAACACGCCCGAGGAACAGCGCCAGGCCCTAGCTCGGCGGGACATCGAGCTGACGATCGGGCGGGTCTGGCCCCACCTGCCCTCATCCGAGTTTGAAACCGAGATCCTGTACGACGAACAATACGTCGTCGTGGCCGCACCCGACAATCCTTGGCGCAATCGAAGTCTGGTCGAGCTTTCGGAACTGGTCGATCATCCATGGATCGTACCGTCGTTCTCGAACCTGAGCGGCCAACTTATCGCGGAAATTTTCCGTCAGAAGGGGCTGGAATTGCCGCGTGGGCCGGTCAGGACTTCGTCGATGCAACTGGCCCAGCATCTCCTGGAACAGGGTTCGTTCGTGGCCATGCTGCCAGCCTCGGCCCTGCCCAGCCTTGCAGCCATGTCATCGCTGGTCGCCCTTCCCGTGCCCTTGCCCGATCTCGCCTCGCCTGTGGGGATCATGCGGCTCAGGACGGTCACGCCGGGCCCGATTGCCGAAGCCTTCACCAAGGCGGCGCGCGCGGTTACCCGCACGATGGAAATCCGGACACACGGCCCCGCGCTACCGCCGCGCTAGACCACGCGCATTCGTCAGGACAGGCGCGGCCCGGGCCCGGTTGCGGCGATGGCAAAGGCTTCCGAGCGATAGTAATCGCCCTCGTAGCCACACAGGCGGAACACCATCAGGTGCGCGATGTCGCGCAGGAACTTGATGTCGTTCTGCGGGCGTCCGGTCTCATAGCCGGGCTTGTGGAAGAAGCCGCTGTCGAACAACTCAACCCGCAGGTTCTCGTAACGCTCGAAATCGGCTGCGGTCAGGCCAAGAGCAAGCGCATGGTCAAGCGCCGCCAATTCGTCCCGATGCGCTGATGGAACAACCGCCGCATCGACCGCGCGCCCGAGGTGATAGGCGCCAATCCGCGTCGCCAGCGCAAGCAGGACTCCGCCGGAATCGATATCGCCCACCTGATTGCTCGCGGTAATCATGTTCACAATCTGCAGCAGAGGCATGTCCGGCCGCGTGCCGGATGCCAAGGCGTTGGCCACCGCCGACCACGCGGCCAGGCGCGCTTCATCGGGCGTTCCCGTCAGCGGACTGTGCGGCGCGCGGCCGACCTTGCGGAAGCCCCGCGAATGCTGAGTGCGAATCCAGCTGCCATCCGCCGCGACATGATCGATTCGGAGCGGCTCGACATCCAGTCCGGCAACGAAACTGGTCGCGCGGCCGGCCGTCTGCAGCAAGGCATCGCTCACCTCGCCGGCAAAGGCGAGGGCCATTCGTGCGTCATGGTGATTGGCTGCCATATCAGTGAGCGGGGCGGCAACCACCCGCGCGCCGCCGAGCGCAGTTTCGCCCTCCAGCCGGGCCCCGGCCAGCACGAGTCGGGTCGCGGCGATGGGGCCTGCCCCATTGCCCTCGACCAGCAGATCCTGCGTAACGAACAGCTTCTCGCCGTCATCGCTTGAACTGACGAAATTGACACGGTTAGCTCGCCAGAGCCCGCTGGTCGCATGAATGGCGCCATTAACCTGACCATAGGCCGCGCGCACCACTTCGAGCGGTTCGTCCGGCACGAAGCGAATAGCGATCGAGGCTCGCGATATCCGGACCGTCGCCAGCCCGTGCGCTACGCCGCCCCCGGTGATCTCGAACTCCGCCGGCTCCCGGTCGAGGACAAGCTCCTCGACCATGGTGCGGCGGGCCAACTCCTGCAGAAAGTCCTGACGCGCCATTCCGACTTATTCCTCGCCCATGTTCTCTAAATGATGCCCAGCTGCGGCAAACAATCGGTCAGCCGTTTCCGGTAGCGGCAGTCCCAGTTCGCTGAGCGCCCACCAGACACCCGCCGCCGTCTGCTCGATCACGGGAATGCCCAGTTCCGCCTCAAGCCGGCGCCCGAGCGAAAGCAGGCTTGGCCGGGCACTGATCACCACTGCATCCGCTGTGGGATTGCAAGCCACGGCATCTCTCGCCAGCCGTTCGAAGTCGGCCTCGGTCAGGGCATTGACTTCGGCCGCGTTGCCCGCGTTCAGCCCGACTGCGGACAGCACCTCAACCCCCGCATCGCTGCAATAGTCGACCACCTGCCGGTTCAACGCATCGCCGTACTGCGTCACGAACAAAGGCCGCTGCGCACCCAGGGCCCGCAAGGCCAGGGTGATAGCATTGAGCGCGGACACGATGGGAACCCCGCCCCGATCGGCCGTAAGGGCAGTCAGCGCCGAACAGTCCTCGGCATATCCCCGCCGCGCCGCGACGGGGATACCCATCAGGAAGATTGCGCCGACGCCTTCGTCGAGCAGTACGTCGACCGCCCGTGGCAAGGCCTTGATATTGCGCTGCGCCTCCCCGGGAACACCGTTACGTCCGTTGAGGGTAACAGCCACGGCCTGCTGGCCATCGGGCAGCAACAGCGACAGGTCCAGCGGCAGGATCGCCACCGAGGGCAGGATGCAACCGAACTTCATTTTGCTTCGGTCTGCGCCCGCGCCTTGCGGTTTTCCGCCGCCTGCACGAACAGGTCCTCGATCTCGTCCTTGATATGCTGCGGCATCAGATCGGCGGCCGTGACCGACCCCCGGATGTAAGACCCATCGGTTCCTTTGCCCCAATTGTTGCCCCGGTCCGCGGCGCTCGGCAGCGGGATGCACTGGTTGTCGGTCGGGTCGCGGAAAGTATTGATCGGGTCTTCCCCGCTCTGCACCACATCGACCTGCTTCATCAGCAGCTGGCGATACATGACGACACCGCGATCCGAATGACCAAGCACTTCCTTGGTCCGGTCCATGATCCGCCCTTGAGAAACCCAGGCCATGATGTCCTGGCCCGTCACCGAGTTCAGCGCGGTGAACTTGCCGTCCTTGTCGACCATCTCGACTTCGGAATAGGGCACCACGTCCTGCTCCGGAACCTCGACCTCACGGCCCGGCTCGAACACGCGGACATAGACCTGCAGCGTGTTCTCGTCGTCGATCGGCAAGCGCCAGCCGAAGGTGTGACGCCCGCTGCCGGAGGTGCAGTGGATGTGCGGGAAGACCAGCGGCAGCCCTTCGGCCCAGGCGCCCAGAGCGGGATCCTGCCCTTCGAACAGCCAGCGCCGGTCGATGCCATACTTGCCCAGTTCATATTCATGCTTGGAAATCGGCGTCGACATGCCCTGGGCGAGACGACGCATGCCCTCGTCCTCCACACCGTTCTCGTCCATCCAGTGAGTGAAGAACTGGCCGTGGAGATAGGTGGCGTGCACCGGATCGGGCGTGTTCTCCATGCACTGCAGCCAGTTGCACGGGATCTTGATGATCCCGATGGTGCGATAGACGTTGTCCCAGACCAGCCGGTTCCAGCGCGGCAGCAGCGGAGCCGGTAGCGGCCCGAGGTAGGCAAAGATCAGGCCAGCCAGCTCTTCCACCGGATAGGACAGGATCTTCACATTGTCCTTGAAGCGGGCCGATGGCTCACTCGGCTGATCGACGCACTGCCCGTTCGTATCGAACGTCCAGCCGTGATAGGGGCACTTGATCCCCTTTTCGGTGGTGAGGCCGCATTCAAGCTTGACCAGGCGGTGGGCGCAGCGGTCCCCCACGAGGCCAACTCGCCCCTCTTCGTCGAGAAACAGGGTCAGGTCTTCGCCCAGCAGTCGTACCGGCATCACCTTGCGCTCGACCAGCTGCTGCTTGGCGGCGATCGGATGCCAGTATCGCCGCATGAGTTCACCCATCGGGGTGCCCTTGCCCACGCGGGTCAACAGGTCGTTCTGCTCTTGGGTCAACATGGCAATCTACTTTCGCTTTTGACCTGACGACCGGCGCCTCCGCTTGCGGCTCACCAGATGTCGGCAGGCTACCTCTGCCCGGGCCGGAGCGAATTGCGCCTCCAGCGTTCTCAAGCGGACTAACTTCGCGCTTCACTTTCAAGAAGTGCCAATTCGCGAAGGGGGATATAGTCAGGCGGTAACTTGCCCGGTCGGCGCAGCGTCGTTCACAATCGCCCGCACCGTCGGCATGGTTGGCCAACACTACAAGTGGATCGGGAAATGACCATCGCAAGCACAATTCCGGTTAAGGCCGAACGGCGAGCGGCCAAGGCCTACGTCGAATGGGAAGACCGTATCGGGCGCCGGCTGCCGCTGTGGGACCTGACAGTGCTGCAGACCTGCATCGATGTCGGGAGCATTTCCAAGGCGGCCGAAGCCGTGAGGCTGTCGAAGCCGGCGATCTCGAAAATCCTGCGTGGGCTGGAACAGGAAGTCGGTGCCGAGCTGGTTTCCCGCAGTTGGCGCGGACTGGAGCCGACCGAAGCCTGCCGGATCCTGCTGGCGCGGAGCGATGCGGCCCTTGCCGCCCTGCACTCGGCGGTGGATTCGATCAACCTGCTGTCCAGCTCGACCACGGGTGAGCTGCGCATCGCCGCCAACGAGGTGGGCCTCTCCGGCCTGATCGGCGATGTCATAGCTTCGATTCACGAGCGCTACCCCGGCATCGTCTTCGAAATCGTGCCAGCCTACACGCGCACCGCGCAGTTGCACGAACTCGAACGCGGCAATGTCGAAGTTGTCGTGGGCCAGATCGCCGACATCGGTCACCAGATTGAGGCGACCGAACTTTTTCAGGATCGGCTGGTCGTGGCAGCGGGGGAAAACAGCCGGTGGGTCAAAGCCAAAGCCGAAAAGCTGGCCGACCTGATAAACGACCCCTGGGCTTTCTCGCCGCTGGACACGGTAAGCGGGCGCACGATGACCCAGGCTTTCCGGATCAACGGTCTTGGCTTGCCGCCGGTGATGGTGGTCGGTTCATCCATGCAGTTGCTGCGCCAGCTCGTAATGCGCAATGAATTCCTTGCCCTGTTTCCTGCCAGCGTGGTCGAGCGGGCCCGCGGCCTTGTCGCCTTGCCGGTCGAGGTCAACGCGCTGTGGCAGCCGATCGGCCTGCTCACCATGAAGCACCGCACGCTTTCTTCGCTTGCCAAGCTGTTCATTGATGAGATCCGCAAGGTCGTGAGCGAAAACGCTGCCCGGCAGCAGGGCATCCGGCCTGCCCCGACATCCGGTCGTTGACGGCGATGCACACCGCAGAAGCGGCCACTACGCATCGGCGGGCGCCGCCGGGTTCCATCCCAGCCATTCGCGAATGGCCTCATGGAACAGGCTCGGCGCCTCGGTCGGCAGCATGTGGCCGGCGCCTTCCACGACACGCAGTTCAGCGCCGTCGATCCGCTCGGCAATTTCGCGGTGCTGCGCCACCGGGCTCCACTCGTCCTCGCTGCCCACGATCACGAAAGTCGGGCACGTGATCCCGCCCAGCACCGTCGTTGCATCGGGGCGCGCAATCAGGGCCTCGATCTGTCGCTCGAAGCCGGCCTGCCTGGCCGAACAGGCCATTTCATACAAAGCAGCCCGCAACGCCCGATCGGCACGATGCGATCGACCGATCATCGGGGGCAACCAGGCATCGACCAGCCGCTCGATGCCCTCGGCGCGGCCAAGATCCCGCAGCGCGTGCCGCTTGGTCACCTCGGTCACAGAAACCGGGTGGATACCGGTATCGACAAGTGCCAGCCGAGCGACCCGTTCGGGAGCCATGCGGATCAGTTCGAGGGCGACACGCGCGCCCATGGAATGGCCCAGCACAGCGAGCTTTCCCGGAACCTCACCAAGCACTTGGGATGCCATTTCATAGATGGTCCGGGCAGTCCCATAAAAGCCATCAAGCACTACGGCCCCTGCGAAGTTTTCACAAATTCCCGGAAATGCGCGGGAATCACACATCAGACCAGGCAAGACCAGCAGGGTCACGGGGGGGGCGGGCGAATCATTTTTCGTATCCATAAATACGATATCTATTCAAATGTATCCAATATGTATATGGCGATCGAAGCCATGGGCGGACCGAGTCCCCGGTCGATCGAACCATCAAACATGGAGCATCACAATGAACCGCCTCGCCAAGGCCGCCGATCATGGCTGCGCCAGAACCGACGTGCTCAACGACTATTCGCTCGAGATCACGGCCCGCGACGTCGATCGCCTGACCCGTATCGCGCCGGGCATCCCCGCAGGCTCACAGGTCGCCGTCACATTCCTCCCGGGCGAAAGCCCTGACGCGCGCGTCGCCGCGGCAGCGGCCGTGCACCGCCTTGGATTCACGCCACTTCCTCATTTCTCCGCGCGCCGGATTGCCTCGACCGAGGAATTCGAAGGCTTCCTCTCCGCCTTGGTAAGCCGTGCCGCTGTTTCCCGGTGCTTTGTCGTCGCAGGCGATCCTCCCGCGCCGGACGGCCCGTTTCACGACAGTCTCGACCTGATCCGCACAGGGGCATTCGAACGCGCAGGAATCGAGATGCTGGGCATCGGCGGCCATCCCGAAGGCCACCCTCACATGACCGAAGAACACTGCTTCGAAGTGCTCACCGCCAAATGTGAGGAGATCCGGCGTCGCGGCATGACCCCGCTCATCGTCACGCAGTTTGGATTCAATCCCGATCCGGTGCTCAGATGGCTGGACGATCTGCGCGGCCGCGGGATTGATGCGCCGGTGCGGATCGGCATTCCCGGCCCGGCCGGGATCAAGACCCTGCTTCAGTTCGCAGGGCGCTGCGGGGTCGAGGCATCGGCCGCAGCCATGGCGAAGTACGGCGTATCGCTCGGACGGCTTCTCGGGACTGCCGGGCCAGACAAGTTGGTCGACGCCTTGGCTCCGGCCCTCACCCCCCGGCTCGGCGATGTCCGCCTACACTTCTATCCGTTCGGAGGCATCGAACGGACGGTCCAGTGGATCGAAACCTATCGCCAGCGGCGCTGACGGCGCCCCCCACTCTTTCTTGCCATAACATTACGGGAGACCATCCATGCAGCAGACCTGCGTCCTGACCCTTCAATGCGACGACCGTCCCGGTCTGGTCGCCGACGTTGCGACCTGCCTGGCTCGATCGGGCGGCAACATTTCCGACGCGCAGCAATTCAACGACCAGGCCAGCGAACGCTTCTTCATGCGCGTCGAATTCGCCATCGACGAGGCGTCCATTCCCGCGTTTCGCGCGGCCTTTGCCCCGACGGCCGCTGCTGCCGGGATGGAGTGGAACCTGCGCCTGCGCGACCAGCCGCAGAAAGTCCTGCTGCTGGTCAGCAAGTTCGACCATTGCCTCGGAGACCTGCTTTACCGCAAGCGCATTGGCGAGTTGAACATGGATGTGGTCGGGATCATCTCGAACCATCCGGCCAGCGTGATGCAGACCTCGATGGTCGGCACCATTCCGTTCCATCACCTGCCGATCACGCGCGATACCAAGCCGCAGCAGGAAGCCCAGATCAAGGAGATCGTGAACAGTACCGGCGCCGACCTGATCGTGCTGGCCCGCTACATGCAGATCCTGTCCGACGATCTCTCCGCCTTCCTGTCGGGCCGCTGCATCAATATCCACCACTCGTTCCTGCCCGGCTTCAAGGGCGCCAAGCCCTATCACCAGGCACACGAGCGCGGCGTTAAGATGATCGGCGCCACGGCGCACTACGTCACCTCCGATCTCGACGAAGGCCCGATCATCCATCAGGATGTCGAAGCCATTTCCCATGCCGACACGCCCGAGGACCTCGTCCGCAAGGGCCGCGATATCGAGCGCCGTGTACTGGCCTCGGCGGTCGATCACCATCTCAACGGCCGCGTGTTCGTCAACGGCGCGCGCACCGTGGTCTTCCGGGTCTAAGCCGATGGCACATCTCATCGATGGCAAGGCTCTGGCCGCCGCGATCAGCGAGCGGGTTGCGGCGGAGGCTGCCGCATTCCGCAACGCGGTTGGCCGCGCACCGGGCCTAGCGGTAGTGCTGGTCGGCAACGATCCGGCAAGCGAGGTCTATGTCGGGCGCAAGATCAGCCAGTGCCGCAAGGTCGGGATCATCTCGATCGAGCACCGGCTGTCCGCCGACACCCCAATGGCTGACCTGATCGCCTTGATCGATCGATTGAACGACGACACCGGGATCGACGGCATCCTGGTGCAGTTGCCGCTGCCCGGCCACGTCGATGCCGGGCTGGTGCTCGACCGGATTCGGCCCGACAAGGACGTCGATGGCTTCCATCCGGTCAACGTCGGCCGCCTGTCCACCGGAACGGGCGGCCTGGTGCCCTGCACACCGCTGGGCGTAATGACCCTGCTGGACAGCGTGGTGGACGATTACCGAGGACTCAACGCCGTCGTCATCGGCAAGTCGAACATCGTCGGCAAGCCGGTTTCGATGCTTCTGCTGGAACGGGAGGCAACGGTCACCGTCACCCATATCGAAACGGTCGACCTGCCGGCGATCACGCGCCGCGCCGATATTGTTGTGGCTGCTGCCGGCGCCCCGCATCTGGTGCGGGGTCACTGGATCAGGCCGGGCGCGGTGGTCATTGATGTCGGCATCACCCGCCTTTCCGGGGAAGACGGCAAGAGCCGGATCGTCGGCGATTGCGCCACGCACGAGCTGGACCACGCCCGCGCGGTGACCCCGGTACCCGGCGGGGTCGGGCCGATGACCATTGCCTGCCTGCTCGCGAACACCTTGCAAGCGGCGCGAGACAGTCAGGCGCGTGGTGCGTCAGAGATGGCTGACTACGATGTCGGATGAAACGCCCCTGCGCATCGCCAACCGGGTCCGGGTGAGAGATCTCTCACTGCTCGCCGACGTCGGCATCAACCCCGACGAAATAGGCCGGCGTCAGCCCCTGGTCATCTCGGTCGTACTCGATCTCGTCGCGGGCAGGATCGAGACGATCGACCAGACGGTCGACTACCGCCGCATCGCCCGGGCGGCGGAACAGCTCGCCGAAGTGCATACGCCGCTGATCGAGACCTTCGGACAGAATCTCGCCGCCGCCTGCCTTGCCATGCCGGGGGTGGTCCGGGCCCATGTCACGATCGAAAAGCCGTTCGCCCTCATGCGCGGGCAGGCCAGCGTCGAAGTGACGATGGAGCAGTCCTGAACGGGCTTGCAATTGCGTTGCAAGCCCGTCGCAATTTGCCGTTCAGCCTTCCTTTTCAAGGCCCGCGATGTCCACATAGCGGCGCCAGGCCACCAGTTGCTCCCGCAGGTGCGCCTGCCCCAATCGCGGCGTCCCCGGCCACGGGTCGCAGATTATCCCATTGAAGAACTTGCGGCATTCCTCACTGGATACGACCGTACGCAAGGCCGCGGCCAGCCTTTCGACGACCGGCCGGGGTGTGCCCGCCGCAACGTAACCACCCCACCAGCCATCAACGTCGATCGGCAGACCATTCTCGGTAAAAGTCGGATATTGCGGTGCCGCCTGAAGCCGGTCGCGCAGACTCATCGCAAGGATGCGCACCCGTCCGGCCTGCTCCTGCTGCACCGAGTACCAGTTGTTCGAGAAGGCATAGTCCACCTTGCCCTCTTCCAGGTCGCTGAACACGTCCCGGCTCTGCCGCCGCACCATTTCGTGCGCGCGAAGCCCGGCATGGTAGCGATAAAGCGCGCCGATCACCCGCACGACCGAACCGTTGGGAACGCCATAGCGAGCGGCCGCTCCCTTGACCTTCATGGCAGCCGTCAGATCAGCCAGTGTTCGATAGGGGGAGTTGGCTGCAACCACGATGGTGTTCGGCACACGGGTCATAGTGCCGATCGAGGTCAGCGCCGTGCCCACGTCGAATGCCGGATGCCGCTGCAGTGCCTGGTTGGCGACAAGAATGGCCCCGGCTGTCAGATAGATCGCGTGGCCATTCCGCGGCGCTGCCAGGACGTGGCGCGTGGCGAGATTGCCTTCGTACCCCTCGTGCTCCGCCTCCATGATGTTTTCGACGGTGACCGCCGCGCCAAGCAGGGGTTCGAGTTGGCGTGCGAAGAACCGGCAGATGGTGTCCCCACCCGTCCCGATCGGGAAACCGCAAATGACACGGTATGGCCCGCCCGATCGCATCACCCGCGCCAGCGCCGGGGCCGCGCTCAAACCAGCGGTCGCGCCGGCGATTCCCAGCGCGAACGCCCGTCTCGTGAATTCGGCCACCTGCAACTCTCCCGTGATTGATCTTTCATTCGTCCCGGACACGTCCAGCAGGGAAGATTTGCCCCCCGCCTTACGCATCCAGCAACCGATCCTGCGGGATCATCGACGCGATCGGTATGGACATTCTGAATATATCCCTATCGCCCAATCGAGACTGGTCTCCACGGCGCGCTTGCCTTAGCCAATCGCCCGGTGACACGCCCCGGCTCCGCATTGCGCCGTTTTCCGGTGCCACCCGTTAACGCACGTCGGATTGCGGCGACCTACCTGCTGGCCCTCGGAGCCGTAACGGGCCATGCGGCCATCGCGCAGTCGGCACGCTCGGCACCCATGGCAATGACTCGCGAAGGCCCGGTTTCCGGCTCCAACCATTCCGCTATCCGCCGCTATTTGGGCATCCCCTATGCCGCCCCGCCCACCGGGGCGCTGCGGTGGCGCCCCCCTGCACCGCCCGCCTTGCGCCGCAGCCTGCTGCACGCGACCCGGTTCGGCAATTCCTGCCCGCAGGTCACGACACTCGGCGTCTATGCCGGGCCGACAAGCATCACCGAAGACTGTCTCTACCTCAACATCTACGCGCCCGATACGCCGGTTCGAAAGGGGCGCCGCCTGCCGGTCATCGTCTGGCTCCATGGCGGAGGGCTGGTTACCGGATCGGCCGACGGATACGACGGGTCGTGGCTCGCGTCCGGCGGCCCCGATGGCACGGCGACGATCGTCGTAACGGTCAACTACCGCCTCGGTCTGCTCGGCTTCCTCTCGCATCCGGCGCTTCGCGGAGCAGGCCAGGAAGCAACGGGCAATTTCGGGCTGATGGACGTTGTCCGCGCCCTGAAATGGACCCGGGCAAACATCGCGGCTTTCGGCGGCGATCCTGACAACGTGACGGTGGGCGGCCAATCCTCCGGCGCCTCGCTCGCCTCTGCGCTCATGCTGGCCCCCTCTGCCAAGGGCCTGTTCCGACGTACCATTCTGGAGAGCGGTCCGCTCTCCACCGTCGCCACTGCATCCCTCGCCCGGCAGCGCGGCGAAGAGTTCGCAGCGCAGGCAGGTTGCGCGGACTCGCAAACAGAAGTCGCCTCCTGCCTGCGACGCCTGCCAGTCAGCCAGATCCTGCAGATGCAGGGCAAACTCGGCGAGAATGGACAACTCGCAGTCGGCCTCGCCATCGATGGCCAGCTCATTCCCCGCCCGCCGCTTGAAGCCTGGCGCACCGGCACGTTCAATCGCGTGCCGGTTCTGGGCGGCACGGTGCGTGATGAAGGCCGCTTCGCCCTGCTCGTCGCCGGCTACAACACCGGCGAGGGTCCGCTCGCCGCCGACCAGTTGGCAGGCCGGATCAAGGCCCGCTACCCGGCACGCTTGGCCCCGGGACGCACAGCCGCCGAGGATCCGGCCGCCCGTCTGGCAAGCGAATACACCATTCAGGCCTACGGCAGCGCGACCGATGCATTCGGCGCCTTCAACACTGATCCGATCGTCTGCCGGGTCAATCGCGCCATAACGGAAATGGCGAAATGGACCCCGGTCAACGCTTACGAATTCCGCTATCGCGACGCGCCGTTCTATTTCCCGCCGCAAGCCGGGGTTGCACCGTGGGCCGCTCACACGATCGATCTCCAGTTCATTTTCCCGGGCTGGCATGGCGGCGAACTCGGCATCAATCACCGGCCGCAAACCGCGTGGACGCCGGGCGAGATCAGCGGCCCCGAACGCGGCCTGTCCGACCGGCTTTTATCGGCCTGGACCCGCTTTGCGGCCATGGGCGCGCCCGATGCGGCCCTGCCGCACAGTGGCCAAGGGAAGATCCCGGCGCCGTGGCCACAATTCGGCGTCGAGGGACACTACCAGACACAGGATGTCGGCCAGTTCGGCGAACGGTCGGCGCGCGAATTCCGCGACGAACACCGCTGTGACCTGTGGGATATGATCTTGACCTACTGACCCTGGGCCTGACGGTCAGCCCGCGATGCCCCCAGCCGGCAACCGTGACTTCAGCACCCGGCGATAGGCATCCATGTCGGTGATCGGCAGCCGGGCCACACCGCTATCCATTGCAGCCTGGGCGACAGCTGCGGAAACCACCTCGATCAGGCGCGGATCGAACGGCGCCGGAAGAATGTAGTCCGGCCCGAACTCGGGCTGCATGCCGTAGGCGCGCGCCACCTCGAGGGGCACAGGCTGGCGCGCCAGTTCCGCAATGGCCAAGGCGGCGGCGATCTTCATCTCCTCGTTGATCGTCCGCGCCCGCACGTCGAGGGCGCCTCGGAAGATGAAGGGAAAACCGAGGACGTTGTTGACCTGGTTCGGATAGTCCGAACGACCTGTCGCCACGATCGCGTCAGGCCGCACAGCCTTGGCCTTGCCCGGCAGGATTTCCGGATCGGGATTGGCCATGGCAAAAATGATCGGCCGATCCGCCATCGATTCAAGCAGCGCCGGCGCCAGCGCACCAGCGGCAGACAAGCCGATGAACACATCCGCACCTTGGATGACTTCTCCAAGGGCCCGGGCGTCCGTCCTCGCGGCATGGACCGACTTCCACTGGTCCATGTCTTCCACCCGGCCCTCGTAGACCACACCGAACTTGTCGCACATAACGATCCGCGCAGGGTCCGCACCCATTGCCTTGATGAGGTCGGTGCAAGCAATCGCCGCAGCACCGGCCCCGTTCACCACGATATCTATGTCGCCAAGATTCCGTCCGGTCAGATGCAGGGCATTGATCAGGCCAGCCGCGCAGATGATCGCCGTGCCGTGTTGGTCGTCATGCATCACCGGGATATTCATCCGCTCGCGCAGAGCCTTCTCGACGATGAAGCACTCCGGCGCTTTTATGTCCTCGAGATTGATGCCGCCAAAGCTCGGCTCCATCATGGCCACGGCCTCAATGAGGGCTCGCGGATCCTCAGTGGCGAGTTCGATGTCGATCGAATCGACGTCTGCAAAGCGCTTGAACAGAACCGCCTTGCCTTCCATCACCGGCTTGGAGGCAAGAGCACCCAGATTACCCAGACCAAGGATGGCTGTGCCGTTGGAAATGACCGCCACCAGATTGCCCTTGGCCGTATAATCATAAACCGTGTCCGGCTGCCGGGCTATTGCCAGGACCGGTGCCGCCACCCCGGGCGAATAGGCCAGCGAGAGATCCCGCTGCGTGGCCATCGGCTTGGATGCAACGACTTCCAGCTTGCCGGGGCGGCCTTACGAATGGAACAGGAGAGCCGCCCGCGCGGAATGAGAATTAGGCCCGAAATTACTGGAATCGCTCACCAATCCATCCCCGTTGCGGCACACACGATCCGGGCGTGCCGGCTTCATTGCGCAGGCCGAGAGTAACGCTGCCATCTGTACGACGTGAAGAGCCGCGCCGCTCTCCCCCGCGGCTGAAGCAATTGCGGGCCAAGGGGACAGAGTATGCCCGCCCGCGCCCGGATCACTGGACGAGCAATAGGTGCAGGCGCGGCCGGCCGAAACGCCGATATTACCTAGGGGGCTATAGCCAAACGGCGGTTAAGGGCCGGCCAGTCAACCCGCCGCGTCGATCCGGAGCCTTGCGCGACGTTCGAACATGCTAAGGCGTTGCTGGTTGGCGTGTTCGCGAAACAGCATATCGACGCGCTCTTCGTTCCGATCCCGCAATGCCTCGACAATGGCATGATGATGACCGTGGGCACG
Organism: Novosphingobium flavum; assembly: GCF_014230315.1. GTDB lineage: Bacteria > Pseudomonadota > Alphaproteobacteria > Sphingomonadales > Sphingomonadaceae > Novosphingobium > Novosphingobium flavum. Next base: position 112,724 of record NZ_JACLAW010000013.1, on the reverse strand, counting down.
GATCAGGATGTCGTATGCCTTGCGAAGGCCGATCTGGTCGAACACGATCACGGAAGGCGCCACCAGCGGCACGTTGTTCAGCCGCTCGATCATGCCGATGAGAATGGGCGAGCCGCAGTTTTCAACGATAAGGCTGTGGAAGCGGGCGTTCATGACGCCGTATTCCTGTTCATCCTCAAGGTTGAGAAAGCGCTTGGCAAAAAGCGCATCCCCTTCATCAAGACACTCGTTGAGCTGAGCTAACAGATCAGGTTTCACACCCTTGCGCGCAAGCTTCCGCGCCGCCTGCCCTTCCAACATGGCACGGATCTCGAGCGCCTCCAGCGCCTCATCCTCGCTGAAGGCCTTCACCGCAAATCCGCGTTTGCCAACGGGTTCGATCAATCCTTCCGCAGCGAGGCCCGACAAGACATTGCGGACGGGCGTCCGCGAGACTCCGAGCCGGTCGGCAAGACTGGATTCAGTAATGCGCTCCCCGGGCAACAGTTCGCCCGACAGGATCATCTCGCGCAGGCGGTTCAACAGGGCATCGGCAGCTGCCATACCCTCCTTTCCGTCGGTTCGGCAGCAATGTCAATTCAAGCATCGCACCTCGCCACGACCTCTCGGGAGGGCACGATGGCCACGAAAGGCCTAGGATGGCACCTTCCCCGGAACACAACTACGTATCCAAAAATATCGACATATGCACAACAAACCCCAGAATTTCCGCATAATTGGATACAATGATTGCCGTTTGAATCCAAAAAGTCTATTCAGGCTCGAGTCGAGTCATCCATCATCGCAAGGGAGTTTGGAATGGGCAGTTTACAGGACAGGATCGATCAGGCGGGCGGGCCGCTCGCCATGTTGCGCAGCTCACAGATCGGTCAGTACGTTTTCCCGGTGGCCGCCGAGTGGTCGAACTGGCGCGACGAACAGGAAGCCTGGAACAATTCCGCCGTCCTGCTGGACCAGTCGCACCACATGACCGATCTTTACATCGAGGGACCGGACACCGTCCGCCTGCTGTCGGACTTTTCGATCAACAACTATCGCAATTTCGGCCGCGACAGGGCCAAGCAGATCGTGTGCTGCAACGAGCAGGGCCAGGTGATTGGCGACGCTGTGCTGTTCGGCCTCGATGATTGCCGCGTCAACGTGGTGGGCCGGCCGCATGTCCCCAACTGGCTGGAATACCAGGTTTCGCGTGGCGGCTACGACGTCGTCCTGGATCGCGATGAACGCACAGTGGGCAATCTGCGTGGCCGCCGGACTTACCGTTTCGAGGTCCAGGGCCCGAACGCCTGGGCCGTTCTGGAGAAGGTCAACGGCGGTCCGATCGAGGGCATCAAGTTCTTCGGTATGGGTCAGATCACGATTGCCGGGCGCCGCGTGCGGGTACTCAAGCATGGCATGGCTGCGGCTCCGGGGCTGGAAATCTGGGGTCCGGCTCACGAGGGCGAATTGGTTCGCAACGCCATACTCGAGGCCGGGCGCGAATTCGGCCTCATTCAGGGCGGCGGCCGGGCCTATTCCACCGCCAGCACGGAATCCGGCTGGTATGCGTCGGTCCTCCCTGCGGTTTACAGCGATCCGACGATGGCGGACTACCGCAAGTGGCTTCCCGACAACGGCTTCGAGGCAATGGCCTCGCTGGGCGGCAGCATGATCTCCGACCGGATCGAGGACTACTACATCCTGCCGTGGGACGCGGGGTACAAGTTCGCCGATTTCAACCACGATTTCGTCGGCCGCGATGCCCTGCTTGCCCTCAAGGACGAGCCGCACCTCAAGAAGGTCTCGCTGGTGTGGGATAACGACGATGTCGTTGACATCTTCCGCTCGCAGTTCAACGACGGCGATCAGCGTTACAAGTTCATGGAAGCGCCGGCCGCCTATTACGCCACCTTCCCGTTCGATCAGGTCACCAAGGATGGCAGGTCCGTCGGATTTTCAACTTACGTCGTCTACAGCTCCAACCTCCGCCGCTGGGTGTCACTCGCCCTGGTCAACGAAAATGACCTTACCGATGGCGACCAGGTCGAGGTGCTTTGGGGCGAACCGAATGGCGGATCGAACCGGCCGCTGGTCGAACGCCACCGGCAGAAACTGGTCAAGGCCACCGTCATGCCCAGCCCGGTTCCCTCGCGTGTTCGGGAGGGTTATCGCCCATATCTTGAAATGGCCTGAACCTTTCGATCGATGACCTGTCACGCGCCCCGGCTCACGGTTGGGGCGCGTGGCAACTTTTCGCTCCACGTCGCCATCGGCGCTTTCGGCTATAGCCGTATAGGAAGTTCGCTGCGCCCCGAACCCGCAGGTCCCGTATAGGATACGATCCCGTAGCAACCGCACCCGGACGTGTGCGGAACATCATGCACGGGAGAACGAGTGATGAGCCAATATTCGCGACGGGCGTTCGGCCTCGGCGCAACTGTAACACTTGGCGCCACGTTCCTACGCGGTCCGGCCCTGCATGCCGCACGTCCGCGCGGGGAAATCCGGGTGATCTGCGGATTCCCGGTCAAAAGTGGCGGCGACAACTTCGTGCGCTTCTTTGCCAAGGCGATGCAACCGCTGCTTGGCGCAAAGACCACCGTGTACAATTTCATGGAGGAGAACCTCCACTATGAAGGCAATCTCGCCACCCAGAACGTGATCGATTCCCCGCCCGACGGTAGCACGATCTACATCACCTCAGGCGGTATCCTCGCCGCCAATCAAGCGTTGATGAACGCCCCCCCGTTCGACGCGGGCAAGGCGCTCCAGTCGTTCGGCACCATCACCACGGTGCCCAACACGCTCCTTGTGCGCGCGGATTCTCCCTATCGCGACCTCAACGACCTGACCCGCGCAATGATGACCAAGGGCACGGCGGCACGCTATGCCGTGGCCAACGGCTCCGTCGTCCGGATTGTCGGCCTGCTCTACAAGAAACTGGCCGGCCTGGAGGTCGAGGAGGTTGTGCGGCGGGAAAGCCTGCAGACCCTGAAAATGCTGTACGACGGCGAGGTGGACTATGTCTGCTCCAACAATGTCTACCCGGTAGCCGAGGAGAAGGCGGGCCGGGTGCGGATCCTCGCCATAAACGGCCAGACCCGCCAGAAGGTCGCGTCCAAATACCCAACCTTCAAGGAGTTCGGCTACGACATGAAGCTGGACAACTGGTGGGGCGGCTTCGTTCGCGCCGACACCCCCAAGCCGATCGTGAACCGCCTCGGCCGGATACTCACAGCCGTCACCAATCTTCCCGCCAGCCGCGCCTACCTGAACGGTATCATGTGCGATCCCTGGACCCAGACCCCGGCGCAAAGCCAGGCCCATCTCCTCGAGCAGATGGAGGCCTGGCGCGAATCCGTCGACTTGGCGGGCCTGGCCAAGGAAGGCTGATCACCCCAGGTGAGCGCCCCTGACAGGCCGGCATCTCCACTCAAGCCGCACAACGAAAGGGCCGGACTTCATTATCCGGCCCCCTTTTCCTCGTCCGCTCAGGCTGTCACAGCCGGTGAACGTCCAGCCGGCGATTGTCCTTCTTGTAGGGCGCAGGCGCGATCGTCGCGCGGATCTCCTTTTGCGGACCACCCGGATTGCCCCAGATCACCGTCACCGCCTTGCCGATTTCGGCATGCTTCACGTCGATCGTCGCGAGCGAGATCATCTCGCGGAAGAAGTAGCTGTAGCCGCGCGAGGTCGCCGCGCCGATGACATTGCCGTTGAGACGCACCTCGTCGACCCACATGTACCCGCGCTGGTCGCGCGGCAGTTCCATCACCGGGTAGGGCTCGCCCTCACGGAACAGCGACATGTAGACATCAGCCACGTCCTCAGGGTTCCACACCAAGGTGCGGATCGTCCGGCGAGGATTGGCAACCAACTCCTCGAGTGCGGTCCTGCCAACGAAGTCGTGGTCGAACTTGATGACCTTGGACCACCCCAGCTCGACCGGGTTGCGGTAATAGTCGCTTACTTTCGCGCCCGGGAAACTGCCCGCGACATTGAAAGTGGTCGCGAAAGCCGGCATCGCGGCCTCGAACTCGTTGCGGTAGTCTTCCATCTCCGGCTCGAAGATCGCCGGAAGATAGTCCACCACAATGGTTGGGAAGCAGGCCTCGAGGTGATTGACCCCCGAAACCCGCGCGCCCAGCCGGCGGATACCGAATTCGGCGCCCGCCTCCAGAATCGCATTGTAGATTTCCTGACCGTAGGCCTTTGGCCCCTGCAACTCGTAGCCTATCTCACCGGCCATGCCCTGCCGCAGCGCCCAGACATCGTGCCCGGCGATCTTGATGACGTCGAAGTGCATGAACTTGACGTCGCGCATGCTGCGCCCGGCCGCCTTTTCGACCACATGAATCGCCAGCGGGCCGGAAACCTGGAAAACGAACCAGTCATCCTCCTGCGATTCCACATCATAGTTGCCGTGGCGCACGCAATAGTCGGCCCAGAAGCCGCCACGGCCGAACAGCATGAAGTCTTCCTCGCCCAGCTTGCTCAGCACGCCTTCGTGGATGATATTGCCATTAACATCGGTGTGGATCAGGTGCTTTGACCGGCCTACGGCATAGTTGGCAAAACTGTTCACCGAGATATCCGAAAGCAGGCGCGCCGCATCCGGACCGCGCAGGCGACGCTGCCAGAGGAACGACCAGTCGCCGATGTAGCACGTCTGCTTCCAAGACATGCTCTCGTCCAGCCAGTCGGTATATTCCGGCTGGCCGAACCGGACGTTGAAATAGCCCACGGGCGGTTTGCGCATTTGCTCGATGGTCGGAATCATTCCAGGTCGCTCCTCGGGTTGGACCGAACCGCGCCGACAGCCGGCACGGCACGCTGACAAGGCGCCTGCCCGCGCACCCGCGCCACCCATGGCGCCATGAATGCAGTTGCTGGACGCGATGAGCTGTCGTTATGGTCTGAGGTTCAAGCTATGGCAGTGAAATTGACATGTCAATATCAAGCAGTGGAATGGTGCCTGAGCCCGCGCGGCTCGATCTGGAGCACTACGTCCCCCACTTCCTCTCCACCATCGCCAATCGGTGGATGTCCACGTCATCGCGGATATACCTGCAACGATTCGGCATCGGGGTGGTCGAATGGAAAATTCTCGGCCACCTCGGCTCGATCGGGCCGGAGCGCAACGCGACATCGCTCGAGATCGCGCGGGCATCGTCGATCGACCCTGCGGCCGCCAGTCGCGGCATGCAGGCACTGGTGCGCAAGGGGTTGGTAGAGCCTCTGAAGGGTCGCTTCACAGGCAACGCCAAGCCGTTCGCGATGACAGAGCAGGGCGTCGCGCTGTTCAGGGATGTTCACGAGGTAGCGCTCGAACGTGAAGCCATGCTCCTGCATGGCCTGGGTTCGGACGAACGCACACAGTTGCTGGACCTGCTCAAGAAACTCGATGCCAACCTTGATCGGCTATAGCCGATAGAGGTTGGTGTGGCGGGACCCGCGCTCGCAGACTTCACGAACCAAGCCCATCGAGCCGATTTCGCCTCAAGGCTGGGTAGAATTGGCTATATCGATATCACGATATTCGACATTCTGACACTGCCCTCCTCTCGCTACGATCCGCATCATGACGCGAAAATCATCCCGTCGTTGGGGCTTGAGACCGCGTCAGCCGGATCAATTCCACCCGCCCCGGACGAGGGCTGGAAATTGCAAGAGATGCCAGAACGCGACCGTTGAGTCGCAAGTTTCCAGGATCAGGTCGAATGCATGGCTTCCCCGCTCTGGAGAAGGCCCTGCATCGAACGAACGCGGCGAAGCGATTCAGCGCGACGACTAACAAAACGAGCCGCCGGAAGCTCCGTTGTTGTCACACCGGACAGGCTGTTCAAGAACATGGGATGGGAGAAAGCATGACATATCTTGGTTCGCAATCGCATTGCGCCGCGCGCAAACGGCTGTTGCTTGGCGCCTGCGCGGTCGCCCTCGCCGCCGCCTCTTCGCCTGCCATGGCTGCCGAAGCCACGGCGGAGCAGGACAGCGCCGCGAACCAGGCCGATAACGGCGGCATTCAGGACATCGTCGTGACCGCCCAGCGGCGCAGCGAGCGCATGCAGGACGTTCCTATCGCGGTTACCGCTATCGGTGGCGAAGAGCTCAAGCAGCGCGGCATCCAGTCGAGCGCAGACCTTGCGACCAGCGTGCCTAGCCTGTCGTTCAACACCCAACTCGGCGGCCTCGGCCAGCCTCGCATTCGCGGCGTCGGCACCGCGGCCTCGGGTCCCGGCCTCGAGAACCCGGTCGCCGTCTATATCGACGGCTTCTATTACGGCGCGCAAACCGGCGCCCTGCTCAACCTGCGCGACGTCTCCCAGGTCGCGGTGCTCAAGGGGCCACAGGGCACCCTGTTCGGCCGCAACGCCACTGGCGGCCTGATCCAGATCACCTCGCGCGATCCCTCTCAGGAGCTGACTGGCGACGTCTCTGCTACTTACGGCTCGTTCGACACAGTCGGTGCCGACGTCTACCTCGCGGGTGGCCTCACCGATGGCGTCGCCAACGGCCTGACGTTTCACATGGACAACCAGTACACCGGCTACGGCAAGAATTTCTTCAACGGCCTCGGCACGCAGACGCACCGCTCCTACGCCGTTCGCGACAAGCTCGTGATCACGCCGGATGAAGCCACCAAGATCACCCTGCAGGGCGCCTATTCCTATTATACCGGGGCCAACACCTCGATGCAGAAGGTGGCCAACATCACCCCTGCATATCCCGCCGGTTTCGGACCGTGGGATGTCTACCTCAACACCCAGCCGACGCTGACCACCAAGCTCTACAGCCTTGGCGCGACGATCCAGCGCGATATTGGCGGAGTCCGCCTGACCAGTCTGACTGGCTACGTCAATTCACGCTTCGTCACCACGATCGACGCTGACCAGCTCCCGGCCAACAACGTCGTCATCGACTTCGACGTCAAAGACAAGAGCCTGAGCCAGGAACTCCAACTCTCCTCGCTCGGCAGCGGGCCAGTGACTTGGGTGGCAGGCCTTTACTACTATCGTGCGCGCAGCGGCTACCTGCCGATCATCACCCGCCTTTATGCATTCGGCTCGACGCTGACGCTAAACTCGCACAGCGATCTCGATTCCTACGCGGGCTATGCCCAGGCGACCTATAAGATCGGCGATAGGACCAACCTGACCGGAGGACTTCGCTACACGATCGACGATCGCTCGTTCGACGCCGTCAATACCGCCGTTTCGTCGTCCACCACGACGACCACGGCGAGCGACAGTCACGTGTTCCGCAAGGTGACTTGGCGCCTTTCACTCGACCACCATTTCACACCGTCGATCCTGGGTTACGTCTCATACAACCGCGGCTTCAAGAGCGGCTTTTACGAGCCGCAGACCCTTCCGGCGCTGCTGCTCTTGCCGGAAACGCTCGACGCCTATGAAGTCGGCCTGAAGACTGACCTTTTCGACCGAAAGGTGCGCTTCAATATCGCCGCCTATTACAACGACTACAAGAACGTCCAGGTCACTCAAATCTACAACAGCCGGCAGACCGTGTTCAACGGTGACGGAGCGAAGATGTATGGGTTCGACGCGGACCTGACCGTCGCACCGACCAGCAATCTGGAACTGACCGCCGGCGTCAGCCTGATTCACGGCCGATACGGCGCGTTTCAGCAGGCATTCCTGAGCACGCCGAACCTCGTCTCGGCTACGGGCGGCAACGTCGTCACCCTGGGGCCGCTTGCGCCGGGCAAGCGTATCCAGAACACCCCCGACTTCACCCTCGACCTCGGCTTCAACTACACGATCCCGACCTCGATTGGCGACTTCAGCCTGGGCGGCACGTTCTATCACAACTCGGGCTATTTCTCCGAGCCTGAGAACCGCGTACGCCAGTCGGACTACAATCTCGTCGGCGCCTCGCTGCGGTGGCGTTCGACCGACAAGAAGTACGACATTCAGGTCGTTGGCAAGAACCTTGGCAATGTTGCCTATGCTGCACAGCTGAATGCCAGCGGCACGGGTGACAATCGCCAAACCGCCGCTCCACGTACCATCATGATTACGGCCGGCGTCCACTTCTAATCTTGTCTTTAATCCGGGTCGGATCACTACCCCGACCCGGATTAAACTGAACCGCCCCGGAGTTTTGGAGGCTCCGACTCCTGAGAGAAAGAGCTACTGCGCGAAAGCATGTAGAGGGCTTCGGCAAGACCCAATCGATTGCCTCGAACGCCACGACTCAAGGTCGCGAAGCCAATTGTGCGTTGAGATCGGACACCCTATACATCGTGACGCGGAAGCTCCGGGCCTTCCCATCACTGTGTAAAATCGACGGTCCATTGAAGGTCCAATTACGCCGACAGACCTGCCCTTTAGCCAGCCTGCGCCCATCTTCAGAAGCCGCCGTTCATACTGATCTTGGCCAACCTGTATAATTTGGAATTGGCCGTGCCGGGACAGCCGCTGGCGGCAGAATGGCCGATGACTGGCGAACTACCCGATGAGAGAAACCAGTGTGGTAGTGCTGTCCGCACCCACCATTAGGCGCGGGGAGCGCAAAGCCAAGACAATTCAGGCAGACACATGGCCCGCAAACATTCGAAACACGATCCCTATGGCGACCTACATCGCGAGGAGGAGGAGCCGGCACCGGCGGTACCCTGCTGGCTGTGTGGCAGACCTACTGGCGAGACTATTGTCTGGCACCATCCCGTCCCCAAGAGCCGCGGCGGGCGCGATGTTGTACCCATGCACCCCATTTGCCAGCAGACGTTGATCGCCAATTTCACCACTTCCGAACTGCAACGCCATGGGATGGATGTGGAGGGCCTGCGGGACAACCCCACCGTGCGCAAATTTGTCGATTGGGTAGCGAACAAGGACCCCGATTTCACGGCGACCACGGCCAAGAAGAAACGCTGATCAGGCCGGACGTTCGGCATCCCCCCTCAACAAGAGCTGCCATCCATCTCGCCAGATTGCCCCCTTGTTACCTGCCGATCGTTCAGGAGTTTTAGCCCAGCTCCCGAAACGGATTGGGAAGCTGGAATTCGGTCCAGGTTTCCCTGCGCTCGGAAAGAGTGGGATGGATTGCCTGCGACCATCCATAGCTGATATGCATCATGTGTTGCGGACGCGTCGCAAATCTTAAGGGGGACCAATGAGTTCGCACGCCCGTCAAGCGGCAAAGAATCTTGGGGCATATTATACGCCCGAAACAATGGCTGACCTACTTGCCGAATGGGTAGTTCAAACGGGTGACGAAACGCTTCTTGAGCCAAGCATTGGCGATGGAGCGCTCATAAAGGCCGTGCTGGCCTGGTCGGCTCGTAAAGCCTCAGGGACAGCCAGACTACGTGTCGTCGGGTGTGACATCGATGAGAATGCTGTCACCGCCGTTCGAGATTGGCTCCCAGATGGCCATCATATGATCAGACAGAATTTCCTAGAGGCGGATCGCGCTCTTATTGGCGAGGTAGATGGGGTAATTTCCAACCCTCCGTTTACCCGCAATCATGCTCTACCAAAGGCAGAGCGTGACGAACTGAGAGAGCGATTTGGCTACAAGGGTGCCGCAGGGCTCTGGGTGCCGTTCGTGCTCCACGCAATTGGTTTTCTAAAGCCGGGTGGCCGTTTGGCCGCCATTGTACCGGGGGCAGCTCTCTTTTCGAACTATGGCCGCGAAACGCTGGAGCGTATTTGCAATAAGTTCGAGCATGTCGAAATACGCCAGATCGTCGACAAGCCCCTGTGGTCGCACCACGCTGAAGAGCGCGGCGCCATCATTTTTGCGCGCGGCTATGAACAGGGGGCGTGTCCGCTCCCGCCCGCTACACGATGGTCTGCGGCGGGATCGCGGGTTGCAGACATTAAGCCACGCTGCTTCGCGCAGGCCTTGCTGGGCGCTCACCAACTTTCCGAGATTGCTTCGTTGTCGATCGGCGTCGTGACCGGCTACAACAAGGTATTCCTTTTGTCCGAAGCGGAACGGGCCGAAGCGCGCATAGCGCTCGATGATGTAACTCTGGTCGCGGCTCGGGCGCGCCATGTTCGCAGCCTTGAAGTTTCTGAGACCGACTTACGCAATCTCGGCAAGCATGGAGAGCGGACTTGGCTGCTGACGCCGCGCGACATCGAGCGCAGAGGAACGGGGATCAGGAAGCGATTGGCCCTCATACCCCCAAGTATGAGGCGGTCCGTTCTGTGGCTCAATAAGCGTGCACCATGGTGGAAAGTGGATCAGGGACCGGGGTGTGACGCAATTTTCACATATATGAACGATGTCGGTCCCAGGATCGTGATTGGGACGGGGAAGCTCCGATGCACAAATACCCTTCACCAGCTTCGGTTTTCTTCCGAGCTATCTGCCGATGAACGGCGGCTTGTAGCGCTCAGTATGATTTCGAGCTTCGGTCAGTTGGCGGCAGAACATTTCGGTCGATCTTATGGGGGCGGCATCCTGAAGTTCGAGCTGGCCGACGCTCGCCGATTCCCGATACTTCTGCACAAGGGCGTTCGATCAAGACCGGCGTTCCAAGAGGCCGACCGGGCGATCCGGGCTGGGGAGACGGACGAGGCGCGCCACATTGCCGACCGCCTCCTCTTGCCAGCGGTTTTCGGAGCCTCATGGCCGATAGCGGCTGCAGAGATGATGGGCGAGGCGTTAAGACTGCGCGGAACACGGCGCGGAACGAGCAAGCCGTGAGTGAGGAACTTCGCTTCACCACTGACGCGGGCCTGATCGACCGTTTGGGACGCGAACTGGTTGGCCGACAGGAAACGGCGCTCATCGAGCTTGTTAAGAACAGCTATGACGCAGACGCACAGAATGTGACAGTCACCCTTGAACCCCATGCGCTCGTTATCGAAGATGACGGGACTGGGATGACCCGCGAGGAAGTGATCGCAGGTTTTCTCCGCCTCGCAAGCACCCTCAAAGTCTCGGAGCCACGTTCCAGATTATTCTACCGTCAACGCGCCGGTCGGAAGGGAATTGGGCGTTTTTCAACGCAACGCCTCGGCCAAGTGCTCCGCTTGCAGACGTGGATCGACAATACCAGCCCAGGCATCGAGTTGGTGGTCGACTGGCGGAATTTCGAGAGCGGACGCGATCTCAATGAAGTGCCGGTCTATCTGGGTGCGGTGCCGCACCGCAAGCGGGGAACGAGCATCAGGGTCGAGGGGCTGCGCGACGATTGGTCGGATGCCCAGATCCGCCGATGCTGGCGCGGACTTCTGGCCCTGCAGCAGCCCTTTCCTGTGGTACCCGTCGAGCGGCGTCCCAATGCCGACCCTGGGTTCAAGGTCTCGTTCCTTCGTGACGGCGGCCTGTTTGATGATCCGAGCCTCGTTGCCGATTTCCAGACCGAGATTCTCTCGCACCATCATGCCCTGATAGAGTTTCGGGTGGATGGGGACGGGATGGCCGAGTGGCGTATTTCGCAAAACAACTTCGGACCTGATCGGGGATGGGCAAAGATTCACCACGCATACCGCGACGCGATCGATCCGCCGAAATACGCGATCCTGCGCGACGTGGCGATGAAGACCCATTACTTTATCCTCCTCCCCGAATTGTTGCCGACTGTCGTCTTCACGCGCATTCGGGACACACTACGCGCGGAAGGGGGAATTCGGCTCTATCGTAACGGCTTTCGGGTGGTTCCGTATGGCGAACCAGAAAATGACTGGCTGCGACTGGACCAGATCTATGCCCAGCGCGGCACCGTGCTCGCCCCGATCGCCAACCGGAACTTCTTCGGCGTCATCGAAGTATATGACCCCGCGGGCGAACAATTCGAAGAGCATACGTCGCGTGAGGGTCTTATCGAGAAGGAGGCCTTTCTCGAACTGACCGGTCTTGCAACCGCAGTGATCGTGACAGCCGTCAGCCGGATTGCAGAGGACCGCGGGCGCAAGCAGAGCGCCGGCGGATCGACCCAGCGCAAGGCTAACGAGAATCTCGAAAAGCTGCGCGACGCGGCGCGCGCTGCGCGCGAGTCGGAAGAAGAGAGTTCTCGGGAAGCGGCAGGAAAGAAGGCAAACGACCAATCCGCTGGTGATACCGGCACCGCTCCTCATCCGAAACCGGCAGGCGGCGAAAGCTCCGCTGCACTCATCGAGCAATCGATCGATCTGATCGAGAAACAGCGGGCGGAACTTGCCGACGAAGCGGCGCTGCTCCGGCTCCTCGCGACTCTCGGTCTGACCACGTCGGAGTTCAGCCATGAAACGGGTATGACGTTCGAAGCCGTGCGGATGGACTTTCAGGCGGTGTTTGAGATTGCGCTGGCTGCGCGCGCCGGTGACAACGCCTTCTCGACCCAGGCAGAGCGCGCAAAATCGATGCTGGCGCGCCTCGACGCCCTCACCGGCTATCTCAACGAGCTCGCATCGGCGCGATCGGTGCGTCAGTTGGCGCCCGTCAGCGTCAGCAAGGCCCTTGGCGAGTTCAAGGTCGGGGTATCGAAGCTCGCGGAAAAGGCTGGAATCGAACTGACGATCGACGTGCCTGCCTATGATCCACTTTATACTAGGCCGATGCACGCAGCCGAAATCGCCTCAATGCTACTCAATTTCTTCTCCAATTCATTGAAAGCGCTGCGACGCGTCGAAGGAGAGCGCCTTATCCATGTCGAAGCCGCGGCCGATGGCCGCGAAGTCGTCATCCGCTTTTGCGACTCCGGGGATGGCATTCCCGACGACCATAAGGAAAAGGTGTTCGACCTCTTTTTCACGACACGAATTGCGGCTCCCGCGGGGGCCAGTACTGCCGAGCAATTCTCGGGAACCGGACTGGGTCTTTGGATCGTCCATCAGATCATATCCAAGGCTGGCGGCGATATTGAGGTGGTCGATCCTCCGGCAGGCTATTCGACCTGTCTCGAAGTCCGGCTACCGGCGGAGGAACAGGAATGACCGGCGATTGGCTTTTGATTGACGACAGCCCCGAAGAGGCCGCTTCCTTCGCCACCGGCCTGAGTAAGGACGATGCGTTAAAGATCGCACCCATGGGTGCGCAGGAAGCGGCCGTTGCTATCAACGCAGGCAATTTCTCGCCTTCGGGGGTGCTGATGGACGTCGATCTTTCGAACGAGAAGGGCAGTCAGCAATCTGGGCCGGGCATGGCGCAGGATATTCGGGTAGCTCAACAGAAACGGGCCGTCCCTGGCTTTCCGATCGTGCGCTTTTCCCTTCGCGACAAGGTGCTCGAGAATATCGGTCACGATTCGAGCAGCGATGATATTTTCGATCTTAAGATCGAAAAGGACGGTCTCAGCACGCCCGAAGCACAATCGGCGGCGCAAGCGAAGCTTATCGGCGTGCGCCAACTTTATGACGCTCTTATCGACGAGGGGGCCGGGCTGCTGCAAATTCTCGGGCTGGCCGAGGATCAATGGTGTCAATGGGGGAGCACGGCCTTTCAGTCGGATTTCGACTTCGGTGATCGGGTTCATCTGAAAGCTGGTCCGCTCGTTCGAATGCTGATCCACCCCGGCCTGCTGATTGACGAGGATATGCTCGCGGTGCGACTCGGAGTTGACCTCCACAACTCAAAAGGGTGGAAAACCCTGGCCGGCGAGCTCGAGCCCTATACCTATCGCGGTGTGTCCAGCGAATGCTTCCCACGCTGGTGGGCCCGCGGTATCGAGGATTGGTGGCAAGAGAAGGTTGTCGCCGACGTCCCCCTCGCCGGATTTACTATCGCTCAGCGGATGGAACATCTTACGGCGATCGTCACCGACCTCGTACCGCTCCAAATGCCGAAGGGCAGCCTCGGCGACCGTCCTTGGCGATACTGCCTGCTCAGCAAAGAGGCGCAGCAGCAGCTCGTACCGATTGACCCCGCGCGCGCTGTAAAAGTGAAGCCCCGAAGCAACATGCCGCCTTGGCTCGACCCTCTTTATGCCGCGTTGGGAGTTGCACTTCAGAACCGCGAAGATCCGAGGCTCGACAAGGAGGATTTGAAGCGGCTCCAAATCTATCTGCGCGAGGCCTGAATGGTCTTTTCGCTCCCGGATGAGCTGGACCGATTAAGCGCGGTGCTTCGGCGCGAGCATGCGACTTATGCAACTGCTGATGCGCTTGATACGAATATGGGCCGGTTTCGTAGCCAGTGGATCAAGAGCCACCAGATGAAGGGAAGCCAGCTTCCTCTGCCCGTCCCCAGAAACCAAGGCCTTCATCCGAATGGATGCGAGCTGCACGCGTCGTACCTCGATTTCCAGTTCGAGTGGAAAGAGGATGCACAAACGCCATGGCGTGCGGAATATCAGGTTCGGGTCGAGGGCTATCTGGATGCGGGCGGTGCGCTCTTTAACCTTCAGGATCATTGGCGCCTCGACACTGACATGTATGCTCCCTCCCGGCGCGCGGCAGCCGACGGCAATGCCCATCCTTCGAAGGAACCGCACCCGCTTTTTCATTTCCAGCGAGGGGGTCATGCACAAGATGCCTTTGCGGCGGCTGATTTCCTCCCTTCGAATCCATGCAGCATTTCCGGAATATGGAATGGGTTGATGCAAAGCCCTGGTCCACGAATTCCGATTGTCCCGCTCGATCCCATTTTGGCAATCGATTTCTGCCTTAGCCAGAACGACGGGCTGGTTTGGCGGCGTCTCCGCAACTTCCCAGAGTATCTTGACCTTATCGAAAGCGCTCAAAGGCGCCTTTGGCTGCCTTTTTTTGCGCAACTACAGGATCAGAAATTCAGGCGAACTTGGTTTGGGCCCTCGATGTTGGTTTAACCACGATGCCGTTGGCACGGCCTCCATGAAGCCTCGACGCAAAGTCTGACATTGGGCGCTTGGCGGACGCACCAGTTCATCATTCGGGAAGTCCGCTATCCTGATCTCCCCAGTGGCCAGGCCATCAGCACAAGCTTGATTTTACCCAGGTTCGCCACTGGCGTTGTGCTTCAACGGGCGCTGACCCGCCAGACCGTGTTGCCCACATCATCGGCGACCAGCAGCGCCCCATCGCGGGCGATCTCGACACCAACCGGGCGACCGAACGCCTTGTCACCGACCCGAAAGGCGCTCAGCACTTCAATCGGTTGTCCGCTTGGCCGGCCGTTGGCAAAGGGCACGAACACCACGTTGTAGCCGCTGTATGGCCGCCGGTTCCACGATCCGTGCTGACCGATGAACGCCCCGCCGGCGTAAGCCGGGCCAAGGCGGGCGCCGTCGGAAAAAACAAGGCCGAGCGGCGCAACGTGCGGACCGAGCGCGTAGTCGGGCACGGTCGCACGCGCCACCATGTCCGGGCGCGGCGGCTTGACCCTGTCATCAACCCGCTGCCCAAAATAACTCCACGGCCAGCCGTAGAACCCGCCTTCTCGCACGTGGGTGAGGTAATCGGGCACCAGGTCACTGCCGAGTTCGTCGCGCTCATTGACCACGGCGTAGAGCTCGCTGCTGCCGGGGCGGAAGTCGAGACCGACGGGGTTGCGCAGCCCGGTCGCAAACAGGCGGTGCTTGCCGGTGGAGGGGTCAATCTCCCAGATCGCCGCACGCTCTTCCTCTTCGGCCATGCCGTGCTCGGCGACGTTGGAGTTGGAGCCGACCCCGACGTAAAGCAGCCCACCGGGGCTTGCGGCCAAGCTCTTCGTCCAGTGGTGGTTGCGCCCCGCAGGCAGCCTGACGACAGTTCGCGGCGGCGCGAGGATTGCCGGGGCCTGCGGGTCATACGGAAAACTGATCAGCGCGTCGGCATTGGCGACGTAGAGCGAAGATCCGACCAGTGCCATGCCGAACGGCGAGGACAGCCCGGTTATGTAGGCCGTGCGGATCTCGGCCACGCCGTCGCCGTCTCCATCACGCAGCAGGGTAATCCGGTCAGCGCTCGGCACGGCGGAACCCGCCTTCTTCATGAACATGCGCATGAACGCGCCCTTGATCGAGTTGTCCTTGTATTGGGGCTGCTTGGGCGGTGCGGCGGTCTCGGCAACCAGCACGTCACCGTTGGGAAGCGCCAGCAGCCAGCGCGGATGATGGAGCCCCGCCGCGAAAGCGGTCACGCTGAGGCCGGGGGCGGGCACCGGCGCGCGCCCCGCCGGCCACCCGACCGCATCGGCCACCTTAACGGTCGGGATCAGGGTCTTGGACGGTGCCGGCAATTGGGGCAACGGGCCGATCCCCCGGGCCAGCGGGAGCTCGGCGGTGTGGCCGCAGCCGGCGAGCAAGATCAGCAGCGACAGGGTCGGGGCAATGGTGACCGGGCGGGACATAGGGCCTCCTTTCTGACGATCAGGCCGGCTGCATCCAGGCATCGAGCGTGATCGTCACCTTGCGTCCGACGATGCCCGAATAGGCGGTCATGCCGAAGACCCTGCGGTCAATGACCGCACGGCCGCTGAGTGCAATTGGCTCGCCGCCGGTAAGCTGCGCAGGATCGGCGGCGAAGGTGACGTTGAGCACCGTAGGGCGGGTCACTCCACGCGCGGTCAGCTGCCCGCGCACAGCCGCATTGCGCGGGCCCGTCGTCGTCATCGTCTCGCCGCGGAAGGTAACGGTCGGATGGCGCGCGATGTCGAAGAACGCTGGGCCCTTGAGCCGGCGCAGGGTGGTCGGGTCGCCGGCAGTGAGCGCCGCGGCATCGATGGTGATGTCGAGGTCGATCGCCTCGGGCCGGCCGGGCGTCAGGGTAACGGATCCGCTGACCTTGGGAAAGCGCGCGGTCTTGCTGGCAATTCCGAAAAACGCCACTCTGGCGCTCACCTCGCTGCCCGGTGCGACGGTGTAACGGTGGGATGGACCGGCCATTGCGAACGGTGCCGTGAAGAACAAGGCTACGGTGATTTCAATCGCCAAAGAGGTTCGGAACATCGCTCCTGATCCTCGGGGAGCCTGCGAACGTTCGCGCAGCTCCCGCCAGAATGAATGCCGCGCAGTGACTGCGGTTCCCCGTTGCGAATGGACGGCAGCGTGGTGACCGTTTCGCCTGGAACCCGCTGTTCCGGGCCGCCCGACCAGTCAAAAAGCCATGCCAGGTGCCACGCGCCTCTTCGGGCACTTGGCATGACCGCCAGCCTCCCTGCCTTGCGGAACGCCGCCAGACAATACGGCGCTGCCTTTGGACGCGGTATTTGCGGCGGAATCCGTGATCCCGCCGCAAATACCGCGGTCAGGTTTCGGGACCTGACAGTACCCGCGCCGCCGCCGTCAACGCGGCGATATCCGCGCTAGCCTTCTCCAGCACCGCAATCGCTGCAGCCCGCCCTTCCCGATCCAGGCCACCTATCGTCAGCGCGACAAGGTTGGCATCCTCCATGATCATGCCGATCCGGGTGCAGAGCTGCACGATGAGGTCAGAGGTCGCGTCGTCGTCCATGACCGCGACCACGCCCTGACGGGACAGCGAAGTCCACCGCCAGCTTTGTCGCAGGACTTGCGACATTCCATTCGACTTCGCCGGCAAAGCAAGCGTTGGTGTTGCTCGTGAGCCGGCCCATGGAGCCGGCAAATGCCCTGCCGATGTGATCGGCAGGGCTTCGGGTGGTGGGAGCAGCGCGGTGCTGCGCCCGACAGGAGACCACTCATGACCGATACCGAGAGCCCCTCGCCCGCCCCGCAGCGCAAGCGCCGCATGGCCCGCGAACCGCGGAACGGCGCCCCCGCCAAAGCGCGGAATGTGTCCGCCCCGGCAGAACGCCAGCCAGCCAAGACTTCGGTCGTGATCGACCTGCTCGGCCGCCCCGAAGGCGCCACGCTGGAGCAGCTCATCGCAGCCACCGGCTGGCTGCCCCACACCACCCGTGCCGCCCTCACCGGCCTCAAGAAGAAGGGCCACAGCATCGCCAGCGAGAAGCCGGCCGAGGGCACGCGCATCTACCGGATCGTCGCGGCCCGGGAGAATGCGGCGTGAAGCACCTTGAGGCACAGGTCGCCGCAATCGAGGCAATGTCCGCGCGGGACCGCAAGACCGAGTGGCACCGCCGCACGGGAACTGTCGCACCACCGGCGTTCGGCTCGGGCCTTCTGGCCCGGGCCCTCGCCCATGCGGCGCAGGAGCGCGCGCTGGGCGGGCTCGGCAAAATCGACCTCCGCCGTATCGCGCAAGCCGCGGCATCCGGCCAGAACAGCACCGTTGCCGACGGACTGAAGGTCGGAACGTGGCTCTCCCGCACCTGGCATGGCGAGGTCCACCAGGTCGTCGTGCTCGATACCGGGTTCGAGTACAACGGCCAGCGATTCAACTCGCTCTCGGAGATCGCCAAGCGGATCACCGGGGCCCACTGGTCGGGTCCACGGTTCTTTGGCCTCAAGAGCCCGCGGATGGGCATGCTGGGAGTCAGCACCAATGGCCGTTAGTCCTCCCAAACGCCTGCGCTGCGCGGTCTATACCCGCAAGTCGACCGAAGAAGGGCTGGATCAGGCCTTCAACAGCCTCGATGCCCAGCGCGAGGCCTGTGCCGCCTACGTCATGTCCCAACGCCACGAAGGCTGGACCCTGCTGCCCGATTCCTATGATGATGGCGGCTTCACCGGTGGCAACATGGAGCGCCCCGGTCTCCAGCAACTGCTCGCCGATGTCCGGGCCAGCCGGGTCGACGTCGTCGTGGTCTACAAGGTCGACCGTCTGACCCGCAGCCTCGCTGATTTCGCCAAGATCGTCGAGGTGCTGGACAACGCCGGGGTCTCGTTCGTCAGTGTCACCCAGGCGTTCAACACCACCAATTCGATGGGCCGCCTAACACTGAATGTCCTGCTCTCCTTCGCCCAGTTCGAGCGCGAGGTCATTGCCGAGCGCATCCGCGACAAGGTGGCAGCCTCCAAGGCCCGGGGCATGTGGATGGGAGGGCCCCTGCCGCTGGGCTACAAGGCCGAGGACCGCAAGCTGATGGTGGTGCCGGATGAAGCTGGAACCGTGCGCGAGATCATGCGCCGCTACCTTGCCGCCCCCAACATCATGGACCTGCTCGACGAGCTGCGGCGGGACGGCATCGTCAGCAAGAAGCTGAAGCTGCGGGACGGATCGATCCGCGGTGGGATTCCGTTCCGGCGCGGCGCACTCCATCACCTCCTCTCGAACCGGATCTACGTCGGCGAGACCGTCCACAAGGACAAGGTCTATCCCGGCCAGCACGAGGCCATCATCGACCGCGAGTTGTTCGACGCGGTGCAGGCCAAGCTGGCCGGGCGCACCAACACGCCCCTTGCACCCGGCGCACGGCGCCGGGTCAGTCTGCTGGCCGGACTGATCCGGGACGAGCAAGGGCGGCCGATGTCACCGGTTCACACCTTCAACCATGGCTGGCGCTACAGCTATTACGCCTCGAACCTGGGCGATGGTTCGAAGGAAGCGGCCTTGCGCCTGCCCGCAGGCGAACTGGATCAAGCGGTTCGGGCCGAGCTGGTTGCCTTCCTGACCGACGTACACCGGATCAGGGACGTGGCTATCGATCAGTCGC
The DNA here is from genome assembly GCF_014230315.1 of Novosphingobium flavum. GTDB lineage: Bacteria > Pseudomonadota > Alphaproteobacteria > Sphingomonadales > Sphingomonadaceae > Novosphingobium > Novosphingobium flavum. Next base: position 93,356 of record NZ_JACLAW010000013.1, on the reverse strand, counting down.
CGGACGACCAGGTCAATCTCGTCGCCTCGTTCGCCGTCCTCGCCTCCAACATCGAGAGCATGGCAATCGGCGAGCTTCGCCACCTCCTGCAGCGGATCGAACTGACCGTCATCGTCAGTCGGGACAATGCCGCGGCGCAGTTCGATCTCCCCGCACTCACGGCATGGGTTGGTCTCGAGATCGACCACCCGCAGCCGTTCGCCCTGCCGCTGAGCACCACGACCGTGGCCTGGGGTCACGAGGCAAGGCTGCGGCTTGATCCCCCAGCCGGAAAGAAGGTCGAGGCCGATCCCAACCTCGTCCAGCTCATCGCGCGGGGCTTTGCCGCGCGAGACGAACTGCTCGCGATGTCCCCTGAGCAGGCCGCAGCAATGCCCGTCACCACCTTCCGTCACACCGAGCGGATTGCCCGGCTCGCCTACCTGGCGCCGGACATCATCCGGGCCATTCTCGATGGCCATCAGCCGAGGCGCGTGACGGCACGATATCTCTCCCGGCTTGGCGCCCTGCCCCTCTCATGGACAGCGCAACGCGAGATGCTCGGCTTCGCTGCCGCCCGACCCAGCGTTTTCAACTTTTAGGACGCGAAAACGGCGGCAGAGATCTTGCCGCCGTTTTCGTGTTTTGGGGCGCCGACAGAGAGACTCGCGACCTAAAAGTCGCGGATCTGACATGCGCAAACCCGCGGAAATGGGCGGGTGTTGGGCACCCAGTCTCGCAGAGACCGGAACTCCGAGGTTATGCTAAGACTGAGTGGTGAGCCCTGCTGGGTTCGAACCAGCGACCTACTGATTAAAAGTCAGTTGCTCTACCGACTGAGCTAAGGGCCCGTGCGCGCGGGGGCGTCAGGTGTGGGGCGGCTTAGGAGCAGGTCGGGGACGGGTCAAGCGGGCATGAAGCTGCCGCAGGGAAAGGCCGGTCAAAGGATCGTGCCAGCCGCCCACTCCCCGCAGCGCCGGACCCAGGACAAAGATCCTCTCGCGGAACGAGCGGTGCGGCACGATCAGCGCCTCGTCAGCCCAGCAGCCGCCGTCCCACAGCACGACATCGAGATCGAGCACCCGCGAAGCCCAGCGGCGGCCGCGCGGGCGGCGGCCGAAGCGGGACTCGATCTCCTTCAGCCTGGCCAGCATTTCCGGCGGATCGAACGGAGCCACGACCGCGGCGACGGCATTGGCATAGGTCCGGTCGGACGGACCGAGCGGCCGGCTCGCGACGACCGGCGAGAAGCCGGCGACCGTGATCCCGGCTTCGGCGAGGGCCAGCCGCGCGGCGGCGAGGACCGCGCGCGGGCCGCCGTGGCGGTGGTGCCGGCGATTGGAGCCGAGCGCGATCAGGTAGCGCTGGCTCACCGCGTCAGATGTCTTCGCAGATCCGGGTGTAGAGCTGCGGGCGGCGATCGCGGAAGAAGCCCATGCCGGCGCGGTGACGCGCCGCGCGCGCCGTGTCGAGCGTGGCGACCAGTACGCCGGTATCCTCCTCCCCGAAGGCCGCGATGTAATCGCCCCATTCGTCGGAGATGAAGCTGTGGCCGTAGAAACGCTGGCCGTCCTCGCTGCCGATGCGGTTGGCGGCGATCACCGGCATGCAGTTCGAAACCGAGTGGCCGACCATCGCCCGCTTCCACATCCGGCTGGTGTCGAGTTCGGCATCATAGGGTTCGGAGCCGATCGCGGTGGGGTAGAAGAGCAGTTCGGCGCCCATCAGGGCCATGACCCGCGCGCATTCGGGATACCACTGGTCCCAGCAGATGCCGACGCCGATCCGGGTGCCGGCGACGTCCCAGACCTTGAAGCCGTCGTTGCCGGGGCGGAAATAGTACTTTTCCTCGTAACCGGGGCCGTCGGGGATATGGCTCTTGCGGTAGGTGCCCATGATCTCGCCGTCGGCGCCGATCATGGCGAGGGTGTTGTAGTAGTGGTGGCCGTCGCGCTCGAAGAAGCTGGTCGGGATGGCGACCTTGAGCTTGCCGGCGAGCGCCTGCATGGCCTTGACCGAGGGATGCTCGGCGGTCGGGCGGGCGAGCGCGAAGAGGGCCTCATCCTCGACCTTGCAGAAATAGGGGCCGGAGAAGAGCTCGGGCGGGAGGATCACCTGGGCGCCCTGGGCCGCGGCCTGTTCGACCAGCGCGGAGACGGCGGCGATGTTCTCGGCCTCGTCATGCGAGCCGAGCGGAAGCTGGAGGGCGGCGACGGTTACCTCGGTCATGTTGTCCAATTAGGGTCCCGGATCCCGGAAGTCCACCGCTGCCGGTTGCAGGACGCGGTGCGATTCCTATCTGAGGGGGCAAGGCGAACGGCGAGGAATTTGGCAATGACACAGGCGATTGTGGCGGGCGGGTGCTTCTGGTGCACCGAGGCCGTGTTCCGCGACGTGATCGGGGTGAGCGAGGTCGAGAGCGGCTATATCGGCGGCGACATGCCCGACCCGACATACCGGCAGGTCTGCACCGGCACGACCGGCCACGCCGAGGCGATCAAGGTGACCTTCGATCCCGATGTCCTGTCCTATGCCGAACTGCTCGACATCTTCATGGCGACGCATGATCCGACGCAGCTCAACCGGCAGGGCAACGATGTCGGCACCCAGTACCGCTCGGCGATCTTTCCGCTGGATGGCGAGCAGCTGGCCGAGGCCGAAGCGGCCATCCACCGGGCGCAGGAGGAGCGCGCGGTCCCGGTCGTGACCACGATCGAGGAGGCGGAGGAATGGCATCCGGCCGAGGACTATCACCAGGAATACTGGGACGGCGAAGGCCAGCGCAATCCCTACTGCCTCGCGGTCATCCCGCCCAAGTTGCAGAAGCTGAGAAAGAGCTTTGCGACGAAAGTAAAGTCCACTTGAGGTTCAGACTTTCTTCCAGCGCGCGACAAGAAAACCGTCCAGACCACCGGAATCGCTGAGCATTCCCGGATCGGTCCGCAGCCAGCCCTGCGCCGTGGGGGCAATCCCTGCAGGCAGTTCGTCGGCGCGGATCGGATCGGGCGCGAGGGTCACGGCGGCGGCCTGATCCTCGCCCTCCTCCACTTCGAGCGAGCAGACCGCGTAGATCAGGCTGCCGCCGGGGGCCAGCCAACCGACGGCGCGTTCGAGCAGGCGCCGCTGGAGGTCGGCCATCTCGCGGATCTGGGTGCGGGTGATCCGGTGGAGCACGTCGGGGTGGCGGCGGCAGGTGCCGGTGGCGGTGCACGGCGCATCGAGCAGGATCGCGTCGAACTGGCCCTCGGGCTCCCATTGCAGGGCATCGGCGGCCACGGCTTCGGCAGCCAGATTGCAGCGCGCGAGGTTTGCGGCCACCCGCTCGAGCCGTTTCGCGGAAATGTCCAGCGCCGTGACCTGCCAGCCAGCGGCGGCCAGTTGCAGGGTCTTGCCCCCCGGCGCGGCGCAGAGGTCCAGCGCCCTGCCGGTCCCCTGCCCCAGCAGCCGCGCGGGCAGGCTGGCGGCGAGATCCTGCACCCACCAGGCGCCTTCGGCAAAGCCGGGCAGGCGTTCGACCATCTCGCCGCGCGGCAGGCGGACATGGCCGCGCATGAGCGATGTGCCGCCAAGCTTTTCGGCCCATTCGGCGGTTTCCGAGGGATTCTTGAGCGTGAGGTCAAGCGCGGGGGGTTCGGCCAGCGCCTTGGCGATGGCGGGGGCGCCAAGCCCCCAGCGTTCGGCCACGGCGGGCGGCAGGGTTGGCGCATCGGGTAATGTGACCTCGCGCCGGGTCAGCGTGGCGAAGACGCCGTGAGCGAGGCGCTTGGGCCCGCCCATCAACAGCGGCAGGGCCGTGGCGACAACCGCGTGCGGCGGGGTGCCGAGGCGCAGCCACTGGGCCAGCATCAGGCGCAGGACGGCGCGGGGCTTGGCATCGTCCGGCAGGGGCTGCTGCGTCGCGCTGTCGATCAACGAGTCGAAATCGGTCTGCCAGCGCAGGGCCTCGGCGGCGATGGCCTTGGCCAGCGCGCGGTCGGAATCGGCGGAAAGGCCCTGCACGGCATTGTGCGCGGCCTGATCGAGCGTTTCGCCCCGGCGCAGGACGGCATCGACCAGCTTGAGCGCGGCGCGGCGGGCGGGAAGACCGGGAATATCCATCGCCCGCCCCTAAGCGCAATTGCATTCAAGGGCCAGAGCGCGCATTTGGGGCGCATGACCCAGCGTGCAACCAAGCGCCCCGAAGGCTTCGTCAAGCCGGCGCACTGGACCAATGATCCGGCGCCCGCGCCCAAGGCGGCAAAGGACGAGCCCGATCCGCGCGGCCTTTCTCCCACCCGTTACGGCGACTGGGAGCAGAACGGCATCGCGGTCGACTTCTGAACCGTTGCGCGGTGGCCGGGTGACACGAGTGTCACCCGGCGCGCAGCCCTGCCCCCAATGATTTGAAGCACTTGTGCCCGTGTGCATGGGTGACACTTGTCCAACTCTTGCTCGTTTTTCGCCGGTGGAGGCGATCGGGGCGGAGTTTGGCAGGCGGCGCGGGTGTAGGAAAATGGTTTTGGTTGGGGTGTTTTGGGGAGAGGTTGCTGGCCCACCCCCGGCCCCTCCCGCCTGCGGGAGGGGAGATCAGGCGTCAGCTTTCGAAACCTGCCCGGCGCTATCCGAATGGCCGGAATGTCGGGGGAGCGGACGAGAGAACCGATTCTACGACAACTCAAAGCATTCCAACGGCTCCACCAACCGTGATGACGAGCAAGAAAAGTCCAAGTAGGAGCCACAACAGGCCGGTAAACATGGTGGCCCAAAAATTTAACGGCTCTTCTCCACGGGAAATCAATCGCGGTTTGTAGCGGCTTAGGCTTTGGGTTTCATTATTCAAAATATCGCGGAGAGTTCTTCCACCAACGGCAACACAGATCAAGGCGACTGCGAATAGCAACAATCCCCCCAGTATGTTGAGCACGCCGTATAGCTCCTTTTTGCCAGTGGCACCTTAACCGTTATGATGATGTCCGCAATGTTGGCGTGTCCTGACAGTCCGCTTTCAGACGTAGCGTGTTTGCAAACGGACGTTTGGAGTCGGTTCGCCGGTCGCCTACACCCACCCCGCCAGTTCGCGGCGGACCAGCGCTTCCAGCATGGCCATGCCCGCTTCGCCCGCGTTGAGGCATTCGAGGGCGGCGAAGTCCTGGCCGCCGGCTTCGAGGAACTGTTCGCGGCCCCGGATGGCCAGTTCCTCGAGGGTTTCGAGGCAATCGGCGGAGAAGCCGGGGGCGGCAATGGCGAGGCGTTTGGTGCCTTTGGCCGCCTCGGCAGCGAGTACGGCGTCGGTTGCGGGTTCGAGCCACTTGGCGCGGCCGAAGCGGGACTGGAAGGTGGTTTCGATGCGGACATCGCCCCAGTCGGCCGCCAGCGCTTCGGCCAGGAGGCGGGCGGTCTTGCGGCATTGGCAGTGGTAGGGATCGCCGAGGTGGAGGGTGCGCTCGGGCATGCCGTGGAACGAGAGGAGCAGGACCTCGGGGCGGAACGGCAGGGTGGAGAGCTGGCGCGCGGTGTCGGCGGCGAGGGCCGCGATGTGGGCCGGATCGTCGTAATAGGGCGGCAGGGTGCGGATCGCGGGCTGCCAGCGCAGGGCGCCCAGCGCCTCGCCCAGCTTGTCGACCACCGTGGCGGTCGTGGCGCCGGAATATTGCGGATAGAGCGGGGCGATCAGCAGGCGGTCGCAACCTTCGGCCTTCAAGCGGTTCAGCTCGGCCGGGATCGACGGGTTACCGTAGCGCATGGCCCAGCGGACCTTGATGCCATCGCCGAGGCGCTCCTGCAGGGCCTGCGCTTGCGTGCGGGTGATGGCGGCGAGCGGCGAGCCATCAGCGGTCCAGACCTGCTGGTAGGCGTGAGCGCTCTTTTTCGGGCGGGTGTTGAGGATCACGCCGCGCAGGATCGGTTGCCAGATCAGTTGCGGGATTTCGACCACACGGGGGTCGGAGAGGAATTCGGCGAGGTAGCGCTTGACCGCCGCCGGAGTGGGCGCATCGGGCGTGCCGAGGTTGACGAGGAGGACGCCGACGCCGCCGGTGGCGGGGACGCTGGGGTGATCGGAGGGCTTGGTCACAGATCCTCGGCAAAGAGCGGCAGGCGGCGGAAGCGCAGGCCGGTGGCGGAATGGAGGGCATTGGCGATGGCCGGCGCGATGGCGACGACGCCGATCTCGCCGGGGTCGATCGCCGGTTTGTCACTGGTGATGAATTCGACCGCGATCTCGGGCGTGGAGGCCAGCAGCGGCAGGCCCATTTCGCCGAGCCGCGCGGTGAGCGGGAGGCCGCGCGCGTAGGAAATGCTGGAGCCAAGCGCGAGGCCGAGGCCGAAGACCAGGCCGCCCTCGACCTGCTGGCGGGCGATGTCGCGGTTCACGATGCGACCGAGATCGGCGACCGCGCTGATCCTGTCGACGCTGACCCCGGCCTCGGTGCGGCGGGCGGTGGCGATGACTGCGATGCGGGCCGCTTGGTCACTGTCTGGCGCATCCTCGTTCTCGCCCATGCGGTGGCAGGCGAGGCCCTGCCCGCTGGCATCGGCGCCGGCATCCCACTGGGCCAGCGCGGCGCAGCGCTGGAGGCATTCGGCGAGGCGCAGGTCGTCGCCCAGCATCTCCATCCGGTAGGACAGCGGCTCGCGCCCGGCCTTGCGGGCCAGCTCATCGACGAAGCTCTCGGTGAAGAAGGCGGTCATCGCGTGAGCCTTGCCCCGCATCCGCCCGGCCGGGATACCTGTCCCAACGGGCACGTGATCGAGGCTGGCATTGGGCAGGCGGTAAGGCGGCATCCCCCCGGCGACGGCCATGGGATCGGCCTCGCCGAGGCTGGCGGTGCGGGCCTGCTGCGGCGTTTGCGCGCCGAACAGGCGGCGGCCGAATTCGCGGGCGGCGGCGGGAGTGGCGATGCGCGCCTTCCACGCGAGGACCTCGCCGCCATCGGGGTTGGTTTTCGCCCAGAGCACGGCGGCAGCGGGCGCGCGGGGGAGCGCGGCGAGCGTTTCCTGCCAGCGCGACCAGGTGAGCTGGACGGGTTTTTCGACCTCCCGGGCGATCAGCGCGGCTTCGACGGCGTGAGGCGTTTCGAGCCGGGCATCGAAGCTGCCGCCGGCCGGAAGCGGGTAAAGCACGACCTTGCCGGCGCTGACGCCGAGCGCGCGGGCGACGGCGCGGCGGGTGGTTTCGGGCGACTGGGCGGCGACCCAGATCTCGACCTTGTCCGCGCTCACCCGGGCGGTGGCGCTGGCGGTTTCGAGCGGGAGGGGGAGCGCGGGTTCGATATCGTAGCGGGCGACGTGGGAGGGCTCGCCCGCGATCACCGCGTCGGGATCGCCCACCGTGGCTATGCGCTGGGTAGCGGCCTTCCGGACCGCCTTGTCGAGCGCGGCGGCGGTGCGCTCGCTGTCCACCGGGCGGTCGGCCTTGAACGTGGGGGCGACGGCGGTGAGCGCCTGTTCGGCGGCCCACCATGTTGGGGCCGTAGCGGCGAGCCAACCCTCGCCCCGGACCAGGCGGACGCCGGGGCGGTTGGCCTTGGCCTCGTCGACATGGGCGAGTTCGCTGGATGCCGCGAGGGGTCCGTGGCGGATCGCGGCGTGGAGCAGGCCGGGCAGGCGCAGGTCTCCGGCAAAGGTCATGCCGCCGCCGACCTTGGCCGGGCCGTCGAGCCGGGGGAAGGAAATGGCGTCGGCGCCGTCCGCCGGGGGCGGGAGGAGCGGCAGGTCGGACGGGGGATCGTAACGGACGGCGAGTTCGGCGAGTTCGCCGAAGGAGGCGCTCTGGTTGCCGTGCGTGACGCGGCCGGCGGCGACCTTGCACTCGCGCCAGTCGGCATCCCAGCGGTCGGCCGCGGCCTGCATCAGCATGGTGCGAGCGGCGCAGGCCGCTTCGCGGGCGCCCTGTTCGTAGGCGGCCATCGAGGTGCCGTCGGCCGTGGCCATGAAGGCGTTGCGCTCGGCATAGGCGCGGGCGAGCGCCGCGCCCCGGCCCTCTGCCAGACGGGAGGCGAAGGCCATCCACAGCCCGGCCCAGTCCTCCGCGAGCGGGAGATTGGCATAGGCGCCGCTGATCGGGGCGGGTTCGGCCGCGACCATGCGCCAGTCCGCTCCCAGTTCCAGCGCGACGACCTGCGGGATGAGGGTGGTGATGCCCTGCCCCATCTCGAGCTGGGGCACGGCGACGGTGACGACCCCGTCCGCTCCGATGGTCAGCCAATTGCCGAACAGGGCCTGATCCTTGCCCGGCACCAGCGGAGGGGGGAAGCGGCGCGGGGTGAGCCCCCAGGCGAGCAGCAGGCCGCCGCCCAGCGCGCCGCCGATCAGCACGCCCCTGCGGGTCAGCCGGGGGAGCGGGCCTGCCATTTCAGGCGGTCTGCTCCAGCCAGGCGGCGACCTTGCGGGCGATGGCGAGGAAGGCCTTGCCTTGCGGGCTGTCAGTGGCGGCGGGGGGCTTGCCGGCGTCGCTGTCCTGCCGGATCGAGAGATCGAGCGGGATATGGCCGAGGAAGGGCACCTCTTCGGCATGGGCGACGGCCTCTGCCCCGCCGTGGCCGAAGGGATCGCTCGATTCGCCGCAATGGGGGCAGACGTAGCCAGACATGTTCTCGACCATGCCGATCACGGGAACGTGGGCCTGCTCGAAGAAATTCATCGCGCGCGTGGCGTCGATCAGGGCGAGATCCTGCGGGGTAGAGACGATCACCACGCCGACCGGCTTGTGCTTCTGGACCATGGTCAGCTGGACGTCGCCGGTGCCGGGCGGAAGGTCGAGGACGAGGACGTCGACATCGCCCCATTCGGCATCGACCAGCTGGCCGAGCGCGCCCGAGGCCATCGGGCCGCGCCAGGCGATCGCCCGGCCGGGTTCGACGAGGTGGCCCATCGAGAGAACCGGCACGCCCCAGGGGCTTGGCACGGGGAACAGCTTGCTGTCGTGCGCCTCGGGCTTTTTCCCCTCGTTGGCGAGGAGGCGCGGCTGGGAGGGGCCGTAGATGTCGGCATCGACCAGCCCGACCTTGAGGCCGAGGCGCAAGAGGCCGATGGCGAGGTTGGCCGAGAGGGTGGACTTGCCGACCCCGCCCTTGCCCGAGCCGACCGCGATGATCCGGCGGGCGCGCGGCACCGCGCGGTCCGCCGTCATGGCGACGCGGACTTCGGAGACGTCGGCGGCCCCGGCGAGCGCGGTGCGCACCGCGCCTTCGAGGCCTTCGCGCCCGGCCGCGTCGAGGCCCGAGGCATCGAGCACCAGCGTTGCCACGCCGTCGCTAAGCCGGCCGCTCGACAGCCGTTTGCGCACCGCTTCGGGCAGCAGATCGGCAAGGGGCGCAGGCAGGGGATCGGTCATGGTGTCTCCGGATGGGATGCGCCTGCGCCCTAGCAAGGAACGCGGCGAAGGAAAATGCGCGCGTGGGCACTGTTTTTGTGCGCGGCAGTTCCTATAACGACCGCCATGAAGCGTATCAGTGATGCAATCGCCCGTGGCTGGCTGGCCATGAGCGGGGAGAACGGGACCGGCGGACGCAGCCCCTGGGGGGGCTCACCCACGCCGCCGGAAGGGGACGGCACCGGAAACGATGCACCCGACGACGGCGGCGACAAGCCGGAGCCGTCCGAGCCCGCGCGCGGCCCGCGCAATCCGTGGCTGCCCGGTGCCGGGGGCCTTGGCCCGCGGCCGGGCGGTTCGGGCCCGGGTGGTTCGGGCCGGGGCGGCTCGGGGCCGGACGCCCCGCGCGGCATGCCCGGTTTCGACAACCTGTTCCGGGCTCGCCCCGGCGGCGGCGGGGGCGGCAATGGCCCCTTCCCCCGGATGCCGCAGCGGCCCGACGGGCGCTCGTGGTTTCCGCTGATCGCGGGCGGGCTGGCGGTGATCTGGGTCCTGGCCAGCACGACTCACATGATCGGGCCGAAGGAACAGGGCATCGTCACCACGCTCGGCAAATATTCGCGCACGATCACGCCGGGTGTCTCGTTCACCCTTCCCTGGCCGCTGGAAAACGTGCGGATCGAGGACGTGACCTCGATCAAGCGCGACACGATCCCCGAGGGCGAGGCCGAAAAGCTGATGCTGACCAGCGACCAGAACCTGGTCGACATTTCCTATCTGGTCCGCTGGAACATCAAGGACCTCAAGCTCTATGCTTTCCAGCTGGCCGACCCGGACAATACGGTGAAGGAAGTGGCCGAGGCGGCCATGCGCGCCTCGATCGCCGAAGTGCCGCTGACCGAGGCCATGGGCGGCACCGGCCGCGCCCTGATCGAGCAGAACGTGCGCAGCCGGATGCAGGCCGTGCTCGACACCTATCGCTCGGGCGTGCTGATCCAGGGCGTGGAGATCAAGAAGGCCGATCCGCCGAACAAGGTGATCGACGCCTTCCAGAAGGTGACCGCCGCGCAGCAGGACGCCCAGCGCGAGCAGTCCAACGCCCAGGCCTGGGCCCAGCAGGTAACCGCCCGCGCGCAGGGCGATGCCACCGCTTTCGACAAGGTTTATGAGCAGTACAAGCTCGCCCCCGAGGTGACCCGCCGCCGGATGTATTACGAGACGATGGAACGCGTGCTGTCCAACAACCAGAAGGTGATCGTGGCCGCGCCCGGCGTGACCTCCTACCTGCCGCTGCCGGAAGTGAAGCGGAACAAGACCGACGGGGAGGGCCAGTAAATGCTGACCTCGCTGTGGCAGGACAACAAGCCGGTGGTGATCGCCGCGGCCGTGGCCGTGGTGGCGCTGCTCTCCAGCGTGACCGTGGTGCCCGAGACCGAGCAGGCCGTGGTGGTGCGGATCGGTGAGCCGGTGCGGGTGATCAACCGCTATCGCCCCAATACCGATTTCGGCAGCACCGGGGCAGGCCTCGTCTTCCGCATCCCCTTTGCCGAACGGCTGGTGCGGATCGACAAGCGCGTGCTCTCGGTCGACATGGACCGCCAGCAGGTGCTCTCGACCGACCAGCAGCGGATCGAGGTCGACGCCTATGCGCGCTACCGGATCATCGACCCGGTGCGCATGGTGCGATCTGCCGGGACGACCGAGCGGGTAAGCGAACAGCTCCAGCCGATCCTCTCCTCGGTCTTGCGCCAGGAACTGGGCAAGCGCTCGTTTGGCTCGCTGCTGACCGCCGAACGCGGCCAGGCGATGAAGAACATCCGCGACGGGCTTGACCGCGAGGCGCGGGAATATGGCGCCCAGGTGATTGACGTGCGGATCAAGCGCGCCGACCTGCCCGAGGGCACCCCGCTGGAATCGGCCTTTGCCCGGATGGCGGCGGCGCGCGAGCAGGAAGCGACCACGATCGTCGCCCAAGGCCAGAAGACCGCCCAGATCATCCGCGCCACGGCCGAGGCCAATGCCGCGAGGATCTATGCCGAGGCCTTCAACAAGGACCCGGCATTCTACGATTTCTACCGCTCGATGCAGAGCTACGACACCACCTTCTCAAACCCCAAGAGCACCGGCCAGAGCACGATCCTGCTTTCGCCCGACATGGATTACCTGCGCCAGTTCAAGGGCAAGTTCGGCCAGTAGTGATGAAGGGCGGACCGGGACAATAAATTACAATTCCGCAAGGCTCAGAGCGTGAACCTTGCCATTCAATTTGCGTTCATGCCGGACAGCGTGAAACCTTTTGCAAGGTTCAGCCACCGGAACGCTTGATACGAAGGATGACAAAGGACGTGAAGCCCGTGCGATACGCTTATGGAGTGACTTCGGCGCTGCTGCTCGGCGGCGCGGCGATCTCGCTGGTCACCGGCCTTCCCGCCGGGGCCCAGGTGGCCCAGAACGATGCCCAGCAGATCCAGCAGGTCGTGCCGCGCGCCGGCGCGCCGGCCAGCTTTGCAGACCTCACCGCCCAGCTCACCCCGGCCGTGGTCAACATCTCGACCCGGCAGAAGGTGCGGGTCGCGGCGCAGGACAACCCCTTCGCGGGCACGCCCTTCGCCGACCTGTTCGGCGGTGACCAGGGCGCCCAGGGCGGCAATGCCGCCCCGCAGACCCGCGAGGCGCAGTCGCTCGGATCGGGCTTCATCATCTCGGCCGACGGCTATATCGTGACCAACAATCACGTGATCACCGCCGACGGCCAGGGCGAGGTGGAATCGATCACCGTCAAGACCACCGACGGCACCGAATACCCGGCCAAGCTGGTCGGCCGCGACGCGGCCTCGGACCTTGCCGTGCTCAAGATCACCGCGCCCAAGGCCATGCCCTTCGTGCGCTTCGGCGACAGCCGCAACGCGCGAGTGGGCGACTGGGTGATCGCGATCGGCCAGCCCTTCGGGCTTGGCGGCACCGTGACGGCCGGGATCATCTCGGCGGTCTACCGCGCCACCGGCACCGGCTCGGCCTATGACCGCTATCTCCAGACCGACGCCGCGATCAACCGCGGCAACTCGGGCGGCCCGATGTTCGACATGCGCGGCTCGGTGATCGGGATCAACAACGCGATCTATTCGCCCACCGGCGGCTCGGTCGGCATCGGTTTCGCCATTCCGGCCGAGATCGCGGCCCCGATCGTCGAGAAGCTCAAGAACGGGCTGGCGATCGAGCGCGGCTACCTTGGCGTGCGCATCCAGGGCATGAACGAGGACCTCGCGGATTCGCTGGGCATCCCGCACAATCGCGGCGAATTCATCCAGGCGGTCGAGCCGGGCGGCGCGGCGGCCAAGGCGGGCCTCCAGGCCGGCGACGTGGTGCTGCGGGTGGACGGCAAGGAAGTCACCCCCGATCAGACCCTGTCGTTCATCGTGGCCAATACGCCGGTGGGCAAGCGCATCCCGCTCGACCTCATCCGCAACGGCCAGCGCCTGACCGTGACGGCGATCGTGGCCAAGCGCCCGACCGAGGAGGAACTGGCGCAGCAGACCTTCGATCCGCAGCAGCAGAACCAGCAGGACAACCCCTACAACCAGCGCCCGCAGCGCCAGGGCGAGGGCGTGGTCGAACAGTCGCTCGGCTTCTCCGCGATTCCGGTGACGCCGCAGATCGCCCGCCAGCTCGGCGCGCCGGAAGCGACCCAGGGCGTGGTGATCACCGCCGTCGACGCCTCGTCGGACGCCGGCCAAAAGGGCCTGCAGCGCGGCGACATCGTGCTGACCGCCAACAGCGCTCCCGTCACGACGATTGCCCAACTGGAAGCCGTGGTGAAGGCCGCCAAGTCGCAGAGCCGCCCGGCGGTTCTGCTGCGCGTGCAGCGCCGCGGCCAGCCGGTGACCTTCCTGCCGGTCCGCATCCGCTGATCCTGCCGAAATGGCGCTAATTGAGGCCCGCTGCCGCGAGGTGGCGGGCCTTTTTCGCGGCCGATCGCGCCCGGATCTTAGCGGATCGTTAACCACCAATCGGCTAAATAGTCCGGCTTGAAGGGTTGTTGCATCCGAACGACAGCAACCGATTGCACGGCGGGCCGCGGATGTATCACAACAGCACCTTGCACGACGAACCGGCCCGACTCGCCGCGGTGAAGCGCATGGCTGTGCTCGATACCGCGCCGGAGCAGCCTTTCGAGGACGTGGTCGCGCTGGTCCGCTCGGTGCTTGGCGTGCCGATGGCCGCCGTCTCGCTGATCGACGAGCATCGCCAGTGGTTCAAGGCGCGCAGCGGCATCGCCGCGGCCGAGACGGCGCGCGACGTTTCGTTCTGCACGCACACGATTGGCCAGCGGGTGCCGATGGTCGTGCCCGATGCGACCGCCGACGCGCGGTTCATGGCCAATCCCTTCGTCACCGGCGAGGCCAATGTGCGTTCCTATGCCGGGGTGCCGCTGGAGACGGCCGACGGCTACAACATCGGCGCGCTTTGCGCCGTGGATACCAAGCCGCGCGACTATTCCGAGGGCGAGATCGCGATCCTCGCCAATCTTGCGCGGATCGTGGTCAAGGAACTGGAGCTGCGCCAGATCGCCCAGCGCGATCCGCTGACCGGGGCGCTGAGCCGCCGGGGCTTCATGGACAAGGCGGCGCAGGAGATCGGCCGGACGGGGCGCTATGGCCATCCCGCCAGCCTGATCATGCTCGACGTCGATCACTTCAAGTCGGTCAACGACACGCACGGCCATCCCGCCGGCGATCAGGTGCTGCGCGAACTGGCGGGCCTGCTGACCATGCTCAAGCGGCCGAGCGACGTGCTCGGACGGCTGGGCGGCGAGGAGTTCGCCCTGTTGCTGCCCGAAACCGGGGCCGACAGCGCGCTGGCCGCAGCCGAGCGGTTTCGCGCGGCGGTGGCCGAGCACCCGATCGAACTGACGGGCGGCATCTGGCTGAAGATCACCGCCAGCTTCGGCGTGGCCGCGCTGACCCCGCGCATCGCCACCCCGGAAGACTGGCTCGCCGCCGCCGATGGCCCGCTCTATGCAGCCAAGCGCGGCGGGCGCAATCGCTGCGTGCTGGGCGGTGCGCCCTCGCAAGTGCGGCTTTCGGCCTGAAGCTGGCCGGGAGCGCACAATCCCGGCGCCGAGGCGCCGGGCTGCCACCCTTCCCGATCTGCCTTACGGCGCGCGCGGACTGACCCGGACCGGGGGCGGAGCCGGGGCGACCGCGCCCTGCCCGCTGCGCGGCTGTTGGCGCCCGGTGGCCTGGTTGAGGAAATCGTCGCCCGCCGCCGCCGGAGGGCCGCCATCTTCGGCGGGCGGCTGGCCGCCGTCCTCGGGGCGCGGGTCGGCATTGCCCTGGTTGCGGCGGTTGGGATCGATCAGGTTGCCCTGCTCGTCGACGTAGTAATAGTCTTCCGGGTTCTGGCCGAAGTTCGCCTCGTCGTCGGGCTCGACCTGATACTCGGGCATCTTGAGCTGGGTCTCGAACTGTTCGACCGGGCGGCGGGCCGTGGCGATCTTCATGTACTGGGCGAAGGCGCGCGCCGGGGCCGTGCCGCCGTGAAGGCCGGGAATGGGCTTGGCATCGTCGCGGCCCATCCACACGCCGGTGGTGATCCCGCTGGAGAAGCCGACGAACCAGCCGTCCTTGCTCGACGAGGTGGTGCCGGTCTTGCCCGCGACGGGGCGGCCGATCTGGGCGGCGCGGCCGGTGCCGATGTTGACCGCGGTCTGCAGGAGGTCGGTGATCCCGGCGGCGACATAGTCCGGCACCAGTTGCTGGCCGGTGACGGACTTGTGCTCATAAAGCACGCGGCCGTCGGTCGTGGCGACCTTGGTGATGCCGTAGGGCTCGATCGAGGTGCCCTTGGCGGCGACGGCGGCGAAGGCGCGGGTCATGTCGATCACGCGGACCTCGGAGCTGCCGAGGACCATCGAGGGGAGCGTGTTGATCGGGGTGGTGATGCCGAAGCGGCGCGCCATGCCGGCGACAGTGCCGAACCCGACCTCGTTGCCGAGCTGGGCGGCGACGGTGTTCTTGGAATAGGCGAAGGCGGTGCGCACGTCGATCTGGCCGGCATAGCGGCCGCCATCGTTGTGCGGGCTCCAGCCGTCGATCGTGACCGGCTCGTCGACCACGGCATCGTCGGGCTTGTAGCCGGCTTCGAGCGCGGAGAGGTAGACGAACAACTTCCACGCCGAGCCGGGCTGGCGCACGGCGTTGACCGCGCGGTTGTAGTTGCTGGTCACATAATCGGTGCCGCCGACCATGGCGAGGATCGCGCCGTCGCGGTCCATCGAGACCAGCGCGCCCTGGGCGCCTGCCGGGGCGTTCTTGGCCACGGAATCGGTCGCGGCGCGCTGCATGCCGACGTCGAGCGTGGTCCAGACCTCGATCGGCTCGTTGTTTTCGGGCACCAGCAGGTCGAGCTGGGGCAGCGCCCAGTCGGTGAAGTAGCGGACCGAGTTCTGGCCCTTTTCCGCAGCGAACTTCACCGCGTCGAAATCGGCGGCGGCGGCTTCGCTCGCGCCGATCGCGCCGGCATCTTCCATCGTGGCGAGGACGACCTTGGCGCGGCTGACGGCGGCCTTCTGGTCGGCCGTGGGCGAATAGCGGCTGGGCGCCTTGACCAGCCCCGCGATGATCGCCGCCTCGGGCAGGGTCAGCTGTTCGCCGGGGTGGCCGAAGAACTTGCGGCTGGCCGCGTCGATCCCGTAGGCGCCGCCGCCGAAATAGACCTTGTTGAGGTAAAGTTCGAGGATCTGGTTCTTCGAGAAGCGCGATTCGAGCGCGATGGCGAGGATCGCCTCGCGGGCCTTGCGGGCGAAGGTGCGGTTGTTGTTGAGGAAGATGTTGCGGGCGAGCTGCTGGGTGATGGTCGAGCCGCCCTGCCGCCACGAGCCGCTTTCCACGCGCACGAACAGCGAGCGCAGGATGCCGACCGGATCGACCCCGAAGTGATCGTAGTAGCGCCGGTCCTCGACCGAGATCATCGCGTCCTTCATCACCGCCGGGATCTGGGCGACGGGAATCCAGCGGCCGTAGCTCGGCCCGAGCGAGACCAGTTCCTGTCCGTCGCGCGCGCGCACGACGATCATCTGGCCCTGCGCCTGTGACTTCATCGACTGGTAGGAGGGCAGCGACTGGGCGGCCACGAAGACCGCGACGCCAAGCGCGACCACGCCGGCGACGGCCAGGGCCAGGCCCCAGATGAAGATCCGGCGGAAGAAGCGGCGAATTCCGCCGCCGCCGCCCGAACCCTTGGGCGACTTCTTCGGCCCGCGCGGCGGAGGCGGCGGCGGGCTTGGCGGCGGTGTGTCAGAAAGAGAGCGCCGGATGGCGGATCGGGCCATTATTTAGACTTCGTCCCCTTGCGGGCCGAAGTCGGCGCCGCTCGTGTCGGCGCCATGCATAGGGCAAGCCGAACCGGGGGTTAACAACAAAAGCGCCCCGGTCCGCGCGGGTGGCCGTTTTATTCCTTCGGCTCGAAGGCGAGCGAGGCGGAATTGATGCAATAGCGCAGCCCCTCAGGCCCCGGACCATCGGGGAAGACGTGGCCGAGATGGCCCTCGCAGGCGGCGCAGCGCACTTCGGTGCGGACCATGCCGTGGGAGGCATCACTATGTTCGTCGACCGCGTCTGGCTCGACCGGAGCGGTATAGCTCGGCCAACCGGAGCCCGAATTGTACTTGGTCTCGGACGAGAACAGCGGCGCCCCGCAGCCGGCGCAATAGTACATGCCGGGGGCCTTGTTGCCCTCGTACTTGCCGGTGAAGGCGCGCTCGGTCCCCGCCTCGCGCAGGACGTGATACTGTTCGGGCGTCAGGCGCTCGCGCCATTCGGTCTCGGTCAGGGTGAGCTTGTCGGTCATCGGCGCCGTCTCCTTGGAATCGGCCTCCATGTGGGGTCAGCCCGCCGGTTCGACAACCAGCACGGCGCCGTCATGCCCCACCACCTTCATCCGCGCGCCGACCGGGGCATCAGGGCCGCGCACCAGCCATTCGCCGTCACCCTGCCGGACCCGGCCCATGCCCGCGACGATGGCCTGGGTGACCTCGACCACCTCGCCGACCAGCCGCCCGCCGCGATCGTTCATCAGCGGATCGGCCGAAGTCACCGCCCCCTTGGCGACGATGCGCCGGGCAATGAGGATGAGCGCCATGGCCAGCATGGCGAAAAGCACGACCTGCGGGCCGAACCCGATCGGCAGGACCCAGGTGGCGACGCCGGTGAGCAGGGCCGCGCCGGCGAGCCAGATCAGGAAGAAGCCCGGAACGGCGATTTCCGCGGCGGCGAGAGCGAGGCCGAGCCCGAGCCAGACCCAGTGCGGATCGACCCCGTTCATCGCGCGCCGCCTGCCGGGGGCACGGTGGAACGGGGGCTGCGCGGCGCCGCTCCGTCACCGCCCTGCCCCGGCCCGAGCGCACCGCGCGCGAGTTCGGCGATCCCGCCGAGCGTGCCGATCAGCTGGGTCGCCTCGACCGGGAACAGGATGGTCTTGGCATTGGGCGAGGTTGCGAACTTGCCGACGGCCTCGGTGTATTTCTGGGCGATGAAGTAGTTGAGCGCCTGGCTGCCGGAACCGGCGATCGCATCCGAGACCACGCGGGTCGCCTCGGCCTCGGCCATGGCCGAGCGCTCGCGCGCCTCGGCATCGCGGAAGGCGGCTTCCTTGCGCCCTTCGGCCGAAAGGATCGCGGCCTGCTTCTCGCCCTCGGCGCGCAGGATCTCGGCGGCGCGCAGGCCCTCGGCCTCGAGGATCTGGGCGCGCTTCTCGCGCTCGGCCTTCATCTGGCGGGCCATGGCGTTGGAAATGTCGGCCGGGGGACGGATGTCCTTGATCTCGATCCGGGTGATCTTCACCCCCCACGGCGCCGTGGCATGGTCGATCACGACCAGCAGCTTGGCGTTGATCTCGTCACGCTTCGACAGGGTCTCGTCGAGGTCCATCGAGCCCATCACCGTGCGCAGGTTGGTGGTGGTGAGCTGCATGATCGCGACATAGAGGTTCGACACCTCGTATGCGGCCTTGCCCGCATCGAGCACCTGGAAGAAGACGATCGCATCGACCCCGACCATCGCGTTGTCACGCGTGATGATCTCCTGCCCCGGGATGTCGAGCACCTGCTCCATCATGTTGACCTTGTGGCCCACCCGATCGACGAATGGCACGATGATGTGCAGGCCGGGCGTGGCCGCGAGGGTGAACTTGCCCAGCCGCTCGATCGTATAGACATGGCCCTGACGGACCACGCGGACGCCCATGGCGATGTAGATCACCACCAGACCGGCCAGCACGAAGAGAACCGATTCCATAGCCTAACCCCCTGGGCCAATGCGGCGGCGGACACCGGGTGGCGCCCGCCGCGATACGATCAAAGCTTTGCGTAAAGTGCCAGCAGGCGAGCGAAGGCGCGGTCCGCCTCGGCCTGGTTGTAGGTCGGGCTGTCGGGCACGGTCCAGCCGTGGTCGCCCTGATAGACCTCGACCTCGGCCGGGCGGCCGGCAGCGGCGGCATCGGCCTTGAAGATGTCCTTGGCCGCCGGATCGCGGGCATCGTCGTTCTTGGCGATGGCAATCAGGTAGCGCGCCTTGGTCTGCCCGATCATCTTGCTCGGGCTGTCGGGCTTGTCGGTTGCCACGCCGCCGCCGTGGAACGAGCCGACCGCGAGGACGCGCGCCGGAGCAGCGACGGCCGTGCGGATCGCCCAGGAGCCGGTCATGCAATAGCCCTGCGCGCCGATCCCGCGCTTGCTGTCGACCGATTTCTGCTTGTCGAGCCAGGCGACGAAGGCCTTGGCATCGCGCATGTTGGTTTCCGGGCTGACGCCGGCGATCAGCGGTGCGAGCCTGGCCTTGCCCTCGGGCGTCATCCATTCGGAAATGGTCTTGAGGAACGGCGCCTTGCCGCCGCGGTAGTAATGGTTGACCGCGAGCACGGCATAGCCCTGCGCGGCGAGGCGGCGGGCCATGACCTTCTTGGCTTCGCGCAGGCCCGCGATATCGGGCCAGAGGATCACGCCGGGATGCTTCCCCTTGGCGGGGCGAACGAAGAAGGCATCGCAGGTGCCGTCCTGCGTCGGGATCATGACCGTGCCTTCGGTGAGGGCAGGACCGGCGGCCAGCGCTTCGCTGCCATAGGTTGCCATTACCGCGGCGGCCGTGCCGACCAGCCCGAAATCGCGGCGCGACAGGCCGCGTGCGGCTTCACCCCGTTCTATATCGGCCTGCGTGTTTTCATCGCACATTTCAATCAATCTCCCCAAACGCCCTTCCCTCGCCATGCTAGCCGGGCGAAGATTACTTGGCTAGGACAAGTGGATGGCGACATTCATTCTTGTTCATGGCTCGTGGCACGGCGGCTGGAGCTTCGACCTGCTGGCGGCGCGGCTGGCGGCGGCGGGCCATTCGGTCGATGCCCCCACCCTGCCGGGCATGGGCGGGAGCGAGGAGGAACTGCGCGCGGTGACGCTCGACGGCTGGACCGATTTCATCGTCGCGCGCTGCCGCGCGGCCAGGGAACGGGGACAGGGCCCGGTGGTGCTGGCCGGGCACAGCCGGGGCGGGATCGTGATCACCGCCGCGGCAGAGCGCGATCCCGAGGCGATGGACGCGCTGGTCTATATCTGCGCGCACATGCTGCCCTCGGGGCTCTCTCGTGCCGATTTCGCGGCGCAGTCGCCCCGCAACGCTGCCTTTGCCGCGATCGTCAGCCCTACTCCGGGCGGGGCGGGCACGGTGGTCGATCCGGAGGGGGCCCACGCGGTCTTCGCGCAGCTTTCGCCGCCGGAAGTGACGGAGAGCGCCGCCGCGCGGTTGCTGGCCGAGCCCAATGCCCCGCGCGACACGCCGGTCTTCACCACGCCCGAACGCTGGGGCAAGCTGCCCCGCACCTATGTCGAATGCACCGAGGACCGGGTGATCCCGATCGCCGACCAGCGCCGCCAGCAGGCGCTGAGCCCGGGCGCGCGGGTGGTGACGCTGGAGGCGGATCACAGCCCGTTCTTCAGCCGGCCGGACGAACTGGCGGCGGCGCTGATCTCGGCGATTCCTTGATGGGGTGCGCCTTCGACATCCGTCGAAGGCTTGCGGCACCGCGCAAGGGGCAGGCGCAGCCTGCCCCGGACCATGCGCTCAGCGCCGCGAAAGGGCCTGTTCGCTTTCGGCCAGCAGGCCTTCGATGATCGTGGCGACGGGCTCCTCGCTGGTCACCATGCCGACCGACTGGCCGGCCATCAGCGAGCCGTTCTCGACGTCGCCGTCAATCACCGCGCGGCGCAGGGCCCCGGCCCAGTAATGCTCGATCCTGAGCTGAGCCTCGCCCATCTCGACCTTGCCGTCATCGAGGAGCTGGGCGACTTCGCGCTGCTTGGCGGTGAATTCCTCGGTGCCCTTGTTCTTGAGCGCGCGGACCGGGATCACCGGCAAGCGCGGATCGACCTGCACGCTCGCCACGGCATCGCGGGCATTGGCCCGGAAGAAGGCCTTCTTGAAATCGGCGTGTGCGATCGATTCGCTGGCGCAGGCGAAGCGGGTGCCGAGCTGGACTCCGGCCGCGCCCATTTCGAGATAGGCCGCGACCATGTCGCCCCGGCCGATCCCGCCCGCGACGAACACGAGGTGGTCCTCGGCCAGGGCCGGTAGGAATTCCTGGGCGAGCACGCTGGTCGAGACCGGGCCGATGTGGCCGCCGGCTTCCGAACCCTCGATCACCAGGGCATCGGCGCCGGAGCGGAGCAGCTTCCTGGCGAGGGCGAGAGTGGGGGCGAAGACCAGCACCTTGGCGCCGAATTCCTTGATCGCCTCGACCGAGCCCTTGGGCGGAATCCCGCCCGCGAGCACGACGTGGCCGACCCCGTGGCTGGCGCAGACCGCGATCAGGTCGAACAGCGCCGGGTGCATGGTGATCAGGTTGACGCCGAAAGGCTTGGCGGTGAGCGTCTTGGTTGCGGCGATTTCCTTGTCGAGCAGGTCCGGGGTCATCGCCCCGCAGGCGATCACGCCGAAACCGCCGGCATTGCTGATCGCGGCCACGAGGTTGCGCTCGGAAACCCAGCTCATCGCGCCGCACAGGATGGCGTGCTCGCTGCCCAGAAAAGCCGCGCCGCGCGCCATCAGCGCCTTAGTCTTGTCGTACACTCAGATTCCCCGTCGGGGCCCGGTTCGGGCCGAATTCGTTGGCCGCGCCTATAGGCGCTGGCGGGCGCGGGCGAAAGGGGCGAGGTTAACAATCGCCCCTTTCGATCACAGAATCGATTTTATCCGGTTTAGCCGAACAAAAGCTGCCGCCTACAAGGTTGCTCGACAGCAATGGACGGCGGCCGAGGATCGGGCCGCTTGTCCCGAGCCCTGACTGGCCGAACCTCCCCCATCCCGGCCAGCGGGTCGCAAGCGAAGCCCCGTCCCGGACCCTCTCCGGGGCGGGGTTTCCATGTCGAAACGCTTTTTCGGCAAAGGCTTGGGAAACGGCTCGCCCGGCGGACGTTGGCGCTCTATGCGGAAGGCTCAGTCCGCCACGAACAGGGTCCGAGCGCAGGAATGAAGGCCACTCTCGACGTCGTCCTGTTCCTGTTCAGCTCGATCGCGATCGGCGCGGCGACGGTGGGCGGCGTGGTGACGAGCGCCTGCGCGGTGCTGGGCGGAGGCTGCTGGTGGTGGCTGAGGCACAGGCGCCGACGGCCCTAGGGCGATCGGCGTGCAGGACCAAGGCCGGTTCAGGCGACCGGCAGCAGCAGCTTCGACATGAAGCCGACCAACCCGATCGAAAAGACGATGGCGGCGAGCGAGCGCGACGAGGCGCGGACGAAACGGTCACGCGAAACCGGCCACATCACCAGCACGGCGAAACCGACGAACATCGTGAGAAGATAATTGGTCATCATGGGAGGTCTCTTTCCGGTGGGACGAAAATCAGCGTCAATTCCACTAGACCAGCCCTGGTTAATCCGCGGTCGAGAGGGACAGTTAACGTGAAATTGCCTGGCGAACGCGCGGAAAACGGCGGGCTTCAGACCAGGGGCGAAGCCAGATTCCAGACCAGACCAGCAAGGCCGACGCCAAAGGCACTCATGCCGACCCCCTTCGAGGCGAGTTGAACAAGGCGATAGCGGCGCGACGGCAGGGCGATCAGCAGGACCGCACCGAGAACCATGGCCATGATGCAAAGCTGGATCATCTCAAAGCTCCTTGGCTATGCTTGCATTATGCCGCCAAGGTTGGTTTGCACCGGGTTCACGGACAGTATTATCCGCAATTTAACCATTTAATCCACTTGTTTATAACAGAAAAATTCAGTCAAATAAAACGAGTTAGCAGAAGAAATGGGGCAGTCACCTGCTTGCCATCCCGCGCAAGCTGAACCAATGTTGCCAAAAGCCAGTTGGCATAGGAATTCCAGATGAGTCTTGCTTCGCCCGTGTTCATTCTTGCCAACGCGATTGCCCCAGCCCCCGGAACCTCCCAGATAGTCGTGCATGGTACGGGCACCGTTGAAACCCTGCCCGACACTGCGACGATCGGCTTTTCCCTTCGCGGCGAAGCCCGGACCAGCGACGATGCGGTCCGGAGCGTCAACGACAATCGCAAGTCTATTGTCGACGCAGTTTCGGCGATCGCCCCTGTGGTGCTTCACGATGGAGAACTGGCCTTGCAGCCGGTTCGGGGCGAGGACTGCAAGCGGGACTACGGCAAGGAAATGCTGTCCGCCGGACCTTGCGCGATATTGGGCTACGTAGCGACAATGGATGTCACGGTCCAGACCAGTTCGGTCAAGGATGCAGCAACGCTGGTAAGCCTGATCGGCCGCCTCAAGGGCTACGAACCAAGCGTCAAGGCATTCCGGATCGGCGACGACGCATCTGCACGCAGAGCTGCCATCGCAGAGGCAGTGAAGGACGCCCGCGGCTCGGCGGAAGCCCTTGCGCGCGCTACGGGCTCAAGTCTGGGCCGCATTATCAGCATGAGCGATACACTGGAACCGGGCGACCGATCGGACGAACTCAGGCCGCCTGCCCCCAGGCAGGAGGCGGCACCGTCCGTTAAGATCGAACAACACGTCGAAGTTCCAATCACTCCCGCACCGATCGAAACGAAAGCGTCGGTGACGGTAACCTACGAACTACTGCCCTGAAGGGCAGCAGTTCGTGAGTCGCGCTTATTCCGAGTCGAGCCCGTAGGCGGTGTGCAGGACGCGCACGGCCAGTTCGGTCTCGTCGGCGTCGATCAGGACGGAAACCTTGATCTCGCTGGTCGAGATCGCCTGGATGTTGATGCCGCGATCGGCGAGGCTCTTGAACATGGTGGCGGCGACGCCCGCGTGGCTGCGCATGCCGACGCCGACGACCGAAATCTTGGCGACCTTGTCGTCGCTGATCATGCGGTAGAAGCCGATCTCGTCCTTGCGCTCCTCGAGCAGCGACTGGGTGCGCAGCAGGTCTGCGGCCGGGACCGTGAAGGTCACGTCGGTCTGGCCCTGGTCCTTGGCCACGTTCTGGATGATCATGTCAACGTTGATGTTCGAGGCCGCCAGCGGCCCGAAGATCGTCGCCACCGCGCCCGGCCGGTCGGCGATGCGGGTCAGGGTGATCTTGGCCTCGTTCTTGTCGGCGGCGATGCCGGTGATCAGCTGGCGTTCCATATCCAGTCCTTCAAGTTCTTCGTCAGAGACAATCATCGTGCCGGGAAGCGTGTCGGCCAGCGGGGCATCGTCGTCGATGAACGACGAGAGCACCTGGACGCGCACCTTCTCCTTCATGGCGAGGCTGACCGAGCGGGTCTGCAGCACCTTCGAGCCGACCGAGGCCAGTTCGAGCATTTCCTCGTAAGTGACGTTCTTGAGCTTGCGCGCCTTGGCGACGATGCGCGGATCGGTGGTGTAGACCCCGTCCACATCGGTGTAGATGTCGCACCGGTCAGCTTGAACCGCCGCCGCCACGGCGACCGCCGAAGTATCCGACCCGCCGCGCCCGAGCGTGGTGATCCGGTTTTCCGGGGACAGGCCCTGGAAGCCGGGGATCACCGCGATCTCGCCCGCCTGCATCGAGGCGATCAGGGCTGCGGAATCGATCTCCTCGATCCGCGCCTTGGCATAGGCATCGTCGGTCTTGATCGGCAGCTGCCAGCCGAGCCACGAGCGGGCCTTGCAGCCGAGCGACTGGAGCGTGAGCGCGAGCAGGCCCGAAGTGACCTGTTCGCCGCTGGCCACGACCACGTCGTATTCCGCCGGATCATAGAGGGCATGGGCCTCGCGGCAGAAGCCGACCAGGCGGTCGGTCTCACCCGACATGGCGGAGACGACTACGGCCACTTCGTGCCCGGCTTCCTGCTGGCGGCGGACGATGTTCGCCACCCGGCGGATGCGCTCGGACCCGGCCATGGAGGTGCCGCCGAATTTCATCACGATGCGCGCCACTGGAACTCCCCCGAAAGACGCAACAACAACCCTGCGACCCCTTGGCCGCGCGAAGGGCGCGCCTTAGGATGGGGTCATGCCTAATGCAACTACGATCCGCCCCGAAGAGGCCGCCCACTTCGGCAAACTGGCCGCCGAATGGTGGAACCCCGCCGGTTCCTCGGCCATGCTGCACAAGCTCAACCCGGTGCGGCTGGGCTTCATCCGCGAGCAGATCGACCTGCACCTGCACGGCGATTCGCGCGATCTCAAGCCGCTGGCGGGCAAGCGCGCGCTCGATGTGGGCTGCGGCGCGGGGCTCTTGTGCGAGCCGCTCGCGCGGCTCGGCGCCGCGGTGACCGGGGTGGACGCGGCGGCGGAGAACATCGCCGCGGCGGCGGCGCACGCGCAGGGCGCGGGGCTGGCGGTGGACTATCGCTGCGGCGACCTGGCCGCGCTCGGGCTGGGGCAATTCGATCTCGTCACCTCGATGGAAGTGATCGAGCACGTGGCCGACAAGGGCGTCTTCATCGCCGCGCTGGCCGCCAGCCTTGCGCCGGGCGGGCTGATGATCCTCTCCACCCCCAACCGCACCGCCCGCTCACGCCTGCTGCTGGTCGAGGCGGCCGAGCGGCTGGGCGCCGTGCCGCGCGGCACCCATCACTGGGCCGATTTCATCACGCCCGAGGAACTGCGGGAGGAACTGGCCGTTCACGGCCTTGCCATGGGCGAACCCTGCGGCATCACCTGGTCTCCGCTGCAGGGCCTGCACCTTTCGGACGACCTTTCGCTCAACTACATCGTTACGGTGACCGCCGCTTGATCCGACCGCTCGTTTTCGCCGCCGCTCTCGTTTCGGCGCCTGTCCTCGCCCAGAATCCGGCGCCGCAAAGCCCGCCTCCCGCCCCGGCGACGCCTTTCGTGGCGCCGCCGACCGGGATGAGCGACGCGCCCTGCCCGGTGCCCTCCGCCAAGGCCGACGATGGCTGGCAAAAGGCCTATCGCGGCTGGGTAGCCGGGAACGACTGGCCGTGGCTGTGCCGTTACAAGGCCGCCAATCTCTCGGTCAACGCGCGGCCCGACGTGGTGTTCATGGGCGATTCGATCAGCGAGCTGTGGCTGGTGCGCGATCCCGCCTTCTTCCGCGCGGGACGTCTGGACCGGGGGATCAGCGGGCAGACCACGCCGCAGATGCTGGTGCGCTTCATGGCCGACGTCGTGGCGCTGAAGCCCAAGGCGGTCCACATCATGGCCGGGACCAACGACATTGCCGGCAATACCGGGCCGACCAGCGTGGAGGCGTGGCGCAACAATATCCGGGCCATGGCCGACCTTGCCCGGGCCAACGGGATCGCGGTCGTGCTGGGTTCGATCCCGCCTGCGGCGAGCTTCGCATGGCGTCCCGGGATGCAGCCGGCGGCGCGGATTGCCGAGTTGAATGGGTGGCTCAAGGGCTTCGCCGCCGAACGCAGGCTGGTCTATGCCGACTATTACGCCGCGCTGGCCGCGCCCGACGGTTCAATGAAGCCGGGGCTGAGCAGCGACGGGGTCCACCCCAATGCGGCGGGCTATGCGGTGATGGACCCGGTGGCCGAGGCCGCGCTGGCCGAGGCGCTGAAGGTGCCTACAGCAGGGCCGCCGTCCAAGCCTCGGCGTTGAAGCCGACGAGCAAGCCGCCGGGATATTCGACCACCGGGCGCTTGATCACGGAGGCGTTGGCCGCAAGCACGTCCGGAGCGCCGGGGCCTTCGAGCGCGGCCTTTTCCGCGTCGGTCAGCTTGCGGTAGGTCGTTCCGGCCTTGTTGATGATCTTCGCGGCGCCCGCTTCCGCGATCCAGCCGGCGATGCCGGCCGGGTCGGCGCCCTGCTTCTTGTAGTCATGGAAGGTGTAGGCGAGGCCGTTCTGGTCGAGCCAGGTGCGGGCCTTCTTCACCGTGTCGCAATTGGGGATGCCGTATAGGGTAATGGTCACTCAATGCTCCACACGGTCGTTGCACCGCCTCGAAAAAGCGATGCGGAACCACCTTTTGCTCTTGCGAGCAACCCTTAACGCGAGGGAGACAGCCACGTAAGCCCAAGGGAAAAGCAAAACGGCGCTGTTCACCGGATCACGGACGACTCCTTGGACAAATTCTAAAGAGGACGGGCTTGCCTCCGAAAAATACCAAAGCAAGCCGATGCCGCTGACGAGCAGCCACATACCCAAGCATCCAAACCAAGCAGGATTCATGCTCCCTCTTTCAATGTTCCATCACTACGATCGCAGCAACTTGCTAGCAGCTGGTTACCGTAAAGGGTGATGGACATAGTATCGTCCATGGTTGCGCCCGGTCCATACCCACCCCACTGCGACTAACCAAGCCGGCGGCTTGGCAAGTCTCGCTCCCCTCCCGCCTGCGGGAGAGGTAATGGACATTTCCGTCCTATTGAGACTAAAGCGCGTCCCATGTCGTTCAACACCTTTGGCCGCCTGTTCCGTTTCACCACCTGGGGCGAAAGCCACGGGCCGGCGCTGGGCGCCGTGGTTGACGGGTGCCCGCCGGGGCTGGCGATCAGCGAGGCGGACCTTCAGCCGTTTCTCGACGCGCGGCGGCCGGGGCAGTCCAAATTCACCACCCAGCGGCAGGAGCCGGACCAGGTCCGCATCCTCTCGGGCGTGTTCGAGGGCAAGACCACGGGGACGCCGATCTCGCTGATGATCGAGAATGTCGACCAGCGCTCGAAGGACTATTCCGAGGTCGCGGTGTCGTACCGGCCCGGCCATGCCGACTATGCCTATGACGCCAAGTACGGCTTTCGTGACTATCGCGGCGGCGGGCGCTCCTCGGCGCGCGAGACGGCGGCGCGGGTGGCGGCGGGCGGCGTGGCGCGCCTCGTCATCCCCGAAGTGACGATCCGCGCATGGGTCTCCGAAATCGGCGGCGACGCGATCGACGAGGACAATTTCGATTTCGCCCAGATCCGCGAGAACCCGTTCTTCTGCCCCGACGCCGAAGCGGCCAAGCGCTGGGAGAAGATCGTGGACGAGGCGCGGCTGGCGGGAAGCTCGGTCGGCGCGGTGGTGGAGTGCGAGGCGACTGGCGTTCCGGCCGGCTGGGGCGCGCCGCTCTATGCCAAGCTCGACAGCGAGCTGGCCTCGGCCATGATGAGCATCAACGCGGTCAAGGGCGTGGAGATCGGCGACGGTTTTTCCGCCGCGCGGCTGACCGGCGAGCAGAACGCCGACGCGATGCGGCCCGGAAATGACGGGCCGAGCTTCCTTGCCAATCACGCGGGCGGGATCGCCGGCGGCATCTCGACCGGGCAGCCGGTTCGCGTGCGGGTGGCCTTCAAGCCGACCAGTTCGATCCTGACGCCGGTAGAGACCATCACCCGCAGCGGCGAGGCGAGCGAAATCCGCACCAAGGGGCGGCATGATCCCTGCGTGGGCATTCGCGGGGTTCCGGTGGTGGAAGCCATGATGGCGCTGGTTCTGGCGGACCAGAAGCTGCTGCAACGGGGGCAGTGCGGGTAAGCCCTCACCCTTCGTCATTGCGAGCTTAGCGAAGCAATCCAGAGCGGCGGCGCGCTGCGGCTCTGGATTGCTTCGTCGCTTCGCTCCTCGCAATGACGAGAAGCGGACGGCCCCCATTATATGGGTACGCCGCGCATTTAATCGGCAAAAACGATCAATATCCACTGATCGGTAGGGCAAATCTGATTAATCGGGATTCCGAATTTAGGAACCACCGCCCCCTCCCCTATCTCGGTCTCCGGTTGAAGCTTCACCACCAACTGGAGATTAATAATGGGTATCATCGGCAGCCAGCTCAAGCCGTTCGCGACGACGTCGTACAAGGACGGCGCTTTTGTCGAGGTCACGGATAAGGACGTGCTCGGCAAGTGGGCGGTGTTCTTCTTCTACCCGGCTGACTTCACCTTCGTCTGCCCGACCGAACTCGAAGACCTTGCCGACAAGTACGACGAGCTGAAGGCGATGGGCGTCGAAGTCTACGCCGTGTCGACCGACACGCATTTCAGCCACAAGGCCTGGCACGACAGCTCGCCGGCCATCAGCAAGATCAAGTATCACATGCTGGGCGACCAGAACCACGTGATCTCGAACAACTTCAACACCCTGCGCGAAGGCGTGGGCCTGGCTGACCGCGGCACCTTCGTGGTCGATCCGGCCGGCGTGCTGCAGCTGGTCGAAGTGACCCCCGAGGGCGTGGGCCGCAACGCGGCGGAGCTGGTCCGCAAGATCAAGGCCGCCAAGTACTGGCAGGAACACCCGGGTCAGGTCTGCCCGGCCAAGTGGGAAGAAGGCGCCGAGACCCTCGCTCCCTCGATCGACCTCGTCGGCAAGATCTGATCCGCCTTTAGCGGATCGGACCTGACGGGTCCGACCGGACGGCCCGGGGCACTCCCCCTCTCCCCACCCCGGGCCGTTCAACCTTTCCCGAGACACCCGAAACGCGAAGGAATTTTTCGATGCTCGACGCATCCGTCACCCAGCAACTCTCGCAATACCTCGCCATGCTGCGCGAACCGATCGAGCTGATCGCCTCGCTCGGCGAGGATGCCAAGTCGGCCGAGACCCGCAAGCTGCTGGAGACCATCGCCGGCCTGTCCGACAAGGTTTCGGCCCGGTTCGACGGCGACGACGCCCGCAAGCCCAGCTTCGAGATCCGCCGCGCCTCCTCTCCGGAGTTGAAGGTGCGCTTCGCCGGGCTGCCGCTGGGTCACGAATTCACCTCGCTGGTGTTGGCCCTGCTCTGGGCCGGCGGCCACCCGCCCAAGGTGGCGGACGAGACGATCGCTGCGATCAAGGCCCTGCCCGGCGACTACGATTTCGAGATGTATTTCTCGCTGACCTGCCACAACTGCCCCGACGTGGTGCAGGCCCTGACCCTGATGGCGCTGACCAATCCGCGCGTCTCGGCCACCCTGATCGAGGGCGGTACTTACCAGGCCGAGGTTGACCAGCGCGGCGTGATGGCCGTGCCCGCGACTTTCCTCGACGGGGCGATGTGGGGTTCGGGCAAGATGAGTGTCGAGGAAATCGTCGCCAAGCTCGATACCGGCGCGGATGAGCGGGCCGCCGCCGCCATTGCCGAGAAGGAGCCATTCGAGGTGCTAGTCGTCGGCGGTGGGCCCGCTGGCGCCGCCGCGGCGATCTATACGGCGCGCAAGGGCATCCGCACCGGGATCGCGGCCGAGCGCTTCGGCGGGCAGGTGGTGGACACCATGGGGATCGAGAACTTCATCTCGGTGCCCTATACCGAAGGGCCCAAGCTGGCGGCGAGCCTGGAAGCCCACGTCAAGGAATACGACGTGGACGTGATGAACCTGCAGCGCGCGGAAAAGCTGATCCCGGCGGCGCGGCAGGGCGGCTTCCACGAAGTGGTGCTGGCCAACGGCGCGTCGCTCAAGGCCCGCACCGTGATCCTCTCCACCGGCGCGCGCTGGCGGAACATGAACGTGCCGGGCGAGGCCGAGTACAAGGCGAAGGGCGTGGCCTATTGCCCGCACTGCGACGGCCCGCTGTTCAAGGGCAAGCGCGTGGCGGTGATCGGCGGCGGCAATTCCGGCGTCGAAGCGGCGATCGACCTGGCGGGGATCGTGGCTCACGTAACCCTGGTGGAGTTCGACCAGAATCTGCGCGCCGACGCGGTGCTCCAGGCCAAGCTGCGCTCGCTACCCAATGTTGACATCATCACTTCGGCGCTCACCACCGAAGTGCTGGGCGATGGCAGCAAGGTGACCGGGCTGACCTACAAGGACCGCCTCTCCGACGCGGTGCACAGGGTCGAGCTCGAAGGGATTTTCGTCCAGATCGGGCTCGTGCCGAACACCGAATGGCTGAAGGACTCGGTCGGCCTGACCCTGCGCGGCGAGATCGAGATCGACGCGCGCGGCGAGACCACCGCGCCCGGCGTGTTCGCGGCGGGCGACGCGACCACCGTGCCTTACAAGCAGATCATCATCTCGATGGGCGCGGGCGCCACGGCGGCCCTTTCCGCCTTCGACTACCTGATCCGCCTGCCCGCCGAGGACGAGGTGATGGAGGCGGCCTGATAGTCAGGACAAGGGGATAAAGCTGGGGCCGAGGGCCCCAGACCCCAAACCGTCTACCGACGCCGAGGCAGTGAGAGAGGTGCCTTGCGCACGGCCTTGGCGCCGGAAAACGTCATGGGGTGCAGGGGTATTAACCCCTGCATTTTCCTTTCCCGCTCAGGCCTCAATCCCGGCTTCGCCTGAGCACGATATAGACCGCCCCTGCCCCGCCATGACGCGGGTGCGCGCCGCGCACGGCCGCGATGCGGCTGGCGTGGGGGCCGGCGGCAAGCCAGTCGAGCAGCTTGGCGCGGATCGCCCCGCGGCGTTCGCCCCGGCTGGCGTAATCGTCCGAGGGGCGCGGCTTTCCGGTTACCAGCAGGACGAGGCGGGCGCCCATCGCTACCGCCTGGGTCAGGCCCTGATCGAGCCGGGCGTGGGCCGTGTCGAGCGTATGGCCGTGGAGGTCGAGGGTGAAGTCGGGCGCGACGGCGGCACGGGCGAGCTTGCGTTCCCAGCTCGAATCGAGGCCGTGCTGATCGAGCGGACGGCCGGGCGCGGGCGGCGGCGGCGCCGGGGGTAGCGGCGGCGGGACACGGCCCTTGACGCGCGGGCGCGGGGGCGGCGGAGGAGCTGCGGGCTCGGTCGCGGCGGCGGCGGGCTTCGCCGCGCGGCGCGGATGGAGCGGTTTGACCGTCGCGGCCAGACGCGCCCACAGTTCGGCTTCCTCGGGGCTGAGCCCGCGCGGGGGCCTGCTCATTTGCGGGCTGCGGTGGTGCCGGAACCAGCCGAGGCCAGCCGCGCCAGCGTGCCCTTGGGGAGCAGGAGCAAGGCATCGCCGCGCGCGCTCATGCCGCCGGCTATGGTTCGCGCGGTGGGCCCGGCGCCCCAGAACGAATCGAAGCGGTTGGCGCCCTTGATCGCCCCGCCGGTATCCTGAGCGACCCACAAGCCGCTGGTTTCCTCCCGGTCCGTCACCAGCCAGACCGGGGCGCCGAGGGGAACGAAGGCGGGATCGGCGGCCACGCTGACCTGGCCGCGCACCGGCACGCCGAGCGCGCCGATCGGGCCATCGCCGGTCAGTTCGCGGAAGAAGACCCACGACTGGTTCATCCGCATCAGCGCCTTGCCGTCGTCCGGGTGCTCGCGCAGGTAGGCCATGATCCCCTGCATCGAGCCGGGATATTGCCCCGGCCCGGTGCCGATCAGGCCGCGATCGCGCATGACCTGGCCGATCCCGGTATAGGGGAGGCCGTTCTGCCCGGCATAGCCGATGCGGACGACGGTGCCGTCAGGCCCGATCAGGCGGCCCGAGCCCTGGATCTGGAGAAAGAACAACTCGACTGGATCGGCGGCCCAGCCGATCTCGAGGCCCTTGCCGGCGAGGGCTCCGTCTTCGATCTGGGCGCGGTCGTAATAGGGCAGGAACTTGCCGCCAGCGTCGTAGCGGCCGAGCGGCGGCTGCCCGGCGCGCTGGTCGAACGGCGTTTCAAACGGCCAGCCGCGCACGAGATCGGGCGGCATGGCATAGACCGGGACCGCGAAACCGGGCTGTTTCGCGCGGGTGCCGGCGATCTCGGGCTCGTAATAGCCGGTGACGTAGGTCCGGCCGTCGCCGATCCGGGCGCTTTCGAACTGGCTGGCGAAAAACTCCGCCGCGCGGGCCGGAGGCCAGCTCGCCGCGGCATCGCACGCCGGCTTCCAG
This sequence comes from Novosphingobium flavum, assembly GCF_014230315.1. GTDB lineage: Bacteria > Pseudomonadota > Alphaproteobacteria > Sphingomonadales > Sphingomonadaceae > Novosphingobium > Novosphingobium flavum. The sequence goes on along the minus strand of NZ_JACLAW010000013.1, from coordinate 60,978 downwards.
TCCGCCGGGCGGGTCAGCCCGCTCTGGTCGGTGCGGGTGACCAGCACTTTGCAGCTTTCGATGAAGGAACGCAGCGCGGCCGCTGGCCGGGCGCCGGCAAAAGCGAGGCCCTGCGGCGCGGGGCCGGGCTGGACACCGAGCGAGACGGCCGAGCCGGCGGCGGGCGGCGTGGTCGGCGTCGGGGTGGGCGCCGGGCGCGGCGCCGGTCCGGCCGGGTAACCCGGCGGCGGCGGGGCGTGGGGGATTACGGTACAGGCCGAGAGCGCAGCGGCCAGCACCATCGGCGCAAGGCGCAAGGCATGCTTCCGGAAAACGCCAACCGCCCCTTTCCCCGGCATGGGCAGATCAGGCTTCGTCGGTTTCGTCGAGCAGCCAGTCCGGCCCCGGAGCGGAGAGATCGCGGCTGAAGGTCCACAGGTCGCGCGCCTCGATCGCATCGTCGAGCGAGCCGGCGATCATCGTGCCTTCGGCATTGCGGGTGATGGCCGCAATATCGGCCGAGAAGCGGACGGTGATGCGCGCCCAGTTGCCCTGCAGATCGGCGTCGACGATCATGGCCTCCTCGATCCGCACCAGCGAATTCTCGAGCTTTTCGCCCGCTTCCTCGCGCGCGGCGATGGCGGCAAGGAAGCCCTGGTAGACGTCACGGTCGCACAGCTGGGCCAGCTGGTCCTTGTCGCCGCGCCAGAAGGCTTCGAGGATCATCCGGTAGGCGCCGCGCGCGCCCTGGAGGAACAGCATGGCATCGAAGCGGCGGTCGGCGGTGGCAATGTCGCGCAGCCCGCGTTCGGCCACCGGGAGCACGCCCGGCAATTCGCGCGGGCGGACCGGCGCGGCCGTGGTGGCCGCGCGCTCGGGCAGGCGCTGGGCGGGATTGGCGCCGCGCTCGTTCGCCTTGCCGTCGATCACCGGGCCGCGGCCGTCCATCCGGCCCTGGATGGTCTCTTCCTCATGCTCGGCACGGCGGCCGAGAACGGAATAGAGCCTCAGGCCCAGGAAGGCCGCGATCATGGCGAGGATGATGACTTCGACGGTCACAGCACTGTCTTTCACATGGGCTACGCTGGGCGCAGCCTCTGAAGGCATACTTTGCCTCAGATAGGTACGCTTGACAAATGAACAACGCATGATCGCGATCCCGGTGCATTTTTCGGGGCAGAACGATGCATGCTTGCAACCGGCGGAGATCGGCCCCGCCGGTTGCCGCGTTTCCTTGCCGGGCTTCCTTGCCGCGGGGGGCCGGCAGTGCTAGGCGCCGGCCATTTCCGATCCAACGCATCTGCAAAGAGAGACCTGATCCATGGCCGACGAAGGCAACGTCATTTCCGACCTCAAGCTCGACGCTCCCGCCGCCAACGGCGAGGATACCGGCCCTGCCGCGGGCGTCATCTCGCAGTACGTCAAGGATCTTTCGGTCGAGAACCCGAACGCCCCGCATTCGTACCAGTGGACCGAGCAGCCGCAGCTTGACGTGCAGTTCAACATCCAGTCGACCCCGGTCGACGGCGAGGTCCACGAGGTCGAGCTGAAGATCCAGATGTCCGCCAAGTCGGCCCAGGGCACGGCCTATATCATCGAGCTGAGTTATGGCGGCATCGTCGGCATGCGCGGCCTCGCGCCGGAGCAGATGCACGCTTTCCTTTACGGCGAAGCGCCGCGCATCCTGTTCCCCTTCGCCCGCCGCATCCTTGCCGATGCCGTGCGCGATGCCGGCTACCCGCCGGTGCTGCTCGAGCCGATCGACTTCAACGGGCTCTACCTGCAGCAGATCGCCCAGGCCGCGCAGACCGCCGAGGCGGAACCGGCCGGCAACGCCTGATCGAACGGGAACATGGTTGAACCTGGGCAGGTGAGGCCATGAACCTCCTCAAGGCGACGGGAACGATCGGCGGGCTGACGCTGGTCAGCCGCGTGCTCGGCCTGGTGCGCGACAGCCTGTTCGCGCGCTACATCGGGGCGAGCTTCGCTTCCGATGCGTTTCTCGTCGCCTTTCGCCTGCCCAACATGTTCCGGGCCCTGTTCGCCGAGGGCGCCTTCGCCTCGGCCTTCATCCCGATGTTCAACCGCAAGGTCGGCGATCCCGACGGCAACGGCCTGAGGGACGGGCTCGACTTTGCCGAGCAGGCGCTGGCCGTGCTGCTGCCGGTCCTCCTCGTGATGACCGCGCTGCTCGAGATCTTCGCCTGGCCGGTGACTTTCGCGCTCTCCGGCAAGTTCAACGGGGTGAGCCATGACCAGTTCGCCTTCGCGGTTCAGCTGAGCCGGATCACCATCCCCTACCTGATGCTGATCAGCCTCGTCTCGCTGTTCGGCGGCCTGCTCAATTCGCTGCACAAGTTCTGGGTGAATGCCGCCGCGCCGATCCTGCTCAACCTGACCCTGATCGCGGCCCTGCTCGGCTTTCACACCACGGACCCGCTGGAAACGGCGCGCAACCAGGCGATCGCGGTCTCGGTCTCGGGGCTGCTCCAGCTGATCTGGCTGGCGTTGGCCTGCAAGCGCAACGGGGTGAGCCTGCGCCTGCGCCGCCCGCGCCTCAATCCCGAGGTCAAGCGGCTGATGGCGCTGATTTGGCCGGCAGCCGCGGGTGCGGGTGCGGTGCAGATCAACCTTGTCATCTCGACCGCGCTGGCCGCCTCGCTGCTGGCTCACGGCTCGGTGACCTACATCTACATGGCCGACCGGCTGAACCAGCTTCCTCTGGGCCTGATCGGGATCGGGCTCGGCACGGTGCTGCTGCCGACGATCTCGCGCCAATTGGGCGCGGGCGAGGAACAGGCCGCGATGGAAACCCAGAACCGCGGGCTGGAGCTGGCCCTGCTGCTGACCCTGCCCGCGACCGTGGCGCTGGTCGTGGCCGGGGAGCCGATCGCCGCCGCCCTGTTCGGCTATGGGCGTTATACGCCCGAGGATACCCATTTCACCGCGCAGGCGCTGGCCGCCTTCTCGATCGGCCTGCCGAGCTACATCCTCGTCAAGGTGCTGACCCCCGGCTTCTACGCCCGGCAGGATACCCGCACGCCCGTGCGCTATGCCACCCTGTCGATGGTGGTGAACCTGGTCGGCAACCTCGCGCTGATCCTGCCGCTGCAACACATGGGCCCGCCGCTGGCGACGGCCATCGCCTCGACCGTCAACACGGCCCTGCTCTATCGCACGCTGGTCAAGCGCGGGCACTTCACCGCCGATGCGCGCCTGCGCCGCCGCGCGCCGCGCCTTGCCCTCGCCGCCCTGCTGATGGGCGCGGTGCTGTGGTTCACGCAAGGGGCCCTGACGCCCTATGTCCATGGCTCGTGGGCCGTGCGGATCGCGGCCCTTGCCGTGCTGGTTTCCGCGGGCGGGCTCGTCTATGGGGCCTCGACCATCCTGCTGGGCGCCTTCTCGAAAGACGACCTCGCGCTTCTCCTGCGGCGCCGCCGCTCCACCACCTGAACGAGTTTTTCCATGCGCATCGTTTCCGGCATCCAGCCCACCGGCAATCTCCACCTCGGCAATTACCTGGGGGCGATCCGCAACTGGGTGCGGATGCAGGACGAGCACACCGCGCAGGGGCATGAGTGCCTCTACTTCCTCGCCGACCTTCACGCGATCTCGATGCCGCACGTGCCGGCTGACCTTGCCGCCAACACCCGCGAGATGGTGGCCGCGCTGGTCGCCTGCGGGATCGATCCCGACAAGTCGATCCTGTTCAACCAGACCCAGGTGCCCGCCCATGCCGAGATGCAATGGCTGCTTAACGGCACGGCGCGGATGGGCTGGTTGAACCGCATGACCCAGTGGAAGGACAAGGCGGGCAAGAACCGCGAAGGCGCCAGCGTCGCCTTGTTCACCTATCCGGTGCTGCAGGCCGCCGACGTGCTGCTTTATCAGGCGACCCACGTGCCGGTGGGCGAGGACCAGAAGCAGCACCTCGAGCTGGCGCGCGACATTGCCCAGAAGTTCAACAACGACTTCTGTGACGAAGGCGCGCCGCTGTTCACCCTGCCCGATCCGATCATTCCGCCCGAGGCGGCGCGGATCATGAGCCTGCGCGACGGCAGCGGCAAGATGAGCAAGTCCGATCCTTCGGACATGAGCCGGATCAACCTGACAGACGATGCCGACACGATCATGACCAAGATCAAGAAGGCCAAGACCGATCCCGAGCCGCTGCCTTCGGAAAAGGCCGGCCTCGAGGGACGGCCCGAGGCGGCCAACCTCGTCGGCATCTATGCGGCGATGGCGGGGACCAGCGCCGAGGTGGTTCTGGCGGACTTCGGCGGCAAGGGCTTCGGCGCGTTCAAGCCGGCGCTGGGCGAGTTGCTGGTCGAAAGCCTCGCCCCGATCAACGCCCGCTTCGTCGAGCTGCAGCAGGACCGCGCGGTGCTCGACGGTTTCCTGCGCAAGGGTTCGGAAAAGGCCCGCGCCTTGGCCGCGCCGACGCTGGCCAGGACCTATGAGGCGCTCGGCCTGGTCACGGCCTGACGGCGGGCAATGCTGCGGGCGCGGCGTGGTTCCGACGCGGGACATGCTGCGCTGTCAGCCGCGGAACAAATCGCTGGTTTCGCGCGCTTATTCAACGCATGTTCAGCGCGCGCGAGCGACTATGCAGGCAGACTGCTAGAGTCTCATGCCCGTGGCAGGGGACGCCCCGGATATGGTTCAGATCGTCACGGAGAATTGACCATGAGATCGTCCGGAAAGAAGTTTGAATTCAGCGCGCTGGGCCGCTCCCTCAAGCTGGCCGCCGTGCCGCTGGTGCTGGCCAGCCTGTCTGCCTGCGCCACCGGCTTCGACGCCAACGTCAAGCGCTTCCAGTCGCAGATGCCGCCGCCGGCCGGCCAGACCTTTGCCGTCGTGGCCGACAGTCCGGCGCTCTCGGGCGGGCTGGAATTCGCGCAGTACGCCCGGCTGGTCGAGGCGCAGATGGCCCGGCTCGGCTATGCTCCCAGCGATCCCGCTCACGCCACGCTGATCGTCAAGTTCGACTACGGAGTCGACAAGGGCCGCGAACGCATCCGCTCGACCGGGTTCGGCCGCGATCCCTTCTTCAGCCCGTGGTATGGCTATCGCGGCTGGGGCGGCGGCTTTTACGGCCGGCCCTATCGCTGGGGCCCTTACGGTGGCTGGGGCTATGGCTGGTATGATCCGTGGTTCGACAACAGCGTCGAAAGCTACACGATCTACACCAGCGGCATCTCGCTGAAGATCGAGAACGCCGCCAATGGCGCCCGCGTGTTCGAGGGCAAGGCCGAGGCCGTCTCGACCTCCAACCGCCTGCAATACCTTGTGCCGAACCTGGTCGAGGCGATGTTCACCGGCTTCCCCGGCCATTCGGGCGAAACCGTGCGGATCACCGTGGCGCCGGAAAACGCGAAGCGCTGACACGGCCGATCAATGAAAAGCAAAAAGGGGGCCCGCAAGGCCCCCTTTTTCGTGGCTCAGCTGCCGAGCGCGACCACGCCCCCGGTCGAACCGAAGCCGCCGTCGCCGCGCGCGGTCTCGTCCAGCTCGGCCACTTCGACCCACGAACCGCGCGTGACGGGCGCGAGGACCAGCTGGGCCACCCGGTCGCCGCGCAGGATGGCGAACGGCTCGCTGCCGTGGTTGATCAGGATGACCTTCAGCTCGCCGCGATAGTCCGAATCGATCGTGCCGGGCGTGTTGGGCACGGTGATCCCGTGCTTGAGCGCGAGACCGGAGCGCGGGCGGACCTGTATCTCGTAGCCGTGCGGGATGGCCACCGAGAGCCCCGAGGCCACCGCGTGGCGCGCGCCCGGGGCGATCGTCACGTCCTCGGCGGAGACAACGTCCATGCCGGCGGCGCCGTGAGTGGCATAGGCTGGGAGCGGCAGCCCTTCCCCGTGCGGCAGGCGTTTGACCAGCACGGGAACATCATTCGTTGAGTGCATGCGCGATTCTCTCGACCAGGACGGAAGCGACATCCTCCTTGGCCATTTCCGGCAGGTCTTCAACCCCGTCACGCGTGACGATGTGGACGGTGTTCTTCGCCCCGCCCATCACGCTGCGCCCATTCTTGTCGAACGAGACGTCGTTGGCGATGATCCAGTCCGCCCCCTTGCGCTTGCGCTTCTCGGTGGCGTGCTCGACGACCTTGTCGGTCTCGGCCGCGAAACCGACGAGAAGCCTGGGCTTGTTCAGCGGGCTGGAGCCGAGCCCGGCGAGAATGTCGGGGTTTTCGGTGAGGACGAGAACCGGCGGGGCCGAACCGCGCTTCTTGAGCTTGGAATTGGCGACGTCCTTGGTCCGCCAGTCGGCCACGGCAGCGACCATCACCGCGCAGTCGGCCGGAAGGGCCTTCTTGACCGCATCTTGCATCTGCCGCGCGGTCTCGACATCAATGCGGTCCACCCCCGGCGGAGTGGCGAGACGGACCGGGCCGGTGACGAGGGTTACCCGCGCCCCGGCACGGGCGGCGGCGGCGGCGATGGCGAAGCCCTGCTGGCCGGAGGAGCGATTGGCAATGTAGCGCACCGGGTCGATCGGCTCGTGAGTCGGCCCCGCCGTGACGAGGACGTGGCGGCCCGAGAGCGGGCCATCGTCGGGCTTGATGAAATCGGCGTAGACCGGCCCCCCATTCACCGAAGCGTCGTCCGCGCCGCGCAGGACCGAGATCGCGAAACGGTCGCCCGCGATCGGTTCGGGCGCGGCATTCTGGCCGACAAGGTGGTTGAGCGCCTCGGGATCGGTCGGCGGCGCGCTCTTGGCCCTGCCCTTGGCGACCAGCAGCGGGCCGCCGGCGGCTGGAGTTGCATCCGGATCAGGCTCGGCAACAGGCGCGGTCTCGGCCGGGGGCAGCGGGGTCTCGTCGTCGAGAGCGATCGCCCGGCCGCGCTGGACCAGCGAGGCGGAAAGGCCGCCTAGCCCGCTTTCAGCATTGCCGGTTTCGGCCGCGCCTTCGCTGCCGCCGGGCCCGGGCACCCAAGTCTGGTCGTCGTCTCCGCCCTCGCCGAAGACCGGGATGTCTTCGCTGCGCGGTTCGGGCATGACCGGCTTCCAGCGCTTCCCGCCGCCCTGCATCGGCAAGGCTTCGGGACCGGTGAAGAAGGCGGCGATCTGGCGCCAGACCGCCTCGGGCTCGGGCAGGCGGCCGGGGCCGAATTCGCCGCAGGCCATGGCGCCCTCTTCCGGGTCCATCACGAAAACGCCGACTTCGCGCAGCGCGGCGACATTGCGCGTGGTGGCCGCGTGCTGCCACATCCGCACGTTCATCGCCGGGACGACCATCACCGGCTTGTCGGTCGCCAGCAGCAGGGTCGTGGCGAGATCGTCGGCAATGCCGGCGGCCATGCGGGCCATCAGGTCGGCCGTCGCCGGGCAGAGCACGACGAGGTCGGCCTGCCGCGAAAGCTGGATGTGCCCCATCTCGACCTCGTTCTTGAGATCCCACAGCGAGGTGTGGACGGGGCTTTCCGAGAGGGCGGCCAGTGCCATCGGGGTGACGAAATGCGAGCCGCCCTCGGTCAGCACGCAGGTGACCGAGCCGCCGCCCTTGCGGATCATCCGCACGAGTTCGCACGACTTGTAGGCGGCGATCCCTCCGCCGACGATCAGCAGGATGCGCGGGCCGGGCATGGGTTCAGCGGGCTTCCTTCAGGAACAGTCGCCCCAGCCCTTGCACCGGGAAAGCGGCATGCACAAGGCCGCGCGCCGCCATGGGCAAGAAGGCGAGCCCGATCAGCATGGCCGGCGCGACCATCATCCCCCAGTAGAAATTGTCCGGCCGGCCCGCGATCATGAAGGCGATCCCGTAGCCGAGATAGAGCAGCGTGGCGAAGGCCCCGGCGGCCGTGCGCCAACCCGCCCAGCCAAACAGGCTGAGGAGGACGAGCGGGCCCGCGAGCGCTGTCGGCAGCCAGCGCAGGTTGCTGGAGAGCACCTCGAGCGAGAGCCAGCCGGTGAGACCGCGCAGGGTGAGCCACGAGGCCGAGGGCGGATCATCGGCGCGGACCATCGCGGCCACGGTATGGAGGTGCGCGGTCATCGCAGCGAGGAACAGCGCGATCAGGGCAAGCCAGGCCGCGCTCTCCTTCCAGCGGCGGTGATAGAGCGCGAAGGCCGCCATGAGCAGCACGAAGGGCAGCGCATGTTCGCGGATTGCCAGCGCAGCGGCGGCGGCAAGCCAGGCGCCAATCCAGCGGCCCGGCTTACCCTCGCGCTGGGCGGGGCGGTGCAGGCCGAAGGACAGGGCGAGCAATTGCCCGGCCCAGAGTTCATGCAGCACGAAGAAATAGCGCGTGGTTCCGATCGAGACGCCGAAGAACAGCGCGGCCATGGCGATCAGGCGCAGGTCCTTGCCGCCCGGCTCGCCTGCCAGCCGCTTCCACCAGGCCATGAGCACGGCCCCCATAAGGATCACCGAGAGCGGGATCAGCGCGCCCTGGGGCAGCGCGGCCTCGACCACGGCGAGGGTCGGCAGGCGCACGGCGAAGCCGGGATGGAGCGGGAAGCGGTGGCGGCGGTGCTCCTCGGCGATCACCGCGTAATAGGTCTCGCCGTGCTTCAGGCGGGCGATGACATCGTCATACAGCTTGAGATCCTCGTCGCGCTCGCGCTGGGGCGCACGGGCGGCGGCGTGGAGGCTGGGCGGCGCGGCCACGCCTTCGCCCGAGGTCAGCGGGGTGAGCGCGGCCATCAACAGCAACCCGGCGACCAGCACGAGCAGGATCCGGGCCGGGACCCGGTTCCAGTGCGCGAAGCGGTCGAAGGGAGGGAAGGCCCCGGTCATGCGCCGAGCGGCTCTCGGGCCCGGCGCAGGGCCGGCAGGCCAAGCCCGGCGGCGCGCCACAGCGAGGGCAGGCCGAGCCGGACGAAGGCCGCGCCCATGAACAGGACCGGGGTAATCATCACGCCCCAATAGAAGTTGTTGTCGCGCCCGGCGATCATGAAGGCCGCCGAATAGCCGAGCATCAGCAGGGCCGCGAAATCGCCCAATGGGCTTTTCCACGCGGTCCAGCCGAACAGGCAAAGCACCACGGCAGGCCCCGTGATCCATACCGGCAGCAGCGAGAGGAAGGTTGAGTTGGCCACCTTGTAGACCAGCGCATTGAGCCCGCCGAGGACCAGCCAAGGCGGCGAGACCGGGTCATCGGCGCGGACCTGCGCTTGGGCGAAGTGGAGGTGGACGGCCATGGCTGCAAGGAACAGGACGACCAGTGCGGTCCAGGCGGCCGCCTCGCGCCAACGGCGGTGCCACAGGGCATAGGCCAGCATCAGGAAAACGAACGGAAGGGCCAGTTCGCGCACGGCGAGCGCGAGAGCGGCGGCGATGAGTGCGCCCAGCCACTTGCCCTTGTCCGGCCGGTGAAGCGCGAGGCTGAGCGCAACGAGCTGCGCCGCCCATATTTCGTGCAGCACGTTGTACTTGTAGGACAGCCCGCTCGCGATCCCGGTCATCAGCAGGGCGAGCGCGAGCATGCGGAACTCTTCGGAGCCAGGCTCGGCCTGCAGCCGGCGCAGCATGGCGATCATCATCGCCGCGAACAGCACGATCTGGAGAGCGATCAGCCCGTAGGTGCCGAGATAGGCCCCGGCAAAGGCTAGGGTCGGCAAGCGCACGGTAAGGCCCGGAGCGACCGGATAGGAATTGGCGCGCTGTTCGTCGGTGGCGGCGACATAGTAATTGTCGCCCTTCCTCACCCGCTCGGTGATGACCCGGTAGAGGTGGAGGTCATTGTCGTCCTCCTTCTGGACATGGGCCTTGCCGGCCGCGTCCTTGACCGTGATCTTCGGCGGGGCGGGCGGCGGCGGGGCATAGCCGGGCGCCCAGGCGGACATGACCAGCAGGACGGCGAACACGGCCAGCGCGATGCGGGCCAGCCCTCTGGGCCAATGCGCGAAACGGTCGAATTGCGGCGCGCGGGCGCCCTTCAGTGCAGCAGATCGAACGTCAGCGTGGTCCACGTAAGCAATCCCCCGAGCACCCCCGCCAGGAGGTAGCCCCACCAGCTACGCCCGACATGGTTACCACGGGGTTGACGCCGCCGCTCCCAAACGAGTTCGACATCGGGCAGCGGGGGCTCTTCCGGTGCGCCGCCGCGCGGGGGGAAGCGCTCCTCGATCCGGCGGACCAGTTCGGGGATGCGCAGCAGGGTTTCGGCATCGGTCTTGAGCCGCTCGGCAATGGCCGCTTCCGGGCCCAGTTCGTCGCGGATCCAGCCGCGCACGAAGGGGGCCGAGACATCCCACATGTTGATGTTGGGATTGAGTGCGGTCGCCAGTCCCTCGACCATGACCATGGTCTTCTGCAACAGCAGCAGGTGCGGCTGGACCTGCATGTCGAAATCGCGGGTGATGGCGAAGAGCCCGTCGAGCATCTGGCCGACCGACAGTTCGCTGACCGGCTTGCCGCGCATCGGCTCGCCCACGGCGCGCAGCGCGGTCGCGAATTCCTCGACCGAATGGTACGACGGCACGTATTGCGCCTCGAAATGGATCTCGGCCACGCGGCGATAATTGCCAGTAGTCAGGCCATAGAGGATCTCGGCCAGCCATTGCCGGGCGCGCCGGTCGATCCGCCCCATGATCCCGAAGTCGATCGCCACGACCGCGCCGTCGGGCCGGACGAACAGGTTGCCCTGGTGCATGTCGGCATGAAAGAAGCCGGCGCTGATCGCCTGCGTCAGGAAAGCGAGCACGAGCCGCTTGGCGAGATCCGCCATATCGTGGCCCGAGGCGGCGAGCGCGGGCAGGTCGCTCATCTTGATCCCGTCGACCCATTCGATCGTCAGGACCCGGCCGTTGGTGCGGTCCCAGTCGATCGCCGGGATGTGATAGCCCTCGAAGCCCTTCATCGCCTCGGTCAGTTCCGAGGCCGAGGCGGCCTCGCGGCGCAGGTCAAGCTCGCGCGCGGTCCAGCGCTTGAGGTTGGCGACGACGAGCCGCGGGCGCAGGCGCCTCGCCTCCCCGCCCAGCGCCTCGAGGTGCGCCGCGGCCCATTCGTAAGTGCCGATGTCGGAGGCGAACTTCTCGCGGATGCCGGGGCGCAGCACCTTGACCGCGACGGTGCGGCCGTCGGTCGTCACCGCCTTGTGGACCTGCGCGATCGAGGCCGCGCCGACCGGCTCGGGGTCGAGACTGGCAAACAGGGTCTCGAGCGGGGCGCCAAAGCTTGCCTCGATCTCGGCGCGGACGGCGGCGAAGGGCACCGGCGGCAGGCTGTCCTGCAGGTGGAGCAGGTTGCGCGCGGCTTCCTCGCCGACGAGATCGGGCCGGGTGGCAAGGGTCTGGCCGAGCTTGATCGCGGCCGGGCCGATGTCCTGAAAGGCGCCGGCATAGTCCGGAATGCGGGGCTGGACCGTGCCGAGGCGGGCGAGGCGGCACAGGCGCTTGACCTGCGGCGGGGTGTTCTGCCCCTCCTCGATGATCCTCAGCGCGCCGTGGCGGGCGAGAATCCGCCCCCACTTGAGCAGGCGGAAGACGTGGGTAGCCGGCGACGGCACCTTAAATCTTCCAGCCCGAATGGATCGCGACCAGCCCGCCAAGGATCGGCTCGACCTTGGTATGGACGAATCCCGCCTTGCGGATCATGCCTTCGAATTCCTTCATCGGCGGAAAGCGGCGGATCGATTCGATCAGGTAACGGTAGCTTTCGGCATCCCCGGCGATGGCCTGGCCGATCTTCGGCACGAGCCTATGCGAATAGGCGTCGTAGACTTCCTTGAATCCGGGCCATTCGGTGGTCGAGAATTCGAGGCAGAAGAACCGGCCACCGTGGCGCAGGACGCGGTAGGCCTCGGCCAGCGCGAGGTCGATCCGGGTCACGTTGCGGATGCCGAAGGCGATCGTATAGGCATCGAAGAAGCGGTCGCCGAAGGTCAGCGTCTCCGCGTTCTGGCGGCTCCACACCAGCGTGTCGAGCCCGCGCTCCATCGCCCGCTCGATGCCGACGTCGAGCATGTCCTGATTGATGTCCGACACGGTCACGCTTGCCCCGCGCTCGGCCATGCGGAAGGCGATGTCGCCCGTGCCGCCAGCCATGTCGAGGATCTGCTCGCCCTCGCGCGGGCGGACGCGCTTGACGAAGCGGTCCTTCCACAGGCGGTGCATGCCCACGCTCATCGCGTCGTTCATCACGTCGTACTTCTTCGCGACGCTGGAGAACACCGCGCCGACCCGGCGGGTCTTTTCCTCGGGGGAGACTTCCTCGTAGCCGAAGGAAACCTGATCGTGGCCGGGTTGTTCGCTCATGGCAGCGGGCCTTAGGGGAGTTTGCGCCTGCGGCAAAGACTGATAGCGGCGTGTCATGCCTGAATTACCCGAAGTCGAGACGACCGTGCGGGGCCTCGCCCGCTACCTCGATGGCGAGGTGCTGACCCGCGTCGTCACGCACCGCGCGGACCTGCGCCGCCCCTTCCCGCCCGAACTGGCCCAGGTGCTGACCGGGGCGCGGGTGACCGGGCTATCCCGGCGGGCGAAATATGGCCTGATCCATGTGGACCGCGGCCAGACCATGGTCTTTCACCTCGGGATGAGCGGACGCTGGCGGATCGAGCCAGACGAGATCGGCAAGCACGATCACCTCGTGCTGGAAACCGGCGCGGGACACCGCCTGGCCCTGTGCGATCCGCGCCGGTTCGGCTCGGTCGATCTCGTCGAGACGGCCCGGCTGGACGACTGGGCGCCCTTTGCCGGGCTCGGGCCCGAGCCGCTGTCCCCCGCCCTCACCCCGGCCCATCTGGCCGGAGCGCTCAAGGGCCGGATCGCGGCGATCAAGCTGATGCTGCTCGACCAGCGGATCGTGGCGGGTCTTGGCAACATCTACGTCTGCGAAGCGCTTTACCGCGCCCGGATCCACCCCGAGCGTCAAGGCGGCAAGGTCAGCCGCGCCGCGCTGGAGCGGCTGGTCCCGGCGATCAAGACCGTGCTGGCCGAAGCGATCGAAGCCGGCGGCAGCACGCTGCGCGACTATGCCCGGCCCGATGGCGAGCTGGGCTACTTTTCCAAGCAGTTCGACGTCTATGGCCGCGAGAGCGAGCCTTGCCGTTCGTGCGGCGGCGCGGTGAAGCGGATCGTCCAGGGCGGGCGGAGCAGCTGGTTCTGTCCTGACTGCCAGAAGTAACGGTGCGGCGTCTTATTGATCGCGTCGGGTGGGTTTTGAATATTAGTCATCCGTATTAATCCGCAGGCGGCGGCCGCGGGACCGATCCGGACCATCCCCAACGGGAGCCGCCGCGCCGAAGTGGCGCCGAAGTGACGACTCCCCCGTTGACGATTCGCCCCACGCTCTGTAAGGGCGCCCCTTCACGAGGGACGGCTCCGGCCGGGACCCACGTTTTTGCACGGATTTTCAGGACAAGGCCGCAGGGCCGAACGAAGGATCGACATGGCCAATACGCCGCAAGCCCGCAAGCGCATCCGCCGCAACGAGAAGCGCGCCGAGATCAATGGTGCGCGCATCAGCCGCATCCGCACTTTCGTGAAGAAGGTCGAATCGGCGATCGCCGGTGGCGACAAGCCGGCGGCGGCAGAGGCCCTCAAGGAAGCACAGCCGGAACTGGCTCGCGGCGTGGCTCGCGGCGTCCTTCACCGCAACACCGCTTCGCGCAAGCTCTCGCGCCTGTCGAAGGCGGTCGCGGCGCTCTGAAGCACCCGATTCGCTTCTCCGGAATAACCCGGAGGCGGCACGAAAACAGAACATGGCCGGGGGCCCTCCCCCGGCCATTTTTGTTGCCTGCTGCACGCCGTTTTATCGCCCTTGCAGCAAAGCTCGGAAATTGCGCGATTCGGACTCCCGCACAGTCAAAAAAGCGCTGAATTCTGCGGTTTTTTGATGAAAAGGCGGAATTGTTGGGGTCAGTCGAAGTCAAGGCGATTTATTTCAATTTTTTTGCAGCCCGGCGCTTGCCCTGCGCCGATTCAAGTCCATAACTCGCTCTTGTCCCCGACGGAGATTCCTTCGGGGGTATCACGGAACAAATCAGCGCTGGCGGCCGAATCTCGCATTTCGGCTGTGGGGGTTGTTTTGTCTGCCGCTTGCGGGGGTTTGCGGCACCGCGATTGTTCGGGTCTGGCTTGGCTGGGGGAGCATTTCTTGTGACGCAGGCAACGGGGGGACAGCGCGCTTCGGGCGTGTCCATGGAAGGTATGTCCAAATCCAAGGGCATGGCGCATAAAGGTAAGTCAGACGAAGCGCGAATGATGGAAGATAAAGAAGCACTCGACCTCGCCGCGGACTGGGCGGATATCAGCCAGGGCCTGCGAAAGGACCTCGGCCAGCAGTTGCACACGCAGTGGATCAAGCCGATCCAGCTGGGCTCGTTCTGCAAGGAAACCGGCACGCTGGACCTGTTCCTGCCGACCGAATTTTCGGCCAACTGGGTGGCGGACCGTTTCGCCGACCGGCTGAGCCTGGCGTGGAAGATCGCCCGCAGCGAAGTGCGCAACGTGCGCATCTCGGTGCATCCGGCGCGCCGCCAGATGCCCGACCTGCGCCTTGCCGGCCAGCCCTCCTCGCGCCGCCCGGCCAATGACGGCGCCCCCACCGCCCCGATTCCCGAACCCGCCCCGCTCACCATGCCCGGCGGCGAGTTCGCCACGCTCGGCCAGCCCTCGATCGGCCTCGATCCCTCGCTGACTTTCACGACCTTCGTCACCGGCACGGCCAATGTGCTGGCCTGTAACGCGGCGCAGCGCATGGCTGCGCCCGAAAAGCCCCAGTTCTCGCCGCTCTACCTCAAGGCGGCGACCGGGCAGGGCAAGACTCACCTGCTCCACGCGATCGGCCATGCGTTCCTCGCCAACCACCCGCGCGGCCGGATCTTCTACTGCTCGGCCGAGCGCTTCATGGTCGAATTCGTCCAGGCCCTGCGCCAGAACCAGATGATCGAATTCAAGGCGCGCCTGCGCGGCTTCGACCTCCTCATGGTCGACGACATCCAGTTCATCATCGGCAAGGCCAGCGCCCAGGAAGAGCTGCTCTACACGATCGACGCCCTGCTTAACGAAGGCAAGCGGCTGGTCTTCGCGGCCGACCGCGCACCCCAGGCGCTCGACGGGGTCGAGCAGCGCCTTCTCTCGCGCCTGTCGATGGGTCTCGTCGCCGATATCCAGCCGGCCGACATCGACCTGCGCCGCTCGATCCTCGAGCATCGCCTCGCCCGTTTCGCCCCGGCCGACGTGCCGGCCGACGTGGTCGAGTTCCTCGCACGCACGATCAACCGCAACGTGCGCGAACTGGTTGGCGGCCTCAACAAGCTGATCGCCTATGCCCAGCTGACGGGACAGAAGGTCTCGCTCCAGCTTGCCGAGGAACAGCTGACCGACATCCTCTCGGCCAACCGCCGCCGGATCACGATCGACGAGATCCAGCGCACCGTCTGCCAGTTCTACCGGGTCGACCGGACGGAAATGGCAAGCAAGCGCCGTGCCCGCGCCGTGGTCCGTCCGCGTCAGGTGGCGATGTATCTCGCCAAGGTGCTCACCCCGCGTTCCTACCCGGAAATCGGGCGCAAGTTCGGCGGGCGCGATCACTCCACGGTGATTCACGCCGTGCGCCTGATCGAAGACCTGCGCACGCGTGACGCCGATATGGACGGCGACGTGCGCAGCCTGCTGCGCCAGCTCGAAAGCTGATCACCTGACATGCAAAACGGCCCGGACAGCGATGCCCGGGCCGTTTTTCCATGCTTTTCCCGCAGTTCTCCGCCGGGAATCCCCCGCCTTGTCCACAGGGCGGGCGGGCGCGGCGCGTTCCGCGAACCTTACCCCTGCGCCGCCGCGATCAGCCCGACCAGCCAGGCCTGATGGCCATTGATCATCGGGTTGGGCACGGCCGCGGCGAGTTCCTTGGCCGGGGCGCCGTTCTGGGTTTCCTGGGTAAGCACGCGGACGCGGCCACCGGAGAGGTCTTCGACCAGCCAGGCGTGGTGGACGTCGAGGCGCTGGTCACCCTCGCCTGACCAGCCGTGCCAGGCGACGCGGCCGGGGCGATTGCCTTCGGGGACTTCGTACTCGGTCACTTCACATTCGACCGGAAAGCCGAAGGTGCGGAAGAAGAAGCGCGTGCCTGCGGCCAGTTCGGGCCCGGCAGCGCCGTGGAAGGCAATGTCCGAGCAGTTCTCGTAGTAAGTCGGCCAGGCCTCGGGACGCGCCAGCAGGGGCCAGACCCGCGCGGCGGCGAGGCCGGCGACGATGACTTCGTTCGAAGCGAAATTGTCCGAGAAGCCGGGGACATAGCCTTCCGGCCAGACGATTGCGTGCATGACAGGGTTCCTTCTTCGTTACCCCGTCGCAAATGGTCCTCGCCATGATATAAGTCCAATAAGCATCGTTCATCGAGATAATCATGATTCGTGATATCAGGTCGCTCGACCTCAACCTGCTCAAGGCGCTCGATGCCTTGCTGATCGAGTGCAATGCGACGCGGGCGGCGGAGCGGCTCGGGTTGACCCAGCCGGCGGTGAGCGGCCTGCTCGCGCGGCTGCGCGATGCCTTTGGCGATCCGCTGTTCGTGCGCGGCCAGAGGGGGATGCTGCCGACCGAGCGGGCACTGCAACTGGCGGGGCCGGTACGGCAGGTGCTGGAAGCGGCCGAGGCCCTGCTGCAGCGCCCGGCCTTCGTCCCGGCCGAGGCGGACATGACCCTGACCCTGGCCGCGACCGACTATGCGCTGCAGGCCGTGGTCGCGCCGTTCCTGGTGCGGCTGCGCGTCGAAGCGCCGGGCATCCGGGTGGCGGCGCTGGCGGCGGACAGCCTTGCCCTGCAGGCCCGGTTCGATACCGGCGATCTCGACCTCGCCCTGACCACCCCGCAGACCGCCCTGCCCGCGCTACATGCCCGCACCCTGTTCGAGGAAGACTATGTGGTGGCGCTGCGCGAAGATCATCCCGATGCCGCAGCCCCGCTCGGGCTGGATCGCTATTGCGCGCTGGACCATGCGCTGGTGTCGCTCGCGGGTGGCGGTTTTGCGGGAGTGGCCGACGCGGCGCTGGCCGGGCTGGGGCGCTCCCGCCGGGTTGTCCTGTCGGTCAGCAGTTTCCTCGTTCTGGCCGGAATCCTGCGCAGCACCGACCTGATCGCCACGGTGCCGCGCCGGCTGCTGCGTGACATGCCGGGGCTGGCGATCCGACCCCTGCCCCTGCCGGTGCCGGGCTTCACCAAGATCGCGGTCTGGCACGAACGCACGCACCGCGACGAGGGGCACCGCTGGTTGCGTGGGCTCCTGTTCGAGACGGCGCGGGCGGCCTGAGCCGGATTGGCCGCTCGATTGACCCTTGCGCTTGGGGCGCGCTGCCCTAAATCCCGGCGCCATGGCCCTGCCCGCTGACCGTCTCGACCGTTTCGCCCGCCACATCGTCCTGCCCGAGGTGGGCGGCGCCGGGCAGGTCGCGCTGACCGAGGCTCATGTCGTGCTGGTGGGGTGCGGGGGGATCGGGTCTCCGGCGCTGCAATATCTGGCCGCCGCCGGGATCGGCAAGCTGACCCTGATCGACGACGACGTGGTCGAGGCGAGCAACCTTCAGCGCCAGACGCTGTTTTCGCTCGCAAATCTTGGCCAGAGCAAGGCCGATGCGGCGGCAGACTGGGTGCGGCGGTTCGACCTTGCGCTGGAGGTCCACGCGCTGCGCCTGCGCCTCGACCGGGCCAATGCGGGCGACTGCATCGCCGGTGCAACGGTGGTGCTCGATGGCTGCGACAACTTCGCAACCCGCCTTGCCGTGTCCGATGCCTGCGTGAAGGCCGGCGTGCCGCTCACCAGCGCGGCGCTGGGCCGGTTCCAGGGGCAGGTGGCGAACTTTGCCGGGCACTTGCCGGGCCAGCCCTGCTATCGCTGCTGGGTGGGCGATGCCTTCGACGCCGAGGACTGCGACACCTGTGCTGCCGACGGCGTGCTGGGAGCCATGGCCGGCATGATCGGCACGTTCGGCGCAATGCAGGCGATCCGGGTGATCCTGGAAGGCCGCGCGGTGCTGGGCGACCCGCAGTGGGGCCAGTTGCACCTGTTCGACGGCCTCACCCCCTCGCTGCGGACGATCAAGGTGCCCAAGGATACGGGCTGCCGGGCCTGCTCAGGCGCCTAACACCTCATCCACCCAGGCCGGGACCAGTTCGGAGGCCGGGCCAAGCCGGGTCTCGTGAAACCAGGCCGAGCCCTGCGAGCGTTCGAGGTTGAGCTCGAGCGTCTGCACGCCCATCTCGCGCGCGAGGCGAACATAGCCCGCCGCCGGATAGACCGCGCCGGAGGTGCCGATCGAGACGAACAGGTCGGCCTCGCCCAGCGCGGCGTGAATCTCGTCCATCCGGTAGGGCATCTCGCCGAACCAGACGACATCGGGCCTGAGCGCGCGCGAGCCGCAGCGCGGGCAGGCCGGACGGTCGATCAGCGGTCCCGTCCAGCGCGAACGGCCATCGCAATAGGTGCACCAGGCATTGAGGTGCTCGCCATGCATGTGCAGCACGCGGGCGGCCCCGGCCCGTTCGTGGAGGTCATCGACGTTCTGCGTGACGATCAGCAGTTTGCCGCGCCATTCCCGGTCAAGCCGGGCCAGGGCATCGTGCGCGGGGTTGGGCAGCTTGGTCTGGATCGCGGCGCGGCGCATGTCGTAGAACCTGAGGACGAGGTTCGGATCGCGCTCGAAAGCCTCGGGCGTGGCGACGTCTTCCACCCGGTGCTGTTCCCACAGCCCGCCGCCGTCCCGAAAGGTGTCGATCCCGCTCTCGGCGGAAACGCCCGCTCCGGTCAGGACGACGATGTTGGCCGGCTTGCCCATGATGTTCAGCGCTCTTTCAGGTTCGGGCCGAGTTTTCCGGCCCAGGCGATCCCCGCCCGCATCAGTTCGAGAACCCGCGCATCGTCATAGACCTCGGGCCGGTGGCCGATGGCCGAATAGAACGACCGCCCCCGCCCAACGTCACGGGTCCAGGCGATCGGGTGATCGCCCATGGTGAATTCAGGCCCCGGCGCATAGCTCCTCTCGTCCAGCGTGGCGACGACATGGGCGCCGCTTTGGCGCGGATTGGCCGTGAAGGAATACCATTCGTCGGTGAGCGACCATTCGGCCGGAACCTTGGCCCCGAGCGGAGAGCGCTCCATGCGGATCGTTGCCCGCTGGAACTGCGGATCACGCGGATGGCCAAGGAAGCGCGCGCCGACCAGCCGGTCCAGATACCAGTCCCAGAACGCCAGCGGATCGCCCGCGCTGCCATGGATGCCGACATAGCCGCCGCCCTGCTCGACATAGCGGCGGAAGGCGGCGCGCTGCGGCAGGGTCAGCACATCGCCGCTGACATTGTTCCAGACCACGACGCGGAACCGGCGCAGGATCTCGGGCCGCATGACCCCGCCCTTGTCGGTGACGACCACGGCCCAGCCGTTCTCGCGCGCCAGCCGTTCGACCGCGCGCTGGCCGGCCTCGACCGAGGGACCATCGCGGAAGCCGGTGATCTTGGCGAACAGCAGGATCGCGGGCTTGCGGGGCGGAAGGCGGAAAACCGGGCGATCATCGTCATACCTGGCGCAGCGGGCGATGCGATCAGCCCCGGTGACGGGCAATTGGCGCAGATCGGCATCGAGCGCGGCGAGCGACGCGGTCGGCCAGCCCATCCACTTGGCCATGCCCCGGATGGACATGATCGCCCCGAAAGTGGGCGCCTTTGTTGTCGCCATGAGCGGGGGCAAGCCCTCGACCTTGCCGGGAAAGGCGGCGCGCAGGAGGGCGGAGGCGCGCGGCGACAGCAGGACATCGACCAGCGGCCCATCGACCGAGAACGGCGCCCCGGCCAGCGGGCAGGACAGCAGCGGCGCTTTCGCGGCAGCCGGGCTGGCCAATGCCATTGCGCAACTGGCCGCGATGGCCGCCACAACCCTCAATCCCCGCATCTCGCTTCCGCCTCCCCTTCGACGCTTGTCTCGCATCCGTTTGTGCGCCATTCGCTGGCGCGAGTTCAGCATGGCCATCGGGTGGAGGCAAGCAAGTGTCGCGGATCGGAATTATCGGCAGTGCCGGACGGATGGGCAAGGCGCTCGCCGAGGCGATCACGGCGGCGGGCGAGACCGTCTCGGGCGGGATCGACCGCGATGGCGACGTGGCGGCACTGGCCGCCGCGAGCGACGTGCTGGTCGATTTCTCCAGCCCCGCCGCGCTCGAGGGCAATCTCCATGCGGCGATCGTTGCCGGCGTGCCGATCGTGATCGGCACCACCGGCCTTGAGGAACGCCACCACTGGCTGATCGACAGCGCGGCCGAACAGATCGCCGTGCTCCAGACCGGCAATACCTCGCTCGGCGTCAATATGCTGGCCCACCTCGTGCGCGAGGCGGCGAGCCGGCTGGGCGAGGACTGGGACATCGAAATCGTCGAGACGCACCACCGGATGAAGGTCGATGCGCCTTCCGGCACGGCTCTGCTGCTGGGCGAAGCCGCCGCCGAAGGGCGCGGGATCGGCCTGTCCCAACATGCTGTGCGCGGGCGCGACGGAATCACCGGCGCGCGCGAGGCTGGCACGATTGGTTTTGCGGCTTTGCGCGGCGGCTCGGTCGCGGGCGATCACACGGTCCACCTGCTGGCCGACAACGAACGCATCTCGCTCTCCCACCTCGCGGAAAATCGCGGCATTTTCGCCAAGGGCGCGGTCCGCGCCTGCCAGTGGCTGATCGGCAAGGAGCCGGGCCGTTACCGGATGCCCGAGGTTCTCGGCCTTTGAAGCGGGAGCAGATTTTCGAGTTCTTCCGACGCCTCGCCGAGCTTAACCCCTCGCCCGAGACCGAGCTGGAATTCGGCAATCACTTCCAGTTGCTCGTCGCCGTGGTGCTCTCGGCCCAGTCGACCGACGTCGGCGTCAACAAGGCAACGCGGGCGCTGTTCCGCGAGGTCAAGACGCCCGAGCAGATGGTGGCGCTGGGCGAGGACGGGCTGAAGGAGCACATCAAGACCATCGGCCTGTTCAATTCCAAGGCCAGGAACGTGATCGCCCTCTCCGCAATCCTCGTGCGCGATCATGGCGGCGAGGTTCCGGCCGACCGGGACGCCCTCACCGCGCTTCCCGGCGTTGGCCGCAAGACGGCCAACGTCGTGCTGAACTGCGCCTTCGGGGCCGAGACCTTCGCGGTCGACACCCATATCTTCCGCGTCGGCAACCGCACCGGCCTTGCGAAGGGCAAGACGCCGCTCGCGGTCGAAAAGCAGCTGGAAAAGAAAGTGCCGCAGCCATTCCGCGTCGGCGCGCATCACTGGCTGATCCTGCACGGCCGCTACATCTGCAAGGCGCGGACGCCCGAATGCTGGCGCTGCCCGGTGGTGGACCTGTGCGCGTTCAAGGACAAGGTGCTGCAGAAGGGCGGCAAGGCCAAGGCCTAGCCGCCTCGTCATTGCGAGCGTAGCGAAGCAATCCAGCGCCTCGCCTCCCGCCCTGGATTGCTTCGTCGCTGCGCTCCTCGCAATGACGAGGCCGGGGAGATTTACTGCTCCGGATCGAGATGCAGGCCGCGCTTGCCGTGTTCGGGCGTGTCGTGCGGGGCTTCACCAATCGGGGCGTCGGGAT
This sequence comes from Novosphingobium flavum, assembly GCF_014230315.1. Taxonomy (GTDB): domain Bacteria; phylum Pseudomonadota; class Alphaproteobacteria; order Sphingomonadales; family Sphingomonadaceae; genus Novosphingobium; species Novosphingobium flavum. The sequence continues at coordinate 39,498 of NZ_JACLAW010000013.1, read as the reverse complement.
CGCGCATCGGCTGGAGCATGCCTTCCCACTTGGTGATGACGGCCGTGGCGACGGCGTTGCCGACCACATTGGTGGCGGTGCGGCCCATGTCGAGGAAGGTATCGACTCCGAGGATCAGGGCGATCCCTTCAACCGGCAGGCCGAACTGGGTGAGCGTGGCGGCGATGACGACGAGGCTGGCGCGGGGCACGGCGGCGATGCCCTTGGACGTGACCATCAGGGTCAGCAGCATGGCGATTTGCTGGCCGATCGAGAGGTGGATGCCATAGGCCTGGGCGATGAACATGGTCGCGAAGGACGTGTACATCATCGAGCCGTCGAGGTTGAACGAATAGCCGAGCGGCAGGACGAAGCCCGAGATGCGGCGCGGAACGCCGAAACGGTCGAGCTGTTCGAACAGGCGCGGCAGGGCGCTTTCCGAGCTGGCGGTGGAAAAGGCGAGGATCACCGGCTCGCGGATGTAGCGGACCAGCGCAAGGGCCCGCTTCCTGAGGACGATGGCGCACATGCCGAACAGGATGGTCCAGAGGATGGCGAGGCCAAAGTAGAACTCGCTCATCAGCGCTGCATAGGTGATGACGATGCCGAAGCCGCGGATCGCGATGACCGAGGCCATGGCCCCGAACACCGCGAACGGGGCGAAGCGCATGACATAGTCGGTCATCTGCATCATCAGCTGGGCCAGCGCATCGCAGCCTTCGACGATGATCTTGCCCCGCTCGCGCAGGGCCGAGAGCGCGACGCCCGCGAACAGAGAGAACACGAGGATCTGCAGGACGTTGTTCTTGGCCATGGCGTCGAGCGCGCTGGTCGGGAAGACCTCGAGCACGAAGTGGCGGAAGGTGAAGTCCGACGTCGCCAGGGCGCCGATGTCTCCGCCCGCCTTGAACTGGAGGCCGACGCCGGGCTGGAACAGGTTGATCAGCAGCAGGCCGACCCCGATCGAGATCAGGCTGGCGGTGATGAACCAGGCCAGTGCCCGCCCGCCAATCCGGCCAAGCGCCGAAGAATCGCCCATGCCCGCGATCCCGGTGACCAGCGTGGCGAAGACCAGCGGGGCGATGATCATCTTGATCAGGTGCAGGAAAACGTCGGGCAGCAGCTTCAGGAAATCGGCGATGGTGGCGAGGGTCGGATCACCTTCCGGATAGGCGTGATGCAGGGCCGTGCCGATGGCGATGCCGAGCACCAGTCCGACCAGGATCCAGATCGTCAGCCGCTTCGTCATGCAAAACCCTTCACCAGCCACATTCCGGCGAGCCTAGCCGCACTACCCGCGCGCGGCAAATGCGCGGGCGTGCGTAGGCGAGGCTTCAGCCGGCGAGGACCGCCTGGGCGATACGCGCGTAGATCCGCGAGAGGGCTTCGAGGTCGTCGATCGCGGCGGCTTCGTCGCGCTTGTGCATGGTGGCGTTGCACAGGCCGAATTCAACCACGGGGCAGACCGCCTTGAGGAAGCGCGCGTCGGAGGTTCCGCCGGTGGTGGAGAGTTCGGCCTCGACCCCGGTTTCGGCGCGGATCGCCTCGGCGATGATGGTGGAGAAGGCACCGGGCTGGGTGAGGAAGGCTTCGCCGGAGATGATCGGGCGGGTGGTGCCGCCGTGGCGCGTGGCGATCTGGTCCACCAGTTGCGAGAGGCTTGCCCCGGTATGCCGGTCGTTGAAACGGATCGAGATGCGGGCCGAGGCCTTGGGCGGGATCACGTTGGTGGCCGGGTTGCCGCAGGAGACGTCGGTGATTTCGAGATTGCTCGGCTGGAACCAGTCGGTCCCCTCGTCGAGCACGAGGGCATCGAGTTCGGCGAGGATGGCGACCAGCTTGGGCAGCGGATTGTCAGCCAGGTGCGGATAGGCGACGTGGCCTTCCTTGCCCTCGACCTCGATCCAGATGTTGACCGAGCCGCGGCGCCCGACCTTCATCATGTCGCCGAGGCGATTGACCGAGGTGGGTTCGCCGACGAGGCAAAGATCAGGCTGCTCGCCGTGGGCGCGCATCCAGTCGATCAGGGCGACGGTGCCGTAAGTGGCAGCGCCCTCCTCGTCGCCGGTGATGATGAAGGAGAGGGTGCCGGCCTCTTGCGGGATCGTGGCGGCCGCGTGGATCATCGCCGCAACCGAGCCCTTCATGTCGACCGCGCCGCGCCCATAGAGGAGCCCGCCGCGCCGCTCGGGAAGGAAGGGGGCGCTGGTCCAGCCCTCGCCCGGGGGGACGACATCGACGTGGCCGGCATAGGCGAAGTGGCGCGAGCCTTCGGGGCCGCGGCGCACGGCGTAGAGGTTCTCGACCGGACCGTCCGGCGCCTCGCCGTTCACCATGCGGTGGACCTCGAAGCCCAGCGGCCGCAGCAGGCCTTCGAGGCAATCGAAGACGAGGCCGGTGGCCGGGGTCACGCTGGGGCAGGCGATCAGCGCTTCGGCGAGGTCGGTGGCGGTGCGGGCGTCAGTCATCCCCCGCGCATATGGCGGGACGGCGCGCGAGACAAGCTCAGGCCATCTGGCCTTCGTATTGCTCGATCACCCATTCCTCCGCCTCGGCCGCCTCGACCCAGGCCTGGAGCCAGTCATGCTCCCACACCGCCTGCATATAGGCGACGGCGAAGCCGGGGACGGGGATCGCATAGGTGAGGAAGCGGCTGACGACCGGGGCGAAGAACACGTCCGCGGCGCAGAACGTGCCGAACAGGAACGGGCCGCCCCGCCCGAAGCGGGCCCGCGCCTCGGCCCAGAGGGTGAGGATGCGCACCACGTCGGCCCGGGTCTGCGGGTGCAGCTCGAACTCGTCGAAGCGGCGGCGCACGTTCATCGGGCACTGGGTGCGCAGCGCGGAAAAGCTGGAGTGCATCTCGGCCACCATCGAGCGGGCCATGGCGCGGGCATCGTCAGCCTTGGGCCAGAACCGGTCGCGCCCCACCTTGTCCCCGAGGTATTCGAGGATGGCGAGGCTGTCCCACACCACGGCATCGCCGTCCCACAGCACCGGCACCCGGCCGTGCGACGGGGCGATCTCGCCCATGTCGAGCTTGGCCGCGTCCCATGCCTCGCCATAGAGCGGGATAGTGATTTCCTCGAAGTGCAGGCCGGACTGCTTCGCCGCCAGCCAGCCGCGCAGCGACCAGCTCGAATAGTTCTTGTTGCCGATGATGAGCTTCATGAGCGCGAGGCTATGCGTTCACGCCCAGCCTGTCGAGACTGAACAAGCCCGTGTCGCAGCCCCGTGCGCCGGGGCAGCGGCGGGGGAAATCAGATCAGCGCGTCTTCCAGCACGGCGGCACGCAGGTCGTCTATGCCCATCTTCAGTTCCGCCGAGGTGACCAGCACCTGCGGGTGCGCGGCGATGTGCTTGCGGGCCTCGGCCTCGGTCCGGGCGGTGACTTCGGCGAGTTCGCTGGCCTTGATCTTGTCGGCCTTGGTCAGGACCACGCGGTAGCCCACGGCGGCCTCGTCGAGCATCTTCATCATGTCGTCGTCGACCGGCTTGATGCCGTGGCGCGCGTCGACCAGCAGCAGCGTGCGGCGCAGGACGACCCGCCCGCGCAGGAAATCGCGCACCAGCCGGCGCCATTTCTCGACCACGGCGGGCGGCGCCTTGGCGAAGCCGTAGCCCGGCATGTCGACCAGCCGGAAGGACAGCGGATCGCCCACCTCGAAGAAGTTCAGCTCCTGCGTGCGGCCGGGAGTGACCGAGGCGCGGGCCAGGGACTTGCGCCCGGTCAGGGCATTGAGCAGCGACGACTTGCCGACGTTGGAGCGCCCGGCGAAGGCGACCTCGGGCACGGTCGGCTCGGGCAGGAACTTGAGCGCAGGGGCGGACAACAGGAAGTCGACGCGCCCGGAAAAAAGCTTCCGGGCGCGCTCGATCAGCTCGTCGCGGTCAGACTGGTCGTTCACTTGGCGCGCTTGGACGCGGCGGCTACGTCCGCCCGTTCCTTGTCGACCATCGCCTTGAGCTGCGGGTGCCGCGCATAGAGGAACTTCTGCTGGGCGATGGTGAGCAGGTTCGAGGTGATCCAGTAGATCAGCAGGCCGGCCGCGAAGGGCGCCATGACGAACATCATCATCCACGGCATGAAGGCGAAGACCTGCTGCTGGACCGGATCGGGGCTCGCCGGGTTGAGCTTGAACTGCAGCCACATGGTAAAGCCGAGCAGCAGGGCGAGAATGCCGATGGCAAGGAAGCCCGGCGGGGTGAACGGCAGCAAGCCGAACAGGTTGAGGACGTGCAGCGGATCGGGCGCGGAAAGATCGTGAATCCACAGCGCGAAGGGCTGGTGGCGCATTTCGACGGCGAGGGTCAGCACCTTGTAGAGCGCGAAGAACACCGGGATCTGGAGGAAGATCGGCAGGCAGCCCGCGAGCGGGTTGACCCCCTCCTCGCGGTAGAGCTTCATGGTCTCCTCTTGAAGCTTCTGCTTGTCCTCCTTGTAGCGTTCCTGCAGCACCTTCATCTTCGGCTGGATCGCGCGCATCGAGGCCATCGACTTGAACTGGCGCTGGGCGACCGGGAACATGATCCCGCGCACGATCAGGGTGAGCAGAATGATGGCGGCGCCGAAGTTGCCCACGGTCTTGAACAGGGCCTTGAGCAGCCAGAAGATCGGCTTTTCGAACCAGAAGAACCAGCCCCAGTCGATCGAGTGACCGAACTTGGCGAGCCCGGCTTCCTCGTAACGGTCGAGCACGCTCGACTCCTTGGCGCCGGCGAAGAGGCGGGTCTCGGTCGTCACCTGCTGGCCGGGGGCGACGTCGACCGGCTGGTAGAACAGGTCAGCCAGATAGATGCCATTGCCGATCGCGCGGAAGTCCGAGCCCTGCGCGTTCTGGCCGGGAACCAGCACGCTCATCCAGTAGATGTCGGTGAAGCCGACCCAATCGGGCTTGCCCTCGTTGGTGACGGTCTGGGCTTCCAGCACGTCCTTGTAGTTGGGCTTGAACGAAACCGAGCCGTCAAAGGCACCGAAGGGGCCCGAGTGCAGGGTCCAGGTCGAGACCGAGGCGGTCTTGTCCGTGCGGTTGAGCTGGGCGATCGGCTGGACCTTGATCGGCGCCGGGGCGGCATTGGCCACGGTCTGCTTCGCAGTGATCAGGTAATCCTCGTCGATCGCATAGGTGATCGTGAAGGTCTGGCCCGCCCCGCTGTTCCAGGTCAGGGTGACCGGGGTCTGCGGCGTGAGCTTCGCGCCCTGCGGCGCGGCCCAGACGGTGCGGGCATTGGGCAGGTTCACCCCCTGGCCGGACCAGCCAAGCTGGGCATAGTGCTGCGCCGGGGTGCCGGCAGGCGAAAACACGCGGTTGGCGCCGCTGTTCTTGTCCGAGGTGGCGGTGTGGCGGTTGGTGACGAGATCGTCGAGCAGGGCGCCGGTCAGGTTGATCGAGCCCGACAGGCCGGGCGCGGCGATGGCCACGCGGCCGGCCGGGCTCAGCGCCGTCGCCAGGTCGCGCGCTTCGAGCGCCTGGTCAGCCGCGTTGGTCAGCCCGCCCTCTCGCGTCGGCTTGCCGCTCGCCGGATCGGCCGAGACCGATCCGGGCGCAGCCGGAGCGCTGGCCGCCGGGCGGGGCTTGCTCGCCTCGGGGTACAGATACTTCATGCCGGTATCCCAGCCGAAGATGAGCAGGATGGTCAGCAGAACTGCCAGTATCAGGTTACGCTGATTGTCCACGAAGGTCCCCGAAGTCTTTCTTCATCAAGTGCCGGGGCCGCTTTACGGCACCGGATCATAGCCGTGCCCGCCCCAAGGGTGGCAGCGCAATAGACGCTTAAGCGCCAGCCAGCCACCCTTAATCGCACCGTATTTTTCAAGCGCCTCGATCGCATATTGCGAGCACGACGGGGCATAACGGCAAGTGGGCGGAAGAACCCGCGAAGGGCCAAGTTGCCAGGCGCGGGCGACGAGAATCAGCAGACGCTTCATCGCCGCGGCCCGCCCTTCCCTTCCGGGCGGCGTTTCCGCGGCGGATCGCCCTTGCCCGCCCCCGCGCGGGCCAGCGCGGCCAGCAGCTCCTCGCGCAGCAGGGCGAAATCACGCTCGATCCCGCCTTCGCGGCCGATCAGCACGTGATCGGTGCCCGCCAGCCCCGCCTCGGGCAGGATCTCACGCAGCAGGGCGCGGAAACGGCGCTTCATCCGGTTGCGGACGACGGCATTGCCGATTTTCTTGGTGACGGTGATGCCGAAGCGCTGGGCGCCGGTCTCGTTCGCCCGGATGAGCAGGACGAAGCCCGGCCGGGCAACGCGGGTGCCGCGATTGGCGCTGAGGAAATCGGCGCGCCGGGTGAGAACTTGCGGCTTGGTCATCGAAGGCAATTCAGGTCACAGGCGCAGAAACGGGTTCGGCCCGCTTTCCCTGCCCAGTCACCCGAATCGCATCGGGATGCATGGGCAGGGAAAGCGGGCCGGATCCGCGAACCCCCGGCACGAGCCGGAGGAACACCCGACCGATCAGGCCGAGAGCTTCTTGCGGCCGCGAGCGCGGCGAGCAGCGAGAACCTTGCGGCCGCCGACGGTGGCGGTGCGGGCACGGAAGCCGTGGCGGCGCGCGCGAACGAGGCGGCTGGGCTGGAAGGTGCGCTTCATGATGAAACCTCTGATACGATAACAAACAGGCCGCCCGCGAAGGCAGCTGAAACTGGAAGGGCGCCGTTAAGCGAGACGGAGATTCGAGTCAATGGGTTAGTGCGTCCCTCGCCTCCGCGAAGGGCTTGCGGCGAGTCTCTTGTTGGTGGGTGGCGCGAGGTCACGCCGTCAGGCGGGACCGGTCAACGCACAAGACTCAGTTGTAACGCACCCACTGGGCCATCTGCCCGGCGCTGAGCCAGCGGGCCTGGGCGTTGGGGACCGAATTGGTCATGTCATAGAAGGCCCGCGCCTCGGCCGCGCTCATGCCCATTTCTCGGTAGTAGTCGAGATAGATCCGGTTTTCGGGCGCGCTCATCGGGAAGTCCGAAGGTTCGTGACCATCCTCGTCGGCCCAGGAGTGGACGGCGAACTCGGCGCCCGGCTCGGCCTTGTGCGTGACCCCGGCGAGGAACAGCTCGACCGCGCCCGAGCGGACCGAACCGCCATCGGGCACGTGAGTCGACAGGCCCCTGGCGTGGATCATCCGCCCGAGCGCGAGGTTGGCGCGGTCATCGTCCGTGCCCGGACATTCGACCAGTTCGAGCAGGCGGATGCCGGGATGGGCCTTCAGCATGGCCGCGAAAGCCGCCGGGCTGCGCTCGTCGGTCGCGTCGACGAGCGCAGCCCGATTGTCGTCCAGCACCCGGAACGGGCCAAAGGCGGCGATCCCGCGCGGATTGGGGGCGCGGGCGGCAGCGGCGACGAAGCGATCGGAACCGCCCTCGCCGCCGACTGCCGGGACTGCTTCCTCGACGACCTCCTCGATCACCGTGACCGTCACCGCCTGCCCGGCCAGCGCGGGGCGCGGCAAGGCAGCGAGCAGGGCGGCCAGCAGAACGGGAGCGAGGCGAGCGGGGGGACGCATGGCCGCAGGATGCCCGCCGGAATGCTACCAGCGGCCTCACGGGGAGCGTGAAGATTGTCTTAACCGAGAGGCTGCGGCGACGCCTTCCGCGCCGCAATCAAGCAACGGCCCTTCCAGACCTTCGGTCGCACGCGGCGACAACTCAGTTTGAATAATGAGCATATATTCATGCTCGGACGGATTTCTTGCTTCGCCAAATTGTTTCATTCATTTTGGCGCCCAGCTGTCTTTACCGAATTTCGGCGCAATAGCCGCTTCGGCTCAATATCGGCTCTGGCAGGGGAAAGCATGAAGCCTCGTTCACCGCTGGTTGCCGGGCTGACCTCGAACCGGCTGTTCGCCCCCCTCGTCATCGCCTCGATGTTACTGTGCATCGCCGCAAATGCGTGGCTGCTCTCCCACCCCAATTTCGTTCGCGTGATGGGCGTCACCGATTTTCAGGATTTCTACGTCGTGGGCCAACTCGCCCTGAACGGCAAAGTCGAATGTGCTTACGAATGGGAGTGCCTTCGGCAGGCACAGCTTGCGCATTTCCACGACTGGCAGTTCATGCCTTGGGCCTACCCGCCCCCCTTCACTGCCGTTGTCGAAGCCTTTGCGACACTCCCGCACGCACTTTCGTATGGGGCGTTCACCGGCCTGACCTTTTGCCTGTACTGCCTGGCCGTCTACAAGTTGGCGGGGCGTTACTCAGCCTTCGCGCTGGCACTCACTATTCCTGCCATGCTGATCAATGTGCGCTGCGGCCAGAATGGGTTCCTGACCGCCGGCCTTGTCGGCCTTTTCGCCCAGAACTATCTGGAGCGAGGCAGGCGTGGAGGCCTTGCGCTTGGCGCAATGATCATCAAGCCCCATCTTGCCGTAGCCTGCGCGTTTCTGGTGCTGATCGACCGGCGCTGGCGAACGACCGGCCAGGCGATCGCCATTGCAATTGCGGCCATGATCGTGGCCACGATCGCTCTGGGCGCGCCGGTCTGGGAGGCCTTCCGCGACAGTTCGGAGGCTTCCACGGCCAGTTTGATGAACGGCGAATTCCCGATTGGGCGCATGACGTCGGCCTACGCCATGGCATATCGGTTCGAATGGGGGGCCAGCTTGGCGATGGCACTTCAGATTGTGGTCGCACTATTCGCGCTCGCCTCAATCTTCATCCTTTCCAGGCGGTGCAAAGATGATCGCATGGTTCTTTCATACACCATTGCCGCATCAATGTTCGTTAGCCCCTACAACTATGACTACGACCTGACCTTCATGGCGATAGCTCTGGCATTGATCGCCCCTGTCGCGGTGCAATACATTTCCGGCCTCGAAATGGTGGCGCTAGGCGCGCTCTCATGGCTTTCGGCAGCCAATTTCGCGCTAGCCTCCATGACTGCCGCGCCTTGGGGGTTCGTCCAGCCCAGTGAAATCTGGTCAATCTCGTTCCCGTGCCTCCTCGGCATGTGCGCCATTCTGGCCAATGCGGTCAGACGGCGCCGGGCAACCGGCGGTGCCACGATCGCGCCGTCGATCCAGGCATTTCCTTGATCACCCCCTCGACAGGACCTGCCGCATAGCCCTACACAAAGATAAGGTTTTGTACGGGGGTTTGCTTGGTCGCGCTGGTTCGGACGGTTGCCTATCTCGGGCTGGAGGCCCGTAGCGTCGAAGTGCAATGCCAGGTCGCTCCGGGGATGCCGGGGTTCCATCTCGTCGGCCTGCCGGACAAGGCGGTGAACGAGAGCCGCCAGCGGGTCCAGGCCACGCTGTCCTCGCTCGGCCTCGCGCTGCCGCCCAAGCGGATCACGATCAACCTCTCCCCCGCCGACCTGCCCAAGGAAGGCTCGCACTACGATCTGCCGATCGCGCTGGCCCTGCTGGCGGCCATGGGGGTTACCGATGCCGAGCAACTGGCCGATCACATCGCCGTGGGTGAACTGTCGCTCGACGGGCGCATCGTGGCGACGCCGGGGGTGCTGCTCGCCGCGATCCATGCCAGCGCCGAGGACAAGGGGCTGATCTGCCCCGCCGCGCAGGGGGCCGAGGCGCGCTGGGCGAGCGGGGTGGCCGTGCTGGCCGCGCCCGACCTCGTCTCGCTGCTCAACCACCTCAAGGGCCAGACCGTTCTGCCCGTGCCCCGGCCGGGCGAGGCCGGAGAGGGGCCGCGCGGGCCGGACCTCAAGCAGGTCAAGGGCCAGGAAACCGCCAAGCGCGCGCTCGAGATCGCCGCCGCCGGGGGGCACAACCTGCTGATGTGCGGCCCGCCCGGCGCCGGCAAGAGCCTGCTCGCGGCCTGCCTGCCGGGCATCCTGCCCGAACTGACCCCGCCCGAGGCGCTGGAGGTGTCGATGGTCGCCTCGGTGGCCGGAACGCTGGAGGACGGGCGGATCAGCCGCGCCCGGCCGTTCCGCAGTCCGCACCATTCCGCCTCCATGGCCGCGCTGACCGGGGGCGGGCTGAAAGTGCGGCCGGGCGAGGTCAGCATGGCCCACCTCGGCGTGCTGTTCCTTGACGAGCTGCCCGAATTCCAGCGCGCCGTGCTCGATTCGCTGCGCCAGCCGCTGGAGACGGGCGAGGTCTCGGTGGCGCGGGCCAATGCCCATGTCACCTTTCCGGCGCGGGTGCAGCTGGTCGCGGCGATGAACCCATGCCGCTGCGGCCACCTCGGCGATCCGGCGCTGGGCTGCAGCCGCGCGCCCAAATGCGCGGCGGACTACCAGTCCAGGGTTTCCGGGCCGCTGCTTGACCGGATCGACCTCCACGTGGAGGTAGACCCGGTCAGCGCGATGGACCTTGCCCTGCCTGCCCCGGCCGAAGGCTCGGCCGAAGTGGCGCAGCGCGTGGGCCGGGCCCGCGCGGTGCAGACCGCGCGGCTCGAAGGACACGGCGCGCGCACCAATGCCGAGCTGGACGGCGACCTGCTCGACCGCTTCGCCACCCCCGACGAGGCGGGCCGCAAGCTGCTGCTGCAGGCGGCCGAGGCGATGCGGCTGTCGGCGCGGGGCTATGTCAGGATGCTGCGGGTGGCGCGGACCGTGGCCGATCTGGCCGGGGCCGAAACGGTGGGCCGGGTTCACGTTGCCGAGGCCCTGAGCTATCGCCGGCAAGCCCCGCGAGCCTGACGGCCTTAGGGCAATCGACCCCGGCGTGATACTGTTAGTCAGGCTGGGGGGCAGAGCTATGTTCTGGGGGCGGATTCGCTGCATGTTCTGCGACCACGAGCCGGATCGGCGGCGGGTCAGGAAAGCCGGCGAAGACTATGTCGGCCATTGCGCACATTGCAACGCGCCGATCCGGCGGATCAAGCGCGATCGCTGGGTCCGGGCGTGGCACTGGCCGGGGTAAGTTCCGGCCGCGCTGACGTTATGGTCAGCGCCTCCCCCTACATTCCAGCCATCCGGCAGCGCGCCGAGTCCCTCGACGGCCGACAACCGCGTGGCCGTGGCCGCCCAGCCTCCGCGCACTCAGGGAGCGGCCGGAGGTGGCGAAACGGGCGCGGGCGGAGAAAGCGGCGCAGCTGCGGGAAGCACCACGCGCCGCACGCTCAGCACCTTTACCGCCGGTTCGAGCAGCTGGCCCTTGAGCGGGGTCCCCTCGCCCTTGGTCGGCGAGCGGGGCGCGTCCCAGATCCGGCGCACCACATCCATCCCCGAGACGACATGGCCGAAAGCGGAAAAACCCGCCTGAAGATCGGGATCGGCTGACTTCGGATCGGCGTCGAGCTGCGGCAGGTCGGCCAGCAGGATCGAAAAATCCGACGTCGCCGTGCCCGGCGCGAAACGCGCCATGGAGAGGGCGCCGGCCTTGTGGCTGATCCCGGTCAGGCTGGTCGGCTCGTGGATGACCGGCGGCAGGACCTTGCGCGGATCGCCGCTCCACCCGCCCTGGATCAGGCCGTTGGGCTGGTCACCCCAATCAAGGTGCATCGCGCGGTAGAAGGTCATCCCGTCGAACCGCTTGCCATCGACATAGCGGACGAAATTCTCGACCGTCTTCGGGGCACGGAGGTGATCGAGGTCCGCCTCGATCGTGCCCATTTCGGTGACGATCGCAACGCGCACCGTGTCGCCCATAGGCAGGGCCACTGGCGGCCGGGGCGGCGGCGGGGCGGCCTTGCGCTTGGCCGGAGCGGCGGCGGTGAGCAGGGCCGCGGCGAGCGGGGCGAGCAGCAGGATGGCGGGGCGATTCATCGCCGTGACCATGCCCTGCCCCGACCTGCGAAACCAGCCCCGCAGCGCCGTCAGGTCAGGACCGCATCGCTCGCCACCGGCAGGACGGCGCAGGCGGCGCCGGGCCGGCCGATATCGGCGCGCTCGATCCAGATCAGGTCGTCGTAGTTGATCGCGCGGCCATCGGCGGCATGGATGGCGATCGGCGCGATCGGCAGGCAGTCCCGCCGATCGACCAGCACCGGGTTGGGCATAGCGCAGGGGCCGTGCCGCTCACCCCACTGGCGCAGCGCGATCAGCGCGGGCAGCAGGTCGGTTCCCTTCGCCGTGAGCCGGTAGGCGATCTTGCGGCGATCGTCCTGCTGCGGCTCGCGCGCCAGGATGCCATGTTCGACCAGCCGCGCTAGCCGGTTGGACAGGATGTTGCGGGCAATGCCCAGCACGGCGAGAAATTCCTCGAAATGGCAAACCTGATGAAAGGCCGCGCGCAGGATGAGGAACGACCAGCGCTCTCCCATCACCTCCAAGGCTGTCGGCAGGCCGCATTCGACGCCGATCACCTCGCGTATGTTTGCCATATCCCCTGTACCCCAGCATGTCCCCGATATGACAATATGCTGAAAGCGTCGTTATTCCAATCAATCAATCATGTTTCGGGCCTGCAATTCGCCGGAAAATGCGGCGGAATCGCGGAACAGGTGCCCCTGCCAGCCGCAAGCGCGCACCGCAGCAATATTGGCCGGGTTGTCATCGACGAACAGCATGGCCCCGGGGGCATGGCCAAAGCGGGCCTCGGCCAGCCGGTAGATCGCCGGATCGGGCTTGGCGATCTTCTCCACGCCCGAGACCACGATGTCGCGGAAGTGATCGAAGATGGGGTGAAGCGGGCGGAAACCCGCCCAGAACTCGGCCCCGAAATTGGTGATGGCGTAAAGCGGCACACCGCGCGCGGACAGTTCCTCGACGATGGCGAAGCTGCCGGGCACCGGGCCGGGGATCGAATCGTTGAAGCGATAGGCCCAGGCCTCGATCAGGTGGGCATGATCGGGGAATTCGGCCTGCCGTTCGGCAAGCATCTCGGCCACGCCGCGCCCCTCGTCGTGCTGGAAGTGCCAGCGCTCGGTGACGACATTGGTGAGGAACCAGTCCAGCTCGGCCGGATCGGGAATCAACGGGGCATAGAGATGGCGCAGGTCCCACTCGAACAGGACCCGACCGACGTCGAAGACCACTGCCTCGACCGGGGCGAAGCGTTCGGCCCCATCGCTGCCGTCAGTACCGTGCACGAATCGCCTCCTCGGCCCTGCCTGTCCGGCGCCGCGCCTTGCGGAGCCCGGAAACGGCGGCGGCCCGCTCCCCTGTCGGAGGCGGGCCGTCAGCCTGCCGGGCCACGGAGGCCCAGACCGCGTGGCGCCGGGCTTAGCCCTGGCGCGCCTTGAAGCGGCGGTTGGTCTTGTTGATCACGTAGGTCCGGCCACGGCGACGGATAACGCGGTTATCCCGGTGACGATCCTTGAGCGACTTCAGGCTGTTGCGAATCTTCATGACTACCTCGTGCGGCGGAGGACCGCTGAAAACTGGAAGTGGGCCGTTAGGCGCTGGCGCCCCCTGAGTCAACCGCCGGCGGGGTTAAAATCGCGCCCTTCGCTTCAGGCTTCGGCGGGGATTTGCGCCGTCCTGATCTCCGACAGGCGCCGCTCCCATGCCAGGGCATGGGCGACGATCGTGTCGAGATCGGCAAAGCGCGGCTGCCACGGCAGGGTAGCGCGGATCAGGCTGTTGTCGGACACCAGGCTGGCCGGATCACCCGCGCGGCGCCCCTCGATCCGCCGCTGAATCTTCATGTTGGTCACCCGGTCGACCGCGTCGAGCACTTCGAGCACCGAGAAGCCCCGGCCATAGCCGCAATTCATCGTCAGCGAGCGGGCGGGATCGGCGATCAGCGCCTCGAGCGCGAGGACATGGGCCGAGGCGAGGTCGGCGACATGGATGTAGTCCCTCACCCCGGTGCCGTCGGCCGTGTCGAAATCGGTGCCGAACACGCCGACATGGCTGCGCTTGCCCAGCGCCGCCTCGACCGCGACCTTGATCAGGTGCGTGGCCCCGGCGGTCGACTGGCCCGAGCGCGCCTCGGGATCGGCGCCGGCCACGTTGAAATAGCGCAGCGCGCAGAAGTTGAGCGGATGCGCCCGCGCCGTGTCCGCCAGCATGAACTCGGTCATCAGCTTGGACATGCCGTAGGGATTGATCGGCTGCTTCGGGCTGGCCTCGGTCACCGGCGAGACGGCGGGATCACCGTAGGTCGCCGCGGTCGAGCTGAAGATGAAGTGCGGCACGCCGGCGGCCACGGCGGCGGCGATCAGGGCGCGGCTCTTCACCGTGTTGTTGTGATAGTAATCGAGCGGCTTCTCGACCGATTCGGGGACCACGATCGAGCCGGCGAAATGCATGATCGCCCGCGTGCCCTGTTCGGCGAAGATCCGCGCCAGCAGGGCGCCGTCCTCGATGTCGCCCTGATAGAGCGGCACCCCTTCCGGCACGGCGAAGCGGAAACCGGTGCTCAGGTTGTCGATCACCGCGACCGGCCAGCCGGCATCCTTGAGCGCGAGTACCGCATGGCTGCCGATATAGCCGGCGCCGCCAGTCACCAGGACCGGAACCCTTGAAGTGGACATCGCGCGAATCATTCCTTGGCTTGTTGCCCCGATCGGCTAGCACGCGAAGTGGAGCATTTGGGTTAAACTGATTGGGTTTACCGCAGCGCGCAAGCCGGCCCGCCCTCCTTCCCGGCGGCCGTTCATTCATGGCCGGGCAAGGCGGCGCGGGATAGTCGGTTGGGTGGGGACGACGAAAGGACGATTTTTCATGCCTGTCTCCCGCCCTGCCCTGTCTTTGGCCCCGTCTATGGCCAAGTCTTTGGCCTCCCGCACAGTCCTGGCGCTCGCGCTTGGCGCAGCCCTTGCCCCCCTTCCCGCTGCCGCGCGCGGCTGGGGTGGTGGTTGGGGCGGCGGCTGGGGCGGCGGGCCGTGGGACGGTCCGATGTACCCCGCCTCCTCCCCTTCCCGCTCGGCCGAGGCCGCCGAGGGGCGCGTCACCGTCTCACGCTTCGTCAGCGAGGGCACGGCGGCCGATGCGCTCGGCCACGGCAAGGTCATGGTCAGCGGCGCGCCGACCGGATCGGGCGTCGAGAGCCGGGAACTGGCCACTTATGAAGCCGCCGTGCTCGATCAGCTCGCCCAGGTCGGCTACCGAACCGATGCGCCCGAATCCGAGGCCGCGACCGTGGTCGAACTGCACGTCAGCCATGACGAGGTCGCCCCGCAGGAAGTGAAGAAGCCGGTCAGCGGCGAGGCGACGGTGGGCGTTTCCAACCGCGGCTCGATGTTCGGCCTCGCCGTCGCGGTCGACCTGTCCAAGCCCAAGGGCGCGCTGATCGCCAGCCGGCTCGAGGCGCGGATCAGGGACAAGGCCACCGGCGCCGTGCTGTGGGAAGGCCGCGCCGACACGATCACCCGCGAGGGCAACGACAAGTGGACCGAGGGCGCGATCGCCAACCGCCTCGCCGCCGCCCTGTTCGACGGTTTCCCCGGCAAGGCCGACCCGGTGCCCGGCCGGCCCTGAAGCCGCGCCCACACCGGCACGGCCATTTGCGCAGGCACGGCTTGCAAATCGCGCCTTGCGGTCACAACTTCGGAACCGATGCGGCGGCCGTGCCGTTCGCTCGGCGAGGAAGTTCAAGATGTTGCGTTTCGTCCGACTGCTGCCCGCCGCCCCGCTGCTGATGCTCGGCGCCTGCGTTGCGCCCACCGGCCCGGTCGAGGTGACCCGCTTTCACGTGGCCGACACGGCGGCGCTGGCGGGGACCGTGGCGGTCGAGGCAGCGCCGGGGATGGACCCGGCGTCGCTCGAACTGCGCACGTTCGAGGGTGCGGTGGGGCGCGAACTGCAGCGCGCCGGATACCGCGAGGTGGCCGCGCCGGACGGTGCGCAGGTGGCCGAGGTCCGGCTGGAGCGGCGCAGCTACAAGCCCGATCGCAACCGCTCGCCGGTCAGCGTGGGCATGGGCGGATCGGCGGGTTCCTATGGTTCGGGCGTGGGCGTTGGGGTGGGCATCGACCTGTCCGGCCCGCCGCCGGAAATGACCGAGACCCTGCTTGGCGTGATGATCCGCGAGCGGGCGACCCGCAAGGTGCTGTGGGAAGGACGCGCCAGCTTCACCGTGCGCACCGCCTCGCCGCTGGCCTCGTCATCGCTGGGCGCTGCCGAAATGGCCCGCGCCCTGTTCAGCAATTTCCCCGGCAAGTCGGGCGAAACCGTGCTTGTGAAGCCCGCCAATCCATGACCGACATCCTGATCCATTCGCAGTTCGACGCGGGCAATATCGAGGTCCTGTCGATCGACGGCGCCGAGGCCCGGCTCGCCATCCGCAAGGACAACCAAAGCGAATTCTACCAGTGGTTCCACTTCCGCGTCTCGGGCGCGGCAGGGCGGGAACTGGTGCTGAAGATCACCGGGCTGGCGGGCTCCGCCTATCCCGACGGCTGGCCGGGATACCGCGCGGTGGTTTCCGAGGACCGCGAGGACTGGGTGCGCGCCGCCACCAGCTTCGACCGCGATGCGGAGGACGGCACCCTCACCATCCGCCACACGCCGCAGGGCGATGCGCTGTGGCTGGCCTATTTCGCGCCCTATTCGATGGAGCGCCATCACGATCTCGTGGCCGCCGCCGCGCAGGCCGAGGGTGTCACACATCGCTGCCTCGGCACCAGCCTTGACGGGCGGCCGATCGACTGCCTCGAACTGGGCGAAGGCGAGGTCCAGGTCTGGCTCTATGCCCGCCAGCATCCGGGCGAGACCATGGCCGAGTGGTGGATGGAAGGCGCGCTCGACCTGCTGACCGACCCGGCCGACCCGTGGGGCCGCACCCTGCGCGAGAAGTGCCGGTTCCACATCGTGCCCAATGCCAATCCCGATGGTTCGGCGCGCGGCCACCTGCGCACCAATGCGGCGGGGGTCAACCTCAACCGCGAATGGCATGCGCCCAGCGCTGAACGTTCGCCCGAAGTGCTGGCGATCCTTTCCGCGATGGACGGGACCGGGGTGGACTTCGCCATCGACGTCCACGGCGACGAGGCTATCCCGGCCGTGTTCATCGCCGGGTTCGACGGCATCCCTTCGTGGACCGACGCACAGGGGCAAGGCTATGCCCGCTACCGCGAGATCCTCGAGCGGCGCACGCCCGATTTCCAGACCCGGCTCGGCTATCCCACCGCACGCCCCGGCAAGGCCAACATGGCGATGAGCACCAACCAGCTCGCCGAGCGGTTCGGCTGCGTGTCGATGACCTTGGAAATGCCCTTCAAGGACCACAACGACCTGCCCTGCGAGCGGCAGGGGTGGAGCCCGGAGCGGAGCAAGGCCCTCGCCCGCGATTGCCTCGCCGCGCTGGGCGAATGGCTGGAGACGCGGGGCTAGGCCGTAACCGGACGGCGCGCGCGCTGGCTCCATGCCGCGCGAATCAGGCGCCGCGCGGGCATCTCGATCCAGCGGAAGGCAAGATCGGCGAGCAGCAGGCTCACCGCCGCGAAGACCACGTGCCCCAGCACGATCCCGCCCAGCCCCGCCCCAGCAAGCGGCCCGTGCCAGGCAAGGAACAGATCGCGCGGCACAAGGTGGATCAGGTAGATCGCATAGGACCTGTCACCCAGCCAGATCAGCGGCCGACACTCCAGCAAGCCTTGCCGCAGGCCGAACAGCAGCGCGGCGGGAAAGACCAGCAGGGCAAAGGGCAGGATCGCGCCCCACGGCCCTTCCGGCGGCAACCAGGCGCCGAAGGCCATGACCGCCAGCAGCGCCCAGCCCGGCACGCGGGCAAGCCGGGCGCGCAGGTGCCAGAGCGCCTGTCCGAGGAAGAAGCCGAGGAAGCCGCGCGGGAAATTGTCCGCCGACCAGGCCTCGGTCGAAGCGTCGCGCAGCAGGAGCGCCGCGCCGAGCGCCACGGCGGCGCCTGTCACCCCGACGAGCGTACGCGGCCCCCGTACCGCCGCCATGGCGAAAAGCAGGTAGCAGACGACCTCGACGCTCAGCGACCAGGCCGGGCCGATGAAAGTGCCCGCCACGGGCTGGACCATGGCCTGCAGCATGAACAGGTGCGCAAGGAAGGCGAGCGGCGTGTTGGCCGCCTTGCCGGCATAGGCCAGCACGGCGACCAGCAGCATGACGAAGTGCAGCGGATAGAGCCGGGCGAAGCGGGCCACGGCGAAGTCGGTAAGGTCCGCCTCGCTGCGCAGGGCATCCCGGCCGAGATAGGCATGGGCGAAGACATAGCCCGAGAGGACGAAGAACAGGTCGACGAACAGCCAGCCATAAACGTGAGGCCAGTCGAGCAGGCGGTTGCCGCTGTCGAGCGCGCCCTCGGGAAAGAGGCTGCGCGCGTGATAGAAAAAGGCCACGCCGAAGGCGGCGAGGCCGCGCATCCCGTCAAGCCGGGCAAGGCGCGGGGGCTCGGCGCTCATGCCGGGGCCGGCCGGTGCTGGCGCTGGGCCCAGGCCGCGCGGATCGCCGCGCGGGCGGGCAATTCGATCCGGCGCAGGGCCGCATCGGCAAGACAGCCGACGACGAGCGCCAGCACGAGGTGAACGGCAAGGATGGAGGCCCAGCCGCCCGCGAACGGCCCGAAGCGCTTGGCGGCGAATTCGATCACCGGCATGTGGATCAGGTAGATCGCGTAGGACCGCGAGCCGAGCCACAGCGCCGCGCGGCTTTCAAGCAGCGGCAAGCGCAGAGCCAGCAACAAGGCGGCGGGCCAGGCAAGGAGGCCAAGCGCGAGCTGCGGGCTCCACGGCCCTCCGGCAAGGGCAAGGCCTAGGCCCAGGCCCAGCACGGTAGCCAGCACCGGCCACGGCAGGCGCTCCAGCCGCTCGCGCCGCTGCCACACCGCCTGCCCCATGAAAAAGCCGAGCAGCCCGCGCGCCACCAGCCCGCTGTCCCACGGCCCGCCGGGCAGTCCGTAGAGCGCCAGCCAGCCGGCACCGCCAAGCACCGCGCCGAACATCACCACCCTCTGGACGCGCGGCCCGAAGTGGGCGGCGCAGGCGAACAGCGCGTAGCACAGGCACTCGATGGTCAGCGACCAGCTCGGCCCGTCGAACGTATCGGCGAAGGGCGCCGCGAAGGCCTGCAGCATGAACAGGTGCGCGATGAAGGCCGATGCGTCGCTGCCCGGCTTTCCGGCGAAGAGGAAGGCGCAGGCGAGCAGCATGACGAGGTGCAGCGGATAGAGCCGGGCGAAGCGTGCGATGCCGAAGCCGGCCAGCGCCCGCCCGCTCGCCAGCTGGCCCGGCGCGCCATAGGCATGGGCGAAGATCGCCCCGGAAATGACGAAGAACAGGTCGACCGCGGTCCAGCCCCAGCCGTGAACCCAGCCGAGCGGGCCGGAAAGACCCGCGAAGGCCTCCGGGACGAACATCAACTGGGCATGGTAGACGACCACGACGGCGGCGGCGACACCGCGCAGGCCATCAAGCCGCGCGAGGCGCGAAGCAGGGCCAGCAGGCGTGACGGGCTCCCCGGACATGAGGCCAGCCCTAGGCAAACATGCTTGGCATCCGGTTAACGTGCGCCGCCGCCGGGCCCTGCCCAAACGAAAAAGGGCGGGAAATCCCGCCCTTTTTGCTCTGCGTGGAGGACCGGCCTTACTTGACCAGCTCGACTTCCTCGAAGCCCAGCTCGACCGGCGTGGCGCGGCCGAAGATCGAGACCGAAACCTTGACGCGATGCTTGTCGAAATCGAGTTCCTCGACCGTGCCGTTGAAGCTGGCGAAGGGCCCGGCGTTGACCTTGACCTGATCGCCGATCTCGTAATCGACCGAAACCTCGCGGCGCGGCTCGGAGGCGGCCTGTTCGCGCGCGCCGAAATAGCGGGCAGCCTCGCGCTCCGAAATCGCCTGGGGCTTGCCGTTGGGGCCGAGGAAGCCGGTCACCTTGGCGGTGTTCTTGACGAGGTGATAGACGTCGTCGTTCATCGCCAGCTTGGCGAGAACGTAGCCCGGCATGAACTTGCGTTCGACCGAAACCTTCTTGCCGCGCTTGACCTCGGTCACGGTCTCGGTCGGCACTTCGACCGCCTCGACCAGCTGCGACAGGCCCTTGCGCTCCGCCTCGGACAGGATCGAATCCCGCACCTTGTTCTCGAAGCCCGAATAGGCGTGGATGATGTACCAGCGAGCCATGGTCTGAATTTCCGTTTCTATGTGCCGCGCGCCACCCGAAGGCTCAGGCCAGCGACAGCAGCCACTTGACGATTTCGCCGAAGACGGTGTCGACACCGAGGAAGAATACCGCGAGCAGGGTCATCATGATCGCGACGAAGATCGCGGTGGTGACGGTTTCCTGCCGGGTCGGCCAGACCACCTTGCGGGCTTCGGCCTGGACCTGGCGCATGAATTCGCCGGGGTTGATCTTGGCCATGATCTGCGGGCTCTTCCTAAACAATTGCGAACAACGTCTTCCGCCACGGGGACAGCGCCGCCCCGGCGCCCTGTGGGGGTCGGCCGGGAGGGGCGTCAGGTCTCCGATGTCGGAAGTAGCGCCCAAGTAGCGATCTTGTGCGCCCTTGGCAAGACGGTGGGCGCGACTTGGGCCCCGGCCCCGATCCCCGCCCCGGTTCAGGTCGCGGGGGGCCCGTCGATCGCAGGCTCGGCCACCGGCGGATGGACCAGGCGGGCCAGCAGCGAATGCTTGGTGCGGAACATGATCTGCGCCCCCTCGGGCAGCTTGGCCGGAGGATACTTGCCGAAATACCACAGGTAATCGGCATCGCGGGCGGGCTTGAACTTGGTCAGGTCCACCCGGCGCCCGGCCCCGGCATAGATCCGCTGGCTGGGATCGACCCATTTCCACGCCTGCGGGGTCAGGGTCAGCATGTGCACGCCGGGAATGGCGAAGTGGTTGTTGACCAGCGCGTCGCGCCGCACCGTGGCATATGTGCCGAGGTGCCCGTAGAGCGGCTGGGCCCAAAGCGAGACTTCCTCGCGCACGGCCACGGCGATCTTGGCTCCGCGCGGGACATAATCGAGCGCTTCCATCATCTTGCCGACATTGGCCGAATGGACCGTCCAGACCGCCGTGGTGATGAACAGGCGCAGGGCCGCCGGGCCCAATGCCACCCACATCAGCGCCCACTGCCGCGGCCGCCAGTCGATCGACAGCGCCAGCAGCATCAGGCCCACCGCGATCAGCCGCAGGTCGGCAAGGTCGCCCCCGCCAAGGTGGCGCGGCACGACCAGCGAAAGCAGCAGATGGATCAGCCCGGCCCAGGCAAGACGGCCGTCGATCCGCTTGTACCAGCAGGCCACCAGCGGAGCGACGATCAGCAGCACGGTCGTCGCATAGTCGATGTAGCGGACGCGGTCGCGCAGCGACTCCTTCCAGAACATCCACTTCACCCAGAGCGGGTGCGGGCCATAGGAGAACGAGCCTTTGGCCTGCTGCCCGGCGAGCAGGGTCGGGATCATCGGCAGCCACAGCGGCCAGGTGGCGAGCGCGGCCTTCCACACGTCCTTCCAAGAAGAGCGGCGCGACCATTCGTAGCCGAAGACCATCACCCCCAGCACGCCCCAGCCGGACTGGTGGCACAGCCAGATCAGCGCGCCGAGCGGCACGAAGATCGGCTCGCGGTAGCGGCTCCCTTCCATCTTCACCCACAGGGCGAAGGCGAAGAGGGTGGCGGCAAGGGCCAACTCGAAATTGAGGAAGCCCATGAGCAGCGCCGGCGACCAGACCGTGGCCAGCGCCAGCAGCGGACCCACGCCGATCCGCCGCCTGAGGGTCCATTCCACGCAGAACATGCCGCCCGCCAGCAGCATCGGGATCAGGATCACGAACAGCCGCCCGGCCGTTTCCAGGCCGAACACCGAGGCGAAGGGGCGGATCAGGATGTCCACCCCGAGATTGCCCGACCAGGCCCATTTGAAGGCATAGTATTTGGCCAGTTCCGGGGTGCGCCCGCCGTCGATCATGATGTGCCAGCGCGCCAGATGGGCCGGATAGTCGGTCATCTGCGGATAGCGCGCCATGATCCCGGGCAGCCCGGCGGCCACGCACAGCAACAGGATCAGGACGAGCTGAAGCCGCGTCGCGTGGATCTTGCTGGTATAGAGCGGGGTGTTCGCGTGCACGAAGCCATCTGCAATTGCGGCAGGAATGGGGCACGTCCTAGCCGCACTGCGGCAATTGGCAAGAGCTTTGCCATGAAGTGATGAACGGACCTGCGGACAACCGCCGATTCGCGTGGCCGACCGCTCACCCATGCACGGCGCGATCCGGCCGGCGGCGGCCATGATCACGGCGATGTGGGGGAAGTTACCCTGGCAGGAGTGGAGGGACTCGAACCCACGGCCCTCGGTTTTGGAGACCGATGCTCTACCAACTGAGCTACACTCCTGCGGGTGCCGGGGCCTCTATCGCCACCCGCGGGCGATGGCAAGCGCCGATCGGCATGAATGCGCTTATCCCTATTGGCCCAAGCCTTGTTTCATGGCTAGAATCGCCGCCGTGCACCCCCTCGGCAAGATCATCGACCCACAGCTGTTGATGCTGGCCTACCGCAGCGGGATCTTCCCGATGGCGGACGGGCGCGAAGACCCGGAAGTTTTCTGGGTCGAGCCGCGGCTGCGCGCGATTCTCCCGCTCGATGGTTTCCGCCTCTCCCACTCCCTCGCCCGGACCCTGCGCCGCGGGCGATTCGAGGTGACCTGCAACGCCGATTTCGGCGGCGTCATGGCCGGCTGCGCCGCCCCCCGGCGCGAGAGCGAGGAGACCTGGATCAGCGGACGCATCGCAGCCTCCTACCGCGCCCTCCACCAGACCGGACAGGCCCATTCGATCGAATGCTGGCAAACCGGGGCGGATGGCGAGCGGCGCCTCGTCGGCGGGCTTTACGGGGTGGGGTTCGACCGGGTGTTCTGCGGCGAATCGATGTTCAGCACCGTGCCCGATGCCTCCAAGGTCGCACTCGCATGGCTGGTCGCGGCGCTGCGGCGCGGCGGGGCCGAGCTGCTCGACTGCCAGTTCATGACCGATCACCTTGCCTCGCTCGGCGCGGTCGAAATGCCGCAGCAGCGCTATCTCGCCCTGCTCAAGCAGGCCCAGCGCGACGGTCCGCGCAGGACCTATTCGGCCGGGACGGCAGCCGGTGCGGGCGAAGGCGCGGCGGAAGGGCTGGCCGAAGGCGCAGGCGCCACAGCCGGGGCCGTGCTCGCCTTGCCCGAAGCCTTTGCCGCACTGCTGGACGATGCATATGCGGCCGGGTCTTCCTCTTCGCCCGGGAACTTCATCGCGCAGTCCTTGACCCAGACGTCATAGACCGGGTGCTCGACCGTGTTGAGCGACGGCGAATCCTTGAACAGCCAGCCCGAGAAGACCTTGTGCCAGGCCAGCTTCTCCTGGACCGAGGCGCGCTCCTCCACGAAGACCTGCACGAAGGCTCCCACTTCCGGCGGGTTTTCCCACGGCAGGGTGCGCTCGCAATTGGCCAGCTTGATGATGACGTTGCCGACCCGGCGCGATTCGCCGGTCTTCATCACGAGGTCCTGGGTCAGGTTGTTGCGCTTGTTGAGCAGGCCGATCGTCGCCACCCGGTCCTTGACCGGAGTGCCGAACTGGCTTTCCACCGCCTTGGCGGAGGGCCCGGAGCTGGCGAAATCCTTGGGCACCTCGGTCGCCTCGGGCGCCGCGTCGCCAGACTGGCCGCAGCCGCCGAGCGCCACGCTCGTCAGGCCCACAATCGAATAGCCGAGAAGGGAAAGCGCCCGCTTCATCGCTTCAGGCGCCCGAAACGGAGCAGTCAGGACGCATCCGGCGACCAGGCCTCGTAGTCGCCCGTTGCCTTGGCGCGCACGCCGCCCTTTTCCAGCGCACCCTGCGGACGATAGGCCGCAGGGGTACCGGTCGCGTTGGGGGTATAGTCGACCTCCCAGATCCGCGGCGGCGGCAGGAAGGATTCGGGCACGCCATCAAACGTGCCGTGCAGCCAGCCGTGCCATTCGGCAGGCACGCGGCTGGCGTCGTTCGGGCCGTTGTAGATCACCCAGCGGCGTTCCTGCCCGGCGCGGGGATGGCCCTTGGGATAGGGCTTCTTCGCGCGGTAGTACTTGTTGCCCTGCGCATCGGTGCCGACCTGCTCGCCGTTACGCGCGCTGTCGAGCATGGTTCCGAAGGTGGCGCCGTTCCACCAGGTGAAGATCGTCGAGAGGATTCCCATGGCGCTTGCGCCTAGCGGAAATGAGGGGGGCGCGGCAAGGGGAACAATTGCGCCCGGTCGCCCGGGCGCGGCCTCTCTTACCAATTCACCGCCGTCCCCGGCCCGATCCCGAGCTGGGCGGCGCGGCCGACGTTGATCTCCAGCACGGCGGCGGCTTTCCCGGCCGAGGGCAGCGGAGTCTCGTCGTAGGGCTTGGCCCCCACCACGTTGAGCACCTTGTGGTCGGCGCCGATGAAGATGATGTCGAGCGGCATGACCGTGTTACGCATCCAGAAATAGGCCTGGCGCGGCGGGTCCATCGGGAAGATCATGCCCTCGTCCGCGCCCATTTCCTTGCGGAACATCAGGCCCTTCTCCTGCTCGGCGCCGGTTGCGGCAACCTCGACGCGGAACTTGTGCCCCCCGGCGGTGAGCGGCACGACTTTCAGGCCTGAAACGGGATGAACCGCGCTGACGGCCTGCCCCCCGGCCTGCTTGCTCTCGACCGTGCCCGGCGAGCAGGCGGCGAGCGCCACGGCCGCCACGGCCAGCATCTGCTTCATCCGCCCAATGTTGCTCATCGTCATTCCTCGTCCTCGTCGGGGCCCGGTTCTGCGGCCCAGCCTTCCACGGTCTCGCTGTCAGCGGCGTGAATGACCGCGCGGGCGATGTCGAGGCGGTGCCCTGCCCTCAGCATGGCGGCAAGCTGCTTTTCGCGCAGCTGGCCGATTTGTTCGGGATCGGACGGGCTGCCAAACGGCCCGAAGCGCCGCCGCCGGGCCAGCGCCACGGCGGCGCGGCGCTGCTCGCCCTCGCCCGCGCGCACGTCCTCGCGCAGGTCCTCGCCGATCCCGGCCGCACCCAGCGCCTGGGCCACGCGCCGCTCGCCATAGCCGCGCCGCCGCAGCGAACCGGCCTTCATCCGGGCATAGGCGGCATCGTCGACATAGCCCGCGCCGACGAATCGACTGAGGATTTCCTGCAACGCCGGCTCGCCTTCACCCTCCCATCCCCGCTCCCTGACCTTGCGTTTCAGGTAGCTTTCGAGTTTAGCCGCGCTCGCTGCGAATCGGGCGACGTAGGCGAGGGCCAATTCCTCCAATCGCGCAGCATCGAGTGGCCGGGGGGTCCGTTTCTGTCTTGGAGCGGTTCGCATTCGGCCTTATTCGTGCCACAGTCCTTCGGGATTGGGGAGGCCCGGATCAACCGGGGTGCTGGCCATGGGGTCATGCATGGCCATCGGGCGTTCATGTCCAGGCGCCTACCCGGACCGCGAAAAGACTGCTGGCGTCAACAACAGACGGGTTACTCGCGCATGACCGACACCATTGCCGCCACGCTGGTGCCGACTCCCAACCAAGATACGCTCGCGCGCCGCATGTCGGACTTCGCCACTTTTGGCGAGGCGCTGGACTATGCCGCCACCGGGCAGCGCGGAATGAATTTCCACGATGCGCGCGGCAATCTTGCCCGGGTCTATCCCTTCCGCGAGCTGCGCGAGGATGCGCTGGCCGTGGCGCACCGGCTGGTCGCGCTCGGCGTGCGCCCGGAAGACCGCATCGCCCTGATCGCCGAAACCGGGGCCGAATTCGCCGCGCTGTTCTGCGGCACGATCTATGCCGGCGCCTGGCCGGTGCCGCTGCCGCTGCCGACCTCGTTCGGCGGCAAGGAAAATTATATCGAGCAGCTCGTCGTCCAGCTGCAGAGCTCTGACCCGTCGATCCTGTTCTTCCCGGGCGAAATCGCCGAGATGGCCGGCGCCGCCGCCGCGCGGCAGGGCTGCAAGGGCATTGCCTTCGAGGACCTGCTCGCCGCCAAGGCCGAACCCTGCGACCTGCCCGAGGGCGATTCGCAGGCGATCTGCTACCTGCAGTATTCCTCGGGCTCGACCCGCTTCCCCCACGGCGTTGCCGTGACTCACGAGGCCCTGCTCAACAATCTCGCCGGGCACGGCCACGGCATGGAACTGGTCGAGCATGACCGCTGCATCTCGTGGCTGCCGTGGTATCACGATATGGGGCTGGTCGGCTGCTTCCTCTCGCCAATCGCCAACCAGGTCTCGGTCGACTATCTGAAAACCGAGGATTTCGCCCGCCGCCCCCTGGCCTGGCTCGACATGATCAGCCGCAATCCGGGCAATTCGATCTCCTATTCGCCCACCTTCGGCTATGACATCTGCGCCCGGCGCATCTCGAGCCAGAGCCATGTGTCCGAGCGGTTCGACCTGGCCCGCTGGCGCCTCGCCGGCAACGGCGCCGACATGATCCGCCCCGACGTGATGCAGGGCTTCGTCAACGCCTTTGCCGAGGCTGGGTTCAAGGCCAGCGCCTTCCTCCCCTCCTATGGCCTGGCCGAGGCGACGCTCGCCGTCACCATCATGCCGCCGGGCGAAGGCATCCGCGTCGAACTGGTCGAGGAAGAGCGCCTGTCCGGCCACCCGCGCGACATTTCGCGCCCCGCGCGCTACCGCGCCATCGTCAACTGCGGCAAACCCGTGCGCGACATGGAAGTGGTGATCCGGGGCGAGCATGGCGGCCCCCTGTCGGACCACCACATCGGCAAGGTCTGGTGCAAGGGCCCGTCGGTCATGCACTCCTACTTCCG
The DNA here is from genome assembly GCF_014230315.1 of Novosphingobium flavum. Classification (GTDB taxonomy): domain Bacteria; phylum Pseudomonadota; class Alphaproteobacteria; order Sphingomonadales; family Sphingomonadaceae; genus Novosphingobium; species Novosphingobium flavum. The sequence goes on along the minus strand of NZ_JACLAW010000013.1, from coordinate 13,028 downwards.
CGATCCCGAATCGACCGAGGCCTGCCTCGTCGATGGCTGGCTCGACACGGGCGACATGGGCTACATGGCCGATGGCTACCTGTTCATCGTCGGCCGGGCGAAGGACATGATCATCATCAACGGCAAGAACCACTGGCCGCAGGACATCGAGTGGGCGGTGGAACAGCTTCCGGGCTTCCACCAGGGCGATATCGCCGCCTTCTCGGTCCAGTCCGAAAGCGGCGAGGAAGTGCCCGCCGTGCTGGTCCACTGCCGCGTCTCCGATCCCGAGGAACGCCGCAAGCTGCACGACCAGATCAAGGACAAGGTCCGCTCGATCACCGGCATGAACTGCGTGGTCGAACTGGTCCCGCCGCGCACCCTGCCGCGCACCTCCTCGGGCAAGCTGAGCCGGGCCAAGGCGCGCAACCTCTACCTCGCCGGCGAGATCCAGCCCTACCCGCTCGCGGCCTGACCGCCCCGATCCGAGACACGCGGCCGATGCGCCGCGCGCTTGGCGAAAAGGCCGGATGGGTCTATTAACCATACCGGGTATGGGAAGGTTACGATGGCCGCTATTCCGGGTCCGCGAGAGCAGGAGCGCGCCGAGGATTTCGGCGTCCTGCTCGGCTGGTCGCATACCCGCACAAGCCGAGGCATCCAGCTCAAGGTGCAGAGCACCAGCACCGAGGCCGGCAACCCGCGCGACATTGCCGCACGCAACCTGCTGATGACCCGCAACCAGGCCCTGATCCTCGCCAAGTACCTCCTCGACGCGACCGGGCAAACCCTGCCGGAAAAGCCCCGCCGGGGCCGCCTCCTCCGCCTGCTGCGCCGCCTCACCGGGGGCTGAGCCCGGAGGGCCGCACTCAATCGTCATTGCGAGGGGCGAAGCCCCACGGCAATCCAAGGCGGCTATTTGCAACGGCCCTGGATTGTCACGCGACCTGCGGCCGCTCGCAATGACGATGCGGCTTTACGCAGGTTGCCCCGGCTGATCCTAAAGCTCGCCCCGGTGCATCTCGAGATACTCCTGCGGGATGCGCAGGGTGGCCGCTGCCACGCGGGTTTCGCGCAGGAACAGCACCAGCGCGTACATCAGCAGCAGCACGGCGATCAGGAAGAACACCGCCGCCACCTGCTCCAGCGGATAGCCGAGCATTTCCTCGAGGAACAGGATCACGACCGTCGTCCCGATCGACAGGCCGCTGCTCACCAACGTGCGGATCGCGCGGGTCGAGAGCGAGATGCGCTCGTCGACAGCGCGCATTTCCAGCACGACCATGTCATGCTCGGCGCCAGTGGTCTCGGCATGGAGCTTCTGCAGGGTGCGGGCACGGTCGACGATCCGGCCGAGCCGGCTCGACAGGCTGTTCATGATATTGCCGATCGCCACCAGCACGAAGACCGGGGTGAGCGCGAGCTGGATGGTATGGGCGATCATTTCGTCCGCTTAGCCCCCGAGCCCGGCGCGCGCCACCCCGCGCCGTTCAAACGGCTCGCGTCGTCACCAGATGATCGACCACCGAGGGATCGGCCAGCGTGGACGTATCGCCAAGGTTCGACGTATCGTTCTCCGCGATCTTGCGCAGGATGCGGCGCATGATCTTGCCCGAGCGGGTCTTGGGCAGGCCCGGCGCGAAGTGGATCACGTCCGGCGTGGCGATCGGCCCGATCTCGCTGCGCACCCAGGCGACCAGTTCCCGCCGCAGGGCCTCATCCGGTTCCACCCCGGCATTGGTCGTGACATAGGCATAGATGCCCTGCCCCTTGATGTCGTGCGGCATGCCGACGACCGCCGCCTCGGCCACCTTGCAATGCGCCACCAGCGCGCTTTCGATCTCGGCCGTGCCCATCCGGTGGCCCGAAACGTTGATCACGTCATCGACCCGGCCGGTGATCCAGTAATAGCCGTCCTCGTCCCGCCGGCAGCCGTCCCCGGTGAAGTAGAGGCCCTTGTAAGTGCTGAAATAGGTCTGGAAGAACCGCGCGTGATCGCCCCAGACCGTGCGCATCTGCCCCGGCCAGCTTTGCGCGATGCACAGGTTGCCCTCGGCCGCGCCCTCCAGCACCTTGCCCTCGGCATCGACCAGCCGCGGCACCACGCCGAACATCGGCAAGGTGGCAGAACCCGGCTTGAGGTCCACCGCGCCGGGCAAGGGCGTGATCATGATTCCGCCGGTCTCGGTCTGCCACCAGGTGTCGACGATCGGGCAGCGCCCCTCGCCCACCACCCGCCAGTACCATTCCCAGGCCTCGGGATTGATCGGCTCGCCGACCGAGCCGAGCAGGCGCAGGCTCTTGCGGCTGGTGCGCGAGACCCACTCGTCACCCTCGCGCATCAGCGCGCGCAGGGCCGTGGGCGCGCCGTAGAACACGTTGACCTGATAGCGGTCGACGATCTCCCAGAACCGGCTGAAATCGGGGTAATTGGGCACGCCCTCGAACATCACCACGGTCGCCCGGTTGGCGAGCGGGCCGTAGACGACATAGGAATGGCCGGTCACCCAGCCGATGTCAGCCGCGCACCAGTAAACCTCGCCCGGCCGGTAATCGAACACGTAGTGGTGGGTCATCGCCGCCCAGGTGAGATAGCCGCCCGAGGTGTGCAGCACCCCCTTGGGCTTGCCGGTGCTACCCGAGGTGTAGAGGATGAACAGCGGATCTTCCGCCCCCATCTCCTCGGGCGGGCAATCGGCCGAGGCCGCCGCGCGCCGCTCGTCCCACCAGTGATCGCGGCCCTCGCGCATCGCCGCGCCGTTATCGGCATGGCGAACCACCAGCACGGCCTCGACCCCCGGGCAATGCTCCAGCGCCGCATCGACATTGGCTTTCAGCGGCACGGCCTTGCCCCCGCGCATCCCGGCGTCGGCGGTCACCACCAGCCGGCTGTCGCAGTCCTGGATCCGCCCGGCCAGCGCCTCGGGGCTGAACCCGCCGAACACCACCGAATGGATCGCCCCGATCCGCGCGCAGGCCAGCATGGCCACGGCCGCCTCGGGGATCATCGGCAGGTAGATCGTCACCCGGTCACCGCGCCGCGCGCCCAGCTGCCTGAGCACGTTCGCCATGCGGCATACGTCCTCGTGCAATTCACGATAAGTGATCTGCCGCCGCCGCGCCGGATCGTCGCCCTCCCAGATGATAGCCGTGGTCTCGCCATGCTCGGCCAGATGCCGGTCAAGGCAATTGGCCGAGACGTTGAGCGTGCCGTCGCCGAACCATTCGATGCCGAAATCGGCCTCGTCGAACGAGCAGCGGCTGAGCCGGGTCCACGGCCTGATCCAGTCGATCCGCCCGCTCTCCTCACGCCAGAACGCCTCCGTCTCCTCGATCGAGCGGCGGTACTTCTCCGCCCGCCCCTCGGCATCGACATGGGCACGGGCCGACCACTCGGCAGGAACGGGATGAACGGTCACGGGAAAGGCACTCTCTCGGCAAGTTTGTCGGTCTGTCCGCAAGTTAGTCACGCTTTGGCGGAGCGGCAAGGAACCATCGGGGGCGGCGCGCATTGAGCCGGTGGCCCGAGAAAGTTCACGGGCCTTTTTTCATGGACGGATGAGGTCGATTGCCGGTGCCCAGCCATGTTTCCCCGGCCCTGCGACCGGCCGAGCCCCAACCTGATTCCACGCCCACCCCCACGCTGCGCCCGGTGCTGCGCGCGGCCACCAGCGCCGCTCACGACCTGCTCGACAGCACGGTCGGCGCACTCGATCTCGCTGCGCCTGCCGACTATGCGCGCTTCCTGCGCATCCAGTTCGTCGCCCGTGCGGCGCTGGAGCCGGAACTCGCCGCCCATCTCGGCGATCTCGCCCCGCCCTCGCAGCTCGGCCTGCTGCGCGCCGACCTTGCCGCCCTCGGCGCTGAGGCGCCGCACGTGCGCCTCGCCTGCGTCATCCCTGCCACGGCCGATCCGCTCGGCGCCTGCTGGGCTCTGGCCGGCTCGCACCTCGGCAACCGCGCCATGCTTCATGGCCTCGGCGCCCAGGCCGGGGCGGACTGGCCGACCAGCTTCCTCGCCGACGAGGGCATGGCCGCTTACTGGAAGGGCCTGCGCCCCCGGCTCGACCGCCCCGCCGCAGCGGACGATCCGGCGATCGAATCCGCCCAGGCGGTCTTCGCCCTGTTCCTCGCCGCGGTCCGCGCCGAAGGCGTACCGCCCCCGGCAAAGCGCGCCGCCGCATGAGCCCGTCCCTTCAGCCCGGCGAAGGCGTCGACCTGACCAACTGCGACCGCGAGCCGATCCACATCCCCGGCTCGATCCAGCCGTTCGGCGCGCTGATCGCGGTCAATTCGGACTGGCTGGTCGCTACCTTCAGCCGCAACCACGCCGAATTCCTCGGCCTCGCCGCGCCGATCCAGCCGGGCGATTCGCTGCGCGACCATTTCACCCCCGCCGCGCTCGAAGCCCTGCGCGCCGCCCTGCGCGCCTTGCCCGACAACCACTCGATCCAGCGCCTGTTCGGCATCGACCTCGTCGGCTCGGGCCCCCTGTTCGACGTGGCGATCCACATCAGCGGCCGCCTCGTAATCATCGAGGCCGAACGCCACGATGCCCACGTTCACACCTTCAGCCTCAATGCGCTGCGCCCGATGATGGCCCGGCTCGAACAGGTGCAGGACGTGAAGACGCTGTGCCAGGAAGCCACCGCCGCGCTGGGCGGGCTGCTCGGCCTGTCGCGGGTGATGGTCTACAAGTTCCACCCCGACGATACCGGCGAGGTGATCGCCGAGATGATCGAGCAGGGGCAGGAATCCTTCCTCGGCCTGCGCTATCCCGCGACCGACATCCCTCGCCAGGCCCGCCTGCTCTATCTCACCAACCTGCTGCGCATCATCGGCAACGTGAACGCGGCCCCCGTGCCGCTCGAACCGCCGGTCGGCTTCGGCACCGAGCCGGTCGACCTCAGCCTCTCGACCCTGCGCGCGGTCTCCCCGATCCACCTCGAATACCTGCGCAACATGGGGGTCGAGGCCTCTCTGTCGATCTCTATCGTGGTGCGCGGCAAGCTGTGGGGGCTGTTTGCCTGCCACCACTATGCGCCGGTCATCCTGCCCTTCTCGCTGCGCACTTCGGCCGAGCTCTTCGCCCAGCTCTTCGCCCTGCTGCTCGACCAGCGGATCGGCGATGCCAGCCGTGACCTCGCCGAACGCGGCAAGCAGATGCACAACCGGGTCATGGTCCAGCTGGCCGATCAGGGCGACCTCAACGACAACCTGCCGATGATCACCGAGGCGATCGGCCCGCTGGTGCCGCATGACGGGGCCAGCGCCTTCATCGCCGGGCGCTACACCTGCCGCGGCTTCGCCCCCAGCGAGGAGCAGTTCCGCGCGCTGGTGCCCCTGCTCAATGCCGCCGCCGCCAATTCGGTGATCGCCGAGAGCGAACTGCCCCGCCGCATTCCGGCGGCCGAGGCCTTTGCCGAGCGCGCCGCCGGCGCCCTCGTCATCCCCGTCTCGCGCCGCCCGCGCGACTATGTCGTGCTCTGGCGCCGCCCACTGGCCCAGACCGTGACCTGGGCGGGCAAGCCCGAGAAGATCACCACCTATGGCCCCCATGGCGAGCGGCTGACCCCGCGCAAGAGCTTCGCCGCGTGGAAGCAGGTGGTCGAGGGCAAGTGCGAGCCGTGGTCGGAGGACGAGATCCAGCTTGCCGAGATGCTGCGCATCACGCTGCTCGAAGTCCTGCTCCGCCTCGCCGACCAAGCCAATGCCGAGCGCGCCGCCGCCCAGCAGAAGCAGGACCTGCTGATCGCCGAGCTCAATCACCGGGTGCGCAACATCCTCACCCTGATCCGGGGCCTGATCGGCCAGTCGCGCCACGATGCCGCCGATATCGAAAGCTTCGCCAATATCATCGGCGGCCGCATCCGGGCGCTGGCGCTCGCTCACGATGCGATCACCAGCGAGAACTGGAACCCGGCCTCGCTGCGCCAGCTGATCGCGGTAGAGAGCGACGCCTACCTTTCCGGCAAGGAACAGCGGGTGCGCGTCACCGGACCAGACGTGCTGATCCTGCCCGAAGCCTATACCGTCCTCGCCCTCGTCATCCACGAACTGATGACCAATTCGGCCAAGTACGGCAGCCTGTGCGACCGTTCGGGCCATGTCGCTGTCGATCTCGAACTCGGCGAGTTCGGCGACCTGTCGATGAACTGGCGCGAGGTCGGCGGCCCAGCCGTCCAGCCGCCCCGGCGGCGCGGCTTCGGCTCGACCATCATCGAGCGTTCGATCCCCTACGAGCTGAAAGGCGCGGCCGAGCTGGACTACCGGCTGGACGGACTGGTTGCCCGCTTCATCATCCCGGCCCATTACGTGATCGCCCAGAAAGCGCCCGGCGGCGTCTCACGCCCGCCCCGGCATGACCAGCGCGCCGCCATGCGGCCCGCCCCCGCCGCCCCGGCCGAACGCCCGGCCGCCGTCCGGCGGGTCCTCGTGGTCGAGGACAACATGATCATCGCCATGGATACCGAGGAGTTTCTGCGCGACCTCGGGGTCGAACACGTCCTCGCGGTCGGCTCGGTCGCCGCGGCCGAAGCGGCGGCCGGAAAAGAGGCCTACGACCTCGCCATCCTCGACTTCAACCTCGGCAGCGAGACCAGCCTCGGCCTCGCTCAACGCCTCGCCGAAACCGGTGTGCCGATCGCCTTCGCCACCGGCTACGGCGATGCGATCAACCGCATTTCCGAAGTGTCGCACGTCGCCGTGCTCAAGAAACCCTATTCGTCGGACGACCTCTCGGCCCTGCTGGCCGAAGTTGGGCAGACCGCGCAGGGCGTCGGCTGAGAGTCCCTAAAGCGGCCGCGTGATCAGGGCCAGCGCCCCGCCCTGCACCGCCACTTCGTCGATGTCGCGCGCGATGGCGCATTCGCCCACGGCCACGTCGATGCCGCCCACCGAAACGCCGATCTCGCGCGGGATCACCAGCAGCGGGTGCCCGGCATAGTCCAGCCGCAGGGCCTCGCTCGGGGGGCCGTCGATCCGGTCGAGCCGGAACAAAGGGCCTGAAACCAGCGTGTCCTCGCCCCGCACCTCGACCGGGCGGTGCCACTTCGGCGCATAGACCTCGCCCTTGGCCACCGCGATCCCCGCATCCAGATGCAACTCGCGCGGGCGGCCATAGTCATAAAGGCGGTAAGTGATGTCGCTGTTCTGCTGAACCTCGATCAGGCTGACCCCGGCGCCGATCGCGTGGACCGTGTTCGCCGGAATGTAGAAGAAGTCCCCCGCCTTCACCGGATGCCAGGCCATCAGCTCTTCGATCGAGCCGTCCAGCGCGGCGGCGCGCATCTGCTCGCCCGACACTTCCTCACGAAAACCGATCCCCAGCACCGCGCCGGGCTCGGCGGCGATCACCAGCCAGCATTCCTCCTTGCCCTGATGGCCCAGCCCCATGGCCTCGGTCTGCGCGTCGGAGGGATGGACCTGCACCGACAGGGCCTCGCTGGCGAAGATGTACTTCACCAGCAGGCCGGGGAGCAGCTCGGGCGGCTCGAACCAGATCTCGCCGATCCGCTCGCCGGCCGGTGCCTCGAACGGCGGCGGCAGGACGTCCCTGCCCCAGGGCTTGGCCACGCTGCGGGTTGGCAGGATCGGGTTCACCGGGTCAGTCTCGCTCGTTTGCAGGCGCAGGGCGCCTTACTGGTTCACGGCGCCGTCGAGCTTGCCGACCTTCTGCGCGCCGGCAGCGCTCGTCACCAGGATCTCGCCATTGTCGACCACGATCATCACGTTCTCGAGGCCGATGACCGAGACCCGCGGCCCGTCGCTATCCACCAGAACGTTGCGGCAATCGACCAGTTCCGCCGGACCGGAGACATGGTTGCCCGCCGCATCCTGCGCCCGGGCGGCGTGCAGCGCTTCCCAGTTGCCGATGTCGGACCAGCCCATGTCGGCCGGGACCATGGCCGCGCGGTCGGTGTTTTCCATCACCGCGTAGTCCACGCTCTCGCTGCGGATGGCGGCAAAGGCGGCGGCATCGGGATGGAACCGCTTGCCCTCCTCGCGCCCCAGCGCCACGGCCTGCCGCGCGGCCTCGGCGATGTCGGGCCGGTGCCGCTCCAGCTCGGCCAGGAAAAACCCCGCGCGGAAGGCGAAGATGCCGCCATTCCAGGCATATTCGCCCGAGGCGAGAAACTGCTCGGCCCGCGCCAGATCCGGCTTTTCGACGAACCGGGCCACCTGCGCCCCCGGCCCCGCGCTGATCGCGGCGCCGCGCTTCAGATAGCCAAAGCCGGTTTCCGGGGTCTTGGCCTCAATCCCGAAGGAGACCAGCCAGTCCTCCGCCGCCAGCGCCGCAGCCGCCTCGGCCGCCGCCACAAAGGCCCCGCAATCGGCGATGTAGTGGTCGCTCGGGCAGACCAGCATGATGGCGCCGGGCGAAAGACGCAGCGCGGCCAGCGCGATCGCGGCGGCGGTATTGCGCGCCGAAGGCTCGACGATCACCTCGGCGCCGGGCGCGGCGGCCAGCTGGCTCTCGACATGAGCGAGATGCTTGTCCCCGGTCACCACCAGCGGCGGGGCGAAACGGCCGGCGTCGGCGCAGCGCAGCACGGTCGCCTCGAACAGCGTATTGTCACCCACCAGCGGCAGGAACGGCTTGGGCTTTTCCGCCCGGCTGCGCGGCCAGAGCCGCGTGCCGCTGCCGCCGCAAAGGATGACCGGAGTAATCTGCGTCATTGAAGTCCCGTCTAGATCGGCCCCCCGCGCGGGGGCCCCAGCGCCCCGGCATCCTGCCATTGTTTCCCGTTTCCGGCGATTACACCATAAGTGCTACCAATTCCGCGACCGTGGTCGAGGCGAAACCGACCGCGCTATCGGAAATCCCGTAGGGCACCAGCAGGTGTTCGCCAACCTGCAAGACGCCGCAGGTGTAGACGACATTGGGAACGTAGCCCGCACGGTCGGCATCGATCGCGGTCAGGATCGGCTCGGGCGTGCGGCCGATCACCTTCGAGGGATCGTCACGGTCGAGCAGCGCCGCGCCCAGCGCATATTTGCGCATGGCCCCCACCCCGTGGGTAATCAGCAGCCAGCCGGCATCGGTCAGCACCGGGCTGCCGCAATTGCCGATCTGGATGAATTCCCACGGGAACTTCGGCTCCATCAGCAATTCGCCGTCGGCATCCCAATGGGCAAGGTCGCTGGATCGCAGCATGAACAGGTTCTTGCCGTCCTGCCGCCCGATCATCCGGCATTCGCCGCCGATCTTCTGCGGAAACAGGGCCATGCCCTTGTTGCGCCCGGCGATGCCCCGGATCGGCTCGAGCACGAAATGCTTGAAGTCGCGCGTGCGCAGCAGTTCCGAGCGGATCGAGCGGCCCGAATAGGCGGTATAGGTCCCGACCCACTCATAGTCGCCGTCCTCATGCTCGAAGCGCACCAGCCGCAGGTCTTCCAGCCCCCCGCGCTGCTGCTCGGTGATCGGGAAGATCACCGTGTTGGACAGGCTAGATTCCTCGTGGCGGTGGACCGAGACCGCGCAGTCCGCGCAGGCCATGTCGACGTTGTCCAGCTCGACCGAGGTGGCGAAGGCGCTCTGCGGCCAGAGGCTGAAACTGCCGTCGGTCTCGGCGATGCCCTCGCGGAAGGCGACCGAGGAGATGTGCCCCTCGCCCACGGCCCGCAAGGACATGATGAAACGCATGGCTCCGCCCGCCATGCCCGACTGGTCAGGGTGCGGCACGATCGAAGGGTTCATCAGCGCGGCGGCGGCATAGGTATATTCGTGGCAGAAATAGGCCCCGATCAACCGCTTGCGCGAGCGCGAAAAGCGCGCCGGATCAAGGCCGAGCGCGGCCTCGACCTCGCCGTAACGGGTCTCGAACATCTGCTCGGTCTGCCAGTGGCGTTCCTTGAAGTCGGCCAGAACGCGCCGATATTCGGCGCTCGCCGCCCGCTCGCTGAGCCCCGCGATGTCCTCCACCAGCCGCTGCGCGCGGTCGCCCTGCGCCGTGTTGGATTGCCAGCCCAGGTGGAACGGGCGCAGCACCACCCGCGACGGATCGGCGTGAAGGCGCGCATCAAGGATGCGCAAGGGGCTGAGCGGCTGATTGCCCTGCGGTGCTTCGCGGTCCCGACTCAAGGGTATCTCCCGATCTGTCTGCCGCATGGGTGGCGGCATTCCACAGGGCTAGCATGGAATGGTGCGCCAGTTGAAAGGCGAGAATCGACTCGGCGCCACAATTTTCGTTGGCACCTCGGGGAGTTACCCCATCTCTGGAACGCCCCGTCGCAAGGTCGGCCAGAACCGCGCCGCGATCGTTCGCGCCGAAGAACCAGCGCCACGCCGCCATGGCGTGATCGGACCAGCGCCGGTCAGGCCTTGCGGCCCATGCGCTGCGCGCCGCCTCGATCGCCGCCTGCGCCTCGAGCGGCTGCTGGTCGAAGGGCATCTGGTCAAAGGTCAGGGCCTCGCCCGGGCGGCCGAAGGTTTCCGATCCGATCGGGCGAAAATGCCCGGCACTGGCGGTCTGCCGATCCGCGATCCAGCCGAGCGTGTCGATCCCGGCCGCGATCCATTCGTCCCGCCCACAGACCATGCCCGCCTCGATCAGGGCCTGGCTCAGGCGCGGATTGTCATAGCCGAGCATGGCCTCGAACCAGCCCCAGTCCGGCCGCCGCGAGGCCTCGAGCAGCGCATGGAGCAGGACGCCGCCCCGCTCGGCAAGGCCGCGCGCCCCCGCATGACCGGGATCGACGCGCAGCATGGCCGCGGCGCCGAGCAGGGCGAAGGCCACGCTGCGCGGATAGTCGACGCCCGCGAAGATCGGGCAAACCTCGTCAAACCAGCGCGCCGCCCAGCGCCGCAGCTCGGGCTCGGGCGAAAGTTCGGCCGTATGGCCCAGCGCCCACAGCGCGCGGCCATTGCTGTCTTCCGAGCCGCAGTCCTCGCACCACGTCCGGTCGAAATTCATGAAGTTGCGGAACCGGCCAAGATCCGGGTTCCACGCGTGCTGGACGAAGCTGGCATAGGTCATGGCCCAGTCCATCCGCTCGCTGCGTGAAAGGCCCTGAGCCACGTTCATCAACATCAGCGCGCGGGCATTGTCGTCAAGGCAATAGCCGTGCCGCCGGTCGGGCACCACGCCGATCGCGTGCTGGAGCATGCCGGTCGCATCGCTCATGGCAAAGACGCCCGAGAGGCCCGGCGTGGCAGTGATCGGCACCTCGCGCGCGGCCGGAGCCAGCGCGCGGCCGATCAGCGCGGCCCCGGCACGGGCGAATTCCGGCCAGATCGTGCCGCGCCCCCGGGCATAGGCGCGGCGCTGGATCGCGCCCAGCCGCGCGGGATCGTCAAGCAGGCGGCCCACGGCATCGGCGATCGCGGCCGAAGAGCCCGGCTCGATCAGCACGCCAACATCCCCGGCCAGCAGCTCGCGGGCATGGACATAGGGGGTGGAGACCACGGCCTTGCCCAGCGCCACGGCATAGGACAGCGTGCCCGAAGTGGCCTGCTGCAGCCCCGGATAGGGCGTCAGGTAGATATCGCAGGCCTCGAGCTGGTCGAGCAGTTCGGGGGTATCGAGAAAGCGGTTGTCCCACAGCACGTGGTTCTCGACGCCGAGTTCCTTCGCCAGCCTCATCAGCCCTTCGCGGTAGGATTCGCCCTCGCTGGCAATGAGGTTGGGATGGGTCGCGCCAACGATCCGGTAAACCACCTCGGGATGGCGAGCGACGATTTCGGGCAGGGCCTCGATAACACGCTCCAGCCCCTTGCCGGGGCCGAGCAGGCCGAAAGTCATCAGCACCTTGCGGCCGGGCAGCCCCATGGTCTCCTTGAAGGTTTCGCTCCGCCCGAACGGACGGTCCGGGGCGCCATGCGGGATCACCTCGATCAGTTCGGCCCGCGCGCGGTAGCGCGATACGAGCAGGTCACGCCCCTGCCCGCTCATCACCATGATGCGCGAGGCACGGGTAACGAGGTGGCGCATGATCGCCTCCTGCCGGAGCGACGGGCCGGACAGCACGGTGTGGAAGGTGAGGACCAGCGGCGCGGCCAGCCGGTCGACGAAATCGCAGACCATCTCGCCGTCCGGCCCGCCGAAGATGCCATATTCGTGCTGGAGCCAGACCGCGTCGACCGCGCTCTCGTTGATCCGCCGTGCGGTCACGGCATAGGATTCGGCGCTGTCCTGCTCGATCAGTCCGGTCACCCCGGCCCCGCCCCCGCCGACATAGTCTGCCGGCGCGGCCTGCGGATTGTCGAGCGCATAGACGTCGAGCGCAATGCCCGGATTGAAGCGGGCGAATTGCTCGGCCACGTCGCTGGTGAAAGTGGCGATCCCGCACTTGCGCGGCGGGAAGGTGCCGATCAGCGCCACCCGGCGCGGCGCGGTCACGGCGGCGCGGCCCGCGCCCTCGCGGCCCTGCGGGAAGAAGGAAACGATCTGGTGGGAAGCTTCGCGATCTCGAAGCAGGAATGGTCGGAACTCAACGGGGTCCATCGGCAGGCGTCCTGGATATGGCTGCATGGTGCATGCCCACTCCAACGCCGTTTTTCGGCAATGGTTTCGCCGCAATGCGACGAGCCGCGCCCCTTAACCATTCGTCGCAAGGTCGCATTTCCGCCGCAAAGCAGAGATTTAGCCCGATCGCGCGATTCGCCGCGTTAACCTTCGCGCCTGCGGGATGGCGTGATCACGGCTGGCCCGGATAGAACCAGCGCTGCTGCCAGCCATAGACCGAAACCACCGGATTGCCCGCGCCGTCGCTCGCCGGGCGAAAGCGGAAGCGCTCGGTTGCGAGCCGGCAGGTGATCGCGTCGGCCTCGCTGTCGCGGCTGGCGCGCACCACCCGGCAGGCCGACACCCGCCCGTCGGTGCCCACGGTCAGGGCCACGATCACGTTGCCGCCGATCCTGAGGTCGCGGCTGGCCGCCGGATAGTCCCGCGCCGAATTGATCTCCCCTGCGATCTTCACGGCCTTGGCGCCGCCGCCCGAGCCCGAACCGCTCCCCGCGCCGCCGCTGCCCGGCCCGGTCCCCGCGCCGCCCGCCCCGGTCCCGGCCCCCGCATCGCGCGCGCCGGACCGGTCGGCCGCCCCGGTCG
>NZ_JACLAW010000012.1 GCF_014230315.1 Novosphingobium flavum | reverse complement strand
CGGCGGCGGACGGGGCGGCCCGGGACGCGGCTTCGGCCGTGACCCGGCCGACGATCTTGCCGGCGGACGCGGACGGCACGGCCGGCGCGGTGGCCCCGGCGGCGGCGCGGGCGGCGGCGGCATGCGCCGCGGACGGCTGTTCGGCCGTGAGGAACTGCGCCTGATGGTGCTCTCCCTCCTCGCCGAAGGGCCGCAGCACGGCTACCAGCTGATGCGCGCCTTCGAGGAGCGGAGCGGCGGCGGCTATGTGCCCAGCCCCGGTGTGCTTTACCCGCTCCTCGCCATGCTGGAGGAAATGGGCCTGATCGAGACCGCCCCGGCGGACGACGGCAAGCGCCGGCAGTCCAGCCTGAGCGAGGCCGGGCAGGCCGAGCTGGTCACCGGCAAGGCCCTTGCCGATGCCGCCTTCGCCCGGCTGAGCGCCCTCGCCTCGGCCGCCGCGCGGACCGACGCGGCCCCGGTGCGCCGGGCCATGACCAACCTCAAGACCGCACTGGGCGACCGGCTCGGCCGCGACGGGACCGACAGCGAGACCATCTTCGCCATCGCCGCCCTGATCGACGAGGCCGCCCAGAAGATCGAGCGGCTCTAGAGCGAAAGGCTGTGACGATGACCACCCTGACCACCACGGCCCACGTGCCGACCGCCCATGCCAGCCGCTATCTCCAGCAGCTGTGCAAGCACTGGGCCCACAACCTCGCGGTGGAGTTCACCCCCGAGCATGGCACGGTGGTCTTCCCGCGCGACGGGCGCGGCGCCAACCATCCCGGTGATGCCCTCGCCACGCTCGACGCCGGCGCCGAAGCGCTGACCGTGCGGATCGACGCCACGTCCGATGCCCAGCTCGAAGGGCTCAAGGGCGCGCTCGCCCGCCACCTCGATCGCTTCGCCTTCCGCGAAGCCCCGCTGGCGTTCGACTGGCAATAGTCCTCGCCCGAAGGCAGGAACCCCGAAGGGCCCGGAGCCAGCGCTCCGGGCCCTTCGCCCTGTTCGGGGCAGGCCAGATAGGTCCATATCGGCTTGAACTGCCCGGCCGCCGCCCTGCACCCATGTTAGCTTCGCCGCGTGTTTGATCCGGCACGCGCCGCATGGCCCGCGCCCGCTGCCTCAGGGTGCGTCGAAAATGAAACCTTCCCCGCAGGGCGTCGCCCGCTCCGGCGAACTGGCCGCGGCCCTGCCCGGCGGCCCCCAGGTCATCGGCCTCGTCGTGGGGATGAGCGCGGTGCTCAACGCGCTCCTGCTTTCCGGCTCGATCTTCATGCTGATGGTCTATGACGAGGTTCTGCCGAGCCACTCGGTCCCCAGCCTGATCGGCCTCGTTGCCCTGCTCCTCGCAGCCTACGCATTCCAGGCGGGGCTGGAGCATCTGCGCCAGCGCCTCTGCGCCACGGCGGGCGATGTGGCTGATCGCCGCCTGTCGGCGCGGGCCCTGTCCCTGACGCTCGATGCGCAGCTGGCCGGCGCGGGGGATGCCAGCCAGCCGCTGCGCGATCTCGATGCCCTGCGCCAGTTCCTCGCCGGGCCCGGGCCGATGGCCCTGCTTGATCTGCCGTGGATGGTGCTGTTCCTCGGCGTGCTTTTCGCGTTCCACTGGGTGCTCGGGCTGGTCTGCCTCGTCGGGGCCGCGATCCTCGTCGCCCTCACCCTGGCGGGTGACCGGTTGACCGCCCGGCAGGTCGGGGCCGCAGGCCGCCATGCGGCCGCGCGGATCGCCTTCGTCGAAGCCGGCCGCCGCAATGCCGAAGTGATCCGCGCCCTCGGCATGACCGGCAGCACGCTCCGCCGCTGGGAGGGTCTCGCCGCGATGGAGGGGGTGAGCGAGCGCGCCGCCGCCGAGCGGCTGGCCGCCCTACGGACCTTCTCGCGCACCTTCCGCCTGCTGCTGCAATCGCTGATCCTCGCCGCCGGCGCGGCGCTGGTGATCGGCGGCGAGGCGACCGGCGGGGTCATCGTCGCCAGCTCGATCCTGTCGTCGCGCGCGCTGGCCCCGATCGACCATGCCATCGCCAACTGGCGCGGCCTCATCGCCGCGCGGCAGGCGTGGAGCCGGCTGGCCCAGCGCCTCGCCGAAAGCCCGCCCCCCGCAGCGCGCACACCCCTGCCCCGGCCAGAGCGGGAACTGGCGGTGGAAAGGCTGGCGGCCACCGCGCCGGGCGGACAGCCCGTGCTGCTGCGCGAGGTGAGCTTTCGCCTCGCCGCCGGGGAGGCTCTGGGCGTGGTCGGCACCAGCGGGTCGGGCAAAAGCTCGCTCGCCCGCGCGCTGGTCGGGCTCGTCCCGCCGGCCGGCGGCGCGGTGCGCCTCGACGGGGCTGCGCTCGACCAGTGGGAGGTGGACGCGGCCGGCGCCTTCATCGGCTACCTGCCGCAGGACATCGAGCTGCTGGAGGGCACGATCGCCCAGAACATTGCCCGCTTCGCCGAGGATGCTCAGGGCCACGAGGTGATTGCCGCCGCGCGCGCCGCCGGGGTCCACGATCTCGTCGTGCGCATGCCCGCCGGCTACGACACCGTGATCGGTCCGGCCGGGCGCAACCTTTCCGCCGGGCAGCGCCAGCGCATTGCGCTCGCCCGCGCGCTGTTTCGCGATCCCTTCCTGCTCGTGCTGGACGAGCCCAATTCCAACCTCGACGCGCAGGGCGACCTTGCCCTGAACCGCGCCGTGGCCGGGGCGCGGGCGCGTGGCGCGATCGTGATCATCGTCGCCCATCGCCCGGGCGCGCTGGCCGGGATCGACAAGCTCCTGTGGCTTGATGCCGGCACGGTCCGCGCGCTCGGCCCGAAGGACGAGATCATGCCCCGCGCCGCGCAAAGCCCTCCGGTCACCGCCGTACCGCCCATGCCCCGCGTCGCCGGGCTGAAGGGAGCCTGACATGACCGGCATCGCCCTTGGCGCCGCCTCCAGCCCGGCAACCGCCGCGCCCGCCGATCCGGCCGCCGCCTTTGCCCGCAGCCTGCGCCGCGCCCGCTGGATGCTCGGCCTCACCTTCGCCGGCCTGATCGCCCCGCTCGCCGTGATCCCGGTGTCCGGCGCGGTCATCGCCCCGGGCGAGGTGGCGGTCGCGGGTCAGGTCAAGAAGATCGCGCACCCGCGCGGCGGGGTGATCGCGGCGATCCCGGTGAGCAACGGCACACGGGTCAGCGCCGGGCAAGTGCTGATGCGGCTCGACAGCAATGTCTCGGCGGCCGGCGCGGCGATGACCGCGGAATCGATCGACCAGCTGCTCGCCCGGCAAGCCCGCCTGCGCGCGGAGCGGGACGGCCTCGGCACGATCACCTTTCCGGCCGAACTCGCCGCCCGCGCCGCCCAGCCGCAGGTGGCCGCAATCATGGCGGGCGAGCGCCGCCTCTTCACGCTCGGCCGCGCCGCCCTTGCCGGTCAGCGGGCCGCGCTCGCCGCCCAGATCGAGCAAGCCGGCAAGGCGGCCGGCTCCTATCGGGTCCAGGGCGGGGTCTATCGCCAGCAGGCCGCCCTGATCGCCGAGGAACGCGCCGCCAACGACAAGCTCTGGGAAAAGCGCTTCACCACGCTCCAGCGCCGCAACGAGCTGGCCCGCGCCGCAGTAGGCCTGAACGGCAACGCCGCCGCGGCCGAGGCCCAGGCCGCGAGCCAGGTCTCGCGCGCGGCCGAACTGCGCGAGCAGATGTTCGTGCTGGATCAGGATGCCCGCCGCCAGGCCGGCACCGATCTCGCGCTGGTCGAACAGAAATTGCTCGACCAGCGGCAGGCCAACATCACGGCGCAGGATGCCAATGAGCGCAACCTGATCCGCGCGCCCTATGGCGGCGTGGTGGACAAGCTGGCCTTCACCACGCTCGGCGGCGTCGTCCCGGCGGGCGAGACAATCTTGGAAATCGTGCCGGACCGCGACCCCCTCGTCATCGCCGCCCGGATCAGCCCCGCCGATATCGACGAGGTTACGGCCGGGCAGGACGTCACGGTCCGCTTTTCCGCCTTCCGCGCCGGCACCACGCCCGAGATCAAGGGCCGCCTCACCCGGATTGCGGCCGACCGGACGGTCGATCCCCAGCGCGGCGCGGTGTACTACACCGCCGAAATCAGCCTCGCCCCGCAAGACCTCGCCCCCCTCGGCCCGCTTAGGCTCCGCGCCGGGATGCCCGCCGAAAGCTTCATCCGCACCGGCTCGCGCAGCCTGCTGTCCTATCTGTTCAAGCCGCTGGCCGACCAGTTCGCGCGAGCCTTCCGCTAGTCGGCTCGATTGCCTTCCGGCGCGAAGGACTGTCTGCCGTCAGGGGGCGGACCATGGGGGCGCATGGCGGGAGTGTCGGCTTGCTGCCATTCTCGTCATCCCGGACTTGATCCGGGATCCCGCTTTTTTCTCACCACCGTCGCTGAAGGCAGCGGGGCCCCGGATCAAGTCCGGGGCGACGGCTATCGAGGACGCAACGGCAGCGCGCAAATGTCAGGAAAGTCGGGCTAGCTGTCACCCCGATGGCGATCAAAGAATCGATTGACCGCCAATCGCGTTGCAAAACCAACTGCGCCAGCGATGGCGATGGACGGCAGCATCAACGACCAAATGATACCGTGTTTGCATGGAATGTCCGGCGCACAGTCGCCTAGGGAACTCACGAGAATGGCAAAGCTCATAAGGGGCACGCCAATGAAAGCTGCAATCAAGCAGCCACATAGCCCGCCGCGCGTGGTGCTAGGCTTGTACCCCTCACCGTTCATTCCGCCACAGTATGGCGAGGCTGCAATGTCCGCAATGTTGGCGTGTCCGGAATGACCGCTATCAGCAGGAATAGCGAGGACAACCGCCCTCGACCCCGATCGCAGCATTTGTGCCACACCGAGAATGGCGCTGCTTTCCTACATCGACCGCGCCTGTCATTCTCCCGCCGCGCGCCTTCATCCGCGCTCTTTGAACTGTTGGAAAATCGCGCCCGGTTGGAGAAGTGTCACCCATGCACCGATCCGGCAAACACCTGATGCCCCGCGATAATCCGCCGGACAAGCGGCCGAACAGGGTTACACTCGTGTCACCCTCTCGGGCGAAAACGGCGGCGCGGCGAAAGCAGCGCCCGAATGCGTTCTCGGGCCTTGTCCGCGCCTACGCCGGGCCCCGCTGCCAAACCTGAACGGCGCGGCAACCCTTTTTCCGTGACTCACCGCAGCCGCGCCCTCACCCAATCGTGACCGGCGTCCCTCTAGCCCTCCTCCCCAGCAAGATTTCCGAGCAGGGGAGCGTTCATGTTTCGGGGCACTATTTCCACGCGGTTGTTCCTGGCCTTTGGCCTGTTGCTGGTAGCCATGGCCGGACTGGGCGGCTTTGCCCTGGTCAAGATCGGCCAGGTCAACGGCCTGTCAGCCGAACTGCGCACGCGCTGGCTTCCGGCGTCGCAGTCGCTGGGAGACATACACACCTACCTTTCCCAGTACCGCATGAAGGAAGAAGATTACCTGCGGGCCGCGACCCCCGCGGTGCAGGAGCGCTCGGCCAAGCTGGTGCGCAATGCCCACAAGGTGATCGAGGATTCGATCACCGACTATGCCAAGACGCTGTCCGATCCGGCCCAGAAGAAGGCGTTCGATGCCTTCCGCCAGAGCTGGGAGGCCTATGCCGGCCATTCGCAGACCATCCTCGCCGAGCCGGACCGGGGCGCGGCCATGGCCACGTTCGAGGGCGAATCGCTCGACGCGTTCTATGCGGTCGAGGACAATGTCCTGACCCTGATCGATCTCAACGAAAAGGGCGCCGGCGCGGTCGCCGCGCAGGGTGATCGCATCTTCGCCTCGGCCCGGACGGTGACCATCGCCGCGGTCTGCGCCGCCCTGATCCTGGCCGTGGCCCTGCTGTTCCTGCTGATCAAGACCGTCGCCCGTCCGATGCGCCAGATGAGCGATGCGGTCAGCCGGCTGGTGGGCGGCGACCTCGAGGTGGCGATCCCGGGCATGGAGCGCACCGACGAAGTGGGCAACCTCGCCCGCGCGATCGACGGGTTCAAGGCCCTGTTCGCGTCCGACCACCGCCGCGCCCTGGCCGAGCAGGAACGGGCGCGCGACGTCCAGGTCACGATCGACGCGATCGGCGGTGGCCTTTCGGCCCTGGCCGAGGGCAACCTGCTGCACCGCGTACCCGACGGCAGCGGCGCGCTGGGCAAGCTCCATGCCGATTTCAACCTCGCCGTGGCCAGCCTTGCCGACGTACTCGGCACGATCGTGGGCGGCTGCGAATCGATCCGCGTCGGCACCGACGAGATCGCCGCCGCCTCGACCGACCTGTCGCGCCGGACCGAGCACCAGGCCGCCTCGCTGGCCGAGACCAGCCGCACGCTCGGCGAATTCAGCGGCGTGGTGAAGATCACCGCCGACAATGCCCGCCAGACCTCGGGCCGCCTCACCGTGGCGCGGGAGACGGCCAACCGGATCGAGGAAGTCTCGCGCCAGGCGGCCGTCGCCATGCGCAATATCGAGGGCTCCTCTCGCCAGATGGCCGAGATCGTTAACCTGATCGACGGGATCGCCTTCCAGACCAACCTGCTGGCGCTCAACGCCGGGGTCGAGGCGGCGCGCGCCGGCGAGGCGGGCAAGGGCTTCGCCGTCGTCGCCAACGAGGTCCGCGCGCTGGCCCAGCGTTCGGCCGATGCGGCGCGCGACATCCGCGAACTGATCGGCACCTCCACCTCGCAGGTGGCAAGCGGGGTCAGCCTGGTCGAATCGAGCGGCGAGGCCCTGCGCCAGATCGCCAACGAGGTCGCCGCCGTGGCCGGACTGGTCGACGAGATCGCCGAGGCCGCGGGCAAGCAGGCCAGCGGGATTGGCGAAATCAGCGGCATGGTCTCGGCGATGGACGAGTTCACCCAGCAGAACGCGGCCATGGTCGAGGAGAGCACGGCCGGAACCCGCAACCTGTCGGAACAGACCATCCAGCTGGTCGAGCGGCTCGGCCGGTTCCGGCTCGAGGCCAAGGCGGCGATGAAGATCCCCGCGCGCAGTCCCGTCAGCGCGGCAACAAGGTTGCCGGCAGCTCCGGCGCGCGCCGCCGCCGCGCCCGCGTTCCACGGCAATGCCGCGGTTCAATACGAAGATACGGACTGGAGCGAGTTCTGATCCGTATAAACGCGGATCATGCGATCACCGTTCACGAACCGTGATCCTGAACCACAATTTAGTCAGCCGAAAATATCAGTAATCACACCATATAGAAAAGAGGGGCAATTCGGATGTTCAAGACCAAGACCAGTATCGTTCTCCTTTCCATCGCGGCTTCCTTGCTGGGAACTTCGCCGGCTCTGGCCCAGGCCGCCGGCTGGACCCAGCAGGTCGCAAGGATCGTGGCCAGCAAGCAGACCTATCCGCGCACGGCCCAGATGCGCGGCGAGGAGGGCACGGCCAAGGTCAAGATCTACGTCAATGCCGGCGGTGCGATCGAGCGGGCCGAACTGGTCGCCGCCTCGGGCTCGGCCACGCTCGACAAGGAAGCCCTGTCGCTGCCGACCAAGGTTGGCGCCCTGCCTGCCCCTCCGGGCGGCGCGACCAGCGTGACCCTGCCGATCACCTGGCGCCTCAACTGAACTCGGGTCCTCGGGCCCGGTAATGCCGGGTCTCCTGACCTGCAGTCCCCGTGAAAGGGTCGGCCCTCGCGCCGGCCCTTTCTTGATTCAGGTGATCACGTTTCAGGTGATCACGGTGGGCGCGTCCATCCCGGTGAAATGCGCGATCCGGGCGAGTTGCTCGGCTGCGGCCACCAGCGGCGCCAACGCCTCTGCGGCCGGCTGGGTCAGGTTTCCGCCGGCGGGCTCACAGGCCTCGATATAGACCCGGAGCGTCGCCCCCTCGGTGCCGGTGCCGGACAGGCGGAACACCACGCGCGAGCCGCCCGCGAACAGCACCCGGATGCCCTGCCGCGCGCTGACCGAGCCATCGGTCGGGTCGGTATAGGCAAAGTCGTCCGCCGCCTCGACCGTGCCGGCCGCCGTTTGGGTGCCGGGCAAGGCGGACAGGCTTTCGCGCAGGTGGGCCATCAGGGCATCGCCAGCGGGGGTGGCGATGCCCTCGTAGTCGTGGCGGGCGTAGTAGTTGCGGCCGTATTGTGCCCAATGATCGGCCATGACCGCGGCCACGGACAGGCGGCGCGCGGCCAGCACGTTGAGCCAGAGCAGGACCGCCCAGATGCCGTCCTTCTCGCGCACGTGGTCGGAGCCGGTGCCAGCGCTTTCCTCGCCGCAGATCGTGGCCATTCCGGCATCGAGCAGGTTACCGAAGAATTTCCAGCCGGTCGGCGTCTCGTACAGCGGGATGCCGAGCGCGGCGGCCACCCGGTCGGCCGCGCCGCTGGTGGGCATCGAGCGAGCGATGCCCTTCAGGCCGCCGGCATAGGCCGGGGCGAGGTGGGCGTTGGCGGCAAGGACCGCGAGCGAATCCGACGGGGTGACATATTGGCCCCGACCGATGATCAGGTTGCGGTCTCCGTCTCCGTCCGAGGCGGCGCCGAAATCGGGGGCACCGGGCCCCATCATACGCTCGTAGAGGTCCCTGGCGTGGACGAGGTTGGGGTCCGGGTGGTGGTGGCCGAAATCGGGGAGCGGGGTGCCATTGACCACCGTGCCGACGGGCGCGCCGAGGCGGGTCTCGAAAATCTCGTGGGCGTAAGGCCCGGTCACGGCGCTCATCGCATCGAAGCTCAGGGTGAAGCCCGAGGCGAGCAGGGCGCGGATCGCGGGGAAATCGAACAGGCTCTCCATCAGCTCGGCGTAGTCGGCCACGGGGTCGATCACCTCGACCGCCATGGCCCCGACCTGCGTGCTGCCGAGCCGGTCGAGGTCGATGTCCGGCGCATCGATGGTGCGGTACTGGGCGATCTCCAGCGTTCGGGCGTGAATCGCCTCGGTCACGGGTTCGGGCGCGGGGCCGCCGTTCGAGACGTTGTACTTGATCCCGAAATCCTCGTTCGGCCCGCCCGGGTTGTGGCTGGCCGAAAGGACCAGCCCGCCGATCGCGCCGTATTTGCGGATCGCGTGGCTGGCCGCCGGGGTGGAGAGGATCCCGCCCTGCCCGACCAGCACCTTGGCGAAGCCGTTGGCCGCGGCCATGCGGATGGCGACCTGGATCACCTCGCGGTTGAGGTAGCGCCCGTCTCCGCCGATCACCAGGGTAGCGCCTTCATGCCCGGGCACCGCGTCGAAGACCGACTGGATGAAGCTTTCCGCATAGCCGGCCTGCTGGAACACCCGCACCTTCTTGCGCAGGCCCGAAGTGCCGGGCTTCTGGTCGGTGAAGGGCGTGGTCGGCACGGTCAGAATCGGCGCGGTCGTGATCACCTTGGCGAGGCTCCCCTGCTTGGTTTGCAAGGCAAGGCTGCGCGTTCCGTGCATTTTGTGCAACGCGAAAACGAATGCGCGGAGACGGGACGACGAATGTCCACATCCGGGCCGATTGCGGGCACAAGACGGCTGCAACAGCGTTTTATTCGCGGCTGCAATAGCGTAGTTTGCATGGCCATGACCGACCCCCGCTACCTTGCCGGACGAATCCTGCTGGCTCTGCCGGGGATGTTCGATCCGCGCTTCGCCCGTGCCGCGATCGCCATGTGCATCCATGACGAGGACGGCGCGCTGGGCATTGCCGTGGGGCGCCTGCACGACGGGATCAGCTTCCGCGCCGTGCTGGAAGATGCCGGGATCGACCCTGGCGACATCGACGATGCCCCGGTCCACGTCGGCGGCCCGGTCGAGCCGCAACGCGGCTTCGTGCTCCACACCCCGGACTGGGGCGGGATCGGCACGATCGAGGTAAACCCGCTGTGCTCGCTCTCCTTCGCGCAGGACGTCCTGCGCGCGATCGCCGAGGGCCGCGGCCCCTCGCGCTGGCTCTTTGCCCTCGGCTATGCCGGATGGGGCCAGGGCCAACTGGAGGAGGAAATGCACCACCACGGCTGGCACGCCGCCACGGCGCACCCGGAAATCCTGTTCAACACCCCGGTGGAGAAGCGCTGGGCCCGGACCTGGCAGGCCGAAGGGATCGACCCGGCCCTGCTGGCGAGCCAGACGGGACACGCTTAGGTTTGGTGCGCCCCCTGCATCCGCAGGGGGCTTGCTGCACCGGCCCGCTCCCCCGGCGAGGCCACCCAGATCATGCCCGAGGCGGTTGGCCCGGGGGAGCGGCCCGGCGCCGAAACGCGGTGCGAGAATGCCCGCCGGGTGACACGAGTGTAACCCTGCTTCGGCGCGGGCTGCTTCTATTTCAATGCCTTGCGCCAGAGTGCATGGGTGACACTTGTCCTACACGGCGCGGCGGCTTCACTTGTCAAAGAACGTGGCGAGTGTCGCAGGATCGGCGCATGTAGGAAAGCGAAAGGGGCGGCGGGCCGGTGCCGCAAGCCCTTGGCGGATGCCGAGGGCGCACCTAACATGGCCCCCATGAGTGAACAGACGGCCCGGATCGACCGCGACTTTGCCCGCAATGTCGACTGGAACCTGCTCAAGGTCTTCCTCGAGATCGTCCGTTCGGGCGGGATCGGTGCAGCCGCCCGCACGCTCAACAAGCAGCAGCCTTCGGTCAGCGCCGCGCTCAAGCGACTGGAGGACCAGCTCGGCGCGCGGCTGTTCGACCGTTCGACCAGCGGGGTGCGGATCACCCCGGCGGGCCGCGCATTGCACGCGCTGTGCGAGGAGATGTTCGAGCACGTGCGCATGGCCCAGCACCAGGTGGCGCAGGCGACCAAGCGGGTTGGCGGCATGGTGCGCATCCAGCTGATCAGCTCGATCGTCTGCCCCGAGTTCGATGCCGCCATCGCCTCGTTTCACGCCCGCCACCCCGGCATCGCGATGGAGCTGCGCGTTTCGGCATGGCGCGGGGTGCTGGAGGCGCTGGGCGGCGGCGAGGTGGAAGTGGGGATCGGCTACGAAGGCTCGGCCGGGCCGGAGCTGGTCTATGAGCCGCTGTTCGTCGAGACCCAGCAATTGTTCTGCGCGCGCGGTCACCCACTCTATGGCCGCAAGATCGCGCGGCTGGAGGACCTGCGCCGCGAAGGCTTCGTCCTGACCGGGGCCGACGAGCCCGAGGCCGTGACCCGGCTGCGCGGACGCCATGGGCTGGGCGCCGAGCAGGCCGGGCAGGCCGAGGACGTGCACGAGGCGCTGCGGCTGGTCAGCCTGGGCGTGGGCATCGGGTTCCTGCCGGTGGGCGCGGCCGAAGGAACCGTGCGCGCGGGCAAGCTCTGGCCGCTGCTGCCGGCGCACCTCCAGCCGGCCTACGAGATCTACCTGATCTCCCGCGCCGACCCTTCGCGCGATACGGCGACCCAACTGTTTCTTGACGAGATGCGGCGGCGGCTCAGGGCGAAGCGGGTTTAGAGCAACACCCATCGTCATTGCGAGCGACCGCAGGTCGCGTGGCAATCCAGAGCCGTTGCGCGAGGCCGCCCTGGATTGCCGCGGGGCTGCGCCCCTCGCAATGACGAGGGTTTCAGATCGGGGTTGTGAGGCGCTGGGACGGCAGGAATTTCGGGATCAGTCGCTTCACTCATAGATCATGGATATGAGCTTCATCAGCATTTCGCCTCTAGTACTATGAGCAGACTCGGCTAGCTTCCTTTTGCAATGCAGCATTGGCCTGCACAAAAACGGGATCGAGCCGGCGATGACCCCAGATGCGGTGACTGTTCAGGGATTGTGGCGCAGGCTGCAGTTTTCGGTTCCCGGGCAGCCCGTCGACACGCTGACCCGGGTGGACTGGTTGCAGGGGCCGGTGCTGTTCGTCGACCTGCGCCAGCCGCCCGCCCTGACCCGGCGCATCCGCGCACGGTGCCTTGCCGAGCTGAGCCGCGAAGATGCCGCGCTGCTGGCCATGCAGGAAGGGTTTGCCGGACAGCTGCGCCGGTTTGGCGACGAGGCCGAGTGGCGCCGGGACATCGACTTCCAGCCGACCGGGCGGCGCGATCGCGGCAGGCTGGAGGCGCGCGGCGACCTGCTGGTCGAGCGCGGGATCGAGGCCGACTATATCGAACACTGGCAGCGCGAGCCGGCGGCGACGGGGGCGATCACAGGTTCGGCCCTGTTCACCCTGGCCGACGGGCGCGAGGCGGTGCTGGTGCGCCACGGCAACCGCTTCGGTTATGCGCGGGGCCGCGCGCTGCGGGTTTCGGGCGCGCTGCGCGAGCGGGTGGCGGCGGCGGCGGCCGACGAGGCGCGGGCGCTGGTCGACTGCGAGATTTCCCTGGGCACGGTGACTGCCGAGGGTTGGCGGATCGAACGCTCGACCCTGCCGTGGCGTGAAGGCGCCATGCTGCTGGAGGCCGGCGCGGCGCTGGCGGGGGCGCGGTTGCAGGTGTGCGACCTCGACCCGAAGGGCGAGCCGTTCCTGCGCGAGCTGAAGCTGGTCGAGCTGCACGGCAGCCTGCTGCCCGCCGAGGAGCCGGCGCTGCACAGCGCGGCGCGGCCGGTGGCGGCCGTGGCGGGGGCCCGGAACGGACCGTTCACGGCGGTTCCGGTGGTGGACATTTCCGCGCTGGGCAGCGGCGATGCCGGGGCCGAGGCGATGACCGTGGCGGCGCTGCGCCGGGCGGCGAGCGAGGTCGGCTTTCTCCACATCACCGGCCATGGCATCGCCCCGGCGGTGATCGCCGGGCTGCGTCATGGCGCCCAGCGGTTCTTCGCGCAGGGCACGGCGGCCAAGATGCAAAGCTATATCGGCCGCTCCGCCAACCACCGGGGCTATGTGCCCGAGGGCGAGGAAAGCTTCGGCCCGGCCGGACCCGAGGGGCGCAAGCGCGACCGCAAGGAGGCCTTCGACCTTGCGCTCGACCTTGCCGCCGAGGCTGTTCCCGCAGGCTCCCCGATGCTGGGGCCGAACCAATGGCCCGACCTGCCCGGCTTCCGCGAGGAGGTGATGGCCTACTACGGCGCGGTCTTCGCCGTGGGGCAGCGGCTGCTGCGCGGTTTTGCCCTGGCGCTGGGCCAGCGGGCCGATGCCTTCGACCACCTCGTCACTCGCCCGCCGAGCCAGCTGCGCCTGCTGCACTATCCGCACGACAGCGCCGCCGCCGACGCGCCGGGGATCGGCGCCCATACCGATTACGAGTGCTTCACCCTGCTGCTGGCCAGCGGGCCGGGGCTGGAGGTGATGAACCAGGCCGGCGCGTGGATCGATGCCCCGCCGGTGCCCGGTGCGCTGGTGGTCAACATCGGCGACATGCTGGAATACTGGTCGGGCGGGCGCTTCGTCGCCACTTCGCACCGGGTGCGCAAGGTGGCGGAGGAGCGTTACTCGTTCCCGCTGTTCTTCGCGCTAGACTATGACGTGGAACTGCGGCCGCTGGGCGCGCCCGAGGCCGAGCCGATCCGCACCGGCGAGCACCTCTTCGCCCAGACCGCGCAGACCTTCCACTATCTCAAGCAGCGCGTGGCGGCCGGCGAGATCGCCTTGCCGCAAGGAGCCCGGCCGCTGTTCTCGTTCGGGCCGGCCGCGCGCCGCGACACCCATCCGCACACCGCCACTCACCCGGCCTGATCAGGCTACCCTAGGGGGAACCGCATGACGTCTCTGGCAATCAGGAAAACCATCCAGGCAGCAGCCCTGGCGAGCATGTTGCTCGTCGCCGCCTGCGGCAAGAAGGAGGAGGCCGCCCCGGCCCCCGCCGCCGAAAAGCCCAAGACCGAGTTCAACATCGGCTGGTCGATCTATGCCGGGTGGATGCCCTGGCCCTATGCCGAGAAAAGCGGCATCCTCAAGAAATGGGCCGACAAGTACGGGATCAAGGTCAACCTGATCCAGGTGAACGACTATGTCGAGAGCGTGAACCAGTACACCGCCGGCAAGCTGGACGGCGTGGCCGTGACCAACATGGACGCGCTGACCATTCCCGCCGCCGGCGGCAAGGACACCACGGCGCTCATCATGGGCGACTATTCCAACGGCAACGACGGGATCGTGATGAAGGCCGGCAAGGCCGTGGGCGATCTCAAGGGGCAGACGATCAACCTCGTCGAGCTGTCGGTCTCGCACTATCTGCTGGCGCGGGCGCTGGAGCTGAACGGGATGAAGCTGGCCGACGTGAAGACGGTCAACACGTCTGACGCCGACATCGTCAGCGCCTTTGCGACGGCGGGCGTGAAGACCGTGGTGACCTGGAATCCTCAGTTGGCGGAAGTGAAGAAGAGCGGGACCGAGGTGTTCGACAGCTCGAAGATCCCGAACGAGATCCAGGACCTGATGTCGGTCTCGACCGAGACGCTGAAAGCCAACCCGGCGCTGGGCAAGGCGCTGGTCGGCGCCTGGTTCGAGACGCTGGCCCTGATGCAGAAGGGCGGGCCGGAGAGCGAGGCGGCGATCGCCGAGATGGCCAAGCTTTCGGGCACGGACGTTGCAACTTACAAGGCGCAGCTGAAGACCACCTTCCTCTACTACAAGCCCGCCGACGCCGTGGCCTATGTGACCGGCGCCGACATTGCCAAGCACGAGGACCTGGTGCGGCAGTTCTCGTTCTCCAAGGGCCTGTTCGGGCCGAACGCGACTTCGGTCGATGCAATCGGGATCGAACTGCCGGGCGGCAAGGTGCTGGGCGACAAGACCAACGTGAAGCTGCGGTTCGATCCGACCTATATGAAGATGGCGGCTGACGGGACGCTTTGAGCGTCAGGACTGCAAAAAGCCAAGGCCCCGGGGTAATCCCCGGGGCCTTTTTTGAGCCCGCGTTCGGCGGAGGACAGTATTCTTTATCGAGACTGTTGCATTGAAAACCGCCATTCGGGATGCGCTGACGTTGCGCTCATCGACAGATCGTCATGTTCGACTTGATCAGCATGACAAGGATCGGGGTGACCTTGGCGCGTGGCCTTCGACAGGCTCAGGCTGAGCGGGGTTTGGTGGTCGGGGCGAGAAGGCCCGCCGCTCCCGCACATACCGGCCACATGCTCGCATTCATGGGGCCATCGATAGCCGTCGCCGCGGACTTGATCCGGGGCCCCGCTGCCTTCGACGACGGTGGTGAGAGAATGCGGGATCCCGGGTCAAGCCCGGGATGACGGGAACGGGGTTATGCCTGCCCCGACCAGCTCCGGCGGCGGGCCCGCTTCCTTTGTCTTGCGGTCGAGCTTCACGTCGTAGACCGCCGTGGCGCCGTAGCGGTTGGGGGCGTGGGGGTCGTGGCGGCGTTTGTCGAAGGCGAGGACGCGGGTGCCGAGCTTGAAGGCCTCGTGGATGTCGTGGGTGACCATGACGATGGTCAGGCCGTGGTTCTTCCACAGGGCGGTGACCAGTTCGTGCATGTCGAGCCGGATGCCGGGATCGAGCGCGCCGAAGGGTTCGTCGAGGAGGAGGACGCGCGGGCGCTTGACGAGGGCCTGGGCGATGGCGAGGCGCTGCTGCATGCCGCCCGACATCTGCGCGGGATAGACGTCCATCGCGTGGCCGAGGCCGACCGCCTCGAGCATGGCGGCGGCCTCATCGCGCGCGGACTTGCGCGCGGCGCCGAACAGTTTGGCGAACAGCGGCGAGCCGGCGCATTCCATGCCGAACATCACGTTCTTGATGGCCGTGAGGTGGGGGAATACCGAATAGCGCTGGAACACCACGCCGCGATCGGGCGAGCATTCGGGCGTGAGCGGGGTGCCGTCGAGCAGGACCTCGCCCCGGCTCGGTCCTTCCTGGCCGAGGACGAGGCGCAGGAAGGTGGACTTGCCCGCGCCCGAGGGGCCGATCACCGAGACGAATTCACCCTCGGCAATATCGAGGCTGACCCGTTCGAGCACGACCTTGTCGCCATATTCGACCCAGACTTCCTTGAACGAGAGGATCGGGGTCATCTCAATGGCCCTTTCCGTGCGCCCAGGGGAAGGCCTTGCGGCTGATCGTGAGCAGGGCCCAGTCCGTCAGGATCGCTAGGCACGAGATCCATGCGACATAGGGCAGGATGATGTCCATCGAGAGATAGCGGCGGACGAGGAAGATGCGGTAGCCGAGGCCGACGTCCGACGCGATCGCCTCGGCCGAAATCAGGAAGACCCAGGCCGGGCCCATCGAGAAGCGCAGGCTGTCGATCAGGCGCGGCAGGGCTTGCGGCAGAGCGACGCGCAGGGTGAGCTGCCACGTGCTGGCGCCGAGCGTCTGCGCCTTGACGAACTGTTCGGCCGGGAGACCCGCGACATGGCTGGCCAGATCGCGGATCATGTAGGGCGCGATGCCGACCGCGATCAGCGCGATCTTCGAGGCTTCGCCAAGGCCCAGCGCAATGAACAGGATCGGCAGGACCGCGATCGGCGGGATCACCGCGATCACCGTGACCAGCGGGCCGAGCGCGGCGCGGACCAGCGGGACGACGCCGAGGGCTATGCCGATCAGGAGGGTGGAGAGCGTGGCGATGCCGACGCCCATGGCGAGGCGCCAGAGGCTGGCGGACGTATCGGCCAGCGCGGTGATGTCACCCGTGCGCGGATCGACTTCGGTGAACAGGCGCAGCGCGGCCTGACCCATGGCGAGGAAGGTCGGCAGGACCTTGTCGTGGGCATTGGCCTCGGCGCGGGCGGCGGAAAGCACCGCGTAAAGCACGAGGAGAATGATGATCGGCACGGCGCCGATCAGGAAGCGCGGCCCCCGGGCCGGCTTGATGTTGACGAGCCGCATGAGGAAGGGGCGGCCTTTCGCTGGGGTTGTTGCTCTTATCCTTGGGTTCGGAGGCAGGCCCCGCCAGCGCTGCTGCGCGGCGGGGCCTGCCGGAACCGATCAGACCGAAGCGATCAGAACGCGGCGGTCAGCGAGGCGACCACGCGGCCGCGGGTCAGCTTGTGACCGGGCTCGTAGCCGAACGCCGGACCGAGGTTCGAATAATACGCGTCGGCGAAGGTCTTGTTCATGTCGGTGCCGACATAGGACACGTTCAGCGTCAGCTTGCTGAAGGTGATGTCCGCGCCGATACCGTAGTCGATCACGTCCTGGCCAAGGGTGTAGATCGAATCGCCGCTCGAGTAGCCGACGTGGCCCTTGAGGGTGAGCGGGGTGTTCGGGATCGGCAGGCCAAGGTCGGTGTAGACCCAGATGTTGTTGCCCTTCGACGGACCGAAGCCGGTCAGGTTCTTCTGCGGCGGGGCCCAGTAGGTGCCGAGCTTTGCATTGACCGGGCCGACCTTGCCCGAGACCGAGCCGTAGACCTCGACATAGTCATGGTGCGTGGTGCCGGGATAGACGTAGTAGACCACGCCGCCGTCGAGCGTGGCAGCGCCGACGGCCTTGGTGTAGCCGGCGATCAGGTCGAGCTCCATGTTGGAGCCGCCCCAGGTACCGTTGCCGGCCAGGCTCGAGGCCCAGGTGCCGACA
This sequence comes from Novosphingobium flavum, assembly GCF_014230315.1. Taxonomy (GTDB): domain Bacteria; phylum Pseudomonadota; class Alphaproteobacteria; order Sphingomonadales; family Sphingomonadaceae; genus Novosphingobium; species Novosphingobium flavum. Next base: position 129,536 of record NZ_JACLAW010000012.1, on the reverse strand, counting down.
TAGAAGCCGGGAGCCGTCGACAGGGTCAGGCCGGCCTGGACCGCCGGGTCGAGGTTGGACTGCGAGATGCCGCGCAGGCTGTATTCGGTCACGACGGCAGCCGAACCGGTGACGGTGACCGCCGGGGTTTCGTCCGCGAAGGCCGGAGCGGCCGCGAAGGCGGCGGCGAATGCAGTGGAAGCCAGAGCGGTCTTGATGATCTTACGCATGAATTCCCCCTCAGGAATTGCTTTTTGCCCTCATTGGCCCAGCCAGAGGAGCAAGCATCGTGCCAATCAGGGGTTTCGCAGAAATCTGCGGTAACAAATGCGCAATATGGCGTAGCAATGCCTAAATTTTGGGCAGTTCTGGACGATCTGCCCAATTTTGATGCGGCGCATCGAAAGAGATGTTGCACTGCCGCATATTTATTACACTTTACCATTATCGTAATATCTTGTACCAGAATCGCATCATGGCAACGACCGCTCCCCCCACCCTTGCCCGGCTCTCGATCAGCCTTCCGGCAGAGCTGTTCGAGCAGCTCGACACGATGGTTTCGGAACGCGACGTGGCCAACCGATCGCAGATGATCGCGGAGCTTATCCGCGGCGAGCTGGCCGAGCATTCGGCCCGGGAAAGCCCGGAAACCGTCCTCGCCGGCACGATCACCCTGATCTACCGGGCCGAGTCCGGGCGGGTCCGCCAAGCCCTTGCCCAGGTCCAGCTCGGCTTCATCGCCGAGATCATCTCGAGCCAGCACGTCTTCCTCGAGGATGACCAGTCGCTAGAGGTCCTGCTGGTCCAGGGCTCCGCGCAGCGATTGCATTCTCTTTGTGATGCACTGCGGAAAGTTCGCGGCACGCAGCAGTGCCGATTGATCACCACCACGGCCCTGCTGCCGCCCCTCTCGTCCAAGGAGCCGCGCTGATGAGCGAGACTGCAGACCCCTATGGCGCGCAGGCCCATGCCCGCGCCATGGCCTGGACGCGGGTCGAGGCCATGCCCACCCTGCCCGCCACCGCGAGCGACGCGCCCGGCCCGGTGGTGTGGGAAGAAACCATCGCGCCGGGCGGCTACGCCGCGCGCCGGATCGCGCGCGGCACGCGGTTGCGGCTGGTCGACCTCCACGGCGATGCCTGCGCCTCGCTGCTGCTGTTCAATGCCGAAATGCCGACCGAGCGGCTCAACGTGGCCGATACGGTCAAGGTGCAGTGGAACGGCTATCTCGGCGCGGGGAAGATCCTGCTTTCGGACATGGGGCGGGCGATGATGTCGATCCTGAGCGACACGGCCGGGACGCATGACACCTTCTGCGGGGCTTCGAACGAGGCCGCCAATGCGCGGAAGTATGGCGAGGGCAAGAACTACGGCCCCCATCCCAATGCGCGCGACCGCTTCATGCTCGGCGCGGCCAAGTTCGGACTGGGCCGCAAGGACGTCCATCCCTGCATCAACCTGTTCAAGGGGGTGAAGATCGCGGCGGACGGGGCGACCCTGCCCGAGATCGGCCCCTTCGCGCCCGGACGCGAGGTGGTGCTGCGCGCGGAAATGGAATTGATCGCGGTGCTGGCCAATTGCCCCCACGTGCTCGACCCGCGCCCGGAATGGGCGGTGACGGCGCTGCGCGCGACGGCGTGGAAGGATGCGGTGACGGCGCCGGACGACGCGTTGCGGCTTTCGACGCCCGAGACGACGCGGGCCTTTCTCAACACCGAAGATTACTACGCGAGGTAAGGGCGATGGCTGATCCGCATCTTTCCGGGCTGCCGGGCGCGATCGTTCATGACGAAGTGGTGCCGGCGCTCGCGCCGTGGCTGCACCGGGTTAACCGGGGCGAGACGCTGCGCATCGTCGACCTGGAGGGCAACCAGGCGGTGGACTTCCTGATCTATGCCGCAGGCGACGATGCCGAGCGCTATTCGGCGCAGGATACCATCGCCGCGCAGGGCAATATCTTCCTGAAGGCCGGGGCGAGGCTGCTCTCCAACGAAGGGCGGGCGATGATGACCATCACGGCGACCAACGTGGACTATCACGACACGATCGGCGGGGCCTGTTCGTGCGAGAGCAACACGCTGCGCTATGGCCACCACACCAAGAGCCAGCATTCCTGCGTCGACAATTTCCTCGATGCCAATGTCCGCGTCGGGCGGGGCAAGCGCGACATGGTCTCCAACATCAACTTCTTCATGAACGTGCCGGTCGAGGCCGACGGGGCGCTGGGGATCGTCGACGGGATTTCGGCGCCAGGGCTGATGGTGGACCTCGTGGCCGAGATGGACGTCGAGGTGGTCGTGTCCAACTGCCCGCAAGTGAACAACCCGTGCAACGGCTTCAACCCGACGCCGGTGCGGATGATCGTGAGCGCCGCTTCCTGATGTTCCAGAAGGTCCTCATCGCCAATCGCGGAGCGATCGCCTGCCGCATCGTCCGCACGCTGAAGGCGATGGGGGTCTCTTCGGTCGCGGTCTTTTCCGATACCGATGCGGGTTCGCTGCACGTGGCGGCGGCCGACGAGGCGGTGCGGATCGGGCCGGCGCCGGCAGCTGAGAGCTACCTGAATATTCCGGCGATCATCGCGGCGGCCAAGGCGACCGGGGCGGAGGCGATCCATCCCGGTTACGGCTTCCTTTCCGAGAGCACCGAGTTCGCGGCGGCCTGCGCGGCGGCGGGGATCGTGTTCATCGGGCCGACGCCGGAAAACATCACCGGGTTCGGTCTCAAGCACACCGCGCGCGACCTGGCCGAGGCGCACGGGGTGGCGCTGGCGCCGGGGACGGGGCTGCTGACCGACAAGCAAGAGGCGGTGCAGGCGGCGGAGGGCATCGGCTATCCGGTGATCCTCAAGGCCACAGCGGGCGGCGGCGGGATCGGGATGAAGATCTGCCATTCGGCCAGTGAACTGGCCGATGCCTTCGCCTCGGTGGTGCGGCTGGGCGCGGGCAATTTCGGCAATGGCGGCGTCTTCCTCGAACGCTATGTCGAGACCGCGCGGCATATCGAGGTGCAGGTCTTCGGCGACGGGCAGGGCCGGGTCGTGGCGCTGGGCGAGCGGGACTGTTCGCTGCAGCGGCGCAACCAGAAGGTGGTCGAGGAGACCCCGGCTCCGCTGCTCCCGCCGGGGACGCGCGCGGCGATGATCGATGCTGCCGTGCGGCTGACCGCGGGAGCGCATTACCTTTCCGCCGGGACGGTCGAGTTTCTCTACGATCCGGCGCGGGACGACTTCTACTTCCTCGAGGTCAACACCCGGCTGCAGGTCGAGCACGGGGTGACCGAGCAGGTTACCGGGGTCGACCTGGTCGAGTGGATGGTGCGCGGGGCGGCAGGGGACTTTGCCTTTCTGGATGGGTTCGAAGCCAGGCCGCAGGGCGCCTCGATCCAGGTGCGGCTCTATGCCGAGGACCCGGGGCAGGACTTCCGCCCCTCTTCCGGCCGGCTCATCGAGGTGGACTTTCCCGATGGCCCGCGCGTCGATGGCTGGGTGGCGGCGGGGTCGGTGGTCTCGGCGTTCTACGATCCGATGCTGGCCAAGCTGATCGTCACTGCGCCGAGCCGGGCCGAGGCGATCGAGGCCTTGCACGACGCGCTCGACGAGACGCGGCTTTCGGGGATCGAAACCAACCTCGACTGGCTGCGCAGCGTGATCGCCTCGGAGGTGTTCACCAGCGGCAAGGTCTCGACCCGGGCGCTGTCCGGGATCGAATGGTATCCGCAGACGATCCGCGTGCTCTCGGGCGGGCCCGCCACCACGGTGCAGGACTGGCCGGGGCGGATCGGCTTCTGGGACGTGGGCGTGCCGCCTTCGGGGCCGATGGACGCGCTGTCGTTTCGGCTCGGCAATCGCCTGCTCGGCAATCACGAGGGCGCGGCGGGGCTGGAGTTCACCGCCGCCGGGCCCACGCTGAAGTTCGATACGGCGGTGCGGGTCTGCCTGACCGGCGCCGACTTTGCCGCGACGCTCGACGGGGTCGCGGTGCCTTGCTGGGAGCCGTTCGCGGTCTCAGCCGGGCAGGTGCTCCAGATCGGGCGGGTTTCGGGCGCGGGGATGCGCGGTTACCTGCTGGTCGAGGGGGCGATTGCCGCGCCGACTTTCCTCGGCAGCCGAGCGGCCTTCACACTGGGCGAGTTCGGCGGCCATGCCGCGCGCGGGGTTCTGACCGGCGATACCCTGCACCTTGCCCGCGAAAAGCCGCTGCCCGCACTGGGCGGCGCGGCGCGGCCCGCCATCGCGCGGGAATGGACGCTGCGGGTGCTCTATGGCCCCCACGGCGCGCCCGATTTCTTCACTCACGACGACATCGAGACGCTCTGCACCGCGCCCTACAAGGTGCACTACAATTCGAGCCGCACCGGGGTGCGCCTGACCGGGCCCAAGCCGCACTGGGCGCGGGCCGACGGGGGCGAGGCGGGGCTGCACCCGTCGAACATTCATGACAATGCCTATGCCGTGGGCGCGGTCGACTTTACCGGCGACATGCCGATCCTGCTCGGGCCGGACGGGCCTTCGCTCGGCGGGTTTGTCTGCCCCTTCGTGACGATCGCCGCCGACCTGTGGAAGCTGGGGCAACTGGCGCCGGGCGACAGCGTCCGGTTCCTCCCGGTGAGCGAGGCGGGGGCGGCGGCGGCGCTGGCCGAGCAGGATGCGGTGATTGCGGGAAGAGCATCGGCGCCGATCGACCTCCTCGCCGAGCTGGGCAGCCCGATCGTTCACGCGATCGCCGCCGAAGGGCATCGCCCCGAGGTCACCTATCGCCGGCAGGGCGACCAGCACTTGCTGGTCGAATACGGCCCGATCGTGCTCGACCTCGAGCTGCGCCTGCGCGTCCATGCCCTGATGCTGGAGTTGGACCAGCTGCAACTGCCCGGGATCATCGACGTGACGCCGGGCATCCGCTCGGTCCAGATCCACCATGACAGCCGCCTGCTCCCGCAACGCGATCTGGTGGCCGCGCTGGCCGGGGCGGAGGAGCGGCTGGGCGGGCTTGACGATTTCGCCATCCCCAGCCGCACCGTGTGGCTGCCGCTTTCGTGGGATGATCCGGCGATCCATGAGACGGTGGCCAAGTACATGGCCTCGGTGCGCGACGATGCGCCGTGGTGCCCGGACAATATCGAGTTTATCCGTCGCGCCAACGGCCTTGCCGATGCCGAGGCGGTCAGGCGCATCGTGTTCGATGCCGAATACCTCGTGATGGGCCTGGGCGACGTCTATCTCGGCGCGCCGGTGGCCACCCCGGTCGACCCGCGCCACCGGCTGGTCACGACGAAATACAATCCGGCCCGGACCTGGACCCCGCCCAACGTGGTCGGGATCGGCGGGGCCTATATGTGCATCTACGGGATGGAGGGGCCCGGCGGCTACCAGCTGTTCGGCCGCACCATCCAGGTGTGGAATTCGTGGATGCAGACCGGTTCCTTTACCGAGGGCAAGCCGTGGCTGCTGCGGTTTTTCGACCGGATCCGCTTCTTCCCGGTAAGCCACGAGGAGCTGACCGAATGGCGGCGCGACTTTCCGCTCGGCCGGCGTGAGATCACGATCGAGGAGGGGGAGTTCCGCCTGGCTGACTACCGCGCGCTGCTGGCCAACAATGCCGGAGACATCGCCGCGTTCCAGCGCCGCCGCGAGATCGCCTTTGCCGCCGAGCGGGCCGACTGGGAAGCGCGCGGCGAGTTCAGCCGGGTCGCCGCGCTCACCGAAGACGCAGAAGCCTCGGCCGACCCGGTGGCGATCGACCTGCCGGAGGGCTGCGAACTGGTCGAGGCCCCGTTCGGCGGGGTGCTGTGGTCATGGTCCGTGGCCGAGGGTGACACGGTCGTCGCCGGGGACACCATCGCCGTGATCGAGGCGATGAAGATGGAAAGCCCGGTGATCGCCCCGGTCAGCGGCACGGTGCGCAGGCTCTATCTGTCCGAACGCCAGCCGGTCAGCCCCGGCGCGCCCCTGATAGCCGTGGAGATGCCATGAAGACCGCGCGCGCGATTGCCCATGATGTCCGTTCCGGCGCGGCGACCGCACTGGAGGTGGCCGAGGAGGCGCTGGCGCGGGCGGCGGCTTACGATGCGGTCCAGCCGCAGGCCTGGATCAGCCGTTTTGGCGCCGAGGCGGTGCTGGCCGCCGCCCGCGCGGTCGACGCGCGGATCGCGGCGGGCGAAGTGCTGCCGCTGGCCGGCGTGCCCTTCGCGGTGAAGGACAATATCGACGTGGTGGGGCTGCCGACCACGGCAGCCTGCCCGGCCTTCGCCTATGATCCGGTAGCCAATGCCTTTACCGTGCAGCGGATGATCGATGCGGGTGCGATTTGCCTCGGCAAGACCAATCTCGACCAGTTCGCCACCGGGCTCAACGGCACGCGCAGCCCCTATGGCGCTCCGCGCTGCGTGGCCAATCTCGACTATGTCAGCGGCGGGTCCAGCTCGGGTTCGGCCGTGGTGGTCGGCGCGGGGGTGGTGCCGCTGGCGCTGGGCACCGACACGGCGGGATCGGGCCGGGTGCCCGCCGCCTTCAACGGCCTTGTCGGTCTGAAGCCGACCAAGGGGCGCTGGTCCACCTCCGGTCTGACCCCGGCCTGCCGCTCGCTCGATTGCATCACCGTCTTCGCCCTCGACGCCGAGGATGCCGCCCTCGCCGACAGCGTGATCGCCGGGTTCGACCTGGCCGACGCCTATTCGCGCGAGCTGGCCGACCTCCCGGTGGGCAAGGTGCTCGGCGTGCCGCTACCCGCGCAGCGCCCGTGGTTCGGCGACCTTGAGGCGGAATACCTCTATGCCCGCGCGCTCGAGCGGCTGGAGGCGCAGGGCTATGCGCTGGTCGAGGTCGACATCGCCCCGCTGCTCGAGGCCGCCAAGCTGCTCTATTCCGGGCCGTGGGTGGCCGAGCGGACCGCCGCCGTCGAAGACCTGCTGCGCGGCGACCCCGGCGCTTTCGACCCGACCGTGCGCGAGATCGTCGAGGGCGGGACCGGGGTCAGCGCGATCGAGGCCTTTCGCGGGCAGTACCAGTTGATGGACTACGCCCGCGCCGCGCAGCTCCTGTGGCGCGAGGTCGATGCCCTGGCCGTGCCGACCTCTCCCGTAATCTACCGGGTGCGCGAGATGCTGGCCAATCCGGTGGCGCTCAACAGCCACTTCGGCACCTATACCAATTTCGTCAACCTGCTCGACATGGCTGCGATCGCCGTGCCGGCGGGCTATCGCCGCAATGGCACCGGGTTCGGGATCAGCCTGTTCGCCCCGGCCGGATCCGACCGCGCGCTTATCGATTTCGCTCTGGACTGGGCCCATCCCGGCGAGCGCCCCACCCTTGATACCGGAGGCAAAGTGGAAACCACCCGTCTCGCCGTCGTCGGCGCTCACCTCGAAGGCATGCCGCTGCACTGGCAGTTGACCAGCCGGGGGGCCAAATTCGTCTGCGCCACCGAGACCGCGCCCAGCTACCGCCTCTTCGCCATGGCGGATTCGGTGCCGCCCAAGCCCGCGCTGGTCTTCGACGAGAGCGGCGGCGCGATAAAGGTAGAAGTCTACGAGATTGAAATCGCGGCCTTCGGCTCCTTCGTGGTCGAGGTGCCGCCGCCACTGGCAATCGGTACGGTCACGCTGGCCGACGGCAGCCAGGTCAAGGGTTTCGTGGCCGAACCGCGGGCCCTTGCCGGAGCCGAGGACATCACGGCATTGGGCGGCTGGCGGGCCTTTATATCACGCAATTGAGACAATCAGCGACAAGACGGCAAGTTGACCGGCAGGCGCTGATCGGCGAGAAGCGCAGGCTGGATCGTCAACAATCCGCACCTCCCGGGGAGAACAAACACAATGAAGACCGTCAAGCTCGCCGCCATCGCGGCGCTCATTCTGCCTGCCACCGCCATGGTTGCCATCGCCGCCGCTCCGGCCGACGTGATCAAGGCCCGCCAGGACAACTTCAAGATCATGGGCAAGGCGATGAAGGGCACGATGGACGAGTTCAAGCTCCCCTCGCCCAACCCGGCCGTGGTCAAGGCCAATGCCAATGCGCTGGCCGCCGCTGCCGTCAAGGTCAAGGGTGGCTTCCCCAAGGGCACCGGCGCCGAAACCGGCGTGAAGACCGATGCCCTGCCGGTGATCTGGCAGAAGCCGGCCGACTTCAAGGCTGCCGACGCCAAGATGGCCGCCGCCGCCAAGGCCTTCCAGGCTGCCGCCAACACGGGCGATCTCGCCAAGATGCAGGCTGCTGCCGGTGCGGTCGGCCAGACCTGCAAGGGCTGCCACGACACCTTCCGCAAGCCGCGCAGCTAAGGAAGCCAGCATGAGCGATGCGCCGGATGTCGCCGGGGACGCGACCCGCTCGATCGCTCTGTGGGACCTGCCGGTTCGGCTGGTCCACTGGAGCTTCGTCGTGCTCATGCCGGCCCTGTGGTGGACGGCGGAGAAGGGGAACATCAAGCTGCACGTCACCATCGGGCTGATCATGCTCGGCCTGGTGCTGTTCCGCCTGGTGTGGGGCCTGGTCGGGTCTTCGACCGCACGGTTTGCCGGCTTCGTCCGGGGGCCGGCGTCGATCCGCGCCTATATCGCCAGCGCACGGGCCGGCACGGCCGAGCATGTCGTCGGGCACAACCCGCTGGGCGCGCTCAGCGTGCTCGGCCTGCTCGGCCTGCTCACGCTGCAGGTTGGGCTCGGCACGATCGCCCAGGATACCGACGCGGTCGCCTCGGGCCCGCTCAACCACCTCGTGTCCTATGATACGGCGGTGGCGGCGAGCAAGGCCCACGAACTGGTGTTCAACCTGATCCTTGCGCTGATCGTGCTGCATATCGCGGCGATCCTGTTCTACCGCTTCGTCAAGCAGGAGAAGCTTGTCGCGGCGATGATCACCGGCCGCAAGTGGGTGCCCGCCGGCATCACGGCCCCCCGGATGGCGCCGCTGTGGCGGGGCCTGGTGGTCGCGGTGATCGCCGCCGTGGTGGCGGTATGGATCTCGTGGGGCGTACCGCCGTGGGGCGCGCGCTGGCCGTGGGACAAGCCGCCGCCGGTTGAAGGGCTGAGCGAGGATTCGTACATGTGATCGGCGCGGAAGGCGGCCAGCGGCCCCTTCCCGGTCATGAAAAATGCGGGCCGCAGCGGGAATTGCCTGCTGCGGCCCGATTTTTTTGCACAGTTGCTGGTGCAGTGCGGCGTGAGCGGGAGGCGGGCCGCGGCGGCCAAAGGCCGGCAGGCCGCGGTGAAGGTTCCAAATGGCGGTTATGTAATTATCCGCCAATAACAAGAACTGCACAGTATCGTGCAAGACAAGATTCTAAATGCGGCGCGCAGATATAGGCCGTTGCACGAAACGCACTTCGCAGCGGCAGCACGCAAAACCGCGCAATTCCGCGCTGCAGCGTGATTTTTCGCCTTGTCGTGAGGGAATCGCGGCACTATTTGGCCAGTCAAGCGCACAAAGAACGCTGACAGGCAGGAGAGGGCCCGGCCCGCTTAATAAGCCTGACGTGGCACTCCCACCTTCATTATTACAAAAAATCGCACGAATAATAAGTTTCGCAGGAGACTATCCATGAAGACCATCTGCACCGCGCTGGCCGCGGTTGCCCTGCTTGCCGGTTCGTCGGCGGCTTTCGCCGGCCCGCGTGAGAACGTTGCGCTGAACGTCAACTCGGCCGGCGTCGATTTCGCCAATCCCGAGGCCGTGGCCAAGTTCCAGGCCGACGCCGCCAGGAAGATCGCCGCCACCTGCAACCCGGGCGACCGGATCGGCGCCGACCTTTCGCCCGACTTCAAGTGCCGCCGCGAAATGGCCGCCAGCATGGCACCCAAGGTGCGCCAGCTGGTGATGGCCGCCACCAACGGCGGTGCGCGCATGGCGACCCAGGGCCTGCCGAACTGATCCTGGCCGACTGATTTTACGGCTGATCGGGGTCTACCCGACGCATTCCCGCGCATAATCGTTTGGGGAGGCCGCAAAGGCGAGGGCGCCGGAGGACAACTCCGGCGCCCTTTAGCTTTTTCGGCCTGTTCGCGCCAAAGGCGCGGGCGCGCCCTTACTTCAGGGTCTTGAGATAGGCGATCACGTTGGCGCGATCGGCCGGGTTCTTGAGACCGGCGTAAGGCATCTTGTTGCCCGGAATGTTGGTCATCGGCGCCGTGAGATAGGCGTCGAGCGCAGCATCGTTCCAGGTCTTCTTGGCGTTCTTCATGGCCGGCGAATAGGCAAAGCCCGGCAGGGTGCCCGAAACGCGCCCGGCCACCTTGAAGAGGTTCGGACCGATCGTGCTCTTGCCGGTATTGTCGACCTTGTGGCAGGCCGCGCACTGGGCGAAAGTCGCCTTGCCCTTGACCGGGTCGCCCGCTGCCTGCGCGGTCGCGGAGATCGAAAAGGCCAGGCCCGCAACGGCGAGAGAAATTGCCAGTTTGTTCATCGGTTCAGGTTTCCATTGCCCAGTGAGAGTTGTTCCGCAGCACCGTACCTATGAGGACATTGCCCTTGCATGAAGGCGCTTGATCGCATCGAGCGACGAGAGCAGCGCGCCTTCCATCCAGCATCCGTAGTATGAGGCATGTTCGCCAGCAAGCACGATCCGGCCGTCGAGCGACACCAGATCCTGGTAGTGCCGGGCGCGGCTGTCCTCGCTCCAGGTGGCGCAGCAGCCCATGATCCACGGGATCCGGCTCCAGGCAACCGAGGCGCCATTGAGGAACTGGGCGCGGTATTCGGCCGGGTGGAACACCTCGCCCTGCGCCAGCGCGGTCTGGATGCGCTGCTCGGGGGTCATGCCCGCCAGCTGGTAGCCGCCCGCCCCGCCCGCGAAGGCGCCGAGCAGGACCGCCGGGCGATCCTTGAAGAAATCGAAATTGGGATAGGACAGCAGCCCGATCGCCTGATCGGTGAAGGAATGGCCGCCGTAAATCGAGTAGTTTTCTTCCCAGAACCGGCTCTTCATCTCGAGCCCGATCTTGACCGAGTTGGAATAGGGCAGCGCTTTCAGCGCGGCCTTTTTCGCGTCGGAAACCTGCAGGTCCATCTGGCTGAGGATCGTGGCGGGAATGGTGCAGACCATCCAGTCCGCCTTCGACTGACCGGCCTGTCCGGTCTTCGTGTCGGTCCAGTCGACCGTCACCCCGCGTTCGTCTTGCGCGATCTTCGCAACCTTGGTGTTCAGGCGCACGAGCTTGGCGACCTGCCGGTAGAAACCCTTGCCGATCATGTCCATGCCGCCCTTGGGCTCGAACATGGTGGTCTGCATCACGTAGCTGAAGAAGAAGCCCATCTGGGTCCAGACATTGCTGTCCAGCACCGACGAGAGCCCGTTGATCTTCGAGGGCGTGGGCGCGCCGCCAACGCCGCCGCCGGGCGCCTTGTCATATCCGCGCTGCGCGGCGACGTGGAGATCTCCGGTATAGGCGAGGTTGCCGTCGAGCACGCCCCAGTCGCGCATCGCCTCGACCAGGCGCTCCTTGTCCTCCTTGGAGACCGCGCTGTCGAGCGCGCCGGCATTGAGCGACTTGGCCAGCAGTTCGGAGACGTGGCCCTTGAAGTCGGTCGCCAGTTCCTTGTAGCGCTGCGGCTTCCCACCGAAGGCGCCCTTGCGGTGGACGAAGGCGTTGTGGTTCATCTGGATGAACGGTTCCAGCTCGACACCGAAGGCCTTGGCATAGTGCAGCAGGGTGCGGTGATGGTGCGGGATGCGCCACGGCCCCGGATTGAGGTAGTTGCCGGGGGCATAGCCGACGGTCTGGGTCGCGCCGCCGACTTCCACGATCTTGTCGCCGCCACGCACCGAATAGTTCCGCCCGCCGGGGCGGTCCTGATATTCCAGCACCTGCACCTTGTAGCCGGCCTTGGTCAGCTCGTAGGCGGCGAGCATGCCGGCAAGGCCCGCGCCGAGCACCAGCACACTCGCGCCCGGCTTGGCGCCCGAGAGTTGCGGCGGGCCGGTGAACTGGGTCTCGGCGGCATGGCCGAGCGCGGTCATCGCCTGATACATGGCGAGGCCGCCCCCGGCCTTGCCGATCATGGTGAGCAGGTCGCGGCGGCTCGGTGCGGACAGGTCGCTGTGCATCAATGGTCCCCCTGAAAATGCCCCGCCGCATGGGCAGGCGCGCGGCTCATTTGCCGCAGGTGTCGCAGTCCCTCACCGGGGCCGGGCCGGTGGCGACGCGCTTGACGTCGGCCGCAGTCACGACGCCGGGATAGGAATTGAAGTGGCCGCGCACGTAGTTGACCACGGCGGCCATCTGCTCGGGCGTGAGGATGTCGGTCATCCACGGCATTCCGCCCCGGCCCTTGAGCAGCAGGGTGATCGGATAGTCCTTGTCGGCCAGCTTTGGATTGCCGGCCAGTGCCGGGATCACCGCCCCGGCCCCGCCGCCGCCCTTGGCATCGGCCATGTGGCAGGCCTGGCAGATCTGCTCGTAAACTTCCTGCCCCTCGGGCGAGACCTGGACCGCGCTCTTGTTGCCCGCGGTGTCCTGCGCCTTGAGCGTGCCGCCTGCCGCCATGGCAAGGGCAGCAGCGAGAAGGACGGCGCGGGCGGCTTTGCTGGTGGTCATTCCGGGTCCTTGGCGGCGCCGCTGCGGGGACGAGGCTGGTGCGACCCGAAGGCCCGCCCCCGCAGCCGCGCGATTGATCAGGGCGCCTTGGCGGCGATCGCCTCGATCTCGACGAGCGTGGTCGGACGGCCGAGCGCGGCCACCTGGACCGTGGAGCGGGTCGGCTTGCCCGGCTGCTCGGGCGTGCCGAAGAAGGTCTTGAACACGCCGTTCATGCCCGCCGCGTCCATCTTGCCGCCGGTTTCGGGCGTGCCGACGAGGAAGACGTTCATCTTGACGATGTCGCCCATCGACCAGCCCATGGCTTCAAGCGAAGCCTTCATCTTGGTCAGGATCGACTTGGTCTGGGTGGCCGTATCGCCGAACTCGTCAGGCTTGGCCGGATCGACCGGCGAGGCCGTGGAGCCCGAGAGATAGAGGATCTTGGCCCCGACCGGGACCAGCGCGGTGCTGGCGATGACGCCGGTGGGCGCGCCGGTGCGCTCGACCATGGGCTTGGGGGCCGGGGCGGTCTTGGCGGAGACGGTGCCGGCAGCGAGCGCGGCGGCGAGGGCCAGCGTGGTGGCGAGGACGTGCTTCATGGGAGGGAACCTCTCCGGATATGTGGTCTGGGGAAGTGAAAAGGGGCGGCCCGTAAGGCCGCCCCTTCGCGCTGGATCAGAACTTGAAGGTCGCGCGGGCGTAGTAGTAACCGCCGTTCGAACCATAGGGGCCGAAGGTATAGGGCGCGTTCAGTGTGCCTTGGCCGTTGATGTAAGGCGAGGCGCCGTTGACGTACTTGGTGGTAGCGTTGGTGCCAGTTGTGTAGTCGGACACCAATCCAGGCACTTCGGGCTTCTTGTTGAACAGGTTATTGGCACCGATCGCCAGGTTCATGAACGAGGTCACGTCATAGCCCAGTTCGATATCGAAGATCGCTGCCGGCTTGACCTCTGCGATATCCCAGGTGTTCTCGATGTCCTTGGGCCCGGTGTAGGCGCCGTTGGGCTGAACGTAGCTGATGGTCTTGCTGTAGTAGTTGGCGCGCAGGTTGGCGGTGAACTTGCCGCTCTTGAACAGGGCGCCGACATTGACCTTCGTCTTCGGGCTGGCCGATTCGATGGTCTGACGTGCCGAAGCGTTGAACAGCGAGCCAAGCCGGTTGGCGATAACCTTGGTCGTGTTGTAGTTCGCGCCAAGCGAGAGATCGAGCGAGCCGAAGGACAGATCAACCGGATAGCGGGCGGCGAGTTCGAGGCCGGTGGTCTCGGTGTCGATGCCGTTGGTGTAGGTCTGGATCGAAAGCGAACCGTACTGGACCACGGTCGGATCGATCGACTTGCCGCTCGCCGCAATCACCGCCTGAACCAGATCATAGGCGCTCTGGCCGTTGATGATCGCGGTGTTCTGCTTCGGCGCAGCGGTCAGCGAGACATAGGTCTGGCCGGTGATCGTGCCCGACGAGACGATCCGGTCGCGGATCTTGATGTAGTAGCCGTCGAGGGTGACTGTCAGGCGCGGGATCGGGCGCAGCACAACGCCGGCCGAGAGGTTGAGCGACTTTTCCGGCTTGAGCGAGGAGAACCCGGCCTTGAGTGCGCCCGCAGAACCCGGCGCGAGCTGCAGGGTGGCGCTGGTCGGGCCGACGTTGGTGGCCGAATAGCTGCCTTCCTGCAGCGATGGGGCGCGAAAGCCGGTCGAAACGGTGGCGCGCAGCGCGAAGGCCGGGCTGAAGTCATAACGCGTGGTCAGCTTGCCGATCGCGGTATCGCCGAAATCGCTGTAGTGCTCGTAGCGTCCGGCCAGATCGACCGACCACCCTTCCACGGGCTTGGCGGCGAAATCGACATAGATCGCCTTGGCCGTGCGGCGGGTGGTTCCCGCGTCGCTCTGGGCATAGCCTGGGAAGGACTGGCCGCCTTCCTTGTAGAGGCTCATCGCGTCACCAGCGCCGATCGTGTAGGTTTCGCGGCGGATTTCACCGCCTGCAGCGAAGGTCAGCGGTTCAGCCATGCCAAGTTCGAACTGCTTGCGCAGGTCGAGCGTGCCGACGAACTGGGTGAACTTGAACATGCCGTCGTAGAAGTAGCTGGGCGTCTGGCCGGTCGCCTGGAACAGCGAAACGTTGGCCGAATGGGTGGTGTAGATCTTTGCCACGTCTTCCGAGTAGGAACCAGCCAGATCCCAGTCCCAGCCGCCGGCGGTGCCCTTGAAGCCGTTGGTCAGCGAGAACTCGTTCTGGTTGACCTCGATGTGCGGGACCATGCCGTAGATGTAGGTGTCGGCGTAGCATGAGGTCGGAACAATCGGGTTCGTGCTGCTGCTGGTTGCGCAGACGCGATTGGGCGTCCGGTATCCCTGCAGAGCATCGCCGTGGCGGTACGAAACGTCACCGAAGGAGTAGAACTGGACATCGCCGAAATCATAACCGGCGTTGTAGAAGCCGAGAGTCAGCTGCGAAGCGGGCTGGCCGCCATTGATGTTGGCTGTGCCGCCGTTATTGGCAAGCGCCGTGTAGTAGGGCTGGAGCGCGGCATTGGCGCCGGTGACCGTAACTGGGGTGCCGTTATAGTTGACGACCGAAAGCTGGCCATCGCCGATCGTGGTGACTTCGTTGCGCCGATGGAACAGCGAGAAATCGAGATAGCCGCTTTCACCCACCTTCATGCCGAAATTGCCGCTGACGCTGTAGGTGCGGCCTTCGCCGTCGTAGTATTGGCCGGCGTTGAGCTTGATCGCGCCGCCTTCGGTGTCGGACTTGAGAATGATGTTGATGACGCCAGCGATGGCGTCCGAACCGTATTGCGCCGCGGCACCGTCCTGCAGCACTTCAATGCGCTTGACGATGTCCGGCGGGATCAGGTCGATGCTCGGTGCGGCCGAACCGCCGAAGGCTCCGTTGATGACCTGGAGGATCGAGTTGGCGTGGCGGCGCTTGCCGTTGACCATGACGAGGGTGTGGTTGGGCGAAAGGCCGCGCAGACGGGCCGAGAGCGAGAAGCTCGCCATGTCGGTGCCTTGGGTCTGGGCCTGGAACGAGGGGACCAGCTGGGTCAGGGCCTGGTTGAGGTTCGGCTGGGCGACGTGAGTCAGCGCATCCTGCGACAGCACCTGAACGGGTGCGGCGGAATTGGCTGCCTGCTGGCCCGAGGCGCGGGTGCCGGTGACGATGATTTCCGAGCCGGCAGCTTCGGCCGGGGCGTCAGCCGCCGCTTCGACCGCCTGGGCGTGAGCGACGGACGCGAAGCCGGTCAGCGCGATTGCGCTCGTAGCGGCCAGTGCTGCGGCGTGAATCCTGGAGAAACGCGACATATAGGTGTAACCCCCCTATGTTTTCGCGCCTTTCAGCTTGCCTACCCTGATCTTCGGGCTTTGCCGCGTCGCCCCGGCTCATTCCGACGACGTCCGCTGCTGCCCGGTGTTTTCGTTGCCTCAACTTCTCGGACCGGGCCGGAAAATCTTCTCTTTTTCCGGACTCGCTCCTGACCCTTGCAATCGACCTTATCGGGCCTTTTCGAGCCATACGCCGATCTGCGTATCAGTCTGGCGGGCGCTTGCCCTAGGCTTTGGAGGCTAACCGTGGGGGCGCGGGAATGCCGGATTTTCCGGAGAAATCCGTCGCCCTCCCAGACCGAGGGAATAGACCGATGGTGCCCGTGAAAAAGTTTGCCCTGACCCTTGGCGCCGGGCTCGCCGCGCTGGCCCTGCCCGCTCTCGCGCAGGCGCAGGTGACCAAGATCAAGTCCAACCCCGCCGCCTTCATCCTCGATGCCGCCGATGTGAAGGCCGGCACCGACATGATCTTCGTTTCGGGCCAGCTCCCCTCGCCGATCGATCCGGCCAAGCCGATGAGCGAGATCAAGTCGATCGACGACTATGGCGATTCCAAGGTCCAGACGATCAGCGTGCTCGGCAAGATCAAGAAGATCCTCGAGGGGCGCGGCTATGCCATGGGCGACGTGGTCAAGATGACCCTGTTCATCGCCGCCGATCCCAAGCTGGGCAAGATCGACTTCGCCGGGGTGAACGAGGGCTTCAAGCAGTTCTTCGGCACGGCCGAGAACCCCTCGACCACTGCGCGCTCCGCCTTTCAGGTGGCCAACCTGGTCGGCCCGAACTTCCTGATCGAGATCGAGGCGATCGCCGCCAAGAAGGAGTGAGCCGAAGCCGAAGCCGGAGCCGGGGCGAGGCCCGCCGGCTCCGGCTTCCCGCTGCTTACTGCCCGATGGCGCGGATCGCGATGGCGGCGGCGGCGGAGCGGGTCTCGACGCCCAGCTTCTCGTAGATCCGCTCAAGGTGTTTCTGCACAGTGCGCGGGGATATCTCGAGCACCAGCGAAATGTCGCTGCTGGCCTTGCCATAGCTCACCCAGAGCAGGACCTCGGACTCGCGCTGGGTCAGGCCGAGCCGTTCGCCGAGGCGCAGGACGTCCCGCTCGGGGTTAAGCTCGTTGAGGCGGATCAGCACCTCGTTCTCGCGGTATTGCGCCACGACCACCAGTTCGAGCGAGCCCGCGCCGCGCAGGTCGATGCGGGTCGTGGCGCCGGACAGGTCCGGCCGGGCGAGGAGATTGCCGACAGGATCGCGCAAGGCTGCCGGCAGAGCGCCGGCCGCACGGTTCCAGCCGCCCGCGACCCGATCGATCACCTGTTCGGCGCCCGGGGTACACCACAGAAGGTTGCCGTTGCGGTCGGTGGCGACCATCTGGCGGCCGGTGGCATCGAGCGAGGCGACGCTGGCATGCATCGCCCGGCCCTGCGCCATGTGAACGCGCAGGCGGGCGAGCAGTTCGGAATGGTTGACCGGCTTGCGCACATAGTCGGTCCCGCCGACCTCGAAAGCCTCGACCACGTGCTCGCTCTCGGTCAGCCCGGTCATGAAGATCACCGGCACCCCGGCCCAGGCCGGGTTGGCCTTGATCCGCACCGTGGTCTCGAACCCGTCGAGCCCGGGCATGACCGCGTCGATCAGGATCAGGTCGGGGATGATGTGACCAAGCAGATCAAGCGCGCCCTGACCTGACGTGGCGACCAGAACCGAGATTTCCGCGGCTTCCAGCACCGCGGTCAGCATCCGCAGGGTATCGGGCTCATCATCAATCACAAGCACGGTATCGGTGCGACCCGGACCCTGCATCAGGCGACCTCCTCTTCAAGCAAGCGGCGCATCCCGGCCAGGTCGAAACGATCAAGGCAGCCGAACAGCCGGGCGGCCAGCTCCTGTGCGGCACCCCCGGTTTCGCCGAGCTGACGAATTTCGGCCTCGATGCCCCGAACATAGCCGATGCGCAACAGTTCACGCAGCCGGTCGAGGTGATCGCAGGCTTCCTGGCCCAGCGCGCTGGTGGCGGCGGGCGAGGCGATGTGGGGCAGGTCCTCGCGCGGCTGCTCAACCTTCCAGCTCAGTTCGAGCAGGCCGCCGATGGTCTCGGTCAGGACCGCGAAATCGACCGGCTTGGTCAGGAAGAAGTCGTGCACCGGGTGATGGAATTCGGGGCGGTGGAATTCCGAGGCATTGGCGGACAGCATCAGGATGCGCAGGTCCGGCCCGCCCATTTCACGCAGGCCCAGCGCGGCCTCCCAGCCGGACATGCCCGGCATCGAGATGTCGAGTATGGCAAGGTCGAAGCGGCGGGCTCCCGCGAGGGTCAGCGCGGTCTCGCCATTGGGGACGGCGTTGACCGCGAAGCCGAGCCCGACCAGCAGGCGTTCGAGCAGGTCGCGCTGCTCGGCTTCGTCGTCGACCACCAGGATCGAGCGGCGTGCGCCCTCGTAGCCGGAATGGCGGACGGGACTGCTGGCCTTCTCAAGGCTGCCGGCCACTTCGCCGAGCATCATCCGCACCCGGAAGCAGGTGCCCTGGCCGGGCTCGCTCTCCACCTCGAGCGTGCCGCCGAGGATGTCGACGATCGCGCGCGAGATCGACAGGCCGAGCCCCGCGCCGGGCATCTTCTGCTTGCCGGCATCATCGCCCCGGTCGAACGGATGGAACACGCGCTCCAGCTCTTCGGGGGCGATGCCCGGGCCGGTATCGACGATCTCGAAGCTGGCGATCTGGCCGGAATAGCGCACGGCGAAGCGGACCTCGCCGCGATCGGTGTACTTGATCGCGTTGGATATGAGGTTGATCAGGACCTGGCGCAGGCGGCTCGGGTCCATCCGCACCACTTCGGGCAGCCGGGCCGGCGGGGCATAGACGAAGTCCAGCCCCTTGGCCGCGGCAGACGGGCGCATCATCGACACGATCTGTTCGAGGAACTGGCCGAAGCGCACGTCCTCGCTGCGCACGCGCAGGACCCCGTGCTCGACCTGCGAAACATCGAGCAGGCCTTCGACCAGGCTGGTCATGTGTTCGGCGCAGCGGCGGATCACTTTCGCCGCCTCTTTCGCACTCACGCCCTCGTCGCGCTCGACCAGCTGGGCATAGCCGTAGATGGCGTTGAGCGGGGAGCGGATCTCGTGGCTGACGTTGGCGAGGTAGCGGCTCTTGGCCAGGTTGGCGATCTGGGCGGCGCGGAAGCGCTCGGCCTCGGCGATGGCGCGCGAGGCGGCGAGCTGGCTTTCCTGCTGGATGCGGAAGGCGCGGTGAGTCATCGTCGCGGCCACGCCGATGACGATCAGGGCCAGCACGTCGAGCACGTGGAAGGCGGTATCGTCGCCTTCGTAGCCCACTTCGGCCATGGTCAGGATCACGAGGACGAGGCAGGCCATCACCGTGCCGAAAAAGCCCAGCCGCTCGACCCTGCCGGGTGAGAGCGGCAGGCGCCGCATCGGCCCGTTCTGTTCGATTGGCAGTTCGATCGCTGTCATGAATTTGCGCCCCCGGCGCTGGTGCCCGCGCCGTTCTTGGTTCCGTATCATGCTGCAACGCAAAATTCACATTGGCAAGGGCCGATCGCACCCGGAGGTGGACGAAACTGCGACACACCTGCAAACGATACTGGCAACACCCCACTACAAGCCCGGCGTAACACCCTGTTTTCAGACCGCGATTTTCGCGAGTCCCGGCACCTTGCGGCCAATTCCGCAGCCTGACTGAACTTTGGTCCGGCTTGACCGCGCGGTCACGAGTTGCGGCGATGGGCGATTCGTCCCGTCCGTCTGTGCAGGCGCAGCAGGCGCGCCGGTCAGGCCCGAGGGGGCCCTACGGCGCGCCGGGCGCGGGCAGATCGATCCGCCCAAGGGCAGCACTGTCGGCCGGCAGCGGGGCGCCGCCCGGGCGATAGCCGTTGGCCTTGAGGATATAGGCAATGACCTTGGCGTCCTCTTCCGGCGGGAGGCTGCCCGGGGCAAACTGCGGCATGGCCCGGCCGAGATAGTCGTAGAGATCGCCGACCGGACGGCCCGCCCAGTTGGCGACGAACTTGCCGGTGAGCGCGGGGGTTTCCAGCGTCCCTTCGAGCTGCCGGCCGTGGCACATGGCGCAGCGCATGCCGTAGACCCGGGCGCCTTCGGCGGCCTGGCTTTCGGAATAGAGCAGGCGCGGCGCAGGCTGCGCGGCGGCGGCAAGGGCAGCCCCCGCCCCGGCGGCGGCGAGCGCGAGGAAGCCAAGGCCGAGAGCAAGGCCGAGAGAAGTCCGCTTCATGGCTCAGGCTCCCTTCAGGACAAGCGCGGGGGCCATGATGCGCAGCCCCTCCTCGATCCCGGACCGGTCCGGCAGTTCCATCGAATCCCCGACGCCGAGCATCTCGCCGATATCCGGGTTGTTGTTCTGGACCACGACGCCATCGCCCTTGGAGAGCATCGAGACGTTCTTGTAGCGCACCCCGTAATTGGCGTCGGGCTGGGGGACGAGCCAGCCGGTCTGCCCACGCACGGGGATGATGGTCCTGTCGCGCCACAGGTCGCGCGCGGCATAGCCGGTGCAGTTGATCACCACCTTTTCCGCCAGCTGACCATATTCGGCCGGGGAGTGGAAATCGCGGTTCACGAACCGGCCGCCGCCCGCGAAGAACTCGCTGAGCAGGGTGTGGGCATAGCTCGCGAAGTTGAAATGCATCTGCGAGGAGCGCTGAGCATAGGGCAGCGCGAAGGGATTTTCCTCGGCGGGCACGTCGACCGCCTGGGGCACGATGTCCTTGATCCGGTCGGACAGGTGCATGAATTCGGAATTCTGCACCGGCACGCCCTTGGTGGCGTAGCTATCGGTAATCGCCGGATCGGGCGGATAGTGGCGCTTTTCGATCGGCGTGTCGGACAGGCCGTAGGAATCGTGGAATTCGACCGGATTGCCCGGCAGGCCGAGATACGTGCGGAAGGTCTTCCAGCTGAGCCGTGCCATGGTCTCCCACAGATCGCCGAAGGCCGGGCCGGCCGGCTCGGTCAGGGCAACGCGCGAATCCGGGGTGAATGAGCCGCTGGCGCGGAACGAACGACTGCGCTGGATCATGTCGCGGGCATAGATCGTGACCCTGAGCCCGGCGCGCTGGGCGACGACCGCCGTGGTCAGGCCGATGATCCCGCAGCCGACCACCGCGATCTCCCTCGGCAGGACCGACAGCGCCTTGCCCACGGCCACTTCGGCCGAGCCCCAGGACAGCGACCAGCCGCTGCCGCCGTGGCCGTAATTGTGCACGACCAGCGCATTGCCGATAATCTCGGCGGCGAGATTGGGCCCGGCCGCGCGCAAGGGTCGGATGCAGCACTTGACGTCGATCAGCTGGTCGAGCGTGCCGCGCATCGGATGGAGCAGCGGCCGCTTGCCCGGCTCGCGCGGAGTGGGCGGCGGGGCCGAGACCAGCGCGGCCGGCGCCGGGGCGCAGGCCTGCAGCCCCGCGAGCAGGGCGGCGCCGGAGCCGCCCTTGAGCATGGTCCGCCGGCCAAGCAGCGCCATGCCGTCACGGCCGGGAGAACTGGGGCGGCCGGAAGAATAGGCGTCGGACATGCACGGCCCCTCGGTTGCGTCGGGGCAAGGTTCCCCTGCGGGCGCGCGCTGCCAATGGCGCAGATTGCGTATTGGGCCCGCCGGGTGGGGGGGTGATGGTGACGCCCTTGCCAAGCGCGAAGAATCATGTTGCACTGCAAAAAACAAAGGACGGGTGTGACGCGATTCCCCATCTTGGCCGGTGCAATCCTGGGCGCTGCCCTGATCGCCGCCGCGCCTGCGCAAAGCCAGCAATTCCGGGCTGATCAGGCCGAATTCCTCGATCTCTACAAGGAACTGGTCGAGACCAATACGACCGCTTCGGTTGGCAACTGCACCCTTGCTGCAACGCAGTTGCAAGCGCGCCTGAGCAAGGCCGGGTTCACCCCGGCCGAGATCACGGCCTTCGCGCCTGCAGAAAACCCGAGGCATGGCGGCCTCTCCGTCGTCTGGACCGGAAGCGATGCGCGGCTGGCCCCGCTGCTCCTGCTCGCTCACCTCGACGTGGTGGAGGCGAAGCGCGAGGACTGGGAGCGCGATCCGTTCAAGCTGGTCGACGAGGGCGGCTGGTACTTCGCGCGCGGATCGACCGACGACAAGTCGCAGGCGGCGATCTTTGCGGACACGATGATCCGGCTGCGCGCGGGCGGATTCAGGCCGCGCCGCACGCTCAAGCTGGCGCTGACCTGCGGCGAGGAAGGCGGGGCCGGATCGATCAACGGCGCGGGTTGGCTGGCCGAGCACCGGCCGGACCTGCTGCAGGCCGGCTTCGCGCTCAATGAGGGCGGACCGGGGCGGATGGCGGCCGATGGCGGCCCACTCAGCCTTGGGGTGCAAGTGGGAGAGAAGGCGACGCGGACCTTCACCCTCGAGACCTTCAACAAGGGCGGGCACAGCTCGGTGCCGGTGCGCGACAATGCGATCTACCAGCTGTCCGACGCCATGCTGAAGGTGCGCGAGCTGAAATTTCCGCTGCGCCTGACGGCGGTGACGACGCGCTATCTGGCGATGATGGGCAAGATCCTGCCCGCGCCGATGGGCCCGGCCATGCTGAGGCTTGCGGCCGATCCGGGCGACGGAGCGGCGGAGGCGGTGGTATCGTCCGACCGCTCGTTCAATTCCATGCTCCACACGACCTGTGTGGTGACCATGGTCGAGGGCGGCCATGCCACCAATGCCCTGCCCCAGCACGCGAAGGCGACGGTCAATTGCCGGGTCCTGCCGGGCGACAGCGTGGAGGAGACGGCGGCGGCGCTGCAACGGGCAATCGGTGATCCGGGGGTGAAATTCACCGCCGCATCGCGTGAGCGGACCCTGGCCGTGCCGCCCGCGCTCGATCCGGCCGTGATCGGCCCGATGGAGAAGCTGGCGAAGAAGCACTTCCCCGGCGTGCCGCTGGTGCCGATGATCTCTCCGGGAGCGACCGACAATACCTTCCTCGGGCCGCTCGGCATTCCGGCCTACGGGATTCCCGGGCTCTGGGTCGATCCGGAGACGGTGGGCACACACGGGCTCAACGAGCGGGTCTCGAAACAGGCGCTCTATCGCGGGCGCGACTACATGTTCGACCTGATCAAGACCTACGCGGAGGGCGCGAAGTGAGCGAAGCCCCGGCATCCTTCAAGGCCGGGGCGACGACGCGCCGGACGTTTCTCGCCGGAGCCGCCGCCGTGGCGGGCGGCGCGGGGGCCCCGGGCATGGCCTGGGCCCTGCCGGGGGCGGAAGAACAGCTGGGTCGGCTGTGCGACAAGCTGTGGCAGGAGCAGCTCAGGCGCTCACCGGAACTGGCGACGACCTACGGCGCCGACAGCGGCGAGAACGTGGGCCTGCGCGGCAAGCTTGACGACTGGTCGCGCGGCGGACGCGGGGAATGGGTCGACTGGGCCAAGGACAACGTCAAGCGCCTGACCCTGATCGACCCGACCGCCCTGCCCCAGACCGCTCACGTCAACCGCGCGGTCCTGCTCGACCATTATGGCAAGATCGCAAGGCTCGGCGCCAAGTACCGTTTCGGCGACGGGGCCGCCTCGGGCCCGGTTTCGCCCTATGCGATCAGCCAGCTGACCGGGCCCTATCGCGCGGTGCCCGACATGCTGGAACAGCGCCACGCCGTGGCGAACAGCGCCGATGCCGAGGCCTGGCTGGCGCGGGTTTCCGCCTTTGCCGGGGCGCTCGATGCCTCGACCGAGGCGTTCCGGATGGACATGGGCGCGGGGATCGTGCCGCCGTCTTTCGCGCTCGATGCCACGCTGATCCAGCTGGGCAAATTGCGCGGGCCCGAGCCGGCGGCCAACAGCCTTGCCGCCGCGCTGGCGAGGAAGGCCACCGCGGCCGGGCTGGCGGGGGACTGGGGGGCCAGGGCCGCCGCGATTGTAGAGCGCGTGGTCTATCCCGCCGTCGATCGCCAGATCGCGGCGGTGACCGCGGCGCGGGTACGGGCGACGGGCGATGCGGGTGTGTGGAAGCTGCCGCAGGGGCAGGAATTCTATGCCGATGCGCTGGCATGGCAGACGGCCTCGAGCCTCAAGCCCGCCGAGGTTCACGCCATGGGGCGCGAGCAGGTGGCCGCGATCAGTGCCGAGATGGACGCCCTGCTGGGAGGGCTGGGCCTGACGCAGGGCACTCTGGCCGAGCGCATGGCCGCACTGGGCAGCCGCGAGGGCCAGTCCTTCCCCGAGAGCGATGCGGGCCGGGCCGCGGTGCTGGAGGTCTTTGCCGATTCCATCGCGCGCATCCGCCCGCGCCTGCCGGAACTGTTCAGCGCGCTGCCGCCCGCCGCGCTGGAGGTGAAACGGGTGCCGGCAGCGCTGGAGCAGGGCTCGGCGCTGGCCTATGCGCAGGGCGGCTCGCTCGACGGGACAAGGCCCGGCGCCTTCTTCGTCAACCTGCAGAACGTGAGCGAGTGGCCGCGCTTCTACATCCCGACCGTGGCCTTTCACGAGGGCATTCCCGGCCACTTGTGGGAAGGGGCGACCGCCTCGGCCAATCCCGGCATTCCGGCGGTGCGCAAGCGGGGGACGCGCTATCCCGCCTATGCCGAGGGCTGGGCGCTCTATGTCGAGCAGGTGGTCGACGAGATCGGGTTCTACGAGGGCGATCCGGCGGGCCGGCTGGGCTATCTCCAGTCGCAACTGTTCCGCTCGGCCCGGCTGGTGGTCGATACCGGCATCCATCACCTGCGCTGGACCCGCGACCAGGCGGCGGCCTACATGACCCAGACCACCGGACAGGCGGCGAGCGGGATGCGCCGCGAGGTCGAGCGCTATTGCGTGACGCCGGGTCAGGCCTGTTCCTACAAGGTCGGCCAGATGGAATGGCTGCGGCTGCGGGCCCTGGCCCGGCGGCTGGCGGGCTCCGCCTTCGACCTCAAGCATTTTCACCAGCTGATCGAACTGGGCCGGGCGCCGTCCGCGGTGATGGAGGAGGTGGTGACGGCGCGCTTCAACAAGCGGCTTTCGGTGCTGGCGATGCGAACTGCGTGATGCGCTGAGCGCTCTGGCTAGCTGTCCCGCGCGGCCTGTTCGAGCAGCGACTGGAGGGCGAGCGGCGCGATCGGCTTGGCCAGGACCACGATCCCCTCGCCCGCCGCGCGCACGGCAAGGCCCTCGTCAGGCGAGGCGGTGACGAGCAGGCGCAGGCCGGCCCGCGCCCCCAGCCGCCGCAGCAGGGACAGGCCGTCTTCTCCGCCGAGGTGGTGATCGGCGAGGGCCACGCTCCACCGGCCGTCGCCGGGCACGGCCTCTGCCCGGTCGAGCGCGGTGACCGCCCCGCCCCAGCGCTCGATCAGGGCACGGGTTCCGAGCAGCACGTCGGGCTCGTCATCGATGCACAGCACCGTCAGCCCGCCGAGGTCGAGCGGACCGATCCGCGCTGCCGGGCGCCGCACCAGCACGGGCGCGGTCTCGGGCACGGACAGGGCGAAGACGCTGCCCTGCCCCGGCACGGAGCGGACGGAGAGCGGGTGACCCAGCACCTGGGCAATGCGCGAGACGATCGAGAGGCCGAGCCCGGCCCCGTCGGCCAGGGCGCGCCCCTCGGGCAGGCGGCTGAATTCGCCAAAGGCATCGGCCAGCTTGTCCGGCGAAATGCCGATCCCGCTGTCGCGCACCTCGAACCGGACGAGACCGCCCGCACCGCGCCGGACGGCCAGAACGACCCGCCCGCTCGCGGTATAGCGCAGGGCATTGACCAGCAGATTCTGCAAGACCGACCGCAGCAGGTCGCGGTCGGTCGCCACCCAGCGGGTGGTGGGCAGGGCGACCAGCGCAAGGCCCCGCGCGGCGGCCTGGGCGGCGAACTCCTCCGCCAGCGAGGCGATCAGGGCCCCGGCCTCGACCGGCTCCACCCGCGGACGCAGCACGCCGGTTTCCAGCTGCGAGAGATCGAGCAGGGCGCGGAGCATGCGGTGCGCCCCGTCGACCGCCATGTCGGCCTTTTCCAGCAGGCCCTGCAGGGCCGCGTCGCTGCGCGATGCGACCAGCGCATTGCCGATGAACAGGCGCGCGGCATGGAGCGGCTGGACGAGATCGTGGCTGGCGGCGGCCACGAAGCGGCGCTGGGCGCCGGTCGCCTGTTCGGCCACCTGCTTGGCCTCGCCCAGCGCGGCATTGGCCTCGCTCAGTTCGCGGGTCCGCGCAGTCACCCGCGCCTCGAGCAGTTCGTTGCTCTGGGCAAGGATCTGTTCGGCCTGCTTGAGATCGGTGATGTCGGCAATGGTGACGAGATAGTCTTCCTCACCGAGCGGACGGCCGGACAGGCCGAGCGTGCGCCCGTCGGCAAGGGCCACTTCCCGGTCGACCGGGCGGCGCAGGGCGAAGCGGCCGGCCTCGGCGATGATCCGCTGCCGCAGCGGATCGACCGCGCGGTCGGCCGGCAGGGCGGCGAGCAGGTCGTCGAGCGGGCGGCCGACGTGGACCTGTTCGAGCGGCACTCCGAGCAGGGCGAGGCAGCGCGCGTTCCAGGCGATCAGGCGCAGGGCCGGGTCGATCACGCTGACGCCCTGCGGCAGGGTGTCGAGCGTGGTCTGGAGCAGTTCGCGGCTGAAATGGACCGCGTGGCCGGCCTCGTCGAGGATCTGGCTGATCTCGGCGGCGTCCTGGCTTTCCTCGGCAAGGGCGATGGCGATCATGTTGCGCGCCGAGCTGGCGCCGATCACCCCGGCCAACGCCCGCTCGGCCGCGCGGATCGCCTCGGGTCCGGCCGGGCGCTCGTCCGCCCAGAGCTCGGGCCGGGGGCCGGTCGTGCGCTCGAGCAGGGCGCGGCGGGCGGCGCCATCGCCCAGGAACTGCGCGAGCAGGCGGTGCAGGTCGCCCATGGTCGCGGCGATGCGGCGGGCCCCGTCGCCCTCGGCCCCGCGCGGGCTGAGCACGAAGCTGTTGGCCTGGATCGTGTCGACCAGCCGCGGGCGGACCCGCAGCGAGACCGCGACGTACAGGCCGATGTTGAGCAGCAGGCTGAAGATCACCGCGACATCGCCAAGCGGGGTCTCGCCGCGCGGCCAGAGCAGCAGGGCGGCCGAGAGGCGGGTGCCGCTGCCGAGGAGGGCCGGCGCCGCGAGGGCGAGGAGCCAGACCGCCATGCCCGCGCAGATCCCCGCGATCGCCCCGTGTGCGTGGCCGCGCCGCCAGTAGATCCCGCCAATCAGGGCCGGCATCAGCTGGGCGAAGGCGGCCAGTGCCATGGCGCCGAGCTGGGTCGGCGTGGCCAATTCGCGGGTGGCGAGGAAATAAGCCCAGGCGAGCGCGCCGATCAGCAGGATCGTGCCGCGCCGGACCCGCAGGATCATCTGCCCCGCGTTCCAGCGCGGCCACCGCCCCGCGCCGTAGTGGGAGCTGTAATGGGACAGGAGCGGCAGGACGATCTCGTTGGACACCATCGCCGAGATCGCCGTGGTCTCGACGATGACCATCGCCGCGCCCGAAGAGAACCCCCCGAGCAGAGCCAGCAGCGCGATCCAGCGCGGCCCGTGCGCGAGCGGGATGCCCATGACCTGGAGGTGCGCCGCCATTCCCGCATGGCCAAGTCCGCTGCGGATCGCGGCGGCGATGACCAGCGTGGCCGCCGCCCAGGTCAGGAAATAGGCGGGCACGATCCAGATCGCGGCGCGCGCGTCGGCGGGCCGTTCGAGCGTGACGAAGCCGAGGTGGAACTGGCGCGGCAGGGTGAAGGCGGTGAGCGTGCAGAGCAGGGTCAGGGTGACGAAGGACCCGTTGAGCGCGGGCAGCGGCGGCGGGATGGCGGCGATGAGGGCGCCAGCTCCCCCGCTTTCAAGGACGAGGGTCAGGCTCAGCCCGGCCACGCCGAGCAGGCCGACCAGCTTGACCACCGATTCCGCCGCGATGATCGTGACGAAACCCCGGTTGTGCTGGGTGAGGCTGGGGCGGCGCGCGCCGAACAGGATGGCGAAGAGGCACAGCACGGCGACCAGCCCCAGCGCCGCCGCCTCGTCCGGCCCGGTCTTGCCGCCGAGCGCCTTCCAGACCTGGACCAGGATCGAGACCTGCAGTGCGACATAGGGCAGCGCCCCCAGCGCGGCGACGACCGTGACCAGAGTGCCGAGCAGGCGGCTCTTGCCGTAGCGCGCGGCCAGGAAGTCGGCCAGCGAACCGACGTTTTCCTGCTTGGAGAGAACCGCGATGCGCCGCCAGACCGGATAGCCGAGCGTGACCGCGATCACCGGGCCCAGCGCGTTGGCGAGGAACAGCCACGAACCGGTGCTGGTCTCGCCCACCGCGCCGAAATAGGTCCAGGCCGAACACAGCGTGGCGAGCGACAGGCCGTAGAAGGCGCTGCGCAGGCGCGGCCGGGCGGACAGGAGCGGGCGGCGTTCGGCCAGCCAGCCGATCAGGGCGAGGAAGGCGAGATAGCCCGCCAGCAGCAGGGCAATGACTGAACCCGCGGGCATGGCCCGGCTTCTATCACGCGGCCCCGGCCCCGGCAAAACCCCGCGGTCGGGGCTGGTGCCGGGGCGCAGGCCGGTCAGGCAAAGCGGATGGTCCGGACCGAGGCCGCGGCGATCAGTAGCGGAATGCAGAAGATCCCGAACACGGCCACCAGCGGCAGGTGTGCGGCGAGCGCCCAGCCGCCGATCAGCGGACCGGTGAAGGCGCCGATCCGGCCGATCCCCATGGCCCAGCCGATCCCGGTGGCGCGGATCTCATCGGGATAGACCCGCGCGGCGATCGGGTAGAGCGCGTTGAACCCGCCCTGCAGGGCGACGCCCATCAGGTAGGCCGTGACCAGCACGCCCGCGAGCGGCATGGTGATGCCGCCGAAGATCAGGAAGATCACTGCGGTCAGCGCGAGGAGTATCCAGCTGATCTTGCGGATATCGTAGCGGGTGCCGGCGAGGCTCATGGCAAAGGTGCCGGAAAAGGCACCGAAGTTGTAGATCGCGCTGGCGATGATCGCCTGGGTTTCGGGCAGGCCCGCCTCGATCGCCAGCTTGGCGATCCAGCTGGTGATGAAATAGAGCGCCATGAAGCCGCAGATGGTCGAGATCCACAGCAGGATCGAGGAGCGCTTGCGCTCGCCCGCGACGATCTCGCCGAGGCTGATCTTTTGCGCCGCCGCGAGCGTGCCGGGCAGCCGCGCGGGGAGAATCGTCAGGACCAGCGGAACGCACAGCGCGCTGACCGTGGCCGTGCCGATCATCACATGCTGCCAGCCAAAGCGCGGGAGCGCCCAGGCGGTGACGAAGCCCGAGATCATTGCCCCGATCGGATAGCCAGCCTGAAGCACGCCGACCGCGAAATTGCGGTGCTTGTCGGGCGCGACCCGCGCGGCGATGGCGGCGATGCAGGCCAGCACCGTGCCGATCCCGATCCCGACGAAGAAGCGGAACCCCGACAATTCGGCGACCGAGGCCGCCATCGAGCTGGCGATGATGGCCACGGTCATCAGCAGCAGCGAGAAGACGACCATGCGCCGCCGCCCGAAACGGTCGGCCATCGGCGCGATCACCAGCCCGCCCACGGCCATGCCGGCAAGGCCCGCGCTGAAGGCGATCGAGAACTCGGCCGGGCTCGCGGCCCAGGTGCGCTGCAGCGCGGGGGCGACGTAGGAGAGGACCAGAACGTCCATCCCGTCGACCATGTTGAGCACGAAGCAGAAGGCGACGATCAGCGCGGCCTGACGGGTCCAGTCTTGCGGCGCCGAACCGGCTTCGGCGGGGGCGGAGGCTACGTGCATGGGCGGGACCTTCACAGGATAGGGCGAAAAATCGTGAAAAAGTGCGGGAGAGCGAAGGCCGCTCTCCCGCAGGCAGGTTGGAACGCGAACGGCGGCACGTCAGGCGTTCAGGCGGGCAGGGCCAGCCTGTGCTTTACGTAGAGCGCCAGGGGCACGGCATAGAAGAAGTGCGACATGAAGCCGCCGATCACTACCACCGGATCGAGATAGTCGGGGTGATCGTCGCCGGCGACGGCAATGGCGACGTGCATCACGATCCACAGGAACACGGCATAGAACAGCGCGGCCATGGTCGCCTCCCAGCCGCGCCTGCGCAGGGCCGGCCAGACCAGGGCGAAGACTGCGCCCCAGAACAGGGCGAAGGCAAAATGGATGCCGGTGCCAAGCACGTAGGCGATCGGCCCGAGGGCTTCCTGCACCGGCTTGCCGAAGACGAGGCCGACCGCGTTGCGGGGAATTCCGGCGAGCGGCATCATGTGCTGCAGGCCGACCCAGACCACGGCTTCATAGATCCAGATGATCACCCCGCCGAGGAGCCCTCCCGTCAAGCCGGCGCGGATCGTCTGCGCGCGATTGTCTTGCGTCATGGTCAGTGCTCCCCGGCGGCGCTGGATCAGAAGTTCACGCTGAGCGTGCCGCCGACATAGCGGTCGAAGTCACGCGGCAGGGCCTGGGCAATGGCACCGGCACCGCCGACCGAGCCGGAAATGCGGCGAAGGCTGGCGACGTAGTGTTCGTTGAACAGGTTCTTCACGTAGAAGCTGAGCTTGTACTTGCTGTCGGGCGCGGTGAGGTTGAGCGCCAGGTTGGCCACGCCGAAGGCGGGGCGGATCCACGGCGAATTGGGGTTGGCTGCGTCGTTCAGGTTGGTGAACAGGGTCCGCCCGGTCCAGGTGTAGTTGCCGGACAGGTTCACGTTCCAGTCTCCCACCGGCAGGTCGTAGGAGCCGGTCAGGC
This sequence comes from Novosphingobium flavum, assembly GCF_014230315.1. Taxonomy (GTDB): domain Bacteria; phylum Pseudomonadota; class Alphaproteobacteria; order Sphingomonadales; family Sphingomonadaceae; genus Novosphingobium; species Novosphingobium flavum. The sequence continues at coordinate 99,044 of NZ_JACLAW010000012.1, read as the reverse complement.
CCCACTTGGTTTCCGGCGCGTTGAGCGGATCGCCGCCCTTGATGTTGAGGGTCGAGGTCAGGAACAGGTCACCGAACTTGTTGTCGGCGAAGAGGAAGTTGCCCGAGAGGCGCAGGCGGCCGGTCGGCCGCACGACGATCTCGCCCTCGACGCCCTTGGTGAAGAGCTTGCCGGCCGATTGCAGCACCGGCGCGCCCGAACCGTCGGTGCCCTGCGAGGTGGTCTGGTAGCCGGAGAAGGTGGTCTTGTAGCCGGTCACGTTGACCGTCACGCGCCGGTCGAGGAACTGCGACTTGAAGCCCACTTCCCACGAGTTCGACGTTTCGGGCGCCACCGGGCTGGCCGCGAAGCCGGCGGCCGAGACGTAGATGTCGGCATCCACCGCCGGGCCCTTGTAGCCGTGAGCCCACGAGACATAGGCCATCAGGTCGCGGCTGAATTCATACTTGGCCGAGACCCGGCCGAGCCAGGCGTTGTTGCTGAACTCGCGGTAAGAGTTGAACTGCGGTGTGCCGGCATTGGCGCCCGGGGCCACCTGCCCTGCCGGGTTGACGTCGATCGGCGAGCCGATGTGGTCACCGTTCGGCCCGGTCACCTTCTTGTGATCGAAGTGGAGCGCATCGTGGACATAGCGCACCCCACCGGTGAAGGTCAGCTGGCTGGTCGGGTGCAGGTTGAGGTTGGCGAAGAGGGCCGAGTTGATCGAGCGGACCTTGGTGATGGTGTCGGCCAGCACATAGGCGGTGTCGCGGTTGATCGTCAGCGTGGTCGGCGTGGGGTAGCTGACATTGCCGGCGATGTTCGAGCGCACCCCGGCGATGGTCAGGTCACGCTCGGTCTTGGCGTCATAGTAGAAGGCGCCGAGGATGTAGTCGGCAAAGCCGCCGGTGGGCGAGGCGAGGCGGATTTCCTGGCTGAAGGTCTCGCTCTTCTCGAGGCTCTGGCTCTCGCCGCAGACCGGTTCGGTGCTGCTGCGGCTGGTCATCCGGCAGGAGAAGCTCAGGGGATTGAGCAGGAGGTTGTCCATCAGCGTCAGGGCCTGGGCGGCGGTGATGCCGGGATTGGTGGCGCGGAACAGCTCGGTCGGCGTGACGCCGGCGAACGGCGCGTTGGTGCCGTCGCGGTCGCGGATCGCGAAGTCGCGGTACTGGCGGTAGGCGGTGATCGAGGTCAGGGTGAAATCGCCCAGCTCGATATCGCCGGTGAGCGAGACGCCGCGGTTCTTCTGATAGCCTTCCTGCACCGTGTCGAAGTTGACATAGCGGTTGAGCGGGCCGACCGGCGTGCCGGTGAAGGCGGCGGTGACGTTGCCGGAGGCGGCGGGAATCCGGATCGGTTCACCGCAGCAATCGGCCTTGCGGTAGGACCAGTCACCGGCGAGCGTGAAGGTCACCCCGTCCGACGGCTCGAACAGCAGCTTGCCGCGAAAACCGTAGCTCTCGACATTGTTGACCGGCTTGCCGTTGGCGACGTTGATGACGATGCCGTCCTCGTGCCGGTAATAGCCGTTGAGGCGGAAGGCGACCTTGTCGCTGATCGGGCCGGTGACCATCAGGTTGCCGGTATATTCGCCGTTTTCGGCGAGGCCCACTTCGGCATGACCCTGGAAGCGGTCGCGCGCCGGCCCCTTGGTGACGATCACCACCGCGCCGGCCGAGGCGTTCTTGCCCTGCAGCGTGCCCTGCGGGCCGTTGAGCACTTCGACCCGCTCGATGTCCGACAGGCCATCGAACAGCGAGCCGACGCGGGTGTAGACCACGCCGTCGACAATGCTGGAGACCGAGGGCTCGACGCCGACCGAGAACGATTCCGTGCCGATGCCGCGGATCGAGAAGTTGAACAGGCGCGCTTCGTCAGCCGCCTGGAAGTTCAGGGTCGGCGAGATCTGGCCGAAGTCCTTCGGCGTGGCGATGGCGAGATTGGCGAGGGTCTTGGCTTCGACCGCCTGGACCGAAACCGGGACCGACTGCAGGCGCTCGGCGCGCTTCTGCGCGGTCACGATGATTTCGCCGGGGGCCTGCTCTTCCTCGGCCGCGACATTGGCGGGCGCTTCCTGCGCCATGGCCGGAACGGCCTGTGCGGCAAGGACGCAACTGACCGCCGCGAGTGAGACAAACGGATTGCGCGCGTTGATTTTCATTTCAGCCATCCTCCCTGTATCGACCCCGCCGCCGGCCTTCCTGGCCGGTCGAACAAGGTCCCCTTTGCTGCAGCAGCCCTAGCCGATTGTCGGACGAAAGGCGCCTAGACCATGGTCGAGGCGACAATGCTGCAACGACGCTGCATCAATATACGGACCAGTTGGTATGTCAACAACATACGTACCAGTTGGAATGTTGTTGACTGCAACAACAGGCCATCTAGATTGCACCACCTCGACAATCCGCGCATTTCCGGACACAAAATGGCCTCCACCAAACCCGCTTCCCCGCCCAGGCCTGCAGCGGCGCGCCGCGGCAAGCAGCGCGATCCGGAACTGACCCGGGGCGAGGTTCTGGCCGCGGCGACCGAGGAATTCGCGGAAAAAGGGCTGCACGGCGCACGCGTCGACGAGATCGCGGCCCGCACCGCGGTCAGCAAGCACATGATCTACTACTATTTCGGCAGCAAGGACGGGCTCTACTCGGCCGTACTCGAGCGGGCCTACGCCGACTTCCGCGCGGTCGAGCAAGTAGACTACGAGGCACTCGACCCGGTGGGCGCGCTCGCCACCCTTGTCGGCAATACCTTCGACGTCCACCTGCAGCACCCCAATGTAATCCGCATCATCATGTCGGAAAACCTCGACCGGGGGCGCCACGCCCGCGGGCTCGACCATGCAGCCCAGCGGGAGCTGGTGATCTCGACCGTCGGGCGGATCCTCGCTCGCGGGGCCGCGGCAGGCCTGTTTCGCGGCGACATCGACCCGTTGCAGATTCATATGAGCATCTCGGCGCTCAGCTTCTACTTCGTGGCCAATGCCTACACCTTTGGCGAGGTGTTCGGCGTGAACATCGCGGACGAGGATGTGGTCAGCCGCCGCCGCGCCGAGGTGATCGAGGTCATGCTTTCGCGGTGCCTTGTCCGATGATTGTGGGTGCGGGCGGGGCCCGGCCGATCTCGCTTGCCGCGCTGACCGTGCTGGAAGTCACTCCGGCCGAAATGGTGCGGATCGCCGCGCGGTGCGGCTACAGCCACGTTGGCCTCCGCCCGGTCGCCGCCACGCCGGGCGAACCGCATGTCCCGATCCTGACCGACCCGGCGCTGCGCCGCGAATTGCTGCAGGCCCTGCGCGGCGAGGGGATCGGCGTGCTCGATGTCGAGATCGTCCGCCTGCGCCCGGCGATGGACTGGGACGAGATCACGCGGGTGCTCGACTTCGCCGCCGAATTCGCCGCGCCGCGCCTGCTGGTGGCCGACAACGATCCCGATCCCGCGCGGTCCCGCGAACATCTTGCCCGCATGGCGGCCGAGGCGAGCGATTTCGGGGTTACGCCGCATCTGGAATTCATGCCGTGGACCGAGGCGCCGGGCCTTGCCGCCGCGCGGGAGCGGATCGCCGGGATCGCCAATGCGAAGTTGCTGGTTGATTCGTTCCATCTCGCCCGCTCGGGCGGCACCCCGGACGAGATTGCGCCCGGCGACCCGGCGATCGGTTATCTCCAGCTGGCCGACATTGCCGGGCCGATCCCGGCGATGGACGAGATCCTCGCCGAGGCGCGCGGCAACCGCCTGTTTCCTGGCGAGGGCGAGATCAATCTGGCCGCCCTGCTCACCCGCCTCCCCGGCCTGCCGGTCAGCCTCGAAATTCCGGCCGACCGGCTGCGCGATGCCGGGGTGAGCGCGGAGGAGCGCGCGCGCCGGGCCATCGCGGCGACGCGCGACCTGCTGGAGCGGACGGGATGACCGCCCGCGACTGCGACCTGCTGGTGATCGGATCGGGTGCGGCCGGGCTGAGTGCGGCGGCAACCGCCGCCAGCCTTGGCCTTGATGTGATCGTGGCCGAGCGAGCCGGACAACTGGGCGGGACCACGGCCTGGTCAGGCGGCTGGATGTGGCTGCCGCGCAACCGCCACGCCCGAGATGCCGGGATCACCGAGGACATTGCCGAGCCGCGCCGCTACCTCGCCGCCGTGCTCGGGAGCCGCTTCGACGCCGCGCGGGTCGATGCCTTTCTCGCCGCCGCGCCCGAGGCGGTCGACTTTCTCGAAGCAGAGGGGATGCACTTCGAGCCGGGCAACCGGATCTGCGACGTCTATGCCGACCAGCCCGGCGCCGGCACCGGCGGGCGCCAGCTGATCGCCGCTCCGCTCGACGCCCGCCGCCTCGGCCCGCGCCTCGCCCTGCTGCGGGAGACCAAGCGCGAGACCGCCTTCGCCGGGATGCCGATCCAGGCCGGGGCTGACCTTGCCGCCTTCCTCACCGCCACGCGCAAGCCGGCCTCTGCGCTCCATGCCGCGCGGCGCGTGCTGCGCCATGGCTGGGACATGCTGCGCCATGGCCGCGCCCTGCAACTGGTCAACGGCGTGGCCCTCGTCGCCCGCCTGTTCGAGATCGCCGACCGGCATGGCACGCGCTGGCTGACCGGGACCGAGGCGACCGCCCTCACCGGCTCTCGCCAGCACGTGACCGGGGCCGTGCTGCGCGGACCGGACGGCGAGTTCACGGTTACCGCGCGCCACGGCGTTCTTCTGGCAACCGGCGGTTTTTCCCGCGCCCCCGAGTTCACCTCCGGGCTGTTTCCCCATGCCGCCGAACATCTCTCATTGGCCGTGCCGGAGGCCGATGGCGCCGCGCTGCGCCTCGCGCTCCCGTTCGGCGCGCGGTTCGATACGGCGGTCGCGGCGGCCGGGGCCTGGTGCCCGGTCTCGGCCCTGCGCTGGCCCGACGGGCAGGCCGGCGTGTTCCCCCATATCATCGACCGGGCCAAGCCCGGCGTCATCGCCGTGCGCGCCGACGGGCGCCGCTTCGTCAACGAGGCCAATGGCTATCACGACTATGTCTCGGCCCTGCTCGCCGCCACGCCGGAGGGTGAGCCGCCCCGGTCGTGGCTGGTGTGCGATCACCGCTTCATCCGCCGCTGGGGGCTGGGCGCGGTCAAGCCGTTCCCGGTGCCGATGGGCTGGTGGCTGCGCTCGGGCTATCTCAAGCGCGCGGACAGCCTTGCCGCCCTCGCCCGCCTGTGCGGGATCACGCCAGAGCTGGAGCGGACGGTGGCCGCGTTCAACGCGGCGGCGCGTGAGGGGCGCGATCCCGAGTTCGATCGCGGCTGGTCGCCCTACAATCGCCATGGCGGCGATCCGGCCCTGCCCAATCCCAACCTTGCCCCGATCGAGCGCGGGCCGTTCTACGCGGTCGAGGTCGTGCCGGGCAGCTTCGGCAGTTTCGCGGGGCTGGCCACCGACGGCGCCGCGCGCGTGCTGGGCGAGGACGGCGCGGTGATCGGCGGGCTCTTTGCCGCCGGGGCCGATGCCGCGAGCGTCATGGGCGGGTTCTATCCCTCGGGCGGAATCAACCTCGGCCCGGCGCTCACATTCGGCTTTATCGCCGCGCGCGAGGCCGCGCACGAACAGCAATCCGATCTTTCCGCACCGCTTGCCGATAACCCCGATTCCGGGGAATCGGTGCAGGCAGGCGGCGGGGATGTTTGCAGGAAGGACAAGAACTGATGCTGCGGCGTGTTTTTCCGGCCCTGGCGGCCATTCTTCTGGCCAGTCTCGGCATGGCCCCCACGGCGGGGGCCGCCGGCCTTCCCGATCTTCCCGCGGTCAGCCCGGTAACCTCCTGCGCCTCGCTCGCCGGGCTTGACCTTGCCGGAGCAACCGGGGCCAAGACCACGCTGGCCGCCAGCGAAGTGGCCGGAAGCTCGCCCTATTGCAAGGTGACCGGGACGATCGCCCCGGCGATCCGCTTCGAGGTGCGCCTGCCGCTGGCCGGCTGGACCCAGCGCTACCTGCAGACAGGCTGCGGCGGCCTGTGCGGCAATCTGCGCATCGATGCGGGCAAGGCCGAGGGCTGCACGCCCGTGACCGACGGGCGCATCGTGCTGGCCAGCACCGACATGGGCCACCAGGGCAATGCCACCGAATGGGGCGAGGACAAGCAGAAGCGCGAGGACTTCGCCTTTCGCGGGGTTCACGCCACCGCTCTCGCGGCCAAGGCGCTGATCCGGGCCTTCTACGGCCAGCCGCAGCGTTATGCCTATTTCTCCGGATGTTCGGACGGCGGGCGCGAGGCGCTGATGGAGGCCCAGCGCTTCCCCGAGGATTTCGACGGCATCGCCGCCGGGGCCCCGGCGCTCAACTTCACCGTGCAGAACAGTTTCCACCATGGCTGGCTCGCGCGGGTCAACACCGATGCCAACGGCAAGGCCATCCTCCTCGCCGACGATGCCCGCGCGCTGTACAAGCTGGCGCTCGCCACCTGCGACAAGCTTGATGGTCTGGCCGATGGGCAGATCGACGATCCGCGTCGCTGCCGGGTCAATCCCGCCCTGCTGCTGTGCAAGGGCGCCTATGAGGCGGGCAAATGCCTGACGGCAGACAAGGTCGAGGCCGCGCGCCTGGTCTATCAGGGCGCGCGTTCGGCCAAGGGCACGGCGCTCGAGGTCGGCCCGCTTCAGCCGGGGAGCGAGGAGCAGTGGATCGGCGTCTTCGTGCCGACCACGCCGGACGGGCGGATCGGCAGCGCGATGTTCGCGGGCGACACGATCAATCACCTGCTGTTCACGCCCAATCCGGCCACGCCCTATACGCCCAAGACCTTCCCCTTTACCGAGGCGATGTATCGCAGCGAGGAACCGGCCCGCGCGCTCTATAGCGCCGACAATGCCGACCTTTCCGGCTTTGCCCGGCGCGGCGGGAAGCTGATCCTGTGGCACGGCTGGTCCGATCCGCACATCAGCCCGCTCAACACGATCGACTATTTCGAGCGGGCCGGCCTGAAGATGGGCAAGGCGCGGCGCGACGCGATGACGCGGATGTTCCTGTTCCCCGGCATGGGCCACTGTTCGGGCGGCGACGGACCGAGCGAATTTCCGCTGCTGGCCAACCTGATGGCCTGGGTCGAGGGCGGCACGGCGCCCAGCGTCATGCAGGCGCACCGCGCCGGGCAGACCGCCGAGGGGCTGCCGGTCGGGATCAGCGGCGGGGCGCAAAGCGGCCAGCAAGCCGGCCCGCCCGCCGGGATGGGGCCGCCGCGCAAGGTCCTGCCGCCGCGCAGCCGCCCGGTCTATGCCTATCCCGCCGTGGCCCGCTACAGCGGCACCGGTTCGACCGACACGGCGGCCAGCTTCAAGGCCGTGACGCCCGCGCCGGTCAACGGCGTGGCGAAGTGGATCGGCGCTGGCCGCTGAGGCTGGCGGTTAGCGCCCTTCGGGGCGAAACAGGCGCGCGCCGAAATCGACGAGGAAGCGCCGCCAGACGAACCAGGTGTGGCCGCCCGGAACCTGCAGGAAGGTAGCCGGGAGGCCGCGCCCTTTCGCCCGCTTGTAAAGCGCGGCGGCGCGCAGTCGGGCGATGTCGGCATCACCCGCCCCCACCCAGTAGAGCCGGGGCCGCGCGGCGACGAGTTGGCCGAGTTGGCGCTCGAACGCGGGATCGCCGACCATGCCCCCAGCGCTGAACACGCCGATCCAGCCGAACAGGCCGGGGTTGCTGGCAGAGGCAACGACCGTCTGCGCCCCGCCCATCGAGAGCCCGGCCACGGCCCGGTTCGCCGCCCCCGGCGCCGTGCGGTACGTGCGCTCGACGAAGGGCACGATGTCGCGCACCAGGCTTTCCGGGAAATGTCCGGCATAGGGTTCGGGCAATTGCGGCTGCTCCACCGCGAAGCGGGCGTCGCTGCCGGGGGCCTGCTCGGCCTGGATGCGTGAAGGCGTCGGCCCCAGCGCCGAGCCGCGCGCCCGGCTCTGGCCATCCTCGCCATTGGGCATGACCACGATCATCGGCGCCATCCGGCCCGCCGCGATCAGGTTGTCGAGGATCTGCGCCGCGCGGCCCTGGGTGAGCCACGATTCCTCGTCCCCGCCGCCGCCGTGCAGGAGGTAGAGCACGGGATAGCGCCGCGCCGGACGGGCGTGATAGTCGGGCGGCAGATAGACCGCCATGCGCCGCGCCGGCTGATGCAGCACCGGGGCCGGCGCCCAGACCTGCTCCACGCTGCCATGGGGGACATCGGCCATGTCCCAGTCTCTCGCCGCCGGGCCGGAAACCATCAGCAGGCTGGAAAGCTGGTTGCCGCCGCGCTGGCTTTCGACATTGCCGGGATCAAGCACGCGCAGCCCGTCGACCCGGAAGGCATAGTTGTAGAGATCGGGCGCGAGCGGAGGCGTCGCGGCACTCCACACCCCGTTCTCGCCCCGCGTCAGGGCAAGCGACTTCTTCCCTTCCCAGTTCCCCTCGACACTGACGGCGCGGGCCTCGGGGGCGTGAAGGCGGAAGGTGACGCGGCCGTCTGCCGCGATCTCGGGCGAGGCCAACCGCTGCGGCCCGGACACCGGATAGCGCCCGGCCTGAGCGGCAAGAGGCGCGGGCGTGAGCCCCGCCAGCAGGAGCGCCAGCACGGCAGCGCGGGATCGGATCATTTCAGGTTCCTCAAGGTCCAGTCACGATAGACGGCGCAGGGGCCCTGTTGCAGGCCCTGCGCCGCCACCGGGCCCTTCTGGGTGAAGGCGAGATAGGCCCCCCTCCCGGCGCGGGGCCATTCGGGCAGGCCCGCGCCGTTGGGATTGCCGGTTCGGGCAAAGTTCACCCAGTAGGCCTGGATCTGGCGAGCGGCGTCCCGGTCTTCCGCGCCGAAAGCGGACCCCACCACCCTGTCGAGATTGCCGAAGACGAAGGGCACTTCCGCCCCGTGATAGGCGCCCTGCGCCTCGCGGCCGGGGATCGTCCGCTCGAACTGGTAATGGAAGGTCGGCCGCCCGGCGGCGGCATGCCACGAAGCCTCGACCGTGGCCGGGCAGCGCTGGACGATGTCGGTCCACCACTGCGCGCCGGGGCTGCCAAGCAGCGGGTCGGTCCGCCCCGGACGGTCGCCGTCGAGCCCATAGGCGGCCAGCGCAGCCGGGGCGAAATCGCCATAGCGCGCCGCGATCCCGGCGCGCAGCACCGGCAGCGGATCATCGCGGGTGATCTCGCGGGCATTGCTGCCGATGATCAGCGGGATGGCCAGCTGCCGTCCGGCGGCGAAAATACGCGCCGGCGGCTCGGTCAGGACATGGCCGTCGATGGAGGTCAGCAGGCCGGTGTCGCTGCCCGGCACGGTGGACATCCGGGACCGCGCGGCGGCGAGGACGGCCTCGGGCGGCAAGGCGCGCAGAAAGGGCAGGACGACAGCGCCCGCCGGGGCCTTGAGGTCGGCCGCGATCTGCCTTCCGATCGCCTCGGCCCGCGCCCGGGGCATCGGCCCATCATAGGCGAGGAACTGCCCGCTCTGCGCAATCGCCTTGTGAAACAGCCCGCGAGCCAGCGGCGAGGTCATCAGCAGCAGGAGGTCGTAGGAGCCGGAGGACTGGCCGAACAGCGTGACATTGCCCGGATCACCGCCGAAGCGGGTAATGTTCCCCCTGATCCAGCGCAGCGCGGCAAGTTGATCCAGCAGCATGTAGTTGCCCGAGGCATGGGCCGGGCTTTCCGCCGAAAGGGCCGGGTGCGCCATGAAGCCGAAAACGCCCACCCGGAAATTGGCCGTGACAACGACCACCCCCTGCCGCGCAAGGGCCGCGCCGTCGAAAACGGGGTTGTTGGCCGAGCCATTGGTATTGGCCCCGCCGAACAGCCAGAGCATGACCGGGGCCTTGCCCTGCGCCGGCCAGCGCGGGGTCCACACGTTGAGGTAGAGGCAGTCCTCGCTGCCGCTGACACCGTTTGCGCCGACCTGAATGCAGGCCGGGCCGGGCGCGGCGGCATCTTTCACGCCGGGCCATTTCTGCGCCGGCCGGGGGGCCTGCCAACGCAGCGGACCGGTCGGCGGCGCGGCATAGGGGATGCCCATGAAGACCGCGCCCGGCGCATCGCCCGGCCGGGTACCCTGAAGCGCGCCCGACGGCAGGGTGATGCGTGGCGGCTCGGGAGGCGCGGCCGCCGCAGGGATCGACAGGGTTGCAGCGATGATGGCGGCTGGCAGGGCTGCGCGCATATCCTCTCCCACGTGTTTGGCGAATGCGATGCGGGCGGCCCTGCCCGAGCCGCCCGCCCCCTGTTTATCCGCTCAGAACTTGAAGCGCACGCCCGCCGTGAAATAGCGGCCGATCACGTCGTCGCCCACGTTGTAGCCGTTGGGAACAAGGCCGGGCTGGTTCTGCTGGTTGGTCTGCCCGCCCGGAGGCGGGTCCTTGTCGAACAGGTTCTGGACGTTGAAGAAGATGTCCTGATTGCCACCGCCAAGGTGAGTCTTCAGGGTCAGGGTCAGGTTGGTATAGGCGACCGAAGGGATGTGCCCGCTGACCAACTGCGGTTCGGGAGCCAGCCGCAGGGCGCTGCGCCACCGCTCGGCCAGGTCGATCGAGAAGTTCTCGGCCGGCTCGAAGTGGACGAAGACCGATGCCTTCCACTTCGGCGTCGGATAGAGGCCGTAAGTGGCATTGTAGGTCACGCCCGCCTGGTTCTGGGTCGGCAGTCCGACCTGCGAATAGACCAGCGTCGGCTGGTACGTGACGAGGGCGCGGATCGAGAAGGGCTTGCCGCCGATCCCGGTGCGCCAGTTGGCCTCGAAGTCCCACCCGCGGGCATGCTGCTCGGCGATGTTGATGTTGCGGTTGTAAACAAGGGTCAGCGCCGAATTCTTGTCGAGCGGATTGCCGCTGGCGCGGACCAGCAGGGCGCAGAGCGGCGAGGCCCCGCCGCTGGCGATGCAGGTGTTCTGGATCAGGTTGGTCGAACCCGAGATCGTGGCCAGCGCATCCTTGATCCGGATGTCGTAGAAATCCAGCGCGAAGCTCAACCCCGGAGCCGGGCGCAGGACGGCGCCGATGGTCAGGGTATTGGCCACTTCCGGCTTGAGGTCGGGGTTGCCGCCGCTCTGGATCGGGACGTTGACATTGACCCCGCCGAGCAGCTGGTCCTGCGTGAAGGAATTGCGGTTGAGCGAAACCGGCGAATAGAGATCGTAGAGGTTGGGCGCCCGGATATCGCGCGAGCGGCCCGCGCGCAGGGTGAGGATATCGGCCACGTCCCAGGTCAGGCCCAGTTTCCAGGTCGTCGCGTTGAACTTCGTGGCGGTAAAGCCGGAGGCGCCGGGATCGTTGGCATAATGGGTATAGCGCACCGCGCCGTTGAAGTTCAGCTCCCGCAGCAAGCCCGCGTCCTTGAGCAGCGGCACGTTCACTTCCAGCGCGCCCTCGGTAACCTTCTGCGCCACCTGCGAGCGTTCACCGAACTGGTTGATGTTCACGCCGGTCACCCCGGCCGTGCAGTTGCCGAAGCGCAGGCCGGTGCAGGTCTGGGTCAGGGTCGCGGGCGAATTGGTGACCAGCGAATAGGTCTGGCGGCGATATTCGCCCGACAGCGCGAATTCGACCGGCCCCGCCCACAGGGCGAACGGCGAACCCGTGACCGAGGCGTTGACGTCGTCGAGGGTGTTGGTGGTCTCGTGCCAGACCTGGGTGAAGATGTACTGCAGCGCCTCCGCGCTTTCCGCGCTCGGCCCGAACACGTTTAGCGGAACGCAACCGGGGTAGAGCCCGGGGTTGGTCAGGGTCACCCGGCAGACGACCTTGCCACTGGACGGATCGACCACCGCATCGAGCGCGGCATAGGTGCGCGACAGGTCCATGTTGCGGTTGACGTTGAGGCGGTACTTGGAAAGCGAGTGGGTATAGCCCAGGTCCCACTTCCACTTTTCGCCGAGTTCGCCTTCCAGCCCGGTCATCACGAAGTAGGAGCGCGACTTGCTCTCCATGATCGCGCCGGGCGCGGCCGGGTTCATCTCGTAGTTGAAGATCTTGTTGAAGGTGAAGGTCGGCTGGGTGGTGGAATTGATGTCGTTGTTGGCGCTCGTGCAGCCGAAGCCGGCCTGGTAGGACGCCGCGAGGAAGGCGTTGCAGGCGCCGATGTTTACGCCGCGCCCGAAGAAGCGCAGGTTGGTCGGGTTGCCGGTGACATGGTCGTAGGTGCCCGAGCCCTGCACGTAGAAATGGATCGCGTCGGTCAGCTCGTAGTCGAACCGGCCGTAGATCTGGTCGAGCCCGACCTTGCCGGCGAGCGAGGGCCACGTGTGATAGGCGCCGCCGCCGCCGATCTCGGCGTCGCTGACCGTGACCCCGGCGGTCGAACCGGCCTGATAGGCCGATAGCACCCCGTTGGAATTGAAGGTCTGGCCGACCAGCGGCGCGGTCGGGCAGTTGGCAGGACGGAAGCCCGCGGTCACGCTGCCGGGGCAGACGATCAACCCGCCGAAAGTGGCGAAGGCGATCCGCATGTTGTCCTGCAGGTGATAGGGCACGGTGGTGCCGTTGCCCTGCAAGGTCCAGTCCGGCGCGGTCCACGAGCGCTGATTCAGGTGCCCGATCCCGGCGTTGTAGACCCGCTGGTAGCTCAGCGCGACATGGCCGCGCCCGCCGCCGAGGTTCGCCCCCCAGGCCAGGCCCACGTCATAGCTCTCGGCATCGGAATGGCCCGAGACGCCGCCCTGGATCTGGCCCTTGAAGCCGGTGAACTTGCGGTCGGTGATGAAGTTGACCACGCCCGAGACCGCATCCGAACCATAGACCGCCGAAGCGCCGCCGGTGACGATATCGACCCGCTGCAGCAGCATCTGCGGCACGGCGTTGACGTTGACATAGCCATCGGCGGTAGTCGGCGGGATGCGTTTGCCGTCGAACAGGGCGAGCGCGCGCAGGCCGCCGAGGTTGCGCAGGTTGAGCGCGGAAACCGCGGTGCTCGAATTGGGCTGGGCATTGCTCGGCACGCCCGTAACCCCGCGCGAACCGGAAAAGACCGGAAGGTCCTGCAGGCTCTCGAAGACCCGGCCCGGCCGGGTCACGGCGAGCGCCTCCGGGCTGACCACAGTAATCGGGGTTGGCGCGTTGTCGCCACTGGTGATGATGCGCGAACCGGTGACGATGATGTCCTCGGCGGCGGCGTCGGTCACTTCCGGCTGGGTCTGTGCCACGGCCGGCGACGCGCCCAGCGCCGTGAAGGCCAGCAAAATGAACTTGGAACGAATTCCTCGCATTGCAGCTCCCCCTTGAGCTTTTATCGTCTGTTCTTGCCGGGCTCGTTCGCGCTTCGGCTTGTGGGGTGAAGCTCGTTCGGATCGGCTTCAGGCGCCAATAAAAAGGGGCTGTGGCCGCATAATATCGCTGCTCCCGCCGCGCGGACGCGGGTGCGGGTTGGCCATGACTTTCACTTTATTGCAATGCTTTAGCTGACAAACCCCGCGCGCGGGGCACTCAGGCGGCCCCGGTCTTCGCGCCGCTGAGTTCGCTCCCCGCCTGCGGGTCGAAGCGCAGGTTGGCGAAGAGCGAAAGAAACGAGATCGCCGTCACCGCCCAGAAGGCGGTGGAGAAATCGGCGAGCGCGGGTCGTGCCCGTCCGCCTGCCGACATGCTCAGGTGAGTCACGGTCGCCGCCGTGCAGACGCCGAGCGAAAGGGTCAGTTGCTGCAAAGTGGAATAGAAGCTGGCCGCGGAACTCATCCGTGCCGGAGGTATCTCGTCGTAGGCGATCGTGTTGTAGGCGGTGAACTGGAACGACAGCAGGAAGCCCGCCCCGCACAGCACGGCAAACATCGCCGGCGCCGGCCAGCCGGGCCGGAAGAAGCCGCAGACCGCGTAGAGGATCGTCCCGCCCATGCCGAACAGGATGAAAGCGCGGCGAAAACCCAGCCGCCGCAGGATCGGCGGCACCAGGCTCTTCATCGGCATGGAGCCCACGGCCGGGGCCAGGGTGATCAGCCCGCTCGCTGCCGCGCTGTAGCCGAAGCCGATCTGCAGCATCAGCGCCATGAGGAACGATTGCGCCCCGTGCGTGATGCGGATCAGCGAGCCCCCGATCACCGACAGGCGGAAGGTCGGCACCCGCAGCAGCGAAAGATCGAGGATCGCCCGTTCCCGCCGCCGGTAATGCGCCACGTAGCCGAGCGCGCACAGCACCCCGCCGCCAACCAGCCCCCAACCCAGCCGCGGATTGGAACCCGTGCCGACCAGCTCGAAACCGAACAGCAGGGCGCCGAGCGCAAGGCCCGACAGGACGAACCCGGCAAAATCGAACCCGTGGTCCGAAGGCTCGCGGAAGTCGCCGATGAAGCGCCGCACCAGCACGATGCCGACCAGCCCGATCGGCACGTTGATCCAGAAGATCCAGTGCCACTTGAGATAGGTGACGACGAAACCGCCCACCGGCGGGCCAAGGATCGTGCCGAGCAGGCCCGGGACCAGCAGCCACGACTGGGCGGGAACAAGTTCGTGGCGCTCCACCGAGCGCAGGATGATCAGCCGCCCGACCGGCACCATCATCGCCCCGCCGATCCCCTGCAGCACCCGGGCGGCGGCAAGCGTGAGCAGGCTGGGCGAAAGCGCGCAGGCCACCGAGCCGGCGACGAACAGCAGGATCGCAGCGCTGAACACCCGCCGCGTGCCGTGCCGGTCGCACAGGTAGCCCGAGGCCGGGATGAACACCGCGAGCGAGAGCAGGTAGGAGGTGACCGCCACGCTCATTTCCGGCGCGCGCACGCCGAAATCGCGCGCCATGGTGGGCAGCGCGGTGGTCAGCACCGTGGCGTCGATGTTCTCCATGAACAGGGCGCAGGCAACGATCGCCGCCGTGAGCCGGTAGTTACTCGTCTGCGCCAAGGGTCCTCGAATGCCGCTCTCAGGGTGTCGATTGCTTCACGAAGCGTTCGCTCGGCTTTTCGCCGCCTTCGTGCTGCAGGCCCTCCGCTATCTGAATGTCGTTGGCGGCGCTATCCGAATTGAAGCGCTCGTTGCTGCTCCAGTGCTCATGCATCTGGTCGTAGGGGCTCATCCAGTAATCGAAGATCTGGCTGCCGAGGGCATGGCGCGAGATGCCGCGGATATGCTCATAGTCCCGCCCGGCCATCTTCAGGTGGTTGTGCCCGAAGAACACGTCGTTGACGTCCTGCACCTCGAACGAGACGTGGTGCATCCCCGCCCGCTCGTTGCGGTTGCAGAAGATCACATGGTGATCGACCGGATCTTCCCCGGCATCGACCCGGTAGAAACCGCCGACGAACTTGTCGCCCACCCACAGCTCGTCGGTCTTGATGAAGCCGAGCGTCTCGTGGAACCAGTCGAGCGTGGCGCGCGGATCGGGCGTGGCGAAAACCCCGTGAGCCAGCCGCACGACGCGGGCCGCACCCTTGCGCATGGATGGATCGAACGAGCGCCGCATCAGCGGTTCTGGCGCGATCGGCGCGACCTGACCCATGCCGTGAACCACCTCGATCTGGTAGCCGTTGGGCTCGCGCAGCACCACCCGCCGCCCGCCGCCCGGCACTTCGAGGTCCTCGATCCCGGATGCTCCCGGCAATTGCGCTACCTTCTCAAGGTCCGCCGCGCTTTCCGCCTCATAGGCAAAGCCGATGAACCCGGCCGGGCCCTGCTCGGTCACGTGAATGAACGGACGCGGGCCGGTGCCGCGCATGTAGAGCGCGGTTTCGGTGCGCTCGGCGCGGACCAGGCCGAAATCGGTGAGGAACTGCTCCATCACGTCGAGGTCGGGCGCTCTCAGGCGGCACCAGGCGATGTTGCGGGCCTTGATCACGGGCATCACTGTCTCCTTGCCCCACCCGCTCAGTCTGCGCCGAGCTGGCGGGTGAAATCATCGAAAAGGTCGTCGATCGCGAAGGGCCGGTCAATCAGTCCCTGCTGGACCGCATAGAGATTGGCCAGTTCCACCGCCGTGCGGACCCGCTCCAGCCCATAGGGCTCCTTGGCCAGCATGGCCGGGGTCGGCGGCGGGTCCATTGCCTCGCGCGCAGCCTTGAACAGGCGGAACACCTCGGCCACCGCGTCGGGCCGCTCGGCCAGCAGTTCGGTGCGGACCGAGAGCATGTGATTGATCGGCACGGCCCCGCCGTGAGCCGCGCTCCATTCCTTCGCCGCCGCTGCCGGATCTGGCAGCAGCCTGCGCACGCGCGGATCCTCCGGTGCGCCGGAAATGAAGGCCGCGTCGATCTGCCCCTCGGCCAGCATGTCGAACAATGGCAGGGCCGGATCGCCGCGCTCCACCCCCGGCGGATCGGGGAATTCGGGCACGTGCGGCTCTTCGAAGGTGATCCAGTGAATGGTCGAGAGGTCCACCCCGTAGTCGTTCTGGAGGAACCCGCGCACCCAGCTCGGCGTGGTCTGCGAATACATCCGCATCCCGATCCGCTTGCCCTCGAGGTCCTTGGGGCTCTCGATCCCGGCGCTCGCGTTCACCAACAGGCTGTCATGGTGGAACTTGCCGTTCACCACATAGGGCAGCAAGGCATAGGGCTTGCCCGCCGCCTTGGCCTGGAGGAACGTGATGATCGAGACTTCCGCCACGTCGAAGGCGAGTTGGCGCACCATCGGCTTGAAGCCCTTCGGCGCCTGGGTGATCTCCGCGATGTCGAGTTCGACCAGATCGGAGGGCACGGCTCCCTCGCGCAAGGCACGGGTCTTGGGATAGTCGCCGACAAGGGCCTTCAGGATAAGCTTGCCTGGTCCGTACACGGTCATGCCTCTTCGGTCTGGTATGCGGGTGCCTCGATCGGCAGGAACAGCTCTTCCAGCGGCGGCAGGCCGCTGACGAAACCCTGGTTTTCCGACATCCGCACCAGCGCTTCCAGCGAGGCGCGATTTGCGGAAAAACCATAGGGCAGCGGATCACCGACCACGGCGGCCAGCTTGCGGTAACGCTTGTCCTCGGCGCCATCGAGCGCGCCGGAAAAGACCCCGTCGAGGTAAACCCGCTTGGCCGCGACGAAGGCATCCATCAGCGCCGGGGCGAGGCCGGGATTGGCCGCCAGCACCTCGTCACGCACGGTGATCAGGCCGTGGATCGGATAGATCCCGGTCTTGCGAAACCACGCGGCCTCGAGCGGGGCGGGGTTCTCGAACAGGTCGATGAAACTCTCCCCCTCGCCCGGCTCGCCGATCCCGGCAAGCCCTGCAAAACCCGCGTCGAGATCGCCGGCGGCGAACAGGTCGGCCAGCCGGCGGCCTTCCACCCGCGTCACGTTAGGCGGCAGGGCCACGTCGGGCACGTTTTCCTCCTCCTCGGTGAACCACTGCACCTTGCCGGTGTCGAGGCCATATTCCTCGGCCAGCACGCCGCGCGTCCAGGTCCCGGCCGTCACCGTATAGGCGCGGATGCCCACGCGCCTGCCTTCAAGATCCTTTGGCTCCCGGATCGGCGAATCCGCCCGGCGCACCACCCCGGCATGGCGGAAGCGCCGCGTCATCGGGATCGGCAGGGCGGTGATCGGCGTACCCGCCGCGCGGGCCACGAGGTATGTCGTCGGCGCCAGTTCGCAGACGTCGAACTTCGCGGTCCGCGCCTGGATACGATAGGCGTCGGGCATCCGCTTGAAGGCCTCGAAGGCCAGCTCCGCCCCGGCCACACCCACCACGCCCGATTTCAGCGCGGCGGTCTGCCCGTGGTCGCCCAGCACCGTGCTCAAAGTGAGTGTCATCCGTCCATCCCGGTTTGCCGTCGATGGCCGGATTCAAAGCACCGGAGGGCCCCGGCCGGATCATTCCAACACTGGCTGGCCCCATAAAATTTCGGCCCGTCCGCGCCGCGGCGGCGGAGTTTCGCCTTTGCTTATCCCCCCTCGCACCGTTGGAATTTGGGCCGCGCGGCGCAGCCTCCTAGCGTGGCGGCCTGCGCAAGGAAGCATGACCGGGCCGGCACCGGCCGCCCGGCGGGAGAGCACAGTGATCATCGACTGCCACGGCCACTATACCACCGTGCCCAAGACCCTGCACGAGTGGCGCCGCGCCCAGCTGGCCGGGGAAAACCCAGATCCAGCCGGTCCCGCGATCAGCGATGATGAGGTCCGCGCCTCGATCGAAAGCGGCCAGCTGCGCCAACAGCGCGAACGCGGCGCCGACCTCACGCTGTTCTCGCCCATCGCCGGGCAGATGGGCCACCACCTCGGCACGGCGGCGGATTCGGTGCTGTGGTCGCGCGTGTGCAACGACCTGATCGCCCGGGTCGAGGCCCTGTTTCCCGACAATTTCGTGGCCGTCTGCCAGCTCCCGCAATCGCCCGGCGCGCCGATCGACGCCTGCGTGGAGGAGCTGGAACGCTGCGTCACCGAGCTGGGCTTCGTGGGCTGCAACCTCAACCCCGATGCCTCGGGTGCCTTCTGGCAGACCCCGGCGATGACCGACCGCAGCTTCTACCCGCTTTACGAGAAGATGTGCGAGCTGGACGTGCCAGCGATGATCCACGTCTCCGGCTCGTGCAACGATGCCGTGCACCACACCGGCGCGCACTACATCAACGGCGATACGACCGTGTTCATGCAGCTGATCCAGGGCGACCTGTTCAAGGATTTCCCCGACCTGCGCCTGATCATTCCGCACGGCGGCGGGGCCGTGCCCTATCACTGGGGCCGCTACCGCGGCCTCGCGCTCGACATGGGCCGCGAGGAGCTGGAGGACGGCCTGCTGCGCAACGTCTGGTTTGACACCTGCGTCTATCACCAGCCCGGGATCGACCTGCTCACTTCGGTGATCCCGGTGAAGAACGTGCTGTTCGGCTCGGAGATGATCGGCGCGGTCAAGGGCGTGGACCCGCGCACCGGGCACAATTTCGACGACACCAAGCGGTATGTCGATGGCGCGGCCTTCCTCACGGACGAAGACCGCGCCGCGATCTTCGCGGGCAATGCGCGGCGGGTCTATCCCCGCCTCGATGCCAAGCTGCGCGCGCGCGGCCGCTGAACACCAAGGAAGCAGGAAAACAAGCGATGGATCTGGGTATCAAGGGCCGCAAGGCGATCGTCTGCGCCTCGTCCAAGGGGCTGGGGCTGGCCTGTGCCACCGCGCTGGCGCGCGAAGGGGCCGAAGTCTGGATCAACGGGCGCGACCAGGGCCGGCTGGATGAAGCGGCGGCCCGGATCAAGGCCGAGACCGGGGCAGAGGTCCACACCATCCCGGCCGACATCGACACCGAGGAAGGGCGCGGCACCCTGCTGGCCGCCTGTCCGGAGCCGGACATCCTCGTCAACAACAACGCCGGCCCGCCTCCCGGCAAAATGGCCGACTGGTCCTATGACGACTGGATGAAGGGCATCCACGCCAACATGCTGGCCCCGATCTTCCTGATTAAGGCGGTGGTGCCGGGGATGCGCGCGCGCAAGTTCGGGCGGATCATCAACATCACCTCGGCCATGGTGAAATCACCCAGCGCGACCATGGGCCTGTCCACCTCGGTCCGCACCGCCCTCACCGCCTTTTCCAAATCGGTCCACCAGGACACGGTGATCGACAACGTCACGATCAACAACCTCCTGCCCGAGCGGTTCAACACCGATCGGCAGAAGTTCATGGCCGAGCGGATGAGCCGCAACGAGGGCATTACGGTGGACGAAGCTTACCAGAAGATCGCCAACACCATTGCCGCCAAGCGGCTGGGCGATCCGGCCGAGTTCGGCGATGCCTGCGCCTATCTCTGCTCGGCCCAGGCCGGCTTCATCTCCGGCCAGAACCTCCAGCTCGACGGCGGCTCCTACCGCGGTCTCGTCTGATCCCGCCCGAACCATCAACCTAGAACCAGCGCAGGGGAACACGGCATGAAATTCGCAAGCTATGTCCAGGCCGGAAAGGCCAGCTACGGCCTCGTGACCGAGGGCGGGATCGTCGATCTCGGCAAGCGGATCGGGGTCGAATTCCCCACGCTCAAGGCCCTGATCGCCGCCGATGCGCTGGGCAAGGCCGCCGCTTTCGCCCATGAACCGGCGGACTTCGCGGCCGATACGGTCGAATACCTCCCGGTGATCCCCGATCCCGTCCACCTGTGGTGCCTCGCGCTCAACTACGTCGAGCATCATGCCGAGGTCGAGGCGGCGGGCCGGGTGCAGGAACTGCCCAAGAAACCCGCCCTGTTCGCCCGCGCCGCCGATTCGCTCACCGGCCACGAACGTCCGCTGATCGCGCCTTCCGTGTCCGAGCAGTTCGACTTCGAGGGCGAGCTGGCGGTGATCATCGGCAAGGGCGGGCGCAACGTGTCCGAGGCCGATGCCATGTCGCACATCGCCGGCTATGCCGTCTGCAACGAAGGCTCGGTGCGTGACTGGCAGTTCCACACCAAGCAGATCACCCCGGGCAAGAACTTCTGGCATTCCGGCGCGCTCGGCCCGGTCATGGTCACGGCCGACGAGATCGGCGATCCCCATGCCCTGTCGATCAAGACCTGGCTTAACGAACAGCTGGTGCAGGACGGCACCAGCGCCGACATGGTCCACAAGATCCCGGCCTTCATCGCCTATGTCTCGACCATCGCCCCGCTCGTGCCCGGCGACGTGCTCTCGACCGGGACGCCGAGCGGCGTGGGCTTCTCGCGCAAGCCGCCGCTGTGGATGAAGCCGGGCGATCGCTGCACGATCGAGATCGAGGGTGTGGGCCGGCTCAGCAACCCGGTCGCGGCCGACAGCTGAGGGGCGCCGCCATGGCCCAGCCCACCGCGGCCGACGCCGGCACCAGCCCGTTCGCGGGCCAGTCCCGGCTGACCGGCAACCAGCGCCTGCTGCTCGCCCTCGTGGCGCTCAGCTCGATGCTGGAATTCTGGGATGCCTACCTGATCGGCTTCATCATGTCCTACCTGGTGAAGCCCTGGGAGCTGACCTACGGCCTGCTCGGGATCATCCTGCTCGCCTCGGGCCTCGGCGCGATCGCGGGCGGCGCCTTCTGGGGGGCCATGGCCGACCGGATGGGACGCAAGCCGGTCTTCGTCGCCTCGGTGGCGCTGACCGGGCTTGCCAGCGTGATGCTCGCTTTCACCCCCGAACGCTCGTGGCAATACATGGCCCTGATGCGGGTGATCATCGGCTTCGGCACCGGCGGGTTCTTCGTCCAGATCTCGATGATCCACGAATTCCTGCCGCCCCGGCGCCGCGCCGCGTTGACCGGGCTCGTCTCGGCGATCACCACCATCGGCCTGTTGCTCGGCGCGGCCAGCGGGGCCTTCGTTGTGCCTCTGCTCGGCTGGCGCGGCACTTTCGCGCTGGGCGGGCTGCCGGTCCTGCTGGCGCTGGCCGCGCTGGTCCTGCTCCCCGAGAGCCCGCGCTGGCTGCTGCTCGGCGGGCGCGAGGCCGAGGCCCGCGCCGCCGTGGCCTGGGCACGCGGCGGCCGGGCCGAGGATGTGACCGGCCTCGTCCCCCCGGCGCGGTTGGACCGGCCCGGCTGGTTCGAGATCTTTGGCTGCGCGCGCAGCGCGGCCACCGCCGTGCTGATCAACCTTGGCCTGATCGCGGGCTACTACGGCATCGTCCTGTGGAGCCCGACCCTGCTCGCCCAGATCCAGCGGATCGGCCCGGCGGAAGCCTCGCGGATCATGATCGGCTTCAGCCTGCTCGGCTTCTTCGCCCGCCTCTCCGCCGCCTTCCTTGCCGACCGGATCGGGCGGCGGCTGGTCGGCGGCTGGTTCGCACTCGGCGGCGCCGGCGCGATCCTCCTCGCCGGGCTGGTCGGTTCGGGCGGGCTCGGCTCGCAGGACTGGTTCTGGCTGCCCCTCCTCGCCGCCTTCGTCCTTGCCGACGGAAGCTTCTCGGTCTGCGCGGTCTATTCGACCGAGATCTGGCCCTCGCGCCTGCGCGGATCGGGCTCGGGGCTGGGCGGCATGGCCGGCAGCCTCGGCAAGATCATCGGCCCGATGGGCCTCGGGGTGATCGCCGGTTCCTCCAGCGTCGTCGCCCCGGCGGCCACGGCCGGCGCGGTCGGCCCGGCCTTCGCTTTCCTCGCCGCCTGCCTGCTGCTCTGCGCGCTGACCTACCTGCTGCTCGGGGTCGAGAACCGGGGCCGTTCACTCGAGGAAATCGACGCCGAATACGAAGCCGCCCGCGCAGCTCGCGCCGCCGCGCCGTCGGCAGCCGTCCAGGGCCCGTAGTCAACCCCAGCGCCCTCGATGGAGGCGGAAGGCACACTCCGCCGGATATGCGCAGATCGGCGTATCCAACCGCCGCGCAATAAGGCGCACCACCCATGTTGCGGCATCAGGGAGCCGCGGCAGCGAGGGTGGACCCTACCAAGATGAGCGAACCAGTCGGCACCGGGATGACCAAGCGCGACCTGCTCGGCCTGATCGGCAAGAGCGCGGGCGCGACCGCGATGTACATGGCGATGACCGAACTGGGGCAGGCCCAGGCCTCGCCCTTCAAGGGGCCGATCAAGCTCGACGGCGATCCCAAGGGCACCTCGGTGCTGATCCTCGGCGCGGGCGTGGCGGGGATGACCGCGGCGCTGGAGCTGAGCCGGGCGGGCTACAAGGTGCAGGTGCTCGAATTCAACAACCGCATCGGCGGGCGTTCGATGACGATCAAGGGCGGCGATACTTTCACCGAACTGGGCGGGGCGACGCAGACCTGCCAGTTTGCCCCCGGCAACTACATCAATCCCGGCCCGTGGCGCATTCCATGGCACCACCACGGCCTGATGCACTACTGCCGCGAACTGGGCGTGCAGCTGGAAACCTTCCAGCAGATGAACTACAACGCCTATATCCACAACACCAAGGCCTTCGGCGGCAAGCCGCAGCGCTATGGCGCTGTCCAGTCGGACTATTATGGCCACGTGGCCGAACTGCTCGCCAAGGCGACCAGGCAGGACGCACTGGGCGACGCGATCACCAGGGAAGATGGCGAGATCCTGCTGGAATCGCTGCGTTCGTGGGGCGCGCTCGACAAGAACATGCGCTATGTAAAGGGCAATGAGTCCAGCGACCGGCGTGGCTGGGTCAAGGGGCCGGGCGGCGGGCTGACCGCCGAGCCGATCCCGTCCGACCCGATGGACATGCACACCGTGCTGCAATCCGGCATGTGGCGCGCGATCGGCGGCAACATCTCGCTCGACCACCAGCAGGCGATCTTCCAACCGGTGGGCGGCATGGAGAACGTGGCCAAGGGCTTTGCCCGCGCCGCCGGCCATCTCGTGCGGCTGAACAGCAAGGTCACGGCGATCAAGCAGGACGCCAGCGGCGTGACTGCCGACTACATCGACACCAAGACCGGGCAGAAGCTCACCGCCAAGGCCGACTGGTGCGTCTGCGCGATCCCGCTGACCATCCTCAGCCAGATTCCGATGAACGTCTCGCCCGAGCTGGACGCGGCGATCCGGGCCGTGCCCTATTCGCCCAGCGTCAAGGTCGGGCTCGAGTTCAAACGGCGGTTCTGGGAGGAGGACGAGCAGATCTTCGGCGGAATCACCAGCACCGACCTGCCCAATGCCCAGATTTCCTATCCCAGTTACGGCTATCACTCGAAGGGACCGGGCGTGCTGCTCGGCGCCTATACCGGCGGGGCCTATTCCTACGAGCTGACCACCCTGCCCCCGGCCGAGCGGATCCAGAAGGTGCTGGAGTGGGGATCGCAGATCCACCCGCAGTACAAGGATGAATTCATGAACGGGGTCGTGGTCTCGTGGCACCGGATGCCGTTCATCCAGGGCTGCTTCGGCATGTGGAACGCCCAGAACCGGGCCGATCACTACAAGAACCTGTGCCAGATCGACGGGCGCATCGTTCTGGCGGGCGAGCACGCCTCTTATGTGGGCGGCTGGCAGGAAGGCGGCATCACTTCGGCGCTCGACGCGATCGGGCGGCTCCATCAACGCGTTGTGGCAGGTTGAGACGATGAAGAAGAGCACCCTCACCCTCTCCCTTTCGGCCGTGCTGGCCGCCGGGGTCATCGCCGCCAGCGCCTCGGCCCAGAGCGCGGGCGAAGCATCGAGCGCGCTGGCCATGGCGCCGCAGACGGTCAAGAAAGGCGATGCCGACAACGCCTTCGTCGTGGCCGGCAAGTTCAGCGAGCCCAATGGCGAGACGATGTATCGCCGGGTCTGCGCTGCTTGCCACATGCCCGATGCCAAGGGCGTCTCGACCGGGGCCGGGTTCTTCCCGGCGCTGGCGGGCAACAAGAAGCTCGCAGCGAGCGGATACCCGCTCTACGTGCTCACGCACGGGATGAACGGGATGCCGCCGCTGGGCCAGCAGATGAGCGACCAGCAGGTGGCCGACGTGGTCAACTATGTCCGCACCAGCTTTGGCAACAAGTACAAGGACAAGGTCAAGCCCGAGGACGTCAAGGCGGTGCGCTGAGCACCGCCCCCGTTTCAGGGCTCAGAGCGCGGCGACGTCGATCGCGGCCGGCTTCTGGCGGGCGTCGCTGCCGCGGACCATCTCGCTATAGGCCTTTTCAATGTCGGCAACCCAGCGCGGCATGTCGAACAGCGGCGTGGTGTCGCGATTGGCGCGCAGGCGGGCAGTCAGATCGGCAAGACGCGCTGGATCACGGGCCAGGGTCAGCGCCATCGCCTCGTATTCCTCCACCGAAGCGGTCACCAGTTCGGGCAGGCCGATCGCGTGAAGCAGGCTGGCGGCAACGCGCGAGTGGTAGCACTGGCCGGCGCGGGTGAGGACCGGGAGCCCTGCCCAGAGCGCGTCGTTGGCCGTGGTGTGGGCGCCGTAGGGGAAAGTATCGAGGAACAGGTCGGCGAGGCGGTGGCGGGCATTGTGGTCGGCAAGATCGGCAAAGCCGGCGAAGACCAGCCGGCCGGGATCGACCCCTTGCGCGGCGGCGGCGGCCTTGAGGTTGTCCATCGCCTCGGCCTGACCCTTGCGCAGCCATAGCACCGAGCCTTCGACCTGCTGGAGCAACCGCATCCATGCCGCGAAGACATCGGGCATGATCTTGAAATTGTTGTTGAAGCTGCAGAAAACGAAGCCCGTTTCGGGCAGGCCCCATTCGGCGCGGGTCATCGCCCGGTCCGAAAGGGTGCGGGTCGTGTCGCTCGGCTGGTAGGACTGCGGCAGGCGCACCACCTTTTCGCTGTAGTGCCGATCGGCGCCGGGCGGCGCCAGCACCGGGTCGACCACGATATAGTCGATGAAGTCGGCGCCCATCGTCGCGGCGAAGCCGAGGAAGTTGACCTGCACCGGGGCGGGGCGACGGGCGAAGATGCCGCTGCGCTCGCCCGCGGTATAGCCGTTGAGGCAGACCGCCACGTCGATCCCAAGATCGCGGATCATCCGCGCGGCCTGATCGTCATTGAGCGCGACGATCTCGTGAAAGTGGTCGCAGGCCTGGCGGATCCGTTCGGCCTGGGCACCGGGGCGGTGCATCAGCGAAATGCCGTGGACCTCGAAGCGGCTGCGGTCATGCAGTTCGAGCGCGTGGTTGATCAGGTGAGCGACCGGATGCTCGCCGAAGTCGGACGAAACGTAGCCGATGCGGATGCGGCCGTCCGCGCGGCGGCGTGGGCGGGGCGGCTGGGTCTTGGCCCCGCGCGCCAGCCCGGCGTGTTCGACGAGGCGGCGAGCGGTGTCGCGCGTGATCATCAGGACGTCGGCCGGATCGTCGGACAGGGCCAGCACGTCCCAGGCATTGCCGCCCTGCAGCTTGCCACCGGCGGCGCGCTCGGCGCGGATCATCGCCATGGCCTGGGGCACGTCTGTCCAGTCACAGATTGCCACGCGGCTGGTGGCGAGCAGGCTGCGGGGATAGACGAAGCCGGGATCGGCGGCGAAAGCTCGGGTGAGATCGGCCACGGCGGCGCCATGGCGGTTCATCATCCGGAGCGCGGCGGCGCGATTGATCAATGGTTCGGTGAAATCGGGCTTCAGTTCGAGCGCGCGATTGGTCGCGGCGATGGCCTCGGCGAACAGCTCGACCCCGCAGAGGGCTACGCTGCGGAAATTGTGCGCCTCGGCATAGGTCGGGGCGAGTTCGATCACCCGGTCGAAATCGGCCAGGGCCTCGGCGTGGCGCTCGACGTCGACCAAGGCGGAACCGCGGTTGAAGCGGGCCGGGATCGAGGCCGGGTTGAGCGCGAGGGCACGGTCGTAGGCCTTGATCGCCTCGAGCGGCCGGCTCGCCCCGGCGAGGGCCTGGCCGAGGTTGCTCCAGGCATCGGCATAGGTGGGGTTCAGCTTCAGCGCGCGGCGGATCAGCTGCTCGGCGCGGGCATTGTCACCGCCCGCCTGGGCGATCACGCCGCTGAGGTGCAGCGCATCGAAATGATCGGGCACCAGCCGCAGGATCGCGGCGTAGCGCGCCTCGGCCTCGGCAAGATTGCCCTGCTGGTGCGCGGTGAACCCCTGCGCGAGGATCTGGCCGACATCGAGCGGCACGGCGGGAAACGGCGCGGTCATCACCCCTCCCCTCAGGCCGGGACGACGACGCGGCCGGGCGCCACGGCGAAGTCTTCGGGTGGCAGGCCGCGGCGCTGGCGCCCCAGCGCGGCGGAGAAGCCGCTTTCGAGCGCGCGGGCATAGCCCACCGTGTCGAACAGCGGCGCGGACGGCAGGTTCGCGGTGAGCCGCGCGCGCAGGGCGGCGAGCCGGGCGGGATCGCGCGCCAGCGCCAGGGCCAGGGCCTCGTAGTCCGCGTCGCTGGTCGTGACCAGCTCTTCCATACCGGTATTCGTCAGCAGGCTGGCGCCGACCCGCGCGGCGAACTGGCGCCCAAGCCGGGTCACCGCCGGCAGGCCCGACCACAGGGCGTCGCTCATCGTGGTGTGGGCATTGTAGGCGAAAGTATCGAGGAACAGGTCCGCGAGGCGATGACGCGCCAGATGCTCGCCGTGGTGCCGGGCTTCGGCGAAGACCAGCCGGGCCGGGTCGATCCCGCGCGCCTCGGCCTCGCGCCGCAGGTTGGCGCGGGCAGTCTGGTTGCCGACCAGCAGCCACAGCACGCTGCCCTCGGCCGCGCCGAGCAGGCGCATCCAGATGTCGAATTCGCGCGGGGTGATCTTGAAGCCCTGGTTGAAGCAGCAGAACACGAAGGCATTGTCAGGCAGGCCGAATTCGGCGCGGGTGACCGGGCTGTCGGCGATCACGCGGCTGTTGTCGTTGGGCTGGTAAGCGCCGGGCATGACCATCAGCCGCTCGGACACGTGCTCGCGCTCCTCGGCCGGGACCAGCACCTTGTCGACCACGATGTAGTCCATGAACGGCGCAGCCATGGTGCCGGGATAGCCAAGGTAGTTGACCTGGACCGGGGCCACGCGGCGCGCAAACAGGCCGGTGCGGTTGCCGCGGGTGAAGCCGCTGACGTCGACCGCGATGTCGAGGCCATGGCCGCGGGCCAGCTCGAAGACGTCCTGTTCGGCCATCTCCAGCGTATCGTGGAAATGCTCGACGTCGGCGATCAGGCGGTCGCGCAGCACGCCGTGGCGGACCTGCCCGGAGGAGTAGCAGAACACCTCGAAGTGGCTCTTGTCGTGTTCCCGGAACAAGCCCGAGGCGAGGTACATGATCGCGTGATCGTGAAAGTCGCCCGAGAAATAGCCGATGCGAATGCGGCGGTCGGTGTCGTCCTCACTTGCGGGGAGCGGCTCGGCCGGGACCTTGGCCCACTTGGCGGCAAGGCCCGCCGAACGGCGATACTGGAAGCCCGGATCGTCCTTCATGCCCAGCGCCGGGAACGAGGCGCATTCCTCCTTGCCCGCGTCGATCAGGGCCAGTTCGGCATCGAGTTCGCGGTAGATCGACCAATCGCACAATTGGGCGCGTTGGTAGAGCCGCTGCATCCGCGCCTCGGACATGGCCGGATCGATCTCTAGCGCCTTGGTATAGGCCTCGATCGCGCTCTCGGTCTGCCCCAGGTCCTGCCGCGCGACGGCGAGGTTGGACCAGAGGGCCGCGACCTTCGGATTGCCGGTCAGGGCGGCGCTGAGCGCTTCTTCCGCCTCCTTGGCCCAGCCCATGTCGCGCAGGGCGTTGCCCCGGTTGACCTGGGCCTCGACGAAATCGGGATCGATCGCCAGCGCCCGGTCGAACAGCATCAGGGCATGGCCGAAGTGGCCCTGGTCCTGCAGGATCGCGCCGAGGTTGTTGAGCGCGTTCGTGTCCTGCGGGTTCTTTTCCAGCGTGGCGAGGTAATCCAGCGAGGCCTCGTCGGCCTTGCCCTGATCAAGCATCATGTTGGCACGGTTCGAGCGCACCGCGGCCATGGCCGGGGCCAGCGCCATGGCCCGTTCATAGGCCTGGAGCGAGCCTTCGGCATCGCCCGAGCGGCGCAGGGCCACGCCGAGGTTGTTCCAGCCATCGGCATAGTCCGGATCGAGCGCGACGGCCTGTCGAAAGGCCGCCGCCGCCTCGGCCGTGCGTTCCTGGCGCAGCAGGCATTCCCCGAGGTTGCTGAAGAGCGGTGGCCGGGCGGGATCGAGTTCCAGCGCGCGGCGGAAGCCCGCCTCGGCCTCGGCCAGCCGATCCATCTCCTGCAGGGCGGTAGCGCGATTGTTGAGCGCGTCGGCATAGTCGCCCTTGAGCGCAAGGGCGGTATCGTAGGCGGCGAGCGCCTCGCCGTAGTTCTCCAGCGCCTGCAGCGCCGTGCCCAGGTTGTTCCAAGCCTCGTGATAGTCCTGCCTGCGATGGATCGCGGCACGGTAGGCCACGCAGGCCTCGTCGAAGCAGAACTGGTCCTTCAGCGCATTGCCGAGGTTGTTGTAGCCGTCCGCAATCGCCGGCTCGAGCGCGATCGCGCGGCGGAAAGCCGCCTCGCCCTCGATCGGCCGCCTTGCCGCGAGCAGGGCCGCGCCCATCAGGTTGTGCAGGGCCGGCTGGCCCGGATGGGCGGCGACGAGGGGCTCGATCCCTTCGAGCACTTCGGCGATCCTGCCCTGATTGTAGGCGGAAAGCAGATCAAGAAAGGTCTGCTGGACAGCGGGGCCAGACTGGTCCGCTATGCGCTGCTTCATCGCGATCACGGCCTGCTGCGCCCGGACGTTAGCGGGATAGCGCGCGATGATCGCGTAGTAAATTTCCGCCGCCGCCGGGAAATCACCCCGCGCTTCGGCGGCACGCGCCCGTGCAAACTGGCTGTCCAGCCCCTTGGCCATTGTTGCTCCCTGATGCGCCCCGCCCGCTCCTTGCGGCGCGGGCGGTTCGTTGCCCCTATTGGTGACGGCTATCATTACTGCGCCCGCGTTCCAATGGCTTCGCCGCAATCCGTCCGCAAATTGCCCGATCTTGCGATGAAATGATCAAGCGCCTGTAAAATAAAGATATTTCGTTAACACGCCATACTACCAACAGATATACCCGGCGCCCGATGCCGCTTTCGCGGCTGCGGTAATTATTTGTGATTGCCAAATTATTTTTAGTTGTAATTCAAAACTGAAAAATAAATGACAGTTATTTCAATGGATTTCAGAGTCATTTCGCAGGCTTGACCTGTATCGAGCGGCCCGATAATCATTCGGCGGCATTGAGAAATCCGGGTTTATTGCAATCGCACATGCATTACCCGGCAGTTTCAGTGACTTAGGGGTTGTTGGGGGACGAAGCCAAGATTGGATGCAATCAAAACAAACGGTTGCCGGAATTCCACAAGGATTCCGAACGATAAAACGCATCCAAAATTGGCGCCGGTAACTCGACTCATTCGGCCATTCGGCCATGAATCGGAGTGTTGTTCTATGGAAATGAGGGAAAAAATCCTGCTGGGCGCAGTAATGGCTGCCTCGGCTGCCGTTCCGGCTCACGCGCAGTCGATCACCCCGGCCTCGGGCCCGGTCTTCGCCGCCACGACCTTCACCGTCGCCACGACGACCACGACCTCGGTCACCCTCGGCTCGTCGTCGACCTCGACGACCGGTGACAGCACCACTGCGCCCTTCGTCAACACGGTGACCACCGTGCAGTCGCAGTCGCTCAACACCAGCGGCAGCGGCACGACCACCGGCACGGTTACCTTCTCGGGCACCTCGCAGAACTACTCGGTCAGCGGCTCGGGCACCGGCAGCCAGAACCAGACGGTCACCACCACGCTGACCACCTCCTACGCACCGGGCACCCCGCCGACCTCGATCGGCCAGACCACCAGCGGTGGCGGCGCGGTCAACGTCGGCTCGCCGACCGTGACGGCCCTGTCGGTCAGCGGCGTTTCGGGTAATGCCTCCGCCGGCGGCGCCATGACCTATGGCGGTACGCTGTCGTCGGGCTCGCTGAACGCCAACGGCACGGTCAACGTCACCGAGAACACCGTGGGCGTAACCACCTCGGGCGCGACCTTCTCGACCTACACCGGCACCGCCTCGTTCGCTCCGGCTACCGGCGCGATCACGGTCGGCCCGCTGGCTCTGGCCTCGGCTGCCTCGATCAGCTCCTCGGGCTTCGCCGTGACCAACGGCACCGCCACCACCACCGTTGGCGCCACCGGCATCACCACCGGCGCGGTCTCGGCCACCTCGGTCAACGTGAACGGCGGCAAGATCACCAACGTCGGCACCGGCACCGCCACGACCGACGCAGTGAACCTGGGCCAGATGAACACCGCAATCTCGACCGCGGTTGCCGGCGTGAACTCGTCGATCAACACGCTGGCCTCGCTGGTCGAAGCCAACCGCAAGCGTTCGGACGCCGGCATCGCCACGGCCGTCGCCCTGTCGGGCGGCATGTTCCTGCCCGGCAAGAAGGTCAACGTGACCGCCAACATCGGCGCCTTCCGCGACGAAGTGGCGATCGCCGGCCAGCTGGGCATCATGGTCAGCGACAGCGTTGCGATCAACGCGGGCGTCGCCACCAGCTTCCACAGCTACGGCGGCACCTCGCTGCGCGGCGGCTTCACCTTCGGCTTCTGAGCCAGAGGCGACACAAACAGGAAGGGCTCGCCGGGCGACCGGCGAGCCCTTTCCTTTTGGAGCCGTGCGCCCGACCTCAAACACTCTTCATTACGAGGGGCACAGCCCCGCCGTCGGTCGCAATGACGGAGCTATTGCCTAATTGCGCAACCGGTCTGCCGCCCTGCGCCCCCTACTGCGGAGGGAGCCCGAAGCGGGCGCGATCCTCGTTGATGATGACGCGGCAGATGTCGGACAGGCGGGTGATATAGACCAGCATCGGCGGCTGGCTCCGCAGCTGAGCGTTCTTCTCGTAAGCCATGGTGATCACGTCGGACAGCAGGTTGGGCGCCATCTTGGTCTGGATCAGGCAGCGGGTGCGCGCAGCCTTGACGATCCCGGTCTGCAGGTCGTCGTTCGTGTAGACGAAATTGGCCGTGTCGTTGAGACCCTGGACATAGGCCGCCTTTTCCGCCGGGGCCAGCTTGCCCCACTGTTCGGCGTTGTTGACGTAGCCGGCCGCGCCGAAGGCGGCGCTGGCAGAAACCAGGCACAGGCCCGGCAGCAGGAACTTCCATCCCATCGATTGTCCACCCGTCATGGCCCCGCGGGGCACGATCCTTATGCCCTGCCATACACAGGAGTAGCGGCGGATTGTCCAGCGAATGGCGGGGTCAGCCCCCCGGTTTTGCCCCGATCGCGCGGATCGTGTCGATCAGGGCGCGCAGGCCGGCGATCCCAGCGGGAGCGGCGATGAAACGCGGCTCCCATGCGGGCGCATATTTCTCCTTGAAGCGCCGGAGGCCGGAAAAGCCATAGGCCCCGGCGTCGACCGCGAAAGCGAGATTGGAAAGGCGCGCCCAGCGCGGGGCCAGCTTGCCCCCGGTCACTCCCGAGAGCGGCGCGAGGCCGAGGTTGAAATGGGCGCAGCGCTCGGCGCGGGCGCGGGCGATCAGTTCGATGAAGAGGAAGTCCATCGTTCCCGGCGGCATGTCGACCACGTGGCGCATCAGGTCGACCGACAGCTCGGCCCCGTCGCCCGAGCGCCACAGGTTGGCGAAGGCCAGCGGGCGGTCCGGCGCCTCCTTGCGGACGACGACGGCCATGTCAAAATGGCGCAGGTAGGACGGGGTGAAGTGGCCCAGGCTGAAGCTCTTCTCACGCTGGCCGCGCTGGGAGAGCCAGTCCTCCGAGACCGGCGCGAGGGCGGGGAGCCAGCCGCCAACCTCGGCCGCCGGGATCACGCGCAGTTGCAGTCCTTCGCGCAGGGCCCGGGCGTGGCCGTTGCGCAGGCTCTTCATCCGCGCGCCGTCGAGGCTGAAGCCGGCCGGGTCGATGCGGGCCTCCTCGCCGTACTTGATGATGCGCAGGCCAAGCTCGATCGCAACGGGGAGCATGGCCGTGCTTATCTGGTAGAAGCACAGGCGGGCATAGGCCGCGTCGCTCTGCCGGCGCAGGATCCAGCACAATTCCGACCAGCGCTCGCGCGGGCCGACCGGGTCGCCCATCACCAGCCAGGTCCGGCCCTGCTGGCGGAACATCAGCCAGGCATCACCGGCCGGGTGGACGATGAAGTGCTTGTCGCCGGTAAAGGCCAGCGCGGCGTCGCTGCGGGGAGAGAGGGGCGCGGCGCGCACCGCGACCTCCTCGGGCAAGCGGGGCAGGCCGCCGAAAGCCTCGGCGCGGTGGAGCATCCGGTTGAGCGCCACGGCGGCGACGACGATCCCGGCGGCAAAGCTGGCGCGCAGGAAGCGGGGCGCATCGCCGCGCAGCGCGAATTCCCACCACAGGAGGTTGGAATAGGGCAGGTGGCGATAGGCGAGCAGGCCGCAGGCGGTGGAGACGGTGACCGCGGCGGCGGCGGCGAGGAGCCACCCCGCCCCACCCACCGAGAAGGCCCCGGCAGTGCGGCGATAGAAGGCGGGCGCGGCCAGCTGGAGCAGGCCGACGAGCCCGAGCATGAGGATCGCCTCCTCGAAATCCAGCCCCTTGGTCAGCGAGAAGGCGGCGCCGAGCATGAACAGCAGGCGCGCCGCGCGCATCCCGCTCTCCAGCCGTTCGAGCAGGGCCGGGGCAACCAGCAGCAGGGCCGTGCCGATCAGGCTGGCGGCAAGGTGCGAGCCATCGACAAAGGGCAGCGGCACGACCGAGAGCAGGGCGTGCATCCGGCCGTGGATCGACGGCATGGCGCCCGAGAGCAGCAGGACCACGCCGCCCGCGAAGGTCAGCGCGCCCATCAGCGCCGGGCTGACCTCGAACAGGACGATGTCGGCGGCGCGGCGCAGCGGCCTCAGCCGCTGGCCGAGCGGGGCCGCCTCGCAGGCGAGGTTGAGCAGCAGGGCGAAGACGAAAGGCACGAGATAGTAGATCGCCCGGTAGGCCAGCAGGGCGGCGGCGAGCGCGGCGCCCGCCCACCCGGCCGCCGGACGCGCGCCGGCCAGCATCACCGCCTCGAACACCCCGACCCCGCCGGGGGCATGGCTGGCCAGCCCGGCGAGAATAGCGAGGGCATAGACCGGGAAGAAGCCGGCGAAGGCCCCGCCCGGCGGCAGCAGCAAGAACAGCGCTAGGGCCGAGAGCGCAAGGTCGATCACCCCGAGCGGGACCAGCAGGACCAGCAGCAGCGGGCGCCGCAAGGCAAGCAGCGCGCCGAAGCGGCTGCGCAGGGCCGGAACCATGGCGAAGAGCAATGCCCCCGCGCCGAGCGCGGCGAAGGCGAGCTCGCCCGCCGCATGGGCCGAGCCCGGCAGCATGACAAGGCGGCCGAAGCCGACCGGCGCCCGCGCGAGCAGCAGGCATGTCGCGGCGGCGAGAACCACCCCGCTCCAGAAGGCGGCGCTGGTCATGGCGACAATCCGGGCGACCGCGGCGGCGGGCACCCCGGCCGCGCCATAGAGGCGCAGGCGGACCGAGCCCCCGGTCAGCGGCGAGAAGCCGAGGGTGTGACCAAGCGCCTGCGAGGTGAAGGCAGTCCGCGCGACGCGGCGCAGCGGCACGCCTTGCCCGAGGCTGCCGAGCGCGACGAGATCGTAGGCGACCAGCACGAGATAGCTCGCGGCGGTGCAGGCCAGCGATGCGGCGAGCCGGAGCGGCGGGATGCTCCGCAGGGCGAGAACGAGTTCGCGCAGGTTGAAGCCCAGCCCCATCCGCGCGGCGAAAATCACCGCGACCAGCCCCAGCGCCAGCACCGCAAGGGCGGCGGCGGCCTGAACGCCCCGATGCCGGACGGCGGGCGGCGGGGCTAGAGCCGTTGCCATATCTGGCTCTTGCACAGGAACTGGCGCCACAGGCAGCCCGAGATCCTGGCGTGGTTGGCGTCGATCAGCTCGATGTGCGAGGCGAAGCTGCGGCCGAGATCGGGGACCAGCACGGTGCCCACCCAGTGGCCCGGTTTGTCGGCCCGGTAGTCCTGCAACAGTTCGAGCCCGATCAGGCGCGGATAGCCCGAATCGCGCGCATCGGCCAGCGCGTCGGGCGTGGCCGAGGCGACCACGCCACAGATCTTGTCACCGCATTCGTCGATCCGCACGTCGACCGTGCCGTAGGGATTGCGCCAGAGCCCGCTCAGCGGGGCATTGACGCGCCTGATGCCGGCCTGAGACGGCGCCGCGCCGAAGCACGCGGCGAGCGCGGCGGCGAGGAGGGCAGCGGGGCGGAGCGAAAACTTGATCATGGCACGACTCGATTCAGGCCATCGGGCCCGGCGGTTGGAACACCGCATCGACCAAGGCCCGCCCCAGTTGCTCGCGGCTGAACAGCATCATGTGCCAATCGTCGATCGCCACGCGCCGGGCGCTGGCGGCGACCGGGGCGCGGCACAGGCTGTCGTCTTCCCCGGTGGCATAGATGCAGGTGACCGGCAGGCCGCGCAGGCTGGGCACCGTGGCAAGGGGCGAGGCCGCGCCCTCGCCAAGGTAGGCGAAGCCGAGCGGGTTGGCCTGGAAATAGGCCGAGGTTCCCGGCACGACCAGCACCACGCTGGCGATGCGCGCGCGCAGGTCGGCCGGCAGGGCGGCGATGCCGATGCCGACCATGTCGGCCCCGAACGAGTTGCCGATCACCGAGACCTGCCGGGCCCCGGTGCGGACCAGCGCCTCGCGGATCGAGCGGGCGACCTCGGCCTCGACGAAGGCGCGGCTGCGCTGGCTGGCAAATAGCACCGGCGAGCTGACCGTGAGCACCGGCACCCCGCGCGCCGCGATCCGGTCGACCAGCCCTTCGCCGATCCCGACCCGCATCCCCATGTCGCCCGACCAGTAGACCACCGCGAGCGGCGGCGCGGCGCGCTGCTGCGGGGCGGCAACGAGGGCATAGGGCTCACGGTCGAAATAGCCGCCGAGCGCGAAAGTGACGAGCAGCCCGGCGGCCACGATCAGCACGGCCCACACGCCAACACGCGCGGCGCGCGAAGGCGTGCCCTCCGGTCTCCCCAATCTGCGCCTGCTGATGGCCATGATTGCCTGTTAGGCCCGCCCGCTTGTCCGGGAGATGGGAGCGAGATTAACTCGAATTCATTTGGGCTCAGTAGACGTCGCGGCGGTAGAGGCCGGCATCCATCAGGGTTTCCACCTGCTCGTCGCTGAGCGCGGCGCGCAGGGCGCGGTCCACCGCCGGGGCCATTCCGGCAAGGCTGCCACAGACCATGATCGCGGCCCCGCCCTCCACCCATTCGCGCAGACCCGCGGCCTGTTCGGCAACAAGGTCCTGGACGTAGCGGCCGTCTGCGGGATCGCGCGAAAAGGCCAGGTCGATCCGCGACACCACGCCCGAGGCGACATGGGCATCGAGTTCCTCGCCGCAGAGGCGGTCGTGGGCCCGGCTGCGCTCGCCGAACAGGAGCCAGACCGGCGCCGCATTGCCCGCCGCGCGGTGGCGGACATGGGCCAGCAGCCCGGCAAGCCCGGTGCCGTTGCCGATCAGGATCAGGCGGCGATCGTCTTCCGGCGTGTGGAACGAGGCGTTCGGCTTGATCCGCAGCGAAACCTCGGCGCCGGGCGCCGCGCGCTCGGTCAGCCAGCCCGAGCCGTGGCCAAGCCGGCCGTCCTCGTGCCGCACTTGCCGGACGATGAACTCGAGCCGCCCCATCGCCGGGACCGAGGCGATCGAATAGTCGCGGTGCGCGGCCTGCGGCCGGGTGGCTGTCTCGGCAGAAGCGGGCGCATGGGCCACGCCCAGTGCGCCGACCAGTTCCCCGGCAGCGCGCTCGAGATCGGCCCCGCCACCGGCCGGGTCGGGCAGGACGGTGGCAATATCGCCCGCCGCCCAATGGGCCGTGCCCGCCACCGGTTCAAGCGCGACATGGTAGACCGGACCGCCGGGACTGCCGGGGTTGAGCAAACGGCGCTCGGCCAGCCGCCATGGCTCGAAGCGGGCCTCCTCGGCGGCAATCGCCCCGCTCTCGGCGCCCATGGCGGCCAACCGGGCACGCCATTGGCCGAGCGCCGCGGGATCGCTGCCATCGACCTCGACGGCGGCGAACAGTTGCCGCGCGCCATTGGCGGCAAGCCACTGGTCGATCGCCTGGCCGAAACGGCAGAACAGCGGATATTCGCGGTCTCCGAGCGCGAGCACGGCGTAGGACAGGCCGGTCAGGTCGGCGTCCTTTTCAAGGCATTCGCGGACGAAACGACGAGCCGTGTCGGGCGGTTCGCCATCGCCGTATGTGCTGGCGATGAAGAGCAGCGTCCGCGCCCGCGCCAGCATGGCCGGATCGAGGCGGTTGGCCGCGACGAGATCGACCGCGACCCCGCTGGCGGCGAAGGCCGCCGCCGTCTGCCGCGCGAGTCCTTCAGCCGTGCGGGTCTGGCTGGCGTGAGCGACGATAAAACTGCCATCGCCGCCAAGGGCCAGCGCCGGGACCTCGGCCCCGGCCGCGCGCAGGGCCTTTTTCTTGCGCCGGCGATCGAAGTAGAGGAGCAGGCCGGTAATGCCGAACAGCGGCATCAGCAGGCTCGAGACCATCAGCCAGATCCGCCCCGGCCAGCCGAAGAATCCGCCGCGATGGATCGCCAGCATATTGGCGACGATCTTCTCGCCGAGCGGCATCGGCGCACCCTTGCGGAAACCGTAGGGCTCGATTTCGACCACCTTGCCGCTGGCTGGATCGACCTTGACCGAATCCCACGCGCGGTCGTGCAGCGCGCCGGTGGGCAGGACGCGGAAGCGGACCGGGGCGCCGGCCACGCGGATCTCGATCGTGACACGGTCGTAGCCGCCGGGCCGCACGGCGGTAAAACCGGCCCAGGCCCGTGTCAGGTCGGCCGGTAGGGTCACCCCGCCATCGCCGTCGCCCTGCGAATATTCGTGCCCGGTCAGTACGCTCGACACGGCATCGCGGTACCAGCTCTTGAGATCGCCGAACGACCACCACAGCCCGGTCAGGACCAGCAGGAGGTAAGCGGGAAAGACCCAGGTGCCGATCACCGCGTGCAGGGTGCGGTTGAAGTTCCGCCCGGTCATCGCCCATTCGACCCTGAGCCAGGCTCGCCAGTCCAGCGGGCGGCGGGGCCAGCGCAAGTAGATCCCGGAGAGCAGGAAGAACAACAGCGAAAGCGCCGTGGTCATCGTCGCGATGCGGCCCGGCCCGAGGTCGAGGCGCCCGGCACCGCGATCGGGCAGGAGCAGCCAGCGGTGGATCTCCCGTACCTTGCCGAAGAACTCGCGGCCGACCTTCTCGCCCTTCAGTTGCCCGGTATAGGGATCGATGTAGTTGAAATGCAGCGCGCGCTCGTCATAGCCGCCGATGGTGTACTTGACCTCGGCCATGCGGGCAGGATCGGCCTCGACGGTCAGCGCGGCGAGGGTGGCGCCGGGATGGTCCGCATAGAACCGCGACACGAGCTGCGGCACGGTAAGGCGCGGGCCGGGCCTTTCGGCGACGGCCGATGCCTTGCGGCTGAGCCCGGCCATGATCTCTTCCTCGTAGCTCATCAGGGCGCCGGTCAGACCGATGACCATCAGCACCAGCCCGGCCGTGATGCCGAGCGCCCAATGCACCTGGAATAGAGCCCGCTTGAGCATGGTCCCGTCTCTCCCCCGCCGTTCCCTACGGGACCGACTGCGCGCCCTTGTTCCGCTCGGCGCTGCTTCGGCCGCATCCTGACCGATGTTAGCAATCTTGTCCACAAACTCGCGACCCCGGAAAGACGGATGACAGCGAAGCCGGGCTGCTGTAGGCGCGCGGGCAGAATGACCCTGCTGCGCGCCTTTCTTCGCGATCACCGCAAGCTGGCCAGCCTCGTGCTGGCCATGGCGCTGCTCATGAAGGCGCTGGTCCCGGCGGGCTATATGGTCGAGAGCGGGAGCCGGGTGTTGGCCGTGGCG
The DNA here is from genome assembly GCF_014230315.1 of Novosphingobium flavum. Lineage (GTDB taxonomy): Bacteria > Pseudomonadota > Alphaproteobacteria > Sphingomonadales > Sphingomonadaceae > Novosphingobium > Novosphingobium flavum. The sequence goes on along the minus strand of NZ_JACLAW010000012.1, from coordinate 61,033 downwards.
ATCTGCGCCGATGCCTCGGGCGGCCACTTCACCCTGCAGATCGTGATCCCGGGCAAGACCGATGGCGAAGCCCGGCACGACAAGGCAGAGGGCACCTGCGCCTTCTCGGCCCTGGCCATGGGCGCGCTGGGCGGGGCCGATCCGGCCCTGCTGCTGATCGCGTTGGCCTTCATCCTGCTGCTCGGCCTCGCGCCCGCCCCGGCCCGGCGCAAAGGTCCGGCGCGCCTGCGCCCGCCGCTGCGCGGGCCGCCCGTCCCCGCCTGAAACCTGCCGATGCGCCGCGTCACCTTGATGCAGCGCGCAGTTTCAGGCCCCGCCTTGCCGCGCCGCGCGCGCAGGCGGACCGGATGGACAAGACCCTTGAAAACTTCCCACATCGCACTGGCGTTCGCCCTGTGCCTATCCGCCTCCCCCGCCCTGGCCGACGAGGCCACTAACCTTTCCGGATCCATCCTGGTCGTGGGCCAGAAGCAGCGCCCGATCGAGATTGAGCCGCGCGGCCTTGCCGTGAGCCTCGCCGATGAGCAGTTCGCCGCGATCAATGCCTTCAACACCGAAGACCTGATGAAATATGCGCCCGACTTCTTCGTGCGCAAACGCTACGCGGGCGACAGCAACGGTGTGCCGGGCTTTCGCGGCACCCATTCGGCCCAGAGCGCCCGCACCCTCGTGATGGTCGACGGGTTCGTGGTGTCCAACTTCCTCGGCAACAGCTTTTCCTACTCGCCCAAATGGGGCGTGGTCGGCCCGGGCGAGGTCGAACAGTTCGACATCGTCTACGGCCCCTATTCCTCGCGCTATGTCGGCAATTCGATGGGCGGGATCGTCAACATCACCACGCGCGAGCCGCAGGAGACCGAAGCCTTCGTCAATGTCCAGAGTTTCGCTCAGCCCTACCGGCAGTTCGGCACCGACGATACCTATTGGGGCGGATCGGTCGAAGGCGGTGTCGGGCTGAAGCAGAAGGACGGGCCGTGGTCGCTGCGCCTGACCGGGCGCCATTTCCGCAACGAGGGCCAGCCGATGATGTTCTACGGGCTGGTGCAGGGCGGCGCGGCCGGACCAGCGGTGACCGGCGCGGTGATAGACCCCGCGCAGCAACAGGCGGCCAGTGCCGGCACCGGCATCGCCGGCGCGCCGGGCACCACGGCCAGTCCGATCTTCGCCGCGCAGTCGCCCGCGCTGATCACCCAGAAGCAGGGTAAGGCGCGCCTTGGCTATGATGACGGCGCGATCACCGGCGAACTGCTGCTGGCCTACTGGAACAACATCGACGACCAGCACGCTCCTGATTGCTACCTGCGCGATGCGTCCGGAAATCCGGTCTGCGGAGACGGTCAGGTCACCTTGGGCGGCATCAACTACAAGGCGGCGGGGGCCAACTGGTCACGGACCGAGCGCGACGAATACCTGCTGGGTGGCAGGATCGCGGCCGACCTCGGCGGCGGCTGGAGCGCGCGGGCCGCACTCTCGACCTACCAGATCGCCCGGCAGAAGGCCTACACCTCGAACGGCTACGACAGTGGCCGGACGGGCGGCGCCGGCAAGCTGGCCGAATCCGGCCCGACCGGATGGGTAACCGGCGACCTGACCGCCGAGCGCAAGGGCGGGATCGGCGATATCGCCCTGGGCGCTACGGCCAGCTTCTACCGGGTCGACACGCTCAATACGACGCTGGCCAACTGGACCAGCGACGCGGGCAAGGCCTTTTCCTCGGAAACCTATGGCAAGACCCGGATCCTGTCGCTGTGGACGGAGGGCGCGCTGCACCTCGCCCCTTCCGCCCGCATCACGGCGGGGCTGCGCTTCGACGACTGGCGCGCCTATGACGGCGGGCTGGGACGGCTCGGCACCACGGCCCCCAACATCGGCCTGCCGGTGTTCAATAGCTATGCCGGCCGCCACGAAACCGCGCTCAACCCCACCCTGTCGGGGCAGGTCGATCTTGGCGGCACGCTGATCCAGCTGAGCCTGGCCATGGCGACGCGCTTCCCGACCGTGGGCGAGCTGTTCCAGGGCAGCCTCAACGGCGATGGCACTTTCAACGCCGACAGCTTCGATCCGGCGCTGAGGGCCGAGCGCAGCAAGGACGCCAACCTCCTGATCGGCCGCGAGTTCGGCAGGATCAAGCTGACCGGCTCGCTGTTCTACCAGCGGGTGGAAAACACCATCTTCCAGTTCTTCGGGTTCAACCAGAACGGCGTTTCGATCAGCAATTACAAGAATATCGACCTCACGCGCCAATGGGGCCTCGAAGGCATCGCGGAGGCGCGCGACTGGCCGGTTCAAGGCATGGCGATCGAAGGCAACATCGCGTGGATCGACAGCAAGACCCTGCGCAATCCGTCCGACCCGGCCTCGCAGGGCGTGCAGTTCCCGCGCATCCCCTATTGGCGGGTCAATGCCAACCTGCGCTACGATTTCACCACGCGGCTGCAGGGATCGCTCGGCCTGCGCTATGCCAGCCGCCCCAACACCGATCTCGACGGCACCCAGCGCGGCGACACTTACGGCTTCGCCTCGGAACTCTTCGCGCTCGACGCCCGGATGAGCTGGATGGCAACGCGCCAGCTGCGCCTCTCGGCCGGGGTAGACAACATCACCAACGACCGCGCCTGGGTCTATCATCCCTATCCCCAGCGCACCTTCCTGGTCGAAGCGGGGTGGAGGCTGTGAGCATGGAGCGGACCGCCCTCTATCGCATCATCTGGCGCTGGCATTTCTATGCCGGGCTGTTTGTGGTGCCGATGGTTCTCGTGCTCGCCCTGACCGGGGCGGTCTACCTGTTCAAGCCGCAGCTCGACCACTTCGAAGAACGGCATTTCCGCGACTTGCCGACCGCCGGGGCCGTTTCGCCCGAGGCGCAGGTGGCCGCGGCGCTGGCCGCCCACCCGGGCGCGCAGCTGCGTACTTACCGCCTGCCCGAGGCAGCGGGCGATGCGGCCATGATCCACGTCTCGCTGCCGGGCCCTTCAGGATCGGCGGGGGCGATGCGCGACGTTTTCGTTGCCCCGCAGGGCCAGGTCCTCGGCACGCTCGATCCCGATTGGCGGATTGCCCAGGTGGCGCACGACGTCCACGGCCAGCTGCTGCTCGGGCCAAGGGGCTCGTGGCTGGTCGAACTGGCGGCGAGCTGGGCCATCGTGATGATCCTGAGCGGGCTCTACCTGTGGTGGCCGGACGGGCGCGGGCTCGCGGGCGTGGTCTGGCCCCGGCTTGGCGCGGGGCGCCGGGTCATGTGGCGCGATCTCCACGCCGTCACGGGCTTCTGGGTTTCCGGCCTCGCCATGGTCCTGCTGCTGACCGGGCTGCCCTGGGCCGACGTCTGGGGCAGCGCGTTCAAGGCTGTGCGCACCGAAATGGGCTGGATGAAGGGCCCGCAGGACTGGACCATCGGCGGCAAGGCGGCGGACAGCGCCGGGGATGCCGGCGAACATGCCGGGCATGATCATGCCGCGATGATGGCCGGCCCCGCGCCCATGCCGCTGGGCCGCCACGTCATGCCCGACGGCACGATGATGACCATGACCGGCGCTTCGCTGAACCAGATCGTCGCCCGCGCCAAGGGCGAGCACCTGCCCTTCCCGGTGATCGTCACCCCGCCCGGAATGGCGCAGGGCTTCGGCAGTCAGGCAAGGCCGGGCTGGTCGGTCCGCTCAGACACCCAGAACCGGCCCGAGCGCGTCACGCTGACCTATGATGCGATGACCGGCAAGGAAACCGGCCGCGAGACCTTTGCCGACAAGCACGTGATCGACCGGGTGGTGGGCTACGGCGTCGCCTGGCACGAGGGGCAGTTGCTCGGCCTCGGCAACCAGCTGGTCGGCCTGGCCACGGCGCTGATGCTGGTAACGCTCGCGGTCAGCGGATTCGTAATGTGGAGGCGGCGTCGGCCCGAAGGCCGCCTGGGTGCCCCGCCCCGTCCCGCCGCCCCGACGCGGCTGCGCGGGGTTGCCGTGATGGTGCTGGCGCTCGCCCTGTTCCTGCCCCTGCTCGCACTGTCGCTGATCGCGCTGTGGCTGGTCGAGCAACTGGTCCTGCCGCGCCTGCCAGGCACGGCGCGCTGGCTCGGCCTTCGCGGCTGAATACGAACATCGGCGAAAGGGAAGTTGGAGCGGGTGAAGGGAATCGAACCCTCGTCGTAAGCTTGGGAAGCTTCTGCTCTACCATTGAGCTACACCCGCAAACCCGCAGGAAACCGAGGTTTCGCTGGAAGGCTGCGCTTGCCTTTACGGTCTGCCGGGCAGACTTGCTCTGCAAGCGCGCCGCGATTGCCATACTGGGCGCCACTTGGTCAACACACGTTGTGCGAATTTGCGCCCTGCTCCCGCAATCGCCGCGGCTGGAACCGCATGGCGGCGAGGCCACGGCAGCAGCGCGGCGCCGGCCTTCGCCGCCCGGCCGCCCCGGTTGCAGCCCGGCGGATTAACCAGAATCTGGCGCCGCGCGGGCACGGCCGGACCATTTTCGCCCGGCAATCGGCGGCTTCAGACCCTTGCCTAACAAAAGGCAGCAGGAATGTAACCAATTGTTAGGCCCCTCGCCCTTATCTTCCGACATAGCAAATACCCATAGGCCAAAGACCAAGAGGCTCGATGCACGACTAGACTGCAACAAAGGGAGACAACGATGAAAGCTTCAAGCCCGTACAAGTTTGCCGCAGCGCTCCTTGTTTTCGCTTACGCTCCGGCAGCATATGCTTCGGATGGCACGATCACCTTCTCGGGTGCGGTGACCGCATCGACCTGCACGGTGAAGCTCAACGGCGGCTCGGCCAGCGGCACGGTGACCCTGCCGACCGTCTCGACCAGCGCCCTCCCCTCGACCGGCAGCACCGCCGGCTCCACGCCCTTCACGCTCGACATTTCCGGCTGCACCTTCACCGGCGCGACGGCGGTGACCGCCTATTTCGAGGCCGGCGCCAACGTCAACGGCACGACCGGGCGGCTGACAAACACCGGCGGGGCGAGCAATGTCGAGCTGCAGCTCTACCTCGGCTCGAACTACGCCAGCAAGGTCGCCGCGGGCCAGTCCAACCAGAACGCCGCCACCCCGCTGACCGGCAACGGCCAGCTGCGCTACGGCGTCGAATACTACGCGACCGGGGCGGCCACGGCGGGCTCGGTGGCTTCCACCGTGACTTACTCGCTCATCTACAGCTGAGGCGCACGGCGCCGGCCGGGACGCCGTGGCGGACCGGCCGGCCCTCGGAGCCCCCGAAGAGGTGCGTCATGGAGAGTGAACCCGCACACGGCGCGGCGCGAGGCGCCCTGCGCCTTGCCTTGGCGGCCGCCAGTTTCGGCCTGCCCGTCCCAGCCGCCGAGGCCGGAGTCGTCGTCCACGCCACCCGGGTGGTCTATCCGGCGGCGCGCAAGGAGGTGACGGTCGACCTGCGCAACGAGGGCGCAGCCCCCGCGCTGGTCCAGGCCTGGATCGAGGCCGATGCAGAGCGCGCGCCCGATCGCCCGGCAGAAGTACCCTTCGCGCTCGGCCCGGCGATCTTCCGGCTCGATCCGGCCAGCGGACAGAGCCTGCGCATCCTCTACACCGGCAAGCCCCTGCCGGCAGACCGCGAGAGCGTGTTCTGGCTCAATGTCCTCGACATTCCGCCCAAGGCGCCGGCCAATCCCGATGCGCCCAACCGGCTCGATTTCGCCTTCCGCCACCGGATGAAGCTGTTCTTCCGCCCCGCCGGGCTCAAGGGCCGGCCCGAACAGGCCGCGGCCAGCGTCGGCTGGAGCCTGCGCAACGATGCCGCCGGCACGGTGCTGGTCGCGGTCAACCCCGCGCCCTACCACGTCTCGCTGGTCCGGATCGACCTCAGCGGCAGCGGCTGGAGCGCGGCGGCGGCGCCGGTCATGCTTGCCCCCCTCTCGACCACGACGATCCCTCTCGCCAAGCCGGTCCAGACGGGGGCGGTGCGGGTGCGCTATGCCTTCGTCGACGATTTCGGCGCCACGCGCGAGGCCGAGGCCACCGCGCCGGGCGGAACCCCGGCATCCTGAGCCCGGAATCCTGACCATGGCCCGGCGCCCCGTCCGTCACGCTGCCACCTGCCTTGCCGGCAGCGCCGTGCTGGCGCTCGCGGTACCGGCCGCCCGCGCGGCGGACGGGGCGGCTGACGGCGTGCCGGGCAATCCGCCTGCCGCCACCGAATTCGATCCCGCCTTCCTCCACGGCACGGGCGGCCGCGCGGTAGACGTCTCGCGCTTCGAGCGCGGCAACGCGGTCCTTCCGGGCGACTACCTCGTCGACCTCGTGGTCAACGGCACCTATGTCGATCGCCTCCACGTGGCCTTCCGCGCCCAGCCGGACGGCGATGCGCGGCCCTGCCTCACCCCGTCGCTGCTCGAGATCGCCGGGCTGGTTCCCGCCGCGCTCCCGCGCGAGGCGCGCGGCAAGCTGGCCGCCGCGCCCGCCGGGTCCTGCGTCGATCTCGCCAGCCTGTCGGACGAGATCCGCGCCAGCTTCGACCAGTCGCGCCTCGCCCTCGCGCTGAGCGTGCCGCAGCAATTCCTGTCGCGCGCGCCGCGCGGCTATGTCGGCCCCGATGCCTGGAACAAGGGGATCGATTCGGCGACCCTGCGCTACGACCTCAACTTCTTTCACACCGATACCAGCGCGGCGGTCGCCAATTCGCTTTACCTCAGGATGGATGCCGGGCTGAACCTCGGCACCTGGCACCTGCGGCAGAGCTTCACCATCACCGCCGACAATGACCGCACCCGCTACGACGGGATCGCCACTTACCTCGTTCACGACCTCCCCGCGCTGGAAAGCCGCCTCGTCATCGGCGATGCCTTCACCGACGGGGCCGTGTTCGACAGCTTCGCCATGCGCGGCGTCATGCTCGGAACCGACGACCGGATGCGGCCGGATTCGCGCGCCGGCTATGCCCCCACGGTGCGCGGAATCGCCCGCACCAATGCCCGGCTGCGGATCGTCCAGAACGGCGTGGTTCTGCTCGAAACCACGGTCCCGCCGGGCCCGTTCGAGATCGACGACCTCTATCCCACCGGCTACGGCGGCGACCTCGAGGTGACCGTGCTCGAGGCCGACGGCAGCCGCCAGTCATTCACCGTGCCCTATGCCGCCCTGCCGCAGATGTTGCGCCCGGGGGTCATGCGCTATGGCCTGGCAGGCGGGGAATACCGCGACAACGGGATCGCCACGGGCGAGGATTTCTTCCAGCTGACCCTGCAATATGGCCTGTCCAACGCCCTGACCGGCTATGGCGGCGTGCAGTTCGCCGGAAACTATGCCGCCGGCCTTGTCGGCGCCTCGCTCAACACCCCGCTCGGCGCGCTTGCGCTCGATGCCACGATCGCCCGCACCGATCCGCCCGGCCAGCCCCGTACACAGGGCACGTCGATCCGCGCCAGCCTGGCCAAGACCCTGACCCCCACCCAGACCACGCTGTCCTTCGCGGGCTACCGCTATTCCTCCAGCGGGTTCTACAGCCTGCAGGATGCACTGCGCGCACGGCTCGGCCGCTTTTCACTCGCTCGCCAGCGCGAGAGGATGCAGGTCAATGTCAGCCAGAAGCTCCCGGGCACGGGCGGCAACCTCTATTTCACCGGCAGCACAACTCGCTACTGGGGCCAGTCCGGCCAGGTCCTCGCGCTGCAGGCGGGCTACAACAATTCCGCGCGGCTGCTCGATCGCAGCGTCAACTACGGCTGGTCCTATGTCCACCAGAAGGACGAGGTCAGCGGGCGCGACGACGACCGCGCCCTGGTCACCATCGCCTTCGGGCTCGGCAGCGGGCCGAACGCGCCGCAGGTCTCGGCCAATGTGTCCCATGCCTCGGGCACGGGGCAGGGCGGCGACGCGGCGGGCCAGATCTCGGTCTCGGGCACGCTCGGTCCGGGGGCGCGGCTGAGCTATGGCCTGATCGCCACGGCCATGCCCGATTTCACCGCGCTCGGAGTGAACCTGGGCTATACCGGCAAGCGCACGACGCTGTCGGGCTCGGCCAGCGTCGGCAGCGGCTTTCGCCAGGCCTCGTTCGGGATGAGCGGCGGGGTCGTCGTCCACGCCGGCGGGATCACCTTCGCCAACCGGCTGGAAGATACCGTGGCCCTCGTCCACGCGCCGGGCGCGAAGGGCGCGGCCGTCAAGGCCGCGCTGGGGATCGAGGTGGACGGCAAGGGCTTTGCCGTGGTGCCCTATATCCGCCCCTACCGGATCAACGAGATCGCGCTCGACCCGGAAGGGCTGCCGCTCGATGTCACCCTCTCGGCCACCAGCCGCCGGATCGCCCCGCGCGCCGACACGGTCGCGTTGGTCCGCTTCGATACTTCGGCCGGGCAGGCGCTGGTCTTCCGCGTCACCCTGCCCGACGGCAGCGATGCCCCGTTCGGCGCCGCCGTGCTTGACAGCGCCGGGCACGACGTCGGCGTGGTCGGACAGGGAGGCCAGGTGTTCCTGCGCAGCGAGGCACTGTCCGGCCGCCTCACCGTGCGCTGGAACGAGGGCGCGGACGGGTCCTGCCGCTTCGCCTATGCTTTCGACGCGGCCGCCCCGGCGGGGCCGATCATTCGCAACGCAGACCAGGTCTGCCGTCCGCTGTCCCCGGAGAATCCGGCATGACCCAGTTCGCTCGCCTCCTGTCCGTCCTCGGCAGCTTCCTGCTGATGCTACTCGCCAGTGTCCCGGCCCATGCGATCTCGCTGCAGTTCGCCCCGGCCGCGCTCGCCCTCAGCCCCGGCGGACCCTACTCGTCGGCGCGCGACAAGCCGGTCGGCACGGTGATCGCCACGGCCAGCTCCACCCTTTCGGCCACCGACATCTCCGCACTGGGCTGCGCGGTGACCGCGCTGATGCTCTCGGGCTCACCCGCCAGCGGCAATACCTTCACCACCGGGGTCGCCGGGCTGGGGGTCAATCTCTACTACACCAGCGGCGGATCGCGCATCCAGATCACGCCCGGCATTCAGGCCAGCATCATCGCCACTCTCGGCGGCCCCGGCACGGTAACCGCGATCGAGGCAGACCTGATCGTGACCGGGCAGGTCGGCTCGGGCACCATGTCCAGCCTGCCGAGCGTGACCGTGACCTTCCTGGCAGCGGGCCTGGGCTGCGGCGTGCTCAACCTCGGGCTCAAGACCCTGACCGTGACCGCCACCGACGCTACCGTGGCGGGCCTGTCCTGCACGGTCACCACGCCTTCGCTGTCAGTCGCCCTGCCGCGCGTCTCGGCCTCGACGCTGGCCAGCGCCGGGACAACCGCCGGGGCAACGCGCCTGCGCGTCGGGCTCAATTGCGCCAGCACCGGGGCCAACGTCTACGTGACCTTCACCGATGCCAACAATGCCGCGAACCGCACGACCAGCCTCAGCCTCGGCGCGTCCTCGACCGCGTCCAACGTGGCGATCCAGCTGCTGCGCGATGATGGCAATCTGGTCGCCTATGGCCCGGATTCCGCCGCGACCGGCAATACCAACCAGCTCCTCGTCGGCCCCTCGGCCTCGGTCACCGGCATCCCGCTGACCGCGCGCTACGTGGCGACAGGTGCCGCCACGCCGGGGTCGGTGAGCGCGGCGGCGACCTTCACGATGAGCTACCAGTGAGCGGCTAGCGGCGGCGCAGCGCGGCCATCACGTCGCGCCACGAGACCAGCTTGAAGTTCTGCGCAGCCGCGCCGTTATGCCCGTCCTGCGCCACGAACAGGCCGTCCGGGTAAATCGCGCCGAAGCGGCCCGGCATGGCGGCGATACCATCGGTCTCCTCCGTCGCGCCGAACTTTCCGGCGGCGATGCGGAAGCGCCCGGCAGGGGTCATGCCGGGCAGGCGGTAAAGCGCATAGGCATTATCGCCCTGGCTCGAGGCGATCAGCCAGCCGCCCCGCGCGCCGACCGGTAACAGCGTCAGCCCCTCGGTATCGGCCACGAGCTGGCGCCCGTCCGCCTCGGCCACCAGCGCGCCCTTGCGGCTGGCCGGGTCGGTCGAAAAGGCCCAGATGCCGCGGTCCTCCTCCCCGACGTAGAGCGTGCCGCTGCGCGGATCGACCACGCAGCCCTCGGTCTGGGTCGCAAGCTGGAGGCTGCGCACGATCCTGCCCTCGGCCCGGCCCCCCGCCCCCTCGCCTGCCAACGCGATCCGCACCTGCTGGATGGCGCCATGCTTGAGAATGGAAAAGGCTTCGAGCCCGTCCTTGCCGGCCACGAGGCAGACCCCATAGGCCTCGCCCGCCCCGCCGCTGACGCTGCCGAGCGAAACCAGCCGCGCACCGGCCGTGTCGAGCCGGTAGACCTGCAGTTTCGCCGCCGCCACGTCGTTCCGGTCGCTCGCCACCACGATCACCCCGCGCGGACCAAGGTCGACCAGATCGACATTGTTGACCCGCCCGGCCGGGACATAGGACCGCGGCTTGCCGTCGAGGCCATAGACATGCAGCCCCGCCTTCTTGTCGGTGGCGACGATCAGGCTGTCCGCCGGGCGCAGCGGATTGCGCCAGATCGCCGGATCGTCGGCCGCATCGCCCCGCGCCGTGTCGACCGGGACGGTCTCGGCGCGGGCCGTGACCTGCACGGCCGGGAGCGAAGTCCCGGCCGTGCCCGCCGCCGCTTGGCCCGCAAGAGCCAATGCAAGCGCGATCCCCATCAGAAGTTCACCCGCACGCCGCCGCTGAAGCGCCGCCCGAAGCGTTCCCACTCGATCGTCTGGCTCTTGATCATCGCCGTGGGCGTGCCCCTCGCAGTGAGGATGCCCGCCGGATCGGAGAAGCGCCGCCCCGGCTGGTTGAGCAGGTTCGAGGCATCGAAATAGACCTCGACATTGCGATTGATCGCATAGCGCGCCGAGAAATCCAGTTCGTCATCGGCATCCCAGTAGGTATCGCCGCCTTGCGTATCATCGTCAGCCATGGCGTCCAGCCACAGGCTGCGGCGCTGATACTGCAGACGAGCCGACAGACCATACTTCTCGTAGTAGACGCCCACGTTGTAGACCGAGTCCGACGTATTGGGCAGGCGGACCTTTCGTGCCGCCACTGCCTGCGTGACGGCGGTCGTCGTGACCCCGCCCGTGGTCGTACTGGTAACATTGTAATAGGCCGGCTTGGTCACTTCGCTGTCGTTCAGGGTCAGGTTGGCGCTGATCCCGAAGCCACCCATCCAATCCGGCAAGCCGAGGCTCCGGGTCCACGGCTCCAACTGGACCTGGGCGGCGACCTCCATGCCGTAAAGGCGTCCGTCGCCGCCGTTGACGATGCCGGAATAGATGTAACGGGAACGATCAACCCCGTCGCTGTTAAGCGACGTCGAACCGAACGAGCGCGTCGAGGTGTAGAGTACGTTCGACACCTTTTTGTAGAACGCGCCGATCGAGATGTAGCCCTGAGGGCGCACATACCACTCGAAGTAGGCGTCCAGGCCCTTCGCACGCTCCGGCTTCACCGCCGGGTTTCCGCCCGAAACGGTCTGGTTGAGATCCGAATAGGTGACGTTGGGACGCATCTGGTCATAGTCGGCCCGCGCTGCGCCGGTATTGAACGAAAGGCGCAGCTTCTTGGTGTCGTCCAGATTGTAGTTGAGGTGCAAGCTGGGGAACACCATGGTCTGGCCGGACTCTGCCGTAATCAGCTTGGAAACGGAGTTTGTCACGGCATAGGCGATGCCGCGATTGGTCACTCGCTCCACCCGGACGCCGCCGATCAGCGATCCCCAATCATACCGCACGGTGCCCATCACGTAACCAGCCAGAACCTGTTCGCGCACGTCGTAGAAGTTCGCATTGACCGGCGTCAGCGCAAAGCTGGCGCGAGCGGCATCGGCAACGGCCTTCATCTTCGCGGTATCGAAGTAGTTGAAGGTGTAGCCGAGGTAGAGCTTGCCCATGAACGGCTGACTGATGGAGAACTGGTTGTAGTCGGTCGGAATGCCCACAGTGGCATACTGGGCCGCCGTGTTGAGCGACAGGGTCTTTTCGTCGACTACCTTGGTCCGTTGATCGAACTGCACACCGGCCTTGAAGGTGGCGTCCCCACCGAAGAGAGGCATATCGCGTGAAACAGCCAGGCGCCCGGTATAGGCCGTGGTCGTGTCCACGGCATCAGTGAAGGTGATGCCGCCCAGCGGCTTGTTGAAGGTGTCGATCGCAGTAACCTGGGTCCCGGCCGAATATTGGGTCGGGCTGCCGCTGGCCAGCGTGGTGTAGAGCGTCAAGCGCGAGATGCCCGGATCGGAGAAATCGTAACCCACCGTCGGGCGCAGAGTCCGAGTGCCGGGGCTGTTCCACGAAGCTTCGCCAAGCACCGTGCGGTCATCCTTGGAGACCGTGTAGTTGCCCAGCCAGTTCACTTTCCAGCCGCCGGCCAGTTCGTGCGTACCTTCGAGCGTGTTGGTGAAGATCGACTGCTTGAATGCCCGCAAGGTTGACCGTTGGCGGATGTCGATGCCGTAGATGGTGCCCTTCATCGGGGTGTTGCCAACACACACGTCTGCAAAGCCCGAGGTGGTGGGCGAGGGGTTCACCGTGGTCGAGCAGGATGCGGTATTGGCCACAAGCGCGTTGCGCTGGTCATCCATATCGAAGCGATAGTTGTCACGCGCCTCGTCGTCGGTGAAAATGGTATAGATCGACCGCAGCGAGATCGTGTTGTTTGCATCCGGCTTCCAGTCGGCCCGGCCGGAAACCGACCAGTTCTTGCGGGTCAGGCGGTAGAGCTTGTTCTCGCTTTCCACGACCCAATACCGGGTCTCGTTGCCCGGCCGCGAGTCTTCTGGAGAAATCTTCTCCCAGTCGTTCTCGAAGTTGTCGGTGATCATGTTGCGCTCGTAGTACGAGCCGGACACCAGCACGCCCAGCTCGCCGCCGCCCACGGCAAAGCGGTCGGAGAGGACCAGCGAGCCCTCGTATTCCGGGCGCTTGCCATATTCGGCCTGGCCGTAGCCGGCCTTTCCGGCAAGGTGGAAGCCCGAATAGTCGAAGGCCGAACGGGTCACGATGTTGACGTTGCCGGCCACCGTCTCGCCCGGCATGTCCGGCGTCACCGCCTTCGAAACGACGATCTGCTTCGCGATCGCGGAGGGCACCGAGTCGAACCGCGCGTCGCGCCCTTCGGGGCTGACCACGTTGATCCCGTCGAAGCTCAGCGTGGTCCAGGTCTTGGGCGCGCCGCGCAGCGAGATGTAGCGGGCCTGGCCCTGGTCGCGCTCGACCGCGACGCCCGGCAGGCGGCCGGTGGCCTGGGCGATGTTCTGGTCAGGCAGGCGGCCGACGCTGTCCGAGGCGGCGACGGTCACCAGCGAGTCCGAATTCTTCTGCACTTCCAGCGCGGCGGCTTCGGATTCGGCGATCGGCCGGCTGCCGTTGACGACGATCTCGGCATCGGCCGCTTCGGCTTCAGCCTCGGCGGCGTGGGCCGACGAAGCGGCGAAGACGCAGAGCGCGGCGGAGCAGAACAGGACGGACTTGAACGATCCCGCGCGAGGACGGGCGGAGAGACGAGACATTCGGAAACCCCCAACATTACAGATGCGTAATGTCAGCGGCCGCTAAGAGGCCCCGGTTACAGCTTGCCGACGATTGCAAGACAGCCGCGTGTCAGCCTTGTCGTAAACGGGCTCTCAGGCCGCCCGGTAACCGATCCCCGGCTCGTTGCGGATCAGCATGGGCTGGGCCGGGTCTTCCTCCAGCTTGAGCCGGAGGGCGCGGACCACCACGCGCAGGTATTCCACGTCGTCGCGGTGCGCCTTGCCCCAGACCTGCTCGAGCAGTTCGGCATGAGTGACGATCCGCCCCCCGGCGGTGAGCAGGACCCTGAGCACGGCGAATTCCTTGGGGGTCAGCGCCACCGGCTCGCCGGAGAGGCGCACCGCGTGGCGCGGAATGTCCAGCTCCACCGGCCCGTGGACCAGCACCCCGCCCGCACCGACCGTCGCCCCCGCCGCCCGCAGCGCCGCGCGCAGGCGGGCGAGCAGTTCGTCGCCGTCGAACGGCTTGGTCACATAGTCGCTGGCACCAAGATCGAGCGCGGCGACCTTTTCCGCCACGTCGCCGCGCGCGGTGAGCACGATCACCGGCAGCCCTGCGCGCGCCCTGAACAGCGGGATCAGTTCGAGCCCGTCGCGGTCGGGCAGGCCAAGGTCGAGCAGCACCGCGTCGATCTGCCCGCGCCCCAGCGCGGCGAGCGCGGACTGGCCGTCCGCCGCCGTCACCGCCTCGTGCCCGTCGCGCGCCAGCACGGCGCCGATCAGGCGCAGGATGGCGGGCTCGTCGTCGACGCAGAGGATGCGGCTCATGGCGCCGCCGCGCCGCGACTGGGCGGCAGGATCAGGGCGAAGCGGGCCCCGCCAAGCGGCGATTCGTCGAGCGTCACGGTCATCCCCATGGCTTCGGCAAAGCCCCGCACGATGGCAAGCCCCAGCCCGCTGCCCGCACGGTCGCTGCCTTCGAGCCGGGCGAAGCGCTCGAACACCCGCGCCCGCTCCGCCTCGGGAATGCCGGGGCCGTCGTCCTCGACCGTGAGCATCACGCCCGTCCCGCGCGCCGCGCCGGCGATGGTCACCACCCCGCGCGCATGGCGCAGGGCATTGTCGATCAGGTTGACGAGGACATGGCCGAGCAGGACCGGGTCGGCTGCCACGAAGGGCAGGTCCGCCGGCACGCGCCGCTCCAGCCTCACCCCCTCGGGCACGGCCAGCCCGGCACAGGCCGCGGCCACGGCATCGACCGGATCGACGCTCTCGATCCGCGGCACGAGCGAGCCTTCTTCGATCCGCGCCGCGCCGAGCAGGTCGCTCATCGTTCGGTCGAGCCGCCGCGCCGCCTCCAGCGCCTCGCGCGCCTCGGCGCTCGTCGCGCCGAGCTGTTCGAGCCGCCCGGTGATCACGGTCAGCGGCGTGCGGAAATCGTGGGCGAGCGAGGCGAGGAAGGTGCGCCGCAGGCGCTCGCTCTCCTCCAGGACCGCACGGCCGCGCAGCGCCGTTTCCAGCTCAGCCCGGTCGCGGCACTGGCCAAGCAGCAGGCAGAGCTGGGCGAGATGCTCCAGCTCGGCCTCGCTCCGGGTGGTGCCGGTGGCGGGCCGCGCAATCGCGGCGACCGGGGCGCCAAGCCGGTTCTTCGGCGCGAGCGGGAAGAAGGTCCATTCGGCCGCCGGCATGATCTCGGTGCCGTGGCCGGTCCAGTCGCGGTTGTGCAGGGCCCAGCCGGCCGCCGCCTGATCGAGCGAGGACAGCGCGCCATCGCCGCCGGCCGCCTCTGCCTCGTCCAGCAGGCGGATCGCGCCGTAGCGCTCCGTCAGCCAGGCGATCCCGGCGGTCAGTGCCGGGCCGGGCGCCCCCTCGGCAAGGACGGCGGCAAGGGCCGCGGCCTCGTCGCTGCAACGCGCCCGCTCCAGCGCCTCGGCCTCGCGCGCCTTGAGCCGGGTTGCGAGGCGGCTGGTAACGATCGCCACGGCGCCGAGCACGAAGACGCTGACGAGGTTTTCCAGCTCGTGGACGCGGAAGGTATAGCGCGGCTCGAGCAGGAAGAAGTTGTAGGCCGCCGCCCCGCCAAGCGCCGCGACCAGCCCCGGCCCGACCCCGCCGACACTGGCGGCGAGCAGGACCGGGAGCAGGAACAGCAGGGCCGCCGAAGTCAGTCCCAGCACCGGCAGCAGGGCCGCGCTCAGCCAGCTCACCCCCGCCACGGCCGCGAGGGCAATGGCCGATGCGGCCAGCGGGCCCAATGCAGCGAGCGGGGAAGAGGCGGCGCGGGACATTACATGGCCTCTATAGCTCGATCTGGCTGCCAAGTTCGACCACCCGGTTCGGCGGGATCGCGAAATAGGCGGTGGGATCGGCGGCGTTGCGATGGAGGAACATGTAGAGCACCGTCATCCATCGCGGCAACAGGGGCTTCCTCGCAAAGCGGATCGCACTGCGCCCGACGAAGAACGACGTGCCCCCCTTGGCCGACAGCAGGCCGCCGCCCTGCGGTCCGGGATGGCGGGCCAGGTCGCTCGGCAAGTCGACCTTGTCCATGTAGCCATAGCGCAGGCGAACGCGGGTGAAGCGCTCGTCCAGCACCTCGAGCTTCACCCGCTCCGCCGGGTCGACCCAGGGCGTGTTGACCGTCTCGACCTTGAGCAGGATCGAGCAGCGGTGCAGCGCCTTGTTGTGCTTGAGGTTGTGCAGCAGGGCCGAGGGCGCCACCTCCGGGTCCTGGGTGAGGAAGACCGCCGTGCCCTCCACGATCACCGGCGGGCGAACCGCCAGCGCGGCGGCAAGGTCGGCCATGGCCACACCCTGCTCGCGCGCCCGTTCGAGAGAGACGCGGCGCCCCCGCAGCCAGGTGTAGATCACCGTGCCGACCATGGCCGCGACCAGCAGCGGCACCCAGCCGCCCTCGGTCACGCGCAGGATGTTGGCGCCGAAGAAGAACAGGTCGAGGCAGAGGAACGGGGCGATCAGCAGGGCGGCCCAGACCGGTTCCCACTTCCAGTATTTCCACGCGATGATGAAGGAGAGGCAAGTGGTCACCACCATGGTCCCGGTCACGGCGATGCCATAGGCCGCCGCCATCGAGGACGACGAGCGGAAGCCGAAGACCAGCGCGATCACCCCCGCCAGCACGCCCCAGTTGACCGCCGGCATGTAGATCTGCCCAACCTGCGCGGCAGAGGTCTGGCGGATGGTCATACGCGGCAACAGGCCGAGCGCGATGGCCTGGTGGCTGAGCGAGAAAGCCCCGGTGATCACCGCCTGGCTGGCGATGATCGTGGCCAGCGTGGCGAGCACCACCAGCGGCGCGCGCAGGGCATCGGGGGCCATCAGGAAGAACCAGTCCTCGTTGCCCATCAGCTGGTGGTGCGCCTCGGACACGGCGAGGTGATGCAGCGCCAGCGCGCCCTGCCCAAGGTAGTTGAGGGTGAGCGCCGGCCAGACCAGCACCAGCCAGCCAAGCTGGATCGGCTGGCGCCCGAAATGGCCCATGTCGGCAATCAGGGCCTCGGCCCCGGTCACGGTCAGAAACACCGCGCCCAGCACGAAAAGCCCGGTCACCCCGTGGCTTTCCATGAAATCGAGGCACCAGGCCGGGTTGAACGCCGCCAGCACGCCCGGATCGCGGCTGATGTGCCACAGGCCCAGACCCGCCAGCGCCGCGAACCAGACAAGACAGACCGGCCCGAACAGCCCGGCCACGCTGGCCGTGCCGCGCGGCTGGAGCGCGAAGAGCCCGACGAGGACCAGCGTCGTGGTGATCAGGATGGTGTGTTCGCCCATCCCTTCCAGCCCGGGGATCGTGCGCATGCCCTCGACCGCCGAGAGCACCGAGAGCGCCGGGGTGATGATGGCATCGCCATAGAACAGCGCCGCCCCGGTCGCGCCGAAGATCAGCACCAGCAGCCAGCGCGCACCTGTCGCACGCGAAGCGAGCGCCATCAGCGAAAGCACCCCGCCCTCGCCGT
Organism: Novosphingobium flavum; assembly: GCF_014230315.1. Lineage (GTDB taxonomy): Bacteria > Pseudomonadota > Alphaproteobacteria > Sphingomonadales > Sphingomonadaceae > Novosphingobium > Novosphingobium flavum. The sequence continues at coordinate 43,638 of NZ_JACLAW010000012.1, read as the reverse complement.
TGTTGTCCATCCGGCTGAGGAACAGGACATATTTGAGCGTGACGACCAGGATCAGCGCCCAGAGCGCAAGCGAGAGCACGCCAAGGATCTCGCCCCGGCTGATCCCGTCGGCGGCGGACTGGGCGAGCGCCTCGCGGAAGGCATAGAGCGGGCTGGTGCCGATATCGCCATAGACGACGCCGATCGCCCCGAGGGTCAGCGCCGCCAGCGAGGTGCGCGGCAGATGCGTGGATTGCGACACGAGGAATCTCCGTTGGAACGGGGATTCTCCTGCACCCTGAACGCGTTAGGGCGCGACGGGGATCGCGGCGGTCGCCCATAAGAAACCCGTAAAGGTGCCGCCCCCTGCGCGCGGGAACAAATGGAGAGTGTCTCGCGTTCGACTCGGTACGAGCCCCGCACGAAAACGGACGGCTGGGGAGTATGGACGATGACCGACAACACCATGATACGCGACCGCGACGACAGTCGGACGATGGCCGCGAGCCAGGGCTACGAACTGCGCTATTTCGCTCGCAAGCACGGCCTGACCACGGCGCAGGCGATGGACCTCATCCGCCGCATTGGCAATGACCGGGCCAAGCTCAACGAAGCGGCCGTGCGCCTGCGCCGCAGCCTGCCGCGCTCTGCGCCCAACTGATGGTAAAAATACGGCGCGGCTAGCCGCCGACCAGAACCCTGACCGCCGCCACGATGAACGTGCCGGTGATGATGACCATCGCCCCGGCGATCGACGATAAACGACCCAACCCCGTCATGGTCCGTCCTCCTCTGCCAGCATATTTATCCGTGCCCCGTGACAGGTGCGAGACCTTTGCGACGAACCGGAACAGCCCGGCGCGGCCGGCGCGCAGCCCACCGCAAACCGCCAATCCTTGCGGGAACCGATCGCCGCGCGCATGACGCGGCGCGTGAGCGAAAGCGCGAATCATCAGGGGCAGATCGCCCGCGCCCCGGCCCTGCCGGCAACTTTCCGCGCCGTACTGGCGCGTGCCCTGCGCGGCCGCTGCCCGCGCTGCGGCGAGGCGCGCCTGTTCGCCCGCTGGCTGAAGCCCGAGCCCGCCTGCCCGGCCTGCGGGCAGGACTGGTCGCACCAACGCGCCGACGATTTTCCCGCCTATATCGCGATCCTCGTCACCGGCCACCTGCTGGCCCCGGTGATCATCGCCATGGTGGCCGATTTCGACCTGTCCCCCGCCGCGGTCGCCGCGATCCTGCTGCCCTCCGCCGTGGTGATGATGCTGGCCATGCTCCAGCCGGCCAAGGGCGGCGTGATCGCCGCGCAGTGGTGGCACGGCCTCAACGGCTTCACCCGCGAGAGGCCGCCCGTCTCCTAAAGCGAATTGCGCCGGGCGATGGCGCCGAGCACGGCCGCGCTCGGCTTGGGCGCGCGGGCGAAAGTCACGGGATCGACCGTGTGCAGCCCGAACTTGACCTTGTACCCCGAAATCCACTCGAAATTGTCGAGCAGCGACCAGTGGAGATAGCCGAGCACCGGCACGCCATCGGCCATGGCGGCGCGCAGCCCGGCCAGCGCCGCCGGGATCAGATCGCAGCGGATCTGGTCTTCCACCGTGCCGACGCCGTGCTCGGTCACCATGATCGGCAACCCGCTGGCGGCATGGGCATAGCGCACCGAATTGCCGAGCGAGGGCGCATAGACCTCCGCCCCCATGTAGTTGACCGGCACCCCGGCGGGGGTCGGCAGCTTGCCCGAAGCGGTCCAGACCTGCCGCTCGTAATTCTGCACGCCAAGGAAATCGTCGCCCTTCACCGCCGCCAGCCACGGGCCGTAAAGGTGATCGCGCATCTTGTCCCGGATCGAATCCTTGCCCGCCGCCTGATCATCGAACATCGACAGGCTGACGCCGACCGGAAGATCCGGCCGCACCGCCTTGATCGCCTCGCGGCCGGCCTTGTGCCCGGCGATCAGGTTGGTCGTGGCAAGGTCGATCTGGTCGATCTCGATCGCATTGCCGGCGGCGAAGGTCGCGCTGCCCGCCGCCCTGGCGCCCGCCACCAGCATCTCGTGCTGGGCGGCAACCACCTGCGGCGGCAGGACCACGCGCAGGATGTTCATGATGTTGGGCTCGTTCAGGGTCGTCGCATGGTCGATCCCGGCGGCAAGGTGCCGCGCCGCCCGGTCGCAGAACCGCGCGAAGCTGGCGGCCGAGCCGGGGTGAGTCCAGCCGCCGCGCGCCGCGAACCAGCGCGGGGTGGTATAGTGGTTGAAGGTGACGATGGGGCGCAGGCCGCGCTCGCGGCAACCCTCGATCATCGCCTTGTAGTGATCGAGCATGGCCATAGAGAACAGGCCTTCCTCCGGCTCGATCCGCGGCCATTCGAGGCTGAAGCGATAGGAATTGAGCCCCATCGCCTTCACCAGATCAAGATCGGTGCGCCACAGCATGAACGAGTTGCAGGCATCGCGCGATGGCTCGGCGAACAGCGTCGGCTTGACGTTCTCCAGCACCCAGCAGTCAGAATTGACGTTGTTGCCCTCGACCTGATGGCCGGCCGTAGCCGTGCCCCAGATAAAGCCCGCCGGGAAGGCAGGCGGCACCTTCACGGCCGCTTTGGCGAAGGCCGGAGTTCCGGCGGCGAGGCCTGAGGCCAGCCCCGATGCCATCAGGGTGCGGCGGTCGATCATTGTCTTCTCCCTTGGTCGGTCGTCTTTTCGCGCCTAGCGGGTACGCAGGGCGAGACGGGTAATGGTGGCGCCGAGCACCGCCCCGAAGGCGAGCTTGAGCGCGAGGGCTGCCGCCCCGTCGATGGACTGGGCCAGCCGCGCGCAGGCAAGGCCCAGAATGCCGCCCAGCGCGAGCGCGCACAGGGCATAGGCCAGCGCGGCCAGAACGATCGCGCGCACCGGCCGCATGGCGGTTCCGGCAGCGCGGGCCACGGCGCGGCGCTCCACCAGAACCGGCACCAGCGCGCTCATCAGCGCGACCATGCCCGCCTGCGGCAGGAAATCGATCGCCAGCCGGTCCGGCCAGCCCCAGGCGAGGCGGCGACCGGGCAGGCCAAACACGGCGAGGAAAAAGCCAAGGCTGAACACTGCGTTGATCGCCGCGCTCAGCGCCATGTTGCGGCGGACCAGCGCGCGAAGCGCTGCCCTGTCAACCACAGCAATCGCTCACGAAAGCGGCGATCTCGCCCTCCAGCCGCCGGTCCGCCGTGCCGAGGTGCATGGCCATGGTGTAATGGTTGTGGCCCGACGCATAGTGACAGCGCGGCAGGGCGCCGTGGCGCTCCAGCCGCTCGGCGATCAGGCCCGCCCACTCGGCCTGGAAGCGCGGCGGATCGAACTGGGCGCAGGCCAGCAGCAGCGGCAATCCGGTCCCGGCCACGGCCTCGCGCGGCATCCGCTCGGGATAGAGCGCCTCCTCGCCGTAATAGAGCCCGTCGCGCCCGTCGAGCGGAGTATACCCGTAGAGCCCCGAGAGCAGGACAAGGCCGCGCGCGGCAAGGTCCGGCCGCAGCTTGAGCGCCCCGGCGCAGTGCACCGCGCCCGCCGAAGTGCCGATCAGCACGATCCGCTCGGGATCGCCGCCATGCTGCGCGGCGTTGTCACGCAGCCAATCGAATGCCGCCAGCACGTCCTCGCTACCCGCCGGCCATTGATGATCGGGGGCAAGGCGATAGTTGATCACCGCCCCCAGCCAGCCACGCTCGGCCGCCATCCGGCCGACCGCGGCGTTGGGCCAGCGCCCCTCGCCGCCCTTGTCGCCCATCAAGAAACCGCCGCCGTGGACGAACAGGAGCACCGGACGCAGGTCCGTCCCTGCTCCGCCGCCGTAAAGATCAAGACGGTGGCGTTCATGCGGGCCATAGGCACAGTCGCTCGCGGCAACCGGGACGCGGGCGGCGAGCAACTGCTGCTCGCCGTCAAACAGGGCGCGGCACCGCTCCAGCACGTCGGGACCCAGCCTCGTGCCCAAAGCGGCGATGGCCTTCCGGATCGCTTGCTGGCCCATCTCCCCGTGCCCTCTCCTAGTTGCAGCCGAGCGCAAACGACGACAGGTCCCGCGCAAGGTCCACCGGTCCGGCATAGGCCGTGCCCACCCCGCCGCGCAGCGCGGATTCAGAAGGTGCGAGCGGGCCCGGCACGGCAAAGTGCGTGAGCACGACCCGCCGCGCCCCGGCCTCGGCCGCCATGCGCCCGATCTCCTCGGGGCGCAGGTGGTGGGTCGAGAGGTGGCGGGCCATGTCGGTCAGCATCTGCGGCGAGGCATCGGCGCGGCGCTGGCGAATCTCGGCGATCAGCTGGTCGAGCGCGATAACCTCGGAGACCAGCATGTCAGTGCCGCGCGCGAGCGCGGTGACCGCCGGGCTCGGACCGGTATCGCCGGTATAGGTGATCGAACGGGCGCCGATCTGAAAGCGGAAGCTGAGCGACTGTGGCTCGTCCGGCGCGCGCGGGCCGGGATGATCGAAATGGCTGTTGGCGGCGGCGTGGACGGTCATCCCGCCCAGCTCGACCGTGTCGCCGTCCTTCATTTCCAACACCCGCACCGATCCGGCCGGCGGCAGCGGCGCCGCGCCGAGGCCAAAGCCGATCCGCGCCTGCGGCTGGAGCGAGGCGACGATGCCGTCGACCATTTGGCGAGTGCCGACCGGGCCATAGACGGTCAGCACGCCCGGAAACTGGTTCATCCAGCGCAGCGCGATAACCGCGGCCAGCCCGCCGGTGTGATCGCTGTGATGGTGGCTGATGAAGACCGCGCCGATCGCGCCAAGATCGAGACCCTGCCGGGCGAGCTGATTGACCGTGCCGTCTCCGGTATCGACGAGATAGGCCCCCTCGCCCGCCACCAGCAGGTTGGCCGGTTCGCCGCGCTCGGCGGTCGGCACCGGGCCGCCCGCCGTGCCCAGCGTGGTCCAGCGCAGCGCCGGGCAGGCCCCGGGCTGGGCCGGGCTCGGAGCGGCGGCGAGCGCCGCCGCTCCGAGCAGGGTGAGGAGGCCCGCCGGCATCAGAACTTCATCTGCGCCGAAACACCGACCGTGCGGCGGCCTTCGCGGGTCAACCAGTTGACGTAGGCGCCCGGGTTGGCGAACGGCAGGCCGATAACCGCCGAGACGAAGTGCTTGTCCAGCAGATTGCGGGCAAACACCCCGATCCGCCAGTTGCCGTCCGGATGACCGATCCCGGCATTCAGACCGATCGTGGCATAGCCCGGCTGGAAGGCATAGGCTTCGACCACGGCATACTGCACCGAGCTGCGGTAGTAGACGTTGGCTGCCCAGTCGAAGGCGAGATGATCGTTGATCGGCAGGTTGATGTTGGCGCCGAAGGTAGCGGCATACTTGGGCGCGCCCGACAGGGGTTCACCCTTGGCCTGAACCACCTTGACCGGGTTCCCGTCCCTATCAAATTGCAGCACACCGGCGGCGTCCCGCGCCTGATAGCAGGCGTAGCCAGCCTTCACCACGTTCGGGCAGGCAGTCACATAGTCGGTGAAATTCGTGTCCGAATAGGTGAAGCTGCCACTGAAGCTAAGTTCCGGGCTGACCCGCCATGACGCGTCGACCTCGAAGCCCTTGGCATCGAAGCCACCGGCGTTCTCGGTGAGGAACTCGGTGCCGTTGAAGACCGAGGTCTGAAGGTTCTTGTACTTATCCCAGAACACGTTGGCGTTGAGCGTTACCGCACGGCCGAACAACTGCGACTTGATGCCCACTGTGATGTCACGCACCGTCTGCGGATTGACCGAGGACTTGGTGCCGGTCAGGCCCGAGAAGGTCACCGTCGGCCCAAGGTAGCCACGCGCGATGGTGCCGAACAGCATCACGTCGCGAGCAGCCTTGTATTCAAGCCCAGCACGACCTGACCAGCCGGTCTTGCTGACGTTGCCAGTGGCTGCGGCCGCAGCGGAATAACCCTGGACCAAGCCCGGGATGGTGGTCGAGTAGTCTACGGTGCCAGGCAGGTAGTTCGGATCGAGAATGGAGAAATACCGGGCGCGAACCTTGTCGTTCTGAACGCGGAAACCGCCCAGGATCGCCAGTTGCTCGCTCACATGGAACTTGCCGTCGATAAACCCGGCATAGGAATCCGACTTGGTCTGAGTGTTGCCCTGACCCGCCGAGATATCGACCAGCGGGGTGGTGGCAACGGTCGTGAAGAAGGGAATCGGGGGGATCGGGGCGAACGGGAGGGCTGGGCGCAACTGGGCGCGGTTGAAGTCGTTGCCGTCACCCACTTTGCGGGTGGACAGATAGACGCCGCCGGTGAACTCCAGCATCGATCCCTTGGGCGAGGACAGGCGCAATTCCTGCGACAGGAACGACTGGTCCACGCCGGTCTGCTGCGCCGTGAAGATCGGCAGACTGGTTCCGTCGATCGCGAAGACCTGCGGACCTTCGTCCAGCCGCCGCCATGCGGTGACCGAGGTCAGATTATAGCCGCCGCCCAGTTCCTTGTTGATCTCGAGGCTCGCGCCGTAGTTCTCTTCCGAGGAGTACCCGGCATAGTCCTCGACCGACTTTTCGTTCTTGGCGCCGGGGGTAACGCCCAGCGAGGCCAGGTTGGCGAAACGTCCCTGGGTCTGCGGGTTGAAGGCGATGTCATCCGGCAGGCGGGCAAGGGTCCAAAGCTGGCCCGGGCCAGTGCGCTTGATCTTCGAATAGTCGCCGATCAGGTAGAAGCTGAGACCGTCCTGCGGCTCCCACAGCAGCTTGGCGCGCGCGCCATAGCTCTTTTCCCCGCCCCACATTTCCTTGCGATAGACGTTCTCGAGGAAGCCATCGTTGCTGCGGGTAAAGCCATAGACGGCCAGCGCGGCATTGCTCGACAGCGGCAGGTTGATGCTGGCGTTGGCGTTCACCTCGTTGAGTTCGCCATAGGAGACAAAGGCCTTGCCCGAAATGGCATCAAACTTAGGCTTGGCGCTGGTGATGTTGATCACGCCCGAGGACGCGTTCTTGCCGAACTGGGTCCCCTGCGGTCCCTTGAGCACTTCGACCCGCTCCAGATCGCCAAGGCTGTTGACCGGATTGCCGAAGGGAATGACGACGTTATCGACGACGGTGCCGACGTTCTGCTCCGAGGAGGACGAGAAACCGCCGGCAGAACCGACACCGCGCAGGCGGAAGCCGCTGTCGTTGGGCGACGAGCCGAACTGGAGGCCCGAAACCTGATACTGCAGGTCGGTGAGCTTCTGGAAGCCGCCCTTGGAAATCTGCTCGGCGCCAAGCGCGGACACAGCAAGCGGAACTTCCTGAAGTCGCTCGGCGCGGCGCGAGGCGGTGACGACGATGTCGCCGGGCGAGATCGCTGCGGAATCGCTGGCGTCGGTCTGGGCCTGCTGCGCCATGGCCGGTGCGGCCAGAGCGGCAAGGCTGATCGATGCGGCGAGATGAATCTTCCTCATGGTATACATATGATTTCTCCCTCTCCCGTTATTCAGATTTCGTCGATGATGCGGTTGGTGAGCGTGCCGACCACGCCGACCGAGACTTCGACCGTGTCCCCGGCCTTCATGTAGAGCGGCGGATTGCGCTTATCGCCGACCCCGCCGGGGGTGCCGGTGGCGATCACGTCGCCCGGCGCCAGTTCGGTGAAGGCCGAGCAGTATTCGATGACCGTGGCGATATCCCAGATCATGTCGGAGACCGGCTGGTCCTGCACCAGCTCGCCATTGAGCCGGGTCTGGACGCGCAGGTCGGCGAGCCCACCCACCGCCTCGGGGGTGACCAGGGCCGGGCCGAAGGCGCCGGTCGCCGGGAAGTTCTTGCCCGGGGTGAACTGGATGTTGTGGCGCTGCCAGTCGCGCGCCGAAGCATCGTTGAACACCGAGAAGCCGGCGATGTGGGACATGGCATCTTCCTTGCGGATGCGGCGCCCGCCCTTGCCGATCACCACGGCCAGTTCGCCTTCATAGTCGAACCGGGTGGTTTCCTTCGGCCGCACGATCGGCTCCCCCGCAGCGACGAGGGTATCGGCCCAGCGGGTGAAGATCGCCGGGTGCTCCTTCTGCTCGCGTCCGGTCTCGGCCACGTGAGCGGCATAGTTGAGCCCGACGCAGAGGATCTTGTCCGGATTGGGCACCAGCGGCAGCAGCCGCACCTCGGCCATGGCAAAGCTGCCGGTCGCGGCGAGCGCGGCAAGATCCCCGCCAAGCGCGTCCCTGAGCCAGGCCGGAGCGCCCGGCGCGCCGAGATCGTGGACCGTCTCGCCGTCGAGCCGGCCGAAGCTCGGCGTGCCATCGGGGCGGCGGAAAGAGATGTACTGGGTCATTCGATAGTCTCCCCTGCCCTTCGCCGCCGCCCGGAGCGTCCCCGGTGCCCAGGCCAGCCATGCTGCGCCCGCGGCGAAAGTGCGTCTGTCAATCGTCAAGCGGCTGGCTCTCCCAGTCGCGGCGGAAACGGAATCGCTGCTCGGCCTCGCGCAGGCCCGCGAAGTCCTTGTCGGACACGCCCCACTGGTCGATGCGCTTTTCGGGCCAGGTCCAGTCCTCCGGCTTGCCCGCGGCATAGTCGGCCGGAACCTTCTCCACCGGGGTCGAATATTCGATCACCGGGCCAAACGGGGCGATGTAATAGGCATAGACATTGTCGCCGGGGCCATGGCGGCCGGGGCCCCAGGCCGGGGCGAAACCATTGTCGCGCATCCAGCCGATCCCGCGCATCACCGTGTCGAGGTCGTCCATCTCGAAGGCGATGTGGTTGAGGCTGGAAAAGCCGGCGCGGGCAAAGGCAGTCGAATGGTGGCTCTCGTTGCAGCGAACGAAAACCATGCCCGCCGTACGGTCCGAGACGCGGAAGCCGAGCACGTCCTCGACCGCATGGCCGCTCGCCTCGGCATCGGCCGCGTTGAACACCACGTGCGTGAGCTTCACCGGCATGACCCGGCGGCTCTTCTTTTCGTAGCCCGCGATCGGGGCCACCTCGGCGCTGTCCGTCAGGAAGCGCAGCAATTCGCCCTCCGGCAGTTCGACGAGGAGCCCATGGCCGCCGCCGGGATCGGCCGAGACGACCGGGCGCGCCGCCCAGCCCTTCTCGATCACCCGCGCCTTCACGCCGGCCAGTTCGTCTTCGCCGCACACGAAGGTGGTCGAGCGAACAAATTCTTCGCCCTGCTCGAAAGCCACGAGATAGGGATAGGCGCCCGAGCCGCGCAGGTAATGGGCCGTGCCCCTGACCTCGGCCGGGACCAGACCCCAGATGTCGACCATGAACGCGGCAGCCGCCGCCGGATCGGGCAATGACAGTTCGATCGAGCGCAGCTTCATGCCGCCTCCTCCGCCAGCAGCCCGGCGGCGCGCAGGCCGGCGCGGGCGCAATCCTCGTCACAATCCCCGGTATCGCCGCTGATCCCGACCGCGCCGATCACCGTCCCATCCCGGCGCACCAGCACGCCGCCGGGCGAGAAGGCGATCTCGCCGCCGACAGTCACGGCCACGCCTTGATAGAAGGCGGCATTGCCCGCCGCGCGCTGGGCCAGCACGCGGGTATCGGCGCCCATGCCAAGCGCGCCCGTGGCCTTGGCCCGGGCGATGTCGAGGCGGAAGAAGGTCGCCCCGTCCTCGCGCGCGAAAGCCACCGGGTGGCCCCCGGCGTCGAGCACGATCACCGCCAGCGGCTGCGCGCCGCGCCCACGGGCATCGGCCAGCGCACCGGTAACGATCGCCTGGGCTTCGGAGAGGGAGAGCGCGGTCATGCGGTATGCTCCATGGTCTGGCCGAGAAGTCCGGCCCGCGTCCGCAACAACGACAGGGCCGAGCCTGCCTCCGCGCCGAACACGTAATGGTCGGGCCGGATCAGCACGGCATCCATGCCGCGCGCATCGAGCCAGCCGAGCACGGCGCCGCCATCGGGCAGGCTCGCGGCATCGAACCGCTTCACGCCGGCATCCTCGCCGGCCACGGCCGGGCCGCGCACGAACAGGCGCCAGCCCTGCCCGGCAAGGTCGTCAAGCCGGCGGCCATCAGCCAGGAGCGGCTGGATGAAGCGCTCGCCCGCGCCCGGGGTGCCCGGGGCGATCAGGCCGGCAGCGATCGCCGGGATCAGGTCGGCGGCGGTCTCACCCTGCTTTTGCGCGGAGGCCGCGCGGATCGCGGCATCGCGCGCGGCGGCCTTGGCCGGATCGAGTTCGCAGATGTAGCGCCCGGCGGCCACCGCCGCGCCGATCACCGCGCGGACATGCGGATCGCGCTCGGGCTGGTAGGTCGCAAGGATCGCCTCCGGCGCGCCCGTGGCTACGGCGGCCAGCTTCCACGCCAGGTTGGCGACGTCGCGCAGGCCGTGGCACATGCCCTGCCCGAAGAACGGCGGGGTCTGGTGCGCGGCGTCGCCGGCAAGGAACACCCGGCCCACCTGCCAGCGCTCGGCGACAAGGCCGTGGAAGCGATAGGTCGCGGCGCGCACGATGGTATGAGGCACGTCCTTCATCCAGGCGCCGACCAGTTCGCCGACCTTTTCCGGCTGCATCATCGCCGCATCGTCCTCATGCGGCAGCAGCATGAATTCCCAGCGCCGATGATTGCCGCGCCCCGGCACCACCGTGGCGGGCCGCGCGGGATCGCACATCATCACCGAAAGGCGCTGGAGGTCGGCCCCGGCGGGTACGCCGGTCAGCGGCGGAAAGGTCACCGGCCCCTCGACCTCGGCGTCGACGACGAGCCACGGCTCCTCGAAGTGCAGATCGTCGAGCGCCACGCCCAGCGCCTTGCGCACCGGGCTGCGCGAGCCATCGGCGGCGATCACCCAGCGCGCGCGAACCGAGCGCTCGGCCCCTTCGGCCACGTAGCGCAGGGTCACGCCATCGGCGTCCTGCTCCAGCCCGGTGAATTCGGCGCCGAGTTCCAGCTCGACCCGCTCCAGCGCATCCATGCCTTCGCGCAAATGCGCTTCCAGCTCGGGCTGGTAGAAGAACCAGTCGTTGGCCCAGCCGAACGGCTGTGGCTTGCCGACCGTGCCCATGTAACGGATCACCCCGTGATCGGCGCCGACATGGAGGTGACCGTCGGCGGCGATCATGTCGGGCAGGACCCGGCCGATCACCCCGGCGCTCTGGAACAGGCGCATCATCTCGTGGTCGAGATGGACCGCGCGCGGCAGAGGGTAGTGCTCCAGCTCCTTCTCGAGCACGAGGACCGACAGCCCCGCGCGCCCCAACAGGTTGGCTGCAAGCGCGCCGACCGGCCCGCAGCCGACAATGGCAACATCATAAATCATAGGTCAGGCCGCAACTTCAGCGGGCGCCTTGTGCAGCGCGCCATCCTTCATGATCATGTGCAGGCGGTCCTTGTCCTGCAGGATGGCCACGTCCTGCGTCGGATCGCCGTCCACCAGCAGCAGGTCGGCCAGCCAGCCTTCCTTGACCTGCCCGACGTCGATGCCCATCAGTTCCCCGCCCAGCTTCGTCGCAGCCGTCAGTGCCTCTGCGGGCGCGTACCCGAAGTGCTCGACGAAGATCTGGAGGTCGCGGGCGTTGCGCCCGTTGGGATTGAACGGAAAGCCATAGTCCCCGCCGATCAGGATCCGCATGCCGCGCGCCTTGAGCGCGGGCACAAGCTTGCTTTCCAGCTCCATCCGCTCGGCCGCGCTCGCCTTCATCGCGCTCATGTCGATGTGCGGCGGCGGGCTCGCTTCGAGCGCCGCCACCGACACACCGGGGGAAGGGGCGTAAAAGGTGGTGTCCTTGGCCGCGATCATCGCGTCGGCCGCCACGCTATCGGCGTAGGAGGCGTGATAGATGATCCGCGCGCCCGCGCTCAGCGCCAGTTCGATCGCCTTGGGGTAATAGGCATGGCAAGCGATCCACAGCCCGTTGTCGCGCGCGGCACGGCCGGCCTCGGCCATTTCCTCTTCGGTGTAGAGCACGTTCTGCGCGGTACCGGGCTTGAGCGCATCCTCGCCCGAGACGACCAGCTTGACCGTCTCGATGCCCTGCGCCTTGCAGTATTCCATGAAGGCGCGCATCGCCGCCGGGCCGCGCCCGTTGAACACGTCGCCGGTCTCCACGCCCTCGCCGCCTTCGGGGCTGCGCTCGATGGTCGAGGGGATCAGGCGCGGGCCGGGCGTTTCACCCGCCGCGATGGCGCGGGCAAGGTCAGGCTCGATCCCGTCACTGAGCGCGCCGGCCGAATAGGCACTGGTGAAGCCATGATCGAGCAGGACCCGCGCATTGCGCCAGGCCGCGACCTTGAGTTCCTCGGGCGGGAGGATGAACTGGTGGTAGATCTTCTCGACCGACGAGGCCCAGGTCAGGTGAGCATGGGCTTCGACCATGCCGGGCATCAGCGTGCGCCCGGCGGCGTCGATGACCGTGTCGGCGGCTTCCCCGGCCAGGGCGTCGTCGCCATAGGCCAGGCGGGCAATCCGGTTGCCTTCGACCAGCACCGAGCCCACCTGCGGGGCCGCGCCGGAACCATCGAAAATGCGGGCGTTACGGATCAGGGTCCGCATCAGGTCTCTCCCGGTGTTACGCTTGCTTGTTGAACAGCGTTTTCGCGCGGCTGACCCTCAATGTAAAATATTGGTTCTCTATGTATCCATAGCCACGGAGTTATGGCTGAACCCCAGTTGCTCGACCAGCCGCCGCGCCATCGGGGAGAGCACGCTGTCGCGGTGACGGCGGATGCCGATCGAGCGGGAAATCGTCTCGGGCAGCGTGATCGCGCGCAGCACCCCGATCGACAGTTCGGCCGAGGCGACCTGCCGGGGCAGGATCGTCACGCGCGGGCCGCTGCGCACGATGGTCTTGGTGGTCAGCAGGGAATCGCAGCGGATCACGTCGCGCGGGGCGGAAAGGCCGCCGGAAATGAAAAGGGCATCGACCTGCCGCCGGAACGCCCCGTGCGCCTCGGGCAGGACCCATTGGAGCCCCGCCGCATCGCGCAGGGCAAGGCTACTTGGCAAGCGGTCGTGCGCCCGGCCGACGATCAGCGTGAAGGGATCGCGCGAGAAGGTCGCCTCGATCATGTCCGCGTCGGGCTCCTCGATCTCGGTGGTGACGAAGGCCAGCTCGATCTCCCCGTCGCGCAGCATCTGGCCGAGCATTGCGTCCGGCCGTTCGACCACGTTCAGCTCATAGCGCAGCCCGGCCTCGTCCAGCGCGCGGATCGCCTGCGGCAGCAGGCTTACCAGCGCGCCGGGCGTCCCGCCGATCCGCAGCGGCCCCAGCACGCCGCGCGCGGCATTGCTCACCTCGGTCTCCGCATCGCGCAGCAGGTTGGTGATCATCCGCGCCCGCAGCAGCAAGGCCTCGCCGCCCGGGGTCAGCGCGATCCCGCTGCGCGAGCGCTCGAACAACCGCGCCCCCAGCCGCGCCTCCAGGGCGGAGATCGCGTTGGAAACCGACGGCTGCGAAATGTTGAGACTGCGCGCCGCCCCGCTGATCGAGCCGGCCTCGCACACCCGCTGGAAAGTGATGAGCGCGCGCGGATCGATCATCGGCAGCCTTTCCTCTGGTTCAACGCTGCTCCTGCACCAAGGTGACCGGCCCGATCAAGCCCGAGGGGCGCAGCGGCGCATCGGCGCGATAGGTCGGCATGGCGGTCCAGGTCACCTTGCTGGCCCCCGGCTGGGCATCGCCGATCAGCCGGTTGATCCACAGGTTGGCGACCGTGACCTCGATCGTGTTCGCCCCCTTCTTCAGGGCCGGGCCGACATCGACGCGGTAGGGCTCGTGCCAGGCATAGCCAACCTCGCGGCCGTTGACCGTCACCCGCGCGATCTCGGCCACCTTGCCAAGGTCGAGCCACAGGGCCGCGCCGGGCCTCGCGCCCTTGGGCAGGGTGAACGAGCGGCGATAGGTCGCTTCGCCCGAGAAGTACTTCACCCCCGGCTCGACATTCTCGCTCAATGAGGCCAGCGCCGGCAGGGTGATCGAGGCAGGCGCCCCCCGCCCCGGCTGGAACGACACCGTCCACGGCCCGTCCAGCGTGGCGAGCGGCGTCAGCGTCGCCGGCCTGACCTCCGCCGAAGTGGCCGTCGCCGCCTTGCGGAACACGACGAAAACCGAATCCTCCGCCGCCATGGTCAGCGGCACCACCGTCTCGCCGTTCTCGATCCGGTAGGAGACCGGCTCGATCCGCCCATCGTCGGCATGCCACAGTTCGGGCACCTTGCCGGTCATGCGGAAGCGCGCGGCAAAGCGTTCCTCGCGCGCCTTGCGATTGTTCAGGAACCACAGGTCGCCCCCCGGCGCGGTGCGGTGAACGAACATCACCTCCGCATCGGCCGCGCCGCCCTCCATCCGGAAGTCGGAAGCCACCCCCGCCCCGGTCAGGGCATTGTCGGCATCGCGCGAGGCGATCACCTGTCCCGCGCCGATCCGGTTCATCGGCCCCGCGCCCCACAATTTGGCGACCAGCGCGGCGAATTCGGCCGGATTGTCGTTCAGCGCGGGCGAATCTTCCGGCGCCATGCCGATGATCGTGGCCCCGGCCTCGGCCAGAGCCGCGATCCGCTTCAGTGTCGCCACGGTCATCCGCTTCGACGACCCGCCAAGATAGAGCGCCCGGTAGCGCGCCCCGCCGGTGCTGACGATCTCCCCGTTCTCCACCTTGACCGCATCCATCAGCGCATCGCGGTTGATGAAGTCATAGGCATGGACCTTGGGCGCGTCGGCCACCGGCTTCTGTCCGTAAAGCGCGGTTAGCGGCCCTTCCTCGCCGTAGAAATAGGCAAGGTCCGCCACGTTGCGGCCCGATTGCAGCAGCAGCGAGGTCCGCGCGATATAGTCCACCCACGGCCGGGCAAGCCCCGCCCAGGCCTCGTGCCGGTTGAAATACTGCCCGAAGATCGAAAGCGACAGGCCCGGCACCTTGTCGTCGACCGGCTGGTGGACCGAGGTGTGGATCACCGGACGGTTGACCCCGCTGGCGAATTCCAGATCGATGATCCGGCGCAGCCCGCTCGGCGCAAAGGCCCAGGGGGAGAGCGCGGCGGTCATCGATTCGGCGGCAACGAGGTTCTGGCCGTAGAGGTGCGCGGTCGAGGCCGCGCCCTTCATGTCGGCAAGGTAGGAAGGGTTGGGCCCGGCCGCGCGGCCAAAGGTCCACAGCGCCGCCATCGGCACATCGGCATGGCTGCGCATGGCGATATCGTCGCCCAGCGAAGGCCGGTTGTCCTCCAGCGCCTCGCCATAGACCTTGAGCCCGTTCTCATGCGCCACCTTGGCAACCGTGCCGTAATGCTCCGAGGCCATGAGATCGGCGAGGGTCTGACGCCAGTCGCGCAGGAAGCGGTCGGCCTCGCCCCTCGTGCCGACGAGCTGCCCGGTCAGGGTCGGCAGCCACGGCAGCGGGTCATAGCCGCGCAGCCGCTTGAACTGGTCGATCATCCTCGGCGTCCAGTTGGCCGCGCCCACCTCGATCGAATCGGTCAGGATCGCCCGCACCCCGCGGCTGCCGACAAGGTCCGCCCCGGCCGCATCGCGGTACATGCCGATGTAATGCTCAAGATAGCGCCGCACCGCCGCGCCGTCGAACTTGTCCACCTCCAGCCCGGTCGCCTCGGGCGGGGCGGGATGGTTGGTCGTGCCGAGCAGGCTGGACCCGAGCCGGATCACCCGCCAGGTCCCGGCCGGCGGGATCCAGTCGAACGAACCATCGGCCTGCATCCGCCCGGTCAGGTCGATCACCTGCGCCGGATAGGCGCCGCGCGTCCGCGCATCGGGGGCGCCCAGCGCGTCATAGTCCCGCTCGATGGCGAAGCCCGCCTTGCTCTCGAACTGGTCGACCTGCGCCGAGGAGGACAGCGCGAAGCGGCGAATGTCGAACGGCGCCTTGGCCGATGCAGCCATGGCGGCAACAAAGCCCCCCGCCACCTCGGCCCCGGCCGGCGGATCGCCGATATTGGAACCCTTGAACGGCAGGGGATGGAGCACCAGCCGGAAATAGCGCGCCGTCACCGGGGCGAAGCTGACGGTCGAAGGGGCAAAGGTCACCGCAAAGCTCGCGACCTTGCGCCACACCTGCCCGTCGTCACTCGCTTCCAGCACCGGCTCCACCGTCGGGCCGGAGAACATGCCCTTGGCGCCGGGGATGAACAGGCTGGCCGAACGCAGCGTCTGCGGCGCGGCATAGGTCGCGAGCAGGGCGGTCGGCGCCTCTGCCGGCCCGCGCGGCACGGTCACGCCGGTCATCAGGCTGGCATCAAACAGCGGCGCGGGATCGACCGCCTTGCCGTCCGGCCCGGTCAGCCTGGGCAGGGTTTCGGCCGCGGGCGTCACCGGCACGGCCAGCACGGCAATGTCGGAATAAAGCTCCGGAGCGACGAAATTGTGCTCGCCGGTGATCGCGGTCAGCGCGTCCGCCTCGTGGAAGTCGAGGAACGATCCGGTGGCATGCGGCGGCGCGGGCAGCTTGCCGGCAAAGCGCTTGCCGCCGCTGACCAGCACCTCGCTCCACACCACCTTCTTCAGGCCGTCCTCGGCCTTGACCCAGGGCCCGCCGGTTTCCGACCAGCCGGGCGATGCGGCGATCGCCAGCTCCAGCCCGAGCCGGTCCGCCTCGCCCGCGGCGAAGCGGAAGGCGTCCTTCCACTCCGGGGTCATGTAAACCAGCCGCTTGTCCACCACCTGCGGCGTGGCAAGCCCGGCATCGAAGTTCTGCAAGCCCCCGATCCCGACGCGCTTCATCCAGGCTAGGTCCTTGGCGATCCCGTCCTTGGTGATGTTGCCGTTCATCCAGTGCCACCACACGCGCGGACGCGCGGCGGCGGGCGGATCGTTGAACTGCTCTTCCAGCGAGGGCTGCGCGCCGGCGGCCGCCTCCTGTGCCAAGGCGGCGGCGGGAAGCAGCACTGCGGCGGGCATCAGTGCCGCAGTGGCCAGAAGATTGAACGCGAGGCGGGTGCGAGTGCGCATGAAGGTCAGGCCCATCGTTGAATGTGGATTATGCGGCGGTGAGTGCGGCACGAAGCGCGGCAAGCCGAGCGGCGGCAAAGGCCTTGGCGGGCGTCGTGGCGGCGCCGATCATGTCGAAGCCATGGAACGCGCCGGGGATAACGAGAAGCTCGGCCGCCACGCCCGAATCGTTCAGGCGCCGGGCGTAGTCGATGTCCTCATCGACGAAGAGATCGATCCCGCCGACCCCGATAAAGGCGGGCGGCAACCCCCTGAGGTTGGCGCAGCGTGCGGGTACGGCCGCCGCCGGAACCTTCGAGGTTCCAGGAGCCATTCCCAGAAACGAGCTCCAGCCGAAACGGTTGGATTGCGCCGTCCAGAGCAACTTGCCGATATGGGCCGGCACGGCGCGCGCGCTGCCGGTCCGGTCGTCCAGCATCGGCTGGGTCAGGCATTGGAACGCCAACGGGATTTCCCCGCGATCGCGCGCCGTTATCGCCAGCAGCGCCGCATGGCCGCCGCCGGCGCTCTCCCCCATCACCGCGATCCGCGCGGGATCGGCCCCGATCGCCTCGGCATTGGCGTGAAGCCAGGCCAGCCCGGCGTAATTGTCCTCGATCGAACCGGTCCACCGCACTTCCGGGGCCAGCCGGTAGTCCACCGTCACGATCACGCAGTCGAGTTCGGCCGCAAAATCCTGCAAGGCGCGCAAGCCGTCCTCCGCCGCCCCCGCGATGAACCCGCCGCCGTGGGTATGAAGAATGGCCCCGCGCGGCTTGCCGGGCCGGGCATTCACCACGAACAGCGGCACGTCCACCTGGCCCGCCCGGCTGCGCGCCGCCTTGCGCTCCACGGCAATGTCCGGGCGCAGCGGCTGGCGCCACTGCTTGCCCATCTGCCGCAGGGCAGGCAGCGTCTCAGCCGAATAGGCCGGCACCGCCGTGCGCAACATCTCGGCGGCAATGCCGCGCAGCTCCGGGTGGACATGGCGCAGCGGATCATCCGCCGCGCTCGCCGCCCGGGCCAAAGCCCCAAGCGGATGCCCCATCAGCGTCCCCGCGCCAAACAGTACCGATCCGGCCATCATCCATCGCCGTGTGGTCATCCGCCCCCCCTGTTCCGTCAGTCACGCCGGTCTTGTGCCGGCTCGTAGTTCAAACGATCCCCGCGCCGAGCCCCACGGGCTTGCGCTCCTGCGCCTTGCGGTCACGGTATTGGCTGTCGCGGTAAACCGCCAGCACGTCATAGGCCCCGCCCGCCTCGACCCGAGCCTTGGCCAGGATCGGAGCAACGTCGACGTTGTAGGCCCGGCGCAGCGCCTGGAAAGCCATCATCGTGTCGTTCTCTTCCTGCGCGGCGTGAAGCGCCTTGCGGTCGACAAGGCTGGCCTTGGCGAAGCACTGGGCGATCGTCTCGGCGCTGGAGAGCATGGACTCGATCGGATCGGTCACGTTGTGCGACTGGTCGATCATGTAGCTCGGATTGAACCCGTCCCGCGGGTTCGCCTCGGCCTCGGCCAGTTCGTTGAACACGAGGAACAGCTGGTGCGGGTTGATCGAGCCCGAATCGAGATCGTCGTCGCCATACTTGCTGTCATTGAAGTGGAAGCCGCCGAGCTTGCCGAAGCGGTGGAGGCGCGCCACGATCTGCTCGATGTTGACGTTGGGCGCATGGTGGCCAAGGTCAACGAGGCACTTGGCCTTGGGGCCCAGTTCCTGCGCGGCAAGGATCGAGCTGCCCCAGTCGCTGATCACGGTCGAGTAGAACGCCGGCTCGAACATCTTGTGTTCGAGCAGCATCCGCCAGTCGTCGGGCAGGGCGGCATAGATCGCGGCGGCCCCTTCGAGATAGCGGTCAAGGCTGCGGGTGAAGTCCTGCTGGCCGGGGAAATTCGTGCCGTCACCCACCCACACCGTCAGGTCGGTCGATCCGAGCTGGCGCCCGATCTCGATGCATTCGATGTTGTGGTCCACCGCCTGCTGGCGGGTCGCCGCGTCCTGCGCCGAAAGCGAACCGTTGGCATAGGTGTGGGCCTGCCCGACCTGGTCCTGGAAGGTGTTGGAATTGACCGCGTCCCAGCCCAACCCCTGTTCGGCGGCTTCCTCGCGCAGGGCCTTGTAGTCGCTCACCTTGTCCCACGGGAAATGGGGCGAAACGCGCGGCGTCAGGCGCGAGAGCTGGTTGATGACCGCGCAGTCTTCCAGCTTTTCGTGGATCGTGGTCGGCTCGCCGGGGATCGGGAACTTGGCGAAGCGCGTGCCCCCGCGCCCCGCGCCCCACGAAGGCACGGCAACGGAAAAGCCCGCCACCCGGTCCTTCACCGCATCGATATCGATGCCGGTGCGGGCCAGCTTGCGGCCAAGGGCGGCATAGTCTTCCTCAAGCGCATCGGCATTACGCGCGTTGGATTCTGCGATCAGTTCGTCGGAGATAGGGAGGGTCATTTGCTGTCCTTTCGCGTGAGGAAGCCCTGCATGCGGAGCCACGCGGTGAATTGATCGATCATCAGGGTCGTGGTCGTGCCCGGCACGCCCAGTCCGAAGCCGTGGTTACCTGCCTGATAGCCGTGCACTTCCACCGGTCGCCGGGCGGCAAGATATGCCTGTGCGATGGGGAAACCCTTGCTCGGAAACAGGCTGTCGTCGAGCGCGATGGCATCGAACATCGGTGGCGCGTCGGCGGGCACCGGCTCGCCGTCCTGCGGGCCATAGATATAGCCAAGGAAGGCGGGGCGCGATGAAGCGTCGGGATCAAGCCCGACCCGCCGCGTCGTCATGGCCCCGGCCGAAAAGCCGATCATGCCGACCCGCGCCGGATCGACGCCATATTGCGCGGCATGGGTGCGCACATAGGCCAGGGCCGCCTTGCCATCGGTCGGTGCCATGCTTTTGCCGAGCAGGTCGCCGGTCATCGGATGACCTACTTCACCAGCCATCTGCTGGCCGATAAAGCGGTCGGCTTCGGCCGCATCCCGCGGTGTGGGCAAGAGCCGGTACTTGAGCACGAAGGCGGCGATCCCGCGATCGGCCAGGGCCTTTGCGACGGCCCAGCCCTCGTGGCTGATCGCCAGCCCCATGAAGGCCCCGCCCGGTGCGACCACCACCGCGGCGCCGGTCGCTCGCGACGCTTCCGGAAGAAACGGGGTGATCGTCGGCCGGGTCACGTTACGGACGGAATAGCTGCGCTCCGGGCCCATGGTCGCCCAGTCCTCGCTCGCCGCCGTGCCCGGCGTCTGCGCGCCGTAGAGCGGAACCGCGCCAGGTTCGGCGGGCGCCGTCGCGGCCACCATCGGCGGCGGCCTGTTCTGCGCTTGCACAGCCCCGCCCGCCGCAAGAGCGGCGGAGCAGAACAGGGTGATTATCTTTTTCATTATCCTCTCCCCCGGTGATCAGCGGGTGAAGGCCTGGACGTTGCCTGCATCGACGTTGATCATGTTGCCGGTCGACTTGGCCGATGCCTCGGAGCCCAGCCAGTAGGCCGCCTCGGCGATGTCCTCTGGCAGCACGTCGCGCTTGAGCATCGAGCGGTTGCGATAGTGGGCTTCCAGTTCGTCGCCGGCGTCGATCTTGTTGGCGGCGGCGCGCTCCTTGCGCCAGTCGCCGTCCCAGATCTTGCTGCCCCGGATCACCGCGTCGGGGTTCACCACGTTGACGCGGATGCCCTCGGGCGCCCCCTCAAGGGCGAGGCAGCGGGCCAGATGGTTCGCCGCAGCCTTGGCCGAGGCATAGGCCGAAGCGCCGGCGGCAGCAGCCACGGCATTCTTCGAGCCGATGAAGACCACCGAGGTCCCGCCCTGCTCCTTCATCCGCTTGAGCAGCGGCCATGCCGCGCGGGCGGTGAGGAAATAACCCTGGGCGAGAACGTCGTAGTTCTTGTTCCACAGCGCGAGGGTCGTCTCCTCGATCGGCGCCGAGGAGGCGATGCCCGCATTGGCCACGAGCAGGTCGAGCCCGCCGAATTCACGCGCGGTGGATTCGAAGGCGGCGGCCACCTGGGCCTCGTCGGTCACGTCGCAGACCGCCGCGCGGACCACGTCCTTGCCGAACTGCCTTGCAAAGCCGTTGCAGACCTCTTGCACCGCGTTTGCATCGCGGTCCGCCAGCATCACGCAGGCCCCTTCGCGCAGCAGCCGCGCAGCCGTTGCCGCGCCGATCCCGCCGGCCCCGCCGGTCACCAGCGCGATCCGCCCGACCATCGGCTTGGGTGCAGGCATGCGCTGCAACTTGGCTTCCTCGAGCAGCCAGTACTCGATGTCGAAGGCCTCCTGCTCGTCGAGCGCGATATAGTCGCCGATCGCCTCGGCTCCGCGCATCACGTTGATCGCATTGCCGTAGAATTCCCCGGCGAGCCGCGCCGTGGTCTTGTCGGTGGCGAAGGTCATCCGGCCGACGCCCGGAACCAGCACAACCACCGGGTTGGCATCGCGCATGGCGGGAGAGTTGGCGCGCTTGCAGCGCTCGTAATAGGCCGCATACATCGCGCGGTAATCGGCAATCTTTTCCGCGAGATAGGCATCGTCCTGCAGGCGCGCCGGATCGAGCGTGAGCGGCGCGATCTTGGTGCGCAGGAAGTGATCGGGGCACGAGGTGCCGAGCGCGGCGAGCCGCTCGAAATCGGCCGAGCCGGCAAATTCCAGCGCCTCGGCATCGTCCGAATAGTGACCCAGCTTGCGCCGTGCCCCGGTCATGAACCCGCGCAGGCGCGGCATCAGGTCAGCCGCGATCGCGGCGCGGTCCGGATTGGGGGCAACCACGGCGCCGCCGAAGGCCGGCTTGTCCGCCAGCTTGGCATTCAGATAGTTCGCGGCGTCGGCGATCAGTTGCACGGTGTGCTCGTAGCAGGCCTTGGCGCTGTCCGCCCAGCAGATGATCCCGTGCCCGGCGAGCATGACGCCCTCCACGCCCGGATTCGCCGCGACA
The DNA here is from genome assembly GCF_014230315.1 of Novosphingobium flavum. Taxonomy (GTDB): domain Bacteria; phylum Pseudomonadota; class Alphaproteobacteria; order Sphingomonadales; family Sphingomonadaceae; genus Novosphingobium; species Novosphingobium flavum. The sequence goes on along the minus strand of NZ_JACLAW010000012.1, from coordinate 21,921 downwards.
TAGTCGCGCAGCATGACGCCGAGGGTGTAGCCCGGGCGCTTCCACGGCAGCCAGCCGATCTTGCCGCCCCAGATCTCCTGCGTCGCCGCTTCACCGCCCGACGAGGCGGCCAGCGCGATGATCGCATCGGGGTGAACGTGGTCGACATGGGCGAAGGGCAGCAGCGAGTGCAGCGGGGTGTCGATGCTTGCCGCGCGGCCGTTGAGGTTGAAGGTACAGTGCGGCAGGTAGCCGACCATCTTGTCGTCGTCGTCCGGCCCGGCGTAGTGCTGCTCGAGCCCGAGCAGCTTGTCCTGGTAGAGCGTGGCGAAGCCGTCGAGCTTCATCGAGCCGATATCGCCGCCCGAGCCCTTGACCCACAGCACTTCCACTGCCGCGCCGTTCAGCGGATCGGTTTCGCTGAGCTTGGCCGAAGTATTGCCGCCGCCGAAATTGGTGACGGTGAGATCGGAGCCAAGCAGGTTCGAGCGATAGAGCAGCAACTCGGCCGGCGAGAGCGTGGCGGCCACCGAGTCGTCCCAGCGGCTGGCGGGCACGGCAAACGGAATGGCGGCGGAAATCTGCGAATGGGCGTTCATGGCATCCCCGTGGATAACTGACGGCTTTGCGCCGATGCGAATGCTTGCTAACATTTCTGCTGGAAATGATCAAGAATGATTGATAGTGATCATTTCCAGCAGAAGAACGGGAGAGAAGCGCTTTGCATACGGGCGCCACCATCGTCATCGATCTCGGCAAGACGCTGAGCAAGGTAAGCCTGTGGGACCGCGAGGGCCGCATGGTCGATCGTCAGGTGCGGCCGAACAAGCCGATCGCGGTGGACGGCCTGCGCCGTCTCGATCACGCGGGCATCGGCCGATGGCTGGTGCGCACCCTTGCCCGTTATGCCGCCCATCCGGTCGAGCGGATCGTTCCGGTCGGCCACGGCGCGGGCGTGGTCGCGCTCGCCGAGGGCAAGGTCGCCTTCCCCCCGCTCGACTACGAGCAGGCGGTCCCCCCGGCGGTGATGACCGCCTACCGCGCCGAGCGCGATCCCTTCGCCGTGACCGGCTCGCCCGCCCTGCCCGAGGGGCTGAACATCGGCAGCCAGCTCTACTGGCTGGACCAGCTCTACCCGCAGGCGATGCAGGAGGCCGTGCTCCTGCCCTGGGCGCAATACTGGGCCTGGTTCCTGACCGGCCGGGCGGTGAGCGAAGTCACCAGCCTCGGTTGCCATTCCGACCTCTGGTCCCCGGCGACAAGTGACTTCTCCCCGATGGCGCGTCGGCTGGGCTGGGCCGACCGTTTCGCCCCGCTGCTGCGCGCCGCCGACGTGGTCGGCACCCTCAGCCCGGCCATGGCCAAGGCCACCGGGCTTTCCTCCAAGGTCGAGGTGCTGGCGGGCCTGCACGATTCCAACGCTGCCCTGATGGCCGCGCGCGGCTTTGCCGAGATCGCCGACAATGAGGCGACCGTGCTGTCCACCGGCACATGGTTCATCGCCATGCGGCTCCCGGCCAGCCCGGTCGACACGGCGAGCCTGCCCGAGGGGCGTGATTGCCTGGTCAATGTCGACGCCTTCGGCCGCCCGGTGCCCTCGGCCCGGTTCATGGGCGGGCGCGAGATCGAGACCCTGATCGAGATCGACACCCGCCGGGTCGACATCAAGCCGGACCAGCCGCTGCTGCTCGCCGCCGTGCCCGAAGTGCTGCGCGAGGGCCGGATGATCCTGCCCACCCTGGCCAGCGGCTTCGGCCCATTCCCCCACGGCGCGTTCGACTGGGTGAACCGGCCCGACGACTGGTTTCAGCGCCGCGCCGCCGCCTGCCTCTACGCCGCCTTGGTGGCCGACGTCTCGCTCGGCTTGATCGGATCGAGTCAGCGCGTGCTGGTCGAGGGCCGCTTCGCCGAGGCGGAGGTCTTCGTCCGGGCGCTGGCCGCGCTGCGGCCGGACGTTGCCGTCTACACCGCGAACGCTCATAACGACGTCTCGTTCGGGGCGCTGCGCCTGATCGACCCGGCGCTCCGGCCCGATGGCGAACTGGTTCGCGCCGAACCGCTGGGCGCCGACCTCGCCAGCTACCGCCGCGCCTGGCTCGAGCGGGTGGACGCCGTCAAGGCTGGGGCTGCCGCATGATCACCGCTTGTGTTGCCGACTTTCGCGAGGCGGCCCGCCGTCGCCTGCCGCGTTTCCTGTTCGACTATATCGACGGCGGCTCCTACGGCGAGGTGACCCTGCGCCGCAACAGCACCGACCTCGCGGACATCGCCCTGCGCCAGCGGGTGCTGCGCGACATGTCGAGCCTTGACCTCACGACCGAGCTGTTCGGCCAGAAGCAGGCCCTGCCCATCGCCCTCGCCCCGGTCGGCCTGTCGGGCATGTATGCCCGGCGCGGCGAATGCCAGGCCGTGCGCGCGGCCGAAGCGGCAGGCATTCCCTTCACCTTGTCGACCGTCGGCGTCTGCCCGCTGGGCGAGGTCGCCGAGGCCGCGAGCAAGCCGTTCTGGTTCCAGCTCTACATGATCCGCGACCGCGCCTTCATGGAGAACCTGCTCGATCAGGCCGAGGCCGCGCAGTGCTCGGCCCTCGTGTTCACGGTCGACATGCCGGTGCCCGGCAGCCGCTACCGAGACTATCATTCGGGCCTCGCCGGAGTCTCCGGCCTGAAGGGCACGGCGTGGCGCGCCGGCCAGGCGATGCTGCGGCCGCAATGGGCGCTCGACGTCGGGCTGATGGGCCGTCCGCACACGCTGGGCAACATCGCCCCGGTGCTCAAGGGCAAGACCGGCATCGAGGATTTCATGGCCTGGATGCGGGCCAACTTCGATCCCTCGATCAACTGGCGCGACCTTGAATATATCCGTCAGCGCTGGAAGGGCCCGCTGATCATCAAGGGCCTGCTCGATCCCGAGGACGCGCGCGAAGCCGCCGCGCTGGGGGCGGACGGGATCATCGTTTCCAATCACGGCGGCCGCCAGCTCGACGGGGTGCTGTCCTCGGCCCGCGCCCTGCCGGCGATCGCCGACGCAGTTGGCGACAAGCTCACCGTGCTGGCCGACGGCGGCGTGCGCTCGGGGCTCGACGTGGTGCGGATGCTCGCGCTCGGCGCCAAGGGCGTGCTGCTCGGGCGGGCCTGGGTCTATGCCCTCGCCGCGGGCGGACAGGCCGGGGTGGAGCAGGTGCTGCGCCTGATCGAGGCCGAGATGCGGGTCGCCATGACCCTGACCGGCTGCCGCACCATTGCCGATATCGACAAGACCATCCTGGCCGGGAGAGCCTGAACATGACCCAATCCGTCCACAGCGACACGATGAGCACCAAGGAACACTGGCGCAACACCGTGCTCGCCGGCCTTGCCAACTATATCGACGCGGGGTCGATCGTGTCCGGCTCGGTCGCCCTGGCGCTGTGGAAGGAGCAATACGGCCTGACCGACACCTTCATCGGCCTGATCGGCGCCTTTTCCGCCAATGCCATTTCCGCAGGCGTCGGCGCCCTGATCGGCGGGCGGCTGTGCGACATCTTCGGGCGCAAGAAGATCTACCAGTTCGACATGCTGTTCTACGCCTTCGGCATGCTGTTCCTGATCTTCGCGGCGGCGCCGTGGATGATCATCACCGGCTTCCTGCTGGTCGGCCTCGCGGTCGGCGCCGACATTCCGGCCAGCTGGTCGCTGATCGCCGAACAGGCGCCCGACGATGCGCGCGGCGCCCATTCCGGCGTCGCCCAGATCCTGTGGTATCTGGGGCCCGTGGCTGTGCTGGTCGCGGGCTATTTCCTCAAGCCCTTCGGGATCGACGGCGTGCGCTGGTTGTTCATCCACCTCGCCGTCCTCGCGCTCGCCCTCACTTTCCTGCGCAGCCGGATGAAAGAGAGCGAGCGGTGGGAGGAATCCGTCGCCGCCGCCGGGGAAGGCAAGAAGCTTCCCGGCTGGTCCGACGTCCTGAAGCCCCAGCATCTCGCACCGATCCTTTATCTCGTCGTCATGTACGGGATGTGGAACCTGTGGGCGGGCTACAACGGCTTCTTCACGCCTTATCTGATCAAGCAGAACAACCTGCCCGAATGGGCCGAGACCGTCGTGCCGGCGAGCTACTTCTTCATCGGCATGATCTCGATCTTCTTCGTCTTCATGAAGCTGGCCGACAAGGTCAACCAGCGCACCCTGTTTGCGATCTCGGCCGTGATGCACGTGGTCGGCATGGCGCTGCTGGCCGTCTTCGGCTTCACGCTGGAAGTGGTCATCGTCCACATCGTGATCATGGGCATTGCCGGCGGTTTCGGCGCGCAGAGCTTCTTCCAGCTGTGGAGCGCGGAACTGTTCCCGACCGCGATCCGCTCGACCGCGCAGGGCCTGGCCTTTGCCCTCGTGCGCATTGGCCTGGGGATCTGGAGCCTCGCCGTACCTTCGCTCGCCTCCAGCAATTTCACCGAGCTGGCCTGGATCCTCACTGGGTTCCTCGTCGTCAGCGGGGTGGTCGGCTTCATCTGGGCGCCGCGTAACGAAGGCAAATCGCTTGAACAACTCGATGCCGAACGGCAAGGAGCCTGAAGGCTGACCCGGGGACTGGATTGATGCATGCTGCCGAGCGCGAAAGGCTGATTGTCGAGGCCATGCGGCCGAACGGCTTCGTCAGCTATCGCGATCTGGAGGGCATGCTCGATGCCTCGCCCGCCACGATCCGGCGCGACCTGTCGCGGCTGGAGGAGACCGGGCAGATCGTCCGGGTCCACGGCGGGGCCAAGCTGCCCGAGGGCGAAGGCGCACGGCCCGGTCCGTTGCAACTGGCCGGCACCCCGTTCGATCAGGCGATCACCCAGAACCTCGCCGCCAAGCTGACGATCGGCCGCACCGCCGCCGCGCTGGTCCAGCCGGGCGAGGGGGTGATGATCGACGGCGGTACCACCACCCTGCAGATGTGCCCCCATCTCGAAGGGCTGGACTGCCAGGTCCTGACCAATTCGCTGCACATCGTCACCGCCCTGCTGCCGCAGGCGGGCACGCGCATCCTCGTCCCATCGGGCACGGTCTTTCGCGAGCAGAACATCATACTTGCCGCCGCCGGCGAGGAATCGATGCCGCGCTTCCATGCCCCCAAGCTGTTCATGGGCGCCGCCGCGATCGGTCCGCAGGGGGTGATGCAGGCCGACGTGGTGCTGGTCGCGGCCGAGCGGCGCCTGATCGACCGGGCCGAGGAAGTGATCCTGCTGGTCGATTCGACCAAGTTCCGCACCCAGTCGGGCACCATCGTCTGCGGGCTGGATGAAGTCGACACGGTGATCACCGACGCCCTCCCCCCGCAGATGGAAGAGGTGCTGCTCGCGGCCGGGGTACGGGTGATGATCGCCAGCTGAGCCGGCAAGCCGCCGAATTTTCAGGATGGGCAAAACGAAAAAGGCCGCGCTTTCGCGCGGCCCTTTTTCCTTGTTTCCGCAAGGGAAACTGGAGCGGGCGAAGGGATTCGAACCCTCGACCCCAACCTTGGCAAGGTTGTGCTCTACCCCTGAGCTACGCCCGCTCTGGCATCGCGGCGGCGCCTTTTTCAAGGCCTCCGCCGGGGTGGAGGCGCGCCATTAGCAACGGTCTCCCAAGGCCGCAAGGGGAAAAGTCAGGAAAAATGACAGCGGCCTTTTTTGCTTCACAAATCGCAGCGAAACCCCACATTGGGCCCGCCGCCCGGCTTCACCCCGGCGGGCAGGAATGAGCAGGGAGAATTTGCGCGTGGCAAGCATGGGCCTCAGCCTCGACGAGCAGAAGGCAGTCGACCGGTTCCGCAAGACCGTGGTCGAACCTTCGATGACCTCGCTGGTCGTGCTCGATTTCTGGGCCGAATGGTGCGGCCCGTGCAAGAACCTTGCACCGGTGCTGGAAAAGGTCTGCGCCGACTATGCGGAGCGCGGCGTGATCCTCGCCAAGGTCAACGTCGACGAGGACGCCTTCATCGCCGCCCAGTTCCGCGTCCAGTCGATCCCCACGGTCTATGCCCTGTTCCAGGGCCAGCCGGTGGCCGACCTGACCAGTGCCCGGACCGAGGGACAATTGCGACAGACGCTTGACCAACTGCTGGGCAAGCTGCCGATCCAGGCCGGCGATGCGGCCGCGCCCGACCTGGCCCCGCTGCTCGCCATGGGCGACGAGGCTCTGGACGTGGGCGATGCCCCGCGCGCAGTCTCGATCTTTTCCCAGATCGCGGAAATGGCGCCCGACAGCGCGCCGGCCCATGCCGGGCTGATTCGCGCCTTGATCGCGGCGGACGAGCTGGCCGAGGCCGAGGCGGTCATCGCCGCCCTTCCCGCCGAGCTTTCCGCCGACCCGGCGATCGCCCAGGCCAAGACCCAGCTCGAATTGCTGCGCGACCGGCCGGACGATTCGGCCCTTGCCGCGCTGCGCGCCGCCGCGGCCGAGCGCCCGGCCGACATGGAGGCCCAGCTCGCCTTTGCCGAGGCGGCCTTTGCCGCCGGCGAACGCGACAGCGCGGCAGAGACCCTGCTGCGCATGATCGCGCTCGACCGGGCGTGGAACGAAGGCGCGGCCAAGGCCAAGCTGCTCCAGATCTTCGAGGCGATCGGGCTGGAAGACCCGTGGGTGGCCGCGACCCGGCGCAAGCTCTCGACCATATTGTTCGGCTGAATGAGCGGCACGCGCATCTCGATCTTCCCGCTGTCGGGGGCCATGCTCTATCCGGGGCTGCACCTGCCGCTGCACATCTTCGAGCCGCGCTACCGGGCGATGATCACCGATGCACTGGCGCGTGACCGGCGGATCGGCATGATCCAGCCGCAGCGTGCGGACGAAGGGGCGCCGCTCTTTGCCGTCGGCTGCCTCGGCAAGATCGACGAGGTCGAGGCCCTGCCCGACGGACGCTTCAACATTGTGCTGGAGGGCGAAAGCCGGTTCCGCACCCTGCGCGAGCTGGATGTCTCCACCCCGTTCCGCCAGGTCGAGGCCGAGCTGATCGTTGATCCGGCTGACGAATTCCTGGCCCCGGTCGAACGCGCGCTGTTCGAGCGCGAGGCGCGCCGCTTTGCTGATGCGCAGGGCTATCAGGTCGACTGGGAATCGCTGACCCGGCTCGACGACCAGACCGTGATCAATGCCGCCGCGCAGATCGTGCCGTTCGACCCAGCCTCCAAGCAGGCCTTGCTGGAGGCGGATTCGCTGCGCGAACGCTGCGACCTCCTGGTGCAATTGCTCCAGTTCTTTTCGCGCCGCGATGGCGACGAGGACCACACGACCCTGCAGTAGACCAACGCTTCGTCATTGCGAGCGGCCACAGGCCGCGCGGCAATCCAGGGCCGTTGCGACCGAATCCTTGTGCACAGCCGCCCTGGATTGCTTCGCCGCTGTGCTCCTCGCAACGACGAGTGGGTGGCTTACCCTAACCGGCAACCTTCTCGTCGAGGATCGTCTCTTCGCCGCCCTGGTGTTTCCAGCGGGCGAGCAGGCGCCATTCGCCGGCGGGCTGGACGGTCATCTCCCACGACAGCGAGCCATCGGCGGCGCGGCCCGCGCGGCCCTTGGGATCGAGCGGGGGCAAGTCCTTGGCCTTGACCGGCTTGGACTTCTCGGGCTTCGCCGGTTTGCCATCCTTGCCAAGTGCCGCGCGGGCCCGCTCGGGGCAGTCCGCAACGCGGGCGACGATCATCTCGGGCGGCTCGGCCGGGCCTGCGCGGGAGGCAAGATCCTGTTCGATCAGCCAGCGATACTTGCCGTCGCCCTGGTGCTGCCAGATCGCCGCGAAGCTGCCCGTGCGCCCCTCGTGCCGCCATGCCCCCCGGCTGACCACCAGCGAGCCGTCACAGCTCGACCAGACCTCATAAGGCTCGCGCGTGCCGCCGGGGAGGATCTGGCTGCGCCCCCTGAACCATTGCTGGGCCCAGACCAGACCGGGAGCGCCGACGCCGCCGGTGAGCAGCACCGCCTCGGGCGCGGCGGCATCGGCCAGCGCCGCCCATTGCCCGCGTTCGCGCCCGTCCTTGGCCAGAGCCAGTTCGGCGGCGATCACGGCGCTGGGATTGGCATAGGATTGGCCGGGCCGTCCCGCGCCCCCGCGCCCCTGCGCCTGAACGGGCGCCGGAGCGGCCAGCGCGAGGCCCGCGGCGGCAAGGCCTGCAAAGGAGAGGGAAACGGGCCGCATCATCGCCGTCATGCCAGCCACAGCCTTGCCCGGCGATGAAGCGGCGCGGTTCAGATCGCGCCCGCCGGCAGGTCCAGGGCGCTCGCGCGGTAGGCCGAGACCAGCGTGTTGCGCAGCAGGACCGCGATGGTCATCGGCCCGACCCCGCCCGGAACCGGGGTGATCGCGCCCGCGACCGCGCTGGCCCCGGCAAAGTCGACATCGCCGACCAGCCTGGTCTTCCCCTCCTCGGCGCCGGGGACGCGGTTGATGCCCACGTCGATCACGGTGGCGCCGGGCTTGATCCAGTCCCCCTTGACCATTTCCGGGCGGCCGACGGCGGCGATGACGATGTCGGCGCGGCGGACGACTTCCGGCAGGTTCTTCGTGCGGCTGTGGGCAACGGTGACCGTGCAGCTTTCGGCAATCAGCAATTGCGCCATCGGCTTGCCGACGATGTTGGAACGGCCGATCACCACGGCATCGAGGCCGGAGAGGTCGCCGAGCTTGTCCTTGAGCAGCATCAGGCAGCCGAGCGGCGTGCAGGGCACATAGCCCGGCAGGCCAACCGCGAGGCGCCCGGCATTGACCACGTGAAACCCGTCGACGTCCTTGTCGGGGCTGATCGTGGCGATGACCTTCTGCTCGTCGATATGCTTGGGGAGGGGAAGCTGGACGAGGATGCCGTCAACCGCCGGATCGGCGTTGAGGCTTTCGACCACGGCCAGCAGGTCAGCCTCGCTGGTTTCGGCCGGCAGCTTGTGCTCGAAGCTGGCCATGCCGGCGGCCACGGTCTGCTTGCCTTTGCTGCGGACATAGACCTGGCTGGCCGGGTCCTCGCCCACCAGCACCACGGCAAGGCCCGCCTTGCGCCCGGCCTTGGCCTCGAAGGCGGCGGCCAGTTCTGCCACGCGCTCGCGCAGGCCCTCGGCGAAGGCCTTTCCGTCAATCAGCTGGGCAGTCATGGCATCACGCTCGCATAGGCCAGGTTCTTGAGCACGATCTGGACGATCGTCAGCCCGATGATCAGGACCATCGGCGAAAGATCGAGCGCGCCGGTGGCGGGCATCATCCGCCGGATCGGGCGCAGCACCGGATCGAGCAGGGCGTTGACCGCCTGCCACAGCGCCGCGACGATATTGTTGTGGATGTTCACCACGTTGAAGCTGATCAGCAGGCTCAGCACGAACTGCACGATGACCAGCGTTACGACGATGGAAATCAGGTATCCGACAATCTCGAACAGGGTCAGGAACAGCACCGGTGCGCCTTTCACTCGCGATGGGAAGGGCGCTGATAGCGGCTTGGCGCGCGCAAGTCACGGGCGGGGATCGGTCAGGTCTGTGCAACGAATTGGCGGCGGCGCCAATCCGTTCACCGGCGTTCCCGGGACATCGCTAGCGCGGATCGGTCCAGGGCGCGCGGACGGCAGTGTCGAAATGCCAGCGCAGCTGCTCGGCCGCCGCACCGGGGACGTCGTTGACCCGGCGCAGGGTCACGGTTCCGGCGATGGTCTTCGCGCCGTCCTCGATCCGCACCGGAGCGGTGTAGAAGCTCGATCCCGCCGCGCCCTCCTGCTCGCCGGGGCCGACGACGACGCGGGGCTGGGCAAGGCGGCTCCAGCGCCGCTCGAAGGCTTCCGGGCTCAGGCCGCTGTCTGCACCGCGATGGCCCCAGAGGGCACGGACGCGGTGCCAGTCATGAGCCTCGATCGCGGCGGCCCAATCCTTGAGCACGGCCTCCGGCGCCTGCACACCAGTGGACCGGGTGGGCAGGGCCTGAGCGGGAACCCGCGCGGGTGCGGCAACCGGGGGCGCCTCGCTCGCGGCGATGCGCGGCGGCGGATCGGAGGCGGCAACGGCCGGGGCCACGCTGCCCCCGCTCGCGGCCTCTGCCGAGGGCTGGGGCGCGGGCGGCCGCCGGTCGCACCCGGCGATGTGCAGCACCGCGGCGAAAGCGGCGGAGATTGACAGCGTCTGGCGCAGGCTCATGGCCTGACGACGCGCGAACCTCCGATCGGGTTCCCTTACTCGGCGCGGATCAGCGTGCCGGCGCCCTTCGAGGTGAAGAATTCAAGCAGCATGGCATGGGGCACGCGCCCATCCAGCACGACCGCCGCCTCGCACCCGGCCTCGACCGCGTGGACGCAGGTTTCGAGCTTGGGGATCATCCCGCCGCTGATCGTGCCCTCATCGGCCAGCTTGGCGATATCGGCCGGGGTCAGGTTAGTGAGCAGGTCCTTATTTTTGTCGAGCACGCCGGGAACGTCGGTCAGCAGGAACAAGCGCGCCGCGCCGAGCGCGGCAGCGATGCCGCCGGCCATGGTGTCGGCATTGATATTGTAGGTCTCGCCATCCTCGCCCACGCCGATCGGGGCAATGATCGGGATCATCCCCGCGCCGCAGATCGTGTCGATCACCATCGTGTCGATCTTGTGCGGTTCGCCGACGAACCCGAGATCGACCACCAGCGGCTCGCCGCCGTCGTCGATCGCCTTGGGCGCCTTCTTGGACTGGACCTTGCGGGCAATGACCATGCCGCCGTCCTTGCCGGAAATGCCGATCGCCTTGCCGCCGGCGCGGGCGATCCAGCTGACCAGTTCCTTGTTGATCGCGCCGGCGAGGACCATCTCGGCCACTTCGGCGGTCTGCTTGTCGGTCACGCGCAGGCCATCGACGAACTGCGATTCGATGCCGAGCGCCTTCAGCATCCGCCCGATCTGCGGGCCGCCGCCGTGGACCACCACCGGGTTGATCCCGACCGCCTTGAGCAGGACGATATCCTCGGCAAAGTCGCGCGCCAGCTCGGGATCGCCCATGGCGTGGCCGCCGTATTTGACCACGAAAGTGCGGCCCTGATAGCGCTGCAGATAGGGCAGCGCATCGATCAGGGTCTCGGCCTTGGCCAGCATGGCTCGATCATGGGCGGGATCATGCCCGGAAGCGTGCGGATTCGTCATGTTCGCGCCTTTAGCCCCCTCGCGCCGGAATTGAAGTATTTTTACTCGCCGTCGAGCCGCCGCCCCAGCCGCACGACCAGCGAAATCAGTACCGGCACCAGCACGGCCGACAGCACGACCTTGGCCAGCATCTGCCCCAGCATCAGGTCGAGGATCGGACGCACGCCGAGAAACGAGACGGTGATGAAGATCAGCGTGTCGACGATTTGTGACAGCATCGCGGCGATCGCCCCGCGCACGACGGCGAACTGGCCGGTGGCGCCCCGCAGCCGGTCGAAGATCCAGACGTTGAGCGTGACCGAGGTGCCATAGGCGACAATCCCGGCCCCCATCATCCGCCACGACTGGCCCAGGATCACCGGGAAAGCCTCCTTGGCGGGCGGGTACATGTTGGGGTCGGTTGGCAGTTGCAGGACGAACAGGGTGATCAGGATCGCCGCCACCAGCGGGGCGAAGCCGTAGCGCACCAGCTTGTCCGCCACCGCCTTGCCGTGCAGCTCGGCCACGGCGCTGGAAAGCGAGACGAGGATCAGGAAGGGGAAGATACCCGCTTCCACCGCGAGCGGGCCGAGCGCCACCTGCTTCGCGCCCAGTACCGCGGCGATGGTGACCATCCCGCCGTAGAACAGGGCCGAGGCGAAGAGCGACCGTGGCAGCGAGATCGGTTCAGACATGGGGCAAGGGTCTAGCGCGGCCGGCGCGATTGGCAAAGGGTTGCAATTACGGCTTTCCCGGGGCCACGCCGGCCATTACGCTGCCCCGATCTGCGCGGCGGAAGGGAACCGGACAGCTCATGCACATCGTCACCAGCCTGCTCGGCATGGCGCTCATCATCGCGCTGGCCGTGGCGCTTTCGGCCGACCGCAAGGCGATCCGGCTGCGCGTTGTGGGCGCGGCCTTCGCCCTGCAGGCCGGGCTGGCGGGCCTCGTGCTCTACGTGCCGCCGGGGCGCGCGGCGCTCAACGGCGCGGCCTACGGGGTGAGCCAGCTGCTGGGCTATGCCCATGCCGGGGTGGACTTCCTGTTCGGGCCGCTGGCCAAGCCGGAAATCGGCGGCGCCTCCTTTGCGATCTCGGCCCTGCCGGTGATCATCTTCTTCGCCGCGCTGATCTCGATCCTTTATCACCTTGGCGTGATGCAGTTCGTGATCCGCTGGATCGGCGGCGGGCTGGAGAAGGTAACCGGGATCAGCAAGGTGGAAAGCCTCTGCGCGGCCTCGAACATCTTCGTTGGTCAGTCGGAAGCGCCGTTGGTGATCCGGCCCTATCTGGCCAATCTCACCCCCTCGCAGCTGTTCACCGTGATGACCGTGGGCATGGCCGGCGTGGCGGGCACGATCCTGGCCGCCTATGCCTCGATGGGAATCCGGATCGACTATCTCGTGGCCGCCGCCTTCATGTCGGCGCCGGGCGGCATCCTGATGGCCAAGCTGGTCATGCCCGATCCGCTGCCCGCCCCGGTTGATCCGGAGGGGCTCGATGCGGGCGGGCTCAAGCGCGAGGTCATTCATGAGGTGCCCGCGGCCGAGCCTGCGGCCGACGATGACGGCCACGGCGAGGAACGCCCGGCAAACCTGATCATGGCCGCCGCGCAAGGGGCGCAGACCGGGCTCAAGCTGGCCGTGGCGGTGGGCGCGATGGTGCTGGCTTTCGTGGCGCTGGTGGCGCTGGCCAACGGCCTGCTGGGCGGGGTGGGCGGCTGGTTCGGCTATCCGGGCCTGTCGTTCCAGGGCCTGCTCGGCACGCTCTTCGCCCCGGTGTTCTGGTTGCTCGGCGCCGGAGACTGGTCCGAAGCGGCGCAAGCCGGCGGCCTGTTCGGGACCAAAGTGGTGCTGAACGAATTCGTCGCCTTCATCGACCTTGGCCAGATGACCAGCCTCTCGCCGCGCACGGCGGCCATCGTCACCTTTGCCCTGTGCGGCTTTGCCAATTTCAGCTCGATCGCGATCCAGATGGCGGTAACCGGGGGCCTTGCCCCGAACCAGCGGCCGGTGATCGCCCGGCTCGGGATCAAGGCGCTGGTCGCGGGGAGCCTGTCCAACCTGATGAGCGCGGCATTGGCGGGCCTGTTCCTCAGCCTGCAGTAAAGCGCAAATACCTGAATAATGGAGGTTTGATCCTCCGTTTCGGCGGGAAACACCGTATTCGCCCGGATACCGGGGCAAGCCTGTGCGAGCCAGTCCGGGGGGATGGCACTCGCACTCCTTTCCCTCACCGCCGCCGCCTTCGCGCTCTGCCCCGAAGGCCCTCGCACCACCTGCGTCGTCGATGGCGACACCTTCTGGCTGGCGGGCGAGAAGATCCGCATCGCCGACATCAACGCGCCCGAGACTCACGGCGCCCGGTGCCCGGCCGAGCAGGCGCGCGGCGATGCGGCGACGCGGCGGCTGATCGCCCTGCTCAACGCGGGTCCGTTCGAGTTGGCGCCCTATGCGCGAGACCGCGACCGTTATGGCCGGCTGCTGCGCGTGGTCCTGCGCGGCGGGCAAAGCGTTGGCGCGAAGCTGGTCAGCGAGGGACTGGCCGAGCCGTGGCGCGGGCGGCGCTCTTCGTGGTGCGGCCCGGCCTGAGCGCGATCTTTACGCGACATTAACCTCTTGCGCCCAGGTTTTGCGTCAGGTCCGCGCGGGCACGAGTCGCTCCGGGACCCTCACCACGGGAGTACGCCCATGGTACTGAGCGATCTGCTTGCCAAGATAATCGAACGCCGCAACGCCGACCGGCGCCTGCTCGGCGATGGTGACCGGCGCGAGGAAGATCGCCGCTCGGACGAACCGGCCACGGCCGATCGCCGCCAGCAGCTGATTTCGATCACCTTCGCCGACCGGCGCGGCGCTGTCGGAAACGGCGGCGATCGCCGCAAGGCGGCACGCCGCGCGGCGTTCGGCCGCCGCTCGGGCGAGGACCGGCGCGGCAACTGAGCCGTCAGGCCCGGCCGAGATCGCCCCGGCCCACCGTGCCTTTGGCCATTTCCAGCATCCGGTCGAGGCTCTTCTTGGCCTGGAGGCGCAAGCCTTCCTCGATATGCACCTGGGGCTTGAGGTCGCGCAGGGCGAGGTAGAGCTTTTCCAGCGTGTTGAGCGCCATGTAGGGGCAGATGTTGCAGTTGCAGTTGCCGTCGGCCCCAGGCGCGCCGATGAAGGTCTTGTCCGGCAGGGCGAGCTGCATCTGGTGGATGATGTGCGGCTCGGTCGCCACGATCAGCGTGTCGCCCACCATGGTCTTGGCATATTGCAGGATGCCGCTGGTCGAGCCGACATAGTCGGCATGGTCGACGATGTGCGGCGGGCATTCCGGGTGCGCGGCGACCGGCGCATCGGGATGCTGCCCCTTGAGCTTGATCAGCTCGGTCTCGCTGAATGCCTCGTGGACGATGCAGACCCCCGGCCAGAGCAGCATGTCGCGCCCGAACTTGCGGTTGAGATAACCGCCGAGGTGCCGGTCGGGCCCGAAGATGATCTTCTGGTCGGCCGGGATCTGCTGGAGGATCGTCTCGGCGCTGGAGCTGGTGACGATGATGTCGGACAGCGCCTTCACCTCGGTCGAGCAGTTGATGTAGGTCAGCGCGATGTGATCGGGGTGCGCCTCGCGGAAGGCCTTGAACTTCTCCGGCGGGCAGGCGTCCTCGAGGCTGCAGCCGGCATCGAGATCGGGCAGGATCACGGTCTTCTGGGGCGCGAGGATCTTGGCCGTCTCGGCCATGAACTTGACCCCGCAGAACGCGATAACGTCGGCGTCCGATGCGGCCGCCTTCTTCGACAGTTCGAGCGAATCGCCGATATAGTCGGCCAGGTCCTGGATTTCCGGCTTCTGGTAATAGTGCGCGAGGATGACCGCGTTGCGCTCCTTGCGCAGGCGGTTGATTTCCTCGCGCAGGTCGAGGCCGGAGAGGTTCTCGGTCAGGACGGTCATCGCAGCTTACCCCAAGGCGGTTTTGCCGCCTGAAACGGCAGGCGGTTCCGGCGCCCAGATAGGTATGGCGCGAGGCAAACCCAAGCGGAATCTGAGCCCGGCGGCGCGCCGGCTCCGCTCACCCCTGGCCGGACAGACGCGCCGCCAGCGCGATCACCGGGCCGGAACGGGCCGCCAGCGCGATCACGAGGTGCGCTAGGATCACGACCATGCCGACCGTGACAGTCGCCGGGTGAACCCGTCCGAGCGTGCGCCGGTCATGCGCCGCGATCAGGGCGACGAAGACCATCATCAACGCGGTGGTGACCCATTCGCCCATTTCGCCGCCAAGCAGCGGGAAGGGCACCAGCCGCCCGAGCGCGGCATCGAGCAGGATGATGGTCGCCCCCGCCATGAGCCGGCGGTGCCGCTCGGTATCCCGGCGGTTGACGATGGCAGCGAAGACGAGGCCGCCGAAACAGATCGCGCCGACCTGGGTCAGCATCAGGAAGAAGGCGGGATCGAAGAACGGCGGCTGGCGGTGCAGCTCCACGGCGCGCACGCCCGCGAGGCTGGTCAGGCCGACGATCAGGCAGACCACGAAGGCGCTGACCCAGCCGAGCTTGCGGTGCAGCGCGATATTGCCCGAGGCAGCCAGCCGGTTCTGATTCACGAACAGGCCAAGCCAGGTGAGCATGGCGAGGCCGTGAATATGCACCCAGTAGGGCACCTTGGGAATGTCGACCCGGCCCAGCGCCGCGTTCTGCGCAAAGGCGAACAAGATCAGGATGGCCATGACCCATGACAATTTCACGAAAAACGATTGATCGGACAGGTAGGACTGCGCCCCCTGCCCTTCTGCAAGCGTTGCCATCACCGATACTCCCCACCTGTATTGTGGAGCGTAAAATAAACCATCGTGATGGATTCACAATAATGAACGCATCGACATTGGCCGGGCCAGCTCGGTCAGGCCCGTGACGGCCGGAAACTTGCGCAGGTCAGCCAAGCGGCCGAACCGCCACGGACCGTCGCCGCACCCGAAGCGTGGCTGACGCCTCGGGTACGGAGACCGATGCCGCTTACCTGCGGGCGAACCGCAAGATGATCGGAGCCCCGGTACCGCTGGCCAGCGTACCCGCCTGCTGGATCGCTGCGACGACCTGCGGGTCTGCCACGCGCTGGGCCTTTGCCTGGCAGGTCCAGCTGTCGCTGTGCGGGAGGATCGGAAACAGCTCATTGCAATTGCCGCGGATCGCCACCTTGACCCGACTCTTCAGTTCCCTGGCCTGGTCCGGCTGGGTCAGATTGAGATCGCCATAGGCGATGCGCAGCACGTACATGTCTTCCGTGACGGGTTGCCCCTCGACGGTCATGGGTTGATTGTCAGGCTCGGCAGCAAGCGCGGCCGAACCCGGGATGCCGGCAAGGAGAGCCAGCGAAAGCAGCGCGATCTTCATGGTCCGTCTCCTGTGAGAGAGCGTTGTGTGACCTGCGATCTTAGAAGCTTCGAGCATAGACCCGGCCGCCCCGGCGAACAAGCAATTTAGCGCTGCAAAGGGCAATTATTCTGCCCGGAAAGGTAGCATTTCAGCCACCTTCCCGGCGTTTCAGCCGCTTAGCGGAGCTGGTGTCCTGGCCCTGTTCGAAGTCAGCTCGCCAGTGCCCAGAAATCCCCGTCCCGAACCACCACGCCGCGCTGTTGCAGTTCGATCAGATGAGCCAGAATCGATTGCCCGGCCGCCGGCCAGAGCTTGCGGTCGAGCCCCTTGTACATCCGCGGCACCATGGCCGCGATCTCGCCCTCCCCGGCGCCGAGCAGCTTCAGGATCTGCCGCTCGCGCTGGCGGCGATGGCCGATCATCCCGCGCACCAGCTGGCGCGGCTTGTCGATCTGGTCGCCGTGGGCCGGGTAATAGACCCGGTCCTCGCGCGCGTGCAGCTTCTCGAGGCTGGCCATGTAGGCCGCCATGTCCCCGTCCGGCGGGCTGACCACGCTGGTCGACCAGCCCATGACGTGATCGCCGGTAAACAGTGCCCCGCTTTCCTCGAGCGCGAAGCAGAGGTGGTTCGAGGTATGGCCCGGCGTGGCCACGGCGGTCAGGGTCCAGCCCGGCCCGCGCAGCTGCTCGCCGTCCACCAGGACCCGATCCGGCGCATAGGTGGCATCGAACGGCACGTCGCCGCGCGGGCCGAGCGCATCGAGCACCAGCGGCGCGCAGCCGGCGATCTCCGCCCCGGTCAGCGCCTTCAGCGGCGCGGCGGCGGGCGAATGGTCGCGGTGCGTGTGGGTGCAGCAAATCGCGGTGACGCGCGCCGGGCGGATGGCCGCCATCAGCGCGGCGATGTGGGCGGGGTCGTTCGGGCCGGGATCGATCACCGCCAGTTCACCGCCGCTGCCGATGATGTAGGTCTCGGTCCCGGTATAGGTAAAGGGCGAGGGATTGGGCGCGAGCACGCGCCGCACGAGGGGTTCG
This sequence comes from Novosphingobium flavum, assembly GCF_014230315.1. Lineage (GTDB taxonomy): Bacteria > Pseudomonadota > Alphaproteobacteria > Sphingomonadales > Sphingomonadaceae > Novosphingobium > Novosphingobium flavum. Next base: position 4,498 of record NZ_JACLAW010000012.1, on the reverse strand, counting down.
AGCTGCTGGGCAAGGCCGGTCGGCCAAGGCTGTTCGGGAAGGTCCATTGCCCCCGCGATATGGGCAGGATGAGCGCCGCTGTCGAGCGCCGTGCGCCGCGCGCCCGCGCGGGAGGGTTAGTGCACCGAGCGCGAGAGACGGTCGCGTAGCCGCCGGATCGCCGGCACAGCGTCGCCGTGGCTGGCCTGCTCGCGCTCGCGCCAGCCGGTATCGAGCCGGACCAGCCGGGCATAGAACCGCTCGGTCGCGCGGATAAGCTCGCGCACGTCGGGCTCCAGCAGGGCCAGCCGTTCGGGATCGGCCTCGGGCAGCCCCCCGGCGATCCGCCCGTGGCGCTTGAGCTGGAAGGCGCTGATCTCGCCGTTGAGGTAGGCGCGGTGATTGAGCAGCCAGGCCACGGCATGCATCATCCGGGTGGTAGTGCGCAGCGCCTCGCACGAAAGCGCGATCCGCCCTTCGTCCTCGCGGCCGCACTCGCCGTCCAGCTCCGGCCGGCGCGACAGGTCGAAGGCCGCGCGGACATCGTCGGACAACATCAGCCCCTCGACATAGAGCGACTCGATGATCCGCGGATTGAGGTTGGACGTGTGCTCCATGGTAGTGCCCAGTTAGACCCGGCGAATCCCCCGAGACAACCGGGGTTACCGCCCGCAGCCAGCCCAATTCGGGACTGTGCCGCATTGGAACGCTCCGCGCCTGCCGCGGGTTCCGGCCGCGCCCCGCGCCCCGCGCCCCGCGCCGGGTCAGGCGATGATGTCGGGAATCAGGTAGTCCTCGATCAGGGCGATCTGGTCCTTCAGGCGCAGCTTGCGCTTCTTCAGGCGGGCCACCTGGAGTTGGTCACCCCCGCCGGCCATGGTCAGCGCATCGATCGCCGCGTCGAGATCGCGGTGCTCGATCCTGAGCATTTCCAGGCGCTTGCGCATTTCCTCTTCGTTCACTGGGCCCGGTCCGATCCGCTGTGCGACGAAGCGGCCGATCCGGACGATGCACCGCTTGCCGCGCGCAACGCCGGATCTGCCGCTTCGGGTTCGTATTCGCTTCGCTAAGTAGGCTTATTGTGCTTCTCTGACAATCGCGCTGCTCGGGTCCAAACGTCCGAGTCGGCATCAATAACGGACCGTCCTGACAGGATCTTCCGGCGGCGCGAGAGTTGGGCAAACTCAGGAGGAATGCTCATGGAATCGACGCATGTCAGCGCATTGCAAATGAAGCACGCGGGCCTCGAAAGGCAGATCGCCGAAGAAATGTCCCGGCCATCGCCCGATCAGTCGGCCATTCAGATGCTCAAGAAGCGCAAGCTGCGTATCAAGGAAGAACTCCAGTTCCATTGAGGATTTGTTGAGCAAGGCACGGGCGCCCCGCCGCATGGCGGGGCGCCTTTGCTTTGTCCGGCGCGGACTTGTAGTGCCGGCCCCCACGGTGAATCGCTGCAAATCCGGTAGGGCCCGTTCCCAAACCGCGCGGTTTGTTATAACCGACCATAATGCTCAATGCCGTTGCCGCCGCCCGCAAGATCCTGACCCGCCTGCACGAGGTGATGGCATCGCGCAGCCACGCGCAGGCCAAGCTCAACACCGTGGTCGAGGTGATCGGCAAGAGCCTCGATAGCGAGGTCTGTTCGATCTACCTGCTGCGCGAAGGTTCGCTCGAACTCTTCGCCACCCGCGGCCTTGCGCAGGAGGCGGTCCACGTCACCCGCATGGCGATCGGCGAGGGTCTGGTCGGCACGATCGCCGGCAACACCGAGACCCTCAACCTCGCCGAGGCGACCGCGCATCCGGACTTCTCCTATCGCCCCGAAACGGGTGAGGAAAAGTACCATTCCTTCGCCGGCGTCCCGATCGTGCGGCGCGAGCGCTGCGTTGGCGTGCTCTGCGTCCAGCATGCCGATCCGCGCCGCTATGAAGAGGTGGAGATCGAGGCGCTGCAGACCGTGGCGATGGTCCTGTCCGAACTGATCGCCAACGCCGACCTTGTCGACGAGGACGAGGCCTGGGGCCTCTCCCCCAGCCAGACCGGGACTGAGCGGCTGCGCGGCCTTGCCCTGGTCAAGGGCCTCGCCATCGGCCAGGCGGTCTACCACCAGCCGCGCGTGACGATCGAGCACACCGTGGCCGAGGACATCGAGGCCGAGCGCCAGCGGGTCTACCTCGCCTTCGACAAGATGCGCGACCAGATCGAGCGCATGGCGGCCCAGGCCGAATTCGGCGTAGGCGGCGAGCACGAGGAAGTGCTCCAGACCTACAAGATGTTCGCCTACGACGAGGGCTGGGCCCGCCGGATCAACGAGGCGATCGATTCCGGCCTCACCGCCGAGGCGGCGATCGAGCGCGTCCAGCAGCGCACCCGGATGCGGATGCGGCAGATCGACGATCCGCTGCTGGCAGACCGGATGCACGACCTGGAGGACCTGGCCAACCGCCTGCTGCGGATCGTCTCGGGCCAGCTCGGCACGGCCGCGGCGCAGGGCCTGCGGCAGGACGCGATCCTGATCGCCCGCAACCTCGGCCCCGCCGAGCTTCTGGAATACGACAAGCGCCGGCTGAAGGGCGTGATCCTCGAGGAAGGCTCGCTCACCGCGCACGTGGTGATCGTCGCCCGGGCCATGGGCGTGCCGGTGCTGGGCCGGGTGCGCGGCCTGCGCGGGGCCCTGCGCGAGGGGGACCAGGTCCTGCTCGACGCCGATGCCGGCACGGCCACGATCCGCCCGACCCCCGCGCTGACCGAGGCCTTCGAGGCCCGCTTCGCCAAGAACCGCGAGCGGCAGGCCGTCTGGGCCGGCATGCGCGACGTCGAGCCGATCACGGCCGACGGCACCCGCATCACGGTGATGATCAACGCCGGTCTGCGCGACGACGTGCCGATGCTCAACCTCACCGGGGCCGACGGCATCGGGCTCTACCGCACCGAGTTCCAGTTCCTCGTCTCGGCCACCCTGCCCCAGCGCGAACGTCAGACCCGGCTTTACCGTGAGGTGCTGGAGGCCGCCGGCAATCGCCCGGTGGTGTTCCGCACGGTCGACATCGGCGGCGACAAGGCCCTGCCCTACCTCAACCACGACGACGGCCACGGCGAAGAAAACCCGGCCATGGGCTGGCGCGCCCTGCGCGTCGCGCTGGAGCGCGGGGGGCTGATGAAGGCCCAGGCCCGGGCGCTGCTCGAGGCATCGGCCGGGCGCACGCTCAACGTGATGTTCCCGATGGTCTCGGAGCCGTGGGAGTTCGACGCGGCCAAGGCCGTGTTCGACCAGCAACTGGCCTGGCTCAAGGGCCAAAAGAAGATGTTGCCCGAAGCGATCCGCTACGGCGCCATGCTCGAAGTCCCGGCCCTGGCCGAGGTGCTCGACATTCTCGCGCCCAAGCTGTCGTTCCTGTCGATCGGCACCAACGATCTCACCCAGTTCCTGTTCGCGGCCGATCGTTCGAATCCGAAGCTGGCCGAGCGTTACGACTGGCTCAGCCCATCGATCCTGCGCTTCCTGAAGCGGGTGATGAACAATGTCGCCGGGTACAAGGTCGACGTCACGGTTTGCGGCGAGATGGGCGGGCGCCGGCTCGAGGCGCTGGCCCTGATGGGCCTCGGCATCCGCCGCCTGTCGATCACCCCGGTCGCGGTCGGGCCGCTCAAGGAACTGATCCGCAAGGTCAACCTGCCGGAACTGACCGCCCAGATGGATCTGTGGCTCGCCAATCCGCCCGCCGACATGCGCAGCGCGCTGACGCGCTGGGCCTGCGAACACGGAATAGACTGCGACTGATCGCCGTACCGGGCCGGACTGTCGCTTTAACCCGTTATAATTCCGCGCGTCGCGCTTGACAATTTCATGCCGCCCGCCTTGTCTTTCCGCCTTGCGGGGGCGCATTTCCATCCATATCCGACGGGACCGGAATGGCAGACGATTTTGATCAGCAGGCGCTTGCGCCAAACCCGGGCGTTGGCCCCAGGCTGAAGGCTGCGCGTGAAAGCGCGGATCTTTCGCTTGCCCAGATGGCCGACCGGACCAAGATCCCGGCGCGCATGTTGCTGCTGATGGAAGCGGGCGATTTCGCGGCCCTTCCGGCGCGCACCTATGCCACCGGCTTCACCCGCACTTATGCCAAGGCGCTGGGGCTCGACGCGGATTCCTACGTCGCCGCCGTCCGCCAGGAACTGGGCTATGGCGAGCCGGTCGACCGCTATGTCCCGCAGGCCTTCGAGCCGGGCGATCCCTCGCGGATTCCCTCGGCCCGCTTCGCCTGGCTGGCCGCCCTGGCCGCCCTCATCGTCTTCGCCGTAGGGCTGTTCTTCTGGCGCAGCTACTATGCCCCGGCGGCGAGCCTGCCGCCGCTCCAGCCGGAGCCGACCGCCACGGCCGCGCCGCCGCCAGTGGCCCTGCCGCCCGCCCCGCTGCCGACCGACGTTGCCACCGACGGGGCGACCGAGGAGGCCACCGCCGCTGCCGCGCCGTCCGCTACCGCCCAGCGGCGCAGCGCGCCGCGGCCGGCCCGCCCCGCCG
>NZ_JACLAW010000011.1 GCF_014230315.1 Novosphingobium flavum | reverse complement strand
GGGCGCGGCGGGGCGACCGGGGCGGGACGGGGCGCAGGCTCGGCCGCCTTTTCGCGCGGCGGCGCGGCCGGGCGGGGCGGGGCTTCGGCGCGCACCGGCTTGGGGGCCGGGGCGGCGGGCGCTTCGCCCTTTTCATTGGCCTTGACCGGGGAGGGGCGGGCCTTCAGCCCGAGGCGGTGCGCCTTGCCGATGACCGCGTTGCGGCTGACGCCGCCGAGCTCATCCGCGATCTGGCTGGCGGTGGCGCCGCCTTCCCACATCTTGGTCAGCTTTTCGATGCGTTCGTCGGTCCAGCTCATACGTCCAATGTTCTTCCCGCTGTCACGCCCGCCCGCGGATGCGGCGGCGCTTGCCATGAGGCCGTGGTGCCGATAGTCGCCACCGGATGGCCGATCAACCCCAGCTTGCCGTTAACGCCGCGCCGGACAATGCCGGCGGGCGCCACCTAGAATTCCCGGCGCAAGGCGTGCCGGTGATCCACCGGATCAACCGGCTGGGGCTGTGGACGCTCTATATCAAGGAAGTGCGCCGCTTTTTCAAGGTCCAGACCCAGACGATCTGGGCCCCGGCGGTGACCACGCTGCTTTATCTGATGATTTTTACCGTGGCGCTGGGCGGCGGCAACCGGCTGGTGCTGGGCGTGCCTTTCGCCGCCTTCGTCTCGCCCGGGCTGATCGCCATGGGAATCATGAACGGCGCTTTCGCCAATTCGAGCTTCTATTTTCTTTCGGGCAAGATCCAGGGGACGATCGTCGACTACCTCATGCCGCCGCTCTCCGAGCTGGAACTGATGATCGCGCTGATCGGCGCGGCGATCACCCGCGGCGTACTGGTCGGGCTGGCACTGACCGGGGCGATCCTGCTCTGGCCGGGGACGAACCTGGGCATGGCGCACGGCTGGGCGATCGCCTGGTTCGGGCTGATGGGCGCGGCCTTGCTTGCCCTGGTCGGGCTGATTTCGTCGATGTGGGCGGTAAAGTTCGACCATAACGCGGCCGTCACGAACTTCGTCATCACCCCGCTCACCATGCTGTCCGGCACGTTCTACGTGATCGACAACCTGGCGCCGGTGTTCCAGTCGATCAGCCGGCTCAACCCGTTCTTCTACGTGATCTCGGGCTTCCGCTTCGGCTTTCTGGGCGAGAGCGACATCGGCGATACCAACATGGCCGTGCTGCACGGCGCCATCGCGCTGGGCCTGCTCAACCTCGTGCTGGGCGGCGTGACCTACGCCCTGCTCAAGCGTGGCTGGAAGCTGAAGAGCTGAAACCGGGCTGGCCGGGACGGTTCTAGTGAGTCAGGCCGCGGCGCAGGCGATAGCGGCCGGCCTTGAAGTCGTCGAACAACTGGCTGACCGAGGGATGCTCGACCGGACCGCTTTCGCCGTCGGCGAGCAGGTTCTGCTGGCTGACATAGGCGATGTAGCTGTTCTCCCCGTTCTCGGCGAGGAGGTGGTAATAGGGCTGGTTGCGTTCGGGGCGCAATTCGGCCGGGATCGCCTCGTACCATTCCTCGCTGTTGGCGAAGACGGGATCGATATCGAAGACGACGCCGCGAAAATCGTATTCCCGGTGGCGCACGATATCGCCGATGGCGAAGCGCGCGTTGACACGGCGCGGGGCTTCGACCAGGCGCCCCGCCTGGGGTGAGAAGAAGCTGGCGCGTTCGATCGGGTCCATATGTGCAATATAGGCGCCCGCTGCCCTGCGGCAAGGCGCGGCGGCCCGGCTTCCCCGCCTTTTTGCAGGCGATGTGCAATGGGGGCTTGGCAAGCCTCGCTGCATCGGCTACCGGCGCGCTTCCTTCGACCGGATGGCCCTCGCGGGTCACTCAAGGACGCTTCGCGGAGAGGTGGCAGAGAGGTCGAATGCGCCGCACTCGAAATGCGGTGTACGGGCAACCGTACCGTGGGTTCGAATCCCACCCTCTCCGCCACGCAGTCTGTCTCTGACGACTGACCTCGCCCACTTGGCCTCAAATCCCCGCAATTCCGCGCGCCTTGGCGGTGCATTCCGTACCGGGAGAATCCCGGTTGCCAGCAAATCTGGCAATTTTGGCCGGTCGTTCTCTGCGGCCTTGGCCCGCAGTACCGTTTGGCAAAATTGCCCATGATGGCCCCCTCAGACCGGCCGTGTTCCGGGGCACGGCGCACGCCCCGGATTCCCAGCAAACGTTCGATCTACTGGGAATTTTTCCCCCGCACTGGGAATCCGGCGCCCACCCGGCGCTCCCACAGCGTTGGTTTTGGGGGCTTTCCGGGCAAATTCCCAGCAGACGCTTGCTGGGAATTTGCTGGGTGCTGCTGGGAATCCGGCGCCAGCGGTATCGCAGGTCTGGGAAGTCACTGCTGGGCCCTCCCAAGGCATGGAGGCAATTTTCGTTTTCTCGGGCTGAAGGCCCTGCTATAAGGCGGGCACCAGGCAGCACCTGAGCGCCTGCAAACTTGCCGTGGCAAGTTTGCGCATAGCTCCAGGGGCATTCTGCCACCGGCCGCATCCGCGTCTGGTGTCGCATAATGTCACCTTCGGAGCTTCATCATGCAAACGCCCCAGATCCGTCGCCGCGAGCGCATCAGCCCGGCTGCGATCACGCCCGCTGCCACCAGCGCGCAGCCCGACAACAAGCCCCATAGCGAGACGCGGCCTTCGCTCGCGCCGGTGCGCACGCGCTGGCGGCCGGGCAGTGCTGTGTCTCCTCCCATCACCGATGCGGTCCCGTCGCCTGCCGATGAGCCGGTGATCGTTGTGCAGGTCCCGGCTCCCACCTGCCGCCCACGCCGCGAGCGCTACACTGCCACTCCGGTGGTCCCGGCCGGCAGCGAGGTGCTGCCGCTCACCAATCGCCCCGATGAGAGTCTCGCGGTCGAGGTCACCTACCGCACGATCGAAGAGGTGAAACCGCCCAGGCGCCAGCTGCGGACCCACAGCCCCAAGCAGGTCGAACAGATCATATCCTCGATCCGGCGCTTGGGGTTCATCAACCCGATCATCGTCGATGCCGAGGGCACCATCATCTGCGGGGTCGGGCGCTATCTCGCCGCGCGTGAGATGGGGCTCAGCCGCCTGCCGACAATCATGGTCGACCACCTCAGCGAGGCCGAACGCAGGGCCTATGCCATTGCTGACAACAAGCTGGTCCTGAACGACACCTGGGACGAAAAGCTGCTCGCGGTCGAGATCAGGGAACTGATGGTCGAGGACATCGACCTGCCGATCGAGCTGACCCAGTTCGACATGATCGAGATCGACGCCCTGCTGCACGAGAAGGCACAGAACGACGATGCCCCGCCCGAGCCCGACGATGGCCCCCCGATCAGCCGGCTGGGCGATCTGTTCGATCTGGGTGGCCACCGGCTGCTGTGCGGGGATTCGCGCGAGGAGGAGAGCTACCAGATCCTGCTCGGCGAAGAACGGGCGCGCTGCGTATATTCAGATAATCCATATAATATCAAGATCTTGGGCAATGTCAGCGGGCTCGGCAAGGTCAAGCATTCCGACTTCGTGATGGCCTCGGGCGAGATGTCGCGCGAGGAGTTCACCGCCTTCCTGACCTCGGTCTTCACGCTGTGCGCGCGCTACAGCGTCGATGGGGCGATTCAATTCCAATGGATGGATCACAGGCACATGCGGGAGATGCTTGACGCCGGGGATGCGGCCTACGGCGAACTGAAGACGCTTGTCGTATGGGACAAGCAGGTGCCGGGGATGGGGTCCTTCTATCGCAACCAGTTTGAACTGGTGTTCGTCTACAAGGTTGGCAAGGCCCCGCACCGCAACAACTTCGGGCTTGGCCAGTGGGGGCGCAACCGCAGCTCGATCTGGTCTTATCCCGGCGCTAACGCCATGCGCCGCGGCCGCCTCAACGATCTGGCGCTGCATCCAACCGTCAAAAATTTACCGATGACGATAGACGCCATCCGCGACGTGACCCACCGCGGGGAGATTGTGCTCGATCCCTTCTCGGGCGCGGCCACCACCATCCTGGCGTGCGAGAAGTCGGGGCGGATCGGCCGGGCCATCGAACTTGATCCCAAGTATGTGGATGTCGGAATAATGCGGTGGCAGAAGGCGACTGGCAAGCAGGCCGTGCATGTGGCGACCGGCCTGACCTTCACCGAACTCGCGCTCGCCCGCATGGCCGGGAGCGACGAGGATGGCGGCGACCTGCCCGATGAGAAGGACAAAGAGGCCAGCGGCGATGACGACGCCGTCAGCCTGGACGATCCCGACGACGAGGACCCCGACGAGTGATCCCGGCGGCCGCGCTCTCCGCCAGCGGGAGCGCGGTCGGTTCGTCTGTGTCCCGTTTCTTCCATCTTCCTGTCAGGACGTTGTGCCATGACCCAGAAGTCCGCCTCTTCCGATCAACCCGTCCGGCCGCCGGTGCGCCAGCGGGTCCGTCCCGTCCCTTCGGCCCCGGCGACCGAGCCCCGCCAGACGCCCCGCCAGCCCGTGCCCCCGAAAGGGAGCGGACAGACGCCTGCCGCATCGGGCAATGCCGCCAGCGATGAGGCAGTCGGCTACTGCAACCCGCCGAGGCACAGCCGGTTCAAGCCCGGCTTCGACGCGCGCCGTCCCCGGGGGCGCAAGCCGGGCTCGAAAAACAAGGCGAGTGCCATCGTCGCGATGATGGAGAGCCCGACCGTGCTGCGCACGCCCGAGGGCGGGATCAAGACCGTCTCGACCGCCGAGGCCCTGGCCCGCAAGCTGCGCGAGCTGGGTCTGACCGGCCAGTTGCCGGCGATCGCCAAGGCGTTCGAACTCTACCACAAGGCCTTGCCCCCGGCCGCGGTGGAGCCGGGTGCCTCGGGTGGGCCTTCGGTGCAGAGTCCTGACGAGATCTCGGCCGCCGACCAGGCCATCCTCGCCGCGTTCGAGGCGGAGATTGCGGCCCGCATCAGCAAGGGAGAAAAGAAGTGAGCGCGGCGCTGAAGCTCCGCGCCGATGCGCTGTGCCGCGCGCGCATGTTCCCGTTCCTGATGCGGGCCTTTGCGTTCATGCATCCCGATGAACCACCGCTCGAAGCGGCCTGGTACCTCAAGGCGATGTGCCACTGGCTCGAACGCGCCGATGCGGGCGAGCTGCCGCGCTCCATGATCTGGATCCAGCCGAGAACGCTCAAGTCGTTCACCGTGGCGATCGCCTTCCCTTGCTGGTTGCTCGGCCGTAACCCCGGAGCGAGGATCATGGTGGCGACCTATGGTGAGGCGCTCAGCGCCGAGCACGCCGAGGCCCGGCGCCGCATCATGCTGAGCCCGTGGTACCAGGCGCTGTTCCCCGGAACCCGCCTTGCGCCGAGCGGCAACAGCGGTGGCAAGCTCACTACGACCCGCGGCGGGGCGGTGCGGGCGGTCTCGGTCGGCGGGCCGGTAACCGGGCGCGGGGCCGATGTCATCATTCTCGATGACTGCATGAAGGCTGACGCGCGGACCAGCGAGCCGGCGCGCAACGAGGTCAAGACCTGGTTCTCGACCACGCTGACCTCACGGCTCAACGACAAGCGCGCCGGGGTCATTCTCTCGATCCAGCAGCGGATCTGCGAGGATGACCTGCCGGCCCTGCTCGCGGAGAAGGACTATGTCTGCCTCAACCTGCCGGCGCGGGCCGAGTGCGATCTGGAGGTCGGGATCGGGCCCGGCCTCGTCCATCGCTGGAAGCGCGGCGAACTGCTCGATCCGGTTCGCTTCCCGGCCGAGGTCCTCGAGCAGGAGCGGCTTAACCTCGGTCCCCAGGACTACGCCGCCCAGTATTTGCAGAACCCGGTGGCGCCGGGCGGAAACCTGCTCAGGATGGAGCAACTGCGCCGGTTCGGACAGCCAATCGAACGCTGCCGGTTTGACCGGGTGATCCAGAGCTGGGATCCCGCGGCCACGGCCCTTCCGACCAGCGATTTCTCGGTCTGCACGACCTGGGGCATGGTCGCGGGGCGGTACTTCCTGCTCGATATCCTGCGCTCGCGTCTCGAGTACCCCGAGCTCAAGCGCGCTGTGATCGCGCAGCGGGCCAGGTGGCGGGCCGATCACGTCATCATCGAACATTCGAGTAACGGTCTGGCCCTGGTCCAGCAACTCGCGGCCGAGGGACCGTTCCGTCCGGTCGCCTGGCCGCCGCCGGGTATCAAGCAACTCGACAAGGCCGAGCGGCTGCTGGCCCAGACCGGGCAGATCGAGGAAGGCAGGGTCTGGCTCCCGGCCAGCCTCGACGGGCTCGACACCTTTCTGTCCGAGCTGCGGGCCTTTCCCAACGGGAAGTATGACGACCAGGTCGACAGCATGACCCAGATGCTCGAGTGGTCGTTCTGGCACTGGCGCACCCTGCTGGAACAGCGCAACGCCAAGGGACGGCTCAAGGACAAGGTCCGGGGGCCGCGGCCGCCGCTGCCGGAACTCCCCGACTGGATCGTGTGAGCGCTGCGCCGATCGCTGCGGTCAGGGTGGTCATTCGGCGCCGGCTCGTTCGGCGGCAGTCCAGCGGCCGAACGAGAACGAGGCGAGGGCGGTGTCGGGCAGGGGTTCGAGCTGGTACGAGGTGATCCCGTCGCCGGGATAGGTGCGGAACTCGGCCCGGCGGAACCGGGTTGCCAGCGCCTCCACATGAACCTTCTCCATCACCGCCTTGATGTTGCGGTTGGCCGCGAACAGGTAGCCGGTGAAGCGCAGGGTCGCGTTGCCCGGGCCGGTGGCCTCGACCGTGATGTCGTTCTCCCACAGCTTCCCGGAAAGGGCCTTGGCGTGGATCACACGCAGGCGCGGAAAGGCCTTGGCCTGCAGTGCGGCGGTCTCGCGGCGCCAGGCTTCGCGGTGGGCCTGCACCGCGGCGTCTTCGGCGAACCTGTTGCCTTCGGTGTAGAGATCGCCATCGGTTCCTATCGCCTGAACCGAGACCTGCCAGGTCGTCTCAGGCTGGTCCTCGTGATAGATCATCCCGGTCTCCCTGCTCTCCTCCAGCGCGGCGTCGAGTGCCTCGATATAGGACCTTACGGCCTTCTCCCTCGCGGCACGCCCGGCGAGGATGGCGGCCATTTGCCCGCTGGTGGGCTGCGCCAATGGCGCCGGGCTTGGCCCGGAGGTCGGGGCCGCCGGTCCCGCCACCACCCTGGTCTTGGCCGGGTGCATCCCCGCAGGCAGATTTGCCGCGACGATAAGGAGCAGCCCGGCCCAGCCGAACCCGGCAGCCCGCGCCGCCGGGCTGTGGCCCTTGCGCAGCAGGAACCAGATGAAGATGCCGGGCAGCAGGGCGATGCCGGCGAGCAGGGCCGGGCTGACCTTGCGCGGCGGTACGTCGGGCGAGCCGGGCACGGGGCCCCCGGCCGGGATAGCGGATGCGCGGGGTGCGGCGGCGTCGGGCTGGGTCATGGGTGAGCCTTCCGTGTCGACGATCAGTAACGACACGAACGCTTCGCGGCCGCCGCAAGTCAAGTGCAAATGACACTGATCGTCTGTAGATCAATCGGCGACAGCGGGCTCTCTATCCGCGGGTGGAGATCTGTGTTCGCCTTGGCCGCAATGTCCGGCGCCTGCGGGAAGCGCAGGGCTGGAGCCAGGAAGACTATGCCGACCGCGCCGGCATCCACCGCACCTATGTCAGCGACATCGAGCGCGGGCGGCGTAACCCCACGATCACTGTGGTCGAGAAGCTCGCCGTTCCGTTTGCGGTGCCGGCCGGAGACCTGCTCGCCTGAGGTGAACCCCGAGAAAGCTGCGTCTGGACTTCACGGCGGTGTCACGGCACGCCGTGCCTCATGGACGAACGCGTTGATCAGGCCGGGATCTTGCTGGCGATCGTGGCCGGTATCCTCGAGGATGCCAGTGCGCTTGCGGCCAGTGCCGACACGGTGAGGGATCCCGCCGGCCTCGATGCGATCCAGCGGGCGTTGGTCGATGCCGGGACGCTGATGGCGGCGGTGCGGGTGCTGGTCAGGGATGCGGCGTTAGCGGCGTAATTCAGGTGCCGGGATAAAGGACCGCGAATGGCCGGTCATCGCTGGCCATGTCCGTCATCGCCTGCTCGATGTTTTTGGCAAGGCGCTGCAGGGCGGCGCGCGCGCCGGCCGGGTTCCGCGTGCAGATCGCGTCGATGATCGCGAGCCAGTAAGGCAGCGATACCCGAGCTCTTCCCGGCCGGTAGGTCTGCCGGAACCGGTGCCGGGCATTGCGGGCGCGCAAGCGGTTCAGTTCGTCGGTGGCAACCGGAAGGTCGGCAATGGCAGTATAGAGCTGAAATACGGCCCCGGTGCATTCCGCGTATCCGACGGCATCGCCGCCCTCGGCCCGTTGCTTGAGGTCTTGGGCCAACTGGCGCATGCGTTCGACGTCCGTGTCGGTGATCCGTTCGGCAGCTCGGCTGACGCAGAGGCTTTCGATGGCCATGCGCACCTCGAGGAGCTGCAGCGCTTCCGCCAGTTCGACGACCCGCACGCGTGCTCCCTTGTTGGGAACGAGCTCGACCAGACCGTCCCGATCAAGTTCCCTGAGGGCAGCTCGGACCGTGCCGCGGCTCGCGTGAAGCAGTTCGCACAGTTCGATCTCCACCAGCCGCTGCCCGGGCACGAGGTCGCCGCGCACGATCCTTTCGGTGACAGCCTTCACGACGTCATCCTGGCCGACCGGCTTTTGTCTGTTCTGCGTCAATGTCGCGGTGCTCACACAAGGTCCCGGTTGAAGATCGTGGAAGGGGGATCCCTTGGGCCAACCTACGTCGCCGGGTAGGCCGATGGAACAGAAATTAATCGGATTGTCCAAAAATTCGAGACAATCCGTTGAGGTGGTGATCGCTTTTTTCGGCGGTCAGAGTTTGGCTTGCCTGGGCCGGGATGCCCAACCAGATTCATGTGGGCGAGGGCTTCGACCAACGCGTTGGAAGCGCGGAGGCTGTCTGCGATGATTTTGCGCGTCCACCATATTGTCAGTCGATATTCTGCGGGGCAGGAATGTCGGCGGTCATGCCAAGTGCCCGAAGAGGCGCGTGGCACCTGGTATGGCTTTGGATCGGGTTGTTGGGCGAGTTGGTCGCCGAAGCCAGTGCCATACGCTACCGCGTTGAAGGCAGCGGCGCCGGGCGGGCCCGGCGTCGCAGCGGGTCAGCCGTTGAGCCGGTCCTTCACCGCCTTGGCCGGGCTGAAGGCGAGCTTGCGCGAAGCCGCGATTTGCATGGGCTCGCCCGTCGCGGGGTTGCGCCCCTCGCGCGCTGCGCTTTCCTTGACCTTGAACTTGCCAAAGGAATTCAGGGAGATTTCTTCGCCCTTGGCGGCTGCCTCGGTGATCACGGCAAACACCGCGTCCACGACCTTGCGGGCGTCGGCCTTGGTGAGGCCAGCGGCAGAAGCAACGGTGTCGGCGAGATCGGACGTGTTCATGTGCGTGGTGCTCCAGTAATTGCGCGGCCTGACTAAGGCGCCGTACCGGCAGCGTCCAGCGGGATGCGGCGGAGATCCACGAGACTGTTCGGTCGGACCGTGGTTATCCCCTCCGTCAGACCGGATCTGCGACCAGGTCCACGGTGCGGCGCAGCTGGGCGCTGTCCAGGCCGGCCTGTATCACGGTCATAACCTGGATTGCATCCTCGGCCGGCACCGGATTGGCGCCTTCGCCATGGATCGCGGCGACCAGCTGGCGCCAGAACAGGCCATAGTCGCCATTGCGATTGGCGATATATTCTGGCTTATCAGAATTTTGGCCCGAGGTCAGGCGGCCGTGGTCCGGATCGTGACCCCAGACCGCGCCGCCAGGAATGGCACCACCCACGATGGCAGGCTCCTGCGGATCGATCCCATGCTTGAGCCAGGTCCCCGTTGTGCCGTGAACCGCGAAACGCAGCCGGTGATCGGCGGCGAGCTTGCTCGAATGAAGCGTTACCCGCATCGCCTCATAGTGGAGGATGACCTCGAACCAGTCCGGTGCCGGTGCCCCGTCGCGCAGGACCGCCAGGTCCGCGGTCACCGCAGTGGGCATTCCGAACAGGACCAGCGCCTGGTCAACCAGATGGGGGCCGAGATCGAGCCACGAGCCGCCGGCCCGCGCCTCCTTCCAGGTGGCACCCGGTTCGGGACGCCAACGGTCGAACCGGCTCTCGAAATGGACAATTCGTCCTAACCGCCCGCTGGCGATCAGGTCCTGCAGCGTGAGGAAGTCGGCATCCCAGCGGCGGTTGTGATGGATGGTAAGCATCTTCCCGCTGCGTTCCGCCGCCTCGACCACCCGCCGCGCGTCGGCGAGGCTGGTCGCAAACGGCTTGTCGACCACCACGTGCTTGCCGGCGGCCAGCGCCGCCAGGGCATGCCCGGCATGGAGCTCATCCGGACTGGCGACGACAACCAGATCGATATCGGGCCGCGTGAGGAGCTCATCGACGTGCGGCACGACCGCGACCTCGGGATGATCGTGGTGGACCTTGGCTGGATCACGGGACACCACTGCGCGCAGGCGCATGCCCGCGGTGCGCGTGATGAAGGCTGCGTGGAATACCTTGCCGCCGAGGCCGTAGCCGATCAGTCCTACCCCGATCTCTTGCATGGAATCCTTCGTCAAGTCTTCAATCGCGCGAGGCCCGCCCCAAACCACCCCAATTCTGACTGTCGCATTCGGAGACGCGTCCAACAAGGGTGCGGCGCTGTCGCATTCATGCAATCGCCACCGCTATGTTCAATCCTATACAGCCGCCGCGAACCGAAGGGCTCAGGGCACCTGGTGCCACGAGTTCCTTTTCTTCAAGGTGGCGAGGCAGCGCATGGCGCGGCCGTTGCCGCCCATTTTTGCCAACGCGGCGGTGGTTTCCTCGTGCTTTTGCGCTGCAATGTTGGGCTGTCTGGAAAGGCCGGTTCTGAACTGGGCAAGGCCGAAGCTACCCCTCGTTCACTGCTCGATCTAGAGCAATGGAACGGCGGCTAGGTCGGACGATCCGGAGCATCAGGTTGCGGCCCTGATGAGGATAACGCCGATCTCTTGAGCCAGCTCGAGACGATCGCAGTCCCTGACCGGCCCAAGCTCAGCGTTACCAAGAAGATGCCGGGCATTGGTGGGGCGGCCCGGTTCGTGCCGCGCGACTTCAAGAAGCTATCGCTCGGCCAGCAGCAATCGGTGCTGCTCGCGCTGATGATGACCAGCGAGAGCCGTGCGCCGCTCATCGTCCATCAGCCCGAAGCGGTATTCGATTGGCCCGGCTCGGGTAAGCTCGGGTCGTGCTGCGGCTTAACCGTAACGGCCAGCTCGGTCCGCGACGTCACATCGCGCTGGATGATCAGGGGACTCTGGGCAGTGGCCAGGCTGGCGATCGAGCGCCTCGTGCGATCGATCGGGTCGGTATAGACGGAGAGGGTCCACGCAGCGGCAGAGGTGGCAATGAGCGTGAGCATGGCCGCACCTAAACGGAAAGGGCCGCTCCTTTCGAAGCGGCCCCCTGACCGACCCTCTTTTTCGCTGGCTGCCGCTGGACGCTCGCCTTTCGGCACTGGTCGCTGGGTTTGCGCGGGTGGGAGAGAGATCCCCAATTGCGGTCGAGCAATATGTCGCATCGAATCGACCGCGGGTCAAGCCCGCGCCGTTCGCTACGGGCAGAATACGGTCGGGTAAGCCCGGCATCACCTTGGCCTCGCGCCGGACAAGGTTCGCCGGATTTAGCCACCTTTCTCTCAGATTGTTAAGGTGAGCCGCCGCAGCACCAATCGCGTCGGTGGCGAGATTGGAAGCTCTCGCCAAAGCACACACGCACGTCTACAGCCGCTCTCGATCGTCCATTTCTGTTCCGGCCAAGCTTCGAAAATGCGCGTCTGAGTGAAGACCCGCGGCATCACCGGTAGGTTGGCATTCTTCCGAATTGAGTTGGTGGCGACAAAGCCGGCGCGGCGCGTCGCGGCTGAATGTCTGAAAAGTTGGGCGGTCCGGAATGACTGCTTACAGCCGTGAAAACGGGATAGCTGACATACAAATCCGTCAGCGTCGATTTCCGGGGACGACCCAAGCCGGTCACTCAGATCAGTTGCCGTGAACGTCGGCTTCAGACAGTAGCGGCCGATGGAACGGCGCGAAGCAGACTGTCCACAAGGTGCCCGACGCTCGTGCCCTTCCACAAAACCCTGCCTGCACCTATATCGTGGGCTAGTTAAATTGGGGGTATGCGTGACTGATTTTTCTCTGCCGGGTCCGGCAGAATCGACCCTTTATCTCACAGTCGATTCAGCCCATCCACTTTTCATCGTCGGTCGCAACGGGACGGGCAAGTCTGCTCTCATGCACCGCCTCCGGCAGAAGCCCGAATTAAATACCATCTACCTGCCCGGGAGCAGGACAGCCCTGTTCGACGGTGAAAGCCTATCACTTACACCCAAGAGCCGAAGGGATCTCGCGGACAATCTGCCAGCATGGGACAATTCAGCAAAAGCGCGGTGGAAGAACTTTTCCGGCAATCAACGAAACGAAAAGGCGATCCACGACCTGACGGCGGCTGAACATCAATATATCAACGATTGCGCAAAGACGATCGCGAGGAATTCGGATTCCTCCGAAACGGCTGGCGCGATTGCGAAACTTCAATCGAAAGAGTCCCCGCTCGACAGGGTCAACCAGGTCCTCCAACAGGCAAACATACCCGTTCAGATGCTCATCGCCGACAACGAGCTCAAGGCGACGTCGGGCGATAACATATTCAGTTATGCGCGCATGTCCGATGGAGAGCGCATTGCGCTCATCCTAATCGCGGAGGTGATCGCGGCAAAGCCGGGCGTGGTTTTCCTAATCGACGAGCCGGAATTGCACCTTCATCGCTCAATCGTCGTCCCACTGATCGCGACGCTCATCAAGTCGCGTCTCGACTGCGAGTTCGTTATCAGTACCCACGAGCTGGATCTACCAACGTCCTTCGCAAAGTCGCGCGTGTGCATTGTGCGCTCGGTTGCCTGGCAAACCAGCGGGGAGGTGAAGCATTGGGACTTCGACGTAGTTGAACAGACGGACCGCCTTCCCGAGGGGCTCGTCACCGATATCCTCGGTTCACGGCGTCGCGTTCTTTTCACCGAAGGTGCCGCCACCAGCCTCGATACCCCGATGTACTCAGTTCTGTTTCCGAAGGCCTCGATTAGGCCCAAAGGCAGCTGCAAGGATGTGCAGCATGCAGTAATCGGTATCCAATCGACAACCGGCCTGCATCACACCGAAGCCTTTGGCCTAATCGACAATGACGGCATGACCGAGCAGGCCATCATCGATTTCCAAGCGGGGAGCATCTATCCTCTCCCGTTCTTCTCGGTGGAGTCGCTTTACTATGACGCGGATGTCTTGGCAGCGGTCGTCAAGAGGCAGGCCGCCACGTACGAGTCGGATGAGGAGAAGCAAGCCGATCTGATGGCGGGCTTTCTTGCCGATATTGTTGTTGAGGGAATCGGCGCAGCTGCCAAGCAAGGGACGGCAGAGCATTTGGCTGGGCGGCTCGCCGAGCGGCGAGTGCGAGACGCACTTCTGGCCCAGATGCCGAAGCGAGACGAACTCGTCGCGGCGGCTTCGTCGACCATCCAGATCAGCGGACAATCCGCCTATCCGGCAGAACTCGTGCGTTTCCAGACAATGCTAGCCGAGCAGGACATCTATGGCATCATAGCGCGCTACCCCGTCCGACATTCGGGCATCCTCGGCGCCATAGCGAAGGCGCTCAAGTTCCAAGGTCGTGCCGACTATGAGGCGGCGGCTGTCGCCCGAGTGACTTCGGATGAGGCGTTGCGCAAAGTGCTGCTCCTGAAGCTTGCTCCTTTGTCGACCATCATCAACGCATAGACGCCGCCGACTGGACCCTGACCTGAAGGCGCGATTAGCGGTAGGGTGAGCGGCCGCTATCCCTGATCGACTATCCGGAAGCTAACCCTATTGAGGCGTCCCAGCTGCGGTCGCAATTCTCGCCCCGCGCACCGTTCGCTGTGATTCAGGTTTTCAGCATTCAGACACACAATCTTTCCGCCCACCAAGAAGGAGCAATACGAATGCCAAAGGGAACCGAAGCCGATATCAACGAGGCTCTGAAGGGTTACTATGAGGCGGCCTGCAAGTTATCCAAAGTGACTCCAGTTTCGGCGCCGACCTGCCAACGTCTTTCTCAACCCGACGCGCAAGGGTTTAGCTGGACAGCTACCGGAAAGCCGGGCGATACGCTCGAAGAATCGCTCAAGGCGATCGTAGAGGCGCGTGTTGCCGGCTGGGATTTGATTTAGGCCTAGACATAGAGGAGAGGGCGTTCGCGCGTTCACGAATGACCGGTTTCGGTAACTAGTTGGTCGCTCCCAGCAGCTGCAGCGATCGGCAGGAAAGTCCCACTTGTCACTCTGGCGCGCCGCGAGCGACGAGATCCAACGACCGGTTACATCGCCCTGATCCGGCACCGTGAATGTCGACAATGTCAGCGGTTCCCGAGGCCACCAAGCGGTAGCGCGCCCAGTCAGTCTTAAGTCAGTCACCTCCGTGACGGATCTCCTTCAGCGGTACGGCGCCTTGGACCGACGGAAGCTCAGGCCAGTACCATACCTTGCAAACGCGACGGTCGTTGATATGCCTCGAGCATGGATAGAAGGGGGGTCACTGCAACACTTTGCGCGACTGTGGCTGGCGGAGGATTCGCGGCCATGATCGGCGCAACCGCCTTGCCTTCTGGCTCCCCGTATTTTGTGACGCTGATCGATTTCGGCATGGCGGGCGTGTTAGTAGGGGGCGGGGGGCTTGGGATCATGCTCCTCACAGCGGGTGGTGCAAGCGCCAGAGAAATCCAAGGTCCATTTAGGGATGACCAACCGTCGCCTGATTTGGGCAGCAAGGAGCGGGCGCTCTGGGCGCTTCGAAGAGCGCGAGAAAACGCCATCCGGGCGCGCAAACGCTGGTTCAGCTTTGAAAATCACCATCGCGCTTTCAGCGAGATGAGAGCCGCTATACTCGGCGTGAAGAAGGAGTTCGGCGTCGGAGGCTTGCTGTCTCTTTCGAAGGGTTCCGACGATCCGAGTTACAGAGATTTGCTGGGCGCATACATCTCATACGTAGATAGCTACCTACCGTTATTGGAGAGCGACCAAGTTGATGCAGCGCGCCAAATAGCAAACGGCTTCAGTTGGAGTCGTGGCTGGGATTAACCACTGTTCGTTCATGCCGAAGCACCTGGTTTGATGAATGAAGGGCGGGTTTTGGGGAACCCTTTCGAAGCGTCAAACGGCGGCTCTGTCGAGGGGCGTCGCCGGCGTTTGCCGCCCCAGGTTTCACATCAAGAAGGCTCAACCCGTCGTTGTGCATTTGCGAAATGCTGACGGATCAGGCATTGCGTCGCCCATGAACGGGGACATCGCCAGCATCATCCAGGCCGTGGTGCAACGCGCGCCGCAATGGCTGCGCCACGACATGTCGTCGAAGGACGAGGCCGTACGCCTCCGGGCCGAAGAGGCGATGGCGGCGATGATCGCCGATGCGCTGACCAAGGCGCAGGCGGCCTGATGGTCTGCCGCTAACGACGGCGGCCCATTGTTCGAACCGGCTGCGCGGCTATCTGGCCGCTGCGGTCTTACCCGGCAGAAACCGCCGTTCCTGATCTGCCCAGTCCGCGTCAATCGCCCCGGGCGCAAGCAGGGCTGCCGCATCGATCTCGGCGCGCAGGCGGCCGTCGAGCGCCGCGGCCGTGACCTCTGGCGAGAGGAAGGCAAGGCGCACGACCCGGGTCATGTAGGAGGCGGTGACGTCTTCGCGCGCGGCCAGCGTGGTGATGTCAGTCTCGCCCCGACAGAGAATGCCCCACCAGCGGTGCGCCCGGGCGAGTAGGCCTTCGAGGGTGGTCGCGCGCTCTGGCCCGGTGGCGAAAGCGCTGTCGTCCTGCACCAGCCGCACCACATGCCCGGTTCGGGTCACGCGGACCGGCACGGTGTGGATGATGTCGGGGGCAGGGGAGGAACCTGAAACGGGCGGTGAGTTCAGCAGATCGGCGAGGGCGTCCACCTTAACCGCCAGTTCGATCCGGTCGGGATGGATCCCGACCCGGTCGAGCACGGCGGCAACGGCCGCCGTCCGGCGCAGCCGCAGGTCGGCGGCGAGGACCTCGCAGCGCCGCACCGCCTGACCCAGTACGGCGGGCTCGATGAGCAGGCCCGCCCGCTCGGCCAGATCGAGTGGATCGTCGAGCAGGACGGCGAGTTCGCGGCAGACCACCTCCTCGATCTCGCGGGACGGGATGCGGAAGGTGGGGGTATCTGCCTGACCCTCGCTGCGCTGGAGGCTGCGGCTGACATAGTAGCGGTAACGGGTGGCTGCGGTCGGCGCGCTGCCCGCGCCGCGCTTCGAGGCGTGGCTGGCGAGGAGCGGCTCGCCTGAACCATCGAAGATCCGCCCGGCCAGCAGGCTCGCGGTGGGCACGCGCGAGGTGCGGGTGCCCTGCCGGTGGGCGGTGAGCAGCCGCTGGGCCTCGTCCCATTGCTCGCGGCCGATCAGGGGCGGGTGGTTGCCGGGATAGGTCCGCTCCTTGTGCGGGATCTCGCCGACGTAGATCGGATTGCGCAGGATCGCATAGAGCTGTCCCCGCGAGAACCGCTGCCCGCCATAGGCACGGCCCGATGTGGTCTGACGCAGGGGCGAGCGGATGTCTGCGGCCACCAACTGGTCGGCCACAAGGCGGACCGAGCCGAGTTCGAGGTAGCGCCGGTAGATGTCGCGGATGATTGCGGCGTGGTCCTCGACCACTGCGAGGGTGCGGCCATCGGGGCGGTAGCCGAGCGGCGGGGTCCCGCCCATCCACATGCCTCTGGCCTTGGAGGCCGCGAGCTTGTCGCGGATCCGCTCGGCGGTGACCTCGCGCTCGAACTGGGCGAAGGACAAGAGCATGTTGAGGGTGAGGCGCCCCATGGAGGTCGTGGTGTTGAACGACTGGGTGACCGAGACGAAGCTGGTCCCGGCCTTGTCGAAGGCTTCGACCAGCTTGGCAAAGTCGAGCAGCGAGCGGGTCAGGCGGTCGACCTTGTAGACCACGATGATGTCGACCTTGCCGTCGGCCACGTCGCCGAGCAGACGCTGCAGGGCAGGGCGCTCGAGTGTCCCGCCCGAGAGCCCGCCATCGTCGTAACGCTCGGCCACCGGGCTCCAGCCTTCGCTGGCCTGGCTGAGAATATAGGCGGCGCAGGCCTCGCGCTGGGCGTCGAGCGAGTTGAAATCCTGCTCCAGACCCTCCTCGCTCGACTTGCGGGTGTAGATCGCGCAGCGCACGGTTTTCATGCGGCGGCCCTCCGGGAACCAGTCTTGCGGCCTTCCGGAGCCGCAGCGGTGCGCAGGCCGAAGAAGGCCGGACCGGACCAGCGGGTGCCGGTCACCGCGCGGGCAACCGCGCTGAGCGAATCCCACGTCCGTTCGCGCCATCGGATTGTGCCATCCTCGCTTACCGTGACGACGATCAGTTCGCCGTTCCACTCGCGCACCAGCTTCATGCCGGGGCGGATCTCGCGGGTCTGGTTGCGGCCGTTTGCCCGCTGTTCCAGCCGCTGGCGGATGCGGCGGGGCAGGCCGCCCGAGGCCCTCGCCTGGATTTCCCAGGCGAGGGCGAGGCGCAGGAGGCGGTTGCTGACCCTCGGGACCGGCCGGCCGGTGACCTCCAGCCAGCGCCGGGCAAGCCCGGCGCCATCGAGATCATCGAGCGCGGCGAGGTTCGGCGCGGGCTGGCGCTGTACCATCAGGCGAGACCCGTCACGCGGTAGCAGGTCGCGCCGTCGCGCTTGGACTTCTCGAGCGCGTGGCCCTTCTTCCTGAGGCCGGTCAGGGCGGCGCGGGTCGTGTGTGGCAGCCAGTCGGTGGCCTCGACCATCTCGGTCAGGGTGGCGCCGTCTTCGCGGCGCAGCAGGGCGAGCACCTTGCTGATCTTGCTCTCCCCGGAAGCGGGGGCTCCAGGTGCCGGAGCGTCGGTGGCGGGGGCGTTGTTCGGGGCAGGGCTCTGCGGCTCGCGGGCCATTCGGCGGGGCATGGGTGGCTCTCCTTCAGCGGAGCAGCACCGCGCTGCTCCCACCACCCAAAGCCCCGGGGGTCAGGTCCCGGAGCGTGGCCACGGCGTCTCGCGCTGCCGTCAACACCAATGCGTGGAACAAGCCCGAAGTCGAGCGAATTGTGCGGGTAAGTTTATGGAATTATGCTGATTTTCGATTGGTCGGCGGGTGATGGGGCGGTTTCGTATAATGGGTGTTATCCGCGTCGTACTGTGGGTTCGATGACTGGCAGCACCCTTGGCTCCCATGGCGCCGGCCGACAATTAATCTTTCGGAGTCACCTAGGCTGGCTCGTGGCTCGCGGGCCCCAACCTACATTGTCATTATCGCCAATAGGGAAAGGTGCAGGACAGAGGGGGCCAGCAGGCAACCCAGCCCGGTGTGGAAGGTAGCAGTGAGCGCCCCGTAGGGTACTAGCCGCCTGTCCGTTGCGGCGAGGCCGCCGGTGACGCCGCTGACCGTGCCCATCAGGCCGCCGAAGATCATTGCGCTGCGCGGGTTGTTGAGGCCGATGAAGCGGGCGACCATCGGCGTGACGACCATTACCAGCACCGCCTTAAGGACCCCGGTGGCGATGGAGATGGCAATTACGTCCGAACTCGCACCAAGCGCTGCGCCGGTTACGGGCCCGACGATATAGGTTATCGCCCCGGCGCCGATGGTGCTGATCGCCACGGGGTCGGTATAGCCGGCCACCCACGCGGCACTGGCCCCGACGATGAACGGCAGCACGGTTCCGATCAGCAAGGCCAAGAACCCCAGCAGGCCGGCCTGTCGGGCATGGGCAACATCGACCTCGAAGGCCGTGGCCGTGATCGCGAAGTCGCGCAGCATTGCCCCGCCCAGCAAGCCGATACCGGCCAGGATAGGCAGGTCGGCCACGCCTTTCTCCCCGCCAGTGACGGTTCCGGCAAAGAATGCGCCGGCCAATCCGATGATGATGGCGATGGCAGACCCGTGGATACGGCCTGCGGTCAGATGGCGCGACAGGGCGTTCGCCGCGAGCATGACGCAGCCCACGCAGGCGAACGCTGTCAGCAAGCCGTTGGCGGACAGAACGCGTAGCGCGATAGAGCCAAGCTGCTCGATCATTCCGCCACCTCGCCGGTTGCAGGCAACTCGCCCGTGGAGGGCCGAAAGCTGGCGGCGCGGCCGATCAGCCCCACGCACGCGAAGCACAGGGCCGTCGTGACGATCGCGACGATGATGACCAGCGGTCCGCCGCGAACCGCTGCGGCGACGTTCTGCTGCGCCGCCATCGCCACGACGATCGGAATGTAAAGCGCCCCCCACAGTTCCACGCCGAGCCGGATTCCGCCGCTCAGCAGACCGCGCCGGAGCAGCCAGATCCGTCCCGCGATCAGCAGGATCATTGCGATGCCGACGCCCCCTACGTTCGCCTTCACGCCCAGCACAGTTCCCAGTGCATCTCCGGCAATCGCGCCCACCAAGGTGCACGCGGCGAGCAGGGCCACGCCGACGATGACCGATCTGCGGTCGCCGGGCGGCAGGTGTTCCTCTTTTGGATTATGCATTGTTTCCCCTCCAGCTTATGGTTCTCGGGTTGCTTCGGATCAGAGGGGCGACGGTTCGTGGCGGGCCACTTAGCCAGCTGAAATAGACAGGCCGGACGCCATTGATCTATTTCCCCCTCGTCTCTTTTTTTCTGATCTGTGTGTCAGCGGTCCTTGAGATAGTTTTCCAATGCGCCGGCCGCGCTCAGCATGTGGGCGCGCATGCGCCGGGCTGCCGTTTCGCCGTCCCCTTCGTTGATCGCCTGGAGCACTTCATCGTGTTCACCGCGAGAACGCGGGAGGCGTCCCTGTTGACGGAGCTGGACACGCCTGAAGGCCGAGAGGCGCGCCCGAACCGACAGCGCCTGCTCTTCCAGGAAAGTGTTGTGCGTGGCCTTGTAAAGCGCCTCGTGAAACTCGCGATTGAGACGATCGTAGCCGTCAACATCCCCGGCTGCGACCGCCACGTCAGTCGCCTCGTGGATGCGAAGCAGCGCGCTGCGTTCCAGCGGAGTCATCCGGTATGTGGCCAGGCGCACGCAGACGGATTCGATTTCCGCCATCGCCTCGAACATTTCCATTATCCGGACTGGCGTGAGCCGGGCAACCAGGGTGCGCCTGCCGACAATTTCCACCAACGCACTGGTCTGAAGTTGACGCAGGGCTTCGCGAACCGGCGTGCGGGAGGCGCCGTATTGGGTCGCCAATTGTTGTTCATCAAGATTGCTGCCGGGAGCCAGCTGGCCGGTCGCGATCGCATCGATCAGGCTGTCGCGGATGCGCTCGGACAGAAGGGGGCGGCGCCCCCCCGCTTCGTCGCTCGATGTTTGTCCATCCATCAAGAGTCTCCTCCTGCCGACTTGCCTCGGCCTGCTTCGGTGTATACATAAACTCGAATTGATGCGCTAGCAGTATGCTGATCTAAGAAAAGTTAGGTCGTGTGCACACTTTGTTGGGAGCCGATTGATGGTCCGCACGTCACTGTCGCAACTGCTGCAAGGTTTTTCCAGCCGTGGGCGAGACCTGCTCGGCCGATATCTGCCCTTCGCGGCCCATCCGGCCCCGCCTGCGCGCTCGCCGGTGGAAACGCTGCTCGGACTTGCGCGTGACCTGCTGTCGACGCGCGGCGAAGCCTCTGGCGTGGCGATCGCCAGCGACCTGCTGGCGTTGTATGCGGAGATCGACGGGGGCGAGCGCGCGGCATTTTTCGAGCGGCTGGCCGATGACTTCAATCCCGATCCCGAGCGCCTGGCCGCAGCATGGGGGCGCTATGCTGCGGAGGGGTGGTCCATGCTGCCGGAGCTTGCCACCGCCGTCGAGGCGCCGCGCCAGCGCCTGTTCCGCCTGCTCAACCTCGGCAAGGGTGGGACCGCGGCACTGGTACGCATGCGGGAAGATCTGCTCTCGATCCGGGGGCAGGACTGGGCGCGCCGGGTGGACGCGGACCTGTCGCACCTGCTGGCCTCTTGGTTCAATCGAGGCTTTCTTACCTTGCAGGCGATCAACTGGTCATCGCCGGCAAGCCTGCTGGAGCGCGTGATCCGGTATGAGGCGGTGCATGACATTCGGGACTGGGCCGAATTGCGCAGCCGGCTTGATCCTCCGGACAGGCGCTGCTTCGCCTTCTTTCATCCGGCCATGCCCGACGAACCGCTGATCTTTGTGGAGGTTGCGCTCACCAAAGGCATTCCCGAAAGCATTCAGGACGTACTCGCCCCGGACAGGGTGCCGTTGCGAGCGGACGAGGCGGACACCGCGGTCTTCTATTCCATCAGCAATTGCCAGCCCGGCCTGCGCGGCATTTCCTTCGGTCACTTCCTGATCAAGCAAGTGGCCACCGACATCAGGCGGGTCTTGCCCGGACTGGATTGTTTCGTGACCCTGTCGCCAATTCCGGGCTTTGTCAGCTGGCTGAAAGACACGAAGCCGGATCTCGCGGCAGCGGTTTTGGCCGAGGGCAAGAGCGACGAGGTTCGAATGGACCTGCTGCAGGCCGGGGTGGACTATTTCCTGGAGGCGAAAAGCGCCGATGGTCGGCCGGTCGATCCGGTAGCCCGCTTTCATCTTGGCAACGGCGCGCGCCTGGAACGTCTCAACTGGATGGGCGACAGTTCGCCCAAGGGCATCCGGCAAAGCGCCGGGATGATGGTCAACTACCTCTACGATCTCGCGGCAATCGAGGAATTGCACGAAGCATACTCAAATCAGGGACAGATCACGATCGGCAAGCACTTCCGGCACCTGATGGAGCGACTTGGGGCTGGAACGCGCAAACAGATGGAACTGCAGCATGACTAACCTTTATGACCGCCTGAGCGTGAACTTTCCGGCGGATGGCGATGCGCCCTTCGCATTTCTCCCTGATGGCGCGGTGGTCAGTTACGGTGAGGTCGAAACGGCCTCGGCGCGCTATGCCAATGCGCTTGTCTCCCTTGGGGTGCAGGCCGGGGACCGGGTGGCGGTGCAGGTGGAAAAATCCATCGAAATGCTGCTGCTCTATCTTGGATGTCTCCGTTCAGGCGCCGTGTTTCTGCCCCTGAATACGGCCTATACCGCCGGCGAACTGGACTATTTTGTGGCCGATGCCGAGCCGGCCCTGTTCGTCTGCGATCCTGCCCGCCGTGACGCTATCAAGGCGCTTCCGGCGGCGCGCGGCCTGTCCCACGTGGAGACGCTGGACGGTGCGCGCGGCGGATCGCTGGCTCAGTTGGCTCGCAGTGCCCCGGCGGTGTTCGCCGCGGTTGACCGGGGCGATGACGACCTTGCCGCAATCCTCTACACCTCCGGCACCACAGGCCGGGCCAAAGGCGCCATGCTCAGTCATGACAATCTGGCGTCGAATGCCTTTACCCTGCGCGACGTGTGGCAGTTCTCGAGTCAGGACGTGCTTCTCCATGCGCTTCCCATCTTCCATACCCACGGCCTGTTCGTTGCCACGAACGTGACCCTGGCTGCTGGTGCATCGATCATCTTCCTGCCCGCATTCGATGTTGGTGACGTTATCCGGGCCTTGCCCCGGGCCACGGTCATGATGGGTGTTCCCACGTTCTACATCCGCCTGCTCCAGCAGCCGGGTTTCGTGCGCGAGCTGGTATCGCACATGCGCCTGTTCGTTTCGGGTTCGGCGCCCCTTTCAGCGGACATTCACCGCGAATTTCGGGAGCGAACGGGCCACGCAATCCTCGAGCGCTATGGGATGACCGAGACCAACATGAATACCTCCAACCCCTACATCGGCGATCGCATTGCCGGTACGGTCGGATTGCCGCTTCCTGGCGTTGACGTGCGCATCGCCAATCCCCAAACGGGCGAGGAACTGCCGCTGGGCGAAGTCGGCGTGATCGAAGTGCGCGGGCCGAACGTGTTCAAGGGCTATTGGCGCATGCCCGACAAGACGGCCACCGAGTTCAGGAACGGCCATTTCATAACCGGCGATCTCGGCAGAATGGATGACCGAGGCTATGTGTCCATCGTTGGCCGGGAAAAGGATCTGATCATCGCGGGCGGATTCAACATTTATCCGGCGGAAGTGGAGAATGCCATCGATGCGCTGCCGGCAGTGCATGAAGTGGCCGTAATCGGCGTTCCGGACAGCGATCTCGGCGAACGGATCGTGGCGGTGATTGTGCCGCGCGAGAAGGGCTTTGCCGATGCCGAGGCGATCACGACGGCACTGTCCGACACGATTGCCCGCTTCAAGCAGCCCCGTCGAATTGTGTTTGTCGACGAGCTGCCGAAGAACGCGATGGGCAAGGTGCAGAAGGCGGTGTTGCGGGAACGGTACTCTGGCGCGTTCCAGCACTGATGGGCCCTGGCCGCGGAGCGGTTCCGTCGGCTAGGCATATTGATTTCATTAGCGAGGCCTGACGAGTTCATGAAACCGAATATCCTCCTTCTCGAGCCGCTCGTCGCCGAAATCGAGCGGGAACTTGAGGCGCGTTACACCGTCCATCGCGCGTTCGATCCGGCAAGCCGGCGCGCTTTGCCCGCGCCTGTTGCGCAGACGATCCGCGGGATTGTGACCGGCGGGGGCACCGGTGCCGATAACGACCTCGTCGACACGCTGGCCGGGCTGGAGATTATCGCGATCAGCGGCATCGGTCTGGACGCAGTGGATCTGGATCGCGCGCGATCCAGAGGGGTACGCGTGACGACCACGCCCGATCTCCTGACCGATGACGTGGCCGATCTTGCCATCGGCCTGCTGATTGCCGCCGCCCGCGGGTTATGCGCAGGTGACCGCTACGTTCGTGACGGGGCATGGCTGCGGCGGGAAGCCTTGCCGCTGGCCAACACCGTCAGCCGCAAGAAGATCGGGATTTTCGGCCTTGGCCGGGTAGGCCGGGCCATCGCACAGCGGGCAACCGGCTTTGGCATGGACATAGGCTATCACGACCTTGGGGCTATGGCCGACGTTCCCTATACTTTCATGGCCGATCTCGTGGAAATGGCGCGCTGGTGCGACTTCTTCGTCGTCGCCTCCGCAGGGGGGGCTGGTTCGCGCGGCATCGTCAATGCCGAGGTGCTGCAGGCAATCGGGCCGTACGGCTGCCTGATCAACGTGGCTCGCGGCAGCATCGTTGATGAACCGGCATTGGTTGAGGCGCTGACGAGCGGACGACTGGGCGGTGCGGGGCTGGATGTGTTCGCCGATGAACCCAACGTGCCGAGCGAGCTCATCGGGCTGGGCAGCGTCGTCCTCCAGCCCCATCGCGCCAGCGCGACGATCGAGACACGGGTCGCCATGGGGCGCCTGCTGATCGCCAACCTCGATGCCCATTTCGCAGGCGAGCAACTTCTCACCGCGGTCTTGTGACGGAGGGCATGCAGCCCTCCGTCAGGCGCGGCTAGGCTAGCTGCGCCTCGGCGGAAAGTTCGGCGGCGATGGCGTCCAGTGCGCGGGCTGCGGCGCCGTCGATCCTGTCCAGCGGGGCGCGGCAGACCGGAGTCGCGATAATTTTCATCCGGTAGAGCAAGTACTTGAGCGATGGGAATACCCCGTGGGTGACCAACGCATCGAGTACGGCATTGCATCGGCCCTGCATTTCAAGCGCCCCGGCATTGTCGCCCGCTCTGAAGCGCCGCAGCAGTTCGACATAGCGAGCCCCCATGATGTTGTAAGTGCTGCCAACCCCTCCGTTTGCACCCGAGGCAATGCCGGCCAGCAGCATCTCGTCGAATCCGTTGAGCAGGAGCTTTTCCGGGTGAAGGCGGTGCAACTGTTCCATCTGATACATGTCGATGGAGGTCTGCTTCATCCCGACCACGCCGGGAATTGCGAGGAGGGCTTCAAGGTCACCAAGGGAGAACTGGACGCCGCTCAGCTTCGGTATGTTGTATACGATGACTGGAAGACCGTCGGCCGCTTCCGCGATGTCCTGATAGTAGGACAGGATCCCCGCTTTGGAATGCTGGAAGTAGATCGGGGGAATGGCCGAGACGGCGTGGTATCCGGCCGAAGCGCAGAGCTTGGCAAGGCGCTGAGCTTCCCGCGTGCCGACTGATCCCACCTGTCCGATCAGCACGCCCCGGCCTTGGGCTGCTTCGGCAGCGAGATGGAGAACCTGCTCGCGTTCCTCGGTCGATTGCAGCAGCGCTTCGCCAGTCGATCCGCCGACATAGAGGCCGTCGATGCCCTGGCCCAAGATGAAATCGATCAGGCGCTCGAGGCAGGCCGGGGCAATGGCGCCATCCGCGTCATAGGGCGTGGCGAGTGCGGCGTGCAGGCCGGCGAGGGCGGGGGGGTAGCGCTTTTCGCGGGTCATTGCTCAGGCCTTCCCATGCCTGGACGCGGTCTCGTCGTGCTCGCGAATGAAATCCATGTTCAACTTCAGGCCCAGTCCGGGCAGATCGGGGACGTGCATCAAGCCGCCGATCGGCACGGGCGCATTGTCGAACACCTTGGCGGTCAGGTCCTCGAAAATGAGAAGCCGTTCCAGAAAGACGACGTTCGGGACGGCGGCGCCGAGTTGCAGATGGATGTTCTCCATCGCGTGGGGCGCGAACTTGAGGTTCCACGCCTGGGTCAGCGCGGCGCACTTGATCATCTCGGTATATCCACCGGCACGGGCGGCATCGACCTGGACGATGTCGGCGGCTTCGTTGAGCAGCAGATCCCGCACGCCGAATTTGAGGTATTCATGCTCGCCAGTGCCCAGCGGAATGTCAGTCCCCTTCCGGAAACGCGCAAGGCCCGGCATGTCGTCGGCGAAAACCGGTTCCTCGAACAGGGCGATGTCATATTCCCGGATGCGATTGGCCAACTGGACGGCACTCGCGGCATCGAAGGAATTGTTGGCGTCCACCATGAGCGTGACGTCGGGCCCCACGGCTTCGCGCACTTTTCGGACGCGCTCCGCATCCCGGCGCAGGTTGCGGCCGCCATCGTACCCGACCTTGAATTTGACGGTGTTGTAGCCGCGCGCCACCATGGCTTGCATTTCCGCGACGAGTTCATCGTCCGAGTATGAAGTCCATCCGCCGCTCGCATAGACCGGAACCGCCGTTCTGCCTCCCCCCAGGAGCTTGTAGATCGGCAGGCCTGTGATCTTGCCCTTGAGATCCCACAAGGCGATGTCGATTGCGCTGAGCGCGCAATACATCAATCCCTTTCGGGCGACGCCGCGAAGATAATGGAAGAACTCGTTCCAGATGACTTCGGTATCGAACGGATCGCGTCCGATCAGCTTGGGCGTCATGTTGCGTCTGATCAGCTCGGCGGTCGCCTCGCCGCCGACTTCATGATAAGTGATGCCAATCCCTTCCAACCCCTGATCCGTCAGGATTCGGACGACGAGAAAGCCGATGGTTTCGACCTTTCGCGTCGCGTCGGCGAAGCCTGCCGCGATCGGCGTGGAAACGAGGTGAACCTGAACGTCTTTGATAGTATGCTGCATTTTGAAGAAACCTCAGTCTGCAATTGCCGGTGCATTTCGCTGGCATGTCGGGCGTGACGTTGACGGGTTCAGGTCCCGGCAGCGCAGG
The DNA here is from genome assembly GCF_014230315.1 of Novosphingobium flavum. Taxonomy (GTDB): domain Bacteria; phylum Pseudomonadota; class Alphaproteobacteria; order Sphingomonadales; family Sphingomonadaceae; genus Novosphingobium; species Novosphingobium flavum. The sequence goes on along the minus strand of NZ_JACLAW010000011.1, from coordinate 130,294 downwards.
TGCGGGCCGCTGAACGCGTGGTCATGTCACGGGGCTCGGTATCCAAGGGACGAATTCCGCCTCGCCGTAATTGAGGCGCTCGCTGGCCGTTTGAACGCCGCTCGCAGTCTCGATCAGTGCTTCAAAGATTTCGCGGCCCTTCGCTTCCATCGACACGCCGTCGTCGAGCAGATCGCCGCAATTGATGTCCATGTCTTCCCGCATGTTTTCATAGAGGCGGGTGTTGGTGGCCAGTTTGAGCGATGGCACGGGCTTGCAGCCGAACGTCGATCCGCGCCCGGTCGTGAAGGCGATAAGGTTGGCGCCTGCCGCGACCTGCCCGGTGGCGGACACCGGGTCAAAACCGGGCGAATCCATGAATACGAAGCCATGCTCGCGGATGGGTTCGGCATATTCGTAGACGGCCCGCAGCGGCGATCCCCCGCCTTTCGCAACCGCTCCGAGCGACTTTTCGAGAATGGTGGTTATTCCGCCCGCGATGTTGCCGGCGGAGGGGTTGTCGTTGAGCGTCCCGCCATGCCGGGCCGCATAGGTGGTCCACCAGGAAATCCGGTGCCGGAGCGCCTCGGCCACGGCATCGGTTTCGGCGCGCGCCAGCAGAAGATGTTCGGCGCCATAGATTTCCGGAGTCTCACTGAGGATGGCGGTACCGCCATTCGCCACGAGCAGGTCCGCGGCTACGCCCAGCGCCGGGTTTGCGGTGATGCCGGAGAACGCGTCCGAGCCGCCGCATTGCAATCCGAGCGTCAGGTGCGAGACGGGCAGCGGCTCGCGCCTGACGTTTCGCGCTTCGTCCAGAAATGCCTGAACCTTGCCGATACCGGCATTGATTGTCTGTGAGGTGCCGCCGGAAGATTGAATTTCGAGCGCCTGGATGCGCTGGCTTTCGCCGCCGACCAGCGCCAGCAACTCGGACATTTCGTTCGACTCGCAGCCGAGGCCGACCATCAGGACGCCGGCGAAATTGGGGTGGTTGGCATATCCGGCCAAAGTGCGTCGCAGCAGCCTGATGCCATCGCTGTCGCGGCCCATGGCGCAGCCGTGTGGGTGCGTGAGGGCGACGACGCCGTCCACGCCAGGCCACTGAGCCAGCGCATCCCCGCGAAACCGGTCGGCGATGGCCCGGGCAACAGTGCCGGAACAATTCACGGTCGTGAGAATGCCGATGAAGTTGCGCGTTGCGACCGAGCCATCCGCGCGCCGAATGCCGGAGAACGTGCGGGCTACCCCCGTGACGGATGGGCCGGCAGTGGTCTTGCCGCGACCGGCCTTGTGGACGGCGGTCGGCATCCTGGCGTTGTGCACGTGAACGTGCTGCCCCGGCGCAATCGCGATGGTGCTTTCAGCAATGACGCTCGAATACTTGATTACCGCGCTGCCTTCGGGGATCGGCTCCAAAGCAACTTTGTGTCCAACCGGAACGGCTTCGATGACCGTCGTCCCGAGGACGTTGTCGCCGGGTACGAGGGGGCGAAGCGCGAGGGCCACATTGTCGTCTGGACGCAGCCGCAGGACCGCAGATGGCTTGATCAGGTCATTCATTTCCGCTCACCTGTTCGCGTTGATCTTTTGCCCGGTCGAGGCGAGGTGGCTTGCTGCGGACGACGGTGCCGCAACAATGGCGCCGGGTGACAGGGCACCCGCCGAGACCAGGTCCGTCCACAGCGAAGAAGGGACTGGCCGCCGGAACAGTTCCGCGTTGTGGCGAACTTCATCAGGCGTTTGTCCGCCGGGTATGACCGACAGAATGGCAGGGTGCATGAGTGCAAAGTGCAATGCCGCGTGAGGAAGGCTGACGCCGTTGCGAACACAGATATCTGCGATCACCTGCGTACGTTGGCGAATTCCTTCGGAGGCGGCGGCATAGTCGTACCGGGCGCCGTCCACGGGACCGGTTGCGAGGATCCCGCTGTTGAACGGGCCGCCGGCTACCACGCCAACGCCGCGTCCCTGGCAATCCGCGAGCAGGCCTTGGGCGCTCTGGTCCAGCAGGGTGAAGCGTCCCGCGAGCAGGAAGATGTCCGGGTCGGCCTGTTCTAGCAGGCGCGCACAGGGTTCTACTTCGTTGACCCCTGCGCCAATGGCGGTGACTGCTCCGGTCTTGCGCAGCTCGTCCAGCGCCTTCCAGCCGCCCTGATCGAAAAGCTCCCCGAAGCGAGCCTCATACCCGGCCCGTCCGTGGCATTTTGCTTCGATGTCGTGAAGGTAGAGAATATCGACTCTGTCGAGCCCGAGTCGGCCCAGACTGGACTCCAGAGATCGCATGATGCCGTCGTAGGTATAGTCAAAGCGCACCCGGAGCTGCGGGGTGGCAACATATATGCCCGAGTCCTCTTCGCCGGCGCGGCAGGGTTCGAGAATGCGTCCGACCTTCGTTGAAACCACGAATGATTCTCGGGGCAGCGAACGCAGTGTTCTTCCCAGGCGCATCTCGGACAGGCCGTGCCCGTAGAGCGGCGCGGTGTCGAAGTAGCGCAGGCCTTCGTCCCACGCGGCGCGGACCGTGGCGTCGGCCTCCGCTTCGGGCAGAGGGCGATGCATGTTCCCGAGCGGCGCGGCGCCGAATCCCATCGCTGAAAACGTGATCGTCCGCCCAGCGTTCGAGGTCATGGTGCGAATGGGAAGCATCATGCTTCTTGAGCCGATTCGAGGGCGGCAAACTGTGCCTCAACCGCGATTTCGACCGCATTGAGGTGGGCCCTCATCGCAGCGCCAGCCAGTTCGGCATTTCGCGTCTTTACGGCTTCGACGATCCATCGATGCTCGGCCAGTGTGGATTCAGGCCGCTCGCCGATGGGCAGGACAAGCCGCCGCATCCGGTCAAGCGGAGCCCGGGCTGCATCGAGCAGTTTGACGAGGCGCGGGCTGGCAACTTCGTTGAACAGCGCTTCGTGCATGGCTTCGTCGAGTTCGTAGAAGCGCTCCAGATCGTTCACCTTGAGCGACTGGGTCTGGGCGTCGAGGTTAGCTTCGAGCATGGCGATCAATTCGTCAGACGCCCTTTGGGCGATGCGCCGTACGGCTTCGATCTCCAGTCCCGACCGAACGAACAGGCCTTCGCGGACATCCTCGGGCCTGATCGGTGCAACGAAGCTGCCGTGCTGCGGATAGACATCGACCAGCCCCTCCTCGGTAAGGCGGGCGATTGCCTCGTTCACCGGGCCGCGCGACACGCCGAACTCCTCGGCAATGTCTTCCTTTCGGATGGCTTGCCCCGGGGCAATTTCGAGATCGCGGATGCGCCTCCTGAGCGTGCGATAGACGCGATCGCCCTTCGGCAGGTCTGGCTGGTTCAATGTGCTCAACGTCATAATGGCCTATTGGACTAAAATGTTAGGTTCAGTCAATATGGCTTGAAAATTCCTATAAGCACGTCTAACAGGCCCCTCTAACATGTTAGCTGGAGGCGGCGTGCTCAAGGGAATTGCACCGATAGTCGGGCCTGAATTGCTCGCGGCGCTTCGTGCCATGGGGCACGGCGACGAGATCGCGATCGTCGATGCGAACTTCCCCGCGGCGAGCACTGCGGCCCGCCTCGTGCGGCTGGACGGCGTCGATGTGGTGAGTGCTTTGGCTGCCGTTGTTTCCCTTTTGCCGCTCGACGATTTCGGCCCCGAAGCCGCATGGCGCATGCAGGTGGTGGATGAGCCCGACCTGATCCTGCCGATCCACCGCGAGTTTGCCGACACGCTCGCGGTCGAGGGGTACACTGCTCCGCTGGGTCGACTTGAGCGGACGGAATTCTACGGCCGCGCCGCGCGGGCCTTTGTCGTCGTGTCCACCTCGGAGGCCCGGCTCTACGGCAACGTCCTTCTGCGCAAGGGCGTGATCCGTCCGGACGGGCAGGCAGGCTCGTGAAGATCGATTCCCATCAGCACTTCTGGGCCATCGGACGCGGAGACTACGGCTGGATCGAGCCGTCATCTGTCGCGCTGTGGCGTGACTATCTTCCCGATGATCTCGAGCCGCTGATCAAGCAGGCAGGCGTTTCGCGGACCATCCTCGTCCAGGCTGCGCCGACCGATGCGGAAACTGCGTTCCTCATCGAGCTGGCCCGGATCACGCCGTTCGTTGCCGGCGTGGTCGGCTGGGCGGACTTCGACGCGTCGTCCGCTCCCCAGCGTATAGCGGCTTTGGCCGAAGCGCCCACCTTGGTCGGTCTGCGTCCCATGGTTCAGGACATTGCCGATCCTGAATGGCTTGCGCGCCCCTCGCTTGATGCCGCCTTTGCGGCATTGGTCGAGGCTGACCTGGCGCTCGATGCCCTGGTTCGGCCGATCCATTTGCCTGCCTTGGAAAAGCGCCTTTCGCGTACACCCGGATTGCGGGTGGTCATCGACCATGGAGCGAAGCCGCATATCGCCTCGGGCGAGATCGCCATATGGCGTGAAGCCATGTCCCATATTGCCCGGGAAACCAACGTCCGCTGCAAGCTGTCCGGTTTTGCGACGGAGGCCGGGGCGGACTGGGGCGAGGGCGTTCTTCGGCCCTATTCGGACAGCCTTCTGGAGGCGTTCGGGCCGCAGCGCCTGCTCTGGGGTAGCGACTGGCCGGTTCTCAACAGCGTCGGCAGCTACGCGCGCTGGGTCGAGGCAACGGACCGCCTGCTGGCAGACCTGGGTGCCGATGACCGCGAGTGGATTTGGTTCCGCGCGGCTACAGAATTTTACCAATTAGGAGCACAGGCGTGAGCTGGGATGATTGTTTACCCGCCGACTGGCGAATGGCGACCTTGGTTGGCCGTATGCAATTTCCGGCAGGGCCCACGCCGGTCGCGGTGCGTGGCGGCGAACTGTTCGACCTGTCGGCTGCCGGCACGGTATCGGAGCTGCTCAACTTGTGGCCGGACGTTCCGGAGGGCGTTGCCCTTGGGCCGCTTGACGCCTTCGCGATTGATGAGGCTCCGCTGCTTGCGCCGATCGACCTGCAGTGCATCAAGGCGGCTGGTGTCACCTTTGCCGTGTCGGCGGTGGAGCGAGTGATCGAGGAGCGGGCGAGGGGCGACGCACGCTTGGCCGAGACGATCCGCGGCGGATTGCAGGATCGGGTGGGAGCCGACATCCGCGCGGTCGTGCCGGGATCCGAGGCCGCCGCGCGCCTGAAGGATGCTTTGATAGCGGACGGGCTGTGGTCGCAATATCTCGAAGTGGCGATAGGTCCCGACGCTGAGATCTTTACCAAGGCTCCGGTGCTGTCAGCCGTGGGGCATGGAGCGCAGATCGGCATCCGGTCGGATTCCGCATGGAACAACCCCGAACCGGAAGTGGTGATGGTGGTGGACCGTCAGGGGCGCGCGCTTGGCGCGACGCTCGGCAACGACGTCAACCTACGTGACTTCGAGGGACGAAGCGCCCTGCTGTTGGGTAAGGCGAAGGACAACAACGCCTCGTGCGCGCTGGGCCCATTTATCCGGATGTTCGATCGCGACTTCACGATCGACGACGTGCGCAAGGCGCAGGTGGATCTGGTGATCGACGGGCCGGACGGCTTTCGGCTCGACGGCCACAGCTCGATGGACCAGATCAGCCGCGATCCGCTGGAACTGGTCCGTCAGGCGAGATCCGAACACCAGTACCCCGATGGCTTCGTATTGTTCTGCGGCACGCTGTTCGCGCCGACCCAGGACCGCGACGTGCCGGGCCAGGGCTTCACCCACAAGGCAGGGGACATGGTCCGCATCGCGAGTGCGCGCCTGGGCGCGCTCGAGAACGAAGTCACGACATCCGCAGCAGCCGCGCCCTGGACCTTCGGGATCGCTGACCTGCTGCGCAACCTGGATGCGCGCGCAATACGGCTGCGCGCTTCCGACTGTCAGCCGGTTGCATAGCCCGGCCGATGAAACCCCGTTCGCTCTTCATCCAACCCCACCATCAATAATAATCACGGGAGAGATGCCACAATGAGGCGCATTGCAATCCAGCCGACCCTGCTCTCGCAGGTTTCCAGCGTCGCCCTGTTCGTTTCACTGACGCCGGGCATCGCCCAGGCCCAACAGGCCACGGCACCAACGACCAGTGAACAGGCCGCGCCAGCTTCCGACGAAATCACGGGGCCCGTGGCGAGCGACATCGTGGTGACGGCCAGCCGCGTCAACCGCCAGGGCTATTCCGCGCCGACACCCACGGTCGTCGTCGGCGGGGCCCAGCTTGAGCAGAAGGCGGCCACCAACATCGGTCAGTATCTGCTGACCGAAGTCCCGGCGTTTCGTCCGACCACGCAGCCGACCAGCAATGGTGCCAACCAGCGCTCCAACGGATCAAACTATCTCGATCTGCGCGGGCTTGGAACGTCGCGCACCCTGGTCCTTGTGGACGGCAACCGCTTTGTCCCCGAGATGGCGGCAGGCCTGGCAGGTTACAACGTCAACCTGAACCAGATCCCCGCGCTTTTGGTGGATCGCGTTGAAGTCGTCACCGGCGGCGCATCGGCCCAATGGGGCTCCGACGCGGTCGCGGGGGTCGTGAACATCCTCCTGAAAAAGAATTTCAATGGCTTTCAGGCCGAAGCCCAGGGCGGAACGTCCACGCACGGCGATAACCGGTCGTTGCGCTTCGGTTTCCTCGCCGGCAAGGACTTCGCCGATGGGCGCGTGAACCTCACCGTGTCGGCTGACTACGAAAAGAACTACGGCGTGGGCGACGTCAATACGCGCGATTGGGGGCGCAGCCATGTTTACCTGATACCTAACCCCTGTCCGGGCGCTGTCGCGGTTTCGGCGACCTGTCCGGCCGGTGGCAACGGGCTGGCATCGCGCCTCATCCTTCCGGATGTCCAGTTCTCGACCGCCACCCCCGGTGGCATCATCAACAGCACGGTTCTGAAGGGCACCAACTTCGGGCCTGGGGGCACGACCAGCCCGTTTTCCTACGGCCAGTACGTTGGCCCGACCTACATGATCGGCGGCGGGCAGCCCGGCGTCTATTTTCCGGCGGTGCAGCAGATTGCCGCTCCGTTCCGCCGCATGGTGCTCTATGGGCGCGGCAGCGTGAAGCTCTCCGATTTCATCACCGCCCACGGTGAACTCAGCTATTCGAAGTCGGACGGCGGCGGCCAATCCGTCCCCTATGTCAGTTCGCTGACCATCCGTAAGGACAATGCCTATCTGTCGGACTCGATCAAGAACCAGATGACCGACGCGGGGCTGACATCGTTCACCTTCGGTCGCTACAACACTGAATTGGCTACGTTTGGTCACCTCGAGAACCAGACCACCCGCTGGGTGCTTGGGCTTGACGGCGCCTTTGCTGGAGGTGGTGACTGGAAGTGGAACGCCAATGTCGGCCACGGCGTGAACAACTACAAGCAGGCCGTCGACAACAACACAATCGTCGCCCGTTACGGCTTCGCGGCTGACGCGGTGCTCAACAACGGGCAGATTGTTTGCCGGGCAACGATCGCTGGATCCTCATTCAATGCTGCGGCGGCAGGCTGCGTGCCCATGAACGTGTTCGGCACCGGCGCCATCACCGATGCCGCCCGGGCCTATGTAGCGGGTGTTTCGATGGGGGCCATCGACTACCGGCAGACCTTTTTCAACGCGAGCCTTTCAGGCAAGCCGTTCGAAACGTGGGCGGGCCCTGTGTCGGTCGCGACCGGCGTGGAATATCGCTATGAATCCGAGTCCGCGTGGTCCGATCCGATTGCGCAGGCTAATGGCTACCAAGGCAACAACAGCGCCACTTTCTCGGGCGTTTATGAGGTCAAGGAAGCCTTCGTGGAAACGGTGGTGCCGCTGCTCAAGGACTCGCCGCTTGGCGAATCCCTCGAGATCAACGGTGCGGCACGTTATGCCGACTACAAGGGGGCGGCCGGCGGCCAGGTTACGTGGAAGGCGGGGCTCACCTACAATCCCTTTGCAGGTATGCTGCTTCGCGCCGCGCGCTCCCGCGACATCCGCGCCCCGAACATTTTTGAGCGATCCGTGCCGCCCAGCGGCCGCAGCGCGACCATTCAATATGGTTCGGCGGTGCGCTCGTTGCTGGTCCTGTCATCCGGCAACCCCAACCTGAAGCCGGAGAAGGCAGATACGACGACCTTCGGCTTTTCTTACCAGCCGCCGTTTGTTCCGGGCCTGGCGTTCTCGGTCGACCATTTCAAGATCGGGACCAAGGGCCTTATAACGACCCTCGCTGGACAGGATGTCGCCGATTTCTGCCGGGTCACGGCCGAACCGCTGTATTGCGGCCTGATTACCTTTGACACAGGCGGGTTGCCGACGGCGATCTCGACGCCCTTCCTCAATCTTGCCAGTGTGAGGATCAGCGGCTTGGACTTCCAGGCGAGCTATCGTTTCCCGCTTTCCCGCGTGGCGGACGGGTTGGGCGGCTCGCTTCAGCTGAGCTTTGCTGGCACCTACACGCGTCATGCGCAGGTCAATTCCGGCCTGCTCAATGCCCCGACGATCGACCGCTCCGGCGAACTTGGTCCGCGCAACCAGTTCGCGGTGCCCCGGTTCCGCTCCACCACGTCCTTGACCTATTCGGATGAGCGCCTGTCACTCGGCCTGTCCGCGCGCCAGGTCTCGGGCGGGAAGTACGACGTCACCTACACGGCGGCGGACATCAACAACAACGATGTCGAGGGGAGGACCTATTTCGACCTTTCCGCGAGGTTCAAGGTCGCGCCGGGCATTACCCTGTTCGGGGTCGTGACCAACCTGCTCGACACCGATCCGCCGGCCGCGCCGACGGACAACGCGTCGCCGACCAACGCAGTGTATTTCGACACCATTGGCCGTGTGATCAAGGGCGGCATCCGTGTCGAAATGTGAAATCAGTGCCGCCTCGAAAGGCGGTCCGAGGAGAGGTGATGTTGCTATGAAACGAAAGATCAGTTGGCTGTTCGGCGCTGTCGGGGCAGTGCTTGCCTGTGCGGCCTCGGCCAATACCCCCGAGAAGACCGCCGAGTTTCTCGCGCCGGCCGACCGGGTCGTGGCGATCAAGGCGGGGCGCCTTTACGATCCCAAGGGAGGTCAACTCCTCGCCAACCAGGTCGTGATCATCAGGGGAGACCGGATAGAAAACGTCGGGACCAACCTGCCGGTCCCGGCAAATGCAAAGGTGATCGACCTCGGCAATGCGACGGTCATGCCCGGCATGATCGACGCGCACGTCCACACCAACGTTGACGCGTCCCCGACTACCAGCCTCTCGCAACGCGTCATATGGATGACCGTGAGCGCTCAACACGATCTGGACGCTGGTTTTACGACAATCCTCGATCTGGACTCGCGCGGAGGTTTTGACACGGTCGAGCTGCGCGACATGATCAATGCGGGTCATGTCCTGGGGCCGCGCATGCAGGTCGTGGGGCAGGCGCTCAATTTCCGGAATTCGAACTACGTCAGGGAGGGCTACGGAGAGCGCTGGTACGCTGGACGCACCGAGAACAAGGATATCAACGGGCCGTGGCTGGCCCGCGCCGCAGTGCGCGAGGCGAAGAACCACGGGGTCGATTACGTCAAGGTCTACGCAACTTCGGACTATGTCGGGCCGAACTACATGTGGCGTGATGGCAAGTTCCAGTACGTGTTCTCGATTTCGACCGAGGAGGTCCAGGCGATCGTCGACGAGGCGCACCGTCTCGGCCTCAAGGTCGCTTGTCACAGCTACAGCGGAAACGGCAAGGATCCTTGCCTTCTCGCCGGCGTCGACAATCCCAACCATCTGCTTGAGCTCGACGCCGCTGGGGTGAAGCTGATCCAGCAGTTCAAGACCGTCTTCACGCCGACGATCGATGACCTGACGCACCTCGATCCTCTTGACCTGCAAGCGAGCGGGGGCGCGGGCTCACGCCTGGCCCTGGGCGAGGCCGCCGTGCGGCGGGCTCGTGCCGCCGGACTGGAAATCGCGTTCGGAAGCGGCGCCACTTCGCCGCCGGGCGGCGAGATCCCGCACGGCAAGCAGGGTAACCAATTTGCCTATCTGGTCAAATGGGGGATGACCCCGGCCGAGGCGCTGCGGACCACCTATGTCGGCGCGGTTCACGTGCTGAACTACGACATGGAGCGCCACATTGGGAGCCTGGAAAAGGGAAAATACGCTGATGTCATCGCGGTATCCGGCGATCCATTGGCGGACATCACCGAGATGGAACGGGTGAAGTTCGTCATGAAAGGCGGCATGGTCGTCAAGGATGCGATCAGCCGGCAGAGGTAATCCGCCTCTCGGCGGCGCGCGGCCCTGAACCGCACGCCGCCGGGTACGCGGTAAGTATGGTCTAGATAGGATGGCCTTCGGAAAGGTCGGCGCAGCGGCCTCTTGTCATCCGCCGTGCGCCGCGTCCGACAGCAATCGCCACCTGATGTGTGGGAGAAATATTCGTGAACCAAGCGCAAGCTGCCGCGATCGCCGCGGAGGCCAAGAAAAGAGTTGAGGCCCAGGAAGGCGCTGGCTCCACCAAAGCCGGCTGGCTCATGATCGTCGCGCTGCTCCTTGAATCCTGGGACAGCTATTCGATGGCCTTCATCCTCCCCTACATAAACACGGACCTCAATCCGAGCGCGATGATGCTCGGATTTGCCGCTGCCGGGGTTCACATCGGGGGCCTGATCGGCGCGCTGCTGGGCGGCTGGGCAACGGATCGCTTCGGCCGTCGGCGGATATTCCTCGCCTCCATGATCATGTTTATCGTCTGCGCCCTCGCGCAAGGGCTGGCACCAAACATGCTGACCCTGGCAATCATCCGCACGATTGGCGGCATCCCCATCGGATGCGACGTCGCCAACGGCTTCACCTACATGATGGAAGTCCTGCCCAAGGGAAAACGCGAGACGATGGCGAACCGGTGGCAGTGCATGTACGCCATCGGCACGATGCTGTCGGTGATCCTTGTGACCATTCTGCAGTTCATCAATCTCGAGGCGAACCTGCTGTGGCGCTTCGTTCTCATGTTCCCGGCCATTCCCGGCATCATTCTGCTGTTGATGCGGACCGAGTTGCCCGAAACCCCGGCGTGGTTGCTTGATCGCGGCAAGTTCCGCGAAGCCAAGGCGGCATCGCGCGTGCTTTACGGCGATCTGCTGGACGACCTGCCCGATACCAACGTGCCGATGCGCTCGCCCACGATCGGGGAAGCGTTCAGGGACGTCTGGGGTGATCGCCGCCGCCGCAACGTGACGATCGTCGGCATGGTTTCAAACGCCACTCAGCCGGCCGAATGGTATGCCTTTGGCTTCTACATCCCGCTCATCCTGGTGAGCTTCGGCTTCACGACCCAGCTCGAGAACAACCTGTTCCTGATCGGGCTGAGCGGCCTGGCGGCCCTGTCCGGCTTCGTCGGGCCGGTCATTCTCCACCGCATCGGTCACAAGGGCCTGCTCCAGGCAGGCAACTTCCTGACCGCGTCGGGCCTGTTCGTCGCCTCTTATGGCATCTATCAGGCGCAGACACTGATCGTTGCCCTGGGCGCAGCGATCGTGGTCTGGGGGCATTACTGGGGCGCGCAGAGCGGTCAGACGATTGTCACCGTGGTCGCCAAGCCAAAGTATCGCGGCGTCTCTTCCGGGTTTGCCTATGCGGTGACCAAGACCTCGGCGTTTCTCCTGACGATGGCGGCGCCGGCGATGTTTACTTTGCTTGGGGTTCCCAAGGCGGCGATGCTGACGGCCATTTTCCCGCTCATCACGCTGTTCCTGGCAACCTTCGTGCTCAAGGAAGTCTATGGTCACACGGAACAGGAACTGCCTGTACGCGCCGACAACCAGTCGTCCTCGCCGAGTGCCGGCCTTGACGTCGGGGGCCGGGCCGTTGCCGCAGGGGAATAAGTCTTGCGAAAAAGAAGTGAGCGTGCCGGTAAATGCCTTCCGATAATCCGCCGCCGCGCACAGCCCAGTGCCCCGTGCCTGGAATGTGCAGTCGAGGCGCCTTTTATGCGGCCATAGCGATAATGGCCGGGAAGAGGATCTACATGCCCTTGATTTGGAGTTGTGCCTCACCACGGCGGGCGGGAGCTCGCCGTGGTTGAGCCTGCCTCATTCGGCTTGGTCGGAACCGGCACTTGGGCTGCGCAGGTTCACGCTCCGGCCTTGGCGGATTGCCCGAATGTCCGCCTGGTCGGAGTCTACGGCCGGGATCCTGGCCGGACCGCAGCCGTGGCAGAGCCGCACGGTGCTCAAGCCTTCGACGATTTCGACCGCTTCCTGGACGGTGTGGACGCCGTCGCATTCGCTGTCGCACCGCAGGTCCAGTCCGCTCTTGCACGACGTGCCGCGGAGGCGGGCAAGATGCTGCTGCTGGAAAAGCCGCTGGCGACCTCGCTTGCGGAGGGGTGTGAGCTGGTGGCAACGATTGATCGGGCGGACGTGGCGGCACGCGTGTTCCTGCCTGGGCTCCATAGCGCCGAGGTGCGCCAATTGATCGCATCGGCGCGAGCCTTGCAGCCGCAGACGGCCACTGCCAGTTTCAATTCTCGGGCCTTGGTACCCGGCGGCCGTTTCGCAGACTCCCCCTGGCGTTCCGAGCCTTTCGGGCCTCTGTTGGACGTTGCTCCGCATATGCTCGCCGTGCTGGTTTCCGTGCTCGGTCCCGTTGTTTGCGCGGCGGCAACTAGAACAGGGAAAGCCGCTTTCCAGTGTAGTCTCGATCACGCCGGCGGGGGCCGCTCCAGCTTCAGCCTGGATTTGCTAGACGAGACGCGCACGGGGCCTTGCGAGCTTTACAGCTTTGGCGCTGCTGATCATGTGCTTGAGGGCGGCCCCTTCCAGCATGACTGGTTGGCCTGCTACCGGGAAGCCGTCCGCAGCCTGACTGGGGGAGACGCATCGGCCTATGGGCAGGTTGCCGACGTCCGCTTCGGGCAGGAACTGGTTGCGATTGTCGACGCGGCGTGCGCTAGCATCGCCACTGGTGGCAGTGTCAAAAGAACTGCACCTGCTGGCAAGGTGAGGCGATTGGGGTAGGGCGCGGCCATGCCGCGTCCTCAAGAACCAGCCAATCCATTTCGCTATTTTCACTCGTAGCCGGAGGTAATCCGGCTCGTGGTGATGCACTATGTGCGGTTCCCGTTGAGCCTGCGGAAGTCGAGGATCTGCTGTTCGAGCGCGGCATTTACCTCTGTCATGAGACGGTGCGGCTGTGGCGGAATTGTTTCGGTCCGTTGTTCGCGGCCGACATCCGCCGCCAGCGCATCAGCCGGATGCGCGGTTTCCGGCATGGTGCGGGCACATCGACGAGGTCTACGTGAAGATCAATGGCGCGATGAGCTATCTCTGGCGCGCCGTCGTTCACGAGGATGAGATCCTGGAATCTATTGTCACCAAAAAATGAGATAAATCAGCGGCTTTGCAGCACTTGAAGAACGCGCTGAAGCGTTACGGCATGGCCGAGGCCAAAGCCACCGATGGGCTGCGATACTGCCCGCTGCCACGCGTCATTTGGGAATATCCATTTTTCGCTGATCAGATCGGCTAGGTCGAGTTCTTTGTTTGGGGCCAGGCTATGGCCGGCCCAGCAAAGCGCGAGCGGATCTATCCGGCCATCTGACAGGCTGATGAAATGCTCAACGGTATCAATATCGTCAGCTTTTCACTTGCCGAACGACGGCGCCGCACTTGGTGGAGACCCGCATCCGGGTGACTGAATCGCCCAGTGCCGATCTGCCGGGTTTGATCGAAGTGTATGCGGAAGGTTGTTGTTCAAAACATTCTAAAAGGAAACAATAAAAGCCTTGCTAAGGTAAAGAATGGAACGATAGAAAAGATGGTGCTGCCACAAAGGCGTGCTGGGAATATAATTCATTCGATTTGCGAATGATCGAATGGGAGGAAGGGGTGTGATGAAAGGTTCTCTGGGCTCTGTTTCGTTTATGGCGCTGTCGGTGGCGCTGATGCCGGTCGCGTCGGCCAGTGCGCAAACTGCGCAAACGACGCCGCAAGCCGCCAGCGATGCCGACGATATGGCGCCGGGTGAAATCGTGGTGACCGCGCAGAAGCGCGCCGAGCGCTTGGTCGACGTGCCTGTGACCGTCACCGCCGTTTCGGCGGACGTCCTGCGCCAGCGCCAGATCAACGACACCCGTTCACTGACCGACGCAGTGCCCTCGCTTACCTTCACCGAGGGCGGCAAGGCTGCCAACAATAGCTTCCGCATTCGCGGCGTCGGCACGGCCCTGTTCAATTTCGGCGCCGAATCCTCGGTCTCGACCGTGATCGACGGCGTCGTCCTCGGCCGCGGCGCCCAGGGCTTCTCCGAACTGTCCGACGTGGAGCGGATCGAGGTTCTTGAAGGGCCGCAGGGTACCCTGTTCGGCAAGAATGCCGACGCGGGCCTGATCAACGTCGTTACCGCGCGGCCCTCCCACCAGCTTTCGGCAAATGGCGAAGTGACCGTTGCCGAAGGCGAGGAATACCGCGCCAAAGGCACGATCTCGGGGCCGCTTTCCGACACGCTGCGCGCCAGCATCAGCGGCAATTACAGCTATGTCGGCGGCAACCTGTTCAGCAGCGTTTCGCCGGGCGACCGGATCGGTACGGTCAAGAGCCGTGGTGTTCGCGGCAAGCTTGACTGGGACATGACCGAGAACCTCAACTGGCTGGCCATCGCGAGCTACTACAAGACGCAGTCGGGTTGCTGTTCCAGCGTGATCCAGCAGTTCGACAACTCGGTCCAGATCGCAGCGCTGGTCGTGCCGTTCACGGCCAATACCGAGAACCGTCTCGTCCAGATGTACAAGCCATCGTTTGACGACAGCCGCCAGTTCATCGGTTCGCTGGAAGGCAATCTCAAGCTGGGTGACTTCACCATCACCTCGATCACGTCGTACCAGAACTACCGGTTCGATGCGAACCCGTTCCCGGTGATCCCCGACGCCCTGCCGCCGCTCTACGTCGCGGCAACTCCGCAGCTGGTCACGCCCTACGGCTCGACGACCCAGACCACGATCAATGGTGCGGGCGGGCGAAGCAAGACCCTGAGCGCGGGCGGCCCCGGCTCGGTCACGCAGTTCGCTCAGGAGATCCGGGTGACTTCGCCGGGCACCGGACCGCTAACCTACGTTGCCGGCCTCTATTACCAGACCCAGAAGGTCGGCCGCGAGTACCTCCAGCGGTGGGGCACCTGCCCGGTTACCGCGGGTAACACGGTGGGCCTGCCGTGCGGAACTTCCACCACGGTTCTGCCGATCTACGTTTCGAATACGCTGAACGCTGGCCAGACCAGCGACCAGATCGCCGTCTTCGGCCAAGGCGAATACAAGCTGACCGACAAGCTTTCCGTGCTTGCAGGCGTGCGCGTACAGCGCGAAACGGTCAGCTACTTCGTGATCCGTCCGGGTGCGTCGCAGCCCGGCGACGTTTCGACCCTTTCGGTGGGTTCGGGCAGCGGCAACACGGCTGACAACACCATCACCGGCAAGCTCGGTCTGCAGTACCATGTCAATCGCAACGCGCAGTTCTATGCGACCTATGCACGCGGCTACAAGGGCGCCAGCTACGACATCGAGCTGACTGCGGCCTTCAACCAGACCACGCCGGTCCTGCCGGAAACGGTCAATGCCTTCGAAGCCGGCTTCAAGGGTCGCATCTTTGGCGGGCGGGCACTCCTGACCGCGGCGGCCTTCTACGCCAAGTACAAGAACCTGCAGGTTCAGGCACAGGCGGTCGATCCGCTGACCTTTACCGCGACCAGCATCCCGACCAATGCCGGCGATGTGACCACCAAGGGCTTCCAGGCAGCAATCTCTGCCGAAGTGACCCAAGGACTGAGCGTGAACGCCAGCGTGGTTTATTCGAAGGCCACGGTTAACGCCAATGGCCTGCCCTGTACTTTCCCGCAGAACAATGCGGCGGTCTATGGCCTCCCGGCTATCGCGACCGTCGCGGTCGGGGCGGCGCAGCCGAGCAACGTCTGCTTCCGTCAGCTGAACACGTCAGGTGGCAGCGCCACTTTCCAGAACGTCCGCAACGGCTCGCTGCCCGGTGCGCCGGAGTGGCGCGGCAATGCCTCGATCCGCTACGAGCATCCGCTGTTCGGCTCGCTGGCCGGGTTCATCATGGGTTCGATGAACTTCCAGTCGTGGCAGTCGTTCGATCTCAGCCAGGATCCGTTCCTGAGCCAGCCCGGCTATGCGACGTTTGACCTCAACTTTGGGGTCAAGGATATCGACAACAAGTATTCTTTGACAGTCTTCGTCAAGAATTTGACCAACCGGCACTACTACACGGGCAAGAACTATGCGGGGAACAACGTTCGCCCTGCCGGCTATGTCCTGAACTACGACCAGCAGGGATACAACGTGAACCTGCCCAAGGCGGCCGATCGCTACGTGGGTGCCACCTTCGCCTTCAAGTTCTGAAATTCATCTCTGGGCGGGCCCGCGAGGGTCCGCCATTTTTTCTGAAACAAGAATAACATAATCGATTCGTGGGAGCCCGACCGTGCTGAAGAAGCTGCTGTTCAATCTGCACTGGATTCTCGGCCTCGTCGTCGGGTTGTTCGCGTCGATCATGGCCATTACCGGTGCCGGGATCGCGTTCGATCAGGACGTCAGCTACTGGGAAAGCGGCGATCCGCTGCACGTCGAGGCGGCTGGCCGCCCCTCACTCTCGCCCGAGCAGATCTGGGTCAGGGCGCGGGCGGCGAACCCCGATGACACGGTCACCCGGCTGGTCTTTTCGGGTGATCCGAACGAAGGCGTGGTGGTCGACCTGACCGGCACCAACGTTTCCGAGGGCAACCAGCTGGTCAACCAGTACACCGGCCAGGTGCACAATTTCAAATATGTTCGGCATGCCCTGGGCAAATTTGGCCAGTACATGGAAGGGGTACATCGCAGCCTGGTCTTCAGGATTCCCGGTACGCGCACGGGGCTCTACCCGATGCCGAAGTGGGCGATGTTCTACACCTCGCTCGCGGTGCTGATCCTCAGCCTGTCGGGCCTCTATCTGCGCTGGCCCAAGAGCAAACTGGCCGACTGGCGCTCGTGGTTCAAGATCAACTGGAAGGCGCAGGGCTATCCCTTCCTCTACAGCCTTCACGCGGCTGGCGGCACCATCGTGCTCATCGCGTTCATCTCGATGTCGCATAGCGGCCTGCTCAACGAGATCCAGAGCAACCGCTACATGGACTTCGTCGGCAGTGCGACCGGGGCGGAACCGGCGCGTTACATCAACTACGACAGGGACAAGTCGAAGGAACTGCCCAACCGCTCCTCCTACGATCTCAACAAGCTGTGGGCCTCGTTCCAGCGCGAGGTTCCGACCTATGCGCAGGCGACCGTGAACTTCAAGGAGAGCGGGCCTGACTACCTGAAGATTGAATACCTGCTAAGCAAGCAGCGCACGGTGAAGGGCGGACACTCGCCTGCGCTCAACAGCAAAGTCAACGTCGTGGTGCTCGATGCGCATACCGGCGCTGTCATCACCCACGACCGTTTCGGTGATTTGCCGCTGTTGCAGCAGATCGTGATGCGCAACTTCGATTTTCACAACGGCGCGATCCTCGGCCTGCCCGGGCGCATCTTCTTCTTCCTCGCTTGCCTGATGATGCCGGTATTCTTCGTCACCGGCTGGATGATGTACCTCAAGCGCCGTCGGCGCGAGAAGGAAGCGGCGGCGATGAAGGTCGCGGCGAGCGGTCATGTCGCCACGCTGGAAGGCGTGCCGGAATGGATCGTCGCCTATGCCAGCCAGACCGGCGGCGCCGAACGCTTCGCCTGGCAGACCGCCGCGGCGTTCCACGCCTCGGGCCTGCCGGCCAAGGTGATCGGGCTCGACAAGCTCGAACTCGATGAACTCGAGAACGCCGAGCGTGCCCTGTTCATTGTGTCCACCCATGGCGAAGGAGATCCGCCGGACATGGCGCGCGGTTTCTTGCGCAAGATCATGGGCGAGAAGGCGGCTCTGGCGAACCTGCATTTCGGGGTCCTCGCCCTGGGGGACAGCGCCTATGCGAACTTCTGCGGGTTCGGTCGCAAGCTTGATGCCTGGCTGAACGAACAGGGTGCACGTCCGCTGTTCAAGCGGATCGACGTCGACAATCTCGACGCGGCTGCTCTGGACGAGTGGAAGTCCGAACTGAGCCACTTTGCCCGGACGGACGACATGCCGGACTGGAAGGCGCCTGCCTTCGAACGGTGGCGTCTGGCGGGCCGCCGCCACCTCAATCCGGGCAGCGCGGGCAATCCGGCCTATCACATCGAACTGGAGCCGCTGGATGGTGCCGCGGCCGACTGGGAAGCGGGCGACCTTGCCCAGATACTGGCTCCGGCCGATCCCGATCGGGCGCGTGACTATTCGATCTCGTCGATCCCCGCGGATGGCCGAGTCCAGTTGCTGGTGCGGCAGGAGCGGCGCACCGACGGCACGCTGGGCGTCGGCTCGGGCTGGCTGACCGACGGCGCGGCCCTGGGCGGTGAGATCGCGATGCGTCTTCACCCGCACCAGAACTTCCGTCTGGGCGAGAACGTCGACCGGCCGCTGATCCTCATCGGCAATGGCACTGGCCTTGCGGGATTGCGCGCGCACCTCAAGGCCAAGGCTCTGGCCGGCAAGACCGGGAACTGGCTCATCTTCGGTGAGCGCAATGCTGCGTTCGACACCTACTATGCGGACGAGCTCGAGGCCTGGCAGGCACAGGGGATTCTCGAACGGGTCGATCTGGTGTTCTCGCGCGATGCCGTGCCGGTGGCACTGCTCGAAGCGGCCGGGGGCGCGGATGGCGAAACCAGCCCAGATGCGCCGCCGCGCCGCTATGTCCAGGACCAACTGCGGCTGTCGGGCGATGCGGTGTGCGACTGGATTGCGCGCGGAGCGGCAATCTACGTGTGCGGCAGCCTTGAGGGGATGGCCACCGGGGTCGATGACGCGCTGGTCGAGATCCTTGGCGCCGATGCGCTCGATGAACTGACCCAGCACGGGCGCTATCGCCGCGACGTCTATTGAACCCCGCGATCCAACGGAGAGCCAAGATGGACAAATCTGTTCTAAGGGCACGGCGCGGCTTGGTCTGGGCATTGGCCCTGGCGCTGCTGACCGCGCAGGCGCCGCTGGCCAAGGCTCAGGCTCAGGCTCAGGCTCAGGCTCAGGCTCAGGCTCAGGCTCAGGCTCAGGCCGAGATGCATGCGGCCGGAGGCGGCAATGGCCCAGTAAATGTCGCCTGGATGCCGTCGACCCGCGAGGATGACCGGCGTTATGCGGTGAAGACGGCGGTCATCGCCGGACCTACTGCTCCGTTCAACGGCTATCTCGTCACGCCTTCTGCCTGTGCTCGCAAGAAGTGCGGGGCCATTGTTCTCCTCGTCGAGAACCGCGGGCTGACCCGTTATGCCAAGGATCTCGCCCGGCGCTATGCCGCGGAGGGGTTCATCGTGCTCGCGCCGGACTATCTGGCGCCGCGCGGGGGGCAGCCGGAAGACGAGGATGTCGCTTTCGCGCGGGTCCATGACGTGACCGACGCTGAATATGTTGCGCTGACCCGGCAGGCAATCGCGGCGCTCAAGGCGATGCCCAATGTCCGGGCCGTGGGCGTCGTCGGCTATGGCAAGGGCGGGAGCCAGGTCGATCAGACGGTGAGCGAGGATTACACCCTTGCCGCAGGCGTGACCTACTCGTCTTCGAACCTGCTCGACCTTGGCAAGCTGCACCTGATGAGCGCCGCGCTGCTCAAGCATTACGGTTCGCCCGATCCGGCGCGCAACACCAAGATCAAGCCGATCGACGATGCGATGACGGCCTCGCACAAGCCACACGAATTCTACGAGTACGCTGGAGCCAGGTGGGGCTTCGCCAATGCCTATGGCACGACCTTCGATGCGGGGCCGGCGGCCATCAGCTGGAGGCGGACGATCGCGTTCCTGCACAAGTACCTGAAATGACAATCGTCGCCGGACGCGCGGGGCGTGGCCGGAGCAAGGCGATAAATGCGTTCTCGAGGGGAGCCAGAATGAACCAATCCAGGTCTCGCGGATTATCGATTGCCGTCATGATCGGTGCGATGAGCCTTGCTTCGGGCGGCGCGACGGCACAGCCGGTTGCTGCGCCGGCCAAGGCCCCGGCTGGCAGCGATGCGCAGGATGCATGGAAGAACCCGGCCGTTTGCTGCCGCGCCACGCACAATCCGCCGCCGGCGGACTGGAAGCCGCTGTCGCGAGGAAACGATCCCCGCGTCCGGGTCTCGACAGTCTCCATCCCCGGCTGGCATGGCCTGACCGGCTATCTGGCTATGCCGGTCAGTCCGCCCAAGAAGGGCAAGCGTTATCCGGCGATCGTCATCCAGGTCGATAACCGGGGCATGAACGCTCATACCAAGGACATTGCGCGGCGCTTCGCGCTTGAGGGCTTCATCACGCTCGCCCCCGATTTCCTCGGGCCCTACGGCGGCCAGCCCGCTGACGAAAAGCTCGCCGACGACATGGGCGAGAAGCAGAAGGATCAGGAGATCGTAAACTTCATCCGCCAGGCTGAAGACTATCTCCGCAGCCGCCCGGACGTCGGCAAGGTCGGCGCAGTAGGCTTCGGCAAGGGCGGCGATCAGGTCGATGAACTGGTGGGCCAGGACAGGGAGCTTCAGGCCGCCGTCTCCTACTACACCAATCTCAACGATCTGACGGCCGTGCCGCTGATCCGCGCACCGATCCTGAAGCACTACGGGCTGCTCGACGTCTCGCATTACCGGCGCACCAAGGAGCTTGACGAGACCCTGACCCGGTTCGGCAAGGTCCACGAGTTCTACACTTACCCCGAAGCCAAGTGGGGTTTTGCCAACGACTATGACCCCACCTGGTACAGGAAGGACGATGCCGAGCTTTCTTGGCGGCGGACCATCGTCTTTCTCAAGCGTTACCTTGACTGAAGGAGGAACGGCATGCGCATAGCTTCCATTGCCCTCGCACTGGCCGCCTTGCCGGTCCTGGCCGGCTGCGGCGTTTCCCATGAGACGAAGGAGGCCTCCATTTCGGAGGACTTTTCCGGACAGGCGGTAAGCCCTGCTCAGTTCGTTGATGCGGCGTCGCAGCTCTACGAATATCAGGTTTCCGCCGCACGGCTGGCGATCACCAATTCGATCCAGACCAAGGTCGAATATTACGCCTATTACCGCGTCAAGGAGGCCGAGCGGTTGAAAGGCCTGCTGGGCGAGGCCGCGCCGGGCAAGGCAGCGGCTCCGTTGAATGCGGCACAGATCAAGTCTCTCACGGAACTGGGGCGGCTGTTCGACTTCTTTTTCGATGAAAAGTATGTCCGCTCGCAGATCGCGGTGCAGAAGTCGCTGTTGACGCTGATGGACAACTATTCACGCCAAGGTGACGATCCGGCGTTGAAAGCGTTCGCGGCAAGAAACCTGCCGATCGTCCGGGGCAATCTGCTGGCAGCCCAAGGCCTCATGAGCGTCGTTCACGGCCCGGAGACCAAGCCTCACTACGAGTTCAGGCCGGGCCAGAAGCGCCCCGATCCGCTGAAGGATCACAACGCTGGCCTGCTCGATGCCCAGGTCAGTGCGGAAGGTGCCAAGAATGACAACGTCGGCTGAAACACAACACAGCGCTCGCTCGCGGTATCTCCTGATCGCTCTGGTTTTCGCGGGGACTGCGCTCAGTTACCTTGATCGGCAGGTGCTTGCCCTGCTCAAACCGACGCTCGTCTCGACATTCTCGTGGACAGACCAGGAATTTGCGCACCTCGGCTCGGCATTCACCTTTGCCACCGCCGCGGCAGTGCTGTTCTCGGGCTGGTTGGTCGACCGCTTCGGCGTTCGCGTGGCCTATGGGGCGGCCGTTGCCCTGTGGAGCCTTGCTGGCATGGGGCACGCGGCCGCGGCAACGGTCAGCGAGTTCGTCATGGCGCGTATTGTCCTTGCGCTCGGCGAATCCGTTTCAGGCCCTGCCACTGTCAAGTCGACGGCCCAGTATCTGCCGGTCGAAGAGCGCTCGCTTGGCCTCGGGATCATTGCCGCTGCGCCTAGCATAGGTGCCATCGTCGCGCCTTTGACGATCCCCGTAATCGCGGTTCTCGTCGGTTGGCAGGCGGCCTTCCTCATGACTGGTGCTCTCGGCTTTGTCTGGGTGTGGTTGTGGTTCCTGGGGACCCGACACCTCAAGAACGTGCAAAAGGCCGCGCCGGTGGCGCAGAACAACTGGCAGATATTTGGGGAACTGCTCCGGGATCGGCGCACCTGGGGGATCACCGGGGCCAAGATGCTGGCCGACATGGTCTGGTGGTTCATGCTGTTCTGGATTCCCGACCTGTTCAGCCGGGTATTCCATCTCAGTCAGGCAGAACTCGGCGCGCCTGTGGCTCTGACCTATATCATGGCAGCGGGCGGAGCGATCTCCAGCGGGCTCCTGTTCCCGGCCCTGCTGCGTCGAGGCTTCACCGTCAACACGGCGCGCAAGACCTCGATGGTGATCTTCGGGCTGCTGATCTTGCCGCTGCCACTGGCGCTGGCGATGCCCAGTCCGTGGCTGGCGGCTCTCCTGATCGGGCTTGCGCTGTTCGCCCACAATGGTTTCGTCACCAACATCTTCGGTGCGACCGCAGACATCATTCCTCTGAACCGCGTTGCCACCGTGACGGGGCTTGGTTCGGTTTGCGGCAACCTCAGCGGCATGGCGATGATCGAGTTCGCCGGATGGTCACTGACCAATGGCTATGGCTATTATCCGATGTTTGCCATTGCGTCCGGCGCCTACCTGGCCGGAACGCTGGTCCTGCATCTCATGGTGCGCAACCTCGTTCCGGCCAGCGAACTGGGCGACTAAGCGATTGCGGCCGCTGGTTGCGCGAGCGCCAGCGGCTGCGGTTCGAGCATCCACGGCGCAAGGGTGCTGACGCCGAGATTCAACTCGGCCAGTATGGCAGACATGCCCCCAAGGATTTCCGCGTCGTCGATTATGGAGGCGAGCAGAAATTCCGGTGATTGTCCGATCGCGCGCAGATTGGTGATGTCAGGGGACGAGCGCAAACCATCGAGTACGATGTCGCCGGCCGCACCGAGTATCCCGCCGATGGCGATCACGCTCGGACTGATGACGCGCACGACGATGGCAAGGGCCTTACCGAGGTGCACGCCGGCCTCGTAGAGCACGCGCTGACACGCAGCATCTCCCTGCTTCGCGCTGTTCACCACCTCTTGAAGCGAGCTCTTGGGATTGTTGGACGCTCGAAGCACCGCAAGGATCGCATTTTCCGATGCGAAGCCGGAGAGGCAGCCGCGATTGCCGCAGAAGCAGATCTCGTCACCTTCCTCGACAACCATGTGGCCGATCTCGCCAGCCAGACCCATCCCGCCATGGTATAGCTTGCCATTGATGATGAAGCCGCCGCCGACACCTTCGCAACAGGTGAGTTTCAGGAAGTCGTTGCAGCCACGGCCCACACCCCAGGTCCATTCAGCCAGCGCCGAAAGATTGGCATCGTTCTCGATCACGATGGGTATGCGCAGGTGTCTTGAAAAGTGCTGGTTGAGAGAAATGCCCTTCCATTTGGGCAGTCGTCGCCATGCCCAGGGAGCGATTTCTCCGGTCGATGCCTCAATGGGGCCTTCGATGGCAATCGCCAGTCCCGACACTGGTGAGCCGCGTTCCTGTGCAACTGCAATCAAACGCTTCGCGATGTCCAGCGCCATGGCCGGGCTCGATTCCTGTTCTCGCCAAGTTTCCAGGTCGCTGCTGGCAAGGTCAATGCGGGTCTGGTTGGAGAAGTCGAGGAGCGTTGCGTAGACTGCCGAACTGCGCACCAGCATGGTGACCAGTGAGTCCCGCGCCGACGACAGGCAGACAAGGGCTTCGCGCCGGTTTTTCCAGTTGTACTCGACCTTGCCCTCGTCGCGCAGGGCCTGCACGACCTTGTTTACGGTCGCGGGCGAGAGCGAGGTCATGCGGGCGATCTCGGCCTGGGTGCATGGACCATTTGCGCGCAGGGCGTCCAGGATGCCCTGGATGTTTGTTGCGCGATCCGCACGCCGCGAAGCCTGCCTTTCTACATTTCCGGTCTTCGTCATGGGGCCAATTGAATCCGCGCAAGTGAATGGTCAATCCCGTCACCTCTCCATCTGCCTTGTCGTTGGGGCAAGGGAAAGAGAGAGGTGGGTGTGTTCGGCAGGCAGCGCTGCAAATGACACAATGTCAAGCGCTGACGGCCGATGAATCCTATCTATCGACGGCAAATCTATCGATAATCATTCTAAAAGGAAAGAATAAACTCATTGCATTGTGGAAATGAAAAACGATAGGGATGTCTCTGGGTGTAAGGATGCGAGGGTGTTCTGATCCGCGCGCCGGGTGTGAAGGTGGACTGCGTAAAGTTGTCCCGTCCGGACTCGAAATGCCTGCGGGATATGCAGGCGTCCATGAGTTGCGCGGCCGGAGCGGTTCCAGCCCCTCCATCGCCCACCGTTGCGGGGATTTTCCTCGAAACGCCTCGAACTGATTGCGAAAGCCAGGGGTCCGGAATGAGCGCGAATATGCATGACGTGATAATCGTCGGATCGGGAGCTGCGGGAAGTTTCGCCGCACACGAACTGACGTCGCGCGGTGTCAGGGTCCTCCTGCTCGAGGCCGGTCGAACGATAACGCAAGATGATTTTCCAGTGAACCGCGCAGGGCCCAAGGAAAAGGGCATCCAGCTGTGGGCACGGATACGCGCAGCCGTGACGGGACAACCCATTCAGTCGAAAGTGGCGTTCTACGGCCAGCAGCAGCGGCATCTGTTCGTCAAGGACAGCGAACACCCCTACAGCACGCCGCGCAACCGGCCCTTCCTGTGGATTCGCGGCAAGCAATTGGGAGGGCGCCTCCACGTTTACGGTCGGGTGCTGCTTCGCTGGTCGGACTTCGATTTCAAGGCTGCAAGCCGCGATGGGCAGGGCCAGGACTGGCCAATTTCCTATGCCGACCTCGAGCCGTACTACGAGCGTGTCGAAGCCATGCTCGAACTGCGCGGTTGTCCCGAGCACATCGCTAACCTGCCGGACAGCAAGTTTGCCGGCCCCGCGAAGCTGACTGCGGCTGAGCGATCGTTTAAGGAATCCACCGAAGCGCATTGGCCCGAGCGCCACGCAACGACGTGGCGTTACATGCCGCCAAACCCGAAGCGCATTCCCCAGCCGCTGGTCGCTGCGATCGACAGTGGGTTGCTCACTGTTCGATCGGACGCTGTGGTGAGGCGGATTCTCACCGACCCGACGACCGGCAAGGCTACCGGCGTGGAATTTGTCGACCGCAATACGCATGGGGTCGAGACGGTTCATGCCCGTGCGGTGATGGTTTGCGCCTCGCCAATCGAATCCGTGCGGCTGTTGCTCAACTCGGCCGGGGGCAGGCACCCGACCGGGCTGGGCAACAGCTCGGGTAACCTCGGCCGCTACTTCATGGATCAGGTCCCGAACATGATCATGGGCACCGTGCCAGGGCGGACCGGCTCGGAGCAGGACGACAGCGTGCCGCCCGATCCATTCTATGGGGTCTCCGGCGGGGTTTACATTCCCCGCTATGAGAACCTCGACACGGTGACTTCCACCAGCTTCCGCCGCGGCTTCGGTTATCAGGGCACCGTGGGGCGGCTTTATACCCCGCCCACCAAACCGGCCAAATTTGCCATCATGGGATTCGGCGAAATGCTTCCCCATCCCGACAATCGCATCACGCTGCACCGTTCTCGCAAGGACCAGTGGGGGATGCCGATCCCGCACATCGACATCCAGATGCGCGCGAACGAGATCGCCATGGTTCGAGAGCAGTCCAAGGCGATATACGAGATGTGCAGCAATGCCGGGCTCGATACCGAGTTCGTCGGCTCCTACCTTGATCTGCAGGAACACGGCAAAGGGGCCTTCCCCGATGCAGATTGGTTCAGCCGCCTGCTGTTCCGCCTGAACTTCAAGAGCAGCATGAGCCTGGGCGCCTGCATTCACGAGACGGGCGGCGCGCGCATGGGCGACAATCCGTCCACTTCGGTGGTCAACGACTTCAACCAGGTCTGGGATGCACCCAACGTCGTCGTCGCCGATGCGAGCGCATTCCCGACCAGCGGATGCGCAGGCACCACGCTGACCGTCATGGCGATGAGCAGTCGCGCCGCCGAGCATCTTGCGGCCGAACTGGCCGCCGGCGCGTTATGATCCCGCGATAGCAAGGCAAGCGAACAATGGCAGCATTCGCGCCTGGTCCAAACGAACAGTCCTCGGGGATTGATCCGCGACACGCGCCTCCGGGCCTTGCCATCCCGGCGCGGCTCAGCATCATGATGCTGCTTGAGTTCATTGTGTTCGGGGCGTGGTTGAGGTGGGATATGCGATTGCAGGCGTGGCGCTGCATGGCATCTGCAACGACTCCTTCATCATCATAGCCGCGATGTACATCGCGCGGGTCGCGCCCGCCGACCTTCAGGCACAGGCGCAGGGTTGGCTGACCCTGATGCTCTCCGGCTTCGGACAGGCGATCGGATCAGGCATTGCCGGCGCGATCTTCGCGGCTCGCGTTCTGCCGCGCGGTGAGCTTGGCGCGGCGGCGTGGGCCCCCTTGTGGATTGTGCCCATCGGTCTTGCGCTCGTGACGGCCCTGGTCTGGGCAACCTTGTTCCGGCCGGTGGCACAGCACCCCGGGGGCAGCCCGCCCACACACTGACCGTTTTTCCTTCGCGACACTCCAGAAACGACGGACCTATATCATGTTCGACAATTACCTGATCCGTTCCGACAGCCTTCGCAACGACATCGTCGATGGCGAGGTCGTGGGCTTTTCGATGGCGGTGCGTATCGCCAACTACCGCGGCGTGTTTCTCTCGCTGCACACGGGCTACTATCTGGTGGTCGATGGGGTGGACTATCCGCGCGAGGTCCAGACCTTCGAGGTCAATGGCCAGCCGCCGCGCGGCTTTGACGAGATCAAGGGCTGCGTCTGGGAGCACTGGGACTACGACGACGAGGCGATCCTGCATGTCGCCAAGCCGGGAGGGCTGGCTCTTGGGGCGCACGTGATACAGTTCCAGCAGTGTGTGATCGCCGCCTACGGCTACCTGTCGACCGACGAGGAATGGGTGAAGGCTCCGCCCAAGACCGGCACCGGTGCCGGATCGGACAAGACGCCCCAGGTCATTACCTATCACCTTGAACTGAACGAAGGCGTGGAGGCCTGAACCATGAAGCTTGGCGTTTCGCTCTACAGCTACCAGCAGTCGCATTTCTTCAAGGAGCTGACCCTTGAGGACCAGATCCGCGAAGTGGGTGAGAACCTCCCCGGCGCCGATGGCATCGAGATCGTCGATGAGATGAGCCTGCGTTATCCCGATCCGGGCGAGGACTTCGTGCGCCAGTGGCATGGCTGGATGGAACGGTACGGCACCGTGCCGGTCACGATGGACGTCGCACTCGACGTACTCCAGTTTCGCGATCACGTGATGTCGACCGAAGAGGCGGTCGAGCGCCTCGAACGCGACATTCGTCTCGCCAAGCGGCTCGGATTTGCCAACGTGCGAGTGCTCTCGGCCTGCCCGTTCGATGTCATGGCCGGGGCCCTGCCGCTGGCCGAGAACCTCGACATCCGGTTGGGCAAGGAGATCCACCAACCAATGCGCCTCGAAGGCCAGCAGGTCAGCGAGATCATCGAGCATATCGAGCGCACGGGCACCAAGCACATGGGGATCGTTCCGGATTTCGGCATCTTCGGCTTCCGTCCCTCGGAGGTTCTGCTGGCTCAATATGAGCGGCGCGGGGCGAAAGCAGAGGCGAGCGCCGCCTCGGTCGACCTGTCGGCCCTGCTGCGTAGCGGATCGGCGCCGTTCGATCTCAGCGACATCATCAATCATACTGCCGGCAACCTGCGGGTGGCTTTCAAGCAGTTCATCAATGACGGCACTTGCGTGCCTGAGATGAAGGCGGTGTTCTCGGTGCTCAAAGCGTTCGCCGAGGAGCGCGTGCCGCGCCCGGGCGAACTCGACTATATCGTTGTGGCCGAGGCCATCATGCAGTCCAACACCTCGCTCGAGACGATGCGCGATCTGGCGAAGCATGTGATCAGCTGCCACGGCAAGTTCAACTACATGTCGGAAATTCCGGGCCGACCCGGCCAGTATCAGGACATCGCGATCGACTACAAAGGGGCCATCGGCGCTCTCGTGAAGGGTGGTTTCGACGGCTATATTAACAGCGAATACGAAGGGCAGCGTTACTTCCAGGACCGAACCCGCGCCGAGATGATGGACGAGGTCGATCAGGTCCGCCGGCACCACGAGATGCTGCGCCGCCTGACCGGTGTCGGCATCCCGGCGGAGGCGCAGTAATGGCGGGAGCGAATGGCAAGCGGCTGGTCGCCTATGTCGGTACCTATGGCGTTGCGCCGGGAACGAAGGGGGGCGGAATCTTCGCGTTCGAGGTGACAGCGGGTGGCAGGGCGCTGACCCCGCTGGATCACGCTCCCCAGCCCAGGGACGCCGGCTATCTGGTCTATGCGCCCGAGACGGCGACGCTCTATGCCGTCGACGAACGGAAGACCGACGGGCGCGGACCGGTGGACCTGCCGGCGGCAGTCCACGCGCTGTCGGTCGATTGCCCGACCGGAGCTCTTACCTGGCGCAATTCGCAGATCGCACCGGGGCCCCGGCCGACCTTTCTCGACCACGATGCGGGGCAGGGCCTGCTGTTCAGCGCCAACCACGGCGACTTCCATCATGTCGAAAAGGTGGTCCGACAGCCCGATGGGAGCTGGGGCGTCGAATACGACTATGACGATTCCACCCTCGTTGCCTATGATCTTGCGTCCGACGGCTCGGTTGCCGGGATCGCGGACGTTCACGTTTTTACGGGGCAGGGCACCGATCCCAACCGCTCGCCACAGAACGGGGGGCACGCCCAGTCCAACCCGCACGCCCACTGCGCGGTGATCGATCCGAGCCGTCGCTTCGTCACCGTTTGCGACAAGGGCACTGACCGGATCGAGGTGTTCCGGCTGGGACGCAAGCTGGAGCAGGTTTCTTCGCTGCAGTTCGATCCCGAGACGGGTCCGCGCCACATCGCCTTCGATCCGGTGAGTGGTCTGGCTTTCGTCACGCTGGAGTTCTCGTCGCAGCTGGCCTCGCTTCGGCTCGATGCCGAAACAGGGCAGTATGAGTTGATCGACGTTGTCTCGACGATTTCCGGCAGCCATTCGGGCCGGAACGAGCCGGCCGAAGTTCGCGTCCATCCGTCTGGCGGACTAGTCTACGTCAACAATCGCGGCGAGGACACACTGGCCTGGTTCCGCAGTGATGCCGAGGGCAAGCTGGAACGGCTTGGAGCGGTGACGCTGGCGCAGTCAGTCCATCCCGGTCTGGCTGCACGCAGTTTCATCTTCGATCCTGTCGGGAACCTCGTTATCGTGGCCGATCGTCCCGCACATTTGGTGCGCTGCTATGCTGTTTGCGGTGAAAGCGGAGCCCTGACATGGCTGGGTCAGATCCATGTACCCGATCCGGCCTATGTGACCATCGTTGAACTTGATGCGCCGCGCGAAGAAATGAGGCTGTAATCGCCAAGGCGATGAATCTTGTCCAGTTGTTGTCCTGGTGCGTGCCCGTGCCCGTTGCAACGGCGCCTGTATCGCAATTGACGCGGGGTCAACAAAGAGGTTGTTATGCCTGTTACCACGACTTGTTTCGCTCCTTGTGAAAAGGCCAGCCGGTATCTCCAGCAACTGGTCAGCCACTGGAGCCACCGCATGGCAGCCACCTGGAACGACGGCCGGGCCGAGTTTCCATTTTCGGACACGAGTCGCGCTTCGATGGAGGCTCTGGAGGTCGGCATCGTCGTAACCCTGACGACAGCAGACGGCGCCGAGAACGAAACGATGCGCGGGGTGATCGAACGTCATCTTGATCGTTTTGCGTTCCGCGAGGCGCCGTTGAGCTTCCAGTGGAGCCTTTGAAGCAGAAGCTTCGATTGATTGCCCTGACGATCGAAGCGCTGGGGAGAATCCATGGCTGAGAGCGTAAACCGCTCCGACGATCACGTTGCCTCGGAGGGGGGCGAGTATTCAGGTCTCCGCTTGAATCTGGTTATGGCGTTGATCACGACCACGCTGTTCATGGAGATGCTTGACGGGTCTGTCATCCTGACCGCTTTGCCCACAATGGCGCGCTCGTTCCACAGCTCCACGATCGAGCTGAATTTTGGCGTGAGCATCTATCTGCTGGCTTTGGGCGTGTTCATCCCGATTAGCGGGTGGGCTGCCGATCGTTTCGGTGCGCGCGTGATTTTCACGTCGGCAATCGGGCTGTTTACGGTAAGTTCGGCGCTGTGTGGAGCGGCTGATGGCGTCCTCGAATTTGTAATCCTGCGCGGGTTTCAGGGCCTCGCAGGCGCTATGATGGTGCCGGTGGGACGGCTCGTGGTGATGCGAATTACCCCGCGCGGGCAATTGCTGCGGCGCATGTCAGCACTACTCTGGCCAGCGCTCTCCGCTCCATTGCTTGGTCCGCCGCTCGGCGGATTTATCACCTTGCACTGGGGATGGCGGTGGATTTTCTACCTCAACGTGCCGATCGGCATCGTCGCTTTGGCCGTGAGCCTGATCCTGATCCCCGATGTGAGAGGTGACGGCCCGCGCAAATTTGACGGTCTTGGCTTCTTTCTGGTTGGCGGATGTACCGTAGCGTTGTTGTCAGGCCTCGAGTGGATGGTCGCGTCCGACCCATCGATCGGAGTGGCGCTGATTGGCGTGGGGATCGTGCTCGCGCGGGCATCGTGGCGGCACTTGCGCCGAGCCGAGCAGCCGATCGTCGATCTGTCCGCGCTCAACGCGCAGACCTATCTGGCATCGATCCGAGGTGGCTCGATCAACCGGATGGCGATTGGCAGCGTCCCCTTCCTGTTGCCGCTGCAGTTTCAGGAAGGATTCGGCATGAACCCTGCCCGTTCCGGATTTCTCGTGCTGTTCGTGTTCCTTGGAAACCTGGGAATGAAGGCGTTCACGACGCCCCTGCTCAAGCGCTTCGGGTTCAAGCGCATCTTGCTGGTGAACGGGGTTTTGGCTGCGGCATCAATCGCGGGGTGTGCACTCCTGACCCTCCACACCGAAGAATGGGTCATAATCGCGCTGCTGCTGTTCGGAGGAGCATCAAGGTCTTTGCAATTTACCACTCTGTCGACATTGACCGTTGCTGACATTCCCAAGTCCATGATGAAAGACTCGAACAGTCTGTTTCATGCTGTCCTGCAGATCAGTTCAGCGGCGGGGATCGCTTTTGCGGCATTCGGCGTCCGTTTGGCCACGCTGGGGTTGGGCGGGTGGGATGCCCACGCCGGAGCGGATGCCTATCGAGCGGGCTTCATCCTGATGGCGCTGGTCGCCTTGTTCGGTCTATTCGACGCCATTCGACTGCCTTCGGGCGCAGGCATTGAGTTTGTGCGCCAGTCGCGGTGAAGAACATGGCCAGATCCATCGTTCTAATTCTCGGAGTTGAGCGCCTCAGGTTGAATTTTCATACTCAAGCCCAAGGCAAGGGCTCCGGCGAGGCTGATCCCGGAGCCTGCGACCAGCACGGTGAGGAAGTTGTCCTCGCTTGGAATCGCAGCAAAGATGATCGATGCGATGATCTGGGCTACAACCACCATCAGGTCGAATAGTGAAGTCGAAAGGCCGACGCGTCCCTTGATCGATTCCTGGATATAACTGATCGGGATGCTGACCAGCCCTGCCATCGCCAAGGCGTTGAGCCCCTGTAGCCACAGCACATCATGCACCGAGTGCGAAAAATGGACGAGGAGCAGGTAGGCTGCATAGAGCAGGGCATTGACGATGATGATCCATTCCTTGGCGAACCGACCTGCGGCGTAACCCCACGCCAACATGAACGGGATTTCAAGGCCAGCACAGAGCGCGGAAACGAGG
This sequence comes from Novosphingobium flavum, assembly GCF_014230315.1. Classification (GTDB taxonomy): domain Bacteria; phylum Pseudomonadota; class Alphaproteobacteria; order Sphingomonadales; family Sphingomonadaceae; genus Novosphingobium; species Novosphingobium flavum. Next base: position 98,503 of record NZ_JACLAW010000011.1, on the reverse strand, counting down.
CTGACATCAGCCAGCGTTCCACGGAATGGGCCGGTAAGGATCAGCGGCAGGGTCATCGAGTGCAGAAACACGGAAGCCCGCAGCAGAGATACTCCGCCGATGCCGACGAGGCGATCGAATGGCAACGTGCCGGAAGGGGCGCACTGGATGGGGAGGGGCGCGACCCGTCCCACTTTTGTTTCCGGGATCAGGAAAAGCAGCGAGAAGACTGCGATCAATGCAATCTGCGCAATCATGGCTGCGCCGAATACACCGAACACGGAATACCGGTAGGCGATCCAGCCCACGAGCGCCTGAGAAACGACCCAAGCCAACGAATATAGCGTCCGCAACGCTGACATGAAAAATTGCGCGCTGCCCGGCCTCGCTCGCTCCATGTAAGCGCGCGAAAAGGAAAAGCTTTGTGAGAACAGCGCGCCGCCCAACGGCAGTATCGCGCAGAACGCCGCCACGTAGCTGAATTTTGATCGAACGATGAATATCAGGGCATATGCCAATCCAGCAAAGGTAGCGCACAGGAGTACGCCAAGCCGGCGATCATGGATTTGATCAGAAAAATGCCCCAAGAGTAGCGAGACTCCGGCAGTGCCGATCGAACTGATCGCTGTCACCGTCGCGAACAGAGAGTTCGACATCCCGAGGTAATTGATGGCGACAATGCCACGATATGGCCCGATCGCCGATGCCGAAAGACCAGCGAGGAAAATGGTCGCGAAAAGAACCGGGCCTGCAAGCGTACGGGATCGCATGATTGTGACTCGCAAGCTGATTCTCTGCTGGAAACCGATCTTGGTCCGGCAATTGGCGATCGGAACGGACCCGGGGAATTTTCCCGGGTCCGCTTCCTTGCTTCGCGTGAAGGCGTTGGTCGTTAGAAATTGACCTGCAGGCGGCCGCCAAACGTGCGCGGTGCTGCGAACTGGTAGAGGTTGGTGCCGGTGAACGAACCGATGTTGGCGGAGGTAACTACCACCTGGTTTGTCAGGTTGCGGACATAGGCCTGCAGGCTCCACTTCTTGTCCGGCGAGGTATAGGTCGCGCTCAGATCGACCGTCGCGTAGGGCCGCATGCGATCATTCAGGCGATTGAAGAACGTCAGGTACTGTTCCGAACGATAGAGGAACTGCGCCCGCGGAGCGAGGGTTGCGCCGTTAGGCAGGTCGAACGAGTGCTCGTAGCCTCCCGAGATGGCCCAGTCGGGCGCCTGGACCAGGCGGTATCCGGCCAGGTTGACGTTCACCCCACCCGAGGCCACTGCGAACTCGCGGAAGCGCGCATTGAGGTAGTTGACCGAAAGATCGATCGTATCGTTCGGCGTGGCGCGCCAATCAATCTGGGCCTCGACGCCCCTGACACGCGACCGGCCTGCATTGAGCACCTGAGTGCCGTTGGGCGTGAGTTGGCTGACCTGCTGGCCGGTATAGTCGTAGATGAAGGCGCTGAGGTTGACCTGCAGGGTGTTGCCGAGGAAGCGGTTCTTCGCCCCGATCTCGTAGGCCTTGACCGTTTCAGGGCCATAGGCATTGATCGTGGTAAACCCGCCCGACTTATAGCCCTTGTCGGCCTTGGCGTAGATCAAGCTAGAAGGTGAGATCTGGTAGTCGATCCCCAGGTGCCACGAGGTGTCGGTGTCCTTCGACTTGCTGCCCGGGCCTTCGTCCACCCGGTTCAGGGTCGGCTGCGTGGTCCAGGTCGCGGTCAGGCTCGGCCCGTTGAGGGTAAAGCCGGTGCGCTGCTTGGTGTCTTCGGAGAAGCGCACGCCCGCGCTGACCTTCAGGTCGTCGGTCAGGGCGTACGAGACCTGACCGAACCCTGCCTTGGACTTCACCTCGACGTCGTAATTGAAATTACGCAGCGTGATGGTTTGACCGTTGTAGATGACCGTGTTGAACGAGCGGATCTTGAGGTTCTGCTTGTAGAAGAACGCGCCGACCTGCCATGTGAACGGGCCATTGCCGTTCGAGGCGAGGCGGAATTCGTGGCTGTAGTCCTTCGAATATTCGCCCCGGCGGAAGACATAGGCCTGCGTGCCATATTGCCCCGCCGTGCCATCGATGTCGTACTTATGGTCGAGGTCGAGCCCGGCGAAGCCGAACAGGTAAGTCGCCTTGACCGGGCCGAAGTCGTAGTTGAGCTCGGTCACCAGGTTCTTGCGGACCAGGCCATAGACGCCCGGCTCGCTTAGCGGGAAGGTCTCTGCCTCACTGGGCGACGTCGGCGCTTGCGGGCGCGAGGTCATGTAGCCGACCCCGACGGGGCCGTTGCCGCCCTGGTCGATGTAGGTGCCGGAAAGCAGTGCGCTGAAGTGGTTGTCGGGCTTGAACAGCAGCTGCAGGCGCGCGCCCTTGGTCTTCTCGTCGTCGCCGCGCTCTTCGTTCGCGCTGCCAGGCAGCGTGTTATTGCGATAGCCGTCGTGATTGCGGCTGGTGAACGAAGCGCGCATCGCCAGGCTGTCGCCCAGCGGTACGTTGATCGCGCCTTCGCCGTTGACCGTCTTGTAGTTGCCAACGGTCACCGCGGCATAGCCGCCCAGGTCGAAGTTAGGCCGCTTGGAGATGATGTTTACTACGCCGCCGGTGGCGTTGCGGCCATAGAGGGTGCCCTGCGGCCCGCGCAGTACCTCGATCCGGTCGAGGTCGAAGAAGGCAGCGTTCATCCCGTTGGGGCGCTGAAGGAAGACGCCGTCGACGTTGATCGCGACCGCCGGATCTCCGATTTCCGTGGCGTCACGGCCCGAAACGCCGCGCACCGTCACGAAGGTCGCGCTGGCCGATTGGGCGATCTGCACGCCCGCATCCATGGCCTGCAGCGCCGAAATGTCGGTGACGCCGTTCTTGGCGAGCTTTTCGCTGGTCATTACGTCGATCGCGATCGCTGTCTTCTGCACGTTCACCGTCCGCTTTTCAGCGGTGACGACGATTTCCTCGAGCCCGGCGCTCTTGGTGCCGGCTTCAGCGGGAGCCTGCTCCTGCGCCTGTGCAACGGTCGGCAGAACCCAGGCGAGCGCCAGGGCGGAGATGCCAATGCGGTAAGTGTTCATGTCAGTCCCCTCAGGTCGGTTATTATGCTTGAGATGCAGGTTGATCGGATTGCGCTGAGCTTGCGCTAAGCTTGATCCGGTCGTCGAATAGCCAGATGAACAGGGCCATGGCGCCAAGCGTGATCGCGGCAGGAACCAGCCAGACTGCGGTCCAGTCATGATGGACCGGCGAGTAGGTATTCAGCCCGTAGACGAAGCCGGCGACATTAGCCCCGATCACCACGCCCATGCCGGAAAGGATGAACCAGTAGAACGACTGGGCCCGCGCCCGGATCGAGGGGTCGCACCGCTTGTCGAGCCAGATCTGGCCAGAAGTGAACAGGAAGTCGTAGCTGACACCGTGCAGCAGGATGCCGGTCAGGATCAGTGGCTTGATCGCCTCGTGCCCCTCGAAGCCGTAGGCGAAGAAGAGGAAGCGGGTGACCCAGCCGACCATGCCCAGCACCATCACCCACTTGATCCCGATCCGCGCGATCAGGTACGGGATCGCCAGGATAGTCACGATCTCCACTGCCTGGCCCAGCGCCTGCATCGCCGTCGGCTCGAAGCGCAGGCCCAGCAGGGTGACGTTCATGCCCTTCTCGACCAGGAAGTTGTTGAGGTAGCTGTCGTAGAACTTCTTCGGGATGACCATGACCAGGATCAGGCTCATGAAAACCCAGAATACCATGTCGCGGTTGCGCTTGAGCACGTCGAGGCCAAGGATCGCGGTCACGGTCAGCCGCTCCGCGCTCGGCCGCGGTGGCCGCGGCGGAAGGGACAGCGCATAGACCGCGAGGATCATATAGGTCACCGATCCGACCAGCATCGGGATGCGGGTCTGCCCGGCGCCGGGCCACAGCCCGATCATGAGCCCGGCGACGACCCACCCGGTCGATCCCAGCACGCGCACGCCGGGATATTCCCGGCTTGGTTCGTGCAGCGCGTTCATCGCGATGGTCACGCCAATCGGGATCGAGCAGATGTAGAACAGGCAATGGGTCAGCATCGCGATCAGGAACAGGCCCTGCGCATGGTCGATGGTCGAGAGCCAGAACAGCGTGATGCTCGACATGAAGGAGAGCGCGGCCAGGACCTTCTGGGCCGGGAAGTAGCGGTCGGCGATCGTACCGACGATGAGGCTTGAGGCGATTGCAGCGAGGCCGACCATACCGTAGGCCGCGCCGATGATCCCGTCGAAGCGCAGCGTCTTGCTCATGTAGGAACCGAGCGGGACCAGCCAGACTCCGGCGGCCACATATTGCAGGAACATCATGCCCTGGAGGCGGCTATAGACCAGCCGGCCGGTCTTGGGGACGGCGTGGCTGTCGGTGGCGAGAGCGACGGTCATGGTCGGTCGGCCTTCTGCTTCAAGCGGCGCCGCAGGCGGCAGGCCGCGTAGCCTGCGCATTCCGGTCCGCCGGGATTTCTCCGAGCATGCGGCGCAATTGCAGCTGGTTGCGGCGCACCTGTTCACAGCTATCGGTCTGCAGCGCGTCCTGCGTGTGGCGCTGGCCCTCGTATTCGGTGTCGATCGAGCCCTTGTATCCCCCGGCGACCAGCGCGGGAATGACCTTCTCGTAAGGGATCGAATACTCGGTCATGTCCTCAGTCATCTCGAGGATCTTGGCGTGGACGTTCATCACGTGGGGAAGGAAATCCGTCAGGTCCGCCACGTTCTGCTCGAAGGCGATCGCATGGACCGCGTTGAAGAAGCGCAGCTCGGCATCGCTCGCGCCCATCGCCTTGGCGGCGGCCAGTGCCTCGTCGCGCGGCGTTCCGGCTTCGTGCGTGTCGGTGATGGCCACGGCCACAGCCTCGCGCAGCACGCCGTCACGGATCTGCCGGTCGCGGACCACGCGCGGATAGCGATCCTGAAACACCGACATGTCGAGCGTGAAGCCAAAATGCCGGGTGCCGGAGCGGTGAATGGTCTCGAGGTAGGACTGGACCTTGGGCCCGCTGAGAAGGGCCGGGGAATGAATTTCCGGCGCGATGCGGATGTCGAGCTTCTCGGCGATCGGCAGGGCGCGCTCGATCAGGTCAGTCACCTTGAACAGCTGCGGATTGCCCTCGGTCGGGCGCAGCACGGAAAAGCCCAGCTCGCTGGCCAAGCCGATCTGCCGGGTCAGCACGCAGAGCGCCTCGTCGAGGTCGAGGCTGCGATGGCCGCCCACGTTGAAGTCCCAGTAGGTGTCGAGCACGGTGGGAGTAGTACCGTGGCAGTCCATGAGCGCGAACCAGCTGTCGATCCAAGCGGTGGAGGGATATGGATAGCTTGGGATCATTTGCTCGGAAATGAGCTGCACGCCGGTGGCGCCCATTGAGGCAACCTCCTCGATGCAGTCTTCCATGGTCATGGCCCGGGTGAAGTATTCTTCCTGATAGCTGTAGAAGCTGACGCCGCGGGTGATGCGGGGCGCGGGCGCAGGGGTGGCGGCTGGCGTCGGGGTCATCTTGTGTCTCACTGGACCAGGGTGAGGGCGCGCTCGGTGCGCCCGACAATCGTGGTGAAGGCCGGCAACAGCGTCAGAGCCAGTTCGACCCGATGCAGGCCGGGGTCGAGTCCGCCAGCCTTGGGTGCGATCAGGGTCAGTACATCGCCGAAGTCCCAGTGGACGGTCTCGGCCACGGCCAGTTCCTCCATCGAGTACTCCTCGCCCTTGTAGGCCACCCGCAGAGTGTCGGGGGCGAAGGCATCGCCGTCCACCGTCAGCTCGAAGCGGGAAATGACCGCGAGCCAGACCCCCCGGTAATAGGGGATCCGCACGCCCAGCCTGAAGCCGGTGGCCACCCCGTCGTCATAGACGTTGTTGAAGTGTCGGGTGACGACCATGTGCTTTTCCAACATGGCAAGATTCCTCAGCCTATCCGCGCCGGGCTGCTCTGCCCGGTCGCATTTCCCATCGTTTTTCCCGGTACGGCGGTTCGACCGCCGCACCGCTCATTGCCAGTCGAGCCGCTTCAGGATGGCGCGGCCCATGATCCAGTCGAGGTCAGACTCCGAGAAGAAGCCGAGTTCCTCGGTGAAATGGGTCACCCGCTGGCGATAAGTCGCTTCCGACCGCGCGATCGAGGCGGTCACGTCGGTGCCCCAGTAGCAGCGCTCCGGCCCGTAGACGTCGAAGAGGCGCTTGATCGTGTCGTCGAGGTCGCGCCAAGGCCACACCTCGCGCGAGAACAGTCCCAGCGAAGACAGCTTGATCGAAACGTTCGGATATTTCGCCAGGGCTACCGCCGCATCGATGGTCTGGTCGAACAGGCCCTGCTGCAAGGCGGCGTAGGACACGCCGAGATGGTCGATGATCAGCGGCAGGTTCGGATGCCGTTCGGCAATGGTGTCGAACAGATGCAACTGGCCGGTGGTCAGGAACATGATCGGAAGGCCAGCCTTTTCCGCCGCGGGCCAGATCCAGTCGGTCGTGCCGTTGAGCAGCCATTCGGGATGCTCGACCGGGCAGGCCATGCGGATGCCCAGCACACCGGTCTGTTCGCGCCAGCGCGGGAATGCAGCGGCGAGGTCGGGGCGTGTCGGGTCGATCAGCGCCATGATCCGGAACACGTCCGGGTGCTTGTTGACCGCTTCCTGCGCGTAATCGGTGCGGATGCCTTCGATCGACGGCGGGACGATGATCGCCCGGTCGACTCCCGACCCCTCGCGCATGGCGAGGTAGCGTTCGTAAGTGAACGGTTCCGGTAGCTGCGCATTGCGGCCCGGGACCCACGGGCGATAGGGGCGCGACTCCAGCCAGAGGTGGATCTGCGCATCGACGATCACGCGCGGCTCCGCCTCGATGGCATTCGCTGGGGCATTGGCGCTGAATGGCGCGGCTGAGTTCATGATCGTCGTCTCTCCCTCGCCGAGGATGAAGTGGGTCAATGGCCCTGCCGAATGATTCGGCTTATCGGTCATTCTCGGCGACATTATGTAGTCGTTTACATCACTCTTATGTAAACGATACCTGTCTTTGTCAAGCCGCTCCGCGCTCCGCCCGGCCGCATTGCGTTGGCGTTGTAGTGCCGATGCAGTGGGGTTGCAGCAGAAGGCGCTGTTTTGCTCGGTTTTTCAGGCCTTCGGTGCAGGCCCGGTCGACTCTCGGGCGATCAACTGGTGGGCCAGGGTCACGCGCCGCACCAGGCTGGGGGTGCCGGTCAGGAAGTCGTGCAGGATGCGGAAGACCTCGTGCCCCATCGATTCCATCGGTTGGCGCACCGTGGTCAGCGGCGGGTTCATGTATTGCGCGTAGGCAATATCGTCGAATCCGGCGAGGGAAATGTCGCGCGGACAGGTCAGTCCTCGCTCGCGAAAGGCGGCCAGCGCGCCCATTGCCATTTCATCGCTGAGGCAGAAGATCGCCGTGGGCGGGTTGGGCGAATCGAGCAGTTCCAGCGTCCGGCGTAATCCCGAATTGATCGAGAAGTCGCCTTCGACCGCGCTGATTTCGAGGTCCGGTCGTTCGAGTTGGACGGAGTGCACGCCGGTTATGCGATCCTTGCTGTTGGGTGCCGCGCGGGGGCCGGAAATGATGCCGATCCGCTTGTGGCCAAGGTCCGCCAGGTGTTCGATCACTTCGGCTGCGGCGTGCAGGTTGTCGATCTGGACAGCCGGAATCCGGGGATCCGGACTGAATCCGCAGGCGTTGATGAACGGCAGGGGGCGTCCCGAATCGTCAAGCACTTCCCTAAGGCAGGTGGGGGTGCCGTGACCGAGCAGGATCAGCCCATCGGCCTCGCGCCGGCGGACCATCATGGCATATTGCTCTTCCCGGTTCTTGTCGTAGCGGGTGTCTCCCAGCAGCACCGCGTAGCCTGCCGCGCTCGCCGCCTCTTCTACCCCGCGAATGAACTGTGCGCAGAACGGATTGGTAATGTCGGGCACGGCCACGACCACCTTATCCGTGCGCAGGGTGCGCAGCGTTTTTGCCGCGATATTCGGTGTGTAGCCCAGCCGCGCCATCGTCGCCAGCACCCGCGCCCGCGTCCCCTCCGCCACCTGGTGCGGCGCACTCATCACCCGCGAAACCGTGGCTGACGAAACTCCCGCCTCGCGGGCGACATCGATGATCGTCGACATTTGAATTGCACCATTGTTATGAGAACGTTTACACGACTTGTAGTTTATGGAATCATAGGCTCGCAAGCTCTTCCTGCAACTCCGCCGGAACGGGGCCTGCGTCAAGCATCGCGCCTGCATCGCAGGGCTGAGACAGAGAATTCCGAATTCGGAATCCGGGAGAACGAGGATGACTGAGCTGAGCCAGCTGGAAACAGATCGGCGCGCGTTGCTCGGCGCGGCGGGTGCGCTGGCGGTATTGATGATGCAGCCGGGCTGGATCGCCGTCGCGCGTGCCCAGGAGGGTGCGACGCGTCGGGATCCGCGATTCGCTTTTGCCGACCGGCTTTGCGATCTGACCATTCCGGCCACCGACACGCCCGGCGCATCTGCCGCGGGAGTTCCGGCATTCGTGTTGATGGCGCTCGACGAAGGCATGCACGGACTGAAGCCGGAAATGCTCGACCGGGTCATGGCCCGCCTTGACGGGGACGCGCAGGGGATGTTCCTGGGCAAGAGTGTCAATGTGCAGCTGAACCTCCTGACCGGGTTGGACCGCGCGGCCTATGCGAGCCGCCCGGCAGATCCGCTCGGCGCCGAGGCGGCCTGGCGCCGGATCAAGTCCGCCATCGTGGCCGGCTACTACGCCAGCGAAGTCGGCGCTTCTCAGGAACTGGTCTACGAACCTGCCGCCGGAACGTCTGAAAACATCGTCATGCCGGCCGACTATCGGGCGCGGTCGAACGAGGGACACGGAGGGGCATGGTGATGGCGGAGTTCGACGCAATCGTGGTGGGCTCGGGGATCACGGGCGGATGGGCGGCCAAGGAACTGACCGAGCGTGGGCTCAAGGTCCTGATGATCGAGCGTGGGCCGGAGCTTGCGCACATAGCCGGATACAAGAACGAATGGACCTCGCCATGGGACCTTCCATTCAAGGGCTACGGCGATCCCAAGGCCGAGCGCACCACCAAGCGGGTCCAGAGCGTGGCGCGGCTGAACGAATGGAATGCCGACTATTTTGTGGATGATGAGCAGGAGCTCTACGAAACCCCGGCTGAAAGCAACTTCCAGTGGGTTCGCGGCTATCACACCGGCGGCCGCTCGATCATGTGGGGGCGGCAGTCCTACCGGATGGCTCCGGACTATTTCGAGGCCAACGTCCGCGACGGGCACGGCATCGATTGGCCGATCCGCTACAAGGATCTGGCCTCATGGTATGACCATGTCGAGGAGTTCATCGGCGTTAACGGCACGATTGAGAACATGCCGATCCTGCCGGATGGGAAATTCCAGCCATCGATGGGGTTCAATGCCGGCGAACAGCATTTCGCGGACCTGATCAAGGCGCATTACCGGGACCGGCGACTTATCCCGGGGCGAACGGCCAACCTGACCAAGCCCATCGGCGAGCGTGGAACCTGCCAGTATCGCAACTGGTGTTCACGCGGTTGTTCGTTCGGAGCCTATTTCAGCACCCAGAGTTCGACCCTCCCGGCTGCCGTGGCCACGGGACGGCTGACCCAGCTGCACAACGGCATCGTGGAATCCATCGAATTCGATCCGCAGAGCCGCCGGGCGACCGGTGTTCGCATCATCGATGGCGAAACCGGCCAGCGATCGATCCGCACCGCGCGCATCGTGTTCCTGTGCGCCGGGGCCTACGACAGTGTTGGCATCCTCATGCGTTCGGTCTCCGAGTCTTGTCCGAACGGCCTGGGCAATTCGAGCGATGTCCTGGGCCGCTACATCATGGATCATGCCTACAAGGTCGGCGCGACCTCGACCATTCCGGGGCTCGATCAGGCGATGTACCTTGGTCGCAAGCCTAATCAGGTGATCATTCCGCGCTTCGTCAACATCGACCGACAGGAAACCGATTTCCTGCGTGGCTATTCGTTCTGGGGCCGCTCGGAACGGATGAACTGGAACCGTGGCGGGGAAATCGCTGGGGTAGGGGTCGGCTTCAAGCAGGCGCTGCGCAAGCCAGGCCCTTGGGCGATCACGATGGGGACGGTGATCGAGGCACTGCCCCGCCGCGAGAACCGGATTTCGATCAACCATGACAAGCTCGACAAGCACGGCCTGCCGTTGACCCGGATCGACCTGCGCTATGGCGACAACGAGCAGAAGGCCGCGCGGCACGCCTTCGATGAATTGATGGGCATGATGAAGTTGCTGGGCGGTGAAATCCTTAGTGCCAATCGCGAGATTGCGCCGCCGGGCTCGTCAATTCACGAGATGGGCGGAGCCTGTATGGGTCACGATCCGCAGGCCTCGGTGGTCAATGCATTCAACCAGTTGCATGAGGCGCCGAACCTGTTCGTGACCGACGGTTCGGTCATGTGCTCGACCGGGGATCGCAATCCTTCGCTCACCTACATGGCCTTGACGGCGCGGGCGGCAGCGGCTGCGGTTTCGATGGCGCAGGAAGGCAAGCTTTGACGCTTCCCGGGCGGCTGGTCTTGGGGGTGTGGGGCACCGGGGTCCGGTGCCCCACGGCGGGGCATCAGCCCTTGGTCTGCTGGTAGTTTTCTATCCATTCGACCGTCTTGGAAACGCCGCCGAACGGGTAGAAGTGCAGGCGGATCCGACCGTGCTCGGGCCCAAGGCCGGCGACGAGCTTGTCGACGAACTTGTCGGGACCGGCCGTGCCGATCAGGCGGCCGAGGGAGATGCCGTACTTCGCCAGAACGGATGCCGAGGCGGAAACGCCGCAGACGGCGGCAAAGCGGGCAAGGGTCTTGATCCCGGCGGGGCCGGGCACGCCGACGCGCACCGGGTAGTCGAGCCCCCGCTCGCGCAGCTCCTTGAGCCAGGCCAGCATGGCGTCCGCATCGAAAGCAAACTGGGCGACGATCAGCGGGGCCATGCCGCGCGCTTCGATATCCTCGCACTTGCTCTTGAGGATATCCCAGCATTCGGCCTTTGACATTACCGGATGTCCCTCTGGATGGCCGCCGACGCCGATGACCTTGATCCCCGCCCGCTCGAAAGCCCCGGTCTCAATCAGCGACGAGCTGTCAGAGAAGGGGCCCGCAGGCGTCGAGGGATCACCGGCCACGACGAAGCAACGCTCTACACCCGCTTCGCGCACGACACCCTCAAGGTAGGTTTCGAATTCCTCGCGGGATTCGATCCGGCGCGCCGAGAAGTGCGGCATCGGCTCGAACCCGAGCTCGCGCACCGACTTGGCCGCGGCGATCCGTGCCTCGTAGGTTTCACCCGGCAGGTAGGGGACGGCGATGGGGCATTCGCGCCAGATCTTGCCGGTGGCTTCGGTCAGCGCGGGAATATCCTTCGAGGTCACCTCAAGGGAATACCCCTCCATGATGGAATCGTGATCCTTGAGCCAATTGGGATGGACGATGGGTCTCAACGTCAGGCACTCCGCGAGTTGGCCGGCCACGATGCGGTGGCGCGGGCTTTGCTGTTGCCTGAGCTTCTACCAGAAATGTATCCCAAAATACAGAGATAATGCTATACATGCGTTAAGATCTGTAAAAATGTGTCCCTTTAATGCGTTCTGTCGCGCTTAGGCCTGAGGCTCCGCCGCTTTAGGTTTGCGTTGCCGCTTGGGTTTGGATCGTGTGGCGGCCGGGGGCTGATCGCCTTGATTCGCCCGTCTTCGTTCGAACATGCTGACGCGCTGGTGGTCGGCATGTTCACGGAACAGGAACTCCGCACGGTTACCGTCCCGCTTCCTGATCGCATCGACGATGGCGTGGTGGAAGCCGTGGGCCCGGTGCAACATGTTGAAGGCCGCGCGCAGGCCGACCTGATCGAACACGATAACCGAAGGGGCGACGAAGGGGACGTTGTTGAGCCGGTCAATGAATGACCGGAGAAGCGTGGAATTGCAGGCATCGATCACGAGTTGGTGGAAGCGCTCGTTCATCATCCCGTATTCGCGCTCGTCATCGAGGTCGAGATGGTGCTTCTCGAACAGCCGGTCGCCCCAGGCGAGGCAATCCTCGAGTTGTTGCAAAATTTCCGGGCTGGCGCCTTCCTCGGCCAGTGAGCGGGCGGCCCAGCCTTCGAGGACGGACCTCAGGTCGAGCGCGTCGTAGATCTCCCGCTCGCCGAAATCGGCCACGACGAAGCCCCGCTTGCCCACCGGCTGGAGGAAGCCTTCCGCGGCAAGGCGTGGGAGCACGTTCCTGACCGGTGTGCGCGATACACCCAGGCGGTCGGCCAAGGCGGCTTCGGTGATGCGTTCGCCGGGACGAAGCTCCTCGCGGAGGATCATCTCTTTCAGCGTGTTTTCGAGGGAACCTTTCATGGCTGGACGAGAAGCCAATCGTGGCACTTTGTCAACGTTGATTGGATCCCAAGATCCGTGTTGGGGGCGAGCGGCTTGGTCGTGAAGGTGTGTAAAATAGTATCCTAAACTCCGAAAAATAGCCAAGATAGCGACGTAATGCGCAAAAATGGGATACCAAAGTTGCCATTCTGGCGCGAATGCTCTAATGAGTCGGGGAATCGTTACGAACCCTTGGGGAGTGATCCAGATGGCCAGTTTGCAGGACAAGATCGATCGTTCGGGTGGCGCGCTGAACATGCTGCGCAATTCGCAGATCGGGCAGTACGTTTTCCCGGTGGCGGCGGAGTTTTCCAACTGGCGCGACGAGGTCGAGGCCTGGAACAACACGGCCGTCCTGCTCGACCAGTCGCACCACATGACCGACCTCTATGTCGAGGGGCCGGACACCGTGCGTCTGCTGTCGGACCTCTCGATCAACAACTACAAGAACTTCGGTCGCAACAAGGCCAAGCAGATCGTCTGCTGCAGCCACGAGGGTCACGTGATCGGCGATGCCGTGCTGTTCGGCCTCGATGATTTCCGCGTTAACGTCGTGGGGCGTCCTCACATCCCGAACTGGGTGCAGTACAACGCCGTTGCCGGCGGCTATGACGTCGTGGTCGAGCGCGATGAACGCACCACCAACACCGCTCATCCCAAGCGTCGTTCGTACCGTTTCGAGGTTCAGGGGCCCAAGGCCTGGGAAATCCTCGAAAAGCTCAACGGCGGCCCGATCGACGATATCAAGTTCTTCTCGATGGGGCAGATCAAGATCTGCGGCCGTAACGTACGGGCGCTTAAGCACGGCATGGCTGGCGCGCCCGGACTGGAACTGATCGGCCCGGCTGACGAGGCTGAAGAAGTCCGTGCCGCGATCCTGGCCGCTGGCCGCGATCTTGGCCTGCTGCAGGGCGGCGCCCGCGCCTATTCGACCGCCTCGACCGAGAGCGGCTGGTTCGCATCGGTGCTGCCTGCCGTCTATTCGGACCCCAAGCTGGCCGACTACCGCAAGTGGCTGCCTGAACACGGCTTTGAAGCGGGTGCCTCGCTGGGCGGCAGCTTCACCTCGGACAACATCGAGGATTACTACATCACGCCGTGGGACGCCGGTTACAAGTTCGTGGACTTCAACCACGACTTCGTCGGTCGTGACGCGCTGCTGGCCAAGAAGGACGAGCCGCACCTGCAAAAGATGACGCTGATCTGGGACAACGACGATGTCGTCGACATCTTCCGCTCGCAGTTCAACGAAGGCGACGATCGCGCCAAGTGGATGGAAGGTCCTGCCGCCTATTTCGCCACGTTCCCGTTCGATGAAGTGAAGGTGAACGGAAAGCTGGTCCCCGGCTTCTCGACCTACGTGGTCTACAGCTCGAACGTGCGCCGCTGGATCTCGCTGGCCCTGCTGGATCCCAGCGTGGTCAAGGAAGGCGACACCGTTGAGCTGACCTGGGGTGAGCCGGGTGGCGGTTCCAACCGGCCGCTGGTGGAACGTCACAAGCAGGTCACGGTCCGCGCGGTCGCCGCGTCCAGCCCGGTCCCCTCGAAGATCCGCGAAGGGTATCGCCCTTACCTCAACACAGCCGCCTGAGGTCTCGCGTCGCACACCGCTGCCGGTGCCGGGCAATCCGGCCCGGCGGCGGGGATGCGATCCCGGTCCTCCCGGGAAATGGCACCTTCCTGCGCTTTGAGGCGTGGCGGTGCATTCGTGCCGCCGAGCCTGCGCGGCTGCGCGTTGTCCGGTGTCCGGACCCGTCCGCGCCCCATTCTAGGAACTGACCCATGTCCAGTTATACGCTTCGCATCCAGTGTGACGATCAGTCCGGCATCGTGGCAAAGGTTGCCGGGTTTCTGGCTCAGAGCGACTGCAACATCACCGATGCCCAGCAGTTCAACGATGCGGCCAACCAACGGTTCTTCATGCGCGTGGTGTTCACCGCCGGTAAGGGCGTCGATATGACAGCCCTGACCGTTGCCTTCGGCACGCTTGCCGCCGAACTTAACCTCGAATGGTCGATCCGCGACAACTCCGTGCCAACCAAGGTGGTGCTGATGGTGTCCAAGTTTGACCATTGCCTGGGCGACCTGCTGTACCGTTACCGGATCGGCGAGCTGAACATGGAAGTGGTGGCGATCATCTGTAATCACCCGCGCGAGGTGATGACGACTTCTCTGATCGGCGACATCCCGTTCCATCATTTACCGATCAAGAAGGACACGAAGCCGGAGCAGGAAGCGCAGATCAAGCAGGTGGTGACCGAGAGTGGCGCCGAGCTTGTGGTGCTGGCGCGCTACATGCAGATTCTTTCGGACGACCTTGCCGCGTTCCTTTCGGGCCGCTGCATCAACATCCACCATTCGTTCCTGCCCGGCTTCAAGGGCGCCAAGCCCTATCACCAGGCCTACGACCGCGGCGTGAAGATGATCGGTGCGACTGCCCACTACGTCACGGCCGACCTCGACGAGGGGCCGATCATCCATCAGGATGTTGAGGCGATCGGCCACTCCGACATGCCTGAGGATCTCGTTCGCAAGGGGCGCGATATCGAGCGGCGGGTGATAGCGACTGCGGTTCACTACCATCTCGAGGACCGGGTTTTCCAAAACGGGCACCGCACTGTGGTCTTTAAGGCCTGAACCATGGCGGAGGTCATTGACGGTCGGGCCATGGCGGCGGGCGTGTTGGCGGCGACCATCACTCGGGTAGAGCGTCTCAAGGCCAAGGGGATCGAACCGGCGCTGGCCGTGGTTCTTGTCGGCAGCGATCCGGCGAGCGAGGTCTATGTCGGGCGCAAGGTGGCGCAGTGCCGCAAGGCGGGGATCCGGTCGGTCGAGCATCGTCTGCCCGCCGCAACGGGCAAGGCGGAACTGCTCGGCCTGATCGACTGCCTCAATCGCGATCCGGCCATTCATGGTATCCTGATCCAGTTGCCCTTGCCGCCGGGCCTCGACGCAGCCGAGGTACTGGACCGCATTCACCCGCTCAAGGACGTCGATGGCTTCCATCCGGTCAACGTCGGCCGCCTTTCGACCGGGACCGGTGGACTGGTGCCGTGCACGCCGCTGGGGATCATGAAGCTGCTCGACAGCGTGGTGAGCGATTACCGCGGCCTCAACGTCGTGGTAATCGGCAAGTCCAACATCGTGGGCAAGCCGATCGCGATGCTCCTGCTCGAGCGGGAGGCCACCGTAACCGTCACCCATATCGAAACGCGCGATCTGGCGGATGTGGCGCGCAAGGCTGACATCATCGTGGCCGCTGCCGGTGCGCCGCACCTCGTGCGCGGCTTCTGGGTCAAGCCGGGCGCGATCGTTATCGACGTGGGGATCAGCCGGATCGGGGCGGCGGACGGGTCGACCAAGCTGGTTGGCGACTGTGCGGCGCACGAGCTTGATCATGCCGGGGCGGTGACACTGGTGCCCGGAGGAGTTGGGCCGATGACTATCGCATGCCTCCTCGAGAACACGGCTCAAGCTGCGGAGATGAGCGCCGAGGCAGAGGCATCGGCCGAAACTGCATTTGCGACATCCAGATGAGGTCTGCAAATGGGCTTGAAATCTAAAATGTATCCCAACAATAGATTGAATTGCCTTTAATCTGACATAAGCTCAAAAATGGGATACAAATATCTTGAATTTATCTATCCATTCCGCTAGGTGCTGATGCGAAAAGAATCGGTCGTGCCATGCGGATTTGAGATCCGCGCGAGGTAGCGGCTGAGCCGAGTTGATTTCGGCTCGCTCGGAGAGAGGTACCTATGGACGGCACGGCTGAGCACTATGGGCGGGGCATGCGATATGGCCTGATTGCCCTCGTCTTTTTTGGAACGGTGCTCGCCTATGTCGATCGGCAGGTTCTGGCGTTGCTCAAGCCCACGCTTGAGGCGACATTCCAGTGGAGCGACGAGGACTTTGCTCACCTTGGTTCCGCCTTCAGCCTGGCAATGGCTGGCTCGGTCTTCTTTTCGGGGCTGCTGGTTGACCGCTTTGGGGTGCGGCGAGCTTATGGCTGGGCCGTCGCCATATGGAGTCTCGCAGGCATGGCCCATGCCGCGGCCTCAACTGTCACGCAGTTCGTTGTCGCCCGGGTTACCCTGTCTCTCGGTGAATCGGTTGCCGGTCCCGCAACGGTAAAGACGACGGCTCAGTATCTGCCGTTGGAAGAGCGGTCGGTTGGTCTTGGTATAATCGCCACGGCGCCGAGCATCGGGGCCATCGTTACGCCGCTTGTGATTCCGTTGATCGCCGTCTGGTTTGGCTGGCAATCGGCTTTCCTCGTGACTGGCGGGCTCGGCGTGTTGTGGGTGGTCGTCTGGCAAATTTCTACCAGGAAGCTGGATGTTGGGGCTGCGCGGAAGGCCGCGCCGCAGGCCGGTGGAACCGCTTGGCGCGAACTGCTGACCGACCGGCGGACCTGGGCAATAACCGGCACCAAGGCGCTTGCCGATATGGTCTGGTGGTTCATGCTGTTCTGGATTCCGGACCTGTTCAGCAAGGTGTTCCATCTCAGTCAGGCGGAAATTGGCGGTCCGGTCGCGCTGACCTATGCCATGGCCGCGCTCGGGGCGATGGCGAGTGGGCTGCTGTTTCCGGCGCTCCTGCGGCGCGGCTTCAGTCTCAACCTCGCGCGCAAGGTTTCGATGCTGGCTTTCTCGGTGCTGATCCTGCCGGTGACGTTGGCGCTGGAGATGGGCAGCCCCTGGCAGGCCGCCTTGCTGATCGGGCTCGCGCTGTTCGCGCACAACGGCTTCGTCACCAATATCTTCGGGCTGACGGCGGACATCGTGCCGCTCAAGCGCGTCGCCACGGTGACGGCGATGGGCTCGGTCGCGGGTAACATCACCGGCATGTCGATGATCGAGTTTGCCGGTTGGTCGCTGACCAATGGGCACGGATACTGGCCGATGTTTGCCGTGGCCTCGCTGGCATACCTCGCGGCGATGGGTTTTCTGCATTTGATGATCCCGCGGATCAGGGAATCCGACGGAGATGGGGCTGAGGGTTAAGGGATAGCTTCGAGAAAATAGTTTCACTGCAAAAGAAATAGATTCCTCGGTAGGCGCCGAGGAGTACGGTGAACTACGTCGAAAATTCATATATTTAATTAGATATTGTATTTTTGCAACGACCGGAAACCATTCATGTTCGGAACAATAAACCGGATTGATTGTATATTGTCGTAATGGTTAGAGATTTTTTCTCTGATCAATAGGTTTATCGCGTAAAATTTTTGATTTTGTTCTTTCCAGGGAGAGAGAAATGAAAGCCATCCTGCACAACACTTCCATTCTCGCGCTCGGCCTTGCCCTGTTCCCGGGGGCTCCGGCCATGGCGCAAACGGCCCCGGATGGCGCGTCCGCAGGCAACGGCGCTGCGCTTGAGGAGATTGTTGTTACCGCTGAAAAGCGTGAGGCTTCGGCCCAGAAGACTGCGATCGCCATCGACGTGCTCGGCGGTGACAAGCTTGCCATCAATGGCGTGAACGACATCCAGCAATTGCAGAACGTTGCCCCGGGCGTGCAGTTCGGCCAGGCCAACACTTCGACCTTCGTCGCGGTTCGCGGCGTGTCGAGCCGTGATGGCACCGAAATCGGTGACCCGGCCGTGGCGATCAACGTTGATGGCGTTTTCCTGCAGCGTCCTTCAGGCATGAATGCCGCCTTCTTCGACCTTGATCGGATCGAAGTGCTGCGCGGGCCGCAGGGCACGCTCTACGGCCGCAACGCCACCGGCGGCGTGGTCAACATCATCTCCAAGAAGCCGAAGCTGGGCGAATTCGGCGGCTACGCCGCGCTGACGCTGGGCAATTACAAGACGATCAATGGTGAAGGGGCGATCAATCTTCCGCTCGGTGAAACTGTTGCCTTGCGCGCCTCGATCATCAGTCGGAATCATGACGGCTATCGTAACAACGCCTCGTCGCTGTTTCCGGCCAATGGCAAATTGCGCGGTGACGATGAGGATACCAACGGCGCGCGCCTGCAACTGCTGTTCAAGCCGAACGACCAGTTCAGCGCGTTGATTTCGGGCACCTACATCAAGCAGGGTGGGGTTGGTCCAGCCCTTGTCGGCTTCTCGCCCACGGCCCATCCCCTGCCGCCGACGACTTCCGCCGAGGCGAAGAACTTCGGGCTGAGCGAAGCTGGAAGCTTCCGCACTCTTCGCAAGAACCTCTCAGCCCAGTTGGACTACGATTTCGGGCCGGTGAAGGCGACCTACCTGTTCGGCTTCGTTGGGCTGGACGTGGATCACAAGTTTGACAACGACGGCTCCGACACCAGCTACTACGTGTTCAAGCGGGGCGAGTATTCGGAAGATCTGAGCCACGAACTGCGCTTCTCGTCCACCGGCAGCGGTCCGTTCCAGTGGCAGTTCGGCGGGTTCTTCTACGACCAGACCTTGAACCTGAGCTCGTTGAATTATGTCAATCCGATCGGGGTGCCGTTCATCCTGCGTGATTTCGAATACCAGGTGAAGTCGAAGTCTCGCGCTGGGTTCGGCCAGGTAAACTACTCGCTGACCGATGCGTTCAAGGTGAGCGCGGGTGTGCGCTACTCGCACGATACCAAGAGCCGCACGGGCTATGCCCTGCGTGGTCCCGGGCTCGGCGGCGCCAATTCCCTGACTGCCCAGCCGGCCCTGATCACAGCCGCTGATGATCCGACCAAGACGCGCTCGGACGATACGGACTGGTCCTACCACTTCGGCGTGGATTACCAAGTTTCGTCGCGGAGCCTGATCTATGCCAAGGTCGACAAGGGCTACAAGTCGGGCGGGTTCACGACGCTCAATGAGTATGGGCCGGAACACGTGATTGCTTATGAGATCGGTTCCAAGAACCGCTTCCTCGGCAATTCGTTGCAGATCAACGTCAGCGCCTTCCACTATGACTATACCGACCAGCAGGTGCAGCAGTTCACCAACCAGGGCGCCCTGACTCTCAATGCCGGTAAGTCGCGGGTCAATGGTGTCGAGGCGCAGGTCGACTGGAAGGCCACGCCAACCGACGCGATCGACCTTTCGGTGAACTGGCTGGATGCGAAGTACAAGGACTTCAAGGTCAATGTTTCGAACCAGAACGTACCGCAAGACGGGCACCGCCTGATCCAGGCGCCGGAATGGTCGATCTCCGGCGGCTACGAGCACACGATCAATCTGGCGAATGGCGGCAAGATCACGCCGCGGGCCCAGGCGATTTACCGCTCGGAGCAGTTCTTCACCTTCTTCAACTCGGCGGCCGATCGTCAGGGGGCCTATGCGACGCTCGATTTGAGCGTGACCTATGTGTCGCCCGACAAGAAGTGGAGCGTGCAGGCTTATGGGCGCAACGTAACCAACAAGGTGGTCCTGACCTCCGCCGTCCCCAGCGCCACCACGTTCCAAGGCCTGAACATGTATCAGTTCGCGGCTCCGGCGACCTTCGGCGTGAGGGTGCAGGCCAACTTCTGATCGGAAAAGCAAAGAGATAGGCGGCCGTACTCTGCAAGGAGTACGGCCGCTCTGTGTTTGCGTTCAGGCAGATGCCGCGGCGAGGGGGCGGGGCGCTACCATCCAGGGGACGAGGCTGCTGGCCCCCAGATCGAGTTCAGACAGGATCGCGGCAAGGCCGCCAAGCTCGGTCGCATGTTCGAGGATTTCGGCGACCTTGATGTCCGGCGCCTTGCCGATCGCTCTCAGGTTAATCACCTCGGCGCAAGAGCGCAGGCCGTCGAGCACTATGTCTCCGGCCCAGCCGAGCGTCCCGCCGATCGCGATCACGCTGGGGCCGATCACGCGGACCACTGTCGCAAGGGCTTTGCCGAGGTGTTGGCCGGCTTCGGACAAGACGCGCTGGCAGGCTGCATCGCCGTGTTGGGCACCGTCGATCACCTCGCGCAACGATGTGCGCGGCCGGCCCGTGTTGCCCAATGCCCGGAGGATCGCCCGCTCGGTGGCGAAGCTGGTGAGGCAGCCGCGGCTGCCGCAGAAGCAAAGTTCGCCGGCATCTTCGATCACCATGTGGCCGATCTCTCCGGCAAGCCCGGTGCCGCCATGATAGATCCTGCCATTGATGACGATCCCCCCGCCGATGCCCTCCGAACTGGTGATGTGCAGGAAGTCGTTGCAGCCCCGGCCCACGCCCCAGGTCCATTCCCCCAGCGCGGCGAAATTGGCGTCGTTGTCGATTACCAGCGGAATGCGCAGGTGGCGCGAAATATACTGGCGGATGTTAACTTGTTTCCAGTGCGGCAGGCGATGCCAAGCCCACGGCGCAATGGCCCCGGATTCGCGTTCGACCGGACCTTCAATCGCCAGGGCAATCCCGGCCAGCGGCGCGTTGCGGGCCTTTGCGAGGGCCGCAAGGCGATTGACGATCCCCAGCACCATGGCGGGGGAGGTCTGTGGTTCGTCGATTTCCGGAAAGTCGGAGCTGTAGACGTCGAACCGTTCCTGCGCGGTGAAGTCGAACAGGATGGCGTGGACGGTGTGTTCCCGCACGATCACCGAGGCCACCGAATCCCGGGTCGAGGTGAGGGTGACCAGGGCCTCCCGCCGGTTCTTCCACTGGTATTCAATCGCGCCCTGGTCGCGCAGCGTCTGGACGATGTGATTGACCGTGGCGCGCGACAGGCCGGTGGCGCGTGCGATGTCCGCCTGAGTTGATGGGCCACTCGCCCGGAGGAAGGACAGGATCTCCTTGGTGTTGGTTGCGCGGTCGATCCGCGCGCCGCGCTTTGTGGGAAGAGGAGGGGTGGCCATGCGATATATCATAATGTTCGCATTGCGAATGGTAAAGGGGCGATGTTGGTCTGATTATGCTGTTTGTGGCGCATGTACGTCATAATGCTGCGCTGCGGCACGCTCAAATGAGCTATTGAGCGCAATACGGTTTAAAAAGCGAACAATAATGCTATTGCAAATCCAAACGTAAAAACGTTTAAGTCATCTCTGTCGCACATGAGAGCCATGTTCAGGGCGTGCGACGATCGCCGGCTGCCAGGCCGGGAAAAATGGGAGGATTGTATGAAGGCTTTCCGCTTTGGCGCATCCGTGATCGCCGTCGGCATTGCGTTGCTACAGACCGCGCCGGTGATGGCGCAGGCGACGACCGGTCAGGCCGAAGGGGCCGGCCCGGCCTCGGCCGACGAGATCGTCGTGACTGCGCTGCGCCGCAACGACTCCCTGAGCAAGGCGCCGGTCGCGATTTCCGCCGTTTCCGGGGCGCAGCTCACCTCGCAGGGCGTTACGCAGGCCAAGGACCTGACCAACGTTCTGCCCAACGTCGAGAACTCGGTCGCGGGCTTTGCCATCCGCGGCGTTTCGAGCGCAGACTTCCTGCCCAAGGGTGACCCGGCAACCGCGTTCAACGTCAATGGCGTCTACATCGCCCGTCCCGCCGAGCAGCAGCTGGCCATGTTCGACGTCGACCGCGTCGAGGTTCTGCGCGGGCCACAGGGCACGCTCTATGGTCGAAACGCGACTGCCGGTGTGGTCAACGTCATCTCGGTTCAGCCGACGGACCGGTTCGAAGGCAATTTCTCGGCCGAATACGGCAACTGGAATACCGTCCGCCTGAACGGTGCGATCAACGCACCGCTTTCGGAAAACGTGGCATTGCGCTTGGCGGGAACATTCAACCGTCATGACGGCTACACCAAGACCCGTGACGGCACCCGCGCGCTCGACGACCAGAATAACTTCGGCCTGCGCGGCAGTCTCAAGTTCAATCTTGGCGCTTCAACCGATTTCGTGCTCACTGCCGATTATGCCAAGCAGGATGAAGCCGGCCCGGCGTTCATCGCCGCCTCGCGCGCTGTCGCCCAAAACGATGATCACTCGCTGCGGTATGCCCTGCCGGGGATCGACAATCACTATTTCCTCGAGGCCGGCGGGATCTCGGGCGAACTCAACTCCGACCTGGGCTTCGCCAAGCTGACTTACGTCGGGTCCTATCGCAAGTCGAAGCTCGACGTGCTCAACACCAAGAACGATGCAACTCTGACCAGCCAGTCGGACCGCGCATATAGCCTTCACCGTCATGACCAGACCACTCAGGAAGTGCGTCTCTCGTCGAATGCGGGCGGGCCGTTCCAGTGGGTTGCTGGTGCGTATTACTTCCACGAGTATGAGACTTACCAGGACTATCTGAACCTGTGTTGTTTCTTCAACGCGCTGTTTGCCTACGATCAGTACGTCCGGGCGACCACCTATGCCGGGTTCGGCAACGCGACCTATTCGTTGACCAACAATCTGCGCCTGACGGGTGGCCTGCGCTGGACGCATGATACCAAGGAGCGGATTGGCAAGGCTCCCGCGTTTTTCTACGGCGCGCCTCAGTTGCCCCTCAACCAACTGCCCGCCACCAACAACACGTCGCTTTTCGTTGGCCAGCCGATCAACAGCATCGCCTACTATCCGGGCGGCGGCGCTCCTGCGAGCAAGCTGACCTGGAAGGCGCAGATCGAAGGCGATCTCTCGCGTGATGTGATCGCTTATGCCAAGGTCGAAACCGGTTACAAGGCTGGCGGTTTCAACGACGGCGTCGCCACAGCGGCGAACCCGATCGTCTACCAGCCGGAACTGATCACCGACTACGAGGCGGGGGTTAAGGGCACCGTGCTGGATGGCAGGCTGTATTTCTCGCTCAACCTGTTCCATTATGACTACAAGAATCATCAGGTCAGCGCTGTTTCTCCGTTCGGCGGTGCGACCACCTTCAATGCCCCGGCCAAGGTCACGGGCGCCGAACTCGAAGGCTGGATCAAGCCGGCTCGCAACACCCGGATCAGCTATTCCGTGGCTGTGCTCGACACTAAGTATGGGCATTTCTTCCCGGGCGCCCTGACGGGGAATACCACCACCGACTTTGTCGACCAGCCGCTTGACGTGTCACCGAAGTTCTCGGCCCGCGTCGCCCTGAACCAGGACATCCCGCTTGCAAGCGGTGCGCGGATCTCGGGCAACGTCGCGGTCAAGTACTCGAGCTCGTACAAGGTCACCGACTATATTCCTTCGGGCGGCGCGATCGTTCGCTATAATCAGAAGGAATACACTCGCACCGAGGTCTCGCTTGGTTATTTTGCGCCGGGTGACGCCTACTATATTCAGGCCTTTGGTCGCAACCTCGAGAACAAGCGTCGCCTCGGCGTGGTCGAACTGGGCGGCTTCACCCTGTCCGAACCCTCGCAGTATGGTGTGAGGGCCGGCGTGAAGTTCTGATTGTAGGACTAGCGAGCAAAATGAATGGCGCTCGCGGCCCTGTTGTCGCGAGCGCCATTTTTCTTCGGGATATCCCGGCATTGGCGGCGGTTCTCGCTGAATGACCTGGGCAGGCAGTGTGATTGAGCTCATGACGAAGCAATATGACATCATCGTGGTCGGCTCAGGGGCTGCGGGCAGCTTTGCCGCCAAAGAACTGACCGAGCGGGGGCTGGAAGTCCTGCTGCTGGAAGCCGGTCGGAACATCACGCCTGACGACTTCCCGACGAATTTTGCGGGGCCGAAGGAGAAGGGCATCCAGCTCTGGGCCCGTGCCAAGGCAGCCGTAACGGGGCAGCCGCTCCAATCGCGCGTGGCCTTTTACGGGGCGCAACAGCGCCATCTTTTCGTGAAAGACAGCGAGCACCCTTACTCGACCGCGCGCGGCAAGCCGTTCCTGTGGATCCGTGGCAAACAGCTGGGCGGGCGGCTCCACACCTTCGGCCGCGTGCTGATGCGCTGGTCGGATTTCGATTTCAAGGCTGCCAGTCGGGATGGTTACGGTCAGGACTGGCCGATTTCCTATGCCGACCTTGCCCCCTATTACAGCAAGGCCGAGCAGGTTCTGGCTGTGCGCGGCTGCCCCGAGGGCATTTCCAACCTGCCGGATGGCAACTTTGCTGGCCCATCGCTGCTCACCGCGGCCGAACAGGACTTCAAGGCAAGGACCACGCAGCGGTGGTCGGATCGCAAGCCTACGTCGTGGCGGTACATGCCGCCCAACATCAAGCGCGTGCCTCAGCCTATTCTGGATGCCCTCGAAACCGGCCGCCTGACGATACGGTCTGACTCGGTGGTGCGCCGGATCGAGACCGATCCCGCAACCGGCCGGGCCACCGGCGTCGAATTCGTCGATCGTACCAGCGGCGAGGTGGAGGTCGTACCGGCCCGCGTGGTCATGGTCTGCGCCTCGGCGATCGAATCCGTTCGTCTGTTGCTCAACTCGGCCGGGGGAAAGCATCCGGCTGGACTGGGCAACAGTTCGGGGAATCTCGGCCGCTATTTCATGGATCAGGTGCCCAACCTGATCATGGGCACCGTGCCGGGGCGCACCGGTAGCGAAGTGGCCGATCCCTTGCCGCCCGATCCGTTCTATGGGGCATCGGGCGGAATCTATATTCCGCGCTTCTCCAACCTGACGGCCCGCACAAACCCCGAGTTCATTCGCGGGTTCGGGTTCCAGGGCACCGTCGGGCGGCTCTACGTGCCGGAGGGCAAGCCGGCGCGTTATGCCTTCATGGGCTTTGGTGAAATGCTGCCCCAGGCCGACAATCGCATTACCCTGAATCCCCGTCGCAAGGATCGGTGGGGTGTTCCCATTCCTCATCTCAGCGTTGCCATGGGTGGCAACGAACTGGCCATGCTGCGCGAGCAGGAGCGTAGTATCCGCGAAATGGCCTTGAACGCTGGCCTGGACATCGAATTCGCCGGCTCTTCGCAAAGCTTCCAGGAAGAAGGACGAGGCGCCTTCCCCGACGCAGACTGGTTCAGCCGCCTGCTGTTCCGGCTCAACTTCCGGAGCAGCATGTCGCTCGGTGCCGCCATTCATGAAAGCGGGGGCGCGCGAATGGGCAACGATCCGGCGACGTCGGTGCTCAACGAGTGGAACCAGTGCTGGGATGCGCCCAACGTGTTCGTGACTGACGCCAGCAGTTTCCCGACCAGCGGGTGCACGGGCACGACCTTGACCCTGATGGCGCTGACCATCCGGGCCAGCGAGTATGCGGCGAGGAAGCTGTTGGCTGGGGAACTCTGAGCCGGGCCGCGGGGAGAGCGCGAATGGACATTATCGTCAAGGCTGCGGAGCTGTCGGAAGGTCCGATGACGGGCGGCGAGCGGTTGATGGCCGTGCGGCTGAGCGCGATGATGCTCGTTGAATTCATCGTCTTCGGCTCGTGGTTCGCGACCCTCGGCCTGGTCCTGGCGACCCACGGCGGCGAGAGCATCATCGGCAAGGCCTATCTGCTGAGTGCGGTGGCGGCGATTGTCTCGCCCCTGTTCATGGGCGCTATCGGTGATCGCTACCTTGCACCGCGCAACCTGATGGCCCTGCTTCACGCGGTGGGCGCCGTGGCGATCGGGGCCGTTCCGGCCGCGCTGCAAGCGGGCGAGTTCGGCCTGACTCTTGGCCTGATCTTCCTGCACATGACGTTTTTCCAGCCGACGCTCGGTCTCGTCAATTCGATCGCGCTGACCCAGCTTGACCGCCACCAGCGGCTGTTTCCCTATGTCCGGGTATTCGGGCCGCTGGGCTGGGTCGTCGCCGGCCTCTGCGTCGGCGGGCTGGGCCTCTCCGCCTCGACCGGGGTGTTCTACATTGCTGCGGGCAGCGCGGCGCTTTTGGCGGTATATTCGCTGACCCTGCCTTACAGCCCGCCGCCTTCTGCCGGGGCGCATATCTCGCTCGGTGATCTCGTCGGGGTCAGGGCGCTGGTTCTGTTCCGCGACCGCCGCTTCGCGGTGCTGATGGCCTGCACCTTGCTCACGTCGATCTCGCTCGGCTTCTACAACACCTTTGCCTCGCCGTATATCGCGGCCCTCGGGATCTCGAATGTCGCCGGGGTCCTGGCGCTCGGGCAGATCTCGGAAGTGGCCTTCATCGTGACGATCCCATGGGTTCTCGTCCGGATCGGCATGAAGCGCGCGCTGCTATTGGGGATGGGTATGTGGGGGGTGCGTTTTGCCCTGTTTATCCTGGCGGCTCAAGGTATGCCTGCGATGGCGGTGGTGGGCGTGGCCCTGCACGGCATCTGCAACGACTATTTCATCGTGATCGCCGCCATGTTCATAGCCCGCCTCGCGACCCCGGAACTGGCGGCCCAGGCGCAAGGCTGGCTGATCCTGATGATCTCGGGCTTCGGCGCTGCCATCGGCTCGGCGCTCTCCGGCTCGATCTACGGCGCTTTCGTGGCCGGAGACCCGGCCCACGGCGTCGCGGGATGGACGCCGCTCTGGCTGTTGCCGATGGGCCTGGCCCTGCTGACGAGCGTCATCTGGACCTTACTGTTCCCGCCGGGCGAGGAGCAATCTACCGCGACCCGAACCGCACTTTGATTGGACGAAACCGATGTTCGACAATTACCTGATCCGTTCCGACAGCCTCCGCAACGATGTGGTCGATGGCGAGGTGGTCGGCTTTTCGCTGGCGGTGCGCATCGCCAACTATCGCGGCGTGTTCCTTTCGTTGCACACCGGCTACTACCTGACGGTCGACGGGGTGGATTACCCGCGCGAGGTCCAGACCTTCGAGGTCAACGGCAAGCCGCCGCGTTCGTTCGACGAGATCAAGGGCTGCGTCTGGGAACACTGGGACTACGACGACGAGGCGATCCTGCATGTCGCAAGGCCCGGCGGGCTGGCCCCCGGGGCGCACGAGATCAGGTTCCAGCAATGCGTGATCGCCGCTTACGGCTACCTGCCGACCGACGAGGAATGGGTAAAAGCGCCGCCCAAGACCGGCACCGGGGCGGGCTCGGACAAGACCCCCCAGGTCATCACCTATCATCTCGAACTCAACGACAGCGTGGAGGCCTGAGCCATGAAGATCGGCGTTTCCTTCTACAGCTACCAGCAGTCGCACTTCTTCAAGGAACTGACCCTCGAGGACCAGATCCGCGAGGTGTCGCAGAACCTCCCCGGTGCCGACGGCATCGAGATCGTCGATGAGATGTCCCTGCGCTACCCCGACCCGGGCGAGGACTTCGTGCGCCGGTGGCATAGCTGGATGGAGCAGTACGGCACCGTTCCTGTGACGATGGACGTCTCGTTCGACGTCCTCCAGTTCCGCGACCACGTCATGTCCTATGACGAGGTGGCCGAGCGGCTGATGCGCGACATGCGGCTCGCCAAGCGGCTCGGGTTCAGCAATGTGCGCGTGCTGTCGACTTGCCCGGTCGAGGTCATGATCAAGGCGCTGCCGGAGGCGGAACGGCTCGACCTGCGGCTGGGCAAGGAAGTGCATCAGCCGATGCGCCTGGAAGGTCAGCAGGTGACGGAGATCATCGAGTTCGCGGAGCGCAACGGCACGGACCGCCTTGGCATCGTTCCCGATTTCGGGATCTTCGGGTTCCGTCCCTCGGAGGTTCTGCTGGCTCAGTATGAGCGGCGCGGGGCCAAGCCGGAGGCAAGCGTGGCAGCGGTGGAGTTGTCGGCGCTGCTGCGCAAGGGCGAGGGGCCGTTCGACCTTGCCTCGGTGGCTACCGAGACAGCCGGAAACCTGCGCTCCGAGTTCAAGCGCTACCTTACTTCGGGTGACAGCACCGCGGTTCTGGCGGAGCCTTTCGCGGCCCTGCGCGACTTTGCCCGGGCGCGCGTGCCGGATCCTTCGGAACTGGACTATATCGTCGTGGCCGAAGCGATCATGCAGTCCAACACCGGGCTCGACACGATGCGCCAGCTCGCTGGCCATGTCGTCTCGTGCCACGGCAAGTTCAACTACATGTCCGAGATTCCCGGCCATCCCGGCCAGTACCAGGACATCGCGATCGACTACGAAGGCGCGCTGAAGGCCCTGTCTGATGGTGGCTACGAGGGATACATCAACACCGAATACGAAGGGCAGCGCTACTTCCAGGATCGTACCCGCGCCGAGATGATGGACGAGGTCGACCAGGTTCGCCGTCATCACGAGATGCTGCGCCGTCTGCTCGGCATCGCAGCGCCCGCCGAGGTCAACTGATGTCCCGACTGGTTGCCTATGTCGGAACCTATGGTGTTGCGCCCGGAACGAAGGGCGGCGGGATCTACGGGCTTGCGGTTTCGGACGACGGACGCGGTCTCACCGCGCTCAACCATGCGCCTGAGCCCAAGGATGCCGGCTATCTCGTCCATGCCGCCGATACCGGCACGCTCTATGCGGTCGACGAGCGCAAGACCGATGGGCGCGGGCCGGTCGACAAGCCGGCGGCGGTCCATGCCCTGTCGGTTGATCCGGTGAGCGGGGAGCTGACCTGGCGCAATGCGCAGATCGCGCCGGGGCCGCGCCCAACCTTTCTCGACTACAGCGCGGAGAAGCGCCTGCTGGTAAGTGCCAATCACGGCGATTTCCAGCATGTCGAGAAGGTCTATCGCAGGCCGGACGGCAGTTGGGCAGTCGATTATGTCTATGACGATTCCACTGCGGTGCTGTTCGCAGTGGAAGACGACGGCCGGGTCGGCGCGATCGAGGATATCCATATCTTCGAAGGGCACGGCAAGGACCCGAACTTCTCGCCGCAGAATGGCGGCCATGCGCAGTCCAATCCCCATGCCCATTGCGCGGTGATCGATCCCTCGGGTCAATTCGTGATCGTCTGCGACAAGGGGACGGACCGGATCGTCGTGTTCCGGCTGGTTGGCTCAAGCCTTGAAGGCGCATCGGTGCTCCAGATGGCCGAGGAAGTGGGGCCACGCCACATTGCCTTCGATCCGGTGAGCGGTCTGGCCTATGCGACCTGCGAGTTCTCCTCGGAACTTGCTGCCTTGCGGCTCGATCCCGCCAGCGGCGATCTGACTGTGCTGGAGCGGGTCTCGACCGTGTCACCAGCCTATCACGGCCCGAACGAGCCGGCCGAGGTGCGGGTCCATCCGGCCGGCGGCCATGTGTATGTCAATAACCGCGGCGAGGACACACTGGCCTGGTTCCGCGTCGACGCGGCCGGTGCGCTGCAGCCGGCCGGCGCCGTGCCGCTGGCGCCCTCGATCCATCCGGGGCTGGCCGCGCGCAGCTTCACATTTGCACCCTCTGGCCGGTTCATGCTGGTCGCTGATCGGCCTGCACATCTTGTCCATAGCTATGCAGTTTGCCCCGACACCGGCAACCTGACATGGCTCGCCCAAGCCCCCGTTCCCGATCCTGCGTTCATTGCGCTCGTCGAATTGGGGCAATCAGACAACGAGACTGGGGAGAGCGAGTAATGTCACGCCGTTTGCGCATGGGGATGATCGGGGGCGGTCCGGGGGCATTCATCGGCCCGATCCACCGGATCGCGGCGGAAATGGACCGGGAGATCGAGCTGGTCGCCGGGGCTTTTTCGAGCGATGCCGGGCGCAGCCGGGCGGCGGCGGAGACCTACCGGATCGATCCGGAGCGGGCCTACCCCTCGATGGAGGCGATGTTCGCGGGTGAGAAGGCGCGGGGCGACGGGATCGACTTCGTCGCGATCGTCAGCCCCAATTACCACCATTTGCCCGCCGCGCGCGCGGCGCTGGCGGCGGGCCTGCCGGTGCTGAGCGACAAGCCGGCCACCTCGACCTATGCCGAGGCGCAGGAACTGGCCGGGCATGTGGCCGCCGCGGGCCTGCCTTATGGCCTGACCCACACCTATTCTGGCTACCCGCTGGTGCGCGAGGCGCGGGCGCGGATCGCTGCGGGCGCGCTGGGCACGGTGCGCAAGGTCGTGGTCGAGTACCCGCAAGGCTGGCTGGCCGGGGAGGCCTCGGGCAAGCAGGCCGAATGGCGCACCGATCCGGCGCGCTCAGGGCCGGGCGGCTGCATTGGCGATATCGGCACCCATGCCTTCCAGTTGGCCGAGTTCGTCACCGGCCTGCAGGTCACTCAGCTGCTCGCCGATCTTGGCGCGGTGGTGCCCGGAAGGCTGGTCGATGATGACTGCTCGGTTCTGCTGCGCTTCGAGAACGGGGCGAGGGGCGTGCTGCTCGCCAGCCAGATCGAAGTGGGCGAGATGAACGGGCTGCGTATCCGGGTCTATGGCGATAAGGCCGGGCTGATCTGGAAGCAGGAAGTGCCCAACACCCTGACGATCAACACGCTCGATGGACGCACCGAAATCGTCCACGCCGGCGGGTCGCAGCTTGGCCCTGACGCTGCCTCGCGTACCCGTACACCGACCGGGCACCCCGAGGGCTATCTCGAGGCTTTCGCCAACATCTACCGCGATTTCGCCGCCGTGCTGCGGGGCGAGCAGGCCCCGCTGCTGCCGGGGATCGACACCGCCCTGCGCGGCATGGCCTTCATCGCCACCGCCGTCGCTGCCAGCCGCGACGCCAACGATGGCAAGGCTGGCTGGGTCAAGCTGACCGTCTGAGGGAGAGACAATCATGAAGACCATCAAGGGCCCCGCCATCTTCCTCGCCCAGTTCGCGGGCGATGGCGCTCCGTTCAACAGCCTCGATACCATTGCCGACTGGGTCACCTCGCTCGGCTACAAGGGCATCCAAATCCCGAGCTGGGATGCGCGCCTGTTCGATCTGGAAAAGGCCGCGGCCAGTCAGACCTATTGCGACGAGATCACCGGGATGCTGGCCGAGAAGGGCCTCGCCGTGACCGAGCTTTCAACCCACCTCCAGGGCCAGCTGGTCGCGGTTCACCCGGCCTTCGACGCCCAGTTCGACGCTTTCGCCGCGCCGCATGTCCGGGGCAACCCGAAGGCGCGGCAGGAGTGGGCGACCGAACAGGTCAAGCTCGCCGCCCGGGCCAGCCGCAACCTCGGCCTGACCGCTCACGCGACTTTCTCCGGCGCGCTCGCCTGGCCCTACTTCTATCCGTGGCCGGCGCGTCCGGCAGGTCTGGTCGAAGACGCCTTCGATGAACTGGCCCGGCGCTGGAAGCCGATCCTCGACGTGTTCGAGGACAACGGGGTCGATGCCGCCTACGAGATCCATCCCGGCGAGGACCTCCACGACGGGGCGACCTTCGAGATGTTCCTCGAGCGGCTCGGCAACCACCCGCGCGCAAACATCCTGTACGATCCCAGCCACTTCGTGCTGCAACAGCTCGATTACCTCGCCTACCTCGACATCTACCACGAGCGGATCAAGTGCTTCCACGTCAAGGACGCCGAGTTCCGCCCCAATGGCCGGATGGGAGTCTATGGCGGCTACCAGTCGTGGGTGGATCGCCCCGGCCGGTTCCGCAGCCTCGGTGATGGCCAAGTCGACTTTGCCGCGATCTTCTCGAAAATGGCACAGTACGACTTCCCCGGCTGGGCCGTGCTCGAATGGGAGTGCGCGCTTAAGCATCCCGAGCAGGGCGCGGCCGAGGGCGCGCCGTTCATCGACCGCCACATCATCCGCGTCACCGAACACGCATTCGACGACTTCGCCGTCGGCGGGGCAGACCGCGATCTCAACAAGCGGCTGATGGGAATCGGTTGAATCGCCATGGCCTGCGCCGCCGGGCGGCGTGGGCAGGAATTTTCAGGAGAAAGTCATTGGCTACCATCGTTGGCGGGATCGCCACTTCGCATACGCCCACCATCGCCTTTGCCAAGGACGCGGGCAAGCAGCAGGATCCGGTCTGGGCGCCGATCTTCGAGGGCTATGAGCCGGTCAAGGCGTGGCTGCGCGAGAAGCAGCCGGACGTGCTGCTATACATCTACAACGACCACATGACGGCCTTCTTCGCCGATCACTACTCGCACTTCGCCCTCGGCATCGGCGAAAGCTACGGCCCGGCCGACGAGGGCGGCGGCCCGCGCGACCTGCCGCGGATCGAGGGCGATCCCAAGCTCGCCCAGCACATCGCAACCGGGCTGGTCGCTGACGAGTTCGACCTGTCCTACTTCCAGGGCAAGGACCTCGATCACGGCGCCTTCTCGCCGCTGTCGGTCGTGCTCGACCATGACAAGCAGGGCTGGGCGGCCAAGCTCCTGCCGATCCAGTGCGGCGTGCTGCAATTCCCGATCCCGAGCCCGCGCCGCTTCTGGAAGTTCGGCCGTTCGCTGCGCCGCGCGATCCTGTCCTACCCCGAAGACATCAAGGTGGCGATCGTCGGCACCGGCGGCCTTTCGCACCAGGTGCATGGCGAGCGCTGCGGCTTTAACAACACGCCGTGGGACATGGAATTCATGGACCGTCTGGAGAAGGACCCCGAGGGCCTGCTCGACATCACGCTGGCCGAACTGGCCGAGCGCGGCGGGATGGAAGGCTCCGAAATCGTGATGTGGCTGATGATGCGCGGTGCGCTGGCCAGCGAGGTCACCTGCACTCACAAGACCTATTTCCTGCCCTCGATGACCCCGATCGTCTCGATGATCCTCGAGGAAGGCGCCGACCGCGCGGGCGAGGAAACCGACGCCGAGTTCATCGCGCGGATGAACCACCAGCTCACCGGGGTCGAGAAGCTGGAGGGCACCTATCCCTTCACGATCGAGCGCTCGGTCAAGGGCTACCGGATCAACCACTTCCTCCACTCGCTGATCGAGCCGGAAGTCCGCACCCGCTTCCGCGAGGACGAGGAAGGCACGCTGGCCGCCGCCGACCTGACCGATGAGGAACGCGCCCTGATCCGCCGCCGCGACTGGATCGGGATGATCCGCTACGGCGTGATCTTCTTCCAGCTGGAAAAGCTCGGCGCGGTCACCGGCGTGGGCAACATCCACATCTACGCCGCGATGAAGGGCCTCAGCCTCGAGGACTTCCAGAAGACCCGCAACGCCGCGATCACTTACGGCGTCGCCGGCAAGGAAGCGGGCGAAGCGGCGAAGTAAGCGTCGGGGCGGGCGAGGGGGCGGTGAAACGGCCCGCATCGCCCACCGATCCGGCCATTGAGGGGAGCGCGAGGCCTTGCCTCCTGCGCCCCTTTCCTCTCCAGGACTTTCGTGCGGGTCAGAACTGGGCGATAAAGGCTGGCCGTTCGGCCGCGACGCTCCCGGTTTGGATGAATTTCCCGCCGACATCCCGCGCGAACTGCGTGATCGTGTCGGACAGGGTATTGGCGACCAGCAAACCGCCGGTGGCAGTGACGAGGAAAAACCACGGCCACTTGCCTCCGCTCGCGGTCCACTCGCAGCGCACCACCAATCCGTCTGCGCCGAGGGCGAAGCCGACGATGGAATCGTGCCCTCGGTTCGAGACGAGGATCAGATCGTCACCCGGCCCGACCGCAAGATGGGCCGTGTGGGAATCACCGGTGAAACCATCGGGCAGCGTATCCACCCCCTGCAGTTCCTGCAGCATCCCGTCCGCGCCCGGCCTGAGCACGATCAGCCGGTTACCGAGTTCGCAGAGGAGATAGGCGAGGCCGCGGTGAAACAGGATGTGGCGTGGGCCGAGTCCAGGCGCAGCGCGATAGACGAGGCGCTTCTCGCCGACCTGCCCACTGGCCGCATCGAAAGGAAAGGCAAGCACGGCATCGGCGCCCATGTCGGCGGCATAGAGCCAACAATTGTCGGGTGAGAAGACGATGCAATGCGGGTGCGAGTGGGCCTGACGCGGATGCGGGCCTTTGCCCTCATGAGTAAGCTGGGCGATGATTTCGGGCGTATCGCCGTTGCGAAAGACCGTCCAGCGTCGTCCCCGCGCGTTGGCGACAGCAAAGTAGGCGCCGGTCCGGTCGAAGGCGATGTAGCTGCCGCCATCGCCGCCGCTCGACCAGCGGCCCAGCTCGACCAATTTGCCGTTCTCGTCGAAACGCTGGCGGGACATGGACGAGCGGTGGAGATCGTTGTGGAGCAGCAGGATGCTGCGCCCGCCGGGCTCCACCGCGCCGTAATAGACCGCGGTGGCGTGATCCGCATGCGCGCCGATCGTGGCCTGCGCGGCAACGTCGAGCCGGCAGGCCGGGGTCGCCAGCGCGCGGTCCGGATCGGTGAAGGTCCAGCACCCAACGAGGTACCGCTCAGCCTTTGCCCCGTCAGCGTTCATCGCCGCCTGTTCCTTGTCGGCTGCCCACATGCGCTGATCAGGGCGCCGGGGGGAGGGCATCCGGCACCCGGACATACCCCTTTGACTTCATCAGGAAGTCGGCGAGATAGCCGTCGTGCGGCATGTTGGGTGCGCTGAAATAGGAGCGCACGGCGCCAGCATAGACGTTGCGGATCGAACCGTCTTCCAAGCCTGCCTCGATCAACCCGTCCTCAGCCCCGATCAGCACCAGGTTGAGAGTGGATTTGAGCGGAGCGAGGCCATCTTCCGGCGACCACGGCGCGAACCACAGGCAGGGGAAGGCCAGTTCGATGCCCTTCGTCTGCACGTCGGCTGCGCTGTCGAGCACATGCACGGCCGGGCGCATCACCGCGCTGCCGTCACCCAGGTCGTCTACGATCCCCTCACCACCGAGCATGGCCTCGGTGCCCTGCGCAGTTTCGAGCAGGTAGCTTTCGATCCGCCGCGCTTCCTCGATCGGCTGGACCGGCAGGACGGCGCACTCGTCTTCCGGGCGGAGCGAGGGGATCAGGGCCAGCTTGTCCGCCACGGCGCGGGCGAAGTCGGCCGCGACGGAGCGGTCGCCCTCGACCAGGATCGTGGTGACATTGGTGCAGCCAGTGCCGCCGCCGCGGCTGGCGGATTCGACAACGAGATCGACATAGTCGCGCCAGTCGTGCTCGCCGGCGATCAGGATCTTGGAGCGGCCCGGTCCCTGCGGAAGCAGGCGGGTGCCGCTGTACTTGGCGATCACGTCGGCGCCGCCGTAGACCATGGCGAGGTCGGAGGCGTGGATCATCTCGTCGGCCGCCGCATAGTCGGTCGGCAGGAAGATGACATGATCATGGCCGAACCCGGCCTCGTGCAGGGCGGTGACCAGCCGGTGCGGGGTGAGCGGCTCGCGGCGTGAGGGGCGCACGGCCACGCGGTAACCGAGCGCAAGCGCTTCGAGCCAGCCCCCGTGGATCGCGGGGTGATTGCCTGCGGCATGGACCCCGAACACGTCACCGCGCCGGACCCACAGGCCCACGCCCTTGCCGACGGACGGATGGTCGGTGGTCGGCACCACGCCCAGCGGACGGGCGAACTGCGCGCGGTCCCACGCTTGCTGGGAATAGGCCGCGATCTTGCCCGCGGCGGAGCGTACTTCGGCAATGCCGAGACCGGAAATGCGCGAGACCATGCGGTGGTATTCGTCGGGCGAGAGCCCGGCGATAGTGCCGTTCTGGAAAGCCTCGCCCGCCCGGGCGATGGCGGCAAGGCGAGCCTCGCGGTCCATTGTGTCTGCCTTGCGCAAGGCGGACATGGCGCGCGAAACGTAGGGGGCGGGAGCGAGGCTGAGTTCGGCCACGGGCTTGCCGCCGACCTCGGTCACGGTCATCCGGTTGCGCGAACGATAGGCGCCGGACGGGCCGAGGGCGTCGATTTGGAACAGTTCGTCGAGAACGTCGGACATCTCAGTACACCCCCTCGATCACCTTCTGGCCCTTGAATTCGACCAGCGGGGCAATGTCGGCGATGGAATCACCGATCTGGTTGGGATTGACCGGCGCGATCCGGGTCACGGCATCGCGCTCGGCATTGTTGGGGAGCAGCAGGGCCTTGCTGACGTGGTTGACCACGAGTTGGCCGCGCTGGCCATATTCCACGCGCTCGCCGGTGTTGGCGTCGCGCACTTCGAAGGTGGTGTAGGGAGATAGGGTCGGGTCGAAGATCGTCTCGTTCGCGTCCTCTGCGCCGAAGCGCTGTGCGCCGCCGGAACCCAGGGCCATGGTTGTCCCGTAGGAGCCGGCCAGCGTCATGCCCGGGAACATCTCGTCCATGTAGAAGTGGCGGGTGTCGGCGTCCATCGAGGCGCCACCCCAGTGGATGTAGGACACGTTCTCGCGGATCAGGTCGACCCATTCGTCATGGCGGCAGATGCGCGAGAGGATCGGCGGGGTAAGGCGGATATAGCCGATGTTCTGACCCCGCATGATGAAGAGCGCCTGATCCAGCAGATGTTCGGCATAGGCGTCGGCCTCGGCCTGCTTGCCGGCGCCGATTTCCTTCTTCACCCAGCGCGGGTCCATGTCGATCGCGAAGGGAAGAACGCCGTAGGCGCGGGCGCCGCGGCGAGCCTGCTCGAGTGCGCCATGCGGGCCGCTGGGCGAGAACAGCAGCCAGTTCTTCTCGTGAGTCAGGCCGTAGTGCTCGAAGATATAAACGTCGCGGTCCACCATCAACTGGGCGAAGTCAGCCATCAGCGGCAGCGCCTTGGGCGCGCCAGTGGTGCCGCCGCTTTCGATGATCGCGAGCACTTGCGATTTGGAGCCGTAGCCCTTGGGGATGAACGAGGCGGCGGGAACGTCGCGGATTTCGTCGGTGACGTTGGGGAACAGCGCGAGGTCGGCGTGCGACTTCACGTCGGCGCGCGGATCGAAGTCCAGGGTCTTGGCCCGCTCAAGCCAGAACGGCGAGCCGGTTTCGGGATCGAAGTGCCAGGCCATGGCCGCCTGGATGTACGCATCAGGGTCCGGCAGAGTGCCGAAGGGCAATTCGAGAATCGGGTTGGCGGCGTGCGACATGGCAGGATACTCTCGTATGAAGCAGAATCCTGTTACAAGATTATATATAATCGTGTCAATGATCGCGTTTTGTCAGGGCTTGCCTGAGGATTTCCGTCAGTCGATCAAGGTGTTTGCGCATGGCCCGAGCCGCAGCTGCCGCGTCGCTGGCGCGCAGTGCCTCGAGAATCTCCCGGTGTTCGCAGGGCGAATGGGCCGACCAATCCTGCACCAGCTTTGTATAGTGGTGATAGCGCAGGAGATGGCCGTGCAGGCTGCCGCAAAGGCGCTTGATCGTGCCATCGCCGGCGATTTCCAGGATCTTCTGGTGGAACTGCGTCTCGGAACTCAGGGTTTCCGTCGGCGACCCCGCTTCGGCGCGTTCGATGAGCGCTTCCAACTCGGCAAGCTGTTCGGGCGTCGCCCGGGTCGCGGCCAAGCTTGCCGCATGGCTCTCCAGCAGTGAACGGGCCTGATAGATTTCGATGGCTTCGTCGGGACCAACCATGCGGACCCGCGCGCTGGTGTTCTTGGGCTGCTCAACCAGTCCTTCTGTCTCGAGACGCAGGAGCGCATTGCGGACCGCCGGGCGTGAGGCGCCATACTGCGCCATTAGGTCGGATTCGACCAGGCGCATATTCGGCTGCAATTCCCCCGACGCGATCGCCGTCCGCAGTGATTCATAGACTGTTTCGTTGCCCATGTGATTCGGGTGGCAGCCTGAAGCAAGTCCGTCAATATGGAGGCACAAGCGTAGGTTGCGGGCGCTTCCCGGCCGGCGGATTGCCTGCTCGTCCGGGCGCTGGGAAACTGTATTGCCACGATTGTCTATAATCGTATATACGATCCGTCATGGAACATCGCTTCATTGGTCGCTCTGGTCTCATGGTTTCGGCCCTGACCTTCGGAAACTGGCTCACGCAGGGCGCGGAGCGGGATCGCCAGGTCGCTGAGCGCTGCATCGGCGCGGCGCTCGATCTCGGCATCACGAGCTTCGACACGGCTGACACCTATGCCAACGGCGCGGCCGAGGAATGCCTTGGCGCCGCGCTGAAGGGTCAGCGGCGCTCGTCGCTGGTGGTCATGTCCAAGTGCTTCTACCCGGCCGTTCCGGCGCCGCGCGGCCCCAACGAGGTTGGCCTGTCACGCAAGCACATCATGGAAAGCATCAACGGCAGTCTCAGCCGGCTCGGCATGGACTATGTCGATGTGTACATGGCCCACCGCTACGATCGTTTCACGCCGCTAGAGGAAACGATGCAGGCGTTCGCCGACATCGTCCGGCAGGGCAAGGCGCTCTATATCGGCGTGAGCGAGTGGATGCCCGAGGCGCTGCGCGAGGGGCAGGCGTTGGCCCGGCAGATGGGCTTCTCGCTAATCTCCAACCAGTCGCAATATTCGATGCTGTGGCGCGTGATCGAAGGGGAGGTTGTGCCGACCTCGCAGGAATTGGGGATTAGCCAGATGGTCTGGTCGCCGATGGCGCAGGGCGTGCTTTCGGGCAAGTACCTGCCGGGACAGGCAGCGCCCGAAGGCTCGCGTGCGCTCGACACCGTCGGCGGCGGCGCGCAGATGATCTCTCGTTGGCTGACCGATGAGGTGTTGCAGGCCGTCCAGAACCTCAAGCCGGTTGCGGCCGACCTTGGCGTTTCGATGTCACAGATGGCCCTCGCCTGGGTGCTCAAGAATCCCAATGTCGCGACGGCCGTGATCGGCGCCTCGCGCCCTGAACAACTGACCGAGAACGTGAAGGCGGCCGAGATCGACCTGTCGCCCGACGTCATGGCCCGGATCGATGCGATCCTCGCGGGCGTTGCCAATACGGACCCGGCCCTGACCGCCCAGTTTACCCCGGCCGCGCGGCCGGGCGGGTAGCCGAAAGCACCGGTTGAGGGTGCCTGAAAGGCCCATCGCCATTGCCTTCGACCGGGTTCACGATTGCGACAATCGCCCGAGCAGCAGGGCAGCGCATAAGGGAGAGCGGGAAATGATGCCCATCGTGGATGCCGGTTCCGGCGCCCAACCCACCGGCAAGGTCGCGCGGCCTCTGGTCGCCAAGCTGGTGGCGATGATGCTGCTCGAATTCGCGGTCTTCGGATCGTGGTTCGCCACGCTCGGCCTGGTGTTGTCTACCCACGGTGCGGCCTCGGTGATCGGGCAGGCCTATTTCCTCAGCGCGATCGCGGCGATTGTCTCGCCCCTGTTCATGGGCGCGGTAGGCGACCGCTTCCTCGCTCCCCGCAACCTGTTGAGCCTTCTGCACCTGGCCAGCGCGGCGATCATCACTGCTATCCCTTCCGCGCTGCAGGGGGGCGATCTCACGCTGACCCTGGTGCTGATCTTTTGCAACATGCTCTTCTTCCAGCCGACCCTTGGCATGGTCAACGCCATCGCGCTGGTCGAACTGGGCGAACACCAGCGAATATTTCCCT
This sequence comes from Novosphingobium flavum, assembly GCF_014230315.1. Classification (GTDB taxonomy): domain Bacteria; phylum Pseudomonadota; class Alphaproteobacteria; order Sphingomonadales; family Sphingomonadaceae; genus Novosphingobium; species Novosphingobium flavum. Next base: position 59,328 of record NZ_JACLAW010000011.1, on the reverse strand, counting down.
ATATCCGCGTGTTCGGACCGCTCGGCTGGGCCCTTGCCGGCATTTGCGTCGGGGCCTTGGGGCTGTCGTCCTCGACCGGGGTATTCTATTTCGCCGCGGCGAGCAGTACTGCGCTTGCCCTGGTCGCGCAGACTTTGCCCAAGCGGCCGCCGCCTTCGGTGGATTCCCACTTTTCGTTGGGCGACCTGGTGGGGGCCAGGGCCTTTGTCCTGTTCCGCAACCGGGGCTTTGCGGTCTTGATGTTCTGCGCGCTGCTTACATCGATCTCGCTTGGGATCTACAACACCTTTGCATCGCCTTACCTGGCGGCGCTGGGGATCAAGAATGTCGCCGGGGTGCTGGCGATGGGGCAATTGTCCGAACTCGTCTTCATCGTGACCATTCCCTTTGCCCTCTCGCGGATCGGGATGAAGTGGTCGCTCCTGCTCGGAATGGGGCTGTGGGGCGTTCGCTTTGCGCTGTTCATCCTTGCCGCTCATGGCCTGCTGGGCGCCGCTTATTTGAGTGTGATCATGCACGGCATCTGCAGCGACTATTTCATCGTCGTCGCCGCGATGTTCATTGCCAGGTGCGCCACCCCGGATCTTGCGGCGCAAGCGCAGAGCTGGCTGGTGCTGATGATTTCGGGCTTCGGCGCTGCCATCGGCTCGGCATCCTCCGGCAAGATCTTCGCCGCCTTTGTTGCACCCAATGCTGCATCGGGCGCGGTGGCATGGACCCCGCTCCTGCTGCTTCCGCTGTGCCTCGGAGCGATTACATGCGCGGTGTGGATCGTACTGTTTCCAAGCGCCCGCAATAGTGAGGCGGACTCTGTCAGACCAACTGCACCGCTTGGCGGTGCGGGGTGTTGACTGGTAGGGCGGGGCCATGCCCCGTCCTCGCAAGCCCGCCAGTCCGTTCAAATACTTCAACTCGTCCCCGGAGATCATCCGTCTCGCGGTGCTCATGTATGTGCGTTTCCCGCTGTCGCTGAGGAACGTAGAGGACCTCTTGTTCGAGCGCGGCATCGATGTCTGTCACGAGACCGTGCGGCACTGGTGGAACCGGTTCGGGCCGCTGTTTGCGGCGGACATCCGGCGACAACGGGTCAGTCGGATGCGGGGCTTCCGGCACTGGCGGTGGCATCTCGACGAGATGTACGTGAAGGTGAACGGCGAGATGGTGTACCTCTGGCGCGCCGTCGATCACGAAGGCGAAGTCCTGGAAAGCTACGTTACCAAGACCCGCGACAAGGCGGCTGCGCTGCGGTTCATGAAGAAGGCGCTGAAGCGCCACGGCTCGCCCGAGGCGATCACCACCGACGGTTTACGGTCATACCGCGCGGCGATGACCGAACTCGGATGCGAGCAAAAGCAGGAGCTGGGGAGGTGGGCGAACAATCGTTGTGAGAGCAGCCACCTGCCCGTCCGCAGGAGGGAGCGTGCCATGCTCCGCTTCCGACGGATGAAGACGCTGCAGAAGTTCAGTTCGGTCCACGCCTCGGTCCACAACCATTTCTCTCAGGAGCGCCACCTCGTTGACAGACAGACCTACAAGCTTCGCCGCTCGGCCGCATGGGCCGAGTGGCAGAGCTTAATGGGTTGAAGTGCCGGACGGGTGAGGGGGCGCCTGACCAGTGGAGAGCGGTTCGCATTAGACTGACAGCACCCTGGCGGGCCGTTGATCACGAAGGCGAGGTTCTGGAATCCTTTGTCACCAAAAAGCGAGATAAATCCGCAGCGTTGCGGTTCCTGAAGAAGACCTTGAAGCGCCACGGCAAGGCCGATGCCATCGTCACCGACGGGCTGCGATCCTACCCCGCCGCCATGCGAGAACTCGGAAACGAAGGTCGCCGGGAGGCCGGCCGCCACCTTAACAACCGGGTTGAAAATTCACACCTGCCCCTGCGCCGAAAGGAGCGGGTGATGCAGCGTTTCCGGCGGATGAAGACGCTGCAGAAATTCGCTTCGGTCCACGCCTCGGTTCACAATCATTTTGCCCAGGAACGCCATCTCGTCAGCAGGGAAGTCTACAAACGGAGACGCTCGGCGGCCTTCGCCGAGTGGCAGAATCTCATGGCCTGATAAATCGTGCGGAGAAGGGTAGGCCTGACCAACGGAGACGAGTTCGCATCAGACTGACATCTCCGCCACGCACCACCCGGGACGAACGGGATAATCCCAAACCACTGCCTCAAAGCCGGGGAATTTCGCCGTTGTTCGCGGGCATTCGCGCCGTGCGGATAACGCGCCTCGCCTGAACGGCAGCGGCCGGGCTGGGGCCTGCTGGCGGAGAGAGAGAAACCGCCGCAGAGACAGAGTTCGCACGCGCGCAGCCCCTGCCTGTGCGGTCGCTCGCGCCCGGCAACGGCTGGTACGGCAGGGCGGGGCCAGAAGATGGGGCCGATCACGCGGGCCCTCGCGCGGAGCCCGATCAGACCCGCTGACGGCCAACCGTAAGCCAAGGTCGCGGTCGCATCTGCCTCCTCGAAAACACCTTCCTTTCGCGCGCCGACACCCATGGGGCATCGGGTGGCTTCCAATGCGTTGCAGCATGCAATCACGACCAATCGGGCGTCAAGATCCGACCTCGCTCGCGGGCGCAAAATGCCTCTCGGGTTCGTTTTGCAGTTTTTGAAAAACAGCATTTTGGGGGTCGGGCTGGACGATTGTGGCGATTTCTCGCTTGACACGCGCAGGTCGTGACGCCGCGGAAGGCCGATTCTTGGGAAAGATAAAAACATTGTAATATCAATATGTTGATGATTTTTGGTAAGTTCTCTTTCCGTCAATCTGGTCGTGACAGCAGGTTGAATGGACGATCCACTCGATGTCCAAAGGCCTGCCCATGATCTACAAGCCCAACCTCTCGCGCCTGGCCCGGCTGGCGGCCGGGTCCCGTCTGTCGCTCCCCGGACAGGACCCGGTGCGAGAGGAAGAAATCCGGGTTGAACTGACCGAGGGGCTCTGTCAAAGCAACTGCACCTGATGGCAATGCGGCAGCGTGTGGGGTAGGGCGGGGCCATGCCTCGCCCTCGAAAACCGGCCTCGCCATTCCGTTATTTCCACTCATCGCCGGAGGTGATCCGGCTTGTGGTTCTGATGTACGTTCGGTTTCCGCTGAGCCTGCGGAACGTCGAAGATTTGTTGTTCGAGCGCGGGATCGACATTTGCCATGAGACGGTTCGACTCTGGTGGAACAGGTTCGGTCCGATGTTCGCCGCGGACATCCGGCGCCAGCGGGTCAGCCGGATGCGCGGCTTCCGCCACTGGAAGTGGCACCTCGATGAGGTCTACGTGAAGATCAACGGCGAGATGCATTATCTCTGGCGGGCCGTTGATCACGAAGGCGAGGTTCTGGAATCCTTTGTCACCAAAAAGCGAGATAAATCCGCAGCGTTGCGGTTCCTGAAGAAGACCTTGAAGCGCCACGGCAAGGCCGATGCCATCGTCACCGACGGGCTGCGATCCTACCCCGCCGCCATGCGAGAACTCGGAAACGAAGGTCGCCGGGAGGCCGGCCGCCACCTTAACAACCGGGTTGAAAATTCACACCTGCCCCTGCGCCGAAAGGAGCGGGTGATGCAGCGTTTCCGGCGGATGAAGACGCTGCAGAAATTCGCTTCGGTCCACGCCTCGGTTCACAATCATTTTGCCCAGGAACGCCATCTCGTCAGCAGGGAAGTCTACAAACGGAGACGCTCGGCGGCCTTCGCCGAGTGGCAGAATCTCATGGCCTGATAAATCGTGCGGAGAAGGGTAGGCCTGACCAACGGAGACGAGTTCGCATCAGACTGACATCTCCGACTGACGGCTTGCGATCACACGCTTCACCCGGACCAGGACCTTCAAGGCCGCTACTCACTCCAACTCGAGGATGATGGCGTCGACCGCCAGGCTCGCGCCTGCCACGGCATTTACGGTCTTGACCGTCGCCGCTTTCTGCGCGCGCAGGATGTTTTCCATCTTCATCGCCTCGACCACGGCGAGCGGCTGCCCTGCCTCGACCACATCGCCCTCCTTGACGTGAAGCGCGACGAGCAGGCCGGGCATCGGGCAGATCAGGAACCGTGAGAGATCGGGCGGGATCTTCTCGATCATGTGCGCGGTGAGCGGCGCGATCCGGGCGGGCAGGACCTGGACCTTGTGGCTGGCGCCGCGCGTGGTGAGGATGAGGCCGGTGCGGGTGAGCCGGACCTGCACTGCCAGCACGTCGCCGGCCACCTCGGCCTCGATGAGCCGGTCGCCGGGGGTATATTCCATGGCGAGGTCGAGCGGGGTGCCGTCGACCGTGACATCGTCGCCATCGAGTGTCACGGCATGGCTCTCGCCGTCCAGCGAAACCTGCCAATCGGACGGCGGGCGCAGGCGGCGGGCGAGCTGTCCGTCGATCCGCCGCGCCCGGTCGGCCCGGGCGGCGGCGATGAAGGCGGCGATGGCGGCCAGCGCCGTCCTAAGCTCCGGGCCGGCGAGGGCGCCGGTGAAGCCTTCGGGATATTCCTCGGCGATGAAGCCAGTGGTCAGCTCGCCCGCGCGGAAGCGCGGGTGCTGCATGATCGCCGAGACGAAATCGATGTTGTGGCCCAGCCCCTCGATCTCGAAATTGTCGAGCGCGGCGATTTGCAGGTCGGCGGCCTCCTCGCGCGTTGGCCCCCAGGTGATCAGCTTGGCGATCATCGGATCGTAGAACATCGAGACTTCGCCGCCTTCGTAGACGCCGTCGTCGACGCGCACGCCATCGATGCCCCGGCGCCCATTTCCCGCGCCGTCGTCGGCCCAGCCATCGACCGGCGGATTGTAGCGGATCAGGCGGCCCGTCGAGGGGAGGAAGCCGCGATAGGGATCTTCGGCATAGACCCGGTTCTCGATCGCCCAGCCGTCGATCTTGATGTCGTCCTGCGTGAAGGCCAGTTTTTCGCCAGCGGCGACGCGGATCATCTGCTCGACGAGGTCGATCCCGGTGATCGCCTCGGTTACCGGATGCTCAACCTGCAGGCGGGTGTTCATCTCGAGGAAGTAGAAGGACTCCCCCGTCGGGTCCGCGCCCGAGACGATCAGTTCGACCGTGCCCGCGCTGTAGTAGCCGACGGCCCTGGACAGGGCGACGCACTGCTCGCCCATCGCCTTGCGCATCTTCGGGCTGACGAAGGGGGAGGGCGCTTCTTCCACCACCTTCTGGTGGCGGCGCTGGATCGAGCATTCGCGCTCGTTCAGGTAAAGCACGTTGCCGTGCTGGTCACCGAGGATCTGGATCTCGATGTGGCGCGGGTTCAAAATGAACTTCTCGATGAAGACGCGGTCGTCGCCGAAGGAGTTCAGGCCTTCGCGCTTCACGGACTCAAAGCCCTCGCGCACGTCCTTTTCATCGTAGGCGAGGCGCATGCCCTTGCCGCCGCCGCCGGCGCTGGCCTTCATCATCACCGGATATCCGATCTCGTCCGAGATGCGCACCGCATGCTCGGTATCCTCGATCTCGCCGACGAAGCCGGGGACGACGTTGACGCCCGCTTCCTTCGCGAGCTTCTTGGACTCGATCTTGTCGCCCATCGCGGCAATCGCACCGACCGGCGGCCCGATGAAGGCAATGCCCTCGGCGGCGAGTGCCTCGGCGAACGAGGTCCGCTCGGAGAGGAAGCCATAGCCGGGATGGACCGCCTCGGCGCCGGTTGACTTGCAGGCGGCGATGATCTTGTCGGCCACGAGGTAGCTTTGGGCAGCCTGAGCGGGTCCGATGTGGACCGCCTCGTCGGCCATCTGCACGAAGGGCGCGCGGGCGTCGGCGTCGGAATAGACGGCGACCGTGGCAATGCCCATCCGCCGCGCGGTCTTGATCACCCGGCAGGCGATCTCGCCGCGGTTGGCGATGAGGATTTTCTTGAACATCGAGATTTACTCCGCCGCTTCCGCAGTCTCGCCGAGAGGGGGCATGTTGTGTCCGAGCAGGCGCAGCATGTCTGCCGCGCATTCGACGACGTTGGAGCCGGGGCCGTAGATGCCCTGAACCCCGGCCTCGCGCAGGAATTCGTAATCCTGCGGCGGGATCACGCCGCCGGCGACGACCTTGATGTCGCCCCGGCCCGCTTCGCGCAAAAGGCCGATCAGCTCGGGGATCAGGGTCTTGTGCCCCGCCGCGAGGCTGGAGGCGCCGATCGCATCGACCCCGCTTTCGAGCGCCAGGACCAGCGTTTCCTGCGGGGTCTGGAACAGCGGGCCAGAGGTGACCTCGAAGCCCATGTCGCCGAAGGCCGATGCGATGATGTTGGCGCCGCGATCGTGGCCGTCCTGCCCCATCTTGGCGACGAGCAGGCGGGGCTTGCGACCCAAGCGGCGGGTGACGGCCTCAACCCCTTCGATCACCTGCCGGTAGCGGCTGTCACCATCATAGGCCGCGCCATAGACGCCCTTCACCGGGCTGGGCTGGGTGCCGTAGCGGCCGAACACGGCCTCCATCGCGTCGGAAATCTCGCCCAGCGTGGCGCGGTGTCGCGCGGCTTCGACCGCCAGTTCGAGCAGGTTTCTGGTGCCCTCGGCGCCGTCGGTCAGGGCGGCCAGCGCGGTGCGGCACTTCGCCTCGTTGCGCCGCGAGCGGACCATGGCGAGACGCGCGATCTGGGCGTCGCGGACGACGTGGTTGTCGACTTCCAGCGTCTCGAGATGGTCCTCGCTCGCAAGGCGGTACTTGTTGACGCCGACGATGACGTCGTCGCCCTTGTCGACCCGCGCCTGGCGGGCGGCAGCGGCTTCCTCGATCATCGCCTTGGGCCAGCCTGCCGCCACGGCCTTGGCCATGCCGCCTTCGGCCTCGACCCGCTCGATGATCTCCCAAGCCTTGTCGACTAGGTTCTGGGTCAGCGCTTCGATGTAGTACGACCCGCCCAATGGGTCGACCACGTTGCACATCCCCGTTTCTTCCTGAATCACGATCTGGGTATTGCGGGCGATGCGGGCCGAGAAGTCGGTCGGCAGGGCAATTGCCTCATCCAGCGCATTGGTGTGGAGCGACTGGGTGCCGCCGAGCATGGCCGCCATCGCCTCGATCGTGGTGCGCATGACGTTGTTGTAGGGGTCCTGCTCCTGCAAGCTGACGCCCGAAGTCTGGCAGTGGGTGCGCAGCATCTTGCTGCGTTCGTCCCGCGCGCCGAGCTTGGTCATCACCCGGTGCCAGAGGACGCGCGCGGCGCGCAGCTTGGCCACTTCCATGAAGAAGTTCATGCCGATGGCGAAGAAGAAGCTCAGCCGCCCGGCGAACTTGTCGATGTCGAGACCCGAGGCCACGCCGTACTTCACGTATTCCATGCCGTCGGCGATGGTGAAGGCCAGTTCCTGCACCTGCGTCGCCCCGGCTTCCTGCATGTGGTAGCCAGAAATCGAGATCGAGTTGAACTTGGGCATCTCGCGGCTGGTGTAGCCGAAGATGTCCGAGATGATCCGCATCGAGGGTTCGGGGGGATAGATGTAGGTGTTGCGGACCATGAACTCCTTGAGGATGTCGTTCTGGATGGTCCCGTCGAGCAGCTTGCGGTCGACGCCCTGCTCCTCGCCCGCGACGATGAAGAAGGCCAGGATCGGGATCACCGCGCCGTTCATGGTCATCGAGACGGACATTTCGCCGAGCGGAATGCCGTCGAACAGGATCTTCATGTCCTCGACCGAGTCGATGGCGACGCCTGCCTTGCCGACGTCGCCGACCACGCGGGGATGGTCAGAATCATAGCCGCGATGGGTGGCAAGGTCGAAGGCCACCGACAGGCCCTTCTGCCCGGCGGCAAGGTTGCGGCGGTAGAAGGCGTTGCTCTCCTCGGCGGTGGAGAAGCCCGCATATTGCCGGATCGTCCACGGGCGGCCCGCATACATCGAGGCGCGCACCCCGCGCGTGAACGGGGCAAAGCCGGGCAGGCCCGGATCTTCGCGCACGTCCTCGGCCGTGTAGAGCGGCTTGACCGCGATCCCTTCGGGCGTGTGCCAGGTGAGGTCCTTGCCCTTCACTTCCTTGGCGGCGAGGGCCTGCCAGTCGTCAATGCCCGGGTTTTCATTGGTGGCCACGCGGCGTCTCCATGATCTCGGTGAGCACGCCGCCCATGTCCTTGGGGTGGACGAAGAAGATCGGCGTGCCATGCGCGCCGATGCGCGGCTCGCCCAGCACGCGCTTGCCCAAGGCCTCGAACGCGGCCTTGGCGGCGTGAATGTCGGGCACCTCGAAGCAGACGTGATGCTGGCCGCCTAGCGGGTTCTTCTCCAGCCACTTGCCGACCGCTGAATCGGGCGAGGTCGGCTGGAGCAGTTCGACCTGCGTGCCTGCCATACCGCCTTCGCCCGGCGTATTGACGAAGCAGACGCGCACCTGCTGGCTTTCCAGCACGAAGGGTTCGGTGATGTCGCTCGCGCCCATCACATCGCGGTAGAAGGCGATCGATGCGTCAAGATCAGGCGTGGCCACGCCGATGTGGTTCATCCGGCCCAGTTTCATCTGCCTGTCCTCAAAGCGGAATGTTGTCGTGCTTCTTCCACGGGTTCTCAAGGCTCTTGGTCCTGAGCTTGCGCAGGCCGAGCGCGATCCGGCGCCGCGTGGAATGGGGATGGATCACCTCGTCGATGAAGCCCTTGCTCGCCGCCACGAAAGGGTTGGCGAAGCGGTCTTCGTATTCGCGGGTCTTTTCCGCCTGCTCCTCGGACGAAAGCCCGCGGAAGATGATCTCGACCGCGCCCTTTGCACCCATCACCGCGATCTCGGCGGTGGGCCAGGCATAGTTGAGATCGCCGCGCAGGTGCTTGGAAGCCATGACGTCGTAGGCCCCGCCATAGGCCTTGCGGGTGATCACGGTGATCTTGGGCACGGTCGCCTCGCCATAGGCGAAGAGCAGCTTGGCGCCGTGCTTGATGATCCCGCCCAGTTCCTGCGCCGTGCCCGGAAGGAAGCCGGGCACGTCGACGAAAGTGACGATCGGGATGCTGAAGGCGTCGCAGAAGCGCACGAACCGCGCCGCCTTCTTCGAGGAGTTGATATCGAGCACCCCGGCCAGCACCATCGGCTGATTGGCGACCACGCCGATCGTGCGCCCCTCGATCCGGCCGAAACCGCAGATGATATTGCCGGCATGGCTGGGCTGGATCTCGAAGAACTCGCCCTCGTCGACCACTTTGCGGATCGCCTCGTGCATGTCGTAGGGCTGGTTGGCTGAGGCGGGGATCAGGGTGTCGAGGCTGTCCTCCAGCCGGTCCCACGGGTCCGAAGTCGGCCGTTCCGGCACGCCCGAGCGATTGGTGAGCGGCAGGTAGTCGAAGAACTCCCGCGCGGTGAGCAAGGCCTCGATGTCGTTTTCCAGCGCGAGGTCGGCCACGCTGGTCTTGGTGCTGTGCGTGACCGCACCCCCAAGCTCCTCCTGCGTGACGATCTCGTTGGTCACCGTCTTGACCACGTCGGGCCCGGTCACGAACATGTAGGAGCTGTCCTTCACCATGAAGATGAAGTCGGTCATCGCCGGGGAATAGACCGCCCCGCCAGCACAGGGCCCCATGATCAGCGACAACTGCGGCACCACGCCGGATGCCAGCACGTTGCGCTGGAAGATCTCGGCATAGCCGCCGAGCGAGGCCACGCCTTCCTGGATGCGGGCGCCGCCGCTGTCATTGAGGCCGATCACCGGCGCGCCGACCTTCATCGCCGTGTCCATGATCTTGCAGATCTTCATCGCATGGCGCTCGGAAACCGCCCCGCCGAACACGGTGAAGTCCTGGGCAAAGACATAGACCAGCCGGCCGTTGATCGTGCCCGAGCCGGTCACCACGCCGTCGCCCGGCACCACGTTGTCGGGCATGCCGAAATCGGTGCAATTGTGCTCGACGTACATGTCGACTTCCTCGAACGATCCCTCGTCGAGGAGCACTTCCAGCCGCTCCCGCGCGGTCAGCTTGCCCTTGGCGTGCTGGGCGTCGATCCGCTTCTGGCCGCCGCCCATCCGCGCCGCGGCCCGGCGCCTCTCCATCTCGGCGATATTGGCAGACATATCTTCTGCGCCCCTGATCACGGTGTCTCATGATCGCGATGCGGCAAAGCGGGCGAGCTGTCCAATGCAATTCTGCAAAGTTGCGAAGCTGAAATTTGCAAAGTATGAGCGATGCTATGGTATCGCGCCGCATCTTTGCAGGTCGTCATTTGCGCCAATTGCGGAGCGGTCGGGGCGTGCGCCAGTCGGAGATGGCCGCCACGCTGGGAATCAGCGCGGCCTATCTGTCGCAGTTGGAGAACGACGAACGCCCCCTGACCCTGCCTCTGGCCGACCGGATTCGCACAGCCTTTCCGGTTGAGTGGCAGGATGTTCCGCAGGGGTACGGCGCCCCTCTGCACCTGGCCTTGCAGGAGGCGGCGGCCAACCCGCTGCTGGGCGAGGAATTGCCAGCCGCGCAGGTGCGCCGGATCGCCGAGCAGTTTCCCGAATTCGCTGCCCAATTTGTGCAGATGGAAACCGCGCTGCGCCGGAATGTCGAGCGGCTGGAAATGCTGGACGAGGCCGTGGGCGCAGGCAACCTCGCGGGCGGACGCCTGCCGTGGGAAGAGGTGCGCGACTGGTTTCATCACGCTGGAAACTATGTTGATGTGCTGGACCGCGGGGCAGAGCAACTGGCCGCGCAAATCGCGCGCGGCGGACTTTCGCCCAGCGCGGCCGAAATGGAAGGCTGGCTGGCCGCGCGCGGGATCACGGTGGAAAGCCGGACCGGAGGGGCGCTGCGCCGGTTTGACGTGGACCGGCAGGTGTTAAGCTTGGATTCCGTTCTGCCGTCCGAAAGCCGACGGTTCCAGATCGCGTTCCTGATCGCCACCATTGCCCAGCGCGACCAGATCGCTGCCATCGCGGCCGGGGCGCCGCTGCGCACGGACGTGGCGCGGCGGTTGCTGGCGGTGGGGCTGGGCAATTATGCGGCAGGGGCCCTGACCATGCCCTATGAGGCGTTTCGCGCCATGGCGCGCGACGTACGCCACGACATCGACCGGCTGCGCTATGCATTCGGCGCCACGTTCGAGCAGACGTGCCACCGGCTTTCCACGCTGCAGCGGCCCGAGGCGCGCGGCACGCCGATGTTTTTTTGCCGGGTGGACATGGCGGGCAACATCACCAAGCGCCATTCGGCAACGCGGCTGCAATTCGCGCGTTTTGGCGGGGCCTGTCCGCTGTGGGTGGTGCACGAGGCCGTAGCCGTGCCCGACCGCATCCATGTGCAACTGGCCGAGATGCCGGACGGAGTGCGCTATGTTTCGATCGCCAAGGGCGTGGTCAAGCCGGCGGGCAGTTATAACCAGATCCCGGGGCGCTATGCGCTGGCGCTGGGCTGCGAGGCGGCTTTTGCCAAGGACTTCGTCTACGCCGACGGGCTCAACCTCGAAGGGGCGGGTAACGCCACGCCGATCGGGGCCTCGTGCCGCATCTGCGCGCGCCGTGATTGCACCCAGCGCGCCTTTCCGCCCAACGACCGCGACATCAGCGTCGACATGCTGAGCCGCAATCTCGTCCCCTATCAAATTTCGTCAGACTGAAAGGTTGGGCGGTCCGGAGGGTGGTGTCAAAAGGTGGTGTCAAAAGGACTGCACCGGATGACGGTCCGTGGGGTAGGGCGGGGCCATGCCCCGTCCTCAAAAGCCAGCCTCGCCGTTCCGCTATTTTCACTCCTCACCGGAGGTGATCCGGCTCGTGGTCATGATGTACGTTCGTTTCCCGCTGAGCCTGCGGAACGTCGAGGATCTGTTGTTCGAGCGCGGCATCGACCTGTGCCACGAGACGGTGCGGCTGTGGTGGAATCGGTTCGGGCCGCTGTTCGCTGCGGACATCCGACGCTAGCGGGTCAGCCGGATGCGAGGCTTCCGGCACTGGCGGTGGCATCTGGATGAGACCTACGTGAAGATCAACGGCGAGATGCGGTTTCTCTGGCGCGCCGTCGATCACGAGGGCGAAGTCCTGGAATCGTACGCCACTAAAAAACGAGACAAATCTGCGGCTCTGCGGTTCCTGAAGAAGACGTTGAAGCGTCATGGCAAGACCGAGACCATCGTCACCGACGGACTACGATCCTACCGAGCTGCCATGCGCGAGTTGGGAAATGAGGGGCGCCGGGAAGTCGGCCGGTATTTGAACAACCGGGTCGAGAATTCACATTTGCCGTTCCGACGACCAGAACGTGCGATGCAGCGCTTCCGGCGGATGAAGACGCTGCAGAAATTCGCTTCGGTCCACGCTTCCGTTCACAATCACTTCGCCCAGGAGCGGCATCTCGTTAGCAGAGAAGTCTACAAGCAGAGACGCTCGGCCGCCCTCGCCGAGTGGCAGTCCCTCATGAGTTGAGCGAATGCGCGGAGAGGGGGAGGCTTGACCAACGGAGAGCAGTTCGCATCCGACTGACACCTCCCGCCTGATAGAAGCTGACGTTGAAACCGCGAAGCCGCCCGGCTGGAGGGCGCTTATCGGCTCGCGCTGCAATGGTCGGCTGATGAACTCGGTGGCCGGAGGTATCGCCGATCAGGCTGGCGGCGGTACGGTGCGCGAGGGCTATACCTGTGAAGCGCCTTGTAGCGCCGCCAGCACAGTCGTCGCCTCGGTCCTCGCCAGCCAGTCCGGACTCACATCGATGAACCGGATAACGTGGTCCGGATCGATGACGATCACCGCAGGCTTTGCCATTTCATAGCTATCGGTTCCAAGCGTCGCGCCGATCCATGCCTCGCTAGGCTGAACGGAGGGCTGATCTTCCGGAAAAAACGTAAGTCCCAGTTGACGGGCAAGCCCGTAGTGAGGATCGCCATAGGTGGGGAAGCTCAGCCCCTGGCGCCCGGCCGGGCCCGGATCGACGGGAACCTGCGGACTGATCGCGGCCAGGGCGAGCCCCGCGCGGGCGAGCGGCGCGCGCAAGGTCTCGTCGTAATAGGGCAAAGCGATGTTGCACGCAGGGCAGCCGCCGAAGCGGAAATAGACCAGCGCCACCGGCCCTTTGGCCAGTAGCTGGTGGCTGGTCAGCGCCTGCCCGCTTTCGTCGATGATTTCAAAAGGGGCCAGCCGGTGCCCCGCGGCAGGCCTGCTGCTCGGATCGTCCCGCTCGACGAGCAGCCGACGCTGCGCCGCATTGGCCGCAAGCTGGTCTTGCGTCCACGTTCGCTCCCGCTCGGCCTGGAGCTGCCTAAAGCGGTGAGCCAGGGAATTTGCGGTCATCAGAGCCTCCTTCGCTGATCCTGTTCAGACGAAGGTAGGATGTGCGGTTCCCGGTGAACATCGAGATCGGTGGCGGCGCAGATAAGCAACGGTCATAAGGCGCCGGCGCGGAGCGGATCACAGTCCGGCGGCTACCTCGCGCGACAGCGCGGCGAGCCGCGCGGTCGCCCCGTCCAGCGCCGGAGCAGTCCGGACGATGCAGGAAACCTGCGGCAGGGACGGAAGCTCTTCCGCGACGACAGGCTCGGCCTGGAGGAACAGGTGGGTCCGGCAGGTAATCCCCAGTCCCGCCTGGACCGCGGCCCACATCGTGGTCAGATTGGGGGTTTCAACTGTGATGCGATAGGGACGCCCGGCGTTCTCGAGCGCGCGGATCGCCGCCTCGCGGAACCGGCACGGCGGCTCGAGCACGGCAAGCGGCAGCTCCTCACGCGCGACCAATGCCGCATCGCCATACCATGCCATCGGCGCCTGGACGACAGCGGCCGGATCGTTGGCGGCGCCAAATCCCAGCACGATGTCGAGCTGCCGCATTTCTAGCTGCGCCAAGAGCTCGGCCGTCCCGGCGATGCGGGCATAGACCTGCGCGTCGGGATGCAGTTCCGCGAACCGGGCGAGCAGGCCGGTCAGCAGCATGTCGGCAAAATCCTGCACCATGCCTATCCGCGCCGGCCCCGAAAAATCGCCCGCGGTGAGCGCCGCCACGGCCTCGTCATGCAGCGCGAGCACCCGGCGGGCATAGTCCAGCATCAGGTCGCCAGCCGGGGTCAGGGTCAGGCGGCGTCCGTCGCGGTGGAACAGCGATTGCTGCAGCAGGTCCTCCAACCGTTTGATCTGGAGGCTGAGGGCGGACTGGGTCAGGAACACCTTTTCCGATGCGTTGAGCATCGAGCCGGTGTCGACGATGGTGACGAAGCTGCGCAGCAGGTTGGTCGGCAGATTGACTGGCATGGCGCCCCGGCAATAATGTCTACTTATTTGGTAGATTTAATCGCCTGACGCACGGGAAGACAACCAACATTTTCTATCCCACGCCCCGAATGGGGTAACGCAGGCACCGATGAGCGGGGCTCATGGGTCCGGCCGGCAAACTCATTTGCGGACCAGCGGCATGGCGCGGCAGCTTCCAGCCATGTCCAGCGCTGCCCCAGACCCCGCCCCCAACCTCGCGCGCCTGCGCGGGTTCATCGTCCGCATGGCCGACCTGGTCGCCCATCACCGGCAGGAACGTGATATCCTGGCCGGAGGCAGCGACCTGCTTGCCGATCTTGTCCGCCACGATGACTGGCTTCCCGAACGCTATGCCCGCCCGCACCCCGACCGCTACCAGCAATATCTGCTGCATTGCGACAGCCGCGAGCGGTTCTGCGTGGTCAGCTTCGTCTGGGGTCCGGGACAGGCCACCCCGGTTCACGATCACCGCGTCTGGGGGCTGGTAGGCGTGCTGCGCGGGGCCGAGGAGGCGCAAGGTTTCGCGCGCGGCCCGGACGGACTGATACCCGTCGGCCCGCCACAGATCCTCGGCCCGGGAGAGGTCGACGCGGTCAGCCCGCGGATCGGTGATATCCACCGCGTCGCCAATGCCGTTCCCGACGGCACGTCGATCAGCATCCACGTCTATGGTGCCAATATCGGCGCCGTCGCACGATCTGTCCTCGACGACAGCGGCGCCGCCCACCCGTTCATTTCGGGCTATGCCGACTGCCCGCTGCCGAACCTGTGGCAGCCAGTCTGAACGCTGCCCGGCGACCCGGCGAGGCCGGAACGGCCATATAAATATCTGATATACAATGACTATCGCCAAAGGTTGAGCGAAAGTCATAACCGCTCGATCAATTCTCTATTGAATTGGTAGGGATTAATCCGATCCTGAGGTAGCACCGATTTCGTGAACGCCCAGGGGGTTACGTTGAAAGTTGAATTGAACCGTTTTGTCGCATCTTCCGCTGCTGCCCGCCGCCGCTTGTTGAGCGCCTCGGCCATCGTGCTGACGTTGGGCGCCATGGCCACCACCGCCCATGCTGCCGACGTCGCCGAGGCGGCCGAGGCAGCTGCGGCCGATGCCTCCGCAGACGCCGGGTCCGATGCCGTGACCGAGATCACCGTCACCGCCCGCTATCGCACCGAAAGCGCGCAGGCCGTGCCGATCGGGATCACCAGCCTGTCGCAGGACCAGCTGGCAGCGCAGGGCGCGGTCACCGTCAAGCAGGTGATGCAACAGCTGCCCAGCCTCAACATCCAGGGGTTCAGCGGGCGCAACCAGACCATCACCATCCGCGGCGTCGGCACCAATGCCGGCGGCACCAACGACGGGCTGGAACAGGGTGTCGGCCTCTATGTCGACGGGGTCTACCGCCCGCGTACCGGCTCGGTCATCACCGACCTGCTCGACGTGGAGAGCATCCAGCTGCTGCGCGGGCCGCAGGGCACCCTGTTCGGCAAGAACACGGTGGCCGGCGCGCTCGACATCAAGACCCGCGAGCCGACCTTCGATCCCGAAGGCCGGGGCGAGATCACCTATGGCAACTACAACCAGATCCGCGCCGCAGCCAGCCTTGATGCGCCGATCGGCGACACCCTCGCCTTCCGCGTCAGCTATCTTTACAGCCGCCGCGACGGCCTGATCCACAACACGAAATACCAGCAGGACTGGGACAACCAGGAAAACCATTCCGCCCGGATCGACGTGCTCTACAAGCCGACCGACAGCTTCAAGCTGCGCCTGATCGGCGACTACAGCATCCAGAGCGGCAACATGGGCTTCCAGAGCGTGGCCGAGGTGCTGCCGACCACGCTGGCCAACGGCACCCAGGTGCGCGGGTTCTATGCCCGTGCCGCCGACGTCGGCTATGTCCCGATCGCGATCGATCCGTTTGCCCGCAATGTCGATCTCGATTCCTCGCAATATGACGAAATGCCCAGTTGGGGCCTGCAGGCCCGCGCCGACTGGGACACCGGCCCGGCCACGCTCACTTCGATCACGGCCTATCGCAACTGGAAGTGGATCCCCAACTACGACGGTGACCAGATCGGCGCCAACGTGGTGGTCAATTCCGTGGTCGACACCGACCAGCAGCAGTTCAGCCAGGAATTCCGCCTCGCCTCGAACGGGCAGAAGACGGTCGACTATACGGCCGGGCTCTATTTCTTCTGGCAGAAGGCCGACGACAAGCAGATCCAGCTCTATGGCCGCGACGCTTCGGCCTGGCTGACGACGGCCAACACGCCGACCGCCACGGTGTCCACCCTGCCGTCGTCCGCGCTGGACGGGCTGGTCGCCTATGCCCATGTCGTGCCGCAGACCTACAGCTACGCCGCCTATGGCCAGGCGACGTGGAACATTGCGCCCGATTTCCGCATCACAGGCGGCTTGCGCTATACCTATGAGCACAAGACCGGGCTGTACGATGCCTATGCCACGGGCAATGTCGCGCCCCTATCCAGCTTCGATCCGGCGACCCAGGCCACGGTCATCGCCCGCCGCGCCGCCCTGGCGCCGACCGCCAGCTACACCGCCCAGCGCAACACCGACAACCTGTCGTGGAACCTGGTTGCCGCCTATGACCTTGGCGCCAATGTCCATACCTACGCGTCGTGGTCGCGCGGCTACAAGTCGCCCGGCATCAATCTGGTCGCACCGTCGAACGGGATCGACATCTTCGTCAAACCGGAAAAGGTCGACAATTACGAACTGGGCCTCAAAAGCCGCCTGCTGGGCGGCAAGGCGGAATTCAACCTTGCGCTGTTCTGGGCCGATGTCAGCAATTACCAGGCAAACTTCGTCAACTCGGCGGTTACCCCGGCGGTCAGCTACATCACCAATGTCGGCAACCTGCGGTCGCGCGGGGTCGAGGTAGACGCCCGGGCCACGCCGCTCCCCGGCTTCACGCTAGCCTTTGCCGGCACCTAAAACGATGCCAAATACCGGTCCTATCAAGCCGCCCCTGCGCAGTATCTCAATTCCTACCTCGGCCTGATCGACCTCAGCGGCCGGCAGGCATCGGGCGCGCCCAAATGGGCGCTGACCGGCAGCGCGGAATATGTCCATTCCGCCGGCCGGGCCGAGGTCTATCTCGGCGGCGACGTCAGCTACCGCTCGGACTTCTATGCCGCGGTCAACCTCGATCCGTTCTCGCGGGTGCCGGGCTATGCGCTGGTCGGCCTGCACGGCGGGGTGCGCAGCGCCGACAACCGCTGGGACGTGTCGCTCTGGGTCCGGAACCTGCTCGACAAGGACTATTACAACACCCGCTCGGTCAGCAGCGCCTACGGCGTAGTGCTCGCCGCGCTTGGCGACCCGCGCCTGTTCGGCGTCACCCTCAAGGGCCGGATCTGATGCGCCGCGCCCTCTCCATCATCCCCCACCGTCCCACCCCCCCTGAAGGAGCAGCGTCATGACCAAGCGGACCCTGAAACTCGGCCTCGTCCCCACCGGCGTCGGCGGCCCCGGCCACGGCAATCGCTGGCTCGACCCGCAGGTCCCGGCCGATGCCAGCGTCGATATCGACTGGTACATCGACGTGGTCCGGCAGGCCGAAGCGGCCAAGTTCGACTTTGTCTTCATCGTCGACAGCCAGTTCATCACCCCGGATTCGCCGCCGCACTATCTCAACCGGCTGGAGCCGTTCACCCTGCTTTCGGCCCTCGCTGTGACCACGGCGCGCATCGGCCTGGTCGGTACGGCCACCACCTCGTTCAACGCGCCGTTCAACCTGGCGCGGCGGTTCGCCTCGCTCGACCTGATCAGCCATGGCCGGGCCGGCTGGAACGTGGTGACCAGCGGCGATGCCGGGACCGCGGGCAATTATGGCCTGGACGAACACTTCGACTATGACACCCGCTATGGCCGCGCGGCCGAATATCTCGAGGTCGTGCGCGGATTGTGGCGCTCCTATGAGGATGGCGCGCTGGTGCGCAACCGCGAGACCGGCCAGTTCCTCGATCCGGCCAAGCTCCATGCGCTCAACCATCAGGGCAAGTACCTGTCGGTCACCGGACCGCTCAACATCCAGCGCTCGCCGCAGGGCGAACCGGTAATCTTCCAGGCCGGCGATTCCGAACAGGGTCGCGATCTCGGCGCCCGCACCGCCGACGCGATCTTCACCCACGCCGCCCGGATCGAGGATGCCCAGGCCTTCTATCAGGACATCGCCCGCCGCGCCGAAGGCTTTGGCCGCAATGCCGACGAGGTGCTGATCCTGCCCGGCGTCAGCATCTTCGTCGGCGACACCGACGAACAGGCGCGCGAGATCGAACAGGAGCACAACCGGCGAGACAACAATTTCGAGCTGAGCCTGGCCGAATTCGGCCGCGCCTTTGGCTGGCACGATTTCCGCCAGTACGACCTCGATGCCCCGTTCCCGGCCCAGGCGCTCGAACATGCCCGGCGCAGCTTCTTCACCCAGGCCAGCCGCATTACCCGCCTCGCGCTCGACCAGGGCCTGACCCTGCGCCAGACGGTCGAAGCCGCCAGCCTCACCCGCAAGAGCCCGTTCGTCGGCAGCGCGGAAACGGTGGCGAACGAAATCATCCGCTGGTTCGAAGGGCGCGCGCTGGACGGGATCAACCTGATGCTCGGCCATCCCGACCAGTTCGCCCGCTTCACCCGCGAAGTCGTGCCGATCCTGCAGGCGCGCGGGGTCTATCGCACCGACTACGAGGACAGCACCCTGCGCGGCCACCTCGGCCTGCCCAAGCCGGAAAATGTCCGAACCCCGGCCGAATCCGCGCCGCAGGACGACGGCGTCCGCCCGGCACTGGTCGCCTGAACGGATCGGACAGGACAGGACCGGCCATGATCCCGACGAGACCGCGCCCGCCATTGCTGGCCCTCGCACTCGGTGCGCTGCTGCTGGTGGCAGGCTGCGGCTCGTCGGATCAGGCGGCGAAGGACCGCGTGCGCTGGGCCTTCACGATGCCCACCTCGTGGGACCCGGTGACCAGCCGCACCGGGGCCGACATCAACACCATCAGCCTGGCCTATGCCTCGCTCACCCGGCTGAACCAGGCGGGCGAGCCGGAGCCGGCGCTGGCCCAAAGCTGGACCTACAGCAAGGACGGCACGGCCCTCACTTTCACCCTGCGCCCGGGCCTGCGCTTCAGCGACGACAGCCCGCTCGACGCCGCCGCAGTCAAGGCCTTCCTCGATCGCGGCAAGGCGCAGAAGGACAGCTTCCTCAAGGCCGAATTGCAGGGGATCGATCGCGTCACCACCGATGGCCCGCTGCGCCTGACCCTGCATCTGGCCCGCCCGGACTATCAGCTGCCCTATGTGCTGGCGGGCCGGGTCGGCGCGGTCACCAGCCCGGGCGCGGCGCGCGATCCCAAGCGGCTGGCGCTGTGGCCGGTCGGCGCAGGGCCGTTCCGGATGATCGAGTTCACGCCCGAATCCCATGCCTATTTCGAAAAGAACCCGAACTACTGGGACGCGGCCAACATCCACATCCGGCGGATGGAGCTGACCAATTCGCCCGATCCCTCCACGCTGGTCGCGGCCCTGTTGTCGGGTTCCATCGACGTTGCCACCCGCATTCCCGCCCACAAGGTGAAGGAAGCGCGCGAACGCGGGCTGACCGTGGTGATCGCCCCCTCGCTGAACGCGGCAAACGTCTCGATCAACCGCAACAAGCCGCCGTTCAACGATCCCCGCGTGGTCGAGGCACTGCGCTATGCGTTTGACCGGCGCGAATTCGTCCAGATCGTGACCGACGGGATCGGCGCGCCAACCCACCAGCCCTTTCCACCCGGTTACTTCGCCTTCGATCCGCAGACCGAAACGCGCTGGTCCTATGACCCGGCCCGCGCCCGCGCCCTGTTGCGCGCGGCGGGTTATGGCCCCGGCCAGCTCTCGCTCGAAATCGCGGCCAACCCGCAGACCGCCGATGGCGGGGCCGAAATTGCCCAGGCCCAGCTGGTCCGGATCGGGATCAAGGCCCGCATCCGCGTCATCCCGCCCGGTTCGTCCAGCTGGCAAAGCGAGGTCTATGTCGCCAAGCGTCCGCAGCTCGCGGTGGACGGCACGATCGGGCGCGAGAGCCCGGTGCAGAACCTGCTGGCCACCTATGGCCCGGCCGGGATCATGAACCTCAGCGGACCCTATGCCGCGCCGGAATTCCTCGCGGCGGTGGAACGGGTGCGCCGCACCCCCACCGACGATCCGGCCTACAAGGCCCGCCTGCACGAGGCCGTGCGCATCGCCGTGGCCCAGTCGCCCAGCGACTATCTGTACAGCGCGCCATGGATCGTCGCGGCGCGCAGCCGGGTCAAACACCTCAACCTGCTGCCCTCGCAGGTCCGTTGGGAAGGAGTGCGCGTCGAATGAGCACCGTGGCCGTCCAACCGTCTTCTGCCGTGGCGCCTCCCGCGCCGGTCCGCCGGCCGCGCAAGGCCTCGCGCTGGCAGGTCCTGCGCTCGCTCGCGCTGATCGTGGTGCCAGTGTTCGTGGCGGCCACGCTGATCACGTTCCTGCTGGGTCAGGCCAGCGGGCTGGACCCGGCCGCCGGCGTCGCCGGCGATGCCGCCAGCCCTGAGATGGTGGCACGGATCCGCCATGATTTCGGCCTCGATCGCCCGGTGGCGATCCAGTACCTCGCATGGATGGCGGGCCTGGCCCGGGGGGATTTCGGCGTGTCGTGGTTCAACGGCGTGCCGGTGGCGCACCTGATCGCCCAGCGCCTGCCGATCAGCCTGTCTGTGGCCGGCGCCGCGCTGGTGATCGGGGTGGTGCTGGGCAGCGTGCTGGGCATTGCCGCCGCGGTCCGCCGCGGGTCCTGGCTTGACCGGGGGGTGACCGCCTTTGCCTCGCTCGCCTCCGCCCTGCCGCCGTTCGTGGTCGCGATCGTGCTGATCCTGGTGTTCAGCCTGTGGCTCAACCTGCTGCCCGCGGCCGGATACATCCCTTTTTCCGAGGACCCCGCCGGATGGCTGCGGATCATCGCCATCCCGGCCGCCGCGCTCAGCGTCGACATCGTCGCCGACCTGTCGCGCCAGCTGCGCACCGGGCTCGTCACCGCGCTTTCGGAAAACTATGTCACGGGGGCCGTGGTGCGCGGGCTTTCGCCGCGCCGCATCCTGTTCGTCCACGTCCTGCGCAATGGCGCGGGACCAGCCCTGTCGGTGCTGGCCCTGAGGGTGCCCATGTTGATCGGCGGGGCCGTGGTTACCGAAACCATCTTCACCATGCCCGGCATCGGCAAGATGGCTGCCGATTCCGCCCTGCGCGGCGACGTGCCTGTGGTTCAGGGCACGCTGGTCGTCTCGATCCTGATCGTGCTGGCCTGCAATCTGGTCATCAACCTGCTGCTGGGCCTGCTGCAACCCGCCACCCGGCGAAAGGACTGACCCCATGTTCAAACGCCTGATCGCCAGCCGTTCGGCCCGCCCGGCATTGGCCATCCTCGCGGTGGTGGCCCTGCTGGTCGCACTTGGCCCCCTGCTGACCCCGCAGGACCCGCTGGCGCAAAATCCCTATGCCCTGCTCGAAGGGCCGAGCGCACGGCACTGGCTCGGCACCGATGCCTTCGGTCGCGACGTGCTGAGCCGGCTGCTGGCGGGATCGCCGGTGTCGATCCTGGCAAGCCTGCTGTCGGTGGCGATCGGGCTGGTCTTGGGCGTGGTCCCGGGGCTGCTGTCGGTCTTCCTCAGCCGCACCTTCGAATGGATCAGCCTGCGCCTGGTCGATGCGCTGATGACCCTGCCGTTCCTCGTCTTTGCCGTCGCGATGACCGCCATGCTCGGCAATGGCCTTGGCCAGGCGATGTTCGCGGTGGGGATCCTGATCACCCCGGTGTTCTACCGCGTCGGCCGGGCGGCGGCGCTGGCCGTGGTCAATGCCGAATATGTCGAGGCCGCGCGGCTGATGGGCGCCTCAACGGCCTTCATCATCCGCCGCCACGTCCTGGCCAAGGTCCTGCCCGCCGTGGCGGTGACCACCGCTGCGATGACCGGAGCCTGCCTGTCGATCGTCGCTTCGCTGACCTTCCTCGGCATCGGCGTGGTCCCGCCCGAACCGACCTGGGGCGGCCTGCTCGCGACCGACCTGACCACGCTTTACGAGCGTCCCTATGGCCCCTTCGCGCCGGGCCTGCTGATCGTGGCCACGGTTTGGGCGATGAACGCCCTGGCCGACGCGCTGCGCGACCTTACCGCCCCGCCGCAGGAGCACTGGGCATGAACATCGCCGGCAACATCGTGGAATTCACCGGTCGGACCGCTGCCCTCCGGCCCCGACCCGCCCCATCCCTGCCGCCGCTGCTGTCGTTGCGCTGCCTGACCATCGCCGATGCCGGCGGCCAGACCCTGGTCGACGACGTGGGCTTCGATGTCCCGCGCGGCGGCACCATCGGCATCGTCGGCGAATCCGGCAGCGGCAAGTCGCTGACCTGCCGCGCCATCCTCAACCTGCTGCCGCCCGGGCTGAGGGTGGCGTCTGGCTCGATCCGCTATGGCGACCATGACCTGACCCGGCTCGACCGGCGCGGCTGGCAGGCCCTGCGTGGGGTGGACCTCGCCGCCGTGTTCCAGGACCCGGCGTCCTATCTCAATCCGTCGATCCCGGTCGGCAAGCAACTGGCCGAGGCCCTGCGCGCGGTATCCGGCCTCAACTCTCGCGCCGCGCACCAGCGCGCGCTGGCCCTGCTGCGCCGGGTCGGGCTGGCCGATGCCGAGGGGGTGTTCAACCTCTATCCGTTCGAACTGTCGGGCGGCATGGCCCAGCGGGTGCTGATCGCCATCGCCATCAGCGCCAATCCGCAACTGCTGATCGCGGACGAAGCGACAACCGCGCTCGACGTGACGGTGCAGGCCGAGGTGCTGGCCCTGCTGGATGAATTGCGCCGCGAACAGGGGCTGACCCTGATCCTGGTCTCACACGATCTCGCCGTGGTGGCGCAGGTCTGCGATCATGTGATCGTGATGCAGGGCGGCCGGATCGTCGAAGCCGGGACGACCGCACAGGTCCTGCGCAGCCCGGCCCATGCCTATACCCGCAGCCTGGTGGACAACCACGCCCGCTATTCGATCGACGCGGTGGGCCAGTCCCTTCCGCCAGCGCCCGATCCGGCCGCCGCACCTGCCCCGCGCCCCCTGCTGGAAATTACCAACCTGCGCGCCGCCTATGGCAACCGCGCCGTGCTGGATGGCATCGACCTCACCGTGCAGCGGGGCGAGATCCTCGGCCTGATCGGGGAAACCGGCTGCGGCAAGACCACTGTGCTTCGCGCGATCCTGGGGGTGGTTGCCCCGGAAACCGGGACCATCCACTTCAACGGACAGGACATTTCGGCCCTGCGCGGCCGAGAACTGCGCCGCTTTCGCCAGTCCAGCCAGATCCAGCACGCCTTTCAGGACCCGCTGCGCAGCCTCGACCCCGACCTCACCGTGGCCGGGTCCATCGGCGAAGGGCTGGATATCCGCGGCGGGATCGGCGCGGCGGAGCGGGCCGAACGGGTGGCCACAGCGCTGGCGGCCGTCGGTCTGGACCCGGCCCTTTCCGTCCGCCTCCCGCGTGACCTGTCGGGTGGCCAGCGGCAGCGCGTGATCATCGCCCGCGCGCTGGCGATGGATCCCGCGATCCTTCTGCTGGACGAACCGGTCAGCGCGCTGGACGCGGTCAACCGCATCCACGTGCTCGAACTGATGCGGCGGATGGCGGACGAACGCGGCGTCGCCCAGGTCTTCATCTCGCACGATCTTGGCTCCATCGCCGGCATCACCGACCGGGTCGCCGTGCTGCACGAAGGCCGGATCGTGGAAAGCGGCCCTACCGCCGACATCATCGCCAACCCCGCCCATCCCTATACCCGCCGGCTGGTGCAATCGGTGCTGCGGCTGGAGGACGGCGCGGTCAGCCGGCCAAGTCCTGCTGAACAGAACCCGCCCGTCCCGCCGCAACGCGCCGCCATCCCCGGAGAAAATTGATGTCACGCCAGAAACTCAAGCTCGGTGCCGTGCTGATTGGCGTCGGGTCCGGCTCCGAAAAGGAACTGTGGCGCGATCCCGCCGTACCGCTGGACGCCAGCGTCAACATCGACTGGTATGTGCAACAGGCGCGCGAGGCGGAAGACGCCCGGTTCGATTTCGTCTTCATCGTCGACAGCCAGTACATCACGCCGGATTTTCCCAACCACCACCTGAATCGGCTGGAGCCATTGACCCTGCTGTCGGCGGTGGCGGCCCACACCCGCTCGATCGGGCTGGTGGCAACGATCAGCACCACCTACAGCGAACCGTTCGACATTGCCCGGCGGCTGGCCTCGCTCGACCTGATCAGCCAGGGCCGCGCCGGGTGGAACATCGTGACCAGCCAGGATCCCGGAACCGCCGGCCATTTCAGCCGCACCGCCCACGGCAGCTATGGCGACCGCTATCGCCGCGCGGGCGAGGCGGTGGAGGTGGTCAAGGGCCTGTGGCAATCCTATGAGGACGGCGCCTTTGCCCGGGACCGCGATGCCCGCCGCTTTCTCGATCCGGACCGGCTGCACCGGCTGGATCACCATGGCGAATTCTTCTCGGTCACCGGCCCGCTCAACATCCAGCGTTCGCCGCAGGGGCAGCCGCCGCTGGT
Organism: Novosphingobium flavum; assembly: GCF_014230315.1. Taxonomy (GTDB): domain Bacteria; phylum Pseudomonadota; class Alphaproteobacteria; order Sphingomonadales; family Sphingomonadaceae; genus Novosphingobium; species Novosphingobium flavum. The sequence continues at coordinate 34,594 of NZ_JACLAW010000011.1, read as the reverse complement.
GCAGGCCGGCACCTCGGCGCAGGGCCGCGATCTCAGCGCGCGGGCGGCCGACCTGGTGTTCAGCTTTGCCCGCTCGCAGGAAGAAGCGCTGGACCTGGCGCGGGACGTGCGCGCCCGTGCGGTCGAATATGGCCGCGATCCCGCGCAACTCCTGTTCGTGCCCGCGCTGGGCGTCACCATCGGCGATACTGACGCCGATGCCCGCCGGATCGAGGAGGAACGGCTGGGCGCCGGCGATCTGCAGGCCGCGCTGAGCATGCTTTCGCGCCAGTTCGGCGGGTACGATTTTTCCGGCCATGCGCTCGACGCGCCGTTCCCGGATGTGCCCGCCCCGGCCGAAGCCGCCGGGATCACCCGCTTTCATGACGAAATCGCGGTGGTCCGCCGGCGGGGCGGCACCCTGCGCGAGGTGATCGACCGGCAACGCACATCGTGGCTGCGGTTGGTCGGTTCGCCTGCCACCGTGGCCCGGGAGATCGCCGCATGGTACGCCTCGGGCGCGGCCGATGGCTTCAACCTGTTCGTCCAGCACCCGGCAGACTGGGCGCGGTTCCGCGCCGAGGTCGTGCCCCTGCTGGTGGCCCAGGGCCTGTTCCGCGACCGGTATGAGGCCGAAACCCTGCGCGGCAACCTCGGCCTGCCGATCCCGGCGAATGTCCACGCCCGGGAGCCAGCATAGCGCCGCACTCCCGGTATGCCCCCCGCTGTTCAGATGACGAAAAAGCCGTGGGTGCCGTCGCGCTCCAGCTGGGCCACCAAGCCATATTCCCAGTCGAGATAGGCCTGCATGGCTGTCTGCTGATGGTCGGTCCCTTCGTAGGGACGGCGATAGCGCCCCTCTGGCCCGCGCGGTGGCGGGGCGCCATCGGGTCCGGTTTCCACGGCGGCAGACGCGCCTTCGTCGAGAACGAAGACCTGCCAGCCCATCTGGGCGAGCCACGATGCGGTCATGTCGGCGCGCGGGCCGACAGGGTCCCACAGCACGATCCGCGCGCCGCGCACCGGCGCGAAATGGTCCGCCTCCTGCACCAGCTGTCCGCCGGGCGCACTGCGGAAACCAGGGAGGTGCCCGACAACGAATTCGTCCGGCTGGCGCACGTCGAAACGGTAAACCGTGCGCGCCGCATCGCGCAGCAAGGCGTCCAGTTCCGCTTGGCCGATCCGCTTCACCCCGGCCCGGTAGGCAACGGCGCGGGCTTCTTGCCGTGCCGCGTCCTGCACCGCGGGCTCCACCGGAGGCGGCTTGCGCTGCTGGCCCCGTTCCAGCGCCTGTCCGGCCAGGGTCCAGCCGATCGTGCCGTTGCGCAAGGCATGAACCTGGTTGGGCAGGCCGGCGTTGATCAGCGACTGGGCGCCGATGATGCTCCTGGTCCGCCCGGCGCAGTTGACGATGATCGTGGTATCGGGATTGGGCGCCACGGCGCGGGCTTTCAGCACCAGTTCGGCGCCCGGCACGCTCGTGCTCGTCGGGATGGTCATCACCTGGTACTCGTCGAAGCGCCGGGCATCGAGGATCTCGATATCGGCCTTTTGGCGGATCAGCGCCTGGACTTCCTCGGCAGGCAGCGACGGTGTGTGCCGACGATGCTCGACCAGCTCGCCAAAGGCCTTGGCATAGCTGTTGACGTCCTCGAACAGCTCCAACCCGGCGTCCCGCCAGACCTGCAGGCCTCCGTCGAGCACGGCGACTTCGGTAAAGCCCAGGTCTGCCAGAATCTCGGCCGCACGCAGCGCCAATCCTTCTCCGGCATCATAGACCACGACCGGCACGTCGCGGCGGGGCAGGCGCCAAGGCGCTTCGGCAGCGATCCGATCGACCGGTATCTGTGCGGCGAACAGCGGGTGCCCACGGGCAAAGGCATCTTCATCCCGGACGTCAATGAGGGCAATTTCCTGCGCCAGCAGCAGGCGGCTGCGCACCTCCCGGACTGACGCAACGGCAGAATTCAAGCCTACAGGCATTTCCAGTTGACCTCGCAAATTGGCACCACCGCGTTGATCTGATCATCGAAAATCGAATGGTCCAATGAGATTTTTCACCCGTCTTATTGTCACCATAAATGGGTTTTTCGTGAAGCCGTCCTCGACCGGGTTAGGTCTGGCGAAGCTTGTTGTCAGGTGTCTCGCTAAGGGAACATCTGTTTTCCCAAGCATCGTGTAATTGGCTCCTCGCCCGCGTCGAGGAGCCAAGGATTAGATTTCAGGGCTCTGTCAAAGCAACTGCACCGGCTAGCGAATGGGGCAGGGGTATGCCTCGCCCTCGAAAACCAGCTTCGCCGTTCCGGTATTTCCACTCCTCGCCGGAGGTGATCCGGCTCGTGGTCATGATGTATGTTCGGTTCCCGCTGAGCTTGCGGAACGTCGAGGATTTGCTTTTCGAGCGCGGCATCGATCTGTGCCACGAGACGGTGCGGTTGTGGTGGAATCGGTTCGGGCCGCTGTTCGCTGCGGACATCCGGCGCCAGCGGGTCAGCCGGATGCGGGGCTTCCGCCACTGGAAATGGAACCTCGACGAGGTCAACGTGAAGATCAACGGCAAGATGCGGTATCTCTGGCGCGCCGTCGATCACGAGGGCGAAATCCTGGAAAGCTATGTCACGAAGAAACGGGACAAAGCCGCGGCCTTGCGATTCATGAAGAAGGCGCTGAAGCGCCATGGTCGGGCCGAGACGATTGTTACCGATGGTCTCAAGTCCTATTCCGCTGCTATGCGCGCACTGGGCAACGGGCACCGCCAGAAGGTCGGTCGCCACGCCAACAATCGCGCGGAGAATTCACACCTGCCGTTCCGACGACGAGAGCGGGCGATGCTCCGGTTCCGACGCATGAAGTCGCTCCAGAAATTCGCTTCGGTCCACGCCTCGGTTCACAATCATTTTGCTCAGGAACGCCACCTCGTCAGCAGGGAAGTCTACAAGCAGAGACGCTCGGCGGCCCTCGCCGAGTGGCAGTCCCTCATGACCTGAGCTGCAGCGCGGAGAAGGGGAGGTCTGACCAACGGAGACGAGTTCGCATCCGACTGACAGCTCCTCTCCTGGACATCGCGCAGGCTCGTGGTGAAACGGAAGTAGAGCCAGACCGCCAGCCGGATCGTTTCGGGCAGGAAGCGGTGGCGCTTGAAGGAAATGGCTTGCATCGGCTGTCTCATGGCGGAGACGAGTTAGCATTAGACTGACAGCACCCAACTGACACTACCCCTGGAGAATGTTTTTTGCGAGCCAAGTCCGGCGGTCACTCCGCAGCGGATCGTGACGGTGACTGGGACGCCTGTCTCTAAAAAAAGATTATGACGGAACTGCCTCGCTCCTGCATCTAGGTTGTGAGGAGATCGTGCCACGGAACGCGAGCGACAAAGGGTATGGATCGCACGGGAGATCCTGCCGCATGAAGCGGCACTGCGCGCTTGGTTGCTGCGCCGGGTTTCCTGCCGTTCCGATGCTGAGGACATCATTCAGGAATGCTATTGCACCCTGAGCGAAAGAGGGGACTTCGGATCGATCCAGTCTCCGCGCGCTTACCTGTTTACCGTGGCCCGCAACCTGCTGCTGCAGGAGATCAGGCGGAACCGGATAGTCCAGATCGATTCCGTTGCCGAGCTCGATCGGTTCGATGTCGTCTGCGAGGAGCCGTCGCCGGAGCGGGTGGCGGCGGGACGGAACGAGCTGGCACTGGTCCGCCAGCTGATTGCGGACTTACCCGCCCGGGCGCGCAAGATAGTCGAGTTGCGTAAGATCGAGGGTCTTTCTCAGAAGGAGATCGCGGTGCGTCTGGGAGTGTCGGTGAACGTCGTGGAGAACGAAGCCTCGCGGGGACTCAAGGTCATCCTCGATCGTCTCACTGGCGGTGCCCTGGCTAGCAAAGCACGGAAGCAGAATGATGACAGCGCGCGAAACCCCCGAGCAAATTGAGGAGGCCGCCTTGGCTTGGGCGGTTCGCTTCCCCCTTTCCGAGGAGGAAGAGGAGCAGTTCGAGGCGTGGATGGCAGGCGATCGCCGGCGGCGCGGCGCGGTGACACGGGCGCTCGCGGGGTGGTCGATGCTCGACCGCGCCCAGGCGGGCGGTCCCATGGCGTCCGCCGAGGTCGCGCCTGACAACGATGACGAGCCAGCCGTAGACGGACGCGCGCTCTCTTGGATCCGGCGGCGGCATGTGCTTGGCATGCTCGGGAGCGGGATCGCGGCGGCGGTTACCGGGCTCGTGGTGCTCCCCCGGTTGGGACTTCACCGCGAGACGACGTCCTTGGGAGAGATACGCCGGCTGCCACTGCAGGACGGATCGCTGGCGACCATCAATACCGACAGCGCGATCGACATCAGGCTCGGCAGGAAGGTCCGCAGCGTCGCGCTCGTGCGGGGCGAGGCCTGGTTCGAGGTTGCCAAGGATCCGTCCCGACCGTTCGTGGTGGAATCCGGCCATGTCAGTGTCCGCGCCGTCGGCACGGCGTTTTCGGTCCGGCGATCGGACGATACCACGACCGTATCGGTGACCGAGGGGGTCGTCGCGGTGTCGCAGCACGACAGCATGCACAAGGGCTTCCCGCTGACCGCTGGCGAGCAGGTCACGATCGGGCATGACGGACTGATCGGCGACGTACGCAAGTCACCGGAAAATATTCAGCGCGCGCTCGCGTGGAGGACCGGCGAGATCGCACTCGAGGGCGAGACTCTCGGCTATGCCGTCGACGAATACAACCGCTACAACAGTCGCAAGCTGGTGATCGCTTCGGACGCGCTCGCGCAGGAGCGGCTGGTCGGTATGTTCGATGTGAACAACCCGGAAGGCTTCGCGGAAACGGTTTCGGAGATGCTCGACCTGCGGGTCGCGCACCGGAATGACGAAATTCTGCTGTTTCGCGATAAAATCTCACCGGTGGCGACGGAACTTCCTCAACCAAGCATCTAACGGGCAAGCCCTACAAAAAAATAGGGCGAAATTTGGGGTAGATGTCGGAGAGCAGGGATGGGAAAGGTCGTTTGTGCCGCGTTCGGTACGGCACTTATTGTTGCAAGCAGTTCACCTTTGCTTGGACAATCAGAAGAATTACATCAGTTCGACATTCCTGCTCAACCCGCGGTAACGGGGATTCCCCTGTTCGCCCGGCAGGCCAAGATCAACATCCTTGCTCCGCAGGCCTTGGCGGCCAATCGCCGCGTCAACGCGGTGCGCAGCCGGTTGAACGTCAAGGCGGCGCTTCGGCAATTGCTTGCTGGCACGCATCTGGTGCCTGTCTGGACCGCCAACGGTGCGGTGATGCTCCGGGAAGACGTGGCTGCGCAAGCCTCCCCCGTGGCAAAGCCAGCGCAGCCCATTCCGGTCGTCCTCGCCCCGGCCGCCGCGCCCGCACTTCGGGCTTCACAGACCTATGTCGCCACGGCCGATGAATCCGCGGCACAGGCCGCGCCCGCTCCCGCGGCCGACATCGTGGTGACCGGCTCGCGCGTGATCAGGAACGGCAACGACAGCCCGTCGCCGACGACGATCGCTTCCTCGAAGGATCTGCTGGCGGTGCAGCCGGGGCAGTTGAACGAGGCTCTGCAGATCTTGCCCGCATTCTCGGGGGTGCGCGGATCCACGAGCAACGCCGCCTCGACTTCGTCCTCCAATGGCGGCAACTCGTCGGCAAACCAGCTGAACCTGCGCAACATGGGGACATTGCGTACCCTGCCGCTGATCGATGGCCTGCGGATCCCGCCGTCGGGCTTCAACGGGAGCGTCGATGTCGACATCGTGCCCCAGATGCTGGTCCAGCGGGTCGACGTCGTGACTGGCGGTGTTTCCGCCGTCTACGGCTCGGATGCGGTTGCCGGCGTGGTCAACTATGTCATGGACAAGAAGCTGGCTGGGCTGAAAGTGCAGGCTAGCGAAGGCGTGTCGAGCCGCGGCGACGGGTGGAAGACCGATCTCGGCGCCGCCTTTGGCACAAGGTTCGCAGACGGCCGCGGGCATTTCGAGGCCAGCTACGAATTCCGTAACGAGAGCGGAATTCTTTATCGCTCGGACCGTGACTGGCTCCGGCAGCCGGGCGTCACGGGCGGGGGCACGACCGCAAATCCGTTCGTGCTGATCCAGGATACGCGCCAAGCGAACTACACTTTCGGTGGCCTGATCACCAGCGGAGCGCTTGCCGGCCAGGCGTTCAAGACCGATGGCGTCCTCTCGCCCTTCGTCCATGGGCAGGCGACCGGGAACAGTGCGCTCGAAATCGGTGGTGACGGTGCCTACTACGACGGTTCGTTGCTGACGCCGCTGCGCTCGCACCAGGTCTTTGGCCGGCTGGACTTCGATGTCTCGGACGGCGTCAAATTCTATGCCCAGGCCGCGGGCGACATCAAGACAAACCACAACTATGCCAACTACGACGCGCTGACCAACGTCACCCTCAGTTCGACCAACGCCTTTCTCGCGCCGCAGTACCAACAGGCGCTGGCCGCGGCGAAGCAGACCACCTTCAAATTGTCGGAGCTGCTCAGCAACGCTCCGCGCGAGGATGCGATCAGCAATTCCGATCAGTGGATGTTCGCCACCGGCCTGTCCGGCCGGGTCGGCGGGTATGACTGGGGGGTCGATTTCGAATACGGCAAGACCACGCTTCATGACATCCTGCCGCACAACATCAATTACCAGAAGCTGGCGGCGTCTCTCGATGCCGTCACCTCGGGCAGCCAGATCGTGTGCAAGATCACGCTGACCAATCCCGGGCTTGCAGACGACTGCGTGCCGCTGAACCTCTTCGGGCCGACCGCCGGCAGCGCGGCCGCCTACAACTATTTCCAGGTGTCTACCGACTGGCGTGGCCAGACCACGATGCCATCGGTCTCGGCCCATGTGTCGGGCGCGCCATTCGCGCTTCCTGCGGGCCCCGTGACGATGGCGCTGTCAGGGGAGTGGCGCAAGACCAGCTTCTCGGCCGTGACGACCAGCGACCAGAACACGCCTTACAGCTGCACCGGCATTGCGTTCAACTGCACCACGGCCCCGCGGCTTTACGACCAGACGTTCCAGGCTTTCCCCAAGGCCAGCAACGCCGTGTGGGAGGCGGCCTACGAAGTCGAGGTTCCGCTTCTGGGCAGCGCCAGGGGACGCGGCCTGAGCGTCAACGGCGCGGCCCGTTACACCAGCTACCAGTACAGCGGCAATTACGTGACGTGGAAGGGCGGGGTGGACTGGCGGATCACCGATACGCTGCGCCTGCGCGGCACCGCCTCGCGCGACATTCGTGCGCCCAATCTGTTCGATCTGTTCCAGCCCGCCAATAGTCCGCTGGTCAAGGCGACCGACCTGCTCACCGGAATCGCGACCACCGTGACCACCAACGGCGGCGGCAATCCCAACCTTACCGCCGAAAAGGCTCGGACCTATACCGCCGGTCTGGTCTGGAAACCCTCGTCCAGCCTCAGCCTTGCGGTCGATTACTACCACATCACCATCACTGGAGCCCTTTCCAGCGTGTCCGGCCGCGACGCCAGTTCGCAGAACGATTGCTACGCCAGCGCGGGCACATCGCCATATTGCGCCTTGCAGAACCGGGCCAACGGGAGCGTCGCTGACGCGATTGCCGCCTACAATGCCAACCCGGCATCCGTCATCGGCAACCCGGCCTATGTCGTCACCAGCTGGAGCGGCTACAACCTGAACATCGCCCGGCAGGAAACCTACGGCGTGGACCTAGAGGTGAACTACAGCACGCGCCTGTTCCAGCGCCCGCTCGGGCTGCGCCTGCTGGCGGCTTATCAGCCGCATATGTACATCGCCCAGCCCGGCCTCGGCACGGTCGACTACGGCGGCGTCGCCTTCGGCCCGAATGGGTTTGCGGCCGGACCCAGGACGAGCGTGACGGCACTGGCCCGCTACCAGTTGACCGACAGCCTGACGCTTGACCTGATGGAGCGCTGGCGGGACGCGATGAAGCTGGCGGCATCGCCGACGGAGATTTTCGTGCCCGGCGGAAACCGGATCGGTACGTTCGCGACCACGAGCCTCAACCTGACCTACGAGCGGGCTACCCCCTGGGGCAAGGCGGCCGTCTTCCTCAATGTCCAGAACCTGTTCGACCGGGATCCCCCGCTCGGTGCATCCGACGCCAATGGCACCACGGCCGGCCTGCGCGACGGTTTCGCCGTGAATGATAGCCCGATGGGCCGATACTTCACGCTGGGCGCGCGGATCGGTTGGTAAATACTGCTTTTCACGGAGAGAGATCATGAAGAAAATCATTGCCCTTGCCGGTTCCGCGATCGCACTGGCCGGGACGGCCCACGCGCATACGTTGACCCAGAAGCCGATCAACTGTGAAATCCCGGTCGCCAAGCCGTTGCCCGATTTCGCGGCCGAATACGTCAACGCTGACGCGAACCACGATTCCCGTCTGACCTTCGACGAATACGTCTCCCACCGCGTGGCGCGTGAAGGCCAGCCGACCGACAAGATGAAGCGGCACTACATCATGCGTTTCGGCCAGATGGACCTCGACGGCGACGGCGAACTCAGCGCGCAGGAATATGCCACCCGCATTCTCGAATACGGCGACCGGCTGACCATGGGGTGGTTCTACGAGGCTGGTGATGGCCCCCATCCCAAGTCGCGCGAGCTGTGCCACACGGCCAACCCCGAGCCTGTGCCCGACATCGTCGCCGAATTCCGGAGTGGTGACGCCAACCACGACGGCAAGCTCAGCTGGGACGAATACGTGGCGGCGCGTCGTGGACGCGAGGGCGGAGAATATACCCCTGCCAAGGTGAATCATTACATCATGCGCTTCGAGCAGATGGACCTGAATCACGACATGACGCTCAACATGGCTGAGTATGGGGCGCGCATCGGCGAGTACAAGGATCGCCTTGACGACGGGCGGTATTACGAAGTGGCTTCCGGCGATCCGAAGGCCAAGTAAACGTTCCAAGCGCCAGCCCCGGCGCGGCCGGAGCTGGCGCATTTGCCGAAGTCGCCTTCGTCTCACTCCCGGGCGGCTCCGCCGGCCAGGTGCAGTTCGTTTGACATCACCCCGCGGGGCTCTGTCAAAGGGACTGCACCGCTAGCGAACGGGGCGGTCGAGGGTAGGGCGGGGCCATGCCCCGTCCTCAAAAGCCAGCCTCGCCGTTCCGCTATTTTCACTCCTCGCCGGAGGTGATCCGGCTCGTGGTCATGATGTACGTTCGTTTCCCGCTGAGCCTGCGGAATGTCGAGGATCTGTTGTTCGAGCGCGGCATCGATCTCCGGCGTGAGACGGTGCGGCTCTGGTGGAACAGGTTCAGTCCGATATTTGCCGCCGACATTCGCCGTCAGCGGGTGAGCCGGATGGCTGGACCGTCGAACGAGAATGTCGGCAGCGGACGACTGCTGCGAAAGTGTGTGTCTATGGAGAAAATCGCTTATTTCATTGCTCTACCACCAAGCGCCCATTTTTGACTTGATAGAAATGTTGGTTATCAGGTGAGAAGAATTTTGAAATTTCCGTAGTATATTTGTAATAATGATGAGATGAATTCCTGTTATTTATATAGTTTTTTTCATCGTTGGGATCGCCCGTTCCGGCGTACTGAGCCCATTGGGGGTATGGGAAAACGGGGCGGGTAAAGAGCGTCTTTGCCGCCGGCTGCGAATATGGATCTGCTCTGTCTTCGCTGGCCGTTCCGCCGGCCGTCTTGCCGACGATCAGTTTCTCCGGTGCGCGATGGAGTTCGGTCCAGGCCATCAACGGGCTCAGCAAATCGACCTGTCCCGGACCCTCGCCGCCACCGCAATGCCCGACACCGGGAAGGAGGAAGAGGCGCGTGAAGCTATCGGTTCGTTGCGCGCCCAGTTCTCGTTGCACGCCTTCGTAATATGCGACCACGCTTGTGGGCTGGACTGTCAGGTCAGCAGCCCCGATCCACAAGATTAACTTGCCGTCGCGCTTCTGTAGTGGGCGCAGATTGGTGTTCGCTGTATTCCACAGCGGCGCCATTCGCGCGACTTTCCCGAACCATTCCTGATCGAAGTGGAAGCTGTGCTCCATCACGGCGGGCGTTATGCCGGGATCTGATGGGGAGAGTATCCGCACAAGGGCTCTGCCCGGGTTGGTGGCGACATTTGCCGGCCCGGCCGAAGTACTGAGTTTCCAGTACAGCTCGGAACCCGGCGGGAATCCACCAAGATCGAGCAGTCGGCCCTTGTCGTCTTGCGGGCCTCTATACAGCTTTTCGGCGACGCGGGCCTCTTCGCTCGTCAGGCATTTCGCGGTGTCGCTCGCTGCGGCGCTGCATTGCACCCACGCCGGTTTGAACGTGCAGGCGCTTGGCGTCTGGAGCAAGCCGCCAATAAGCCCCGCCGAAGGCGCGCAATTCTGCATGACGGCATCGTGCAGAATTTTGAGGCGACTGCTCGCCAGAATGACCGAACCGTCGCTGCGCCTGTTCGCCTCCCACTCCCAGCCAGGGAAGAATGCGTTGTGGACGCTGTCGATGACGACCGGGGCTCCCGCACTGATGCCGTCAAAGTCAGATGGGTAACGCTGGGCGCTGGATAGCGCCTCGCGGCCGCCGTTCGAGCAGCCAATGAAGTATGAAAAGCGCTGTGACTGACCGTAAAAGGCCTTGATCAAGGCCTTTGCTGCAAGCGATGTTACATGATTGGCTCGATAGGACCAATCGATGCGCTTCTGCTGATTGTCGTAGGTCCATGGGGTTTCGCGGGTGATACCCGGGCCACCCCTATCGGTGATTGCAAGCACAAGTTGCCCCTTCAGCGCGGGCTCGTTCGTGATCGCTCGGGGAATTGTCAGTATGTTCTGCGCGCTGAGCGCGAAGCGCTGGGTCCAGCGCTCGACCGGCAGGAACACTTGATATTGGACGGTGCCTGGGCCGATATTGCCTGTAACCTTGCAGAATGGGCCTTGGGCAGAATTGACAAGTTTCGCCGAATTGATTGTGGCTTGGCTGACTTCGCCGGCGCCAAGCGCAACGCTTGCCAGTCGCTCGCAATCGATCACCGGTTTGACGATGGGGAGATCGAGCCAGTTCCGCGGGCTAGTGTCCTGGTCTCGCGGAATTTGGACGTGTTCCGGGCTTTGGGCTTGGTTTGGATTTTGGGCAGTCGCCAATACCGAAACAGTGCTCAGTAGCAAAAATCCCATGTGCGGACGTAGCCGGGCGAGAGAGTGGCGCGTCAAACCGTTCTGGTCGTAAGTCACTGTATTACTCTCCCGGGTACTGGATTATTTGCAATGTGTTTTATTTGAAAGGGATAGGCATAGTTCCTGGTCGGTCATCGAAGATTGTTGACTGCGAAAAGGTTGGTTGGCTGATTGGATTTATATCGAATGACGTCCCTGTTCCGGTCGCAACGGACCGGCACTTTCGGACCGTGGCGACGGCCTCGGGCCGCGGTGCAAAGGTTGCGTATAAATCGCCTTGAAATGTGTTTTGATCCGCACCCGATCAAGCGGGCGCGCGGATGCCGAACTGGTGTTTGTCGCCATCCATGGATTTCATGATCTGAATGACATTTTCCATATGGATGTGCACTGCCATCTGCGCGGCGTTTGGATCGCGATTGCAGATGGCCTCAATTGTCTTGAGCCAATACGGCAGCGAAACCTGTGGGCGGCCCGGCCTATAGGCAAGATTGGACCGAAACGCGGCATTGCGGTCCCGTAGTCGGCCCAGAATCTCCTTGGCGATCGGATGGCTGGCGATGCGCACATAGGTGTCGACAACCAATTCCTTGGTCTCGATGAATCCCACCGTATTCCCTTGCTTGACATGCCGCTTCATTTGTTTGGCAAGCTGTTGCAATTCGACGATCTCATCGTCGGTAATGCGTTCGGCGGCGCGGGCAGCGCAGTGGCCTTCCACCAGCGAGCGCATCTCGGTGATCTGAACGCCTTCCTCGGGTGCAACCGTGCGAACGCGGGCGCCCTTGTTGTCGATTCGGAGGACCAGGCCTTCGTGAACCAGCACAGTGAGCGCGGCCCGAACGGTATTGCGACTGATTGCGCCCAGTAATTGGGAAACATCATCCTCTACCAGGCGCTGCCCGGGGATTAATTGTCCGGTCACGATCGCCTGACGAATGGCGTCGACGGCCGCGGCCTGTGACAACACTTTTGGACGTTTTTTTGCTGTCGGCGAGGCGTTTGCAATCTTGTTCATATCGCGAGCTTCGTTGGATCTAGGATATTGCAGGGCCGACAGGAAGCGCCAGTCGGATCGTCAGCTAAAAGTGCATCTTCGATGGGGCAGCCAATTTCTCGTAACAAAGGGGGCGCGGAATCGCAACCGGAGGGTGAAGTGTGACCTTAGGCGAGGCGTGCCGTTGATGTAAACTGGTGACCAATATCGTTGTTGTAAAATGGAGAGTGATATTGACTCGCGCTGGAGCCTTCGGTAGGCCAAGGCATCAGGGCGCACCGCCTGCAACGGGCATTCCAGCCACCGGTTGTCGTGGCCCGCAGCGGCAAAAAAGTCGCCCGTTCGCGGAGAGAAGCGATGATCAGGGCTGAGTTGGGCAAGGCAGTCAGCGTTTTGCCAAGTATCGGCAGGCTTCGCGCCTTTCGCGCAGCGGCGCGATGCGAAAACATTTGCAAGGCGGCGTCCGAACTTGGGCGTTCCCAGTCCGCCGTCTCGGAAGCCATCCAGAACATGGAGAGCGAGTCTGGCTTCAGCTTGTTTAATCGGACCGCCTCGGGCTGCTACCCGACTGACGCGGGCAAGGTCCTGATGGCCCGGGTAGATGGCTTTTTCGCCATCATGGAGACGGCCGTGGCGGAAGCGCTCCGGGCAAGTTCGTTGGCGGGAGCGACGCCGTCGACGGTCATGCAGCGGATCACCTGGTCGGACATGCTGGCCTTGCGGACATTGCACGAATATGGCGCGTTTCCTCACGCCGCACGCCATTGTGATGTGACCGTCACCTCATTGCGGCGATCCGCGCGCAGGCTGGAGCGGCATCTGGGCGTGTGCCTGTTCGAGAACAGCGCGCAGGGTTTGAAGACCAATGCCTGCGGATCGAAGCTGGCAGGCCAGATCATTCTGGCGACGCGCGAACTGGAATGCGCCGAAGAGGAAATGAAAGTCCAGCAGCGGACCCTCGGCGGACGGTTGCTGATCGGGCAGGTATCGGCGGGCAATTTTCTGAATTCGCTGGAGCTGGATGACTTCAGCAAGTTGCATCCGGAAGTGAAGATCAGTGTCACGAGCGGTTCCTATGACGCATTGCTTTCAAAACTGCGTGATGGCCAAATCGACTTGCTGATCGGCATGGTCGGGAATCCGGCGCCGACACCGGATGTCATCGAGGAAGTGCTGGGGGAGGATCCTTATGTGATCGCTGCCAGCCGCAACCATGCCCTGGTCCGCTTTGAGCGGGTTTCACGCGAAGATCTCGCCTCGGTTGAGTGGATCGCGCCCAAGTCCCGGCGGCCGATTTTTGAACGGATTTTCAAGGGCATATCGTCGCCAAGATTCAACATCGAGACCCAGTCGCTGGTGTCGATCTTTGTATTGCTGACCCGGGCCAAGCACCTTGCGATCCTATTGCGGTCGGAACTCGAGTTGAGCCGAAGCCTGGGCAATCACCTGGTCGAACTCAACTACGCCGTGGAGAGGGCTCCGTTGCAGATGGGGATGAGCGTTCGCAGGGAATGGCGGCCGTCGGCGGTCCAGCGGGAGTTTATGAATTTCCTGCGGGGGCGACAGGGCGGCGGTTCGGGTTTCAACGGCTGGCGTGTTGCCGCCTAATTAGCGGAATTAGCGGAAGGAATTTGCGCGTTGCGCATGCGATCGATCGGCTCTTTGCAAGTCAGCGTGGTTGGACTTGGTTGTGCGAATTTCGGGCGCGGGATCGACCGCGACGCCACCGCGACAATCGTCGGCGGCGCGGTGGAGGCCGGAATCAACTTCTTCGACACCGCAGATACCTACGGCATGCCGAGGACTACCAGCGAGGTGTTCGTTGGCGAGGCTCTGAAGCCTTTTCGCGATAGCGTGATCATTGCCACCAAATTTGGCCGCAAGCTGGACGATCGGCGATTTGGGGCCAAGCCCGACTATGTCCGCAGCGCGACGGAAGCGAGCCTCAAGAGGCTGCAGACCGACCGCATCGACCTGATGCAACTTCACATTCCCGATCCGCTCACGCCGATCGAAGACACGCTCGGCGCGCTCGCCGATCTGGTCAGGGAAGGGAAAATCCGCGAGATCGGTGGTTCGAATTTCACAGCGGCTCAATTGCGGTCCGTAAATGTCGCAGCGCGAGCTGCGGGAACGCCGACATTCGCATCCACCCAAGCCTCTTTCAGTCTGCTGCATCGCAAGCCGGTGGCCGACCTGCTGGCCGAATGTGAGGCCTGCGGGACCAGCCTACTCCCTTATCAGCCTCTTTTTCATGGCCTGTTGACCGGCAAATACCGCACGGGAGCGCCAGTGCCCCAAGACAGTCGCATGTCGGGCAAGAGCCTGAGTACGCAGAATGAATTCATGTCGGCATCCAACCTTGCCGCGGTCGCAGCGCTCACATCCTACGCGCAGGAGCGGGGCCATTCGATCATCGAACTGGCTTTCGGCTGGCTGCTCGCTCACCGTGCAGTGCCGTCGATCATCGCAGGCGTCAGCACGCTTGGCCAGGTGAAGTCGAATGCTACGGCCTGTGGCTGGGAAATTACCGCTGACGAGATGGACGCGGTCCGCCTCATACTGGACGCGAATGCGCCCTCGGGCGACCTGCTGGAGATCAACGGACTTTAGTCTGCTTATGGGCTTGCGGCCAGGCGCCGGATGGCTGTCCGGCGCTGCTTGGCGATGGACGGGCCATTCCTTGCGGCACACCCGTCGCGAATTGGCGAAGGGCCGCCCGGTCGAATGGCCGGGGTGAGCTTAGCCAGCCCGATGAAATCATTATTGGGGAGAAGATTCAGTGGCCTCGATCATTCTGGGGATCGGTACATCGCAAAATTCGCTTGCCAGCGTGCCCGGTCGCGATTGGCACATCCGCGGCAAACTCGATGCTGAACGAGGATGGTTCTTTCGTCCGGACGGCAGCCAGGTGAGTTATGACCAGCTTGCCGCCGAGGCCGGCGATCGTTTCAAGGACTATCTCGCCGAACCGTATCTGGACGAACTGACCGGCCTGATCAGCGCTGCTCAGCGCCGGCTTGCCCAGGCGATTTCACGTGCCCGGCTGGATGTACTGGTTGTTGTCGGGGATGATCAGGGCGAGCTTCTCGATCGCAGCAACATGCCAGCCGTGGCCATCTACAACGGCGCCGAACTTGCCAACGGCAAGGCCGTTACGGGCTTTCCTGAGTGGCAGAAACGATGGCGCGAGGCGGCCGCGCTTGATCCCGCTCGGCACTATCCGGGGGCGCCGGACTTCGCCAACGATCTGATCGGGCGGCTGATCGAACGGGAGATCGATGTTTCGGTCGTCAATCGGCCGGCTGCCGATGGCAAGGGGATCGGCCATTCCTGGGCCTTCGTGGCGAACCGACTGATGGTCGGCGTCGACGTGCCGATCGTGCCGGTCATCATCAATACCTGGTATGGGCCCAATGTCCCGACGCCCGCCCGGTGCTTTGCGATCGGGCAGGCGATCCGCGCCGCGATCGAGAATGACCCTCGTGATTTGCGCGTCGGTATCGCCGCAGCGGGCGGCCTCAGCCACACGCTTTTGAACGAGGAACTTGACCGCAGTGTGATTGCGGCGCTTCAGACGGGGGACGCCGAGGTGCTGACGACCTTGCCGCGCAAAGCGCTTTCGGGTGGATCGGCGCAAATTCTCGACTGGATCGTCATGGCCGGTGCCGTTTCCGGGCTCGCCAACAAGTGGATCGACTACTTTCCAGCATATCGTAGCCTGGGAGGAACAGGTGCGGGCCTCGCCTTCGCGGCCTGGTCCTGAACGGTCTTGCGCAACGAATTCCCCGGCATCGAACGTCGGCCTTGTTAGTGGTCCATGCAGGGCGCGACAGGAATCCGATGACCGGGACGTTGAAACCGGAATGACATTCATTTTCCTCCTGCCTAATTAAAAACCAGTCGTTCTCAAGTCGGGCCAATCGGCGGCGATGGGAATACTGTGAAATATCCTGACAGGTAAGGGACGATATGGCGTCTAACCCGACAATAGGTTTGCCTGCGGCTGATGACAGTATGGCCATGCGCAGGTTTTTGCGCGGCATTGTCCATGAATTGCGCTCCAGGCGTTCGTTGCTCCTGGCCTGCCTTTCGGTCGTGCTGATCGTGGGTACTTGGCAAGCGTCGGCTAGCTATCGCTGGGTCGACCCGATTTTTCTGCCGGGTCCGCTTGAGGTTTTGGGGGCGCTGAAGGGCATTGTCACTGATCCGGGATTTGCCTCGGACTTGTCAGTTTCTGCCAACGAGTTCTTCTGGGGCCTCGGCCTGTCCGTCCTGGTCGGCGGCACGCTTGGCATCCTGTCGGGCTGGTATGGGGCGGTAGATGAATTTCTGAGGCCGGTGGTGACCGCGCTCAATTCAATCCCGCACTTGGCGCTGATCCCTCTCTTGGTCCTGCTTTTCGGGATTGGCGTGCTTCCGAAGGTCCTGCTGGTCCTGCTGAGCTGCATCGTCGTAATGTTGATGAACACCGCGGCCGGCGTGAGGAGCGTTGACACACAATTGCTCCGCATGGCCAAGAGTTTCGGAGCGTCGGATCGGCAAATCGTTTGCGCCGTGGTGCTGCCGTCGGTCGTCCCATTTTTCATGACGGGTTTGCGCATCTGCGTGGGCAAGGCCGTGGTGGCGGTTGCGATGTCCGAACTGTTCGGCTCCACCGCTGGCATCGGTAACATCCTCATCAAGGCGCAAAGTGCGATGGACATGTCGCGCATGTACGCGGCGGTTGTCCTTCTGACTGTGATCGGCATCGCGTTGACGCAGCTGGCTGCGGCGCTCGAGGCTGCCATGCAGCAGTGGAAGGCCTAGAAATATCGGCCATCGCAGGGGTGGGGCGAAGACCCCGCGACAGTTCGACAAAGGGATGCAGGCATGACCGTGATTTTCCAGGAACAAGAGGTCTCACCGCCGGGCTCGTGCGTTGACGCGCCAACGAAGCTTCAGATCCGCGATCTGCGCGTCACCTTCAGTTCGCGCGGCAAGAACTTCGTGGCTGTCAACGGTATCGACCTGGAGGTGCGCGATGGCGAGTTCATCGCGATCGTCGGGCCCAGCGGATCGGGCAAGAGCACATTCCTTATGGCGCTGGATGGCCTGACGCCATCAAGTGGCGGCGAGATCGCGGTTGATGGCAAGGTCGTGACCGGGCCTGGACGGGACCGCGCGGTCGTGTTCCAGGATTCCTGCCTGCTGCCGTGGCGAAACGTACTCGATAACGTCAGCTTCGGCCTGGAAATGGCCGGGATGCCGAAAGGTGAGCGCTACGAGATTGCGCGGGAACTCATTGGTCTGGCGGGTTTGACCCAGTTCGAAACCTTTCATCCCAAGCAACTGTCTGGCGGCATGCAGCAGCGAGTCAACATCGCGAGGGCCCTGGCGGCTGATCCTCAAGTACTGTTGCTCGACGAACCGTTTTCCGGCCTGGATGCACAGACCCGCGAGATCATGCAGGGCGAATTGCTGAAGATCTGGGATGAGCGCAAGAAGACCGCCATCTTCGTGACCCATCAAATCGACGAGGCTGTGTTTTTGGCGGACCGGGTGATTGCTTTCAGCGCTCGCCCGGCCCGGATTGCCGGAGAATGGTCTATTCCGTTCCCGCGTCCGCGGCACCTGAGCATCAAGCAGAGTCCGGAACATCGGGCCCTCGAGGATTCGATATGGCAGGTCGTGCGTCAGGAGGGGGCGCTCGCCGCCGCATAGCCGCTGTTTCGAAAGGATGAGGCGGGCCAGCGTGGCTGCCGCGCGCCAGATCTTGCCCTGCAAGATATTGATGGTGAAATTGGTCACCAATTATGTTGACCGAATCGGGTTGGATTGGTAAGAAGAATAAAGATAATACCGACAAGAACATATCCGGTTTGGAAATTACAATAATGTTCTTGAAGGCATCGCCAATTTTCATAACGTAGTGGAGAGAAAAATGCCTGAAGTAATTATTTACGCAGCGGCTGGTAGAACCGTCGAGCAGAAGCGTGGGCTGGTCAAGGACATCACGACCGCTTTCGACGTCCACTTCAAGTCGCCTCCGAAGAACATCGTCATTCAGATCGTGGAATGCCCGGAGGAAAACAAGGCGAAGGGCGGCGAGCTGTTCTGTGATGCCGAGCGGCGCAAGCATCACCAGGTTTCGCAGTCCAGCTGACCGGGCGCTGCTGCACAGTTGAATGCGTTGCTGTCGGGGTGCCGTCGCCTTGCGGTCCGGATCTGTGCGTGTCCGCCCGGTCTGGCAAACAGAAGGAAAGCCACTTGGGTATCAAATTTGTAGGAACCAAGCCGCTTGACGTCGACCTTATAGTCGAGGGGTACGCGCTCAATAAAATGGGCCACTCCCTTATCCGGGAAGAAAATCGGCAAGAATTCCAGGCCGACGAAGATGCTTACATGGCAAAATTCGGACTCAGCGAGAAAGCGGTCGCGGCGGTGAAAAGCCGCGACCGGGACGAGATGATGGCCGTAGGTTTGAACATGTATTTCTACGGGAAAATCAGATTCGTGACTGGTGGTGGCGGGCCGGCAAGCGCCTGAAGACCGCTGCGGCGATTGTTACGAACGAAGAAGGAAAGAACTATGGCTCGGATTGTCGGCAGCGTGGCGACTTCTCATACGCCGATTATTGGCAAGACGATCGCCAAAAAGCGGGAGAATGATCCGGAGCTTGGCTTGAAGCCATTCTTCGACGCGTTTCCGCGGGTTCGTGAATGGGTGGCTGAAGTTGACCCTGATGTCGTGGTCCTTGTGTACAACGATCACGGGGTCAATTTCTCCCTCGAGAACCGTCCCGCCTTCGCGATCGGCACCGCGCCGACGTTCACCAATGCGGACGAGGGCAATGGCGCGCCGCCGCCGCGGACCTTCCAAAGTGACCCGCACCTGGCCTGGCATATCGCGCAATCGCTCATTGAGGATGAGTTCGACATCGCGACTTGTCAGGAAATGGCGTTCGACCACGGCGGCACCACCGCGCTCGACCTTCTGTGGCCCGACCACAAGGTGATCCCGCTGATCCCCGTCGAGATCAATGCGGTGCAGCCGCCTCTTCCGACGCCGCGCCGCATTTTCAAGCTTGGTCAAGCTTTGGGAAAGGCCATTGGGTCCTATCCCAAGGATCTCAAGGTGATGTTCCTGGCCACAGGCGGTCTTTCTCATACGATCGGGATCGGCGGATACATCAATGAAGAATTCGATGCCTATTGCATGGAAACGCTGGCCAATAATCCGATCGAAATCGCCCGCTTCACTAGCGATGATATCGTCGCCAATGGCGGCGAGCAGGGCTTGGAATTCCTGACCTGGGTCGTCGCGCGCGGAGCTCTGCCCGACAAGGTCGATGTCGTGACCAGTGTTTATCACAAGCCGATCTCGCATACGGGTGGAGGCATGATGGTGATGGAAGCGGCCGAACGGTAACGGACGGTCGCGGCCCGAAGGCTGCTGGTGCAGTTACCCCATCTAGGGTGGGGCTGTTGGACGCGCCTGATGCCGTCGTCGAGCAGCAGCAAGGTTTTGCGGGCGATTTGTCCAAAAACTTTCGAAGGACAGTCGGTGGCGACGTCCCTTGGTAACGCCAATATATTGCAACGGTGATAACATGACCGTAAATAATAATCTAAATGCCGACATAATCACGTTGAGCTCCGATGATAGACTCGAAATATACGAGTTGATCGCGGCCAAGTTCTTCCTGTGTGAGGACGCTGGTGATCATGAGTCCTGGGCGGATCTTTTCACCACCGATGGCACGTTCTTTCCTATCGGCAAGGAGCCGGTTCAAGGCAGGGTCGCGCTGATAGAGTATTCCGAGAATCGGTGGGAAAAGCGACCCGAAGTGCGGGGGTGGTCGCATTGGGTCAGCAACGTCGTCATCCGGGCAACCGCGGAAGGCGCGGAGTCCCAAAGCTACATGATGGCGGTCGAAAAGAAGGACGGCAAGTTCGAGATCGTCTTGGCTTCGGCCAAGCGGGACGAGGTGCGGCGCGAGAATGGCAAGTGGCTGTTCCACACGCGCCGGACGGTGCCCATCGGGCCGGCCTAAGGCTCACTCTGGGCGGACATATGGTCGTGCGCAGTGGTCGGTAGCCGAAGGTTTCCACCGACAGGCGTCAGCGCCGCCAACGAAGGCAAGGAATTAAAGATGTTGCTACCTGAAGGCCTGAATCCTGGCGCATATACCCCGTTCGACAGAAACGGGCGGCTCAACCAAAAGCAGCTCGCCGAGGAGCTGCGCTTGGTCACTCGCGGGGTCGGTGGTCTTCACGGACCGTCGACCCATGCCGAATATGTCAGCCTGACTCTCAGCGATTGGAAAGCGTGGGCAGAGACCGTCATCGACGTCGCGCAAGGAGCCGGGGTCAAGGCCTGGCCCTTTCTTGGAAGCGAGAGCTTCGAGAAGACGCTTGAGCAGGCAACCCATGCCATGAAGTTGGGCGCTGACGGGATTTTCGTCATGGCGCCATATTTCAACAAATACTCACAAGAAAGCGCCTTCGAGTATTATCGTGATATTGCATCAACATTTTCTGATACCCCAATTGTCATCTATCCTTCTCACATGACAGGCAATCATTTTTCGCCGGCCACGATCGCGCGCATTGCTGCGCTGCCCAATATCGTCGGAATCAAGATGGCGCCGGACAATGAATTCGCCGACACGGCCAAGATCGTGCTGTCCGCGGAAACGAATCCGTCGTTCAACCCGGTCGCCGGCGGATTGCTTCAGCTCTATCCCTTGATGAAGGGCGTCGACATCAAGGCTAGCTGCAGCGCGCTTTCCAATTTCGCCCATGACTGGAGCTTGAACCTATGGACTGCCTACCTCGCGAAGGATTGGCCGACGGTCCGTAAATGGCACCTGAAGCTCGCCAGGATCGCCGCGGTGCTAAGCTCCGGTCCAGGTGGCGGCGCGCAGGCCGGGCACAAGGCCGCGATCAGGTTGCTGGGCCGCGATGTCGGCGAGATGCGCCGCCCCGGACTGCCGGCAACCGACGAACATGTTGCCCGCATCCGCAAGGTCTTCGAGGAAGAAGGGCTCTTTGAAAGCCAGGCCGCGAATACGGCGTGAATTTGTGCAGGTTTCGTGGTGCGCGGTAGGGAGCTGAGAAATCCGATGAAATTGGATCGCAAAGTGGAAGCGCAGGGATCGCCTAACTGGAAAGTGCGAACAGTCGCGGCCGTGGCCGGCATCTTGATCATCGCCGCGAGTGCCTGGCGCTCCGAGGCGCCGCAGGACAAGTCCGCGAAGATCACCAAGATCCGCGTTGCCTCGACGGACACTCTCGTCAACGCGACGCCGTTCTTCGTCGCCGACAAGCTTGGCTATTTCAAGGAAGCCGGCCTGAATGTCGAGTATTTTGCCATGTCAGGCGGCGCTGCGCCGCTGGCGGCAGCGATGAGGTCGGGCCAGCTTGACGTCTCCTTGGGGGCGGCAAGCCAGTTCATGGCTGACATTGCCCGGGGTGTTTCCAAGGGAAAGATCATTGGAGAGTTCGTCGATAACTCCTACAATATCATTGGGGGGAAGGGCATTAACAGCGTCGAGCAGCTGAAGGGCAAGATCTTCGGCGTGGTAAGCTACAATTCCGGCGATCAGATCTATTCGATCGCAACTCTGCCACGGTTTGGCATTCGGGATCGGGATGTTACTTGGCTACCGCTGGGTTCGCCGCCTGCCCGGTTGGCTGCGCTATCGACTGGCCGGGTCGATGCGATCGAGATCGAGGATACCCTGCTGACCGACGCGCTCAGGCCGCAGGTCATCGTCAGTTCAGACAAGAGCCCGATCAAATTCGTCGCGACTAGCGTTTTTGCCCGGCAGGATTTCGTGGACGCCAATCGGCCGGCGCTGAGTGCTTTCCTTCGCGCTATTGGCAGGGCTTCCGTCTGGATAAAGGCTAATCCTGACAAGGCGTTGCCGATGTGCGTTCACGGCGGTGCCAGCCTGGCTGCGTGCACAAACGCGATCAAGGTCGGAACCTCCAGCAAGAACCCCTACACCTGGTCGGAGACCACTGCGGTCAATGCGCCGGCGATACAATCCATGATCGCGCAAATCGGGACCGTGGTGCCGCGGGCGAACAGCCTGTCGCTGGCAGACTTCGCCGATACTACCTTAGCAGCCTCGGAGCGGTGACATGGCAATGGGCATGAAGGCATACCAGGCGCATATCGGCGGCCAGTGGACGGGTTCCGCAACATCGCGGCACTTTGAAAGCGACGATCCTTACACGGGAAGTCCTTGGGCCTTGATTCCGCGGTGCGATGCCGAGGACGTAGACCGGGCGGTTCGCGCTGCGCACCGGGCGTTCCCGAGCTGGGCGAGGTTACTGCCGACGGAAAGAGGGCGGCTGCTGCGCAAACTGGGCGATTTGATCGCAGAACACGCGGATCATCTGGCCGCCATAGAGGTGCGCGACAATGGAAAGACATTTGCCGAGGTGCGGGCCCAGATCGGCTATATTCCGCAGTGGTATTATTATTTTGGCGGTCTGGCCGACAAGATAGAAGGCGCGGTTATTCCAACCGACAAGAAGCAGCACTTCAATTATACGCGGCATGAGCCGCTTGGTGTCATCGCCGCCATAATCCCCTGGAATTCGCCGCTCTTCCTGACATCCTGGAAGTTGGCGCCAGCCCTAGCCGCCGGCAACACGGTCGTGGTCAAGCCGTCCGAGTTCACATCCGCATCGGCGTTGGAACTGATGAAGCTCGTTGATAGCGCCGGCTTTCCTGGTGGCGTCATCAATGTCGTAACCGGTTTCGGCGATGAGGTCGGCGCGGCGCTCGTGGCCCATCCGTTGGTGGCCAAGATCTCGATAACCGGGTCGGACAGCACGGGGCAGAAGATCTACGAGGCGGCCGCGCGCCATCTGAAGCCGGTGAGTATGGAACTGGGAGGCAAATCGCCGAATATCGTTTTCGATGATGCCGAGTTCGGCAACGCCCTGAATGGCGTGGCATCCGGCATTTTTGCAGCGGCCGGGCAGGCCTGTGTCGCGGGGTCGCGTTTGCTTGTGCAGGAATCCGTGCACGACAAATTCGTCGACGCATTGGTCGAATTGGCCTCGAAGGCCAAGGTCGGCAATCCGATGAGCCCGGATACCAAAATCGGGCCGCTGGCGAACCGCCCGCACTATTCCAAGGTGCTCGACTACATCGATATCGCCCAGAAGGAAGGCGCGACAGCCGCGATCGGAGGCGCGCCGCCCTACTCGAGCGATTTCGGCAACGGGCTTTTCATCAAGCCGACGATATTCACCGGCGTGAGCAACAGCATGCGCATCGCGCAGGAGGAGGTCTTCGGGCCGGTCTTGTCGGTCATCCCGTTCAAGGATGAAGACGAGGCATTACAGTTGGCCAACGACTCCCTTTATGGCTTGGCATCCGGTGTCTGGACCAGGGATGTCCGCCGCATGTTCCGGATGATCGAAGGCCTTCAGGCCGGGACCGTCTGGATCAACACCTACAAGACCGCGTCCTACCTGACGCCGACCGGCGGCTACAAACGCAGCGGGTTGGGGCGGGAGAATGGGCAAGAGGCAATCTGGGAATATCTGCAGACCAAGAGCGTCTGGATTTCCACTGCGGACGAAGTGGCAAATCCGTTTGCGTAGCCAAGGCCTTTCGTAATTTTGCATATTTTGCTTAGTTTATATGATTTGTTGGGATTGAGTTGATTAAATTATTGTGCGCGTAATCACGAAATAATTAAATGCGCGAATGAATATGGTTTTATGAGTATATTATATGTAGCGCTAAATAGCGGATTAAAGAATCTGCTATTTAGAGAAAGCGTTCGTGCGCCAAAAAAAGTTCTGCAATTTCACAATAGATTTATTTCAGTCGCTAAGGCCAATTCTTCTTGGGTGGTCTTGATTGAAGTCAAATTTTGTGCATTAAAAATGGTCACCAATATCGGGGACGTAAATCGCATCCAAGTGAGCCGTTGTCCGAACCGAGGGAGGATTTACATGAGGCACCAGTTCGTCGTCGCCCTGCTTGTCAGCGGCTCTGCGTTTGCTTTCCAGACTGCGCATGCGCAGTCGGCCGCCGATCCGCAGCCCGCTCCCGAGCTGCAATCCTCCGCTTCCAGTGCGCGCAGGGATGAGGAGATTATCGTCACGGGATCCCGCGTCATTTCCAACGGCGACAACAGTCCGACGCCAATCACGATCATGTCGACCGAGGCGCTGTCGGCGTCAAAGCCAACTACGGTGTTCGAGGGGCTGCTCGAAAATCCCTTGGTCGCGGGTGCCAATGGGGGCAAAGTAGCGAAGGGCGCCGGCCAGGGCGGCACCAACGCGGCCGCGGCAACCCTCAATCTGCGCGGGTTCGGGCCAACCCGCAACCTGGTGCTGCTGGACGGGCTTCGCGTGCCGGCGCAAAATCTGGACGGTACCGTGGATCTCAACCAGATCCCGCAATTGCTGCTGAAGCGGGTGGACATTGCAGCGGGCGGCGCGTCGGCGGTCTACGGTTCGGACGGCATCACCGGTGTCGTGAACTTTGTTACTGACACCAAGTTTGTCGGCGTCAAGGCCAACATTCAGACCGGCATCTCCCAGCGCGGGGATGACCCGACTTTTGATACTGGCCTTGCCTTCGGCACCCAGTTGTTTGGCGGCCGCGGTCACTTCGAGGCGAGCGTTCAGTACCATCGCGAGGGGGCGGTATTTCGCAATGACCGGCCCAATGTCCAGGTTACCGGGAATGCTGGATGGACGCTCCAGGGCAATGGATGTGCCGCTGGGGTAACGGCCTGCATACCGTTCTTCGTCGCCAATAATGTTCGGGATGGTGCGGGCACCTTCGGCGGCATTATTAACCAGATCGGCACTGTCGCGAATCCGTTCGCAGGCTACAATTTTGCTCAAGACGGGCTGGCGACACCGTTCGTGCCCGGTACTCCGGTTGGTGTCGGTAATAATCAGGTCGGCGGGCAGGGCGGGTTCAATCCGGAAATCGCCACCATGGTTGCGCAGCAGGATTTCATCCAGAGCTTCGCGCGTTTCGACTATGAATTGACGGACGACGTGAATTTTCACCTGGCTGGTTTCTACGATCTCGGTCACCAGCGCGCCTATATCAACAGCATGCGATCGAACGGGTCCAGCGCCTCATCGGCGCTCGCGACCGGCTTCAGGATGACGGTCGATAACGCTTTTCTGCCGCCCAGCATGGCAGCGGCGATGAAGTCCGCCGGGGTAACTGTCTTTAATCTCGGAAAATACTTCCTTAATTCGGTAACGCCGGTCACAAATGTCAGTTACACGAACCGGAACATATATGTTAATCCGGGTTTCGATGGATCTCTTGGAAAGTTCAAGTGGCAAGTAGGTTACATTTACAGTGACGTCCGCCAGTCGAATGTTTCGAACAATTCCTGGAACACCGCGAAGCTGTTCGCCGCCCTCGACTCGGTGAATGTGAACGGTGTGCCAACCTGTTGGGTTCTGACCCAGCCCCAATATGCGGCCAATTTCAAGGGCTGCGTGCCCATGAACATCTTTGGCCCGACGGCGACGACAAAAGCTTCGCTCGATTATGTCCTGCAGCCTACCGAGTATGTCGGAATTACCAATTCGCACGACGCTACGGCCAGCATCAGCGGTCCACTTTTCGATAATTGGGCCGGCCCCGTCGTCCTCGCCCTGACCGGGGAGTATCGCCGGCTCGGTTACGAACTGATCAGCGATGCGCCGCCGGCCAATGTGCTGCCGCTCGACTGCAATGGGCTGGGCGTACTCCCCTCCCGCACATCCTGTGTGCAACAGTCGGCCACCAACGTCGGGACGACGACAATTTTCCCGAATGGGACAGCGGCCCGCGCGCCGGTTTCCCAAAGCGTGCTGGAAGGCGCCGCCGAAGCTAATGTGCCATTGCTGAAAGACATATTTTTTGCGCGCAGGTTGGACGTCAATGTCGCGGCGCGCTACGCAAAATACGTATCGAATGGGAGCGCGGTGACGAGCATTCCCTACTCGAAATCATACTTCAATGCCTTGACTTGGAAAATCGGCCTGGATTGGGAGGTCAATGACTGGTTGAGGCTTCGTGGCAGCCGGTCGCGCGATTTTCGGGCACCGAACCTTAGCGAGTTGTACACTCCCGGCCGCATCCAGGGTCTGGCAACCGCTACCGACTACCTTACCGGAGCGCAGGTGGGCGTAACTCCGGGATATACAGCAAACCAGCAACTTGGCGGCAATCCTAATCTTAGACCGGAAGTCGGATATACTTGGACTGCCGGCTTCGTGGTCAAGCCAGTGCCCCAGTTCAGTCTGGCGGTCGATTACTATAATATCGTCATCAACAACGCGATCACGCAGGTCGACGGATCGCTGCCAACCATTCAGAACGCATGCTACGACAGTGGCGGCTCGTCGCCCTACTGCGCGCTGCAAGTGCGACCGGGCGGGTTCGGCCGCACGCCTGCGAACCAGGCGGTCTCCAATTCGGCAACATTGTTTTATACGCAATTGCCGTTGAACATCGCGAAAGCCTCGACCTATGGTTGGGACTTCGAAGCGAATTACCGCAGCGAATTGTTCGGCAAGCCATTGTCGATCCGTGCCCTTGTCAGCTACCAGCCGAGCCTGCGCGCCGTGCAAACAAGCACGCCGACGACTGACGCGGCGGGCGTCTCCATCCCCAAGGTCCGGCTGCAGGCCAGCCTCAGCTATAATGTCACCGATGCATTCCGGGTCGACTGGTCGACGCGCTGGCGCAGCGGGATGAAGAATGTCGATCCCTTGCTGGGCCTTCAGGTGGCTCCCGGCAGTGAGGACGTGGCCGCGGTATCCTTCTCCAACCTCAATCTGTCGTACCGCGTGTCGCTCGACGGCAGCGGCGATCCCCAGTCGCACAATGTCCAGTTCTTCCTGAACGTGTCGAACATATTCGACCAGAAGCCGCCGGTTTATACGCCGTTCACGAATACGACGCCGTTTGCGCCGCCCACGGGCGCCGGTCAGCCCGGGATCGGGTTCTATCCTGCAGACGACGCCATCGGGCGGGCATTCTATGTCGGCGCAAGGGTCGCATTCTGATGGGACGGCCTGTGAAGCACTTGGCATCGGCGTTACTGGCATGCTCCGGCGTGTTGGCATCCGCGCCGGCATGGGCCGACCTGGGCGCGCCCGTCCGCATCGAAGGCGGGCTCGTCGCTGGGGCGGTTGCCAAGGATCCCGCGATACGCGTGTTTCGCGGGCTTCCCTTCGCGGCAGCGCCGGTTGGCAACCTGCGTTTCCGGCCGCCGGCCCCGGTGACGCCGTGGCAGGGTGTGCGTGCGGCGTCGAAGCCCGGGCTGGTTTGCCCACAAGTGCGCACGCCCGACATCGAGGGGCTCGTGATCGGCGAGGATTGCCTCAACCTTGACGTCTACACTGGCGCCACAAGCAGCCGCGAACGCCGGCCGGTGATGGTGTGGTTCCATGGCGGCACGCGCGGAGCGGGCGGCAGTTCCCAAGAAATTTTCGACGGAAGCGCGTTGGCTAAGAAGGGGGTCGTAGTCGTCGTCGTCAACTACCGGGGCGGCCCCCTTGGCATGTTGGCGACGCCGGAACTTTCGCGGGAAAGCGGCCACAATGCCTCGGGCAATTATGGGCTGATGGACAATGTCGCCTCGCTGAAATGGGTGCAGCGGAACATCGCCCAGTTCGGTGGGGATCCTGCGAAGGTCACGATCTTTGGGGAATCGTTTGGCGCCGGAACGGTCAATTTTCTGTCGCTGACACCCGCCGCCAAGGGACTGTTCAAGCGCAGGATCACACAGAGCCACTCGCTCTACTCGCGCGATCCCGTTCTGCAGGAAAAAGGCACCCGCTATGTCTCGCTGCAGGACGGGGAGAAGGCGGGCGAACGGTTCATGCAGATCCTCGGCGTCAAAAAGGCGGCGGAACTGCGGCAGCTGCCCTGGCAGAAGCTGTTCGATGCTTTTACCGCCAGCTTCAACCAGATATCGTGGACCTATGTCATCGATGGCTACGTGCTGCCGCGCAACTATTCGCAGACCTATGCGGCAAACGCTCACGCGGATGTTGATGCGCTGACGGGTGAAAATCGCGACGAAAATGGTGCTGCCGCGGATACGGCCTTCGACCGGGTCGCCGCCGGCGCGGCCGTCCCGCCATATTCGCTCTCGCTTTTGCCCCGTTCGGAATATCTCGCCTTCGTGCACCAGCGCTACGGCGCAATGGCGGACGAATATCTGAAGCTCTATCCCGCCGACACCGACCGGCAGGCCTTCGAAACGGCCAATGCGGCCATTCGCGACAACATCCAGATTTCGCCATGGATGTGGGCGCAAGAGACCACGCCGAAGCGCGACAAGGCCGTCTTCATTTACATGTTCTCCAAGGCTCCGCCGGACCCTGATCACGACGTGCGCGGCGCCTACCACGGAGCTGACGTCCGCTATGTCTTCGACAATCCCCAGTCGAACTGGAGGGCGCAAGACCGCCGCGTCGCGGACATGATGTCGAGCTACTGGGTCAATTTTGCGAAGACCGGAAACCCGAACGGACGAGGTCTCCCGCGGTGGCCAGCATTCGACGGCAAGACCGAGCAGACGATGGAACTGGGAAACCGCTTCGAAACAATCCCATTCCCCAGCGCCGCCAAGATTGCCTTCTGGAAGCGCTTCTACGCGTCGCAACCGGCGCAATAGCAAACGCGGTGGGAACGGCGCGGAGTTCGCGTTGTCCATCCTCACGCGGGTTCGACTGACTACGGGAGAAAACGGATCATGACGAGGCTAGGAGCATTGGTGAAAGGCACGCTGGCGCGGATTTTCCTTGCGGTCGCGCTGCTGATGTCGGCGCCCGCACCAGCTGCGCTCAAGGGGCCGGTAAAGACGGATGCTGGGCAGGTGTCCGGCGCTGTCACGGATCCTTCCATCAGCGTGTTCCGGGGCGTGCCTTATGCCGCGGCGCCGGTCGGAGACCTGCGCTTTCGCCCGCCGGCGCCGGTCGTGCCATGGAAGGGAGTGCGTTCGGCAGAACGTCCCGGCTTGATTTGCCCGCGACTGCCTTCGCCTAACGGTCCTTCGTCGCCCAACGACACGGGCAACCTGCCCATCGGCGAGGATTGCCTAAATCTCGATATCTACACCGGCGCGCAGGGCGGCGGCGAGCGGCGGCCGGTCATGGTCTGGTTCCACGGAGGGACGCGCGGCGCAGGCTCCAGCTCGGCCCCAACTTACGAAAGCACCGCGCTCGCGAAAAAGGGAGCGGTCGTCGTCTTGGTCAATTTTCGCGGTGGCCCGCTCGGTTTTCTGGCGACGCCGGAACTGTCACGCGAAAGCGGTCACAATGCCTCGGGAAACTATGCCCTGATGGACGATATCGCGGCGTTGAAATGGATCAAGCGCAACATCGGGGCATTTGGCGGAGATCCTGGCAATGTCACGATCTTCGGGGAATCGCTCGGCGCAGGAACGGTCAATTTCCTCGCCCTGTCGCCATTCAGCAAAGGGCTTTTTCAACGCAGGATCACGCAAAGCCACTCCCTCTACTCGCACGATCCCATGATTCAGGACCATGGCACGCGCTCTCAGACGATGAAGGAAGCCGAAGCTTCGGGAGAACAGTTCATGCAGCTCGCCGGAGTGAAGACAGCCGCGGAGTTGCGTCGGTTGCCTTGGGAAAAGATCTTTGACGCCTTCGCCCGCAGCTTCAAGCCGGGGCCGCTGACCGGCTTTGCGAACGAGATGCCCTGGACCTACGTCATCGACGGCTACATCGTGCCGCACAATTATACCGATACCTATGCGGCCCATGCGCAGGTGGATGCCGATGCCCTGACCGGCGAGAACCGCGACGAGAATGGCGCCGCCGCAGATACGGCTTTCGCACTGGTTGCCGCTGGCAAGGCGACGGCTCCGCGCTATACCACCGCCCTGCTGCCTCGCTCGGAATATCTCGCCTTCGTGCACCAGCGCTACGGCGTGATGGCGGACGAATATCTGAAGCTCTATCCCGCCGATACCGACCAGCAGGGGTTCGAGACCGCCAACGCCGCGAGCCGGGATAGCGGACAGCTTTCTTCCTTCATGTGGGCCGAGCAGGTCACGCCGGGGAGCAAGAAGCACGTCTACATCTACCGCTTCAGCCAGGCGCCGCCGGGACCGAACCACGACGTGACGGGCGCCTATCACGGCGCGGACCTGCGCTACGTTTTCAACAATCCGCTCTCCAACTGGACTGACGAGGATCACCGGGTCGCGGACATGATGTCGAGCTACTGGGTCAATTTTGCGCGAACCGGCAACCCCAACGGGCCGGGTTTGCCGAATTGGCCGGCATTCGACGGCAAGACGCTGAGCACGATGGAACTGGGCCGAAGCAATGCTCCCATCCCGTTCCCCGAACCTGCCAAGGTCGACTTCTGGCGACGCTACTACGCGTCACAGCCGGCGCTGTAGCAGGCGCTGTCAATTCCTCCGCTGACCGCAGGAGAAATGAATCATGGAAACCCACAGAACCCTCGGAAAATGCGCGTCTTTGCAAATTGCCATTGCGGCCGGGCTGTCCATGTCGGGGCAGGCACAGGCGGCGCTGAACGGGCCGGTAAGGACTGATGCGGGCCTCGTGTCCGGAACGGTCACAGATCCGTCGATAAGCGTGTTCCGCGGCGTGCCCTATGCAGCGGCTCCCGTTGGCGATCTGCGCTTCCGTCCCCCGGCTCCCGCCGTGCCCTGGCAGGGGGTTCGATCGGCGGAGCACCCAGGCTTGGTTTGCCCTCGCGCGCCCGAGTACAATTCGGGGCCCAACAGTTCGGGCGACCTCCCCGTCAGCGAAGATTGCCTTAACCTCGACATTTACACCGGTGCTCAAGCGGCCGGTGAGCATCGGCCGGTCATGGTCTGGTTCCATGGCGGAACCCGCGGGGCCGGTTCAACCTCGAACCCCACCTTTGACAGCACCGCGCTGGCGAAGAAGGGGGCTGTCGTAGTTCTGGTGAACTTCCGCAACGGTCCGCTTGGCCTATTGGCGACCCCGGAGCTTTCGCGTGAAAGCGGGCACAACGCATCGGGAAATTACGCCCTGATGGATGACATCGCGGCGCTGAAATGGATCAAGCGCAATATCGGGGCATTTGGCGGAGACCCTGAAAATGTCACGATCTTCGGGGAATCGCTCGGCGCAGGGACGGTCAATTTTCTTGCCTTGTCCCCATTCTGCAAAGGGTTGTTCCAACGCCGGATTACGCAGAGCCATTCGCTCTATTCGCACGATCCTTCGATGCAGGATCATGGCACACGTTCACAGACGCTGAAGGAGGCCGAGGCTTCGGGCGTGCAGTTCATGAAGTTGCTGGGAGTGAAAACGACCGCAGAACTGCGCAAATTGCCGTGGGAGACGATCTATGCTGCGTTCGTACGCAGCTTCAAGACCGGCCCGTTGACCGGCTTCACGAATGACATTCCATGGACTTACGTCATCGATGGCTACGTCATTCCGCGAAATTATACCGACACTTTCGCGACCCACGCCCAAGTGGATGCGGATGCCTTGACCGGCGAGAACCGGGACGAAAACGGCGCCGCCGCCGATACGGCATTTGATTTGGTCGCGGCCGGAAAGGCCATGCCCCCACCATACAACACCGCGCTGCTCCCACTACCGCAATATCTTGCATTCGTTCACCAGCGATATGGAACGATGGCGGATGAGTATCTGAGGCTTTATCCCGCCACCAGCGCCAAACAGGCATTCGAAACCGCCAACGCTGCCATTCGGGACAGTTCGCAGGTTTCGCCACATATGTGGGCGGAGCAGGCCATGGCGGGGAGCAAGAAGCATGTTTACATTTATCGCTTCAGCCAGGCACCCCAAGGCCCGGACCACGACGTAACGGGTGCCTTTCATGGCGCTGACCTACGCTACGTATTCAACAATTCGCTTCCCGACTGGACCGATGAGGATCATCGCGTCGCGGACATGATGTCGAGCTACTGGGTCAATTTTGCCAGAACCGGCGATCCGAACGGACCAAACTTGCCGAAGTGGCCGGCGTTCAATGGCGAGAAGCTGAGCACGATGGAACTGGGCGGCAGCTATGCTCCGCTCCCATCTCCCGATCCCGCCAAGGTCGATTTCTGGCGGCGATACTACCAGAGCCAGCCCCCGCTTTGAACGCAGACGGAGCACCAGGTCCGATGGTTGGAATGACGCATGAACGAGACGGGCAGGCCGCGCAGGAAATGCGGAGGACATCCTGTTGGAGCGGCTTGCCGGATCAGCCCTACGCGGGGGTTCCGAGCATGTCGCAACTGCGTGCATTCGCGTCGGTGGCGGAAATGCGGAGCATCTCGCGAGGCGCTGCTGTTCTGGGCCGCTCCCAGCCGGCGGTTACTCAGGCTATCGCAAATCTCGAAACGGCCTTTGGCGTGACCCTGTTCCTGCGGCATCGTGCCGGCGTTGTCCTCACCGATGCAGGCCTGATCGTCCAAAACCGCGTCACCCGCCATTTTGCCGAAATCAGGGAGGCGGCCATCGAATGTGGCGCGGGCCGCGCCTGGACGCGGCCGCAGGTGGACGCGATGGTCAACTGCCTGACCCGTCCGTTAACCACGGCATTGCTGATGATCGACGAGCTGGGGTCTCTCCCCCGTGCAGCGCATCTCCTGCAACAGCGTGACGAGACCCTGCGCAAAACGGCTGCAAGCCTTGAGGCCGTGTTGAATGTCAAGCTTTTCAATCGGGAGCCCTATGGCATCAGGACTAATTCTGCGGGCAAGGCGCTGGCCGCGCGGCTCCGGCTCGCCATGCGAGAACTCGAAGCTGCCAGAGAGGAGGTGAACGCCGGGTTCGGGATCGAGAACGGATGCATCCTGGCCGGCGCCATGATGCTTGCGGGCAATCAACTTATGACCGCGGCGCTGCAGCGCTTTACTCAGCGTTACCCGCAGGCGAGCGTCTCTGTGTCCAACGCAGGCTATGACGTGCTTCTCGATCGCCTGATGCGTGGCTCCATCGACTTTGTCGTGGGCCTGCAAAATCGGCCATCGCCCGCCGAGAACGTGGTCGAACAGGTAATCGCGGCCGATCCGTTCATGCTGGCGGTCCGCGTCGGTCACCCGCTGACCTTGCGGTCGGTCGTCCGCAAGGCCGACTTGGAACAGCATGACTGGGTGCTTGCAGCGCCGGGCACCGTCCGCCGCGACGCTTTCGATGCTTTGTTTGCAGATGTGCCAAAGCCGATCTGCCGGGTTGAGACGCACTCGATTATCACGATCCTGTCGCTGCTCGCGAACAGTGATGCCATCGCAATCCTGACGCAGTCCGAACTTCAGCTCGACCAGCAATTGGGCGGACGCTTGGAGGCGCTGAAGTTCGGGGCGCTGCTGCCGGGTTCCAGCATCGCCATGATCACCCGCCGCGGTTGGCTGCCGACCAGGCTGCAAACCGCTTTTGCCCAGTGCGTGGCCGAATGTTCCGCCGGCAAGGAGGCGCGCTAGCAGGAGGGGCATGGCTGATCGTCTGGCCGGCATGCTGACGAGCCGGGCTGGTCCAGTGCACCGTCAGGCGGCAAACGGGGGCCGCTGCCGGCCCCCGCCGCCCCTCATCAGGCTTCGGGATCGACGAAGAGTTCGTCGATCGACATCCGGCGCGGGGTGAGCTGCTGCTTGAAGGCAGTTTCCTCGAGCGCGCGGATGGTCGGGAGGTTGGCTTCGAGGCCGTAAGGCAGCGGGTCCGGCCCGACGATCGCGCGGACCGCGGCGTAGCGCTTGTCGGTGGCGTTGGTGAGCTCGCCCTGGTCAAGGCCGGCCAGCCACTGATCCTTGGCTTGCGAGAAGGCCTTGAACAGCGACTTCGCGACCCACGGGTGCTCCTTGAGCACCTCGTCCTTGACGACGATCGTGCCGTGCATCGGCCAGATCCCGGTGCGGCGGAACCAGTCGGCCTCGATCTCCTCGAAGTTCGGGAAAAGCTCGGGATAATCGGCCGCTTCGGCCTTCCATCCGCCGGTCGGTGCGCCCGAGCGGCCGATCCCGGCATTGGCGGCAAAGCCCGCCGCCAGATCGCCGGCCGCCATCATGTCGGCCAGCGAGCGGCCTTCGGGAGCATGGATCACGTTGGGCGGGAGCGTCATCTGGGTGACGTGCTCCTCGTCGTCCACCACCCAGGTGACCTTCGAGCTGTCCACCCCGTATTCGTCGATCAGGATCTGGCGGGTCCAGACCCCGGTCGTCACCGAATAGGCGCGCACGCCGACCTGCTTGCCCTCGAGGTCCTTGGGCGAGTTGATCCCGGCATCCGGGCGCACGAGCAGGCCGCGATGGTGGAAATTGCGCATGACGAAGATCGGCAGGGCCGTGAACGGCGCACCGTAGGCCTTGGCGATGATGTAAGTGGTGGGTGCCAGTTCGCAGACGTCGAATTCCAGATCGCGCACCATCCGGCGGAAGGCGCCGATCTGCGGCTGGACGGTGATGATCTCGGCATCGACGCCTTCGATCGGGATCTCGCCGCTGCGAACGGCGGCGG
>NZ_JACLAW010000010.1 GCF_014230315.1 Novosphingobium flavum | reverse complement strand
GGCTGGTGCGGCTGGAGCAGCGGCTCGGCACCCGGCTGGTTCATCGCACGACGCGGCGGATGGCCCCGACCTCTGCGGGGCAGGACCTGCTCGGCGCGTTGTTGCCGCTGCGCGCCGCGCTGCGCGAGGCCGAGGACCGCATCGCCGGCAAGCAGGCGGAGATCGGCGGGCCGCTCAGGATCACGGCGCCGACCTCGTTCGGGCGGATGCATGTTGTGCCGCACTTGCCCGCCTTCCTCGAGCGCCATCCCGAGGTGGATCTGGCGATCGACCTGTCCGACGAATTCGTCGACCTGATGGACGGCAACTACGACCTTGCCATCCGGATCGGGGCGCGGATCGGCGGCGGGCTGGTGGGGCACCGTCTTGCCACCAGCAACCGGGTGCTCTGCGCCGCGCCGGCCTATCTCGACCGGTTCGGCCTGCCCGCCGGCTTTGCGGACCTGACGCGCCACCGCCTGCTGGCCACTGAGCGGCAATTGCCGTGGCACCTTGACGGGCCGGAGGGGACGGTGATCCACCATGGCAGAAGCGCGGTGCGGACCAATTCCAGCGAAGTGGTGCGCGAGCTTGCCGTGGGTGGCTGCGGCATTGCCCTGCGCTCGATCTGGGACGTGGCGGACATGTTGGCGAGCGGCGCGCTGCAGCGAATCCTGCCGGCCTGGCGCGGCTCGCGCGAGGTGGGGATCTTCGCGGTCCATCCGGCGGCGCCGGCCGTGCCCGCGCGGGTTCGCGCGCTGACGGACCATTTGCAGGCGCGGCTTGGCGGGATCGAGGCGGGGGCGCCGGCCGCCGGTTGATGCGGGCCGGATGATCCGGGCGCGGCTCAGGCGAGGCCGGACAGCCCTTCGAGGACGATGCGGACGAGGTCGGCCTGTCCCTTGGCGCCGGTCTTGGCATAGATCCGCTTGGAATAGTTGCGCGCGGTTTCCGGGGTGAGGCGCAGTTCGCGCCCCGCCTCGACCAAGGGCCGGCCGGCGGCGAGGAGGGCGGCAAGGCCTGCTTCGCGTTCGGACAGGCCGAGCTCGACCGCGATCACCCGGGCTGCGGCGAGCGGGTCGGCGCGGCGGGGCGTGCGCAGGGCGGCGATCGCGGCGGCGCCGGACCGGCCGGGCGGCAATGGGCGGACGAGCACGGTACGGCTGCCGTCCTCGGTGCGGAGCGGTGTGCGGACCTGATCGGCCGCCGCCACGCGGGCGGCCTCGGCGAGCGCTGCCGGGGCCGGGTGATGGGCCTGCCATGCCGGATCGGAGGTGACCACCTGGCCCTGCGGGTCGAGCACGGCCTGGCCGATCCCGAGCAGGGCCAGCGCGTCCTCTGCGGCGGTGAGTTGCAGCGCCTGCAGGGTGATCGCGGCAAGGTTGGCCGCGGCAATGGCCACGGCGGGGACCAGCGCGGTGAGCAGGGCGCTTTCGGCCGCGCCGAACACGGTCCGCTCATGCAGGAGGGCGATCTCCACCGACTGGTGCTCGGTGCCGCTGACCCGGATCAGGCGGGCATCGCCGATCTGCGCGGCGGCGAGCAGGCCGCCCTGCCGGGCGCGGCGGGCCGGATCGTCGAAATCGAGCAGTTCTTCCAGCGCATAGACGCGGTTGGTGCGCAGGCCGCGCTCGGCCAGGGCGGCAAGGGCCGCGCGCTCGGCCACGCCCTGGTTGCCTTGCCCGCGCACGGTGACGCGCTGGGCCAGGGCGGCGGGGGCGGGGATCAGGACGATGCGCTGGGCGCGGGTGCGGGCGAGCAGGCGGTGCAGGAACGTGTCCCACGGCGCGGGGGCGAACAGGCCCTCGAACAGGGTCAGGACCAGATCGTTATGGTCGAATGTGGACAGGGCCATGGTATTTGCTCCCATATGGGAGTGGCATCATTGTGTCCACATCGCCATCGCAAGGCGATTGAAGGCAATGATGCCTGCTGACGGAAGTGATCCGATGACTGACGGCGCCCGCAAGACGCTGACCCACCTCGAACGGCTTGAAGCCGAGGCGATCCACATCATCCGCGAAGTGGTGGCCGAGGCCGAGCACCCGGTGATGCTCTATTCGGTGGGCAAGGACAGCGCGGTGATGCTGCACCTTGCGCGCAAGGCGTTCTATCCGGCGCCGCCGCCGTTTCCGCTGCTCCACGTCGACACGACCTGGAAGTTCCAGGAAATGTACAAGCTGCGCGACCGGATGGCGAAGGAGAGCGGCATGGAGCTGCTCGTCTACCAGAACCCGGAAGCGGCCGAGCGCGGGATCAACCCGTTCGACCACGGCGCGCTCCATACCGACATGTGGAAGACCGAAGGGCTCAAGCAGGCGCTCGACAAGTGGGGCTTCGACGCGGCCTTTGGCGGGGCGCGGCGCGACGAGGAGAAGAGCCGGGCCAAGGAGCGGATCTTCTCGTTCCGCACGGCTTCGCATGGCTGGGACCCGAAGAACCAGCGGCCCGAGCTGTGGAACCTCTACAACGCCAAGAAGAACAAGGGCGAATCGATCCGCGTCTTCCCGATCTCGAACTGGACCGAGCTCGACGTGTGGCAATATATCCACCTCAACGACATTCCGATCGTGCCGCTCTATTTCGCGGCCAAGCGCCCGACCGTGGAGCGCGACGGGATGCTGCTGATGGTGGACGACGAGCGCTTCCCGCTGAAGGAAGGCGAAGTGCCGGTCGAACGCTCGATCCGCTTCCGCACGCTCGGTTGCTATCCGCTGACCGGGGCGGTGGAGAGCCAGGCCAAGACCCTGCCCGAGGTGATCCAGGAAACCCTGCTCACCACCACCAGCGAGCGGCAGGGCCGCGCCATCGACAAGGACGCCGGCGGCGCCGGCATGGAAGTCAAGAAGCAGCAGGGGTACTTCTGATGAGCGGCGACGACGTGATCTACAAGGTCGACGACCTCATCGCCGAGGACATCGACCAATACCTCGAGACGCACCAGCACAAGACCATGCTGCGCTTCATCACCTGCGGGTCGGTGGACGACGGCAAGTCGACTCTGATCGGGCGGTTGCTCTACGATTCGAAGATGATCTTCGAGGATCAGCTGGCCGCGCTGGAAAGCGACAGCAAGAAGGTCGGCACGCAAATGGGCGGGATCGACTTCGCCCTCTTGGTCGACGGGCTTGCCGCCGAGCGCGAGCAGGGCATCACGATCGACGTGGCCTACCGCTTCTTCAACACCGAGAAGCGCAAGTTCATCGTGGCCGACTGCCCGGGCCACGAGCAGTACACCCGCAACATGATCACCGGCGCGAGCACGGCCGACCTTGCCGTGATCCTGATCGACGCGCGCAAGGGCGTGCTGGTCCAGACCCGGCGCCATTCCTACCTGTGCCACTTGATCGGCATCAGGAACATCGTGCTGGCGGTCAACAAGATGGACCTGGTCGACTATGGCCAGGCAACCTACGAGCGGATCGTGGCCGACTATGCCGGCTTCGCCCGGTCGATCGGGATCGAGGGCTTCACCGCCATGCCGATCTCCGGCTACCAGGGCGACAACATCACCGCGCTTTCGGAAAATACCCCGTGGTATTCCGGCCCGACGCTGATGGAGCATCTCGAGACGGTGGAGGTGAACTCCGCCCGCGACGCGGAAAAGGCTTTCCGCCTGCCGGTGCAGTGGGTCAACCGCCCGAACCTTGATTTCCGGGGCTTTGCCGGGCTGGTCTCGACCGGGTCGGTCAAGCCGGGCGACGAGGTGCGGGTGCTGCCTTCGGGCAAGACCTCGACCGTGACGCGGATCGTCACGCTTGATGGCGACATCGAAGAGGCCGTGGCCGGCCAGTCGGTAACGCTGTGCTTTGCTGACGAGATCGACTGTTCGCGCGGCAACGTGATCGCGGTTTCGGACAATCCGCCGCAGGTGGCCGACCAGTTCGAGACCACGCTGGTGTGGATGAACGACGAGCCGCTGCATGTCGGCCGGGCCTACTGGCTCAAGCTCGGCACCCAGACCGTTTCGGCGACGGTGCAGCATCCCAAGTATGCGATCAACGTCAACACGCTGGAGCATACGGCGGTGAAGACGCTGGAGCTGAACGCCATCGGCGTGGCCGAGCTGACCACCGACAAGCCGATCGTGTTCGAGCCCTATGCCGAGAACCGCACGCTGGGCGGGTTCATCCTGATCGACAAGATCACCAATGCCACGGTGGCGGCGGGCATGCTGCATTTCAGCCTGCGCCGTTCGCAGAACGTGCACTGGCAGGCGCTGGACATCAGCCGCGAGGCGCGGGCCGACCTCAAGAACCAGAAGCCGGCCGTGCTGTGGTTCACCGGCCTGTCGGGCTCGGGCAAGAGCACCATCGCCAACCTGGTCGAGAAGAAGCTGGCGCGGATGAACCGCCACACCTTCCTGCTCGACGGGGACAACGTGCGCCACGGGCTCAACAAGGATCTTGGCTTCACCGAGGCCGACCGGATTGAGAACATCCGCCGCGTGGGCGAGGTGGCCAAGCTGATGACCGATGCCGGGCTGATCGTGATCAGCGCCTTCATCAGCCCGTTCCGGGCCGAGCGCGAGATGGTGCGGACCCTGATCCCCGAGGGCGAGTTCTTCGAGGTGTTCATCGACACGCCGCTGGCCGTGGCCGAGGAGCGCGACGTGAAGGGGCTCTACCGCAAGGCGCGGGAAGGCACGCTCAAGAACTTCACCGGGATCGACAGCCCCTATGAAGCGCCGGTGAGCCCGGAAATCCGGATCGACACCACCCGCACCACGCCGGAAGAGGCGGCGCAACTGATCGTCGATACCCTTCTGGGCGACGCCTGATGGCGCTGACGGACGGCGAGCTGGCCGCCCACCTTGCCGCCGTGACCGGGCGCCTGCTGCTGGACGTGCGCGCCGCGGGCGTCCTCACCGGCAAGGCGCTGGGCAAGGCGGGCGACGCGACGGCGAACCAGTTCCTCGTCCACGCCTTGCGCGGGCAGAGGCCCGATGACGGGCTGCTTTCCGAGGAAAGCAAGGACACGCCGGAGCGGCTGAGCAAGTCGCGCGTGTGGATCGTCGACCCGGTCGACGGTACGCGCGAATATGGTGAGGAACGGGCCGACTGGGCGGTTCACGTGGGCCTCGCGGTGGACGGCGTGCCGGTGCTGGGCGCGGTTGCCCTGCCCGGTGCCGGGGCCGTGCTGCGCTCCGACCGGCCGATCGAGGTGCCCGAGGCGCCAGAGCGGCTGCGCATGCTGGTCAGCCGCACCCGCCCGGCGGGCGAGGCGACGGCCGTCGCCGAGCGGATCGGGGCCGAGCTGGTGCCGATGGGTTCGGCCGGGGCGAAGGCCATGGCGGTGCTGCGCGGCGAGGCGGACATCTACCTCCATTCCGGCGGGCAGTTCGAGTGGGACAGCTGCGCGCCGGTTGCCGTGGCGCTGGCCCACGGTCTCCATGCCTCGCGGATCGATGGCTCGCCGCTGGTCTATAACCAGGCCGATACCTACATGCCCGATCTGCTGATCTGCCGAAAAGAGCACGCCGAGATGGTGCTGGCGGAAGTGGCGCGGCTGGGGTGAGATTCTGCCACGGTATCGGGTGTAATATCTGAATCGTCGTTGCGAGCGGCCGTTAGGTCGCGTGGCAATCCAGGGCCGTTGTGCAAAGCCGCCCTGGATTGCCGTGGGGCTTCGCCCCTCGCAATGACGAGCGTTTCAGCCTGCTGCAGCTTCCAGTTGCGCGATCCGCTTGGCCATCGCCACGAGGCGCTCGGCGTCTTCGAGGTGGAGCAGCTCGGCCATCTTGCCCTCGACCTGGATCGCGCCCTTGGCCTTGTTCTCGGGGAGGCCGAAGGCGGCGATGACGGCCTCAGCCCAGGCGAGATCGGCCGGGGCGGGGGAATAGGCCGCGTTGCAGGGCTCGACCTGCGCGGGGTGGATCAGGGTCTTGCCGTCGAAGCCGAAGCGGCGGCCCTGCTGCGCCTCGGCGCGGAACAGGTCGAGGTCGCGGAACTCGTTGCAGACGCTGTCGAGAATGGCGAGGCCGTGGGCGCGGGCGGCGCAGACCGCCACGGCGAGCAAGGGCTGGAGCGGCAGGCGATCGGCGCCGGGCTGGGCGCGCATGTCCTTGGCGAGATCGTTGGTGCCGATCACCCAGAGCGAGAGGCGGGTGGTGGGGGCAAGTGCGGCGATCTGGTCGAGCCGCAGCATGGCACCGCAGCTTTCGATCATGGTCCACAGCTGGAGCGCGGCCGGCGCGGCGGACAGGGCGATGTCGGCGGCGCGGACGTCTTCCGGGCGCGACACCTTGGGCAGGAGCACGGCGTCGGCCCGGCTGCGGGCAATGGCGGCGAGATCGTCGGCCCCCCACGGGGTGTCGAGCCCGTTGGCGCGGATCACCACTTCGCGGCCGCCGAAGCCGCCTTCGGCCACGGCGGCAAGGGCGGCGGCGCGGGCTTCTGCCTTGCGTTCGGGCGCGACGGAATCCTCAAGGTCGATGATGATCGCATCGGCCGGGAGGGTGCGGGCCTTGGCCAGCGCCTTGGCATTGATCGCCGGCATGAACAGGGCCGAGCGGCGGGGGCGATCCGGGGCGATCATCGTGGGTCTATCCTCAATCGCGCTTGGCGAAGCCGCCGTAGGCGCCGCGGAAGAACAGCATGGGATCGGCATCGCGCCGGGCTTCGAGGCCGAGCACGCGGCCGAGCACGAGCCAGTGATCCCCGGCCTCGATCACCTGTTCGACCCGGCATTCGATCGCGGCCATGGCCCCTTCGAGGACGGGCAGGCCGTGGTGCGACAGGGTGTATTCGACATCCTTGAACTTGTCTCCCGGCGCGGCGATCTGGCGGCACAGGGCGACCTGATCGCTGGCGAGGACATTGACGCAGAAATGGCCCGAGGCGGCGATCAGCGGCCAGGATTGCGAGTTCTTGCCGGGAAAGAAGCCGACCAGCGGGGGATCGAGCGAGATCGAGCTGAACGAGCCGACGACCATGCCGATCGGCTGGGCCTCCGCGCCCATCGCGGTGATCACGCAGACACCGGTCGGGTAATTGCCGAGGACTTCGCGAAAGGTCGCCGCTTCTATCCGCATTTCGCTCATCAGCAGCTTGCTCCCGTGCCGGTCAGGGTCTTCCATGACGAAGCGGGCGCTGCAGTGCAAGCATGGAGAGGGCGCTTCATTGTGCGGCGCACCAACTGACCGGCTGGCGGACGGTCAGGCCTTGATTTCGGGGCCGCGGCTGGAGGCGCGGGCGACGAGGCGGACGGGCACGCGGCTTTGCTCGCCGTCGTTCGACTTGTCGGTCATGCGGCGCAGCAGCTTTTCGACCAGCATCTGCCCGCCGGACTGGAAATCGGGCTCGAGCGAGGTCAGCGGCGGGATGGCATAGGCGCCCGAACGGATCCCGTCGAAGCCGACCACGCCGACCTGGCCGGGCACGGCAATCCCGCGCTCGTGCAGTTCGAGCAACACGCCGAGCGCGACCTGATCGCAGACCACGAAGATCGCATCGAAATTCCAGCCGCGCTCGATCAGCTCGGCCACGGCCTTGCGGCCCTGTTCTTCCCGGGCGAGGCTTTCGTCGATCTCGATCAGGCAGGTTTCGAGGCCGTCCTCGGCCATGCGCTGGCAATAGCCGTCGGAGCGCTCCTTGAACTGGCGCTGGGGCGAGCCTTCGGAGGTGATGCAGGCGATGCGGCGGTAGCCCGAGGCGATCAGGTGCTCGGTGGCGAGGCGGGCGCCCTGCCGGTTGTCGCTGCGGATCCAGTCGAGATCGTCGAACGGGGAGCCCCAGTAGACCACGTTGGCGCCGGATTCGCCGAGCTGGCGATAATAGTCCCAGGCCGGCTTGTTGGCCGTGGTGCCGATCACGATCAGGCCGTCGGCCTTGCGCTGTTCCTCGTAGCGGCCGGACAGGCTGTCGGGCGAGTGCTGGAACGAGACGAGGGTTTCGTGATCGAGGTTCGAGGCGGCGGCGCAGATCGCGCCGAGCAGCGAGAAGTAGAACGGGTTGACGTCCTTGTGATCCTCGCTGTCGCGGCTGATCACGACGACCGCGATCGTGCCGGTGCGCCCGGTGCGCAGGCGGGCGGCGTTCTCGTCGACATGATAGTTGAGTTCGCGTGCGGCGGCGACCACGCGGGTGCGGGTCGGTTCGCTGACCACCGGATCGCCGGCCAGGGCGCGCGAGACGGTGGACTGGCTGACCCCGGCGAGGGCTGCCACGTCAAATGATGTCACGCGGTGCTGCCGCATCCGGATTGTCCGTCCCCAAAATTCGCCCGATGGGGCGACCCGGCGCGCTTTTCCCGCTTCGCCGGGCGAAAGTAAAGCCCCGTGCCAGTTAGAGCAGGCGCGGGCCCAGAACGAGCAGCAGCTTGCCGTCGATCGCGTCGC
This sequence comes from Novosphingobium flavum, assembly GCF_014230315.1. GTDB lineage: Bacteria > Pseudomonadota > Alphaproteobacteria > Sphingomonadales > Sphingomonadaceae > Novosphingobium > Novosphingobium flavum. The sequence continues at coordinate 170,952 of NZ_JACLAW010000010.1, read as the reverse complement.
CCATGGCCCGGCGCTGCGCGATGAATGCGGGTATGTCGGCGAGGGGGACGCGGTGGACCTTGATGTCCTCGTCGTGCGTGCCGCCGCCTGCGCCGACGCGGACCAGATCGTGGGCACGCATCAGGGTGTAGCTCTCGCTGACCATGCCGGGGGAGGACCAGAACTCGCCGATCACCTCCATCCGCCCGGCGCGATAGCCGGTTTCCTCTTCGAGCTCGCGCGCGGCGGCGGCGGTGTCCTCCTCGCCGACGAGGTGGTCCTCGTCACCGATCAGGCCGGCGGGCAGCTCGACACAGGGGCGGCCGAGCGGCACGCGGAACTGCTCGACGAGGATGACGTGGCCATCGTCCACGGCGAGGATCACCGCGGCACGGATGCCGCGGGCGCGGCCGACATATTCCCAGTTGCCCTTGACCTTGGCGGCGATGAAGCGGCCTTGCCAGACGGTCTTCTCTTCTTCCTCGTGCATCACACCTCGATCAGCCGGTCGGGCAATTCGTTGACGTCGTCCGCGCCGCGCGGGAAATGCCGGGCCAGCACCGCGCCGACCCGGTCGACGGCGGCGATCAGGCCGTCGGCCATGCGCCCGGCCTTCAGCTCGGCCAGCAGCGCGGCGAGGGCATCGCCCCAGACCTCGGCCTCGACTTTCGAGGCGATGGCCTCGTCGGCGATGATCTCGGCCCGGTGCTCGGCCAGGCTTAGGTAGATGAGGATGCCGGTGCGGCCGGTGGTGCGCCGCTCGGCCCCGACGCGGAACAAGGCCAGCGCGCGGGCATGGACCCGGCCGTGGCGGATCGGGGCGGGGGTGAGGGCGAGGCGCAAGGGACGCCAGAGCAGGATCAGCCACATGCCGCCGAACTTGAGCGCGGCAACGAGCGCGGCGAGGCCGAGCAGGCGGCCGGGGGTCCATTCGCTCGCCCAGGTGCCGGTCAGCCGGTCATAGAGCCCGAGGTAGAAGTCGGGGAACAGCGCGATGACGGTGAGGGCGAGGAGGGCGACCAGCGCCGACCAGGCGAGTGCGACATCGCGGTAGTCGTCAGACCGGGAGCCGAGGATCGTGACGATCTCGCCCGCCGTGGCGCTTTCGGCCGCGGTGACGGCGGCGCCGACACGGGCGCGGTCGGTCTCGCTCATCGAGGGGGGATGGGCCATGCGCGTCTCCTACCAGCTGCCCGAGGCGCCGCCGCCGCCGAAGCTGCCGCCGCCGCCGGAAAAGCCGCCACCGCCGCCGCCCCAGTCCGAGCCGCCGCCCCAGCCGCCACCGCGCCGGCCCGACATGTGGCTCAGCGCGTCGAACACGATCAGCGGGCCGAGCGCGCCGGCGCCGCTGCGGTAGCGCCGCCCGCCGCCGAGCGCGCCGCGCAGCATCGGCAGGACGAAGAAGATCATCACGAAGATGACGAAGATCACCATGCCGGGATCGACCCCGCGCTGGCCTTGCGTGCTGGCCTGCTTTTGCGCTTCGGCGGCGATCTTCTGCGCTTCCTCGGGCGGGAGGGTGAGCTGCTGGATGATCGCGTCGGCCCCCGCCTCGATCCCGCCGGCCATGTCTCCCGCCTTGAAGCGGGGGACGACCTGCTGCTGGATGATCAGCGCGGAAAGCCCGTCGGTCAGCACGCCTTCGAGGCCGTAGCCGACCTCGATCCGCACCTTGCGCTCGGTGGGGGCGATAATCAGGAGGGCGCCGTTGTTGGTGTCCTTCTGGCCGATGCCCCAGGCGCGGCCGAGCTGGTAGCCATAGTCGGCAATGTCATAGCCCTGCAGGCTGGGCAGGGTGGCGACGACCAGCTGGCGCTTCGACTGTTGTTCGAGCGCGGCCAGTTTCTGTTCGAGCCGCGCCTTCTCGTCCGCCGGGATGATGTTGGCGCCATCGACCACCCGGCCGGTGAGGGCCGGGAAGGTGGGCTGCGCCCACGCGGCAAGCGGCGCCAGCAGGGCCAGCGCGGCGAGCCAGAGCGCGAACAGGCTGCGCGAGAGCCGCGCGGGCATGGCCTTTGGTCCTTACAGCTTGCCTTCGAGGCTGGGCGCGACTTCCGCGCCCGGGGTGACGGCCTGATAGGGCACCATCGGCTTGGCGCCGTAGATCACCTTGGCCGCGACCATCGCCGGGAAAGTGCGGATCGTGGTGTTGTAGGACTGGACCGCGCCGTTGTAGTCGCGGATCGCGACGCGGATGCGGTTTTCCTGACCTTCGAGCTGGCTCTGCAGCATCTGGTAATTGGTGATCGACTTGAGCTGGGGATAGGCCTCGGCATTGGCGAGCAGGCGGCCGAAGCCGCCGAGCGCGCCGGACAGCTGGTTCTGCGCGTCCTGGAAGGCCTTCATCTTGGCCGGGTCCTTGAGATCCTCGGCGGAGATCTGGATCGAGGTGGCCTTGGCCCGCGCCTCGGTCACGCCGACGAGGATGCCCTTTTCCTGCTCGGCCGCGCCCTTGGCCACGGCGGCGAGGTTGGGGATCAGATTGGCGCGTTCCTGGAAGGCGGCCTGGACATCGGCCCACTTGGCCTTGGCGGCCTCTTCCTCGGTCGGCACCGTGTTGACCCCGCAGCCCGAGAGCATGGCGGCGGCAGCGGCGGCGAAGATGACATGGCGGCGTGAGGCAGGCATCAGGTATCCCTCCGGGAGCCGCGAGGCGGCAGTGGCGGTGAACATAGTGCCCCCCGGCGCAGGTGCAAGGCGTGCGAACGGTTGATCGCAACCCGCCGACGGGGCATGACCGGTGCCAAGGACAATATTCGTAGTCAAAAACGGATCGGCAGGACTGGAGAAATGGCCATGCTCGGAGAATTCAAGGCGTTCATCGCACGCGGCAACGTGCTTGATCTGGCGGTCGGTGTGATCATCGGCGCGGCGTTCGGCAAGATCGTCTCTTCGCTGACTGACGACGTGCTGATGCCGGTCATCGGCGTGATCACCGGCGGGCTCGACTTTTCCAACCGCTTTGCCGTGATCGGGACCATTCCGGCCGGTTATGCGGGGTCGCTGACCGACTATGCGGCGCTCAAGAAGGCCGGCGTGGCGATGATCGGCTATGGCTCGTTCATCACCGCGGTGATCAACTTCGTGATCATGGCCTTCGTGATCTTCCTGATCGTGCGGCAGGCCAACAAGGTCATGACCAAGCCGGAGGAGCCCGCCGCGCCGGCCGGTCCGACCGAGGTCGAACTGCTGGCCGAGATCCGGGACGCGCTGAAGAAGGCGTGAAATCAGCGATTTGTCGGAAGGAAGGGGCCTCGCGCAGCGGGGCCCCTTTTCATTTGCGGCGCCATCCCTATATAGGCCCTCGCCGGTTCAGGCCGGCTATGGTGATAAACTGCGGCGTGGAATAGGCGCAGCGGACCCGGGGGCGGTACCCGGCGGCTCCACCATCACTCCCGCTTTCGGGCGAGGGTTTTGACGGGGCCGAACTAGGATCGACGTGTGTTCAAAGACGCTGTTTTTGCCCGGGCTGAGTAACCCGTAAAAGGCTCAAAACCAAACAAGTGCCAACGACAACGACGCACTTGCTCTTGCCGCGTAATTCTAGGGCCTAACGGCCTGAAGTTACAAAGCCAGAACGCGGTTGAACCCACCGGGCAACAGAAGGGAATTCAGCGGTACGGGGGGCACCGGGCAACAGAAGCCCCCCACTTCGTTTTGGCCGTGATTTCCGCCATGCCGGGCTGCGAACCGGCGTCTTCTGCGCTTCCGGTGCTCACGTACTGGAAGTACGCTGCGCGCCGGTTCTCGAAGCCACCGGTTCTCGCTCCGGCCTGACGAAAATCCCGGCCAAACCGGGTCCCCTGCAATCCTGTTCGAAGCGGCGGTCAGCCCGCTTGTGCGTCCTCGGCGGCCATGCGGTCGCGCGCGGCCTTTTCGTGTTTCAGGCAGTCGAGGATCTTGGCGCCGGCCATGAAGACCGCGCCGGTGGTGGCGAGGAACAGGAGCTTGCCGCCGAAGCCGGGGTATTGGGCGAGGTAGTGTTCGCCGCGCGCGGTGGCGCCCAGGGCCAGGGCATAGATGATCAGGAACGCTTCGAAGCGTGTCTTGATCAGGAAAAGTCTGCCAATCTTGCCCAGCATTTCAGCCCCAGTGCGTTTACGCTCTTCTCAGCAATCATCATGCCAGATGCTGATTTGTGCGCAAGACGGTGGTTAACGGCGCGGCAGGTGTAAGCCTTGCCGACTATGGGAGCGAAACGGGCTGCAGGGGCGACCGGTTCCCGGCGTGATGGGCCTTATCGGGTGAGGACACCGGCGATCGCGACGAATTCGTCCACGCTCAGCGTCTCGGCGCGGCGCTGTTCGTCGATGCCAAGCGCGGCGAGGGCATCGAGCGCGCCGGGCAGGCCCTTGAGGCTCTGGCGCAGCATCTTGCGGCGCTGGCCGAAGGCGGCCTCGGTCACCCGTTCGAGCATCCGCATCGAGACGCCTTCGGGCGCCTCGCCCGGCACGACGTGGATGATCGCGCTCATCACCTTGGGCGGCGGGGTGAAGGCGCTGCGGTGGACCTTCATCGCCAGCTTGGCCTGAGAGCGCCACTGGGCGAGCACAGCAAGGCGGCCATAGGCGTCGCTCCCCGCCTCGGCGACGATGCGCTGGGCCACTTCCTGCTGGAACATCAGGGTGAGCGAGGACCAGGCCGGCGGCCAGGTCTCGCCCGAGAGCCAGCCGGTGAATAGGGCCGTGCCGACGTTGTAGGGCAGGTTGGCGACGATGGCGAAGGGCTCGTCGAACAGGGCGCGGATATCGACCTTGAGCGCGTCGCCCTCGATCACCGTCAGCTGGCCGGGGAAGGCTTCCGACAGTTCGGCGAGAGCGGGCAGGCAGCGGCGGTCCATCTCGATCGCGGTGACGCGCGCGCCGGCGCGGAGCAGGGCGCGGGTGAGGCCACCGGGACCGGGGCCGACCTCGAGCACCGGGCGATCGCGCAATTTGCCGGGGATCGCGGCGATGCGGGCGAGGAGCTGTTCGTCGAACAGGAAGTTCTGCCCGAGCGCCTTGCTGGCCGACAGGCCATGGCGCGCGATGACGTCCCGCAGCGGCGGCAGGTCGGGATTGGGCAGGGGCTCGCTCATGGCCTTGCCATGGGCAAGGGCGCCGCGGTTGTCCAGCCTGCTCGATCAGGCGGGAATGGCGCTCGACTGGCGGCGGGCGGCGCATTCGCCGGCCATGCGGATCGCGGCGATGGTCGCGCCGGGGTGGGCAAGGGCCTGGCCGGCGATGGGAAAGGCCGTGCCGTGATCGGGCGAGGTGCGCACGATGGGCAGGCCGAGGGTGACGTTGACCCCGGAATCGAAATCGAGCGCCTTGATCGGGATCAGGGCCTGGTCATGGTACATGCACAGGGCGACGTCGAAGGTCTCGCGGTTGTGCGGGGCGAACAGGGCATCGGCCGAGTGCGGGCCCTCGGCGTCGATCCCTTCGGCGCGCAGGGCGGCCACGGCGGGGGCGACAACGGTCAGGTCCTCGTGGCCGAACTTGCCCTCTTCCCCGGCGTGGGGATTGAGCGCGGCGACGGCGAGGCGGGGCCTAGCGATCCCGTAGTCCCGCGTCAGGGCGCGGGCAACGATCCGGCCGCGCCGCTCGATCAGATCGCGCGTGACGAGGCGGGGAACGTCAGCCAGGGCAACGTGGACCGTGAGCGGGACCGTGCGCAGCGAGGGGCCGGCGAGCATCATCACCGCGTCCTCGGGCGCGACGCCACAGGCGGCGGCGACGAATTCGGTCTGCCCGGGATGCGTAAAGCCGACTTCGGCGAGGCGGCTCTTGGCGATCGGCCCGGTCATTACCGCGCCGGCCTTGCCTTCTACCGCGAGGGCCGCGGCGAGGGTGAGCGAGGCGAGGGCGAGGGCGGCACCGGCGCGGCTGGGCTCGCCGGGGGTATAGGGCAGGTCATGCCCCTCCGACAGGTCGAGCACAGGCAGGGCCTCGTCGAACACCGCGGCGGCCTCGGCAGGATCGGAGATGGCGCGGACCGGGACGGCGAGGCCGCGGCGCGCGGCGGCATGGGCGAGCAGGCGCGCCCCGCCAACCGCGAAGAACGGCGGCAGGGCGTGGACCTGCCGCGCGGCCCAGGCCGTGGCGATCAGTTCCGGGCCGATCCCGGCGGGATCGCCCAGCGAGAGCGCGAGGGGCAGCGAAGGGCGCATCAGCATCGCCCGGGCTCCGTCAGTTGTAGTCGATAACGGCGTCGCGCCTCAGGTCGCGCAGGTAGGCCTGCGCGCGCTTGTTGACGCGGTCGTCCTCGATCTGGCTCATCATCTGGTCGAAGCTCGGCCCGCTGTCGACCTTCGGATCGTCACGCCCGCAGAGCATCAGCACGCGCACGCCTTCCTTGATCGAGCCGAACGGCGGCGAGGTTTCGCCGAGCGAAAGGGCGAGGATCGAATCCTGCAGCGGCCCTGGCAGGTCGCGGGCGCGGACCTGATCGTTGGCGACGACCTGCGCGCCGACCGAGGCGGCGACCGCATCGACCGCGCCGCAGCCGCGCGCGGCCTTCATCGCCGTGGCAAATTCGCCGGCGCGCTTGGTGGCATCGGCCTCGGTCGTGCCGGGGGCGAAGTCGATCGAGACCTGCTTGAGGCTGAGCAGGGCATCGCGCGGGTCGGCGGTGAGGACCTGGCGCTTGTCGATCAGGTAGAGGATCGAGAAGCCGCCCGAGGTCGGGATCGGGCCGACCAGCTGGCCGGTCGAGAGGCTGGCGGCGGCCTGCTGCAGTTCGCCCGGCAACTGGGCGAGGCGGATCCAGCCGAGATCGCCGCCGACCGCCGCGGTCGAGGCCTGCGAATACTGGCGGGCATAGGCGACGAAGCTGCCGCCCTGCTGGAGCTGTTCGATGATCTTCTTGGCGTTCGCCTCGACCGTGGCGCTGTTCTCGGAGGTGGCGCCGAGGAAGATCTCACCGATGCGGTATTCCTCGGTGCCCTTGGCCGCCTTCATCCGGTCCATCATCTCGCGCACTTCGGTCTCGGACACGTTGATGAAGGGCTGGACGTTGCGGCGCAGCACGCGCTGCCACGACAGTTCGCCGCGGATCTGCCGCTTGAGCGATGCGGGGGAGGAGCCGATCTTGACGAGATAGGCGTCCATCGCCTTGATGTCCTGCCGGAAGTTCTGCGAGGCGACGCGGGCATAGGTCTGCTCGATCTCGTCCTCGTCGACCTTGAGGTCCTGGGCCTTGGCTTCCTGGATCTGCAGGGTCTCGTCGATCAGGTTGCGCAGCACCTGAAGGCGCAGGCGTTCCTTCTCCTCATCGCCGATCTTGCCTTCGTTAGCGGCGAGGATCAGCGCGAGGCGCTGGTCGACGTCGGTGCCGGTGATGATGTCGCCGTTGACGATGGCCGTGGCGCGGCGGTTGTTGGGATCGTTCTTGCCGAAGATCTGCACGTCGTTGGGCACGACGATGGCGCCCTGCGGGGTCTGCTCGGGCGCGCCCTGCGCCTGCGCGGCGACGGCCAGAACGACCGCGGCCATGCCCATCGCCAGTCCGGCCCGTGACCCGATACCCTTCAGCTTGAAGCTCTTCACCTTGTCATCGTTCCCGTATCAGCCAGACCCGCCCCTTGCGAAGACGTCCTGCTTCCGACCTTCAGTGCCCAGTGGAGCGATCCGGCTTAACCGGACCTGAGTGCCCCCCTCGCGACCTGTGCGACGGCAGGCGATAGCCTGTTTGCCGCAAGGATCAAACAGGAACTCGCCGCTTTTGCGCAAGGGCGTGCGATCGGCGGTTAACCAAGCCTGTGCTCAGCGAACACCAAGATTGCGCAGGGCGAGGTGGACCTGGAACGAGTTGCCCTTCGCGGCGTCGCCCGTGGTCTGGTAGTCGCGCCGCCAGGTGAAGGCGACCTCGATGCAATCGTCCTGGTAGGCGATGCCGAGCCGGGTGCGCAGCGGCTGGAACCCGTCGCTGTTGCTGGACGGGTCTTCCTGCTGGCTGGTCAGGTTGACGATGCCCGAGGCGAAGACCGACCAGAACCGGGCAAAGGCGACGCGGCCGGCAAGGCGCAGCTCCTCGCGGTCCTGCAAGTCCTCTACCTGGGTGATGTCGCGGTTGAGGCGCAGGTAGCCCAGCTCGACATAGGTGCGCGAGGAGCCGACCGTGGCGTCGATCTCGTTGCGGCGCACGGCGAGGTTGTCCTTGTCCAGCCGGTAGCGGTGCGTGAACTTGACGATGTCGCGGAAGCGAACCTCGGTGCGGCCGACGATGTCCGAGGTGCGGCTGGCAAGGCCGGTGCCCTCGGGCACGATGGTGACCTGGTTGGACAGGCGGACCGACTGCCCGATCGTGCCGTTGAGCGCGATCCCGCGGCCCTGCCATTGCCAGTCCACCCCGTAGGTGAAGCGCAGGCCGTCCTCGACCCGGTCGTATCCGGGGAAGCGGTTGAGCGCGAAGAGGTTGGAATCCTCGAGGTCGATCGCGCGGGCATCCTCGTTGGGCACGGCGAGGTTGCGGATCGGCGGGGCGGCCACGATCTGGAAGCGCGGGGTGAGAACCTGGGTGCCGCCGAAGACCTGGCCGGTGAGCGGCCACATCACGTCGGCGGCGGCAATGGCGATGGCCCGGCCCTGCCAGCCGGGCAGGCCCTGATAGGTGGCCGTGGTGGTGAGGTCGTTCTGGTCGGAATGGTAGATGTCGCCCCGGCCAAGGGCAGTGAGGCTGACGACCTGGCCCCACGGAGTGAGGCGGGTCAGGTTCCACTGTGCCTGGGCGAAGGCGCGCTGGGTGTCCTGCCCGGCGGTGCGGGTGATCGCGAGGCTGTTGAGCTGCAGCTCGACCTTGCCGCCGAGGACGGGATCGGCGAGCCGCTTGCGCCAGTCGATCACCGGGAGCGCCACCGGGACCAGGCCCTGACGGTCGCCCACCCGCATTGTTTGCGTGGCCCAGCCGGAGATCGAGAAGTAGCTGGTATCGCCCACCCGTTCGAGATCGAACGACGAGCGCAGGCGGTCGTCCATGCTGATCCCGTAGCGGCGCAGGAAGGTGCGGTCGCTGGCGAGGCGGAGCGAACCGGTCAGGCTCCAGTTGGGATCGAACTGGAACTTGCCGTTGGCATAGAGGTAGCCGCGGAAGGCAACCTCGCCGGCGGTGCCGGGGTTGGCCTCGCCCGAGACCGAGATCAGGCGGCTGCGGGTGGCATAGCCGGTGATCTGGAACGCGCCCTTGTCGGCCAGTTGGCGATACTGGGCCGCGATCATCGGGGGGGCCTTGGAAAAGACCGTGCCGGTGACCGTGAGATCCTTGTTATCGCCCAGCCGCTGGTACCAGGCATCGCTGATCTGGGCGCCGTTCGAGGCGTTGAACTCGATGTCCGGGATCAGCAGGCCGTTGATCGGACGCCCGTCGCTGGCGATGGTCAGGCCCGGCAGCGGCATCAGGGTGACGCCGAAGATGTGCAGGCGCGCGCCGGTGAAATGGATCGATTTCCGGTCCGGATCATAGGTCACGCGGGTGGCGTTGATCTGCCAGGTCGGGTTCTTGGGGCAGCCGTCCTCGTCTTCGATCGGGCAGCCGGAGAAGGCCGCGCGGGTGAGGATCAGCCTGCCCGAGGCGTCGCGTTCGCCGGTGAAGGCGGCGAGGCGGCCGCCATCGCGCAGGGCCAGCAGCAGGTTCTGCATCGCCCCGGCCTTGAGCTCGTCGGTCAGCTCGACCTTGTCGGTGAACAGCTGGTTGCCGTCGGCATCGACCAGGCGGATATTGCCGGTCGCCTCGATCTGGCCGGTGGTGCGGTTCCACGTCACCTTGTCCGCGCGGACCGACTGGCCGTCGCGGCGCAGCACGACATTGCCGGTCGCGGTCACGACCTCGTCGTTGTAGGCATAGGCGACCTCGTCGGCCTCGAAGGCGATCGGGCCGCTGATCAGCTGGCTGCCGGGGGCGGCCTTGCTGGCACCGGGAGGCGAATCTCCCTGGTCCGGATGGTCCTGCGCGGCGGCCGGGAGCGCCCAGAACAGGGCGGCGGCAAGGGCGCAGGTCGGCAGAAAACGGCGGCGAACCGGCTTTCCGGCCGCCTTGGGAGCAGTCTGCAGCAAGGTCTCGGGCACCGGGGGCATGACTTGCCTATCGCACTGCCCGGCCCTAACTGCAATCTGGTGCGGCGCGATTTTGCAACGACTTGCGCCGGCCCGACCAACAGTTCCCGGAGCCGTCATGAAAATCACCTTCGCCGCCGCCGTTCCTGCCGATTCCCGTCTGGTTGCCGCGCTGGTGGCGCAGGACGCGCTGCCTGCCGCGCTCGAACCGGTGCTGGCCGCGGCGGCGCGGGCCCAGCGCTTTGCCGGCAAGGTGGGGCAGGTGTTCGACCATTTCGCCGAGCGCGGCGGCAAGGCGGTGCGCGTGGCCCTGGCCGGGATTGGCGAGCCGGGCGAGGGGCGCGGCGCGGCGCTGGAGAAGGCCGGGGCGGCGCTGACCGCGAAATATCTCACGAGCGGCGAGACTTCGCTGGTGCTTGATCTGACCGGTTCGGGGCTGGGTGCGGGCGAGGCGGCGTCGGTTCTGCTCGGTGCGCGGCTGCGCGGCTGGCGGCTCGATACCTATCGCACCAAGCTGAAGGACGAGCAGAAGCCAAGCCTGACTGAGATCGTCGTGGTCGGCGCGCCGGACGGGGCGGAGGCGGCCTGGGCCGCGGAAGCGGCCGTGGCGACCGGGGTGGAATTTACCCGCGAACTGGTGACCGAGCCGGCCAACGTGATCTATCCCGAAAGCTTCGTGGCGCGCTGCCGGGCCCGGTATGAAGGCACCGGCCTTGAAGTTCGGGTGCTGGACGAGAGCGAGATGACGGCGCTCGGCATGGGCGCGCTGCTGGGCGTGGCGCAGGGTTCGGTCCGGCCGCCGCGCCTGCTGGCGGTGGTCTGGAACGGCGGCGCGGCCGGGGTGAAGCCGACCGCCTTCGTCGGCAAGGGCGTGACTTTCGACACGGGCGGGATCTCGATCAAGCCGGCCGCGGGCATGGAAGACATGAAGTGGGACATGGGCGGGGCCGGGGCCGTGGCCGGAACCATGCTGGCGCTCGCGCTGCGCGGGGCCAAGGCCAACGTGGTCGGCATCTGCGGCCTCGTTGAGAACATGCCTGACGGGAATGCCCAGCGCCCGGGAGACGTCGTGACCACGATGAACGGGCAGACCGTGGAAGTGATCAACACCGACGCCGAGGGGCGGCTGGTGCTGTGCGACGCGCTGACTTTCGTGCAGCAGGAATACCAGCCGGCGGCGATCGTCGACCTTGCCACGCTGACGGGCGCGATCATCATCTCGCTCGGGCATGAATATGCGGGCATGTTCGCGGGCGACGACGATCTGGCCGCCAAGCTTGACGCGGCGGGCAAGGTTTCGGGCGACAAGCTGTGGCGGATGCCGCTGGGCCCCAGCTACGACAAGCTGATCGACAGCCCGATCGCCGACATCAAGAACGTCGGGCCGCGCTATGGCGGGTCGATCACCGCCGCGCAGTTCCTCCAGCGCTTCATCGACAAGGGCACGCCCTGGGCTCATCTCGACATTGCCGGGACGGTCTGGACCGACAAGCCGGGACCGACCTGGGACAAGGGTGCCTCGGGCTTCGGCGTGCGGCTGCTCGACCGCTATGTGCGGGACGTGCTGGAAGGTTGATGCCAAGCCGATGCAAGTCGATTTCTACCAGTTGACGCAGTCCACCGCCGAACAGGTGGTGGTGCTCCTCGCGGCCAATACGCTGGCCGCCGGGCAGCGCCTGCTGGTAGTCCACGCCGATCCGGCGGCGCGCGAACGGCTGGGGCAGGCCCTGTGGTCGGCCCCGGCGGCCAAGGGGGCGGAGCGGTTCCTTGCCAATGGCGAGGCGGGCGGGGCGCATGACGGGCGCCAGCCGATCCTGCTGTCGGACGCGGTCGAGCCGGCCAATGGCGCCCGGTTCGTGGCGCTGGCGGACGGGGTCTGGCGCGAGGCCGAGGGGGCCGAGCGGGTTTTCCTCGTCTTCGGCGAGGCGACCATCGACGATGCCCGTGCCTGCTGGCGGATGCTGGGCGAGCGCGCGGGGCTGACGCGCAATTACTGGAAGCAGGAGGACGGGCGCTGGGTGAAAGCCGCCTAGCACCGACCGACATTCAGCCCATGGCGGCCTGCAAATCGCGATTTCCCGTGCTTCCGGTGCTCACGTACTTTGAGTACGCTGCGCTCCGGGTCACGAAAAACCACGATTTTCGGCTCGCCCTGAGCTGAATCTCGATCGGTCCTTTGCCTTGCAGCTTGGCGCGTTCCCGGCTAGGGGCGCGCCACTTCTCTCCAAACCATAACTGTTCGCAAGGAAATCGACATGGCGGTTACCCGCACCTTTTCGATCATCAAGCCCGACGCTACCCGTCGTAACCTGACCGGCGCCGTCACCAAGATGCTGGAAGAAGCGGGTCTGCGCGTCGTCGCTTCCAAGCGCATCCAGATGAGCCGCGAGCAGGCCGAGGGCTTCTACGCGGTCCACAAGGAACGCCCCTTCTTCAACGACCTCGTCGAGTTCATGATCTCGGGCCCGGTCGTGGTCCAGGTGCTGGAGGGCGAGGACGCCATGCAGCGCAACCGCGACATCATGGGCGCCACCAACCCCGCCAATGCGGAAGCCGGCACGATCCGCAAGGAACTGGCCGAATCGATCGAGGCGAACACGGTCCACGGGTCCGACTCGGACGAGAACGCGGCGATCGAGATCGCCTACTTCTTCAAGCCGGAAGAAATCGTCGGCTGAGGTAAGCGCCTCGCTGAATTGAAAGGGCCGCCGGAGCGATCCGGCGGCCTTTTTCGTGTCCGAGGGTGACACGAGTGTCACCCTGTGTCCGGAGCTGGGCCTTATGTTTTCAGGGGTTTGGCGGTCTGTGCATGGGTGACACTTGTCCTACAGGGCTTGCGGCCGATCCACTTTGTCAAAGAACGCGGGGATGATGACAGGTGAGGGAGATGTAGGAAAATCGTTTCGGGGGTGCAGCCGGCAAGGGCGGACACGGCAGATTGTGGACGTTCCCGAACCTTACCCATTGCCCGAGGGCACCAATCTTAGATTCCGGCCCCGCCCATCGTGGCGGAAGTCTTGCGCGTAGCTCTTCGAAGCGCCAGCCGGACCGGCTGGTCAAACCAGCGCACACATGCAACGGCCAATGTTATGGACAAGAGGATATAGGGAATCGCAAGGAGGGCCGAAGCGAGCCCGGTCTTGCGCTCCAGCCATTGGAATGCATGCGCAACGGGGGAATGGATCGCGTAGAGCGCAAAGGAGGCGTCTCCCAGCAGGGCAGCAATTCTGCTTCCGATCCGTCCGGGCTCGAAACGGCTGCCGAAGAAAAGCAATGCAGGCGCGGCCAGCAGCACAACGCCGAGGTCGTACGCCCAACGTAGCGTGCTTGGGTTCCATATCAGGACAAGAAACAGGACGACAGGGAGGCGGTCGATCGCGCCAAGACTACGCCTGCCGTGAACGAGAATACGGTCCGGAATATCGCCGTGATCGTGGTCGACCATTCATCGCCGCCGCCTAGGCTGCCATTGTAGAGGTCAAGGAGGATGAGGCCTATGGCTGCGATGCACAAGATTAAGATCGACGTTGCATACCGGACTCTGACGAGCACGGCGCAGAGCGCCGCATTGGCCAGGAGTTCGTAAAACAGGGACCACGCCGGGGGATTTAGGGGATAGAGAACCCTGCCAAAGGGCGCGGGCAACATGAAAATGTTGAAAATGGCGGAAGCGACCAGGTCTGGCGCGCTTGCGGCGCCATCTGAGTGACGCAGGTAGCCTTGGAGCGCAAAAATGAAACCGAATGCCGCGCCGAGGAGGAACAGCGGATACAATCGGATAAACCGGCAAAGGAGAAACGCCCCGGTCGTTAGCCCGCTCCGTTCAAATCGCGGCGCGTAATTCTTCCAAAGCACAAACCCAGAAAGAGCAAAAAAGAAATCTACGGCGAGGTATCCGCTGGGAGCCAGCTCGCCATGAAAATGGAAGACGGCAACGACGACCGCGGCCACCCCCCTCATGCCGTCGAGCGTGACATAACGGTTGTGGGATTCTGACCCAGCGATCGATTCGGATGCCATGCGAAGGGAATATGATGGTGGGCACGGATTACCTAACGCAATCAATGCCCGACGGGGTATGCGCCTCGCCGTCGATAACCTGTTCTTCGTGCTGCCAGATCCACCCATCTTCGAAGGTGATCCAGTTCCTGATCTGATGGGCGTCCATTGCCCCGAAATTCCGGCCGATGCGCGACCCGGATCGCCGCACGAAAGCAGGCTTGGGGGTCAGTCCCGCGTAGTGCGCAGTTGCCCGACCAGGATCGCGGCGATGCCAGCCTTCGCTGGCATGACGGCGAAGGGGGCGTTCGCGCCGTCTAGAACCCCTCGGCGGCGTCCAGCAGGGCGGTGAGCTTCTTGGGGGCGACGGAGCGCCACGAGCGGGTGAGCCAGGTGTCGACCTCGTCCCAGTCGACCTTGGCGTGGTCGAGGCGGATGGCGATCCAGTCGTCGCCGAAATAGGCGGGGCGGTAGTAGCGCGCCGCGTCCTGCTCGATCAGCATGGCCTGTTCGTCGAGGCCGCTGATCTTGACGAGGAGGGCCGTGCGGCCATCGCCGTGGTGGTCGCTGGAGAACCAGGCGAACTTCTTGCCCTTGCGGATGCCGAAGCAGGCCATGCCGTGGCTGAGCGTTTCCTCGGCCTCGCCCTGGGCCATGGCGCGGGCGCGGACCTGTTCGAGCAGCCATTCGGGGCTCGATTCGCGGGTGACGAGGGCGGCGAGGCAGCGGGAATAGAGCTGGTGTTCGGCGATGAGGACGCGGGCCGCGAGGCTGTCTGCGGTATCGCCGGGGAGGATCGCGACGGGCGTCTGGCCGAGCAGGGGGCCGTCGTCCAGTTCGGCGGTGACGAGGTGGACCGAGCAGCCGCCGTGCGTGTCGCCCGCCTCGATCGCGCGGTCGTGCGTGTGGAGGCCCTTGTATTTCGGGAGGAGCGAGGGGTGGATGTTGACCATCTGGCCTTCCCAGCTTCCCACGAATTCAGGGGTGAGGATGCGCATGTAGCCGGCCAGCGCGACCCACTGCGCGCCCGCAGCGCGGATCGCGGCGTCCATCGCGGCGTCGTGATCGGTGCGGGTCATGCCCTTGTGCGGGAGGGCGAAGGTGGCGACGCCTTCGGCTGCCGCGAGCTTCAGGCCGCCGGCATCCGGGTTGTTGGAGCCGACCAGCACGATTTCATAGGGGCAGTCGGCCGCGCGGCTGGCGTAGAGCAGCGCGGCCATGTTGGTGCCGCCGCCCGAGACGAGGACGGCTACCTTGGCCCGATCACGCAAGATGGACGGCTTCCCAGTCTTCGCGGGCGGACCAGACCTCGGCCTTGCCCTGCACGGTGCAGCCGCGCGCGCCTTCCTCGATCGCGCCGATGACGAAAGCGGTCTCTCCGGCGGCCGACAGGTCGGCCAGCAGGGCGGGGACTTCGTCGGCCGAAACGGCGAGGACCATGCCGATGCCGCAGTTGAAGGTGCGGGCCATTTCAGCAGGCTCGATATGACCCTGGGCCTGGAGGAAGGCCATCAGGCGCGGCTGTTCCCACGCGCCCGCGTCGATCCGGGCGTGGAGGTGCTTGGGAAGCACGCGGGGGACGTTTTCGAGCAGGCCGCCGCCGGTGATGTGAGCGAGGGCGTGGATTCGATTCTGGCGGATCAGCGGGAGCAGGCTCTTCACGTAGATCCGGGTCGGCTCGATCAGGTGATCGATCAGCAGGCGCTCATTGTCGAACAGGGCCGGGCGATCGAGCTTCCAGCCCTTGTCGGCCGCGAGGCGGCGGACCAGCGAATAGCCGTTGGAGTGGACGCCCGAGGAGGCGAGGCCGATCAGGACGTCGCCGGCGGCGACCTTGTCTCCGGTCAGCTGTTCGCCGCGTTCGACCGCGCCGACGCAGAAACCGGCCAGATCATAGTCTCCGGCGGCGTACATGCCTGGCATTTCGGCGGTTTCGCCGCCGATCAGGGCGCAGCCGGCGAGCTTGCAGCCATCGGCGATGCCGGCGACCACGCGCTCGGCCACGCCATTGTCCAGCTTGCCCGTGGCGAAATAGTCGAGGAACAGGAGCGGCTCGGCGCCCTGGACGATCAGGTCGTTGACGCACATGGCGACGAGATCGATTCCGATCGCATCGTGGCGGTCATGGTCGATCGCCAGCTTGACCTTGGTGCCCACGCCATCGTTGCCGGCGACCAGCAGCGGGTCTTTGTAGCCGGCTGCCTTGAGGTCAAAAAAGCCCCCGAATCCGCCGAGTTCCGCGTCCGCGCCGGGGCGCGCCGTGGCCCGGGCGAGCGGGGCGATGGCCTTGACCAGCGCATTGCCGGCGGCGATCGAGACGCCGGCCTGTTCGTAGGAGTAGGACTGCTGTTCGGGTTCGTTTGCCATATTGGGTGAGGCCCCTAACGCTTTCCCGCTTGGATTTCCATGACCGTTTGGGCAAAAGGCCCCCGGTTTTACCTGATGGCCATTACACACCTTCCCCTTTCGCCGCGCCCTTCGCGTCTCCGTCCGGCCTTGTTGTGGGGGGGAGGGGCCGTGTTGGCCGCCGCTCTGGCCGTCGCCGTGGTCGCGCAGATCGAGGGGGACCGCGGAATCTCGCCGGTCGCCAGCACGGCCGACATCGAGATCGACGGGATCGAGGTGAACACCACCGGCAAGACCGGCGAGGAAGCCCGGCAGGCGGGCTGGCGCGAGGCGCGAAAGCAGGCCTGGGCCAAGGCGGGCGGGCCGCAACTGTCCGACGACCAGATCGAGGGACTCGTCTCGGCCGTGGTGGTGGAGCGCGAGCAGATCGGGCCGCGCCGCTATATCGCCCGGCTCGGCGTGATCTTCGACCGGACGCGCACCAGCCAGTATATCGGCGGCGAAAACGCGGTGGCAGAGCGTTCGCAGCCGCTGCTGACCATCCCGGTGCTCTATTCGGGCGGGACGGCGCAGGTCTATGAAGTCCGCGGGGCCTGGCAGAAGGCCTGGGCCGAGTTCCACGCCGGGGCGAGCGCGATCGACTATGTGCGGCCAACCGGCGGCGGGGGCGATTCGCTGCTGCTGACATCCGGCCAGCTGACGCGGCGTTCACGCTCGTGGTGGCGCAACGTGCTCGACCAGTTCGGGGCGAGCGACGTGATCATGCCGGTGGCGCGGCTGGAGCGGCAGTGGCCGGGGGGGCCGGTCAAGGGCACGTTCACCGCGCGCTATGGCCCCGACAACCGGGTGCTGGGCAGCTTCGAGCTGACCGCCAAGGACAGCGAGGCCTTGCCGGGGATGCTCAGCCAGGCGGTGCAGCGGATCGACAGGATCTATACCGACGCGCTGGTGGCGGGCACGCTCAGGATCAACCAGACGCTCAATTCCGACCAGACTTCGCTGAGCCCGGCCGTTGCCGGGATCGTGGCCGCGGCCGAGCGGGTCAGCGCCGTGCAGGAAGCAGCCGTGGCCGCGCCCGAGGCGGTGCAGCCGGGCGTTGCCGCGCCGGCGACCGAGGCGCCGGTGACCTATACGGTGCAGTTCGCCTCGCCCGATGCCAAGGCGGTCGACGCCGCGATGGGCGCGGTGCGCTCGGCCCCCGGGGTCAAGGGCGCGGCGACGACCAGCCTGGCCATGGGCGGCACCTCGGTGATGCGGGTTACCTTTGCCGGCAGCCTCGACGATCTGGCCGCGGCGCTGCGTTCGCGCGGCTATACCGTCGTGGTCGGAGGCGGCGCGCTGTCGATTCGCAAGTAGCGCGCCGAGGCGCCCGGTGAAGCAGCTTCCGCTTCCGCTCTCGGCCGGGGCCAGCCCCAGCCGGATTGTGGTCGGCCCGGCCAATGCCGCGGTCGTCGACGCCTTTGCGCGTACGGACACCTGGCCCTTTCGCACCGCCGTGCTGGCCGGGCCGCCGCGCTCGGGCAAGTCGCTGCTGGCGCGCTGGTTCGTCTCCAGCGGGCAGGGCGAGGCAATCGACGATGCCGAGACGCTGGACGAGACCGAGCTGTTCCACTGCTGGAACCGCGCGCAGGAAAGCGGCACGGCGCTGCTGATCGTGACGGGGGCCGGGGAAGGGGGCTGGGCCGTGACCCTGCCCGATCTCGCCTCGCGCCTCGGCGGCTCGCTCCACCTCCAGATCGGGGCGCCGGACGAGGCGATGATGGCCGAGTTGATGGCCGTCCATGCCGAGCTGCGCGGCTTTACGCTGGGGCCCGATGCGACCTCCTATCTTGTCGCGCGGGCCGAGCGTAGCCATCTGGGCGTCGAACGGCTGGTCGAGGCGATCGACCGGCTCAGCCTCGAGCGCAGGCAGCCGCCGACGGTGGCGATCTGGCGCGAGGCGCTTGAAGAGGTCAACGGAGGTAGCCAGCCGCCCTTGCTTTGAGGCCGGTTTGGGAGGAAAAGAGGGCGGAAATGTTCAGGCGTCTGACCGAATATCTCGACTCGATCGAGGCGCGCGACCCGGCGCCGCGCTCGCGCTGGGAAGTGCTGCTCTATCCCGGGCTGTGGGCCGTGGGCTTCCACCGCGTGGCGCACTGGCTGTTCGAGGGGCGGCTGTTCTTCCTTGCCCGCCTCGTCAATCACACGGCCCGCTTCGTGACCGGGATCGACATCCATCCTGGCGCCAGGATCGGCCGCCACCTGTTCATCGACCATGGCTTTACCGTGATCGGTGAGACCGCCGAGATCGGCGACAACGTGACGATCTACCAGTGCGTGACGCTGGGCGGGACCAATCCGGCCAACGGCGTGGGCGGCAAGCGCCACCCGACCCTTTCCGATAACGTGATCGTCGGTTCGGGCGCGCAGATCCTGGGGCCGATCATCGTCGGCCCGCGCGCGCGGGTTGGGGCCAATGCGGTGGTGACCGAGGACGTGCCCGAGGGCGCGACCATGGTGGGCGTCAAGGCGCGCTTGACCCTGGTCGCCGCCGAGACCTGGCAGAAGGATTTCATCCCTTACGGCACGCCGTGCACCGAACGCTGCGCGGACAGCGCCGAACTGGCGAACGGCATGAGCCGGTTCGAGGCGCTCGAGGCCGAGGTGGCCGCGCTGCGCCATGAACTGGCCCTGCTCAGGGCCGAGCGCGATACGGCGGCGGCCCCGGCATCGAGCGAGGCGCCGGCCGGGCGCTCCAAGCGGACGGGAGCCTGACGCCGGGTGCGGCCGGAGGATCCCTCGCGGCGCGCTGGCGCAGACATCGTTCCCTTTCCCGCCGCGCAGGTGGCCCCCCAGATCGGGTTCGACCGGCTGGAACTGATGCGCATCCTCGACCTTTACGGGCGCATGGTCGCCGCCGGGCAGTGGCGCGACTATGCGATGGACTTCGGGCGGGACTGCGCCAGTTTCAGCGCCTTTCGCCGCGCGTCCGAGCGACCGCAGGCGCGGCTGGAAAAGCGCCCGGCCCTGCGCGCGCGGCAGGGGATGTGGACCCTGTTCGGCGAGGCGGGGCAAGTGCTCAAGCGCGGGCACGACCTGGCGGGAGTGCTGAGCCCGATCGAGCGGCGGCTGCTCAAGATCGTGGAAGGTTAGGCATTTGTCGGGTGCGCCCTTGGCATCGGCCAAGGGCTTGCTGTGCCGTCCCGCTTCCCTGGCCCAACCACCCAGATCATGCCGTGCGTGGTTGGGCTGGGGGAGCGGGACGGCAGGCTACTCGTCAGGACGTCGCAAAACCGTAACATCGCCGTTATAGCCGCGCGCCATGGACGTGATCATCTATCATAACCCCGCTTGCGGCACCTCGCGCAACACCCTGGCCCTGATCCGCAATGCGGGCGTCGAGCCGCACGTGGTCGAATATCTCAAGACGCCGCCGAGCCGGGCGATGATCGCTTCGCTGGCCGAGCGCGCCGGGGTGGGGCTGCGCGCCCTGCTGCGCGAGAAGGGCACGCCCTTTGCCGAGCTGGGGCTGGGCGATCCGGCGCTTGGCGACGATGCGCTGCTGGGTGCGATCGAGGCCCATCCGATCCTGCTTAACCGGCCGATCGTGGTCACGCCCAAGGGGGTGAGGCTGTGCCGTCCTTCCGAGGAAGTGCTGGACCTGCTGCCGCCGCAGTTGGGCGCCTTTGCCAAGGAAGACGGCGAAGTGGTGATCGACGCTGCCGGAAACCGCGTGGCATGATCGGCGTGGGCATGCGCAGGCTGGCGGCCGAGCTGATCGGCACGGCGCTGCTGGTGGCGACCGTGGTCGGCTCGGGGATCATGGCCGAGACGCTGGCCGCCGGTAATGTTGCCGTGGCCCTGCTGGGCAACACGATCGCCACGGGCGCGATCCTCTATGTGCTGATCACCGTGCTCGGGCCGGTTTCGGGAGCCCATTTCAATCCGGCGGTCTCGGTGGTCTTTGCCCTGCGCCGCGAGATCGGCTGGGGCCGGGTCGGGGGCTATGCCGCCGCGCAGGTCGTGGGCGGGATTGCCGGCACCCTGCTCGCCCATGCGATGTTCGGCGAGGCGCTGTTCCAGCTGTCGCTGCACGCCCGCAGCGGCGGGGCGCAGTGGCTGTCGGAAGGGGTGGCGACTTTCGCGCTGGTCTTCACCATCCTTGGCGCGCTGCATCACCGCTCCGAGAACGTGCCGGTGGCGGTCGCGCTGGTGATCGTGGCGGGATACTGGTTCACCGCCAGCACCTCCTTCGCCAATCCGGCGGTGACGATCGCCCGGGCGCTGTCCAACACCTTTGCCGGGATTGCGCCGGGCGACGTGCCGGCCTTCATCCTTGCCCAGTTCGCGGGCGCGCTGGCGGCGCTGGGGGCGGCGCACGGCCTGTTCGGCTGGACCCCGCTGCCGGACGAGCAGCCTTCGTTGAGTGCGCTGCCGGACTGATCCGCACGGGGCCGCTTGCCTAATTTCGCAAGAGCGCTAGAGGCCCGCCGCAGAGACCCTACACAGGGATCGGGCGGGGCATGGCGTTTCGGACACTTATCTCGGCAGGCATCGCGGCGTGCGCGCTACTGGGTTTGACGGGCGTGGCCCGCGCCGAGACCGCGCCGCTGCAAGCGCTCGTCGGGGCCGATTCCGACCTGCGCCTCTCGGGCTCGATGCGGCTGCGTTATGAACGCGTGACCGGCCAGCCGCGCGTGGGGCTCAATCCGACCGACGAATTGCTGGCCCTGCGCACGGTGCTGACCGCCGAATACCGCGCCGGGCCCGTGCAAGTGGTGGGCGAGGTGGAGGACAGCCGGGCCTGGCTGGGGCGGCCGGGCAGCGCGGTCGGCGCCAACGACGTCAACACGCTTGAGCCGATCCGGGCCTTCGTCGCGCTCGACCTGCCGGGGCTGCTGGGCAAGGGCAGCAAGGTGTCTCTCGCGGCCGGGCGGATGACCCTCGGCCTCGGCTCGCGCCGGTTCGTGGCATCGAACGATTACCGCAACACCACCAATGCCGTGACCGGCCTGCGCACGGACCTGAAGGGCGCGGGCGGCATGGCCGCGACGCTGTTCTACGTTCTGCCGCAGGTGCGCCTGCCGGCCGATCAGGCCTCGGTCCTGGCCAACCGCTCCGAGCTTGACCGCGAGAGCGGGGCGCTGCGCCTGCTGGGCGGGCTGGTGTCGCGCCCGCATACCCTGGCGGGCGGGGCCGTGGAGCTGGGCTATTACCGCCTGCTCGAGCACGACCGGCCGGGGCGGGCGACGCGTGACCGCGACCTGCACACCTTCAGCGCCCGGCTGGTGCGCGAGCCGCAGGCGGGGCGGATCGATTTCGATGTCGAAGGGGCCTGGCAATCGGGCCATGTCAGCGCGGACAGCGCGGCCACCTCGGCGCGGCTGCCGGTCGATGCGGGGATGGTCCATGCTGCGCTGGGCTACAGCTTCGCCGGGGCGGCGCGGCTGCGGCTGGCGCTGGGCGGGGACTGGGTGAGCGGGGACCGCGCGGGCGGGACCTATACCCGGTTCGACACCCTGTTCGGGGCGCGGCGCTTCGAGTTCTCGCCCTCGGGGATCTATGCCCCGGTCGGGCGGGCCAACATCCTCGCGCCGTGGCTGCGGCTGGAGGCGGCGCCGGGCAAGCGGGTGGAGGCCATGGCGCTCTATCGCCCGCTGTGGCTGGCCAATCGCCACGATGCCTTTTCGACCTCGGGCGTGGCCGATGCGAGCGGGGCTTCTGGCCGTTTTGCCGGGCACCAGATCGACAGCCGCCTGCGCTACTGGCTGGTTCCGGCGCGGCTCAGGGCCGAGGTCAATTACGACTTCCTTGCCAAGGGGCGCTTCCTGACCAGCGCCCCCAATGCGCCGCGCACGGGGGATGCGCACTATGTCTCGGTCGGGGTGACGGCTTCGTTCTGAGCGCTACTTTTCCAGATGGGCCGAGGCGAGCAGGGCGAGCCATTCGGCGCGCTGGGCCGGGCTCATCACCGCCTTGCGCTTGCCGGCGGCGAGATAGACCGTGCGCTTGCCGTAGATCACCCGGTAAAGCCCGGTGAAGGCGGGGCCGACGGCGCAGGGCGGGGCCTCGACCGCGAAAGTAACCGACTTGTCGTCCTGCGCGAGGACGGTCGTGCTGGCCGGGCAGGCACTTTCCCCGGCGGCGGGGAAGGCGCGCTGCCATGCGGCGGCATCGGGCAGGGCGCGGTCGCGGACATAGGTGACGAGTTCGAGCGCCTCGGTCCAGTCCCGCTCGGCCGAGCGGCCCTCGATCAGGATGCGGTCGAATATCCGGTTCGGGTTGGAGGCATCGAAATAGACCGCGTCATCTCCGCCCCGGTCGAGCGCGGCGTTGAGCGCGAGATGGAGGCGGCGGTCGAGTTCGAGTTTCTCGGCATGGGCGCTGCTGGCCGCGCCGAGGGCAAGCAGGGCAATCAGGGATGCTTGTGCGAGGCGCGCTGGGAACATTCCTCTCTCCGACAGGATATTGTCCGGCCGGTTCGCCGGGATCAGAGCATAGCGAATTGATCAGGCTGCGCGCGTGTCATTTGAAGACGTAGTTATATCAGTGCGTTATCTCTGAATATGACAATGATATGACAATTGTGCCCGTCGTCGCTCAAGCCAGTGCGCGGCGTGCGGCGAGGTGTTCGAGGGCGGGGAGCAGTTCTTCGAAATGGTCGATCACCGCGTCGGCGCCGAGGCTTTCGAGCGGGGCGTCGGCAAAGCCGAAGCGCACGGCGACGCAGGGCAGGCCGGCGGCCTGCGCGGCGCGGGTGTCGAAGCTGGTATCGCCGACATAGGCTGCCTTGCCGCCGCCGAGCCGGGCGACCATCTCGTGCAGCAGGTCGGGCGCGGGCTTGGCCCGGCCGGGGCCGAGCGTGTCGCCGCCGATGATCGCGGCGAGGCGCGGGGCGAGGCCGAGTTCCTCGAGCAGGCGCACGGCGAGGCTTTCGAGCTTGTTGGTGACCACGGCGAGCCGCACTCCGCGCGCTTCGAGTGCGGCGAGCATCTCTTCGCCGCCGGGGAACAGGCGCGAGTGGACCGCGATATTGGCGCGGTAGAACGCGACGAGATCGGCGTGGAGGCTCTGCACTTCCGCTTCCGGCAGGGGACCGCCGGTGATGGCCAGCGCGCGGTCGAGCATCTGGCGGGCGCCGCCGCCGATCAGGTCGCGCACTTGCCCGGCGGGCACCTCCGCGCGCCCGGCGAGGCGCAGGGCATGGTTGAGCGCGACGCCGAGGTCGGCGTGGGTATCGACCAGCGTGCCATCGAGGTCGAAGCCGACGATCGCGAAGGGGAAGTCCGTCATCGCGCATGGCCCTGCCTTGTGGCGGTGGAATCTGCAACCAATTGCTGGCAGAGGGTGCGCCATGACTACTGAATCGCCTTCCGCCGCCGCCCCGCTCGCAGTCGTCGTCCTTGCCGCGGGCAAGGGCACCCGGATGAAGAGCGACCTGCACAAGGTGCTGCACCCGGTCGCCGGGCGGCCGATGGTCGAGCATCTCCTGGCCAGCGTGGCCGAACTGGCGCCGCAGCGGCAGGTGGTCGTGGTCGGCTCGGGGCGCGAGCAGCTTGAGGCGCAGATGGCCGGGCGGGCGACGATCGCGGTGCAGGAGCCGCAGCTTGGCACCGGCCATGCCGTGCAGCAGGCCGAGGACGCGCTGGCCGGGTTTTCGGGGGACGTGCTGATTCTCTATGGCGACGTGCCCTTTGTGACGACCGGAACGATGCGGGCCATGCTGGACCGGCTCCATGCGGCCGACGCGCCCGCGGTGGTCGTGCTGGGCTTCGAGCCGGCGGACACGCTGCAATATGGCCGGGTGCTGGCCCACGCCGACGGGCGGATCGCCAAGATGGTCGAGCACAAGGACGCGACCGAGGCCGAGCGGGCCTGCCGCCTGTGCAATTCGGGGCTGATGGCGGTGAAGGCCGAGGCGCTGTTCGACCTGCTCGGCAAGGTCGGCAACGACAATGCGCAGGGGGAATATTACCTCGTCGACATCGTCAATGTGGCCAATGCCGAGGGCGGGCACTGCGCGGTGGTCGTCACCGGGGATGCGGACGAGGTGGCGGGGATCAACAGCCGGGGCGAACTGGCCGAGGCGGAAGCGCGCTGGCAGCAGCGCCGCCGGGCCCAGGCCATGGTCGACGGGGCGAGCCTGGTGGCGCCCGAGACGGTGTGGTTCGCCTGGGACACGGCGCTGGGCCGCGACGTGACGATCGAGCCCAACGTGGTGTTCGGGCCCGGCGTGACCGTGGCCGACGGGGCGACGATCCGGGCATTCTGCCACCTGGAAGGGGCGAGCGTCGGGCCGAACGTGGAAGTCGGGCCCTATGCACGGTTGCGGCCGGGGGCCTTGCTGGAGGCGAAGTCAAAGGTCGGCAACTTCGTCGAGATCAAGAACGCGCGGCTGGGCGCAGGCGCCAAGGCCAATCACTTGAGCTATGTGGGCGATGCCGATGTGGGCGCCGGGGCCAATCTCGGTGCGGGCACGATCACCTGCAATTACGACGGCTATTTCAAGTACCGGACCGTGATCGGCGAGCGGGCCTTCATCGGCTCGAACTCGGCGCTGATCGCCCCGGTCAGGATCGGGGCCGACGCGATCGTGGCGGCGGGCAGCGCGGTCAGCCGCGACGTGGCCGATGGCGAACTGCGGCTGGTGCGGGCAGAGCAGATGGTCAAGCCGGGCTGGGCCGACCGTTTCCACGACGCGATGAAGAAGAAGAAGGCCGAGAAGAAGGCGGCCAAGGACTAATACCGAGGGCCGCCATCACGTCCGGTTGACCATGGCCGGGCTAGCGTCAGTCTGGCAGCTTGACGCTGATATATTGATATCATACAGGTATATCAAATGCGCATCCTCGCCGACCTGCCCGACGACGACATCAAGTGGCTCGATGCCCGCGCGGCCGAGCTGGGCAAATCGCGCGCCGCCCTGCTGCGCGCGGCGGTGAGCGCTTACCGCGAGAAGGAGCGGGACTGGCTGGAGCAGGGCTTCGGCCTGTGGACCCGCTACGGCCAGGGGGCCGACGGCGCGGATTACGAACAGTCAATCCGCGCGCAATGGTTGCGCAAGGGCGAAGCGCCCAATGACGACGCGGCATGACTGACACCTGTTTCGATACCGGGATCATCGTCGATACGCTCTCGGGCCATCACGGCGCGATGGCGGAGCTGCGCCGGGTCAAGCGGGCGTGGATCAGCCGGATCACCTGGCTGGAAGTCATGGCCGAAGTGCCCGCCGCCGCGCGGGACGAGACCGAGAAGTTCCTCGCCAACTTCGCGATCCGCGAGGTGACGCCCGAGATTGCCCGGCGCGCCGCGACGCTCAAGGCCGAGCGGCCCCAGCTGAGCCTGGCCGCCGCGTTGGTCTTCGCCTCGGCGCAGGAGCATGGCTCGATCCTCGTCACCCGCAACAGCGCCGAGTTTCCGCCCCATATCCCGGGCATCCGCATTCCCTATTCGCATTGAACTGAAAGGCTCCGGTCCTCCATGTGTGGCATTATCGGCATCGTCGGCAAGGAAGAGGTGGCGGAGCGGCTGGTCGACGGCCTCAGGCGGATGGAATACCGCGGCTATGACAGCGCCGGGGTCTGCACGGTCTCGGGCGGGGAACTGATCCGCCGCCGCGCGCCGGGCAAGCTGTCGAACCTCGTGATCGAACTGGCGCGCAATCCCGCGCCGGGCACGACCGGCATCGCCCATACCCGCTGGGCCACGCACGGGGCGCCGACCGCGGCCAATGCCCACCCGCACGCGACCGATCACCTTGCCCTCGTTCACAACGGGATCATCGAGAATTTCCGCCCCTTGCGCGAGGCGCTGACTGCGCGCGGCCGCAGGTTCGAAAGCGACACCGATACCGAGGTCGTCGCCCATCTCGTTTCCGAGCAGGTCGAGGCTGGGCTTTCGCCGGCCGACGCGGTCAAGGCGGTCCTGCCGCAGCTGCGCGGCGCTTTCGCGCTCGCCATCGCCTTCAAGGCGCATGAGGACATGCTGATCGGCGCGCGGCTCGGTTCGCCGCTGGTGGTCGGCTTTGGGGAGGGCGAGACCTATCTCGGCTCGGACGCGCTGGCGCTGGCGCCGCTGACCCAGCGCATTTCCTATCTCGATGAAGGCGACTGGGTGGTGATCACCCGCGAGGGCGCGCAGGTGTTCGACAAGGACAACCGGCCGGTGACCCGCGAAATCGTGGCCTCGGGCGCTTCGGCCGCGGCGATCGAGAAGGGCAATTACCGCCACTTCATGCAGAAGGAGATCTTCGAGCAGCCGACCGTGGTGGCCCAGACCCTGCGCAGCTACATTCGTCAGGTCGACCAGTCGGTGGCCCTGCCGCAATTCGATTTCGACCTGACCGGGATCACCCGTGTCACCATCGTCGCCTGCGGCACCTCCTACTATGCCGGCCTTGTCGCCAAGTACTGGTTCGAGCAGTTCGCCCGCCTGCCGGTCGACATCGATGTGGCGAGCGAGTTCCGTTACCGCGACCCGGTGCTGGAGCCGGGCGGGCTGGCGCTGTTCATCTCGCAATCGGGCGAGACGGCCGATACCCTGGCCGCGCTGCGCCACTGCAAGGAAGCGGGACAGACCATCGCGGTCGTGGTCAACGTGCC
Source organism: Novosphingobium flavum (assembly GCF_014230315.1). GTDB lineage: Bacteria > Pseudomonadota > Alphaproteobacteria > Sphingomonadales > Sphingomonadaceae > Novosphingobium > Novosphingobium flavum. Next base: position 144,017 of record NZ_JACLAW010000010.1, on the reverse strand, counting down.
GACCAGTTCAATGGCGCGCGAGGCCGACCTGCTGCTGCCGACTCACGCCGGCCCGGAAATCGGCGTCGCCTCGACCAAGGCCTTCACCTGCCAGCTTGCCGTGCTTGCCGCTCTGGCGGCAAACCTTGCGGTCAAGCGCGGGCGGATGAGCCGGGCCGAGGAATGCGACGTGGTGTCGCAGCTGGTCGAGACTCCCTCTGCGCTCAATGCCGCGCTCAGCCACGACGACGAGATCGCGGCCATGGCGCACCTGATCGCCCCGGCACGCGACGTGCTCTACCTCGGGCGCGGGCAGGACTATCCGCTGGCGCTGGAAGGGGCGCTCAAGCTCAAGGAAATCAGCTACATCCACGCCGAGGGCTATGCCGCGGGCGAGATGAAGCATGGGCCCATCGCCCTGATTGACGAGGCCGTGCCGGTGATCGTGCTGGCGCCTTCGGGCCCGCTGTTCGAGAAGACGGTCAGCAACATGCAGGAAGTGCGGGCGCGTGGCGGCAAGATCGTGCTGATCTCCGACGCCGAAGGGCTGGCCGAGGCGGGCGAGGGCTGCCTTGCGACGATCGAGATGCCCAAGGTCCACCCGCTGATCGCGCCGCTGGTCTATGCCGTGCCGGTGCAATTGCTGGCCTATCACGTGGCCTGCGTGAAGGGCACCGATGTCGATCAGCCGCGCAATCTCGCCAAGTCGGTGACGGTCGAGTAGCGATCGCCACCCAGTAATGCGACGGGCCGATCGGGCCTTTGTCCGGGAATTTACGCGGTGCTAAGGATTTTCCGGTTAGCTCTTCCGCGTGAACGCGCGAACCAAGGACATATCCACGCTGCCGCGGAACCTTCCGGTTCTTGCCGTGCTGGGCCTTGCCGACCCGCCTGACGGGGATTGGTCGCGGCTGCGCGGGCTGCAATATTCCAGCCTTGCCCGGGTTACCGTTGCCCGCCTGATCGCGCATGGCATCGCCGCCGTGGCGACGGTGCAGATCTTCGTCGGCCATGTCATGGTGCTGGCGCTGGTCGGCTGGTTCCTCGCGCTGGGCGGTGCGCTTTACTATGGGGCGCGCTTCGACCGCTCGCTCGGCGATGCCGATCGGCGGCGGATGAGCCGTGAGGAAATCAACGCCCAGACCATTTCCTCGGCCATCGTTGCCGTGGTCTGGACCGTGCCGATCCTGTTCTTCACGCCCTTCGGGACGACCGTTTCGCGGCTTGAGCTGTGGACCATCCTCGCCATGCTGATGACCGCATCGGCCGTGGTCGTTCCGGCCGTGCCGCTTGGCACGATCATCTTCACCGCCATCGTCGGCGGGCTCTCGGTCGCCGAATTCGGCTGGTTCGGGCAGTGGCAGTCTGCGGGCATCGCCACGGTCTTCATGTCGATCGTCATCGTCGGCACGATCGAATCGGCCCGCACCTTCCTCGCCACGCGGGTGGCCGAGGCCGGGATGCTGGAAAAGGCCGAGGTCGTCTCGCTGCTGCTGCGCGAGTTCGAGGAGGGCGAGGCCGACTGGCTGTGGCAGATCGACACCTCGCGCCGGGTCCGTTCGGTCAGCCCGCGATTCGCTTTCGCGCTGGGGCTCGACCCCGAGGATATCGAGGGCAAGCCGTTCATCCAGCTGATCGCGGGCGAAGCTTGGGAAAGCGGCCATTTCCCGAGCAGCCTGCATGACCTCGCCGAGCGGCTGAAGCGGCGCGAGAGCTTTTCCAACCTGCTGGTGCGCGTCACGATCAAGGGGCGCCAGCGCTGGTGGGAACTGTCGGGCACGCCCAAGCTCGACGAGAACGGCGTCTATGAAGGTTTCCGCGGGGTCGGCTCCGATGTGACCGAGCAGCGCGAGAGCGCCGACAAGATCGCGCAGCTCGCCCGCTACGACACCCTGACCGGCCTGCCTAACCGCCTGATGCTGACCGAGGCGATGGGCGATGCCATGCGCTATGCCGAGCAGTGGCGCACGCGCTGCGCCTTCCTGATGATCGACCTCGACCGGTTCAAGGCGGTCAACGATACGCTCGGCCACCTCGTCGGCGACGCGCTGCTGGCGCGGGTTTCGGCCCGGCTCAAGGAGCTGATGACCGAGAACGAGCTGTGCGGGCGGCTTGGCGGCGACGAGTTCGCCATCGTCATCCGCGATGCATCCGATCTCGGCCGGGTCGAAAAGGTCGCCTCGGCGGTGATCGACCGGCTTTCGCAGCCTTACGAGGTGGATCACCACACGCTCTACGTCGGCGCCAGCGTCGGCTCGGCCGTGGGGCCGCGCGACGGCTCGACCGTCGAGACCCTGATGCGCAACGCCGACCTTGCGCTCTACCGCTCCAAGGACGCCGGCGGGGGCAAGCACTTCACCTATGAGCCGGCGCTGCACGCCCATGCCGAGGAGCGTCGCCAGCTCGAATTCTCGCTGCGCCGCGCGCTGGAACGCAACGAGATGCTGCTGCACTACCAGCCGGTGGTCAGCGCCGACAGCGAGAACGTGGTCAGCTTCGAGGCCCTGCTGCGCTGGAACAGCGCCGAGCACGGTTCCGTCAGTCCGGCGAAGTTCATCCCGCTGGCCGAGGACACCCGCCTGATCGTGCCGATCGGCGAATGGGTGCTGCGCGAGGCCTGCCGCGAGGCGATGAACTGGCCGAGCCACATCAAGGTGGCGGTCAATGTCTCGGGCGAGCAGTTGCTCGATCCGCAATTCGCCTCGACCGTGGTCTCGGCCCTGGCGGTTACCGCCCTGCCGGCGCACCGGCTGGAGATCGAGGTGACCGAATCGATCTTCCTGCGCGATGCGACCACGGCGCGGAACACGCTGGAGCAGATCATGGGCCTCGGCTGCTCGATCGCGCTCGACGACTTCGGGACCGGCTATTCCTCGCTGGGCTACCTGCGCAAGCTGCGCTTCTCGACGATCAAGGTCGACCGCTCGTTCGTGCAGGGCGCGGCCCAGAACAACCCGGAGAGCCTGGCGATCATCCGCGCGGTCGTGGCCATGGCCGACAGCCTCGGCGTGACCACCACGGCCGAGGGCGTGGAGACCGAAAAGGAGCTGGGCGTGGTCAAGTCGCTCGGCTGCAACAAGATCCAGGGGTTCTACTTCGGCCGCCCGATGAGCCCGGCCGACGCACTGCAGCTGTTCGCGGTAAGCCGCGCCGAGCGCGCGGGGCAGGCGGCGTAATTTGTTGGGTGCGCCCTTCGCCTCCGCGAAGGGCTTGCGGGCCGGTGCGGGCTTTCGTCATTGCGAGCGCAGCGAAGCAATCCAGGGCCTCACGCGCCGCCCTGGATTGCTTCGCTGCGCTCGCAATGACGAGGAGTGTCAGGCTCCGACGAGGGCCTTGATCGCCGATTCGAACAGGGCGCGGCCGTCGGTGCCGCCGTGGGCCTTTTCGATCGCGCGTTCGGGGTGGGGCATCATGCCGAGCACGTTGCCGCCTTCGTTCAGGACGCCGGCAATGTCGCGGGCCGAGCCGTTGACCTCTTCGGCGTAGCGGAAGGCGACGCGGCCTTCGCCCTCGAGCCGGTCGAGCGTCGCGGCGTCGGCGAAGTAGTTGCCGTCATGGTGCGCGACGGGAACGCGGATCTGCTGGCCGGTCTCGTAGCCGGCGGTGAACAGGCTCTGGCTGTTCTCGACCGTGAGCATGACCTCGCGGCAGACGAAGCGGATGCCGGCATTGCGCATCAGCGCGCCGGGGAGCAGGCCGGCCTCGGTCAGGACCTGGAAGCCATTGCACACGCCGAGCACCGGAACGCCCCGGCCGGCGGCGGCAACCACCGCCTGCATGATCGGCGAGCGGGCGGCCATGGCGCCGGAGCGCAGATAGTCGCCATAGGAGAAGCCGCCGGGCAGGGCGATGAAATCGAGCCCTTCGGGCAGGTCGGCATCGCGGTGCCAGACGCTGGCGGGCTTGCTGCCGGAGATCTTCTCCAGCGCATCGGCCATGTCCCGGTCGCAGTTGGAGCCGGGGAAGGTGATGACGGCGGAGCGGAAAGCCATCAGGCGACCCTTTCGATCCGGTAGTTCTCGATCACCATGTTGGCGAGGAGCTTGGAGGCGATGTCTTCAAGCTGGGCGTCGGTCACGCCAGGCTCGACTTCCAGTTCGAACAGGCGGCCGGCGCGCACGTCGGCCACGCCCGAGAAGCCGAGGCCTTCGATGGCGTGATGGATTGCGCGGCCTTGCGGATCGAGCACCCCGTTCTTGAGGCTGACATGGACGCGGACCTTCATCGAAACGCCTTTCACCTTGGGCCCGCGAGCAGGGCGGGACTCGCCGCGGCCTATGCCCTCATGTCAGCCAAGGGGCAAGTGCCAAGGGGCGGTCGGAAACGAGCGCGCGCCCGCTCCCGGCTCAATCCTGTCGGGGGCCGTGATTGCGCTCCAGCTCCAGCCGCTTGCGGCGCGCGCTGAGCCAGGCCCAGGCGGCGAGGCCGCCCAGCATGAGCGCGATCAGGGTATAGGCGATCAGCTTTCGCGAGGACAAGACAGTCTCCTACGGTTCCTGCGGCGGCGATGGCGCAGCGAAGCCCTTTTGGCAACCACCTGGCAAAGCCAAATGCATGAACTGCAGGCGATTCTTTTCGCCGCCGCGCGTTTCAGGCGATCGGACTGTCGAGCACGTAGCCGAGCGAGCGCACCGTGCGCAGCGGATCGGGCACGCCCTGTGCGCGCAGGGCACGGCGCAGGCGGCCGATCCAGACATCGACCGTGCGTTCGTCGATCGTCTCTCCCTCGCGCGAGAGGCGGCGGATCAGGTTTTCGCGGGTGAACACCTGGTCGGGAAATTCGACGAAATGGGCGAGCAGGCGCAGCTCGCTCGGCCGCAGCGCAATCAGGCGGCCCTGAAAGCGGACCTGGAAGGCGGCAAGGTCGATCACCAGCTCGCCGTGGCGCAGGCGGCTGCCGCCCGCACCGCGCGGCGCATCGGGCAAGGCCGAGGCGTGGCCGGCGGCATCGATCCGGCCGATCAGCACCTCGGCCGAGAGCGGGCCGACGATATAATCGTCCGCCCCGGCGGTGAGCGCGCGGCGCCGGACCTCGGCATCGTGGCTTTCCAGCACCATCGTCAGGTGCGCGGCGCGGGTGGCCGCGTTGTTGCGGAGCATCCGGCATAGCTCGAGCCCGGAGAGATCGGGCAGCAGCCAGTCGATGAAGGCGAAGGTCGAGCCATTGGCGGGCAGGGCGCTGGCCGAGGATGCATCCGCGGCCACGACGACAGCGAGGTCGGGCCGCAGCTTGTTGAGGCTCGCGACGAGCGCCGGGTCGGTGCTGGTCAACAGGATCGTCACAGGTTCAGCCATCTTCACAAGCATGGAGATCACCGCCCGAGGCGGCAGGAAAGTCATGCGATGGTGGCGCCGGCAGATGACGGCTTGATGACGCTTGTGTGACAGAAATGTGAAGAAAATCAGTGTCAGAAAAGAGTCATCCAACTGTCATCGCCCCGTCTCCGAAGTGAAATGTTGGACCCCTAGTTGGGCGACGCCGAGGGGGCGCGCCGATGAGTCGGAGGCCATGAGGGTTTTCTCCCCCGGTTGTTGAGACACGAACCCCCAGGGGGATTTTGACATGACTGCCAAGTTCACGCTTTCCGCTTCGCTTGCCGCCCTTGCGCTCGCCGCCGTGGCGATGCCGGCTCACGCCGCCGAAGCGGAGGCTGCCGAAGCCGATGCTGCTGCGGGGGCCGATGCCGCCGCCGCCGCGGAGACTTCGGGCCTGACCGACATCGTCGTCACCGCCACCAAGCGCGAGACCAACCTCCAGAAGACCCCGATCTCGATCTCGGTGATGGGCAGCGAAGACATCAAGAAGCGCCACGTCCAGAGCCTGATCGACCTGGCCGACGGCGGCGTTCCCTCGCTGCGCGTCGCCACCTTCGAGGCCCGCCAGTCCGCTCTCACCATCGGCATCCGTGGCATCGTGCCGCTCGACGCCAACCAGCCGGCGCGCGAACAGGGCGTCGGCGTCTATCTCGACGGCGTCTACCTCGGCCGCCAGCACGGCCTCAACGCCAGCCTGTTCGACCTCGAGCGCATCGAAGTCCTGAAGGGGCCGCAGGGCACCCTGTTCGGCCGCAACACCGAAGGCGGCGCGCTGTCGATGGTGGTCAAGGCCCCGACCGGCGAATTCGGCGGCCGGATGAGCGCGGGCGTGGGCAACTACGGCTCGTACACCGGGCAGCTGCACTTGGACCTGCCCGAGTTTGCCAATATCGCGATCAAGCTCGATGGCGTGATCCAGCACCAGGACCCGACCGTGAAGAACCCGCTCGCCGGGCAGGCCGGGTGGAACCAGTATCACCGCTATGGCGGCCGCATCGCCGCGCGCTGGAAGCCGGTCGACGGCCTGACCGTCGATCTCGCCTTCGACAAGAGCCGCGACGAGAACACCCCGTTTTACAGCCAGCTGGTGACGATCACGCCTGCGGCGCTGGCCAACAAGCCGGCCCAGGTGGTGGTGACCGGGCAGCGCATGGACACGGCCGACATCGGCGTGCCGCAGCAGCCCTCCATCGACAAGACCCAGGGCTTCTCGGCCAACGTCAAGTACAAGCTTACGCCCGACATCGAGCTGCGCTCGATCACCTCGTGGCGCACGGTGAGCGACGCGCAGTGGGATAATTCGGGCGGCGCGCACCGCACCCCGATCTGGGCCGCCAACACCGCCTTCAGCCGCTACAGCCTCGCCTTCCTCGACCAGCGTCAGTTCAGCCAGGAATTCCAGGCCGTGGGCAGCCTGGGCGACGTCGACTACGTGGCCGGCCTCTACTACTTCAACGAGCGCGCCAACGACCGGGCCCAGACGCCGAACAGCAACGTCTGGAACGCGACGCTGACGAACTACACGATCGTCGATCCCTCGACCTACCTGAACGCCGCCGTGGCCCGCGCCTCCATCGCCTATTCCAAGAGCTATGCCGCCTATGGCCAGGCGACCTGGAGCCCGCTGCCGATCCTGCACCTGACCGCCGGCGGCCGCTATACCCACGACAAGAAGAACGGCCGCCTCTTCGTGGTCAACGGCGCGGCGACGCCTTACAGCTTCGCGCTCGACAACCAGCGGTTCGACCCGCTGGCCGTGGTGGCCTTCGACGTTTCGTCGGACGTGAACCTCTATGCGAAGTATGCCACCGGCTACCGCGCCGGCGGCGCCAGCTCGCGCTCGCTGACCTACCGCTCGTTCGGGCCGGAATCGGTGAAGTCCTATGAAGTGGGCCTGAAGACGACCTTCCTTGACCGCAAGGTGCGCTTCAACATCGCCGGCTACATCATGGACCGCAAGGACAGCCAGGTCGACTTCAACGCCTTCGCGCTCGACAACGTGGTGGGCAGCCCGACCTACGGGCAGGTCCGCAACACGCTGGACACGGTGAACGCGCTGGGCATCACCAAGATCCGCGGCGTCGAGGCCGACCTCACGGTGACCCCGGTGACCGGGCTCTCGCTCGGCCTGTCCTATGCCTATACCTACTCCCGCGTGCCGCCGGCCGAGAACACCATCCAGGAAGCGACCAACATCTCGCAGGGCAATCCCGGCCTGAACCCGGTGTTCCAGACCGTCTACATCGTCTTCACCCCGAAGAATGCGCTCTCGGGCAACATCGACTACGAACTGCCGGTGGGCGGCGCGGGCACGGCCCTGCGCTTCCACGTCGACGGCAACTACTCGGACCCGATGTACACCTTCGACAACGAAGCGGTGCAGAGCGACAAGAGCTTCATCGTCAACGCCCGCCTCAGCCTGGCGGATATCCCGATGAGCAATGCCGGCCAGAAGCTGACCGTCTCGGCCTGGGCCCGCAACCTGTTCAACGAGGCCCACATCTACCGTCGCAGCGCCGCCAACACGGCGCTGGGCGACTATGCCAACTTCAATGCCCCGCGCACTTACGGGATCGAGGCGACCGTCGCCTTCTGATCTGCGCGGATCACCAGTTACACCCTGAGCCTATGGGGCGGGAGGTCTTCGGACCTCCCGCCCTTTCTTTGTGGCCGGGAGGGGGCGCGCCCTTCAGGGCGCCGCCGCGCCGGTGGGCAGGACGTCGATCTCCAGCCCGCCGGCCGGGGTCAGGTATTTCAGCGCCATGGCCCGGACGTCGGCGGCGGAGAGGGCCTTCAGGCGGTCGGCGGCGGTGAGCAGGCGCTCGATCCGGTCGGGCTCGGTCTGCGCGCGGTCGACCAGGGTGAGCCAGCCGCGATTGGTCTTGAGCGCATTGGCCAGCCCCTCGAGCATCGGCTGGCGGGCGCGCTGGATCGTATCGTCACTGACCGGGCGGCCGCGCAGTTCGGCCACGGTTTCGGCAATGGCGGCGCGGGTGGCGGCGACATCGGCGACATTGACCGAGGCCGAGGCGGTGAAGGTGCCATAGCCGCGCCAGGTGCGGCTGGTTTCGCTCTCGGCCGAGGGGCCGTAGGACTTGCCGAGCTTTTCGCGGATGGTGTCGATCAGCTCGATCCGCATGACCTTTTCGAGCAGTTCCAGTTTCAGCGCCTCGGCCGGGTCCTCGCCGTCGCGGGTCGGCCAGGTGATCCGCACGATGGCCTGGTCCGCCGCCCCGGTGTGGCGCACCACGCGGCGGGCGCGGTCGGCCGTGAAGGGGCGCTGGCGCTGCTCGGGATAGGGGCGGAAGGCCGGCTCCCGCGCGGGCAGGGCGCCGAAGGTGCTGGCGACCAGCTCGATTGCCTTGCCCTCGTCGATGTCGCCGACCATGCCGATCTCGATCGCGCCGTGGGCCAGCCGGTCGGAAATGTCGCGGCGCAGCTTCTGGAAGGTGAGGGCGCGGTAGTCTTCCGCCGACTGGAAGGTGAAGCGCGGGTCGCGGTCGGCCAGGATCCCGCCGATCGCCGAGCCCAGCGCCGAGGCCGGCGTGGCGTCCTTGCGCAGGAAGAAGGCGTTGACGTTCTGGCGGTAGATCACCTCGCCCTCGGGCCGGTAGCCGGGATCGGTAAGATAGGCGGCCATCAGCTGGAGCTGGAGCGCGAGGTCGGCCGGGGTGGTCAGCGAGACGGCGTTGAACGTCTCGGGCGAGGAGGAGAGGTTGAAGCCGACCGTGCGCCCGGCAAGGATCGACTGGAGCTGGTCCTGGCTGTGCTGGCCGAGGCCCCCGGCCCCGAGCGCGGAGACCATGTCGGTGGCCAGCGGGTTGGCCTTCGTCGCCAGCATGTCGCCCCCGTCGAGCGAGAGCTGGACGAGGACGCGGTCCTGTTCGAGATCGGTGCGCTTGAGGTTGAGCCGCACGCCGTTGGCGAAGCGGACCTCGCGGATGCCGAGCGCGGCCTCGCGGCTGTCGGCCACGATGCGGCCGGGATCGCCGAAGTGGGCATAGGCGAAATCGCTGGTCGCCGCGCTGTCGGTGCGGACGAGGCGGCCTTTCATCGCCTCGGCCCAGGCGGCGCGGATCGCCTTGGCGCCGCCGGGGGGCGCGGTACGCCCGGCAAAGCGCAGCAGCGGATCGTCGAGCGACACCAGTTCGCGTTTGAGCGCGGCGAGCACGGTGACCGGGGTGATCTGCGGGATGAATGCCTCGAGCCGTTGCAGCGAGGATGCGGGCGTCGCGGGCACGCGGTCGTCGCGGACCAGGGCGATGGCCCCGGCCATCAGCGCGGCGTTGGAGCGGGTGGCGGCGCCGCCGGCGGCATTGCGGTGGGCGGCGCGGACGATGGCGACCTGCTCGGCCACTTCCTGCGCGGTGAAGCCATAGTCCAGCGCGCGGCGGTATTCGCGCCCCGCCGCAAGCAGGCCGCGCTGCCAGCCGCCGTCGATCGTGTCGACCGACAGGGTCGTGGTGCGGCCCGAGCGGAACACGTCGCCGGTGGCGAGATTGGCCGCGCGGAACGGGGCGTCCGGCTCGCGCGAGAGGCGCTGGAGGCGGCGGTTGATGACGTCGTAGCCGATCTGGCGCAGCATCCCCTCGCGCCGGTTGGCCACCGTGTCGCGCTCGTCCAGCCACTTGCCGTTGCGGGCGGCGGTGACCCGCTCGGACAGGGCGGGATCGGTGTAGATTCCGGTGCGGTTCTGGTCATGGGGCAGGACCGGGCCCGCATCGGGCTGCGCGGGCGCAGCGGTCGGGCGCCAGGTCTCGAAACGCTCGCGGATCGCGGCCTCGGCCTGGTCAGGATCGACGTCGCCGACCACGATGAGGGTGGTCTTGGCCGGCACGTATTCGCGGGCCCAGAAGGCCTTGAGGCTGGCCGCCGTGGCCCCTTCGAGCGTGGCGGTCGTGCCGATCGGCAGGCGCCGGGAATAGAGCGAGCCGGGATTGGTGAAGGCCATCTCGTCCACCGCCGCGCGCAGGGCCCAGGTGTTGCGGTCGCGCATTTCGGAGAGGACCACGCCGCGCTCGCGCGCCACGGCCTCGGGCGAGAAGGTCAGCTCGCTCGCCGTTTCGCGCATCAGCATCAGTGCCGTGCCGAGCAGCTCGGGCGCGTTCTTCGGCAGGTCGAGCATGTAGAGCGTGTAGTTGAAATTGGTCTGGGCATTGGTGTCGGCCCCGAAGGCGAGGCCGTCGCGCTCGAGCAGGCGGACCATTTCGCCCTCGGGCACGCGGGTGGAGCCGTTGAAGGCCATGTGCTCGACGAAGTGGGCAAAGCCGCGTTCGCTCTCGGCCTCGTCGAGCGAACCGGCCTCGATCTCCATCCGCACCTGAACCGTGCCCTTGGGCAGGGCATTGCGGCGGATGATGAAACGCATCCCGTTGGCCAGACGGCCGGCGCGATAGGCCGGATCGAGCGGCACGTCGCTTTCCTCCATCGCCCAGACCGGGCGCGGAGCGGAGACGGATTGCGGGTGGGGGGCTAGCTGGGCGCAGGCCGAAAGGCCCAGCGCCAGCAGCGGAATCAGGCGGCGCAGCATCCGGGGCAAGGTGGAATGCCTTGGCCCCGGTAGCAAGGCCTGCTTATTTGCCGCGCAGCTTGCGGTGCTTGGTGAGGTCGAAAACCTCGCTCGGGCCGCCGTCGTTTTCGAGCAGGCCGAGGCGGCGGGCGACTTCCTGGTAGGCCTCTTCCTCGCCGCCGAGATCGCGACGGAAGCGGTCCTTGTCGAGCTTCTCGCCGGTCACCATGTCCCACAGGCGGCAGCCGTCGGGGCTGATCTCGTCGGCCAGGATCACGCGGCTGTAATCACCGTCCCAGATGCGGCCGAACTCGAGCTTGAAATCGACGAGGCGGATGTTGATCGCGGCGAACATACCGACCATGAAGTCGTTCACCCGGATCGCCATCGACGAGATGTCCTGCATCTCCTCGTTGTTGGCCCAGCCGAAGCAGGCGATGTGCTCTTCGGCGACCATCGGATCGCCCAGCGCATCGTCCTTGTAGTAGTATTCGATCAGGGTGTGCGGCAGCGGCTCGCCCTCGGGAATGCCGAGGCGCTGGGAGATGGACCCGGCGGCCACGTTGCGCACCACGACCTCGATCGGGATGATCTCGACCTGCCGCACCAGCTGCTCGCGCATGTTGAGGCGGCGGATGAAGTGAGTCGGGATGCCGATGTGCGACAGACGCGTGAACACATACTCGCTGATGCGGTTGTTGATCACGCCCTTGCCGTTGATCGTGCCCTTCTTCTGGGCGTTGAAGGCGGTGGCATCGTCCTTGAAGTACTGGATCAGGGTGCCCGGCTCGGGGCCCTCGTACAGGATCTTGGCCTTGCCTTCGTAGATCTGGCGGCGACGGGACACGGGCAGTTCCTCAAAGCTAGCGGGCGAAAAACGCCCCGAAACAGCAATCCCCGGCGGAAGCGGTGCCGCCATGCGGGCAGCAGCGATGGGCCGGGGAAAGGCCGCCCATATCGCCGTGTCCGCGCAATTGCAATGATTCCGGGGCGGGGACGATCCCGGTCCCGGCGCGGCCGTGCCATCGCGGGGCAGCCATTGCGGGAAAGGGCGGCGGGCCATAACAGTGGCGGCCATATCGTCACGGCCGATCCCGGCGGGACCCGGATGATCGACTGTTCGCGTTTTCACGAGGTTGGGCCTGAATGAACGAGATTGCCGTCCGCTCGCTGCATGGCGAGGAGATCCTTGCGGCCCTTGAGGATCTCGCCGCGCTGAGGATCGCGGTCTTTGCCGAGTGGCCTTACCTCTACCAGGGCGATGGTGGCTACGAATCGGCTTACCTGCGCGAATTCGCGGCGGCGCCGGGGGCCGTGCTGGTCGCCGCTTATGACGGCGCGCGGGTGGTCGGCGCGGCCACGGCCTCGGCCATGGCGGCGCAGAAAGAGGCCTTTCGCGCCCCGTTCGAGGGGTGCGGGCTGGATACGGCCAGCCTGTTCTATTTCGGCGAATCGGTGCTCCTGCCCGAATATCGCGGGCGCGGCCTCGGCCATGCCTTCTTCGATCAGCGCGAGGCCCAGGCCCGCCGCTGCGGCGCGGCTTCGGCCACCTTCTGCGCGGTGATCCGCCCGGCCGACCATCCGTCCCGCCCGGCGGACTATGTCCCGCTCGACCTCTTCTGGGCGAAGCGCGGCTATGAACCGATCCCCGGCTTCGTCACCGAGTTCAGCTGGAAGGACATCGGCGGTGAGCAGGAGAGCGCCAAGCCGATGCAATACTGGCTCAAGGAACTGTGAGCCGCCCGGTCGCCATCGCTGCCGCGCAATACCCGGTCGAGGCGCTGGCCGGGCGCGAGGCCTATGCCGACAAGCTGGCCGCATGGGTGGGTGAGGCCGCCGGGGCCGGGGCCGACCTGCTGGTCTTTCCCGAATATGGCGCGATGGAACTGGCCTCGCTAGATCCGGCGACGATGGGTAGCCTTGCCGGATCGCTTGAGAGCGTTTCGGCCTTGCTGGACTGGGTCGATGGCCTTCACGCTGACCTCGCCCGGCGGCACGGCGTGCACATCCTCGCCGCCTCCGCGCCGTGCCTTCAAAGTGATGGTAACTACGTCAACCGGGCCCGCCTGTTCGCGCCGTCCGGCAAGGTCGGGGTGCAGGACAAGCTGGTCATGACCCGCTTCGAGCGCGAGGAGTGGCACGTCTCGCCCGGCGCGCCGCTGCGCCTGTTCGAGACCGCGCTGGGCCGGATCGGGGTGACGATCTGCTACGACAGCGAGTTCCCCCTGCTCGCCCGAGCGCTGGCCGAGGCGGGCTGCGAGATCCTGCTGGTGCCGAGCTGCACCGATACGCTTGCCGGTTACTGGCGGGTGCGCCTCGGCGCGCAGGCCCGCGCGCTGGAAGGGCAGATGGTGGCGGTGCAGGCGCCGACCGTGGGCGAGGCGGCATGGTCTCCGGCAATCGACGTAAACCGCGGCGCGGCCGGGATCTTCGGCCCGCCCGATCGCGGCTTTCCCGAGGACGGGGTGGTCGCGCTGGGCGAGATGGACCGGGCGGGCTGGGTCATGGCCAAGGTCGACCTCGCGCTGGTCGCGGCGGTCCGCGCCGATGGGGCCGTGCTCAATCATCGCCACTGGGCCGAGCAGCCCGGCGCTGCGCCGCTGCCGAGGGCCGAGGTGATCGACCTGCGCTGAGCCCGCCTGCAAAGGTGATCCAAATTCCGTGCCGGGCGAACAGTTCTGCCCGCCGATTTGTGCCCGATCAAAATGCCCCGCGCGCGGCCCCCCTAAGCCGCCGCCATTCGCAACAGGCAGTGAATGGTGGAGGTGAACGATGGCGGAAATCGTATTGGGCATGGCAATCCCGCACAGCGCGATGCTGGGCAAGCCGGGCGAGACCTGGATCGAGGACGGGCTGCGTGACCGGCGCAACGCGGCCCTGTGCTACCGCAACGAAACCTGGGATTTCCCCAGCCTGGCCGAGGCGCGCAAGGACGAGGGCTTTACCGATCTGCTGACGGTGGATGAACTGAACGCGCGCAAGGCCCGCTGCGATGCGGCGATCGCCGGGATGAAGGCGATCTACGAGGCCGCCGACGCCGATGCCGTGGTCCTGATCGGCAAGGACCAGAAGGAAATGTTCCAGGAAATATCGCCCTCGCTGGCGATCTATTCCGGGGCCGAGATCTACAACGGCCCGCCGCAGAAGCCGGTCTTCGCACCCGATCACGACGTGACCTTCCCCGGCCATCCCGAGCTGGCGCGCTACCTGCTGTCCTCGCTCAGCCGGCAGGGCTTCGACATGACCGAGGTAATCCGCTGGCCGGGCAATGCGTGGATGGGCGGGGCGAAAATCGTGCCGCACGCCTTCAGCTTCGTCTATCACCAGATCATGGGCGATGCCCCGCCGCCGAGCGTGCCGGTGTTCATGAACACCTTCTATGCGCCGACCCAGCCCTCGATGCACCGCGCCATCGCCTTCGGCGAAGCGCTGACCGACGCGATCCGCGCGTGGGAGCCGAACAAGCGGGTGGCGGTGATCGCGTCGGGCGGCCTGTCGCACTTCGTCTGTGACGAGGCCTTCGACCTCAACATCATCGACCTGCTGGGCAAGGGCGACCTGCCCGGGCTGGCCGAGATCGACGACCGCGCTTACCAGTCGGGCAATTCGGAGATCAAGCTCTACGCCCCGATCTGCGTGGCCATGGAGGGTACGCCGATGACCCTGGTCGACTACGTGCCGTGCTACCGCACCGAGGCGGGGACCGGCGAGGGCATGGGCTTCATGGCCTGGGTGAAGGACTGAGTTATTTTGCGGGCAACCGAACCGGGGGCTGGCGCTGCGGCGCCGGCCCTTTTTCGTGGGTTCAAGGCTTGGAATGTGGTGCGGGGACGGAACCGCGAAAATCTCTTACTCAATTGATATTAAGTGATAAAATATTGCTCTCATTCTGGCGTGGCCCCCGATGTGGCCCCCAGCGGCTTCAGCCTACCCGATTTTTTCCACCAATTCCGTTCGCCTTTGCCCGTCTTTGAACGGCTACGGCCAGCCGTTCAATCGCACCTGATCTTGTGCAGGAACTCTGCGCTTATACGTTAGCCTCCAGCAGGGCGATTTCATCGGGTGTCAGATCGAACAGGGCATAGACCTTGGTGTTGATCTCGGCTTCCAGCCGGGCGATTTCGGCTGTCAGGGCGTGAATTTCGGCGCGGCTGGTGGTGATCCAGCTTTCCCACTCGTTGCGTTCCTGAAGCGGGATTTTGGCCTTCAGTGCCTTTTCCACTTCCTTCTGGAAGGCGGCGAAGTCGGGCAGGTTCCACCATTCCTTCAGCTTGCCGGTCAGCTTGGCATTGGCCGGATCGGCGGCAAGGTCGGGAATGCGGCGGGTGATAGCCTGTTGCAGTTCATGGCGCTTTTCTGCTGCCGATTGAGCCGCAGTGGCCAGAGCGCCAATCTCCGCCTGCGCGGTATCGGTCGCATTTGGGATTGGGAGCGTTTCAACATATTGAACACGTAGTTCGTGAAAGCCACCACGGACGGCGGGAGCAATGTTTGACAGGATAAACCAAAGGCAATTGCTGTTGAGAAGGGTCAGCAAGAATGCATCTGCCGACGGACAGAAATAGGATTTGTCGTTCGAGAATGCGCCCGATCTTTCAAAGGCGAATAGCTGGGCACTCGAAAAATGCGGGTACGAAATCTTGGGCTGCGATATGCGAGCCGAATAAGCTTCCTGCGCCTGCTGCAACTCAAACCACTCCTGCTTGGTGGCGCGTTTTTCCAGCTTGTCCTTGAACGGCAAGAGCCAATCCCGAATGGCGGGATATTCGTCGATCCGGACCCGATTCTTTGGAATATAGATGATCCACAGACCGCGCGACTCCGCGCGCCAACGTTTCAAATCCTTGCCTTCCAGAAAAGGCTTCAGCAGTTCCGCCGAACGCGGATCGTCACGGCAAAGCTTTTCCTTGGTCGGTGTATCGATGACAAAGGCGTCATTCAGGCCAGTCTTGATCCCGTAAAGCGGCGAACCATAAACTTCCTTCAGCGTCGGCTTGCCCGCCGTGATTTTCGCCCGCAATGCGCGCAGGGCATCGCCCTCCAGTTCCCATGAACCGCGCCCCAGCGCCTCTTGCGGGAAAGGCTTGGCTGCATCAGCAAAGGCATCGGCAAAGCTGTCGGCTGGCATTTCGCCAATCTTCCAGAATTGCAGATCATGGCCCGGCGGCGGGCCACCTGCCCGCATGGTCAGGATGGCGGGATAGGTGGTGACCCCCTCAAAAATCTGGTGGTCGCCAAAATCCACCACGGTTTCCAGCGTGGCCTTGGTGCGCAGGAAATCGCGCAGCGGTGCGCCCGATCCGGTCTTGAAGAATGTCGAGCTGCTGATGAAGCCCAGCCGCCCGCCGGGCTTCAGCAGCTTTATCCCGCGTTCGAAGAAATAGGCGTAAAGGTCCGCCCGGTCGGAAACGACTTCATAGCGCTTTTCCAGCCACGGCTTCATGGGCTTGATCAGTTCCATGCGCACATAGGGCGGATTGCCCAGCACCACGTCGAAACCGCCAGCCGCTAATATGTCGGGGAAGGCAGTTTTCCATTCGAAGCCATGGCTGCGATAGGCAAAGCTGCTGTCTTCGATCAGGCTATCCCAACGCGCAGGTTGGCGTCCAGACTGTCCAGCACCTTGCCGCGTCGCGCGGTCTTGATCCACAGGCTCAGCTTGGCGATTTCAACGCTTTCGCTGTTCACGTCCACGCCGAACAGGTTGTGCGTCAGGATTTCGCTGTCAGGGTCCAGCAGGTTGCCTGCCATGCCCTTGCCTTCAAGTTCGGCCAGCTTGGTGTTCACCTGCCCAAGTTCGGCCTTGAGGTAATCGAAGGCCATAATCAGGAACACGCCCGATCCACAGGCCGGATCGACAATGCGCAGGGCGGTCAGGCGGTCGCGGTATTCGGCCCATGCCTGCCGTTCCGCCTTGGCCGATTTCCATGCAATCGCCTCGTCATCGGCCTTCGCGCCCTTGGCGGCATGGCGACCAAGGATTTCGGCAAAAATCTCCTTGCAGTGCGTGCCCAGCGTCTGATCGACAATAAAGCGCGCCACATAGTCGGGCGTATAGACCACGCCGTCACGCTTGCGCCGCCCGCTGGTGCCGCTGGCCTTTTTCTCCACCGGCGCTTCGCCAAGCGCTTCGGCCTGAAGCTGCTCCACGTCGGCAATCGACTGCTCGAATATGTGGCCCAGCACGGTGACGGAAATTTCGCTGGCAAAGTCATATTCGGCCAGCCGCTTGAAGCCCTCGCAAATGTGATCGGGCACGGCCAGCACATCAATCGTGGCGTTCGGCTGGAACAGGCCGCCATTGTAGCGCGGGATTTTGAGTTGGTCGTTGCCCCGGTCAATCGCATTGAACAGGCCCAGGAAGGTCTGCCAGACCGGCTTGGGATTGTAGGGGTCGCGGTGCAGGAAGGCGTTTAACAGGCTGTCATCGGGCAACAGGCCGTTATCTTCGGCAAAGGCAATGAACAGCACCCGGTCCAGAATGGTCTGGCCCAGCCGGATGGATTCGAGCGGGTCGCCTTCCGGCAGGGCCGTTCGCACTGCGCCGATCAGATCGCTGCGCAGGGTGCGATAGTCGGCGTAGAGCCGCGCGGTAATGTCGCGGTCTTCCTTCCGGCTTTCCTCCAGAATTGCCAAGGTCTGGCCGGACAGAAGATTGTCGGCAGACAGCAGCAACATGAACCGCTGGTATTCGGCTGGATCATGCAGCTTCGCCAGATCGAAGCTGTCATGAAACTGCCGCCCGTCGGCATAGCTGTAGAGGCGGATTTCAAGGTAGTTGGAGACCAGCACCCATTTTGTGCCGACATTATCGCTGGCGTATTCCCAAGCCTGCTGCACCGGGGTTTTGGCCCGGCCCGGCATGATGGCGTCAAGGTTCTTGGTCTTCGCGCCCTTCAGTTCGAAGGGGGCGATAATCCGCCGTTCGCTCTTGCTGAAGTGGCCGAAAGCAAGGTCAACCGATCCCGCGCCTATTGCCGCTTCAACATCGACGGTCCATTCGCCGCTATCGTTGAAGTCCCGATAGCCCAGCACTTCGCAAATGATCCGCTGCTTGAAGTTGCCGTGAAGGGCAGTTTCCTTTTGCGTTTCAATCGAGCGGTCACGAATGGTTTCGCCCCATTGGCGCAAGATTTCGAGCTTGGCAGGATCGGGCGCGGCGGCGCGGGCGATATGGCGTTTGATTGTCTTGGTATTGAACAGTTGCACGCTTCACCCCCTGCACGCCTAGGCTTAGCAGCGGGTGCGGCTGGACGCCAAGAGGCTTGCCGCCGCCATCAGTGTGGTCGCACCTTATGGGCGACCAGCTGCGAGCAACTCTTGATCAATGTGTCGCAGACTTGTCCCCTGTTTCCCGTTCACCGCCATGTAGTGGGCTAACCGCTCACAGAAACGGGGATAAGGAGCAGGCTTTTGCATGCCGGTCCGAAAGCCGGGTGTGAGTGATCGCAGCCCTCTTGAAGCTACGGTATCGAGAATTGGGAAGGCATCCGGCGCATGGAAGTGAAGGTATTTCGACGCGAAGGACGCCCGGCCGCTGGCGGATATCCCAGAATTTATCAGTTGAGTGCAAGTGAGGTGGTCAAGAAATGCATGCGCCTCGCAAGCGGCCTTTAGGCTGGTGGGAAAAAATGTCCGTTGCGCTGTCTCAATCAGTTCGCCCAACTTGGCAAATCTATCAACCATTGCGCATGCAAGGGCATCCCACTGGCCACCCAGTCCGCGTGAAACCGAATACACCCGAGAAATAAAGACCAGCTTATCCCGAACATGTTGGATGTTATCATGGGTGCCGCATTCCGCGCACATACGATAGAACGCCAGATTGCCGATTCCGCCAGCGGCGATGCTGTCGATTGTCTCGTTTGGCATGAATCCCCTGCATGGTTCGAAAGTTGAGCCCTCACGGATAGTCCGGTTTCCTTCGAATTGCTGTAACGAGGGCGATAATATCTGGATCGTTGATTATATCGGCGGCATCACTTTGTCGATTCATGCCCCGGATCAGTTCCGCCTGCCGGTGCGGGGCGACATTGCCGTAGCTCGTCAGCGTGGTCATCGCGCGTTCGTGGCCAAGATTCTGCGACCATGCCTTGAATGCTTCGATATTCGGGCAGACGCGTTCGCCCAGTTGCACCAGCGTGTCGCGGAAGGAATGCGGGTTGAAATAGGGCAGGCCAGCCGCCCGGAAGGCATCGGCGAAAATCCTGCGCACCGGTCCGGCGCTTGCCCAGCATTCCCGCTTGAGCCCCACCGGCGCGAAGCCGCCGGTTTCGCCGAGGCCCACCAACGTTGCCGGGAACAGCGGATCGTCGTCACCCCATAGCGGCACCGTGCGCAGGTGGTTGCACCAGTCCTGCACGATCGCCAGCGCATCGCCGCCCACCGGGAAAAACCACGTCGAAAAGGTCTTGCTCGCCTTCGTTCGCACGTCCCGGGCATCTTGATCGACGCGGCCTTGTTCCAGATCGACGTGCTTGAGGCGGAACGACGCCATCGCCCCATCGCGTGCGCCCGTCACCAGCGCAAAGGCCACCAGCGCCCGGTTGCGCTTTTCGATGTCGGTGCCCGATGGCATCGAGGACAGAACGTGGTGCACCTGTTCCAACGAGGGGAATGCCTTGTGCCGAACGGCCTTGGCAATGCGCACCTCGGTTTCGGCCAGGTTGAAATAGTCGGCATCGCCATAACGAAGGTGCGACTTGTAGCCCGGCTGGCCCGCCAGCCAGACGAAGAATGCGCGAAGGGCCGTAAGCGTCGAATTGACGGTGGCGCGGCTCAAGGGCTTGCCGGTGCGGACCGCCCGTTCGGTATCGAGCTTGCGCTTGAAGGCTACCGCCTGCGCCCGGTGGAACTTGCGGAAGTCCTTATGGCCATTCGCCTGTTCGAACCGGTCCAGCGCCTTGGCCACGGCATCGATCGACGCTTCGTTGCGGCGGCCTGCTTCCCTGAGGTAGTGGAAGTATTCCCGCTTGATCCGGGCATTGGCGGCGTTGTGTTTTGCCATGGGATTTCAGTCCTTCGGTTTGTCACAATTCAGGGAAGGGCACGCGCGCTCTAATAGGCGTGGTGGTGCCTGCCTGATTTGGACGGCCAAACCGGGCATGATCGTGCCGATCTTCGCCGCGTTGGCCCGGCGGTGCATGGGGGTGCCGCAGGCGTCGCAGAGCGCCATCAGGTTGCCGGTGGTGGCGATGCCGGGGATGAACTCCACCATGCCCAAGGCAGGCGGCTGCGGCGCACGGCACTTGAAGCAGTAGATCGTTCCCGGCGGGCAGGGGCGCTTGCGGCTGGTCTGGCGGGTTAGCAGAAAGGTCCGCGTGGCCGATCCTGCGAACAGGGCAGGGCGGATGCCGTCGATCGCCGTCAGGCCATCGCGCTGCCAGTGACGCACGGTGTTCTTGTGAACGCCAAGGCAGTCTGCCAGCTCGGGCACGCTATAGCTGCGGTGGAGCTTCACCCGGTAGGGATTTACCCGGCGGGCAGGCATCGGCCTTACTCCTGCCCTGCCACCAGACGGCGGATCGACTCCGCCTTCACCAAAGTTCGGCGGCCCAGCTTGAAGGCTTCCAGCCGCCCGTCGGCGATCATCGCATAGACGGAAGTGCGCCCAAGGCTGAGCGCGGCGGCGGTTTCATTGATCGAGTAGGCGAGGCGTTCCATTGTGCTTGCTCCGGTTGAACCATGGCGGGTGCCAGCGGGTGCAATGGAGCATCAGCAATTCAGCGCGGTTGATCGCGCGGTAAGGTTCGGAAAGGTTCGCTAACTACTGTGAGGCCTCTATTTTCTGCCATAGTTGGCGGGCGCGATCCGTAACTGCGGTGTCCCCCACGTCGATGCTCTTGGCATTGAACCAAGCGAAGATGGCGTCCTTTATTTCCTTTTGCGACTTCGGCTTCAGATCGCCAACGTACAGCTGCACGGCGATGTCGGCCCACATTGCGTCCCAGTGGGCGGCCAGCGGTTTGCCGCCGTTGTTCTTAGGCGGGGCAGGTTGAGTGATGCTAGCGGCAGGCGCGGCTATGCTGCCGATGCCCATTCGTTGCATGTCGTTCGGAGAAGGCTTCGTGAACGAGAGCCGGTGAATCTCCACCAGCCGCAGCGCTCGTTGCTGAAATGCAAGGTAAAGCCGGTTTGCTTCAGACCTAGCGCTTCGACCGCGCTCGCCACTTCCGACCGCAAGTTCGACGCTGTCGTCAACCCCCCGCTTCAGGTCGCCCAGCAAGATCGTCACATCGGTGTAGATCGAATTGAATGCGCGGATGTTCTGCGCCACGTCCGCCACCGCTTCCACGATCGTCTTGATATAGGTGACGGTGAGGTCCTCAGCTATCCGCAGCGCCTCCTTGATCGTTGCGCCGGATTTCAGAACCCCCCGCGCGGCGTGGTCGGCGTGCATCGCCTTGAGCTGTTCGGCATAGTGCCTGCGCAACTCGTCCCCATGATGGTCTAGCAACAACCGAATCTGTGCGCGTTCCGCCTTGTCCACCGGATGGACGTTCGTGCAAACGAGGCAGCGAGTCTAGACTACCGGGCGGCGGCATCAGGGCGAATGGGGACAACTTCAGCGCCGATACGCAGGCGGTCAAGATAATCCCCCCACCATTGCGCCATATCGACGCGCTCCTGCCAGTGTGCCCCGCGGTGGTATGCGGCCCTGACGGCATCCTTGTCCTTGTGGGCAAGCGCGCGTTCGATCGCGTCGGGCGACCATTTGCCGGACTCGTTCAGCAGGGTGCTGGCCATTGCGCGGAAGCCGTGGCCGGTCATCTCATCGCTGGCGTATCCCAGCCGCCGCAGGGCCGCGTTGATGGTGTTCTCCGACATCGGGCGAAGGTGTGTGCGGATTGACGGGAAGACATAGCGGCCATCGCCAGTCAGGCCCCGGACTTGGGCCAGCACGTCCAGTGCCTGCCGGGAGAGAGGGACAACGTGTTCCGCCCTGGCCTTCATCTTTTCGGCTGGAATGCGCCAGACCTTGGCTTCGGCATCTATCTCCGACCATTCGGCATAGCGCAGTTCGCCGGGGCGCACGAAGACCAGCGCGGCGAGTTGCAGGGCGTAGCGGGTTACCGGATGGCCGTCATATCCGTCGATGGCGCGCAGTAGTTCACCTGCCTGCTTCGGCTCTAGAATGGCGGCATGGTGTTTGGCCTTATGGCTGGTGAGCGCACCGCGCAGATCGCGGGTCGGGTCCGATGCGGCAAGCTGGTTGGCAATGGCGAAGCGGAAGACCTGACTGGAGAACTGCACGGCGCGATGGGCCGCTTCGGTTCGGCCCGTGGCTTCATACTTGCGCACCGCTTCCAGCATTTCGAACGGTTCGATTTCGGCAATCGGGCGCTGGCCGATGGCGCGATCAACCAGCTTCAGCAGCCATTCCTGTTTCGTGATCGTCGCCTCGGCCCGGCCTTCGCGCCTGCACTTGTCGATGTAGGACCGGGCGACAGCGGCGAACGAGTTGGCGGCGCTCACCTTGGCGGTGTGAATGTCGCGGCGCTTCTTTTCGGCTGGATCGATGCCCTTGGCCAGCAAGGCGCGGGCGTCGTCGCGCAGGTCGCGGGCGTCCTTCAGGCTCACGTCGGGATAGGTGCCAAGGCCCAGCTTCTTTTCCACCTTCTTGGGGTTGCCCTGTTCGTCGCGGCCATCGACGCGGAACTTGAACCGCCAGAGCATCCCGCCGGATGGCTGGACCAGCAGGAACAGTCCCTTTTCATCGGTCAGCTTGTAGGGCTTCGCCTTGGGCTTGGCGTTGCGGATTGCGGTGTTGGTAAGTGCCATTTGGGGGCCACGCCTTTCGAGCAATTCGAAGTGGCCCCCAGCGTGGCCCCCAGAATCACCCGATTGCGGGCGAACAATGGCGAACCCCGGCGGTTAAGCCGGTGCCATTTTTGGCAGATTTCTGCGGATTTTTCAAGCTTTGGCGGCCGGTGGCGGACAAGGCGGTGGTGCCCGGGGACGGAATCGAACCGCCGACACCATGATTTTCAGTCATGTGCTCTACCAACTGAGCTACCCGGGCATCGCGCGCATGGGGTGAGCCGAAGGTTGGTAAGGCGGCCCGCCCTGCGATTGGAAGCGCGCCTATGGCGAAGGCGGCCGGGCTTGGCAAGGCGGAAAATTCAGTTTGCGCCGTCCTCGTCATCCGGCCGCGGGCCGGGCAGGGCGTAGCCGTCCTCGAGCCAGCGGACGAGATCGCGGTCGCGGCAGCGCTTCGAGCAGAACGGGCTGTGGTCGGCGCTGCGCGGCTTGCCGCAGATCGGGCACTTGCGGGTCGGGGCGAGGGTCATGCGCAGAGCGCCTGGGCGAAGCCGCCGTCGAAGGCAAGGGCCGAATCGGTGCGCCATTCAATCCGGCGGCCGGCGCGGCGGGCCAGCAGCTCCTCCCATTCCGGCAGGACCGCCGCGCGCACTTCGGGGTGGCAGGCGAGCAGCAGGACCGGGCCCGGCTGGCTCACGCCCTCGGCGCGGCGCAGCAGCAGGCGGGCGGCGGCCCCGGCGCGGTTTCGGGCCAGCAGCGACAGGATCGAGGGCCGTTCGAGCCGGGCAATCAGCTGGACGAACCCGAAGCCGTTCATCGCCGTACGCTCGTGCGCCACGGCGTCCAGCGCTTCGCCCAGCGCGGTGTCGACCGCGCGGCGGTCGGCCTTGTCAGGCAGGGTCGGGAAATCGATCCCGATCGAGCCGGCCAGGTCCATCCGGCGGATCGCGGCGCCCACGGCCGCGGCGGCGGCGCGGGCGAGGGCCGGGCCGGGCAGCGTACCGTCAACGTCGATCACGGTCATCGCCGGGGTGGGGCTGAGGGTGAGCGATCCGCCGGCAAAGGCGGCCTCACCGCTCCACGCCTCGGCGAAGATGTCTTCCCACAGCCCTTCGCCAAAGCGCTGGACCTTGCGGACGGCATGGCCTTCGCCGCGCAGGCGCTCGGCAAGGGTGGGGGCCGCGCGCGGCGCCTCCTTGCTCGGGCGAGCCTGGGCAAGCTTGAGGCGGCCCTGTTCGGCCATGGCGGCGCGGGTGACGACGAGGCGCAGCGGCGCGCCTTCGCTGGCATCGGGGGGGAGCTGGTCGACCAGCGCTTCCTCGCCGGAGGGAAAGCGGGCCGTGCCGCGCTTCGATCCGGCGCGGCGCGAGGCCAGCACGGCATCGGCGACGAGGCCCGCGCTCAGCCGCCCCGGCCAGTCCAGCCGCGCCGCGAGGACTTCACCGCCGCCGAGCAGGATCGCGCGGCTCTCGCCGATCCCGTCCTCGACCAGCCACTCAGCCAATGGGAAAGCCCGCTGCGCGCAGCAGGGCGCGGGTCTCGAACAGGGGCAGGCCGACCACGCCCGAATGGCTGCCGGAAATCCAAGCGATCAGGCCCTCGGCGCTGCCCTGGATGGCATAGCCGCCGGCCTTGCCGTGCCATTCGCCGCCGGCGAGATAGGCCGCGATCTCGGCCTCGCTCAGCGGCTTGAAGCGGACCACGGTTTCGGAGAGGCGCTCGCGCAGCGTGCCGTCGGGCGCAAGCAGGGCGACGGCGGAGAGCACCGTGTGGCGCCGCCCGCTCATCAGTTCGAGGCAGCGGCGCGCGGTCTGTTCGTCCTCGGCCTTGGGCAGGATGCGGCGGCCGAGCGCGACCACGGTGTCGCCGGCCAGCACGTGAGCCGCGGGATCAGCGGCAGCCAGCGCCTTTTCGCGGGCCATGCGCCGGGCATAGGCGCGCGGATCTTCGGCCTTGCGGGGGGATTCGTCGATGTCGGCGCCGCCGATCCGGGTGGGCTCGATCCCGAGCCGGGCGATCAGTTCGCGGCGGCGGGGCGAGGCGGAGGCGAGAACGAGGGCCAAGGAATCTGGGCGGGAAGCGGTCATGTCCGGGGCGAATCTGGCCGCCGCGCCGGATCAGTAGCCGCCGGGGCCGCCGCGACCGGGCATGAAGCGATAGGTGATCCGACCCTTGGTCAGGTCGTAGGGAGTCAGCTCGACCAGCACCTCGTCGCCCACGAGGACGCGAATGCGGTTCTTGCGCATCTTGCCGGCGGTGTGACCGAGAATCTCGTGATCGTTCTCCAGCCGTACGCGGAACATCGCGTTGGGCAGCAGTTCGACCACCTGGCCGCGCATTTCGAGCAGTTCTTCCTTCGCCATCCGGGTGTCTTGATCCTGTTGCCGGGCTGTCCTTGCGGCGCGCCATACTCGCGGGGGGCGAAAAAGGAAAGCCTTTGCCGAAAATCGCGCAAGTCTGCCGGAATGGTATCAGCCACGAGACAATTTGTTACCCTGCGGCCGCTTGTTCGGCGCGGCCTCGCAAGGCAGTTGGGAGGCGTTCGGGAACAATACGGAAGCTGTCCGTTCTCCCCAGGATGAGGAAATCGAACTTGCGCCTGCCCCTGATCGCACTGCTGCTGGCCGGAACCGGCACCGGCACGGCCCATGCCGTCGAGGCAGCGGCTGCCGCCGTCACGGCCCAGCCCGATGCGGCGACGGCGGCCGGCGCCGGCAGCGCCAGCCCGACCACGCCGGGCGAGGAAGCCGAGGAGGAGGACGCCCCGGTCAGGCCCCGCGCCGGGGAGATCGTGGTCGTCGCCACCCGGATCAAGGGCCAGGTCGAAGCGCCGCAGGCGCCGATCGTGGTGATGGACGAGGAAGACATTGCCGCTTACGGCGCCGCCTCGCTCACCGACCTGATCGACCAGCTCAGCCCGGAAACGGGATCGGGCCGCGGGCGCGGTTCGGGGCGCCCGGTGATCCTGCTCAACGGCCAGCGCATTTCCAACTTCCGCGAGATGCGCAACATCCCGCCCGAGGCGATCCGCCGGCTGGAAATCCTGCCCGAGGAAGTGGCCCTGCGCTTCGGCTATCCGGCCGACCAGCGGGTTATCAACTTCATCCTCAAGGACAATTTCGCGGCCAAGACGGTCGAGGTCGAATATTCGCAGCCTGACCAGGGCGGCACCTCGACCCTGAAGGGCGAGGGCTCGCTGTTCCGCACCGATGGGCTGAGCCGGCTCAACATCGCGGTCACCGCCGACGACACCACCCCGCTGTTCGAGAGCGAGCGCAATGTTGCCCAGGCCACCGGCAGCGTGGCCGGGGCCGCCGCCGCGCGCACCCTTGTAGCCGACAGCCGCGATCTCGGCGTCAACGCCACCTGGACGACGGGGCTGGGGCAGAAGGGGCTGGCGGGTTCGCTCGCGCTCAACGGCGCCTTCACCCGGGCCGACACGACGAGCTATTCGGGGCTCGATGCAGTCACTTTCGATCCGCTCGCCCGCGCCCAGCGCACCGATACGGCCGAGGCCGGGATCACCTATGCCCGCCCGCTCGGCGCGTGGCAGCTGACCACGACGCTCGACGGCTCGCACGCGGCGGCGACTACCCTGATCGACCAGAACGGCACGAGCGGGGTCGACCGGGCGCGCAGCGTCAGCGATTCGCTGACCAGCCTCGTCACCGTGGTCGGCCGCCCGCTCTCGCTCCCGGCCGGGGAAGTGGCGACCACGCTCAAGGCGGGCTTTGCCTATACCGGCATCGCCAGCAGCGACACCCGCAACACGCTGGGCGAGTTTCGCCTGAAGCGCGGCGACGCTTCGGCCGGGATCAACCTCGGCATTCCGATCGCCAGCCGCCGCAACCACGTGTTGCCCGCGATCGGCGACCTCAATCTCAACTTCAGCGCCGGGGTGGACCGCCTGTCGGACTTCGGCACCCTGTTCGACTGGAGCGGGGGCCTGACCTGGGGCGTGACCCAGAAGCTCAACCTGCAGGCGAGCTACATCTACAATCAGGCGGCTCCGGCGCTGACCGATCTCGGCAATCCGCTGGTCCAGTCCTTCAACGTCTCGGTCTATGATTTCACCACGGGCCAGACCGTGCTGGCGACCGTGCTGACCGGCGGCAACCCGAGCCTTGCCCGCCAGACCCAGAAGGACCTCAAGATCGGCGCCAACTGGCAATTGCCGTTCCTGAGCAATTCCAACGTGCTGGTCGAATACTTCCACAACGATTCCGATAATATCACCTCGGCCTTCCCGGTCCTGACCCCGGCAATCGAGGCGGCGTTCCCCGGCCGCGTGGTGCGCAACGGTGCGGGCCAGATCGTCTCGATCGACCGGCGCCCGGTGACCTTCGCCAACGAGACCAGCTCGCGCCTGCGCTATGGCTTCAACATCGGCGGCCAGTTCGGCAAGGCCAGCGCGGCAGCCGCGCAGGGCGGGCCCTTCGGCGGCGGCGGCTTCGGCGGACCCCCGCCGGGCGGTGGTGGTGGCATGGGCGGCCCGCCTCCGGGCGGTGGCGGCGGCTTCGGCGGCGGCGGGCGTGGCGGCGGTGGTCGTGGCGGCGGCCAGCCGGGCCGCGGGCGGTGGAACGTCTCGCTCTATCACACCGTCCAGTTCTACGACCGGGTGACCGTGGCCGCGGGCGGGCCGGTGCTCGACCTGCTGAACGGCGATGCCCTGACCAGCGGCGGCGTTGCCCGCCACAGCCTCGAATTCGAGGGCGGCGGTTTCTATCGCGGCATCGGCCTGCGTTTCAACGGCAAGTGGACCGCGCCGACCAACGTGCGCTCGTCCGGCACGCCGGGCAGCAACGACCTGCGCTTTGGCGCGCTGACCAAGATCAACTTCCGCCTCTTCGCGGATCTTGGCCAGCAGGCCTCGCTGGTCAAGGACCACCCCTTCTTCAAGGGCGCGCGCCTGTCGTTCAAGGTCGACAACATCCTCAACGCCCGCCAGCGGGTGACCGACCAGACCGGGGCGACCCCGATCTCCTACCAGCCGGCCCTGATGGACCCGCTGGGCCGCGTGATCGGGCTGGAATTCCGTAAACAGTTTTAACGACCTACTGGCCATGCCCGGGCGGATTTCCTATCTCGCCCGGCATGGCCCGCACTCCCGCCGGAACCCCGCCCAGTCCCGATGGGGCCGAACGCTTCCTCGAGGAGCGCGCATCCTCGACCCTGCGCGGGTCCGACCGGCCCGATCTCGAAACCGGCGTCACCGCGATCCGCGAGACGGTGAAGACCCTGCCAGCCAAGCCCGGCGTTTACCGCATGCTCGATGCGCGGGGCGACGTGCTCTATGTCGGCAAGGCACGGGTCCTGCGCAACCGGGTGGCGAACTACACCCAGGTCGATCGCCTGCCTCTGCGCCTGCAGCGCATGGTCAGCCAGACGCGCGAGATGACCATCGTCACCACCAACAGCGAGGCCGAGGCCCTGCTGCTGGAAGCCCAGCTGATCAAGCGGTTCCGCCCGCCCTACAACGTCCTGCTGCGCGACGACAAAAGCTTCCCCTTCATCCTGCTGCGCGCCGATCACGCCTATCCCCGGATCATGAAGCATCGCGGCGCGCGGCGGGCCAGCGGCAACTATTACGGCCCCTTCGCCAGCGCCGGTTCGGTCAACACCACGATCAATTCGCTGCAGAAGCTGTTCCTCCTGCGCTCCTGCACCGACGGGTTCTTCTCCCGGCGTGACCGGCCCTGCCTGCTTTACCAGATCAAGCGCTGCTCGGCCCCTTGCGTCGGCCGGATCGACGAGGCGGGCTACGGCGAACTGGTGCGGCAGGCGAAGGACTTCCTCGGCGGCAAGTCCAGCGCGGTCCAGCGCGAGATCGAGGCGCAGATGGCCGAGGCGGCCGAGGCGCTCGATTTCGAGCGCGCCGCCATGCTGCGCGACCGCCTCCGCGCCGCGACCTTCATCCAGGGCAGCCAGGCGATCAACGCCGAAGGGCTTGGCAATGCCGACATCTTCGCCATGGCCACCAAGGGCGGCCACATGGCGGTCCAGGCCTTCTTCGTGCGCGGCGGGCAGAACTGGGGCCACCGCGCCTTCTTCCCGACACACACCGAGGGCCTCTCGGAAGAGGAGGTGATGACCGCCTTCCTCGCCCAGTTCTACGAGGAAGTGCCCCCGCCGCGCTGCATCCTGGTCGACCGCGCCCTGCCCGAAGCCGACCTTCTCGCTGAAGCGCTCAAGGAAGCGGCGGGCGGCAAGGTCGAGGTGTCCGTGCCCCAGCGCGGCGATCGCCGCCGCCTGATCGAGCAGGCCAGCCGCAACGCCGTCGAGGCGCTCGACCGGCGCATGGCCGAAACCGGGACCAAGGCGAAAATCCACCGCGAACTCGCCGAATTCCTCGAACTGTCCGAGCCGCCGCAGCGGATCGAGGTCTACGACAACAGCCATATCCAGGGCACCAATGCGCTCGGCGCCATGGTCGTGGCCGGGCCGGAGGGCTTCCTCAAGAACCAGTACCGCAAGTTCAACATCAAGCGCGCCGAGACCCTGCCGGGCGACGACTACGGCATGATGCGCGAGGTCATGGCCCGCCGCTTCGGCCGATTGGTCCAGGAACAGGGGGCTATGAGCGACGACCCCGACCGTGAGGGCGGGACCTGGCCCGACCTCGTCCTGATCGACGGCGGCAAGGGCCAGATGAGCGCGGTCAAGGAGGTGGTCGAGGAACTCGGGATCGAGGACCTGCCGCTGATCGCCATCGCCAAGGGTCCGCACCACGGCCGCGAGGGGCGCGAGGTGTTCCACTTCCCCGACGGGCGCGAGAAGATGCTCCCGGTCAATTCCCCGCTGTTGTTCTACCTTCAGCGCCTGCGCGACGAGGTCCACCGCTACGCCATCGGCGCGCACCGCGGAAAGCGCAGCCGCGCGATCACCGCCAGCCCGCTCGACGAGATCCCCGGCATCGGCCCGGCCCGCAAGCGCGCCCTGCTGCTCCACTTCGGCACGGCGGGCAAGGTGCGGGCGGCCTCATTGGAAGACCTCCAGCGCGCGCCCGGCGTGAGCGAGGCCGTGGCGCGCACGATCTACGATTTCTACCACGCGCGGGGCTGAACGCCCCCGTCAGAACTCGACTTCGAGCTCTTCCAGTTCCTCGGGCTCTTCCCGCGCCGCCGCCAGCCATTCCTGCATCGGCGGCCACTGGTCGATCGTGTCGCAATAGGCCTGGCAGGCCGGGCGCAGGCCCACGGCATAAGTGATGAAGCGGCGGGTGACCGGGGCATACATCGCATCGGCGATGGTCGGCTCGGCGCCGAACAGGAAGGGGCCGCCATACCGCGCCAGGCAGTCTTCCCAGATCGCCTCGATCCGCTCGATATCGGGCCGGGCGCCGGGGAAGACCGGAAAGGTCTTGTGCCGGACCTTGAGGTTCATCGGCAGGGCCGAGCGCAGGTTGGAAAAGCCCGAATGAATCTCGCCCGAGATCGCGCGGCACAGGGCGCGGGCGGCCTTGTCGGTCGGGAGCATATGGGCCTCGGGAAATGTCTCGTTGAGATATTCGGCGATGGCGAGGGTGTCCCACACGCTCACCTCGCCGTGGGTCAGGCGCGGGACCAGCACCGAGGGCGAGAGCAGGAGCAGCTCGGCCCGCGTGCTGGCATTGTTGGGGGCGGGCAATTCCCGGATTTCCAGACCGGCAAGGCGGCACATCAGCCAGCCGCGCAGCGACCAGGCCGAATAGGTCTTGCTGGAGATGGTCAATTGAGCGGTTGCCACATGAATTCCTTGAATGGCGCGATTGAGCTTGCCACGGCTCATGATGCGTTGCAGCATGAAATCACGGAACCGGTGTCCTGCCAAGCCCAATCGGGTTCACGGCGCGGCGAAAGGGGAATGAACCGATCATGCTCTACCGCGCCTACCAGGCAATGGACGACCTGATGGCGCCCGCGCGGCAGGCGGCCTCGGCGGCGCTGGAGCTTAACGATGCGCTGGGGCCGCAATGGGGCCAAAGCGCGACGGGCCGCCGCATTCGCGCCCTCAACCAGTCGGTCCTCAGCGCCCGGATCACACATGATCGCCCGGCCTACGGGATTACCGAAGTGCTCTCGGGCAACCGCATGGTCCCGGTGCGCGAGGAAGTGGTCGCCGAGCTGCCGTTCGGCAACCTGCTGCGCTTCGCCAAGGACGAACCGGACGATGGCGACTCGGAAATCCTCACCGCGCCCCAGCCCAGGATGCTGGTCGTGGCCCCGCTGTCCGGCCACTATGCCACGCTCCTGCGGGGTACGGTGGCGACCCTGCTGCGCGACCATGACGTCTACATCACCGACTGGCAGAACGCGCGCGACGTTCCCCCCAGCGCCGGCCCGTTCGGGCTGGAAGACTATGTCGACTACGTGATTGCCTTCCTGCGCGAACTGGGGCCGCGCAGCCACGTGCTGGCTGTTTGCCAGCCCTGCGTGCCCACGCTGGCCGCCGTGGCGGTCATGGCGATGGACAAGGACCCGTGCCAGCCGCGAACGATGACCCTGATGGGCGGCCCGGTCGATGCCCGGGTGGCCCCGACCGTGGTCAACCAGCTGGCCAACAAGCAGTCGCTTGGCTGGTTCAAGGGCAACCTGATCACCCAGGTGCCCTGGCCCTGGGGCGGCAGCGGGCGGCGGGTCTATCCCGGCTTTCTCCAACTCACCGCTTTCATGGCGATGAACATGGGCCGCCATTTCGAGCAGTTCCGCAAGCTCTACCAGGCGATTGCCGATGGCGAGGATCAGGCGGCCGACAAGATCCGCGATTTCTACGCGGAATATTTCGCCGTGCTCGACCTGACCGAGGAGTTCTATCTCGAGACGATCGACAAGGTGTTCCAGCGCGCCGAGCTGGCCACCGGGGAAATGACCCACCGCGGCCGCAAGATCGATTGCGGCGCGATCCAGCGCACCGCCCTGCTGACCGTGGAGGGGGAGCGCGACGATATCTGCGCGGTCGGGCAGACGGCGGCGGCGCATCTGCTCTGCACCAGCCTGCGCCCGCACCTCAAGCGTCATCACCTCCAGCCGGGGGTGGGCCATTATGGCGTCTTTTCCGGCTCCAAGTGGGAACGCGACATCTATCCGCAGGTGCGCAACCTCGTCATCGCGATGGGCTGACGCTTTTCCCCATCATTGCCCACCCTAGTCGGTCGCCCATCCTCGTCATTGCGAGGAGGCGCAGCCGACGAAGCAATCCAGGGCCTCCGGGCGTAACCGCCCTGGATTGTTTCGCTCCGCTCGCAATGACGACAGGGTCTCGGGCCGAATGACGCCTGCCGCCTAACGCAGTCCCTTTGCCTTGGCATAGACCCGCCATGCCAGCGCCTTGGCGCGGTTGCGCGCGGGCCAGCGCCCGGTCCTGGCCGGCGTGAGCCCGATCCGCCGCAGCAGGCCGTTGAAGGCCCGCGCGTCGGCCTCGGCGAAGGACCAGTCCGAGCGCCAGGTGATCGACAGCGAGACCGATGGCTCGGGCCCGTTGCGCACGAAATGCGGGGCCATCACCGGCACGAACAGTGCCTCGCCGGGGCCGAGCGGGAATTCGCTGCCGCCATCCAGCAGGTCCTCGCGCCACTTCAATTCGCGCCCGCCGCCGGTGTGGTAGGTCTCGTGCACCTCGTCCGGGGCGAAGCGCGGGTCTCCGGCGGGAAACTGGGTCATCACCTTGGAGCCGCGCACCTGGAGCAGGATGTTGTGCTCGGGGTCGAAGTGATAGGGCGTCACGCCGTTCGGCGAAGTGATGAAGATGAAGGCCTGCAGCTTCTGCATGGCTCCGGTCCGCGCCTCGATCTCGGGGCGGATCTCGGCCAGCAGGGCGCGCAGCAGTTCGGCATATTCGCTCACCTGCTCCACGTTCTTGAGCACGGCCCAGGATCCCGTCTGCTCGATCCGGCGGATCGTCTCGCCGATGGGCAGGCCGCTGGCCTCGGGCTTGCCGTCGACGCCGATCGGCAGGTCGGCCTTGTTGTATTCGATCGAGGCGGCGGGGAGCCGCTCGGCCAGCGCCGCCAGCGCGCCGATTTCCAGCAGGGCATGGCTGCCCAGCGCGTGCGTTAGCTTGTGCGGAACTTCGGGGTAATGCGCGGCGAAGCGGGCGCGGGTTTCGGGCGAAAATACGGTCATGGCCGGGCTCTTGCTCTTTCGGCGCGCAGGATCAGGGAAAACAGCGCGCGGCGCAGCGGGCTGCCGATGGCGAGCGAGATTCGCCCGATCGCGCGGCGCTCGCGCCACAGGTGGTCGATCATCGGGTGATCGGCGGCGGCGCAGGAATCGCACCATTCGATGCCCGGCCGTTCGAGCAGGGCAAGGTTCTCGCGCTGGAGCAGGACGCCGGGCGAAAAACGGGCGAACTCCTCGGCGAAGGCGGTCTTGTAGGAAAAGGCGCCGGGCGGCGTGATGAAGCTGGCCAGCATGGCGATCGGCCGGCCATCGAGCGAAAGGGTCAGCCGCTCCAGCCGCCCCCGCGCCGCGGCCCCGGCAAGGGCCTGGCGAAAAAGCCCGGCGGTCCGCTGGGAGGAGGCGAGGGCCGAGCCGGCCTCGCCCTTCCACCCGGACGCTTCCAGCGCGAGGAACTGCGCGGTCCAGCCGTCCAGCCCGGCCGCATCGTTGCTGCGCTGGAACAAGAGTTCGCCCTGTTCCGACAGGCGGGCATGCTGGCGGCGCAATTCCTTTCGCTTCTTTCCCGACAGCGCGGCTTCAAGGTAAGCTTCGGCCGAAGCGCCCGCCTCCAGCATGGCCCGCTCCTCGCGGTGCACCACGCCAAGCGCGCGGTGCTCACTCCCGGCCACGCCGCGCAGGGCGGCGGCCAAGGGGCCATCCAGCGGCAATCCGGCAAGGTGCAGGAACAGCGCCGCGCCGCCCGCGTGGTCGAGCGCGCCGAGCAGCTCTTGCCAGAACGCCGTCTCATGGCCCTTGGCCACCAGCGGCGCGCCGAGGAAGGCGTTGGCGTGGAGCCAGTTCGCCACATTGGGGAAGGGGTAGCGGTAATAGCGGGCCGAGCGCGCCAGTGGGATCAGGCCGAGCCAGCCTTCCGCGTCGTCCTCCAATACCCAGATCTCGGCCTCGTCCCCCGGATCGAGCGCGGCGAGCGAGGGCAGGAGATACCAGGCCTCGAAGAACGGGTTGGGCTCGCTCGCCCGCGCCGCCAGCGCGTCCCACCGGGCAATCGCTTCGCCGCTCGCCAGTTCGGCCCGGCCGACACGGCGCAAGGCAGCGCGCGGCGCCCCGCGCGCGGGCACTTCCCCGGATTCGAGGTGGAGGAGCCTGGCCATGGCCCAGCCCTAACAGGCGGGCACCAAGGACCTGTTAACGCGGCTATTTCGCCTTGCGGGCAATGGCTGAAAGGCCCTTGGTCAGCTGGAACAGGCCGTGGAGCCGCGCCTTGGGATCGCCCCAGGCGCGGTTGACCACCAGCTTGTTGTCGGGCCTCAGCTTCACTGCGCCTTCCAGCCGCTGGACGTAATTGATCAAGCCCATCGGATCGGGGAAGCGGTCCTCGTGGAAGGTCACCAGCGTGCCCTTCGCGCCCACGTCGATCTTGGCGATATTGGCATTGATGGCCTGGCGCTTGATCTCGATCAGGCGGATCAGGTTGGCGGTCGGCTGGGGCAGGGGGCCGAACCGGTCGATCATCTCGGCCGAGAGCGATTCGATTTCCTGCTGGTCCTCGGCATCGTTGAGCCGGCGATAGAGCGCCATGCGCACGGCCAGATCCGGCACATAGTCTTCCGGGATCATGATCGGCGCATCCACCGTGATCTGCGGGCTGAGCGAGGAGCGCTCGCGCGCCAGCCCCATCTCGCCCGCCTTGGCGGCAAGGATCGCGTCCTCCAGCATCGACTGGTAAAGTTCGAAACCCACCTCGCGGATATGGCCCGATTGCTCGTCGCCGAGCAGGTTGCCCGCGCCGCGAATGTCGAGGTCGTGGCTGGCGAGCTGGAACCCCGCGCCCAGGCTGTCGAGATCGCCCAGCACCTTGAGGCGCTTTTCGGCCACTTCGGAAAGCTGCTTGTCCGGCGCCGTGGTCAGATAGGCATAGGCGCGCAGCTTGGCCCGGCCCACCCGCCCGCGCAGCTGGTATAGCTGGGCAAGGCCGAAACGGTCGGCCCGGTGAATGATGATCGTATTGGCGCTCGGAATGTCGAGCCCGCTCTCGACGATCGTGGTCGAAAGCAGCACCTCGTACTTCTTCTCGTAGAAGGCGCTCATCCGCTCTTCCACCTCGGTCGGCGCCATCTGGCCGTGCGCGGTAACGAAGCGCACCTCGGGCACGGTCGTGCGCAGCCACTTCTCGACCTCTTCCATGTCCGAGATGCGCGGCACCACGATGAAGCTCTGCCCGCCGCGGTGATGCTCGCGCAGCAGCGCCTCGCGCATCACCATGTCGTCCCATTCCATCACATAGGTGCGCACGGCGAGGCGGTCGACCGGCGGGGTCTGGATGGTGGAAAGCTCGCGCAGGCCGCTCATGGCCATCTGCAGGGTGCGCGGGATCGGGGTGGCGGTCAGCGTCAGCACGTGAACGTCGGCGCGCAGCTGCTTGAGCCGCTCCTTGTGCCCCACGCCAAAGCGCTGCTCCTCGTCGACGATGACGAGGCCCAGCCGCTTGAACTGCACGGTCTTGGAGAGGATCGCATGCGTGCCGACCACGACATCGGTCGTCCCCGCCGCCAGTCCTTCGCGGGTTGTCTTCGCTTCCTTGTCGGGCACGAGGCGCGAAAGCCGCCCCACTTCCAGCGGGAACCCCGCGAAGCGTTCCTTGAAATTGCTGTAGTGCTGGCGCGCCAGCAGCGTGGTCGGCGCCACGACGACCACTTGCTGCCCGGCCATGGCCGCAACGAAAGCCGCGCGCAGGGCCACCTCGGTCTTGCCGAAGCCGACATCGCCGCAGACCAGCCGGTCCATCGGCTTGCCCGCGCCCATGTCCTCCAGCACGTCCTCGATCGCGCGCTCCTGATCCTCGGTCTCGTCCCACGGGAAACGGTCGACGAAGGGGGCATAGGAATGCTCGTCGGGCAGCAGGGCCGGGGCCTGCTTGAGCGCGCGCTCGGCCGCGACCTTGAGCAGCTCGTGCGCAATCTCGCGGATGCGTTCCTTGAGCCGGGCCCGCCGCTTCTGCCACGCCTCGCCGCCCAGCCTGTCGAGCGCGACCAGCTCGCTGTCCGAACCGTAGCGCGAAAGGACGTCGATGTTCTCGACCGGTATGTAGAGCTTGTCGCCCCCGGCATAGACCAGCATCACACAGTCGTGCGGGCTGTCGCCCACCGGGACTGATTGCAGGCCGTCATAGCGGCCGATGCCGTGGTCCATGTGGACCACGAGGTCGCCCGGCGTCAGCCCCGCCAGTTCGGCCAGGAAGGCATCGGCGCTCTTCTTGCGCTTCTTGCGGCGCACCAGCCGGTCGCCGAGTATGTCCTGCTCGGTGACGACCTCCAGCCCTTCGCCGGAAAAGCCCGTTTCCAGCGGCAGGACCAGCGCCACCGGCGAACCCTTGGCCGCCAGCCCCAGCGCTTCCTGCCACGAATCGGCGATCACCGGGGCCGGGCGCACCGCTTCGCCCAGGATCGCGGCAAGGCGCGCCCGGCTGCCGGTGGTATAGGCGGCGATGATCGCCTTGCGTCCCTGCCGGGCCTGCCCGGTCAGGTAAGTGGCCGCCGCCTCGTAGACATTGTCGCCGCGCGCCCGCTCCGGCGCGAAATCGCGCGAAGAGGCGAAGCCGAAGTCGATCACGCTGGCGGTATCGGGCTGGGCGAAAATGTCGGTGCGGTGGACCGGCCAGCCCTTGAGCTGCCCGTCCAGCTCGTCCTTGCCGAGATAGAGCGCGGCCGGATCAAGCGGGCGATAGGACCCCGCCGCCTTGCCCGCCGTCTCGGTGCGCGAGGCGTGATAGTCGGCAATGTCGGTCAGCCGCTCGTCGGCCGAACTCATCGCCGCGCTGTCGATCAGGATCACGTCGTCCTTGGCGAGATGATCGAACAGGGTGACCAGCCGGTCCTCGAACAGCGGCAGCCAGTGCTCCATCCCCGCCAGCCGCCGCCCGTCACTCACCGCCTGGTACAGCGGGTCCGACGTGGCATTGGCCCCGAACGTCTCGCGATAGCGGCTGCGGAAGCGCTTGACCGTGTCGTCGTCGAGCAGGGCCTCGCTCGCGGGAAGCAGCAGGTGGCGTTCGACCGTGCCGATCGAGCGCTGGGTATTGGGATCGAACAGGCGCAGCGTTTCCAGCTCGTCGCCGAAGAAATCAAGCCGCAGGCCCTGATCGAGGCCCGAGGGGTGAATGTCGAACAGCGATCCGCGCACGGCATATTCGCCCGCGTCGATCACCGTGTCGGTGCGCGAATAGCCCTGCCGCTGGAGCAGGCCGATCAGGCTCTCGCGCCCGATCTCCATCCCGGTCTCGATCAGCCGCACCGATTCGCGGATGCGGAACGGGGTCAGGACCCGCTGGAGCAGGGCGTTGATCGTGGTGACCAGCAGCTGCGGGCGCTCTGCCTTGGCCTGCAACCGGTGCAGCGCCGCCAGCCGCCGCGCGCTGACCGAGAGAGCCGGGCTTGCCCGGTCGTAGGGCAGGCAGTCCCACGCCGGGAACTCGATCACATCCAGATCAGGCGCGAAAAAGGCCGCCGCCTCGCTCACGCTGCGCATCGCCGCCTCGTCCGGAGCGACGAACACGGCCCGGGCGCCTTTGCTTCCGGCCTGCGCCGCGCGCGCCAGATCGGCCAGCACCAGCGGCTGGCTCCCGCGCGCAACGGATGCCAGCGTCAGCGGCGCGGAAGCGGAAAGGATGCGGGAGAGGTCGGGCATGTCTGATCCAACTGGGCCCGATCAGGCCGCGTTCCCGCTCACCGCGGAATGTCCACGTAGTCGAGCTTCTGCATCCGCTCCATCAGCGGCCCGGCATATTCCTCGGGCACCGAAAGCGTGCCGAGCGCCCA
The DNA here is from genome assembly GCF_014230315.1 of Novosphingobium flavum. Taxonomy (GTDB): domain Bacteria; phylum Pseudomonadota; class Alphaproteobacteria; order Sphingomonadales; family Sphingomonadaceae; genus Novosphingobium; species Novosphingobium flavum. The sequence goes on along the minus strand of NZ_JACLAW010000010.1, from coordinate 106,542 downwards.
GCCGAGGATGTCGACGTCCTCCTCCTCGATCAGCGTCTCGAACCAGACCAGCTCGGCCTCGCCCCATTCGCCGTGGAATCGGTCGAAATAGCAGCCGATCATGTAGTCCGCCTCGCGCGTGCCGCGATGCCAGGCGCGGAATTGCAGGCGCTTGAGGCGCGCGGTTTCAGCAGGAGTGTCCATGTCTGCGCGCGCTAGGCCATGCGCGCGGGGATATCAACCGCGCGCGGCTGGCCGAATCGGCTCGAGCGGCTATGACCGGGGCCGATGCGCCCCGAACTGCTCAACTGTCTGTTTGCCGAGGCCGAGAGCCTCAAGGGCGTGGGGCCGGGCCTGACGCGCCCGCTCGGCCGGCTCGGGCTCGAACGGGTCAAGGACTTCGCCTACCATCTGCCCGACCGTTTCGTGGAGCGGCGCGCCGTCACCAGTCTCGACGAGGCGAGCGTGGGCGAACAGGTCGTCGTTGCGCTCACCCCGCGTGAATACCGCGCCAGCGGCTCGGCCCGCGCCCCGTTCCGGGTTCTGGCCGAGGACGGGGCGGGCAACGTCTGCGCGCTCACCTATTTCGGCCGCGCCTCCCATCTGGCGAAGAAACAGCTGCCGCTGGGCGAAACGCGCTGGATCGCCGGAAGGCTCGACCAGTTCGGCCAGACCCTGCAGATCGTCCACCCCGATCACGTGGCGGAACAAGGCGGCGCTGCGCTCGGCACCCTGGTCGAGCCGGTCTATCCCCTGTCCGAAGGGCTGGTGCAGGGGCGCATCGCCGCGCTGGTCCATCAGGCGCTCGGCCTGTTGCCGGACCTGCCGGAATGGATCGAGCCCGGCCTTTTCGCCAAGATGGGCTGGCCGGCATGGAAGGATGCCCTCGGCCTTGCCCACAAGGGCGCACACAAGGCCGCGCGCGACCGCCTCGCCTATGACGAGCTGCTGGCCTCCTCGCTCGCCCTGATGCTGGTGCGGAACGCTAACCGCGCGCGGGCGGGAACCCCGCTCAAGGGCGATGGCTCGCTGCGCGCCAAGCTCTCGCTGCCCTTCGGCCTGACCGGGGCGCAAAAGCGTTCGATCGCGGAGATCGAGGGCGACATGGCGCAGGGGGCGCCGATGCTCCGCCTGCTGCAGGGCGATGTCGGCTCGGGCAAAACCGTGGTCGCGCTCGAATCCATGCTGATCGCGGTCGAGGCCGGAACCCAGGCCGCATTACTCGCCCCGACCGAAATCCTCGCCCGCCAGCACCACGCCACGCTCACCCGGATGGCGGCGGGCACGGGGGTCAACATCGCCCTCCTCACCGGGCGCGACAAGGGCCGGGCGCGCGAATCGATCCTGATCGGCCTGCTCGATGGCTCGATCCACATCTGCGTCGGCACTCACGCGATCTTTCAGGAGGCGGTGTCCTACCGCAACCTCGCCTTGGTGGTGATCGACGAGCAGCACCGCTTCGGGGTCGGCCAGCGCCTGATGCTGAGCCAGAAGGGCCAGAATTCCTCGGCTGGGCGGCGCACGCCGCACTGCCTTGCGATGACCGCCACCCCGATCCCGCGCACCCTGACCCTCGCCCAATATGGCGAGATGGATGTCTCCCGGCTCGACGAGATGCCCCCCGGCCGCCAGCCGATCGACACCCGCGTGGTCGCGGCCGAACGGATCGGAGACGTGGTCGAGGCGCTCGGGCGCCATGTCGCGGGCGGCGAGCAGGCCTACTGGGTCTGCCCGATGGTGCGCGAGAGCGAGAGCGAGGACATCGCCGCCGCAGAGGCCCGCTTTGCCGAGATGCAGCAGCAGTTCGGCGGCGACGTGGTGCTGGTCCACGGCCAACTCCGCCCCGAGGTCAAGGACGCGGCGATGGAGCGCTTCGCCTCGGGCCAGGCCAAGCTGCTGGTCGCCACCACGGTGATCGAGGTCGGCGTCGACGTGCCCAATGCCACCCTGATGGTGATCGAGCAGGCCGAGCGCTTCGGCCTTGCCCAGCTGCACCAGTTGCGCGGCCGGGTCGGGCGCGGCTCTGGCAAGTCGACCTGTCTGCTGCTGCGCGGCGGCGCCCTGTCCGAAGTGGGCCGCGAACGCCTCGCCCTGATGCGCGAGACGCAGGACGGCTTTCGCCTCGCCGAGGAAGACCTGCGCCTGCGCGGCGGCGGCGAACTGCTCGGGACCCGCCAGTCGGGCGACACCCCGTTCCGCGTCGCCAGCCTCGAACAGATTTCCGAACTGCTCCCGCTCGCGCACGACGATGCGCGCCTGCTGATGGAACGCGACGGCGGCCTCACCGGCGAGCGCGGCGAGGCGGCGCGGCTCCTCCTCTACCTGTTCGAGCGCGATTACGGCGTGCAACTGCTGCGCGGCGGATAGGGCGCAAGACCGCTCCGCTTTCCTACATTCCTTGTTCCTGCGACACTGCGGCCGTTCTTTGAAATCGTGACCGGCGTGAAAAGGGTTGGAGAAGTGTCACCCGTGCACTTTGCGCCAAGTCGCTGAAAACCAACGGCCGGCCTTGAGGACAAGGGTGACACTCGTGTCACCCTGCCGCCTTGCCAAGGGCTCAGCCGGAGTGAATCGCTTCCAGCTCGGCGGGCGGCAGGCCGCCGTCCCTGGCCTCGGCCGCCAGTTCGTCCTTTCGCACCAGCATGGCATCGCGCATGGCGACCAGATCGAGCCCGGCCTTGCGCGCCATGGCGAAGACCCCGTCGACATATTCCTCTTCTTCCTTGAAGTGGTGCTCGCATTCCTCGCCCATGACCTTGACCTTGGCGGCGTAGTAGTCGTCGTCCTCGGGCGAGGAGGCCTCGATGTCGTTGAGCAGGATCTTGGCGCTGTCGTGCTCGACCATCATCTCGGCGTAGTCGTCCTCGGGAATCCGGCCCTTGAGCGCCGGATAGAAGATATCTTCCTCGATCATCGTGTGGATCTTGAGCGTGGTGCAGATCTGCTCGGCCAGCTTGCGGCGCGATCCGGCGCGGGCCTTGTCGAACCGCTCGAACAGGGCCTCGATCTCGTCATGGTCCGCTTTGAGCAGGGCGATGGCATCGGTGTAGGTGGCGGCGGGCATCGGCATTCCTCCGGCGCCGGCATGGCGCGTTTTCGGAAAAACAAGGCCCGGCCGCCCGGCTGGTTCCGCCCGCGCGCCGGAACGGGGCTGCAAGTGCGACGAAGCGAAGCGAACGGACCATCGGCGCGGCGCTTTGGCCGATTGCCTGCCCGCCATTGCCGACATACACCGGGGCAGAAGGACAGGACGGGGCAGATGCGTTCGTGAACAGGCACTTACCGGATGACGCGATCAAACCCAATGCCGTGATGGAACGCTGGCTGCTGGTGCTGGTGCCGCTCTGCGCCGCGCTGCCGCTGCTCCTGCCCCCGGTCCCCCCGCTGACCGATATCGGCGCTCACCTCGGGCGCCTCGCGGTGCAGCTCGATCGCGGCGCGGACCCGCGCCTCGCGCAGTGGTTCACCTTCCACTGGGCCCTGCTGCCCAACCTCGGGACCGACCTCCTGGCCGAGCTGCTCGCCCCGCTGTTCGGGCTGGAGCCGGCGCTCCGGCTGATCGTCGTCGCGATCCCGGCGCTGCAGGCGCTCGGCGTGCTGCTGGTCTCGCGCGCGGTCCATGGGCGGATCACCCCCTCCGCGCTGCTGGCCGTGCCGCTGGCCTACGGCTTCGTCCTGCAGATGGGCTTCATCAACTATGCGCTGGCCGTGGCGCTGGGCCTTCTGGCGCTGGCCCTCTGGATCAGGCTTGGCGCGGCGCGGCGGGACGGGCTGCGCGCCGCGCTGTTCGTGCCGATCGGGCTGGTGCTGTGGGTCTGCCACCTTGCCGGATGGGCGGTGTTCTGCGTGTTGGCGGCGGCTCAGACCTATGCCGCGCTGCGCAGTCGGCGGGACATGACCGGTGCGGCGCTGGGCACGGCGCTGGCCCTGCTGCCGCTCGCGCTGGGGCCGGTGCTCGGGCTGCTTTCCGGCGCGGCGGGCGGGGCGGGGGCGGTCGAGTTCAGCGGCGTTGCCCGCAAGCTGGCCTGGCTGCAGACCGTGGTGTGGGACCGCTGGGCGATCTGGGACCGCCTCTCGGCCACGGCGCTGATCGGTCTTGCCGCCTGGTTCGGCATCTCGCGCTGGTTCGAGGCGGACCGCGGACTTGCGCTCGGCGGCGCGGCGCTGACCGCCCTGTTCGTCGTCCTGCCCTTCGGCGGCGCCGGATCGTACTATGTCGACATGCGGCTGGTGCCGGTGATGCTGACGATCTGGCTGCTCGCGGCCCGGCCCGCGCCATCGGCCCCGGACGGGCTGGCGCGCGCGCTCATGCTCGGCGCGCTGGCCTTTGCCGGGGCACGGCTGGCAGGCAATGCGATCAGCCTCAAGCTGGAGGGCGACCATCTGGCCCGCAGCCTCGAGGTGGTCGGCCAGATCCCCCGCAACGCCCGGCTGGTGACGCTCCACGCCCTGACCTGCGCCACGGCCGACCGGCCCAACGCGGAACGCCGGGCCCACATCGGCGGCTATGCGCTGGCGCGCCGGCATGCCTTCGACAATGCCCAGTTCATCCAGCCAGGCGGGCAGTTGCTGCGGGTTCACAACCCGGCGGCCGGCGCGTTCGAAAACGAGGCGGGCACGGTCCTTGCCGCCGGCAACTGCGGCGCCCCGCCGCTGCTGACCGACGTGTCCGCCCGCATTCCCCCGGCAGTCGATCATCTCTGGGTGGTCGGGATCGGTGCCGAAACGCGCCTTCCCGGGTGGAAGGTGGCGGCCAGTTCAGGCGATTCGGTGCTCTATTCCCGAGCCTGCGGAACCCTGCGGAACATCACCGAATCGCCGGACGCGGCGATCGCCTGCCAGCCGGGCAGCCGCGTGTCCGGGGCAATTCCGTTGACCCACAGGTAAGTCATCGCCGGCGGAATGCGGCCGGCCATGTCGGCCAGTCGCACCATCTTCGGACATGCGCCGAGGCTGGTGCCGAGGATGTCGCTGCGCGCGAATTCGCCCGCCGCCGGATTGTGCACGGATAGCAATTGCCCGCCCGGCAGGATGAACTGGCCATTGTCGAAGGCATGGCGGCGCGCCAGCGCATAGCCACCGATATGCGCGCGCCGCTCTCCGTTGGTGATGTCTTCGGCGCCGCAGGGCATGACGTAGAGGTTCACCATCTGCGAACCGCGCGGCACCGCATCCAGCAGACTCAGCGAGCGGTTGATCTTCTCCGCCCAGAGGTGATGGCTGGCGGCATTGCCGGCAATGCGGGCGCCGGCAAAGGCCAGTGCGGCCAGCATGATCGCGGCGGCTGTCCGCGCCGCCAACCGTTCGGCCGGCCGCGCCGCGACCAGCAGGATCGACAGCGTGAGCGGCAGCAGCCGCATGTCCGCATAGAACGACCCGCGAATTCCGAAAGGCAGCATCAGATAGGCCGCGCTCAGCAGGATGCCTGCGAAGGCGAGGCCGCGATGGCGATGGAACGACGGGGAGACCCACGACCAGACGATGAACACGGTCATGAGAGCGGCCGAGGCCATGTCCCACCACGGCCAGCGGTCCCACAGGACCAGTTTCAGCCATAGCGCCTTGGACGAAAGCGTTGCCAGTTCGCCCGCACTGGCAACGTTGTGCGGGCCAAGCAGCATGCCCAGCAGGGGGCCGCCAGCCAGCGGCAGCACCGCGATCCCCGCGTGGACCAGTGCCCGGCCGGGATCGCTCCCGCTGTCGCGCTCGCGCACCAGCGCCTCCGCGGCCGCCATCACGCAGAAGGCGGCCCAGCCGGACAAGTGGCAGATCCACAGCACCTGCCCGATCGGTACGAACAGCAGCCACCTCGACCGGACCATGCCCCGGTCGCCCAGCGTGATCCACAGCGCCAGGGCCAGCAAGGCGAGCGCCGCCGACAGGGCGTAGTTCACGAAACCGAAGTGGAGGACCTGCGAATAGCCCAGCGGCACCGCAAGGATCGCGCCGGGCACGATGCGGCCATGGACGGCGCGCGAGAGCAGCAGGACTCCCGCCGTGTGCAGGGCCGGAATGGCCATGACCGACAGCCATACGGCCCGCTCCAGGCCGACGACCGGGCCAAGGCCGGCCACCAGCAGATCAATGCCGAGGTTGGGGATCAGCGCCCACCGGAACGAATACCATTGCCGCAGTTCCGGGCTCGCCCCGCCATCGAGCTGGACGGCGAAGCGCCCGACATGGGCGCCCAGATCGTTCAGGGCGAGGACGCCCGAGAGCAGCAGCGGCAACATCGCCGCCAGAGGCAGGATGAGCAGCAGGGCATTGTCGAGGCGGCGGGAGCCGAAAGATCGGGAAAGTGCGATCACTGCCTGCTCCCCTGCACGGCGCGCGCCGGGCCCCCCGAGGGGCGTTTCTGAAGCTGAAATGAAAGAAGTGTGGTCGGGGAGAGAGGATTCGAACCTCCGGCCCCTGCCTCCCGAAGACAGTGCTCTACCAGGCTGAGCTACTCCCCGACCGGAGCCCCGACCGTTCGGTGGGGCAAGGCAGGAGCGCGCCTATAGTCAGCGTTCCGGCAGGTGGCAAGCGCTCAATCCACTTTCTTTGCCGTGGGCGGCAAATGGCGGCTTTCGCTGCCGTCCACGGCAAACGGCTACCGTTTTGGCTGTCCACAGCAAACGGAACGCGCGGTTGTGGAATCGGGCCGGGCGGCGGTAGGGTCAGGCCATGCATTACGAGCAGCAATATCTCGACCTGATGCGGCGAATCTGGACCAGCGGCGACGAGCGGACCGATCGCACCGGAATCGGTACGCGCTCGGTCTTCGGGGCCGAGCTGCGCTTCGACCTGTCCGGCGGGCAGGTGCCGCTGCTCACCACCAAGCGGGTCTACTGGAAGACCGCCACGCGCGAATTCCTCTGGTTCCTCACCGGCGAGACCAATATCCGCCCGCTCTGCGCGCAGGGGGTGGAAATCTGGACCGACTGGCCCCTCGATCGCTACCGCCGCGAGACCGGCGAGGATATTTCGCGCGCAGATTTTTCGGCGCGGATCGTGGCCGATGCCGCCTTTGCCGGGCAATGGGGCGATCTCGGCCCGGTCTACGGCAAGCAATGGACTGACTGGCCGGTCTATGATTCGGCGGGAAGCGACGGTGCGGGCGCGCTGTTCCGCAAGCGTGAGCGCGGGGTCAACCAGGTGGCAGAGTTGGTCCGCTCGCTGCGGACCAATCCCGGCAGCCGCCGCCACATCGTCGAAGGGTGGAACGTGGCCGAGCTTGATGCCATGGCCCTGCCGCCCTGCCACAAGACCTACCAGTTCCATGTCGCCGATGGCCGGCTCTCGGGCCTCGTCTACCAGCGCAGCTGCGACGTCGCGCTGGGCCTGCCGTTCAACCTGTGGGGCGGAGCCCTGTTCATCCGGATGCTGGCCCAGCAGTGCGACCTCGAGCCCGGTGAGCTGGTATGGATGGGGGGCGACGTGCATCTCTATCTCAACCACGCCGAACTGGTCGAACAGCAGCTGGCGCGGCTGCCAGAGGGTTCGCCCCGGCTGGAGATCGGACGCAGGCCCGAATCGATCTTCGACTACCGGATCGAGGACTTTGCCGTGACCGGCTATGCCCCGGCGGCGCACATCGCGGCACCCGTCGCCGTTTAGCGGACGATCGCGCTGTAGGCGATGCGGCCCTCCGGCGCGGGGGTGGCCACGCGCCAGCGCACGTGAGTAACGTCCTCGGGCACGGCAAGGCGCCCGCCGACCCGCAGGCTGCCGATCTTGCCCCAGGTGCGGCCTCCGTCGACCGAGACGTCCTGGCTGTCGTCCGCGCTCTCTTCGAACTGAAGCGCGCGGGGCAGGGGATTGGTCACGGTGAACTGGCCACCGCCGGGCGCGGCCCGCTTCCAGGTCACGATGGTCACCACCCGGTCACCCGGGCGAAGCCGCGATGCGGGCTGGAGCACCCGGCCCGAATCAGCCTGGCGTTCAACGAAGACGTCACTGGCGAGCGCTACGCGCGGCGCGGCAAGGACTGGCGGGGTCGATGCGGTCAGTGCCATGGCGGCGATGACGAGCGCTGTCTTCATGTCGTGAATCCCCCTGCCTCTTGCGTCCTTGCGGGACGCGGGCAGGTATCGCGGGAAGATCCCAAGGTTTGGTTAATGGCGTGGTTAACCATGAAATTGCCGCTGTTGCAGAAATGCTTTTTTCGAGTGTTGACAGCCCCGGCGCGCTGGCCTAGTGGCGCGGCTCCCCGAGGGGAACGCGGGTGTAGCTCAGTTGGTTAGAGTGCCGGCCTGTCACGCCGGAGGTCGCGGGTTCGAGCCCCGTCACTCGCGCCACTCGGGGGATTTCTCTCCCAGAGAGGTGTAGAAAAAGGCGCCGGAAACGGCGCCTTTTTTCGTTTCCGGGTCTGGGCGGCCGAGCGGTGCGCTCAGCCCCAGCGGCCGGTTTCCATCCAGATCAGGAAGCGCCTGAGCGGCAGCAGCCAGATCACGCCAAGCACGATATAGATCGGGGCCTGGAGCAGGGCAGGCCAGGTGCCGATCAGCGGCGGCAGCAGCCACGCGAGGGCATAGCCATAGAGCGCCAGGCCCGCGACCAGTCCGATCACGCCAACCGGGATTCGCCAGGTGGGTTCGCGGCGCATCAGGCAAGGTCCTCATAGATTCGGGTCGGGGTGACGACGGCGGCGAGCGGCCGGTCGTGATCTTCGAGCGGGAGCGATTCGAGGCGCTGCACGTCCCAGGCGAGACCGATCGGCACGGCGGCCGGGTTGGCGGCCAGCCAGCGGTCGTAATGCCCGCCGCCCTGACCCAGCCGGTGGCCGTCGGCGGTGAAGCCGAGCAGGGGGACGAAGGCGACGTCGGGCACCAGTTCAGCGGCGTCTTCCGCAGGCTGCATCGCGCCCCACGGGCCGGCTTCGAGGTCGGAGCCCTCGAACGGATCGGTCCATTCGCGAAACTGCATCGGCGCCTCGCGCCCGGCAAACCACGGCAGGGCGATGCGGCGGCCGTTCTCGTAGAACCAGCGGGCATAGCCGGCGGTCGGCGCCTCGTTGGCATTGGCATGATAAAGGCCGACCACCGCCCCTTCGGGGATGCGAGCGACGAGCGGCGCGGGCGGGCGCAGCAGGATTAGCGCGCGCGTGGCGACGGGCAGGGCCGCGACATGAGCCTGCCGCTCTGCCCTCATGCGGGCGCGGAGCTTGTGTTTCTCGTCCATCCCGAGGGGCCTAGGCCGGAGCGCAGTGTTCGACAAGCTCAGGCCGAGCGGACTTGATCTGAAGTAGCCCGGCACCGGCCCGCTCCCCCGGCCCGACCGCCTACGGTAAAATCTGGGTGGTTGGGCCGGGGGAGCGGGCCGGTGCCGCAAGCCCTCGACGGATGTCGGGGGCGCACCTGACAAAAGACTCGCCGGTGCCGCAAAGGAAAGCCCCGATGGGCTTTCCGTACCAAACAAGAAAAGTGACGGGACCACCGTGGGCCGTTGCCGGGAAATCCTCTGACGCCTTAACGTCAGGTGGGAACCGTTTATTCCGGACCAGGGTCCGGACAGGGACAGCCCCCATGGATTGCTTATAGCCTCAGGGATATTCAAACGGCTCGTACCGGGCAGACCCCGTCGCGAACCAATTTAGGCGTCCGTGGCCAACTGCTCAAGGTGTGACGCACAATTTTCCAGCCGCCGGGCGATTTCTTCCAGCGCTTCGGCGAGGGCGAGGTCTTCCTTCGGCTCGGGCGGCGGCGGGGGCGGAGGGGGCGCACCGGGGCCGTTCTTCGCCTCGTGAAGCTCGTCGGCCAGGAGCAGGGCGGCGAAGAGCAGGACGCGGGTCTCGCTCTGCCCGGCAGCGCCGCCCATGGCGTGGAGCTTGGCGTCGATCATCCGGCCGAGCTCGGCAATGTGGGCTTCCTCGCCCTCGGCGCAGGCGACGGTGAAGCCGCGCCCACCGATGTGCAGGCTGACATTGCTCATCGGCCCTGCTCCCCAATCAGGATGTCGAGGTCGCGCAGGGTCTCGCTCACGGCGCTGCGCAGGACTTCGTGGCGGCGAGCGGCTTCCACCGACGCCGCCTCGGCCGCGCTGCCGGCTTGTTCGATGCGCGCGAGGGCCGCTTCTATGCGGGCCAGCGCCTGCTGGGTTCGTTCGCCGCTCATCCGCGATGGGCTAGCGTAAATCGCGCCGCCGTCAACCGCGGGGCGATCAGGCCGCTTGCAACCGTATGGATAGCAGGCGCGATGCTTGACGCGCCGCAGCACGTCCGCGAAAGGGCCCCCAATACGAATCGCGAGCGCGTTGGCGCCTCCGGAGGAATCAAGCATGAGCATCGACCCGGCCCGCCTGGGGCCCATGGCCAACGCCATTCGCGCCCTTTCGATGGACGCGGTCCAGGCGGCGAACAGCGGCCACCCCGGAATGCCGATGGGCATGGCCGACGTGGCGACCGTGCTGTTCAGCCAGTTCCTGAAGTTCGATCCTGCCGCGCCCAGGTGGTCGGACCGTGACCGTTTCGTGCTCTCGGCCGGCCACGGCTCGATGCTGATCTACTCGCTGCTGTGGCTGACCGGCTACGATTCGCCGACGATCGAAGACATCCGCAAGTTCCGCCAGATCGATTCGGTCTGCGCCGGCCACCCGGAAAACTTCCTGATCGACGGCGTGGAATGCACCACCGGCCCGCTGGGGCAGGGTTTCGCCATGGCCGTCGGCATGGCGCTGGCCGAACGGCACCTCAACGCCACTTTCGGCAACGACCTCGTCGATCACGCCACTTGGGTGATCGCCGGCGACGGCTGCCTGATGGAAGGCATCAACCACGAGGCCGTGGGCCTGGCCGGTACGCTGAAGCTCGGCCGCCTCAATGTGCTGTGGGACGACAACAAGATCACGATCGACGGCGATACCTCGCTGTCGACCAGCGAGGACATCCTCGGCCGCTACGCCGCCAGCGGCTGGCACACGGTCAGCTGCGACGGTCATGATTTCGCCGACATCGCCCGCGCGCTGGCAGAGGCTCAGGCCGATCCGCGCCCGTCGCTGGTCGCCTGCCGCACGGTGATCGGCAAGGGTGCGCCCAACAAGCAGGGCGGGCACAACGTCCACGGCTCGCCGCTCGGCGCCGACGAGATTGCCGCCGCCCGCGAATACCTCGGCTGGACCGCCGCTCCGTTCGAAGTCCCCGCCGAAATCCTGGCTGACTGGCGCTCGCTCGGCGCCAAGGGCGCAGAGGCCCGCGCCACGTGGGAAGCCCGCGCCGCCGCTTCGGATAAGGGCGCTGAACTTGCCCGCCGCATGGCCGGTGAACTGCCGGAAGACACCGGCTTTGCCGCCTATGCCGCCGGCATTGCCGAGAGCAAGCCGAAGGTCGCCACCCGCAAGTCGAGCGAAATGGTGCTCGAAGCGCTGACCGCGGCCGTGCCCGAGATGATCGGCGGTTCGGCCGACCTTACCGGCTCGAACAATACCAAGACCAAGTCGACCGGGCCCCTGACGGCGGCGGACTATGCCGGGCGTTATGTCTATTATGGCATCCGCGAATTCGGCATGTCGGCCGCGATGAACGGCATGGCGCTGCACGGCGGGGTCATTCCCTACGGCGGCACCTTCCTGATCTTCTCCGACTATGCCCGCAACGCGATCCGCATGTCGGCGCTGCAGCGGACCCGCGCGATCTACGTGCTGACCCACGATTCGATCGGCCTCGGCGAAGATGGGCCGACTCACCAGCCGGTCGAGCAGGTGATGAGCCTGCGCATGATCCCGGGGCTCAACGTGTTCCGCCCGGCCGACGCAATCGAAACGGCGGAAGCCTGGGAACTGGCCCTCCAGTCCAAGGACCGCCCCTCGGCGCTGATCCTCACCCGCCAGAACCTCGCGCCGCTGCGTTCGGACACCGAAATGAAGAGCGCCAAGGGCGCCTATCGCCTCATGGCGGCCGAGGCCGCGCGCAAGGTCGTGCTGCTCGCCACCGGCTCGGAAGTCGAACTGGCGGTGAGCGTCGCCAAGGCCCTCGAAGGGCAGGGCGTGGGCGCCGACGTCGTCTCGATGCCGAGCTGGGAACTGTTCGACGCGCAGGATGCGGCTTACCGCGCAGACGTGCTGCCGGCGGGCGTGCTCAAGGTTTCGATCGAGGCGGGCGTGACGCTGGGCTGGCAGAAGTACGTCGGCGACGGCCTCACCATCGGTCTCGACCGCTTCGGCGCATCGGCCCCGGCCGAAGTGCTGTTCGATCATTTCGGCTTCTCGGTAGAGAAGATCGTTCCCCAGGTGCTGGAGCGCCTGAACTAAAAAAGGCAGGAGTGAGAACATGGCGACGAAGGTTGCGATCAACGGTTTCGGGCGTATCGGGCGTAATGTGGCCCGCGCCATTCTCGAACGGCCGGATTGCGGCCTTGAACTCGTCTCGATCAACGATCTGGCCGACGCCAAGGCGAACGCCCTGCTGTTCAAGCGCGACAGCGTGCACGGCGCCTATCCGGGCACCGTGGAAGTTGACGGCAACGACCTGATCATCGACGGCAAGCGCATCCAGGTCACCGCCGAGCGTGATCCGGCCAACCTGCCGCACGCCGCCAACGGCGTCGACATCGCCCTGGAATGCACCGGCTTCTTCACCAACCGCGATGGCGGCCAGAAGCACATCGATGCCGGCGCCAAGCGCGTCCTGATCTCGGCCCCGGCCAAGAACGTCGATCTCACGGTCGTCTTCGGCGTGAACAACGACAAGCTGACCGCCGATCACAAGATCGTATCGAACGCCTCGTGCACCACCAACTGCCTGGCGCCCTTCGCCAAGGTCCTGCACGAAGCGATCGGGATCGAGCGCGGCCTGATGACCACGATCCACTCCTACACCAACGACCAGAAGATCCTCGACCAGATCCACTCCGATCCGCGCCGCGCCCGCGCCGCCGCGATGAACATGATCCCCACCAGCACCGGCGCCGCCGTGGCCGTGGGCGAGGTCCTGCCCGAACTGAAGGGCAAGCTCGATGGTTCGTCGATCCGCGTGCCCACGCCCAACGTCTCGGTGGTCGACCTGACCTTCGTGCCGCAGCGCGACACCACGGCCGAGGAAGTCAACGCCCTGCTCAAGGCGGCAGCCGAAGGCCCGCTCAAGGGCGTGCTCGGCTATACCGAGGAGCCGCTGGTCTCGATCGACTTCAACCACGATTCGCACTCGTCGACCATCGACGCGCTGGAAACGACCGTGCTCGAAGGCAAGCTGGTGCGCGTGCTCAGCTGGTACGACAACGAGTGGGGCTTCTCCAACCGCATGGTCGACACGGCCGGCGCGATGGGCAAGCTGTTCTGAGGCCATGAACCTGATCGGGCACCTTGCTGGGATCGCGCGGCATGATCGGCCGCGCGGACCCATGCAGGTGCTCGACCGGGTCAAGGTCAACCGCGAAGAGGGCCTGCACGGCGATTTTCGCGGAGCCATCCGGCCCGGCAAGTCCGGGCGGCGGCAGGTCTCGCTGATCGAGGCGGAGTCCTGGGAAGCCGCGCTCGCCGAGCTGGGCGTCGTGGTGCCGTGGCAGGAACGGCGGGCCAACCTGCTTGTCACCGGCCTGCGGCTCCCGCGCGAAGCGGGGCGGATCATCGCCATCGGGGCGGACCTGCGCATCGAGACGACCTGCGAATGCGATCCGTGCAGCCGCATGGAGGAAATTGCGCCGGGCCTGAAGGCCGCGCTGCTGCCGGACTGGCGGGGCGGGGTGCTGGGCCGGGTCATACAGGACGGCGCGATTGCCGTCGGGGACGAAGTGAGGATCGAGCAATGAGCGCCTTCAAGAAGCTGGACGATCTGGGCGATGTGACCGGCAAGGTCGCGCTGGTTCGCGTCGATCTCAACCTGCCGATGCAGGACGGGGCCGTGACCGACGATACCCGCGTGCGCGCCGCCGCGCCGACCATCCTCGAACTGGCCGGCAAGGGCGCCAAGGTGCTGCTCCTCGCCCACTTCGGCCGCCCCAAGGGCGAGCGGGTCTCGACCCAGTCGCTTTCTATGGTGGTCGATTGTCTGCAGCAGGTCCTGGGCAAGGAAGTGATGTTCGTGCCCGAGATTGCCGGGCCGGTCGTGGCCCAGTCGATCGGCATCCTGCGCGCCGGCGACATCGCCGTGCTGGAAAACACCCGCTTCTGGAAGGGTGAGGAAAAGAACGACCCCGAACTGGTCAAGGCCATCGCCGCAAACGGGGACTTCTACGTCAACGACGCCTTCTCCGCCGCGCACCGTGCCCATGCCAGCACCGAAGGCCTGGCCCACGTCCTGCCCGCCTATGCCGGGCGTTCGATGCAGTCCGAACTGGAAGCGCTGGAAAAGGCGCTGGGCAAGCCGGAGCGCCCGGTCGCGGCCGTGGTCGGCGGGGCCAAGGTCTCGTCCAAGCTCGACGTGCTGACCCACCTCGTCACCCAGGTCGATCACCTGATCATCGGCGGCGGCATGGCGAACACCTTTCTCGCCGCCCGCGGGGTCGACGTCGGCAAGAGTCTGTGCGAGCACGACCTCGCCGCCACGGCCGAGGCGATCCTCGACAAGGCCGATGCCTCGGGCTGCACCGTGCACCTGCCCTACGACGTCGTGGTGTCGAAGGAATTCGCCGCCAACCCGCCGTCGGTGCGCACCTGCAACGTCCATGAAGTCGCGGCCGACGAGATGATCCTCGATGTCGGCCCGCAGGCGGTCGAAGCGCTCGGCGACGTGCTCAAGACCTGCAAGACGCTGGTCTGGAACGGTCCGCTCGGGGCCTTCGAGATGGCGCCCTTCGATCAGGCCACGGTTGCGCTCGCCCGCACCGCTGCCGCGCTCACCGCTGAAGGCTCGCTGGTCTCGGTCGCGGGCGGCGGCGATACGGTCGCCGCGCTCAACCACGCCGGGGTCTCGGCCGATTTCTCCTATATCTCCACCGCCGGCGGCGCCTTCCTCGAATGGATGGAGGGCAAGGAACTGCCCGGCGTGAAGGCGCTGGAGGCCTGAGCTTGAGCGGGCGCGGCGGCCTCAGCCTTACCGCGCTCGTCACGCGCTATTGCGCCTTCGCCGCGCTGGCGACGCTGGTGAACCTCGGTGTCCAGCGCGTGATCCTGCTCGGCGGCCACGCCGCGCCGGTCTTTGCCGCCGCGATCGGGGTGGGGACCATTGCCGGGCTCGTCACCAAGTACGTCCTCGACAAGCACTGGATCTTCTTCGACCGCGCGCGCGGCGCAAAGGCCCATGGCGCGAAATTCGGGCGCTATGCCTTCTTCGGCCTGTTCACCACGGCGATCTTCTGGGGCAGCGAAACGGTGTTCTGGCTGGCGGGGCGGACGGACGCCTGGCGCGAGGCTGGCGCCGTTCTCGGCCTCGCGGTCGGTTACGTGGTCAAGTACCGGCTCGACCGCAAATTCGTCTTCGCACCTGTTCCCGCCGGCGATTCGGTGTAATCATGTCGCAGCTTGTTGCAGCGCAGGATTTATCTGCTATGCAGCCGTCCACATACGTATGCACAGGCGCCGGGCAGGGCCGGCGGCGCCGCGAAAAGAGGGCAGGACCGACACGATGCAGATCTCCGAGATGACCGCCAAGATGGCTGCAGGCAACGGCTTCATCGCCGCGCTGGACCAGTCGGGCGGCTCCACGCCCAAGGCGCTCAAGGGTTACGGCATCGAGGATGGGGCATGGACCACCGAAGAGGACATGTTCGGCCTGATCCATGACATGCGCTGCCGGATCATCCGCTCGGCCGTGTTCAACGGCGACAAGGTGATCGGCGCGATCCTGTTCGAGCGGACGATGGACGGTTCGGTCGATGGCAAGCCGGTTCCGCAGGCCCTGATCGAGAAGGGCGTGGTGCCCTTCATCAAGATCGACAAGGGGCTGGAGGACGAGGTCAACGGCGTCCAGCTGATGAAGCCGATGCCCGAGCTCGATGCCCTGCTGACCAAGGCCAGCGCGCTCGGCGTCTACGGCACCAAGGAGCGCTCGGTGATCAACTCGGCCAACCGCGAAGGGATCGCGGCGGTCGTCGCCCAGCAGTTCGAGGTCGGCAAGCAGGTGCTCGCGCACGGCATGATGCCGATGATCGAGCCCGAAGTGAACATCAAGAGCGAGACCCGCGCCGAGTGCGACGCGATCCTGCGTGACGAGATCCTCAAGAACCTTGAGGCCCTGCCCGAGGGGACGCAGGTCATGCTCAAGCTCTCGCTGCCGATCGTGCCGGGCACCTTCGATCCGCTCGTCTCGCACCCCAGGGTGCTGCGCGTCGTCGCGCTGTCGGGCGGCTACAAGCGCCCCGAGGCCTGCGTGGAACTGGCGAAGAACGCCGGGATCATCGCCAGCTTCAGCCGCGCCTTGCTCGATGATCTGCGCTTCCAGATGAGCGACGCCGAATTCGATGCCGCTCTCGGCGAGGCGATCGACGCGATCTACGCCGGCTCCACGATCAAGACGGCGCCTGTCACCGCCTGAAATACAACCGGTTAACGGTTGAGAGGACGATCGCCGGGAGGGGCTGACCCTTCCGGCGATTGCATTTTGGGCCGCAGGCGCACCCCGGACGGAAAGGCTTGCGGGAATCCTGTTCCGAAACGGGATGGGCTGAAATGCGCGCGCGGCGGGCTCTGGAACAAGGTGAAGGATTTGTTAATTTCCTCACCATGACCACCCTGACCTTCGGCACCGCCAATCACCCGTTCCGCGCCGCCCTGCCGCAGCGGGTGCTGCGCCGCCTGCCGCGCTACGAGCCGGAAGTGCAGGCGCGGATGGCCGCCGCCGAGGCTAAGGCTGAGGAAAGAGCCGCGCTGGAGGCCGAGGCTCAGGCACCCACGGTCCGCCGCCGCCTCCCATTCACCGCGCAGGACCTGCGCGATTTCCTGCTGGCCTATACCGCCTGCTTCATCGCCGCCTCGGCCTGGCTGAGCTAGCAGCTTGGCGCTCAGCGCCGGCGGCACTCGCAGCAGTGCAGCATCCGCCCCAGCAGCGCCGAGATCACGCAGAGC
The DNA here is from genome assembly GCF_014230315.1 of Novosphingobium flavum. Classification (GTDB taxonomy): domain Bacteria; phylum Pseudomonadota; class Alphaproteobacteria; order Sphingomonadales; family Sphingomonadaceae; genus Novosphingobium; species Novosphingobium flavum. Next base: position 89,649 of record NZ_JACLAW010000010.1, on the reverse strand, counting down.
GCCGCACTCAGCAGCAGCTGGCTGACGATCGCCACCCCCAGCGCGCTCAGCCCCATCGCCACCAGCGCGCCGCCGACCATCGCCCCTGAATTGACGATGTTGTTGGCCGCGATGGTCCGCGCGGTCTGCGACTTGTCGACGAAAGTGGTGAGGAAGGCATAGAGCGGCACGACGAACATGCCCCCCGCCACGGCGATGCCGAGCAGCGAGAGCAGCAGCGGGATCGCCAGCGGCTGGGCGAGGAACGTGCCCACGTCCATCAGTTGGCGGCCCGGTGCCGGTGTGCCCCAGCGCGTGCAGAGGAACCAGAACGCGATCACGAACAGCCCCATCGCCAACACGGCCGGCGGCGCATAGCGGGCGGAAACCCTGCCCTTGAGCAGGGCATTGATCGACATCGAGCCGAGCGCCACCCCGACCGAGAACATCACCAGGAACAGGCTGGACACTTCCTTGCTGGCGGAGAGCACGTTCTTGGCGAGCGGCGGGAACTGGATGAACAGGATCGTCCCGACCGACCAGAAGAAGCTGATCGACAGGATCGCGAGGAACACCCGCCGGTCGTGCATCGTATTGCGCACGAGGGTGATCGAGGCGCGCACGAAATGATAGTCGAGCGGCTGCTGCGCGGCCTGGGGCGGGGCCGGGGGCACGAATCGGCCGGCGGCATAGCCCAGCAGCGCGGTCACCACGACGCCGACGGCCGCCCATTGCACGGGAATCCAGCCTGCCAGGATCGTGCCGGCAAGGATCGCCACATAGGTCCCGGCCTCGACCAGCCCGGTCCCGGCCAGCACTTCGTCCTCGCGCAGGTGCTGCGGCAGGATCGCGTACTTGATCGGGCCGAAGAAGGTGGAATGGACTCCCATCGCGAACAGCGCCGCCAGCATCAGCGGGATCGCCGCCTCTTCCACCGCCAGCCCGCGCCAGGCCAGGATCAGACCCGCCCCGCCGGTGATCATGATCGGGATTTCGGCCAGCTTGACCAGCCGGATGATCCGGGCCTTGTCGCGCATGTCGGCCAACTGGCCCGACAGGGCCGAGAGCAGCACGAAGGGAATGATGAACAGGGCCGAGGCGATTCCGCTGAACGCGGCTTCCGCGCTCTCGGAATTGTACAGGCTGTACACCACGTGCAGCACCATGGCGTTCTTGAACAGGTTGTCGTTGAAAGCGCCGAGCAGCTGGGTGACGAACAGCGGCAGGAAGCGCCGCCTGTGCAACAGGTGAGTCGAAGTCGTCATGTATTCCTGTATCGGCAGCCTGCCCCGGCGCGGGACCCTAGCGGCGAATGCTCCCGGAACAAGTCTTTTGCGTGACGCGGCCGTGACTTGCCCGATACCGTGGCCGGTAACATCGTACGCAAGGCTCGACAGGGCGGGGGGCAAACGGCTAGCGACGGACCAGACATGCTGACCCTGCCCAACATCCTCACCCTGTCGCGCATCGTCACGGTGCCGGTGCTGGTGTTCCTGCTGTGGTGGCCGGGCTGGGAGGCGGGCTATCTCGCCGCTTTCGCGGTCTACAGCCTGATGGGCGTCACCGACTATTTCGACGGGTACCTTGCCCGCGCCCAGGGAGCGGTCTCCCGGCTCGGCATTTTCCTCGATCCGATCGCGGACAAGATCATGGTCGCCGCCGTGATCCTCGTCCTCGCGGCGCAAGGCGTCCTGCGCGGGCCCTATGTGGGCGACATGCACGTGATCGCCGGCCTCGTGATCCTGCTGCGCGAGATCGCGGTTTCGGGCCTGCGCGAATTTCTCGGCGGGATCCAGGTCTCGGTCCCGGTGTCGAAGCTGGCCAAGTGGAAGACCACTTTCCAGATCATCTGCCTCGGCGCCCTGATCCTCGGCAAGGGCGCGCCGTGGTGGAACGTCACCCTGCTGGGGCTGACCGTGAACCTGCCGCACACGGTGGGCCTCACCACGCTGTGGGCCGCCGCCGCGCTGACCGTGATCACCGGCTGGGACTATCTGAGGGTCGGCCTCAAGCACATGGATTGAGGGCGCGCGCCGCTCTTTTGCTTTGCAGCATGGCGCTTTGCCGCCGGCTCTGCTAGGGGCGGCCGGTTCGCGGGTGTGTATACGCCCGCCTTTTCCGGACTTCAGGCCGGATTTCTGCCATTTCCCCGCGCGGAACCGTTTCGCGCAGGCCTTGCCAAGATAGAGTCGCATGCCCTTTACTTCCCTGCCGCGTGCCCTTGCCGGTGCGCTCGAACAACGCGGCTATTCCGCGCCCACCCCCGTCCAGGCCGCCGTGCTGGAAGAGCAGGCGCGCGGGCGCGACCTGCTGGTTTCCGCCCAGACCGGGTCGGGCAAGACCATCGCCTTCGGCCTCGCCATGGCCGAGGACCTGCTCGGAGGGGCTGACAAGCTCGGCCAGCCGGGCGCGCCGCTCGCCCTCGTCATCGCCCCCACGCGCGAATTGGCGCTGCAGGTCAGCCAGGAGCTGACCTGGCTCTTCGCCGAAGCCGGGGCCCGGATCACCACCTGCGTCGGCGGGATGAACCCCTCGGTCGAACGGCGCGCGCTCTATCAGGGTGCCCACATCGTCGTCGGCACCCCGGGCCGCCTGCGCGATCATCTCGAGCGCGGCGCGCTCGACCTTGCCGCCCTGCGCTTCGCCGTGCTCGACGAGGCGGACGAGATGCTCGACATGGGCTTCCGCGAGGATCTCGAGGAAATCCTCGACGCCACGCCGGAAGGCCGCCGCTCGCTGCTGTTCTCGGCCACCATGCCCAAGCCGATCGCGGCCCTGGCCAAGCGCTACCAGCGTGACGCCCTGCGCATCTCGACCGTGAGCGAAGAACGCGGCCACGGCGATATTTCCTATCAGGCGCTCGCCGTCTCGCCGTCCGAGATCGAGCATGCCGTGGTCAACCTGCTGCGCTTCCACGAAGCGGAAACGGCGATCCTGTTCTGCGCCACGCGCGACAATGTCCGTCACCTCCACGCCACCCTGGTCGAGCGCGGCTTCGCTGCCGTGGCCCTCTCGGGCGAGCACAGTCAGAACGAGCGCAACCAGGCCCTCCAGGCCCTCCGCGACGGCCGGGCACGGGTCTGCGTGGCCACCGACGTCGCAGCGCGCGGGATCGACATTCCCTCGCTCAGCCTCGTCGTCCACGTCGAGGTGCCGCGCGATGCCGAGGTGCTACAGCACCGCTCGGGCCGCACCGGGCGCGCCGGGCGCAAGGGCACGGCCGTCCTGATCGTGCCGTACCAGCGCCGCCGCCGGGTCGAGATGATGCTGCGCTCGGCGCAGGTCCAGGCCCAGTGGGTTCCGGTGCCCAGCGCCGAGGCGATTCGCGCTCAGGACAATGAGCGCATGCTCACCGCCCTGCTTCAGCCGGTCGAGGCCGGGGAGGGCGATCTCGATCTCGTTCAGCGCCTGCTGGCCGAGCGTTCGCCCGAGCAGATCGCCCTGTCGCTCGTCCAGGCCCACCGCGCCAAGCTGCCCGAGCCGGAAGACATGGCCGAGCAGGACGAGCCGCGCGGCCCCGTCAAGCGCGAAGGGTTCGACGACGTCGCCTGGTTCCGCATGGACATCGGCCGCCGTCAGAACGCCGATCCGCGCTGGCTCCTGCCGCTGCTCTGCCGCCGCGGCCACATCACCCGCAACGAGATCGGCGCGATCCGCATCGGCCAGAACGAGACCTATTTCCAGGTTCCCAACGCCGTTGCCCGCAAGTTCGCCGACGCGGTCAAGCGCACCTCGAACCCCGATGCCGAGGACGAAAGCGGCATCCGCATCGAGCAGTCGGCCGAAGCCCCGCGCGAAATGGCCCGCGAGAATCGGCGCGACCGTTCGAACTCCGACGGCCCCCGCGAACGCCGCGGCCCACCGCCCCAGCCCCACCGCAAGGGCCCGCGCCCGGACGGCCCCCGCGGCGAAGGCAAGCCGCGCGGTGCTTACCACGCCAATCATCCGAAAAAGGGCCCGCGCGCACCGCGCTGACGGCCTCACAAAAACGGGCGCCGCGCTTGCGGCTATCACGCGGGGCAATGTTCCGCGTGATACCACCGTATGTGGAGCAGGCCTGAAAACACTTCTATGCAGGCGATGTCGCCTACCCCGATGGCCTCATATGCTTGTGGGCCCATCCGGAAATGGGTGCTCCCGCTTAAGTCCAGGGGATGGTCAACCGTTACGGAATAAGTGACTGATTTGCTGGTCCTTTGCTTGTGACGTTCGGTGACCACTCTGCGGTAAATAACATCTGGGTGGTCGACCCCAAGGGCATTGGTGAAATGCATTGTCGACCAGATCAAAGGGGCGGGGCCCATAAAGCAGAAAGGGATGCTGAACAGTATTGTCGTGACCATGTGGTTTCTGGGCCGACCAACGAATTTAAATATCAAGTAAGAAATTGGTAGGCTGGCAATGACCGAGACAGCTAGGGGAACTTCCCAGTCGATTGTTTCGAAACGCAACGTTGCCCGCAACGCCAAGGCAAGTGGTCCAAACAATACGTAAATGAAAAAGGCGTCGTTGCCTTCCTTCGGGGCGACCGCTCTTGGAGCGCGGCGCGATAACCATATGAAGGCTGCCGTCGCGCTTGCCGACAGGGCGCAAAAAAACAAGACCAGCCAGTTCGGTGACCCGGGCCACAAACTCACTCCAACTTGGGCCGCGAGCAGCACCCAAAAGGAGGCATTTGTTTGTGATCGGGCGGCTTTCATACTTGCTCACTGATTGAGTGGATCAGCCTGCCCTGAGTTCTTCCGCCAGCAGCTTGAACTCGTCCGACCGGGGCGAATTCTTGCGCCAGACCAGCGCGATCTCGCGGTTGGCCGTGTCCGACTTCAAGGGCCGCGCGATCACGTCGGTGCCGTTGAGGATCCCGGCGTCGACCGCCATTTCCGGCAGCATGGTCAGCCCCAGCCCATTGTCGACCATCTGCACCAGTGTGTGCAGGCTGGTGCCGATCATCGTTGCCGAGGCGCGCAGTTCCGGGCGGTTGCAGGCGGCCAGCGCATGTTCGCGCAGGCAATGCCCGTCTTCCAGCAGCAGCAGGCGGTTCTCGTCGATCAGGTCGGGCGAGACCTCCGCCGGCGGATCGCGCGGCCAAAGCTTTTCTGAAAAAGAGTCCTTGGGAAAGGCGACATAGAGCGCGTCCAGCTCGATCGTCTCCTTTTCCACCTCTCCCGTGGGGTAGGGCAGGGCGAGCAGCACGCAGTCGGCCCGGCCGTGGTGCAGCGATTCGATCGCCGCCGCGCTGGTTTCCTCGCGCAGGTAGAGTTTCAGGCTCGGCCGCTCGCGGCGCAGGCGCGGCAGCATCCGGGGCAGCAGGAACGGCGCGATCGTCGGGATCACGCTCATCCGCATCTCCCCGGTCAGCGGCTGTCCGCTCGACTGGACGAGGTCCGACAGTTCCTCGGCCTCGCGCAGGATGCGGTGCGCCTTGGCGACCACGGCATTGCCCAGCGGGGTAAAGCGCACCGCTCGCTTGGTCCGCTCGACCAGCACCACGCCCAGCAGCGTCTCAAGGTCGCGCAGCCCGGCCGAGAGGGTCGACTGCGAAACGAAGCTGGCCTCGGCGGCGCGCCCGAAATGCCCATGCTCGTGCAGCGCGACGAGATATTGCAGCTGCTTGAGCGTGGGGTGGTAGACGGTCATTCGGCCGCCTGATCCTCGGTCCCATCACCGGCCGCTTCGGCTGCCGGAGCGCCTTCGTCCAGCAAAGCTTCGTCCGCCAGGGCCTCATCCACCAGCTCGCCATCGACCGAGATGGCGATGTCCGGCCCGCGATGCTCATCAATGCCCTCGGCGGCGGCGGCGTCGGCCCGGGCGCCCATTTCCCCGTGGATCTCGTCGATGTGAGTCATCTTCAGCCTGCCGCCCAGCACGGCGAAGGCGAGCTTTCCCTCCACCAGCTCCAGCGCGTCGCGGCCGAATTGCTCGAAGCGCCAGCCTTCCAGCAGCGGCAGGTTCTTGCGCACCCCGGCGGCCAGCAGTTCGAGGTCGTCCGACCGGGCGAGCAGCCTTGCGGCCACGTCGATCTCGCGGGCCCGGATCTTGAGCAGCAGCTTGAGCAGGTCGGCCACCAGCGCTCCTTCCTTGCCCAGCGGGGCGCCGCGCGGGGTGCGCGCGGGCATCTCGTCCTCGGTCAGGGGCTTGGCATTGGCGAGCGTATTCATCAGGCGCTTGCCGATCTCGTTATCCTTCCACCCGGCCGAAAGCCCGCGCACCTTGGCAAGGTCGCCCTGCTGCTTGGGCGGGTGGCTGGCGATGTCGGCCAGCGTTTCATCGCGGGCGATGCGGCCGCGCGGAATGTTCTTGTCCTGCGCCTCGTATTCGCGCCAGGCCGCGATCGCGCGCAGGCGGCCGAGCATGGCGGGATTGCGCCCGGCGGCGCGGATGCGCTCCCACGCCGCACCCGGGTCGTTGCGGTAGTTCTCCGGATCGGCGAGCTTTTCCATTTCCGCATCGAGCCATTCGCCGCGCCCGGTCTTGATCAGGCGCTTGAGCATGCGGGGAAAGATCTTGGCGAGGTGCGTGACGTCGCCGATCGCATATTCGAGCTGGCGCGCGTCGAGCGGCCGGCGCGACCAGTCGGTAAACCGCGCGCCCTTGTCGACCGCGATGCCGAGCCACGATTCGACGAGGTTGGAATAGCCGATCTGTTCCGACTGGCTGATCGCCATCATCGCGATCTGGGTGTCGAAGATCGGGTGCGGCGTCTTGCCGGTCAGGTTGTAGACGATTTCCACGTCCTGCCCGCCGGCATGGAACACCTTGAGCACCTCCTCGTTGTCGACCAGCAGGTCGAGCAGCGGGGTAAGGTCGATGCCCGGCGCCATCGGATCGACGGCCGCAGCCTCGTTTACATCGGCGATCTGGATCAGGCACAGCTCCGGCCAGTACGTGTTCTCACGCATGAACTCGGTGTCGACACAGATGAAGTCGGCCTTGGTCAGCCTTTCGCACAGCTCGGCGAGGGCTTCGGTGGTCGTGATCAGAGGATGTATTTTCATCGTTCACTTCTGTATGGGCCCGTGCGGGCCCGCGGCTTGACAAATAGACAGCCATCGCCTGTTAGCCGCCCAAATTGCCCCGTGCCCGATCGCGGGCCGAAAGGAAAGAGTTGTCATGCATTCGCCCGCGCATCCCTATCGTTCACACACCTGCGCCGGCCTTTCCAGCGCGAACGTCGGCGAGACTGTGAAGCTGTCGGGCTGGGTGCACCGCAAGCGCGATCACGGCGGCGTCCTGTTCGTCGACCTGCGCGACCATTACGGCATCACCCAGATCGTGGCCGACGCTGACAGCGCGGCCCTGCCGCTGCTCGAAGGGCTGCGCGTCGAAAGCGTCGTCACGATCGACGGCTTGGTCAAGGCGCGCAGCGCGGCCACGGTCAACGCCAACCTGCCGACCGGCGCGATCGAGGTTTACGCCCGCGAGGCCACGGTGCTCTCCCGCGCCGAGGAACTGCCGATGCCGGTGGCTGGCGAGCAGGAATATCCCGAGGATATCCGCCTGCGCTACCGCTTCCTCGACCTGCGCCGCGAGACGCTGCACGCCAACATCGTGCGCCGCACCAAGGTCATCTCGGACATGCGCCGCCGCATGGAAGCGGCCGGCTTCACCGAATATTCGACCCCGATCCTCACCGCCTCCTCGCCCGAAGGCGCGCGCGACTTCCTCGTGCCGAGCCGCATCCACCCCGGCAAGTTCTACGCGCTGCCGCAGGCCCCGCAGCAGTACAAGCAGCTGCTGATGGTCGCCGGTTTCGACCGCTACTTCCAGATCGCCCCCTGCTTCCGCGACGAGGACCCGCGGGCGGACCGCCTGCCGGGCGAGTTCTACCAGCTCGACCTCGAGATGAGCTTCGTCACCCAGGAAGAGGTCTGGGAAACGATGGAGCCGGTGATCGGCGGCGTGTTCGAGGCCTTCGCCGAAGGCCGCTCGGTGACCCCGACCGGGCAGTTCCCGCGCATCCCCTATGCCGAATCGATCCTCAAGTACGGCTCGGACAAGCCCGACCTGCGCAATCCGCTGCTCATTTCCGACGTCGGCGCCCACTTCACGACCTCCGGCTTCGGCCTGTTCGAGAAGATCGTCGGCTCGGGCGGCGTGGTCCGCGCCATCCCGGCGCCGAACACGGCGGAAAAGAGCCGCAAGTTCTTCGACGAGATGAACGACTGGGCCCGCGCCGAAGGCTATGCCGGGCTCGGCTACGTCACCCGCAAGGGCGGCGAATTCGGCGGCCCGATCGCGAAGAACCACGGCACCGAAGGCATGGAAAAGCTCTATGCCGAGCTTGGCCTCGGGGCTGACGACGGCCTGTTCTTCGCCGCCGGCAAGGCAGACCAGGCGGCCAAGCTCGCCGGTCTCGCCCGCACCCGCGTCGGCGAACAGCTCGGCTTGATCGAGCAGGACTGCTTCAAGCTGTGCTGGATCGTCGATTTCCCGTTCTACGAGTGGGACGAGGACAACAAGAAGGTCGAATTCAGCCACAACCCCTTCTCGATGCCGCAGGGCGGGATGGAGGCCCTGACCCATCAGGACCCGCTGACGATCAACGCCTTCCAATACGATCTCGTCTGCAACGGCTTCGAGATCGCCTCGGGCTCGATCCGCAACCAGAGCCCGGAAACGATGGTCAAGGCCTTCGAACTGGTCGGTCTCACCAAGGAAGACGTCGAGGAGCGCTTCGGCGGCCTCTACCGCGCCTTCCAGTACGGGGCCCCGCCGCACGGCGGCATGGCCGCGGGCGTGGACCGCATCGTCATGCTGATCTGCGGCGCGCAGAACCTGCGCGAAATCACGCTGTTCCCGATGAACCAGCGCGCCGAAGACCTGCTGATGGGCGCCCCCAGCCTGCCCGAACCCCGCCAGATGCGCGAACTCCACCTGCGCGTGGTCGAACCGCCCAAGGCCTGACCCCACAAAAGATCCTCCCCGTTTTCACGCAGTGCAAACGGGGAGGGGGACCACGGCGGCCCAGGCGTCGTGGTGGAGGGGCAGCCGGTGCTGATCGCACTGGCACCGCCCCGCCTTTCGTGCATTCTCCCGCCATGGCCCAGCACGTCTCTCTCATCACCCTGTCGGTCGCCGACCTCGCCCGCTCGCGCCGGTTCTACGGCGAAGGCTTCGGCTGGGTGCCGGTCTTCGAGAACGACGAGGTCTTGTTCTACCAGATGAACGGTTTCGTCCTCGGCCTCTGGCTCGGGGCGCCCTTCAATGCAGATCTGAGGCGCGAGGACGGCGCTTCCAGCGGTTTCGCCCTCGCGCACAACGTCGGGGGGCGGGACGAGGTCGATGCCCTGCTGGCCCACCTCTCGGCGCATGGCGGCCATGTCCTGCGCCCGGCCGATGCGCCGCCCCATGGCGGCTGGCGCGGCTATGTCGCCGATCCCGATGGCCATGCCTGGGAAATCGCTTGGAATCCCGCGTGGAAGGTCGACGCCGAAGGGCGAGTCACCTTCGGCGTGTGAGCCATGCCGCCGGGTGGCCCGGCAAGGGGCGCCGCCGCGCGGGGCAACGCAATTTCCCCAGCCCTCCGCGCTTTTGGCCGCGATCCTCTTGCCATGCGGCAAACCGCGCATTAGGGCGACACCCGAGTTTTTCATCTCCCGTTCACGAGAGGACTATCCATGAGCGACACCGCCGACCGGGTTAAGAAGATTGTGGTCGAGCACCTCGGCGTCGAGGCTGACAAGGTCACCGAAGATGCCAGCTTCATCGACGATCTGGGCGCTGACAGCCTCGACATCGTCGAGCTCGTGATGGCCTTCGAGGAAGAGTTCGGCGTCGAGATCCCGGACGATGCTGCCGAGAAGATCAGCACCGTCTCCGACGCGATCAAGTACATCAACGACAACAAGGGCTGATCGGCCCCATATCCCGTTCACACCTGCCAGCCTTGGCAGCGGACCGGGTTCGGACAGGCTCAGCCCTTAACGGGTTGGGCCTGTTGTCTTTCCGGGCCCATCTGCTGCCGATCCGGTCGGACCGCTTGTCATTTCACGGCGGATTGCCATTTTCCACAGGGCGTTTACGGGAACGAACAAGAATAACCGGAGCAATCGCATGCGTCGTGTCGTCGTAACCGGCCTTGGCCTTGTCACCCCGCTGGGGGCCGATGTCGAAACCGTCTGGGCCAACCTTATCGCTGGAAAGTCCGGCGCGGGGCCGATCACCAAGTTCGACGCCAGCGATCAGAAGTGCAAGATCGCCTGCGAGGTGAAGCCGGCTGACCATGAATATGGCTTCGATCCGAACAAGCGCGTCGATCACAAGGTCCAGCGCCAGGTCGATCCCTTCATCATCTACGGCATCGATGCCGCGGGTCAGGCGATCGAGGATGCGGGCCTCACCGACATGGACGACGCGATGCGCCTGCGGGCCGGCTGCTCGATCGGTTCGGGCATCGGCGGCCTGCCGGGGATCGAAAGCGAATCGCTTATCCTTGCCGAAAAGGGCCCGGGCCGCGTTTCGCCGCACTTCGTCCACGGCCGCCTGATCAACCTGATCTCGGGTCAGGTCTCGATCAAGTACGGCCTGATGGGTCCGAACCACGCGGTCGTCACCGCCTGCTCCACCGGCGCCCACTCGATCGGCGATGCCGCGCGGATGATCCGCGACGACGATGCCGACATCATGCTGGCGGGCGGCGCCGAAGGCACGGTCTGCCCGATCGGGATCGCCGGCTTCGCCCAGGCCCGCGCGCTCAACTGCAGCTTCAACGACCGGCCCGAGCAGGCCAGCCGCCCTTACGACAAGGACCGTGACGGCTTCGTCATGGGCGAGGGCGCGGGCATCGTGGTGCTTGAGGAATACGAACACGCCAAGGCGCGCGGCGCGAAGATCTACGCCGAAGTGGTGGGCTATGGCCTGTCGGGCGACGCCTATCACGTCACCGCCCCGCATCCGGACGGCGCGGGCGCGGAAAATTCCATGCGCATGGCGCTCAGGAAGGCGGGCATGGGGCCGGGCGACATTGACTATGTCAACGCCCACGGCACTTCGACCATGGCCGACACCATCGAACTGGCCGCGGTCAAGCGCGTGCTGGGCGATGATCTCGGCGGCGCCTCGATGAGCTCGACCAAGAGCGCCATCGGCCACCTGCTCGGCGGCGCCGGCGCGGTGGAGACGATCTTCTGCATTCTCGCCATCCGCGACCAGATCGTGCCGCCCACCCTCAACCTCGACAATCCGGATGAGGGTACCGAGGGCGTCGATCTCGTGCCGCACACGGCCAAGAAGCGCGAAGTGCGCGCCGCGCTGAACAATTCGTTCGGCTTTGGCGGCACCAATGCCAGCGTGGTGGTGAAGAAGATCTGATCCGGTGTTTCGTCGCGGCAAGCTGATCGCGCTCGCCGCGGCGGCGCTCGCGCTGGTGTGGCTGGTGGGCGGCTGGTACGCCCCCGGCCCGCTGGGCAAGGACGCCGAACTGATCGTGCCCGGCGGCTCGAGCCTCGCCGCCGTGGCCGACCGGCTGGCGGAGAAGGGGGCTGTAACCTCGGCGCAGACCTTCCGCCTGCGCGCCCGCATCTTCGGCGGCGGCGCGCCGATCAAGGCCGGGTCGTTCCTGCTGCCGGGGGGCGCCAGCCAGTCCACCCTGCTCGACATCCTTCAGGGCGGGAAGGTGATCCGCCGCTTCGTCACCGTGCCCGAAGGCATGCCCTCGATCATGGTCATGGAACGGCTCGCGGCCCAAGGCGACCTGACCGGCACCATTTCCGCGCCGGAAGAAGGCTCGGTCCTGCCCGACACCTATGAAATCTCGATCGGTGAGCCGCGCGGCGCCGTGATCCTGCAGATGCAGGCGGCGATGCAGCGCACGCTCAAGGAACTCTGGGCCAAACGCTCGCCCCGCACCGTGGCGAAAACGCCGGAGGAAGCGCTCGTCCTCGCCTCGATCGTCGAAAAGGAAACCGGCAAGCCGTCAGAGCGGGCGATGGTCGCGGGGCTCTATTCCAACCGCCTGCGCAAGGGCATGATGCTTCAGGCCGATCCGACGATCATCTACCCGATCACCAAGGGCAAGCCGCTCGGCCGCCGCATCCGCCAGTCCGAGATCGCCGCGGTGAACGACTACAACACCTATTCGATGGTTGGCCTGCCCAAGGGCCCGATCACCAATCCGGGCCGCGCCTCGATCGAGGCCGTGCTGAACCCGGCCGAGACCGACGCGCTCTACATGGTGGCAGACGGTACCGGCGGCCACGCCTTCGCGGGCACGTTGGACGAGCACAACCGCAACGTCGCCAAGTGGTTCGCCATCCGCCGCGCGCGGGGCGAGATCTAGCGCAGCGTCCCGTCCGCGCGGCGGGCGCGGGCATAGGCCAGTTCGGCAAGGCCGATCACCGCGATCACCAGCGGAAAGGCCACGGTGCCGATTCCTTTCTTCGCGATCAGGCCATAGCCGAGGAAGGTCCAGCCGAACTGGATCACGACCGCCACCAGCGCCAGCGCAAACAGCGGCACCGCCAGCCGGCGGCGCATCAGCAGGGCAATCGCCGCCGCCGTCCCGCCCCACACCGCCGCGGCATAGGCGCTCCACGCCCACCACGGCATGGCGCGAAAGGCATCGGCCGTGATCGGATCGGTCCGGGCGAGGGCATCCAGATCGGCGCTGGACTGGGCGAGGTAGGCGCCGTCGCCGGTCAGGTTCCACACCAGAAATGCCAGGCTGATCATGCGAAAGCGGGTCATGGATAGTCTTTCCCCCATTCATCCGCCTCTGATAGTGAACCGGGCCATGACATCGCGCAATGGTCAGCCCGGTGGCCGATAGCAGGCCGGCTCCCTTCATCGTCACGGCCGAACTGCCGCGCGACCTCTTCGCCTGGGCCGACGGCCTGCGCCGCGCCCACTTCCCGCCCGAGCGCAACAAGCTGCAGGCCCATGTCACCCTGTTCCACGCCTTCGCGCCCTCGCTGCGTGATGAACTGCTGCCGCTGCTCAAGGCCATTGCCGCGCGCCATGCCCCGGTTCCGGCCCGGCTGACGGGCGCCCTGATGCCGCTCGGCACCGGCACGGCGCTGGCTCTGGAAAGCCCGGCGATGCTATGCCTTCGCAGCATGGTTGCAGAGCACTTCCACGGCGCTCTCACCGTGCAGGACCAGCACGAGCCGCGCCTCCACATCACCGTGCAGAACAAGGTCGAGCCCGCCGCGGCCAAGGCGCTCCAGCGGCAGCTTTCCGGCACTTTTCCGGCCCGCGACTTTACCTTCACCGGCCTCGGTCTCCACCTCTACCTGGGCGGTCCGTGGGAAGCGGCCGGGATCTTCCCGTTCAGGGGCAAAGAGATGGTTGACCGCGCGGGCCGGTGAAGCTAGAGGCCGCGCCTGCCCAGCGAATCCGCGGGGGCAGCCCTTTCGGGGCGGAGTAGCTCAGCCGGTTAGAGCAGCGGAATCATAATCCGCGTGTCGGGGGTTCGAGTCCCTCCTCCGCTACCAGAAATCAAGCACTTAGCGACGGCGCGCAGAGCGAGTTTACAGACGAGTGTAAACTTTCGCGCCCGCGCGGCCCTTCGTCGAGGCTGAGCGCGGGGCATAGCCGGCAGCGCGGCAGAATAGGTGATGCGCCTCGAGTTTTCGCCCGCAGCGGAGGCAGACCTTGTGACGATTGCCAGCTTCATCGCGCGGGATAACGCTTCGCGCGACATCGGCAGCATTCTTTCGACCAATTGGTTGGGCGGTCCGAAACGGCTGCTGTAGCACTGACAAGGCCAAAAGCTGCCGTTGATACAGCCAAGCTTTTGGCAAGCGCCGAACGGCGCTAAGGATGGCCGGCGGCACTGTCCCTACCGTTCATTTTGTTTAGGGGCGCTAGCGCGGGCGTGCTAAAGCAAGGCCCTGATCTGGTGGCGGCCCGAAGGTAGGCGCTGGTTCCCCGGGAAACGGCTTTCGCTGCGCGAGCCTCCGGTCTTCTGAGGCTTCGGCCATGGAATTTCTCACGCCTTTGCGTCCCGATACCACCAGCAGTCTTGGCATGGCGCTGGTCATGTCCTCACCCACTCCGCTGGTCCTGCTGGACGAGAACCTACAAATCCATGCCGCTAGCGGTTCGTTCTGCCGGTCCTTTTCCCTTGCTCTTGGCCACACCATCGGTCGCTCAATATTTGCACTGGGCGATGGTGAATGGAACATCCCCCAGTTACGCTCGCTGCTGGATGCGGTTGTCGCCGGTCGAGAGGCAATCGAATCATACGAAATCGACCTGGTCCGACAGAAACAGGAGACGCTGAAACTTATACTCAGCGCCCACCTGCTCAATCTGCCTATCGGCGAAAAGCGCTATATCGCGCTGGCCGTATGCGACGTTACCGAGGCACGCAAGGCCGAGCGGATCAAGGACGATCTGGTGAGGGAAAAGCAACTGCTGTGGCTCGAACTGCAGCACCGTGTCGCCAACAGCCTCCAGATCATTGCCAGCGTTCTGATGCAGAGCGTGCGTCGTGTGCAGTCCGAGGAAACCCGCACGCACCTGCGTGATGCACATAACCGCGTGATGTCGGTCGCCACACTGCAGCGCCAGCTTGCGCTCAGCGACTCCACCGACGTTGCCATCGGCCCCTATTTCACCGACTTGTGCAGCAGCATCGGCGCTTCGATGATCGGCGATCCGGCGGCGATCCGGCTGACCGTGCACACCGATGCGACGGTGACCAGCAGCGCCGTTTCGGTCAGCCTTGGCCTGATTGTAACCGAGCTTGTCATCAATTGCCTGAAGCACGCCTTCCCCGAAGACGGGCGAGGGGGCACGATCGAGGTCGACTACCGCTCCGCCCCAACCGGCTGGAGCCTGACCGTGAGCGACAGCGGGGTCGGGCTGGTGGCGGGGTTCGATCCAGCCAAGGCTGGTCTTGGCACCGGGATCGTCAACGCCCTTGCCAAGCAGTTGCAGGCCAAGGTGACCATTTCCGACAATGGTCCCGGAACTCAGGTGGCGATAACCTGCAATTTGTAGTTGAGCGGCTGATTCCCCGGTCTTTCCGGAACAACCACCCGACTGGGGCGATACAGGTAGTTCGAGTTGCAGACGCTTCGCGCCCCCGAGACGGAATTCGAGAGCCGACCAAATGGGTCAGCCGCCGTGTCCTGTCGTGCTCTATGTGCAGGACGAAATCCTGATCCAGGCCATGGTATTCGATGCCTTCGCGGGTAGTGGTCTCGACTTGCTCGTCGCCGACAGCGCCGAACAGGCATGCACTCATGCCGGGTGATCCGCAGGTCCAGATCAGCGGCCTGATCACTGATATCAATCTCGGCTCCCCTATGACCGGCTGGGATGTTGCCCGCCTCGCAAGAAACAGCGTCGGTAACTTGCCTGTGGTCTACGTCAGCGGGGCGAGCAGTCACGAATGGCCGGCGCAGGGCGTTGCCGATAGCCTGATGAAGTCTTTCGCGCCGGTTTGCCTGATCGAAGCCATTGCCTCCCTGCTGCGGGCAGGCACCAGGTAAACGGGGTGACGAACCTTGGGGGCGGTGCGGCACGAATTTTTCGATCGTGCATTAGTCAATATCCGAATGATTTATTAGATTATGGATTATGTCAGGCGATAATATTCAAATAATGGGCAGTGTGATTCAGAATCGGAAACTAATTAATGTTCTGCACGTTGTGTCCGTGAGGAACGTGCATCCGCCGTTTCCGGAGCAATCCACATGCGTAGGCATCTTTTTACGGCGAGCATCGCCGCCATAGCCCTTGTTCCATCAATCGCTTACGCGCAGGATAGCTGCGAACGCCAGAGGTCCACCCGCGTAGTAGGAACTGTGGCCGGTGCTGGCATCGGGGCGGTCCTTGGCAACGTGATCGCAGGCCGCGGCGACAAGACGCTGGGTACGGTCATCGGCGCTGGGGTCGGTGGGGTGATCGGCAACCAGGCAACCAAGCCGAGCAGCGATTGCAGCCATGCCTATGGCTATTACGACGAACAGAACCGCTGGCACGCGACTGCGGTCTCGGCAAACGACGCCCGCGGCTACTATGACCGTGACGGGCGATGGGTCGATGGTACGCCCGATGGCTATTACGATGACGGTAACCGCTGGGTCGCCAGGAGCGGCAGTGGCGGCGCCTATGCGTCGGGCGGCTGGGTGCCGGCATCGGCCAATGGTTATTATGACCGCAACGACAACTGGATCCCCGGCTCCGCCGAAGGCTACCGCAATCCCGATGGTCGCTGGATGGCGAGCAACACCCGTACGGCCCCCGACGGGCGGTCGAATGCCTATGGCTACTACGATACGCGCGGGATGTGGCACGCCAATACCGACGCCGATCGGCGCTCGACCGGATATTACGATCGCAACAACGCCTGGGTCATCGGCGCCCCGAACGGCCAGTACGATACGCGCGGCAACTGGGTTCCCCAGCGCGGCGACGGCACTCCGAGCGGTAGTTACGATAGCCAGAACCGCTGGATCCCGTCGTCGTCCAACGGCTATTATGACAGCAACAATCAGTGGATCGCCGGCAGCGCCAGCGGCTATTACGACCAGCGCGGCCAATGGGTCGCCGGCGCCACGATCGGCCGTTACGATACTCAGGGACGCTGGATGGCGGGCGAACAGGCCGGTCATCGCGATCCAGCTGGAAACTGGATCGCCGATGCCCAGCCCGGCTATTACGGGGCTGACCGGCGCTGGCATGTCGGTGCCTCCACCGGCTATTATGATAGTCGGGGGCGCTGGATATTCGCTGATGGCAGGATGGCGTCCGCCCTCTCCGGCCCGGTGCTTGAACAACTTGCCAGCCTTGAGAATTACGCCCGCTCACCCGAGAGCTTCCGCACAGTCGGGCGCGGCAGGACGATGGGCGCCTTGCGGGAACTGAACCTAATCCGGGCGAGCGAACGGCGCATGCGCCATGATCGCGACGGTAACCTGTCCAGCCGCGACGAAGCCTCGCTGCAGTTCCGGATCGACCGTGTGCGTGCGAGCCTGCGGATGAGGCCATCGTGATGAGCGGCTCACGCTTCTCCACAACGGCTGCCATGTCAGTGTTGCTTGCGACAGCGCTGGCAGGCTGCGCCACCACGCGCCCGCCCGATACGAACGGCACCCGGATGGAGGCAGAAGCGGGACGATCGAGCGATTTGGCCAGCAAGAAGGGCGCGCTCGCCGATCAATGGAAACGTGGCGACAAGATGATGTCCGAGGGCAACAGGCAGGTTGCCGACGCGCAGGCCAAGGCAGCCGGGGCATCGCGGGATCTGGCGAAGTACGGCGAACGTACCGAGCAGGCACAATCCGCACAGCGGCAAGCTGCGACCCTACTAGCTCAAGGTCAGGACAAGGTCGCGGAAGGAAGGCGCCTCAAGACCCAAGCCGAGCAGCAGTTCACTTTCGCTCCCTCGGTTCCTGCGGCGCCATAGCCGGAGAACGTACCGAATGCTCTCGAAGTAGTGACCCTATCGGCCACGAGCTTGATCGCGCACCTTGCGGTCATACCGCGCGGCGATGACCGACCTCGGATGGGAGCAAAAAGCGAACAATCGCTGTGAGAGCAGCCATTTGCCCGTGCGGAGGCGGGAGCGTGCCATGCTCCGCTTCCGACGGATGAAGACGCTGCAGAAGTTCGGGTCCGTTCACGCCCCGGTCCACAACCATTTCTCTCAGGAACGCCACCTCGTCAGCAGGGAAGTCTACAAACAGGGACGCTCGGCGACAAAGTGCTTTCCCCGCGGATCGCGCATCATGCGGCACGGCCCATCGAAGAAGGCCTTGACCACCCCGCGCAGCTGCGCCGCGTGTGAGGCGTGGGCGCCGGGCTGCATTTCGGTCAACAGCGCCCGCGCTTCGACCTGGCTGATCCAGTGCTCCCAGATCGCCCGGTACAGGGCCTCTTTCGTGCCGAAGTGATAGGGCAACTGGCCCAGATGGACGCCGGCTGCGGCCGCGATGTCGCGCATCGTTAGGCCGGCGAAGCCATGCTCTGCAAAAAGCGGTTCGGCGGCGCGCAGGATCTGCTCGCGCGTGGGGTGATCCGATGTCGACATATGTGCAGCCTTGGCGGGTGGTTTCGACTCTAATCAATGCTGAGGTATCGCAAATTTCATATTTGTACGCACGTACAAATCGCGTAGAAGGGGGTGTCACTTTCAAAGCGGGAGACGATGCAGATGACAAAATTGAAGGCGCGCATGATCTGCGCGGCAGCCGGGTTCGCCTTGTGGGCACCGGGTTCGGCCGCGATAGCCAAGGCACAGCAGCCTCAGGCCCATCAAGTCATCCCGCTCTATCAGGGCGCGGCGCCTGGCACCGAAGGCTGGACGCAGAAGGAGACCGCAATCGATCTCGAGGGCAAGCGCTTCAACCCGCCCAACCCGGACACCCTAATTGTCAATGTCACGACCCCGACCCTGACCGTGTTCCGCCCTGCGGCGGGCAAAGCTAATGGAGCCGCAGTGATCGTCGCTCCAGGCGGCGGCTTTCGCGTACTCAGCTTCAAGAACGAGGGGCTGCGCGTGGCGCAATGGCTCGCCGACCGCGGCATCACGGCGTTCGTGCTCAAATATCGCCTGAATCCGATGCCCACCACCGCTGGCGGCATCATGCAGGGCATGGACGAGATGATGCGGGCGGCAGCGGCCCGGCCGGGTGCAGCCGCGCCCACCGGCGCTGGCGCACCGCCTCCGGGGCTGACGATGGGGCCGATTGAAAATGGCGCGATCTCGGATGGCCAGCAAGCGATCAAGTACGTCCGGAGTCATGCCGCCCAATACGGTGTGAACCCGGCGAAGATCGGCATCATCGGTTTTTCGGCTGGTGGGGCCGTGTCGAGTGGGGCCACCATCCGCGCAGCCGCTGCTGATAAGCCCAATTTTGTCGGGATCATCTATGCCTTTGCACCCGATGAGCTCTCTCCGGGATTGCCGCCCGCGTTCATGGCCGGCGCTGCCGACGATCCGCTTGCCGCGCGCATCCCCGCGCTGTTCACCAACTGGCTGGCGACCGGCGCCAAGGCGGAGTTGCACATCTATGCCAAGGGTCAGCACGGCTTCGGCACGGCCAGGCAGAACCTGCCAGTCGATGGCTGGCTGGGTGTGTTTCACGCATGGCTAGGCCAGCAGGGCTTCATCCCCAGCACCTACGCGCATTGAGCCAAATAGGCGCCTGGTCAGCCGGGCGCCTTTTCTGCACTTGAGCGAGTATGACATGAAGGTGGCCATTGCCCCCTTTGCGTTTACGATCGGCGCCGGGTACGGCGGCATCGGCGTGTGGAAAGTCACTGCCCTTTCCGGCGGTCTGGAGGATGTCCTGAGCGCACGCGGGGCGGAGCCGGCGCGCAGGCTGTCGCTGACCGACTTCCTATCGGAATGGCGGGTGGAAACCGAGGCTGGCGGCGGTCTGGTCGATCAACCTTTCCAGGCCCGCCATCTGGATGGGATGGTCCGCTGCTATATGTCCGGCAACAAGGTGGTCGGGTTCGGGCACCAACTCGTTCGCGCCTTGGCGGATCGCAAGGCCGGCCCCGCCGGCCCGCGGCTCTATTCAGGTCCGGGCGATGATCGTTTTCAGGGCTTGCGAACCAGCATGGAAAACGATTGGACGCCCGGCATGGTCCGGTTGCTGGGTCTCGAAATCTCGACCTTGCCGGTCATCTGGGACGCCGACTTCCTGCTGGGCCCAAAGACTCCGGATGGCCAGGACACCTATGTGTTGTGCGAAATCAACGCCAGTTCCGTATTCCCAATTCCCGATGAGGCACCCGACGCGCTCGCAGACACCCTGATCTGCCGTCTCAAGGCCGCTGAACGGGCCCGACGGCCGGCGTAAGATCGAACGTGCAAAGGGTGCCCTGTGTGGCGCGATCTATGGGCGAAGCACAATTAGGGCAGCGCCTTTCCCTCCATTGGCGCGGGCGGCGACGAACAGTCGGTCGAGTTCAGCAACGAACAGTCCCGTGCGGGCCCCCGCACGGGTTGGAACGGCCGCCAGCAGTTCATAACCGGCGGCGCCCTTCTGGAAAACAGTGGCCGATCCCGAACCGCAGACGACGTAGATGCGGCCCCTGGCGCGATCGAAGGCTACGTCATCGGCATCACCGCAGGATTTCAGGTCCTGGCGGACACTGCCTGATTGCGCGTCCATCAGTACCAGCCGAGCGGGCCAGCGATAGGCAACGGCGATGGTGTGGGACACCGGGTCGAGCGCGAGCGGAAAGTTCAATTGGTGTCTGGCCGGCAAACGGTTGGCGATGGTCCCGGTCGTCCGGTCGACTACAGCCACGCTGCGATCGTCGGGGAGATTCACGAAAAGATCTGCGCGATCGGAGGCCAGTTGGAACCCTTCGGGATGGACTGGCAGGTGGATGGTCGAGACCACAGCCCGGCGGACCGGGTCGATGAAGGCGATCGCCCCCGATCCATACCCTACTGCCACGAGACCTGACACGGGATCGACCCGGACATTGTCCGCATCATGGCCGAGTTGGATCACACCCGAGGGTAACAGCGATTGGCCGTTGAAGAAGCGGATCGTCCCGTCTCCGCCACTCGCCACCACCAACTCATCGCGGTCGGGCAGATAGGCCAATCCCTGAGGCTCCTTCAGGCCCCCGATGTGGTGCGATGCACCACTGTCAAGGTCGACCGCGTCAACGCTCCCATTCCCCAGTTCCGCCACGAAGATCCGGCGATGTCGCAGATCAACTGCAAGATGGTCGATCCGACCTGCCACGCCGTCGAGCTGAATAGTCCGTTCGATCGTGAGCGGCGCAGAACCGGCGGATACCTGGGCCTTGCCGCAACCCGGCAGCGCCAGCGGTAAGGCAATGGCAAGGGTCCGAAACAGTGGCTTCACTGCATTCTCCGATCGCGTGAGGGCGACTGGTCCGATTCCGAGTGGGACAGATCACAAGTCAGTGCTGGTACGTTCGAAGTCAATCTTGCCGGCGACTACGAACCACCAATGCGCCTGCTTGCTAGAAGAACCCTGTCAGGTTGAAAGAGGCATATCGGACCTCACCGGTCCGGCCGTTGGGAGCCTGCTCGAGAAACGGACCCCGCGCCAGATAGGTTCCGTCCAGCTCGAGGCGGAGCCGGCTGGGCACCAGCCAATGGCGCAGCCGGACGTCAAGCTGGTGGCCCGCGAAACTGCCTGAATTGCCGCTCACGTCGCGCACGCCGGTTGTCGCAAAGGCGTCGTGGCGGTCGGCCAGCCACAGCGCCCGGTACCCGAGAAATGCGTCGAACCGCTTGGTTGGCGTCAGTTCGAGCCGGATGCCCGGGGACGCGACATTGGAGCGCCCAACGGCATTGTAGAGTCCGGCCGGTCCCAGATCGGCGCGCCGCATTCCGAACAGCGGGTCGAAGCGCCCGTAGGTCGTCCCCGTGCCATCGCCACTCGCACGGTCGATCTCAACCAGGATTCGTGGTTTCCAGGCACCGGCAAAGCTGTAGCCGGCATGAACCCGTGCGAAAGTCGCGCTCACGGGCAGGATTGCCGCTCCCGGAGCAAGTGAGGCGCTGATCTCGCCCCACTGGTAGATGCCCTCAAGACCCCAGTCGAACCGCTCGGCGCGCGGTTCGCTGACTAGGCGAAGCCCTACGTTGTTGAGCGAACGGTCCCGTGTTGCCCGGCCCGGAGCGTCCCGCTCGCCGAAGTGCAGGAAACTCGCTTCGGTCAGCAAGGGGCTGCCCTTGGGTTGCCTTGCCAGAAAGCCGCCCCAGAGCACCGAGGCAAAACTCTCCTTGTCCAGGGTGGCGGCATTGTCGCGCAGGGAAGCCCCGTCGTCGGGAAGTCTGGTCTGCGGCAGGACGTAGATCGCTGTCGCCTTGATGCCGCTGCTCGTGGAGACGTCTGCACGGACGCCAGTGAACCCGCTGGTGGTGTTGCGGTAGTCGTCGTTGGCAATCAGCCGGCGGGAGCCGAGATCAAGGGTGAAGCGCCCCAGTTGCAGTTTGGCGCTGGTTCCTCGCCCCAGCGCATCGCCAAGGTTTGCCTGAAGGTAGGCCTGAACCGGCTCGACCGTATTGACCTCGTTGGTCGTCAGCGGCGTACCGCTGTTCGCACCCCACGCGCGGCTATCGTAAACCTCTGCGACAAGTTGCACCGCCCGGTGCGTCAGGACGAATTTCGCCTGGGTGCGCAGCTCGGTCAATTGATCGCTGGCGTTAAAGCCGGCGCGGGCCTGATTTTCGATCGCCTCGTATCGCAGGCGAACGCTGCCCGAGACCAAGAGGCCATCGGATGCGTCTTCTGCGAGTGCAGTCGTTGGCAGGGCAAGCAGGCAAATTGCAGGCAAAAGGGTAGTGTATCCGGCAGACATGCGGCGTCCTTGAAATGGCAATGGACGCGATGCTTGGGCCGGGTAGCCTGAAGGGGAGATCGCATCCCCGGCGGACATATTTCAATGAGCATGAAAAATGTCAACTCATGAAGTAGAGATTGGGGAGGGCACAAGGTTGCGCGGTGCTCTGCGCCGGTTGCATTGCACTATCGTTGCAGCGCATATGGACGCTGGCCTCCAGGGCGGCGAGTGGACCGCAACGGTCGGTCTCGACAGGCCGGTGTGCGGCACGCACTCCATGCGCCGCACGAAAGTGTAGCCCATCTGTCAGGCGACCGGCCATCTGCGGGCTGTGCAGATCCTGCTGGGGCACGCCAACATCGAGAATACGGTCCGATACCTCGGCGTGGGCATTGATGATGCGCTCACCCGGTCCGAGCGCACCAAGATCTGAGCCAGTGCCGGCTCCCCGATGGCTCCGGGGAACTGGTCTCGCCGCATGAACGGCCGGCAGCTAACAGGGCGCCGATCCGAGAGCCCGAATGGCGGCTTCGTTGAGGTTTGCAGAATCGCCGAAGTCTGATCGCGCCATTTAGATTTTGCGGCAGGCCGGCCTAGGCACCGCGTGTGGACACGTAAACCGCGTAGATCGAGGTGGAAGCGCAAACGTAAAGCCGATTGCCCAGCGGACCGCCGAAAGTGAGATTGGCGGCGGTTTCCGGAAGGTGGATTTTGCCGAGCAGGGTCCCGTCGGGAGCGTAGCAGCGAACCCCGTCCTCCTTCGGGTCGCCCCAGCCGAAGCTGGACCAGAGATTTCCATTGATGTCGCAGCGCAGGCCGTCGCTGTTGCCGGGGCCGCCGCTAGTCGCGAAGATCCGGCTACCCTTCAGGCGGCCGCGCTCCAGATCGGTTTCGAAGGCCCGGATGTGGGCAGGCCGTCCGCTGTCCACGACATAAAAGGTGCGCCCATCGGGCGAGAAGGCAATGCCATTGGGCTGATCGAAGCCGTCGCCGACTTTCGTTACCGCGCCGCTCGTCGGATCGATGCGATAGACGTAGTTGCCCGGCTGCTCCCTGGTGCCCTTGACCCCCTCATAGTCTCCATCCAGTCCGTAGGTCGGATCGGTGAACCAGATCGACCCGTCGGGTGCGACGGCAACGTCGTTGGGCGAACTGAAGCGCTTGCCTTCCCAGCGCTCGGCCAGCACGGTGATCCGCCCATCGTGTTCGGTCCGCGTGACCCGCCGGGTGAAATGTTCGCAGGTGATCAGGCGGCCTTCACGGTCGACCGTATTGCCGTTCGAATTCATCGCCGGCTGACGAAAGGTGCTGAGCCGGCCGTCGTCCTCGACCAGCCGCACCATCCGGTTGTTGGGGGCATCGCTGACCACGAGGTAGCGGCCAGCTGCGAAATAGGCAGGCCCTTCGGCCCACCGGAATCCGGATGCAACCCGTTCGACCGAGGCGGTACCCGGCACACCGGGAAAGCGCTTGTCGAGCATCTGGACGGCTTGGTCCGGATAGTGTTGCGTAAGTGGGCCAAGAGGCAGGCCTTGGTGAGGCACGGGCACGCCAGTTTCGCCAAGTGGCGCCGCGGTTTGACTCAATGCCTTTGATGCAACGGCCGCTCCGCCAGCCGCCATGAGAAATGCGCGCCTGTTCATCAGTCCCCCCATTGCCCAGCCAAACCTGTGGAGCCGTTATCCGTTCCTCGTTCGGCCAAGCCGCCGAGGTTCAGGTCAGTACCTGCACCCGCAACCGGCCGCCCAGCTTCGTTGCAAGCTACCAAATGGTCCATCCTCCGCAATGTTGTCGTGCCCGGAACGGTCGCTATTTTTGGGAACGGCCTCAACGACACCGTTCGTCGAGATAAACCATGGGCAGCTTCCAGGCCGCAGAACCTGGCGAACCCATGGCCGGACTGTTGAGGGTCAGGCGTTGAACTTACGACCCCGACGTCAACGTTGGAGTGTGTGGTCTGAGCCTCGGCAACGTGCGCGCCACTTGGTGGCCATGGCGTGGTCGGGCAATGACCATTCTCCACCATCGCAGGCCGCTCCGGCGAAAGGTTATGGGACCGAGCCCATAACAACCGCACCCGCCGGCTTGCCTCGCTCCGCCGCATTGCGCAGACTTGCCCTTCGCGCACAGGCGCTGGACGGGAGAGATGAAATGAGGGTGATCAACGGAGCTGGCGCGGCCGCGCTGGCGGCAATGGCAAGCGCGGCGCTGGCGCAAACTCCCCCTCCGCCGATGGCCCCGGCGACGGTCACGCCGCGCGATCCGCTGTCGATTCCCGGCGACAATCTTCCGCCCCCGCTCGCCAATGTCGTGGCTCCGCCGCCGCCGCCCGCGGCCGCGAATGCCCCGCGTCCCGCCCCGCCGCCGCAGGCTCCGGGCCCGCAGATGGACGTCGCCCTTGCCGCGATTCAGGCTGCCATCGCCAAGTGCGCCGCCGATGGGCTCAAGGTCGGCGTGGCCGTAACCAACCAGCAGGGCGTCATCGTCGCCGCCCTGCGGATGGACGGGGCTTCGCCCAACACCGTGTTCAACGGCCTGCGCAAGAGCCTCGTCGCGCTGGAATTCGGCGTGCCCAGCTCCGAGGTCCAGACCCGCCTGCGCGCCGGAGATTTTGCGACCCTGGCCCGGATCAAGCCGAACATGTTCGCTTTCGCCGGGGCGGTCCCGCTCGTCTCCAAGGGGCAGGTAATCGGCGCCATCGGGGCCAGCGGCGCCATGTCGCGGCAGGACGAGGCCTGCGCCGCCGCCGGTGCCGCTGCCGTCGCCTCGCGGATCTGACGCCGTGCGCAGCGCTTTCCTGATCGCCGCCGCCTCGCTCGCGGCCGCCGTGGCCTCTGCCGTCTCGGCCCAGACACCGGCGCCGGCCGGCACTGGCCCGTACATAGCGCCGCCCGTTCCGGTCGCCACGCCGCGCGACCCGGTGGCCTTGCCCGGAGACAACCTGCCGCCGCCGATGGCCGCCATGCTCTCGCCGCCGCGCCCGGCAGGGTCGCGCCCGGCGACGCCCAACCCGGTGATTCCGGGCCCCGGGTTCGAGCTGGCTCAGGCCGCGATCCAGGCCGCCGTGGCCAAGTGCAGCGCGGACGGTGCGCGCGTCGGCGTGGCCGTGGTCAATTCACTCGGCGTGCTGGTGGCCGGTGCGCAGATGGATGGCCTGACCCCTGGCCATGTCTACAATGCCGCCCGCAAGGGCCTCGCCGCGATCGAATTCGGCGAGGTCACGTCGGCGGTTCAGGTGCGGCTGCGCGGCAATGATTTCGCCACGCTCGCCCGGGTCAGGCCGAACATGTCGGTCTTTCCGGGCGGCGTGCCGCTGATCGTCAATGGCAAGGTGGTCGGCGCGGTGGCGGCGAGCGGCTCGGCTCCGTCCGAGGACGAGGCCTGCGCCGCCGCTGGTGCGGCGGCCATCGCCGCGCGGCTCTAGGCGGCGAGCGCCTGCCGGGCCCAGCCGACGATCGTGCTGGCCGGCATGGCGCCGGACTGGCGGGCGATCTCGCGGCCCTTGTGGATCAGCACGAGGGTCGGGATCGATTGGATGGCGTAGCGCGCGGCGAGGGCCGGTTCGGCCTCGGTGTCGAGCTTGCCGAGCCGGACCTGAGGCTCGAGTTCGCTCGCGGCGGCGGCGAAGGCCGGGGCCATCTGGCGGCAGGGCCCGCACCAGCTGGCCCAGAAATCGACGAGCAGCGGCAGGTCCGAGCGCAGGGCGTGGGCCTCGAAATTGGCGGCGGTCAGGGCCACGGGCCGGCGGGCGAACAGGGCTTCCTTGCAGCGCCCGCAAGTGCCGCCCCCGCCCAGTCGCACCGCCGGCACCCGGTTCAGCGTGGCGCAGACCGGACAGGCGATCAGGCGGAATCCGGTATCAGCCATGGTTCTGGTCACACAGTTCGCACAGGGCGTGGATGATCCCCCGCACGGTGGCGTCGCTCAGGCTGTAATAGCGGGTCTGGGCCTCACCCCGGATCGCGACGGCGCCTTCCGCGCGGAGCAGGGCAAGGTGCTGGGAAACGGAAGACTGCGACAGGCCGGTCAGGGAGACCAGTTCGTTGACCGAAACTTCGCCCTCGTCCATCCGGCACAGCATCAGCAACCGTTCGGGATGGCTCATCAGCTTGAGCCGGCTCGACATCGCCGTGGCATTGGCCTTGAGCTCGGAAAGATCGGTCGGTTTCATCTCCTGCCATCCTCTAGCGCCGGTCGGTCAAGGTGCAAGCCTGCCCGCCCGGCCCCGTCTCTCTGACAATTCCGTCGCCGCGCCCGCGTTCCTGAACGCGGCGCAAGGACCCGATCCGAAACACTCGTCATTGCGAGGGGCGAAGCCCCGCGGCAATCCAGGGCGGCTTTCGGCAACGACGCCGCATTCCCGCGCGGCCTGCCTCAGCCGATCAGGGCCCTGAGGGCCGGCACCAGATGGGCCCGGTGCTGCGCCGGGATACGTGCCAGCAGATCGTCCTCGAAGCTGGCCGTGATGCTCTTCACCTTGGCGAGATGGTCCTGTCCCGCCTCGGTCAGGACGATCGCCTGCGACTTGCGGTCGATCGGCTCGCGGCGGACCAACCCGGCCGCTTCCAGCCGGTTGAGCAGCGGCACCATGTTGGCGCGCTGGATGTCGAGCACCTTGCCGATCTCGCTCGAAGTCAGGTCGTGGCGGTCGCTCACCAGCAGCAGCAAGGTGGCGTCGGAAATCCGCAGGTCGAGCGGGGCGAGCCGGGCGGAAAGTTCGCTCATCATCGCAGTGGCCGCGCGGCGCAGCAGATAGCCCGGCAGCAACTCGAGCGTCTCGGCGGGGGAGGGAAGGGCGCGGGTATCTTCGACCAAGGGGATGCTCCGTAAAAGCTATTGACCATAGCAATATTTTGGCTATATCGGAAAACAAATACAGCCTCTCTGGGAGCAATGCCATGTCCGATCGTGCGCAAGACGATACCGTAACCTACGTCGTCGAGAACCGGATCGCCTGGGTTTCGTTCAATCGTCCGGAAAAGCGCAATTGCCAGAGCCCCCGGCTCAACCGGCGGATGATGCAGGTGCTCGAGGAGCTGGAGTTCCGCGAGGATGTGGGCGTGCTGGTCCTGACCGGCGAGGGTTCGGCCTGGTGCGCGGGCATGGATCTCAAGGAATACTTCCGCGAGAACGAGGAAAAGGGCCTTGGCGCCGTGCGCAAGGCCCAGCGCGAAGCCTATGGCTGGTGGGAACGCCTGCGCTGGTATGAAAAGCCGACCATCGCCATGGTCAACGGCTGGTGCTTCGGCGGGGCTTACGGCCCGCTGTTCAGCTGCGACCTTGCGGTGGCCGCGGAGGACGCGCAGTTCGGCCTGTCCGAGATCAACTGGGGCATTCTTCCCGGCGGCGGCGCCTCCAAGGTGATCGTCGAGCTGACCGGTTTCCGCAACGCGATGTACCACGCGATGATGGGTGAGAACGTCGATGGCAGGAAGGCCGCCGAATGGGGCCTGGTCAACGAGGCGGTTCCCGCCGATCGACTCAAGGCCCGTGTCACCGAGATCGCGCAGGTCCTGCTCGGCAAGAATGCCCATGCCTTGCGCGGCACCAAGTGGGCGATCCGCCGGGTGAGCGAGATGACCTTCGACAATTCGATGGACTATCTCGTCCGCACGCAGGAAGCGGCCAACTTCTTCGATTCCGAAGGGCGCAAGGAAGCGACCCGCCAGTTCATCGACGACAAGACCTTCAAGCCCGGGCTCGGCGCCTACGACCTCAGCAAGCAGCGCTGATTCGCGCCTCGGGGAGAGAGTCATGACCAAGCGTCCCGATCAGGTGATGATCGCCCGTCTGCTGCGCCCGCGATCGGTCGCCGTGGTCGGGGCCAGCGACAAGCCGGGCGCGCTCGGCGCCTCGGTCCTCGGCAATCTCGATCGCAATGGCTTTGCCGGGGCGATCTACCCGATCAATCCCAAGCGCGAGGCGATCGGCGCGCGGGCCTGCCTGCCCTCGGTCGAGGCCCTGCCCGAGGGGGTCGACGTCGCGGTACTCGCCATTCCCCAGCCCGCCGTGCTCGACGCCGTGCGGGGCCTCGCGGCGCGCGGGTGCGGAGCCGTCGTCATCTTCTCGGCTGGCTTTGCCGAGGGCGGGGCCGAGGGCATGGCCCAGCAGGCCGAGATCGCCCGCATCGCCGCCGAAGCGGGCATGGTGATCGAGGGGCCGAACTGCCTCGGCATGGTCAATCATGTCGACGGCGTGCCGCTCACTTTCGTCGAGACCGAATGCGCGGCGCATTCGGGCCGCCGCGCCGCCGGGATCGTCTCGCAGTCCGGCGCCATGGCGGCGGTCATCGGCACGACCCTGCAATCGCGCGCCGTGCCGCTGTCCTATTCGGTCTCGACCGGTAACGAGGCCGCAAGCGGCGTCGAGGACTATGTCGATTTCCTCGTCGATGATCCCGATACCCACGTCATCGCGATGATCGTCGAGCAGTTCCGCCAGCCGCGCGCCTTCCTCGCGGCGGCGCGACGGGCGCGGGCGGCGGGCAAGCCGATCGTCCTGCTCCACCCCGGCAAGTCGAGCGCGGCGCGCGAATCCGCCGCCACCCACACCGGGGCCATGGCGGGCGACTACAAACTGATGCGCGCCCTCGTCGGCCGCGCCGGCGTGATCTTCGCCGAAACCCTCGAGGAACTGGGCGATATCGCCGAACTGCTCGTGCGCTGCCCGCCGGTCGCGGGCACGGACATGGCCGTGCTCGGCGAATCCGGCGCCTTCAAGGCGCTCACGCTCGACCTTGCCGAGGAACTGGGCCTGCCACTGGCGGCGCTGGACGATGCCAATTCACCCAAGCTCCGCGCGGCGCTGCCGCCCTTCGTGCCGGTCAGCAATCCGCTCGACATCACCGCGCAGGGCCTGAGCCAGCCGGAGATCTACACCAATACCCTCGGCGCCCTGATCGAGGATCCCCGCGTCGGCGCGATTCTCGCCGGGATCATCCAGGGCGATCCGGTGACTTCGGGGATCAAGGTCCCGGCCATCCTCAAGGCGCTCGCAGGCCGCACCCTGACCAAGCCGCTGGTTTTCGCCGGGCTCGACGAGGGCGCGGGCATCCCGCCGCACTTCGTGGCGGACCTGCGCGCGGCGGGCCTGCCGTGGTTCCCCACCAGCGAGCGCGTGCTGCGCGCGCTGGCCCGGATCGGCCGGGCCGCGAGCGCGGATCTCGCCGACGCGGCTCCGGCTCCCGCCCCCGTGCCCGGTCTCGCCGGCGAACAGGGGGTCGTGCCCGAATATCGCGCCAAGCAATTGCTCGGCCCGCTCGGTCTGTCCTTCCCGGCCGGGCGCTTTGCCGCCTCGGCGGACGAGGCCGCCGCCGCCGCCGAGGCGATCGGCTTCCCGGTCGCGATGAAGGCCCAGGCCGCCGCGCTCAGCCACAAGAGCGATGCGGGCGGCGTGGCGCTGAACCTCGCCGACTCCGGGGCGGTACGCGCAGCCTGGACACGGATGCATGCCGCCGTCGCCGCCTATGACAGCGCGATCGCGCTCGACGGCGTGCTGATCGAGGGCATGGGCAAGCGCGGGACCGAGATGATCGTCGGCGCGAAGAACGATCCCGAATGGGGCCCGGTGGTCCTTGCCGGGTTTGGCGGGGTCACGGCCGAGATCCTGCAGGACGTCCGCCTGATCACGCCCGACCTGTCGGAAGAGCAGATCGTCGCCGAACTGATGCAGCTCCGGAGCGCGGCCCTGCTGCGCGGCTGGCGCGGCTCGCCCGCGCTCGACGTCGCGGCGCTGGCGCGGCTGATCCGCACGATCAGCAGCGTCCTGCTGGCCGAACCGTCGCTGCTCGAACTCGATCTCAACCCGGTGATCCTCCACCCGCAGGGCGAGGGCGTTGTCGCGCTCGACGCGCTGATGCTGGTCGGGTAACCGGACAGACGAACAGCCAGTTGCCGACGCCGGAAAAACCTGCGCTACAACGATAATCAACGGCCGCGCGCGTCGCGGCCGGTTGGCAGGAGAGAGGACCCGATGGCCAGTGCCCAGCTGCTTGAGACCGACCCGCGGCGCCTGATCGCGCGCGCGCCGATGACCTTCCGGCAGGTCCTGGCGATCGCCATGTGCACCCTGCTCAACGCGCTCGACGGGTTCGACGTGCTGTCGATCAGCTTCGCCTCGCCGGGGATCGCGAAGGAATGGGGGATCGACCGCGCTGCGCTTGGCGTCGTGCTGTCGATGGAACTGATCGGGATGATGGCGGGGTCGGTCGTGCTCGGGCAGGTGGCGGACCGGATCGGCCGGCGGCCGACGGTCATGGTCTGCCTCGTGATCATGGCGATCGGCATGCTCAGCACCACCCAGGTCGACAGTATCGGCGTGCTCGCGGTCACCCGCCTGCTCACCGGGCTGGGGATCGGCGGGATGCTGGCGGTCACCAATGCGCTGGTCGCGGAATTCTCGAGCGACAAGTGGCGCGGGGCGGCCGTCGCGATCATGGCGGCCGGCTATCCGGTCGGCGCGATCGTCGGCGGGGCCATCGCCAGCGCCCTGCTGGTGCATGGTGACTGGCGCCACGTCTTCTGGCTCGGCGCCGGGATGACCGCGCTGTTCCTGCCGCTGGTGCCGCTGCTGGTGCCTGAACCGGTCAGCGCCCTGCTCCAGAAGCGCGGCGCCGATACCTTGGCGCGGGTCAACCGCAGCCTCGCCGCGCTCGGCCACCTCGCGGTCGAAAGCCTGCCGCCGCCTGATCCGCAGGCGCGCAAGCCCCGGGTCTCCGAACTGTTCACGCGCGGCATGGCCGCGATCACGGTGCTGCTCACCGTGATCTATTTCATGCATCTCCTGACCTTCTATTTCGTCCTCAAGTGGACCCCAAAGATCGTGGCGGACATGGGCTTTGCCGCTTCTGCCGCGGGCGGGGTGCTGGTCTGGGCCAATGTCGGCGGCCTTGTCGGCGGCCTGCTGTTCAGCGCCCTGTCGCTGCGCTTCCCGCTGCGCGGCCTGCTGGGCCTGTTCATGGTCGCGTCGGCGCTCATGGTCACGATGTTCGGCCGCAGCCCGGCCGACCTCCACGCGCTGTCGCTCGCCGCCGCGGTCGCGGGCTTCTGCACCAATGCGGTGATCGTCGGGCTCTATGCCCTGGTCGCCAGCAGCTTCCCCACGGCCAACCGCGCCGGGGGGACGGGCTTTGTGATCGGCCTGGGCCGGGGCGGGGCGGCGCTGAGCCCGGTCGTGGGCGGCCTCCTGTTCGAGGCGGGCTTCGGCCTTCCGGCCGTGGCCACGATCATGGCTTGCGGATCGCTGGTGGCGCTCGGCGCCCTGCTCGCCTTGCCTCGGCACGGGGCGGAGGGGCAGTAGGGTCCTGACCCTAAGGACGAGGGGTTCGAACCCGGCTGCCGTCACCATCCCCAAACGCCAAATGGGGCCGACGTTGCCGTCAGCCCCATTCTCACCTGCCGTCCTGTGACGTGACCTACGTCTGCCGTCTGGCTGCTGCCTTGCGGCGGCGGCCCTTTCCCGGTTTTATCCGGCAGCTTCGATCACGCGGATCGAGGCGCGGTTGTGCAGGCACTTGAACAGCCGGTCGCTGTGACGCTTTCCGAGCGCCCCGACGGTGGCACCGGGGGGTGCTTTGCATCGTGATGCTCGTCGCATCGGACTCGTCCGGTTCCGGCATGCGCACGAGGCGCCGCTTTCCCCTTCCGTTGGCTGATCCTGCCTGACCGGTGGCCCGGCTCCCTCTCGCCGCGATCACGGAACGCGGTTGCTGGTGAGCCTTGACCCGGCATCCGCCGTTTCCGGCGGTCGTAGCCACCAGAGGTGCGAAAATTCCGGCATCTGCCCCAAGGGCCTTTGCCATCCTGTCCCCACGTCGGCGCGGCGTCGGTCCCGTCAGGCGGAGGCTGGGATGCTGAGGAAGGATTGCCCAATGGCAATCTCCCGCACCGTCGCCGTCCGTCTGGCGGTTCCGTGATCGCTGCAATGGCCTTCAGTTGCCTCTGGCTGCGTCGATCAGCTGTCTCCGAAGAGATCGTCCTTTCGAGCCGTGCCAGCGCTGTGCTGCGGGCCGCTGTAGCGGTCGTCCCTTGGCGTTCCACTCACAGCATCTGCGGTTCGCTGGTCCAGTCCCGAAGGGCTTGGCCGGCGCGTTTTCCGATACTGCTGCGGGACCTGCCGCAGGGTCTCAACTTGCAAAAATTCCTTTGAAGTTCAAGGCTTTCGCCCATCCTCTCGCAGTCGTTTCCGTTCGTTTCGACCCCTTGAAGCTGCGCCCAAGAACCGAGTCGTTCAAGCGCACGAAGGCCGACTTATCCACAGCCCTACGACAGAACGGTGGATAAGTCGGCCCATGCGGTGGACAGAATCATGAAGGCCCGTCAGGGCGCGCGATTTTGCCTGCTGCACCTGCGAACGAGGTGCAGCAAAATCTCCGCTCAGCCGCGATCGCGCTGCGCCAGCAAGCGCAGGCGCAGGGCATTGAGCTTGATGAAGCCCGCCGCGTCCTTCTGGTCGTAGGCCCCGGCATCGTCCTCGAAGGTGACGTGGCGTTCCGAGTAGAGCGAGTTGGCGCTCTTGCGGCCGACGACCGAGGCATTGCCCTTGTAGAGCTTGAGGCGAACCGTGCCCGCGACCTTTTCCTGGCTGAGGTCGATCGCGGCCTGCAGCATCTCGCGCTCCGGGGCGAACCAGAAGCCGTTGTAGATCAGCTCGGCATACTTGGGCATCAGCTCGTCCTTGAGGTGAGCCGCGCCGCGATCAAGCGTGATCTGTTCGATGCCGCGGTGCGCGCGGGCATAGATCTCGCCGCCCGGCGTTTCGTACATGCCGCGGCTCTTCATGCCGACGAAGCGGTTCTCGACGAGGTCGAGGCGGCCGATTCCGTGCTTGCGGCCAAGTTCGTTGAGCGCGGCCAGCAGGGTGGCGGGCGACATCGCCACGCCGTTGAGGGACACGCCGTCACCGCGCTCGAAGTCGATCGTGATGTATTCCGGCTGGTCGGGCGCGTTTTCCGGATCGTCGGTGCGCGAATAGACGTAGTCCGGGGTTTCCTGCCACGGATCTTCCAGCACCTTGCCCTCGGACGAGGTGTGCAGCAGGTTGGCATCGGTGCTGAACGGGCTCTCGCCACGCTTGTCCTTGGGCACCGGGATCTGGTGCTGCTCGGCCCAGGCGATCAGCGCGGTGCGGCTGGTCAGGTCCCATTCGCGCCACGGCGCGATCACCTTGATGTTCGGATCGAGCGCATAGGCCGACAGTTCGAAGCGGACCTGGTCGTTGCCCTTGCCGGTGGCGCCGTGGGCGACCGCATCGGCGCCGGTTTCGTGCGCGATCTCGATCAGGCGCTTGGAAATCAGCGGCCGGGCGATCGAGGTGCCGAGCAGATAGTCGCCCTCGTAGCGGGCATTGGCGCGCATCATCGGGAAGACGAAGTCGCGCACGAATTCCTCGCGCAGGTCGTCGATGTAGATGTTCTCGTCGGCCAGGCCCATCAGCTTGGCCTTGGCGCGGGCCGGCTCCAGTTCCTCGCCCTGGCCGAGATCGGCGGTGAAGGTCACCACCTCGCAATTGTAAGTGACCTGCAGCCACTTGAGGATCACCGAAGTGTCGAGGCCGCCCGAATAGGCGAGGACAACCTTCTTGATGCCGGACATGTGCACGCTCCGCTGCGCAGAAAGGGATTTGCGGCGCGCCTAACAGGGCGGCCGCGCGGGCGCAACCATCGTGAGCCCTTCCCGGGCCAGTCTCGGGCCTTCAGGACGGACTCTATTCCGCCGCCTGGGCCAGGTGCCATTCCGGCGCGGGCTCGGCCGCGGTCAGCCGCGCCACTTCTTCGGCGATATAGTCGCGCGTCATCGGCAGCACGCCCTGCCTCTTCACCGTCTGCAGGTGGAAGTTGACCATGTTGTCGAACCGGAAGGCCTGCTCGGCCCCGGCGAGGTAGAATTGCCACATCCGGAACAGACGCTCGTCGTAAAGCGCGATGATCTCGCGCTCGTGCGCCACGGCGCGGCGATACCATTCGTGCAGGGTGAGGGCATAGTGATAGCGCAGGACCTCCGCATCGCCGAGCTGCCAGCCGGTGTTCTCGATCGCGGTGATCAGCTCGCTCATCGCCGGGATATAGCCGCCGGGGAAGATGTGCTTGCGGGTCCAGCTGTCGGTCCGTCCGGGCCGCCCGGTGCGGCCGATGGTGTGCGTCAGCATGATCCCGTCGTCGGCCAGCAGCTCGAAGGTCTTGCCGAAATATTCGCCGAAATGGCGGGCGCCGACATGTTCGATCATGCCGACCGAGGTGATCCGGTCGAACTTGCCGGTCACGTCGCGGTAGTCGATCAGCTGGAACCTGACCTGATCGGCCACGCCTGCTGCCTCGGCCCGTTCCTGCGCGAACTTCACCTGGTCGGGCGCGAGGCTGACGCCCAGCACCTCGCAGCCGCAATGGCGATTGAGATAGAGCGCGAGCCCGCCCCAGCCGCAGCCGATGTCGAGCACCCGCATGGGTGAGCCGTCGGACTTGGGCTTGATGAGCAGCTTGGCCGCGATCAGCGCCTTCTTGTCGAGCTGGGCCTGCTCCAGCGTCACGTCGGCGTTCTGCCACCAGCCCATGGTATATTGCCGGTCCTCGTCGAGGAACAGCTCGTAGAACTGGCGGGTGAGGTCGTAGTGATGGCGCACGTTGCTGCTGGAGCGGGCGCGGTGGTTGAACTGGTCCAGCCGCCACAGCAACCGGTCGACCGAGCGGCGCAGCGGGCTGGGGGCATCGACGTCGTTGCCGATCCGCGCGCCGTTGCCCATCACCAGCATGACGAGGTCGCGCACGTCGTGCGGGGGCTCGATCACCAGTTCGCCGTCCATGTAGGTTTCGCCCGCGCCAAGGCGCGGATCGCGCGCGATGCGCAGGGCCGTGCCCTTCTGCGTCAGGCGGATGCGAACCGGATCGGCGGCAGGATCGCCGTAGGTATAAACCTTCGAATCGTAATCTGTCAGAACAAGCCGGCCTTCGCGAACCAGCGCACGCAGCATACGATCAAGCAGCCACATCAACAGACCTCCCGATGAACGGACAATCCGCGAACGGGCTGGCGGTTCCCGGTCGCGCCTTCAGGCCAGTCCGCGTGCCAGATAAAGGACGTCGCGCGGTTGGCGCAGCAGGTGTTGCCCCGAATCGATGAACAGCGTCTGACCGCTAGCCAGCCATCCCTCACTGAGAAACAGTGCCGCTTCAGCCAGTTCCTGCGGATCATTGAGCCGGCCGAGCAGGTTCATCCGGCCGCTGACCTGGTGTTCGTCGGGGGCCTGGTCGAAACTGGGCAGCATGGCGCCGGGCGCGAGGCCATAGACCCGGTCGGCCGGGGCGGTCAGCGCCATGGCCTGCATCGCCATGGCCGCGGCAAACGCCGCCTTGGCCATGGTATAGGAGAAGAAGTCGGGATTGAGGTTGACCAGCTTCTGGTCGAGCAGGTCGACCACGCGGCGCCCCCCGCGCGCCCGGGCGCTGCGCAGGAAGGCTTGGGCAAGCCGGGCCGGAGCCTCGGCATTCACCGCCGCCGCCTCGGCCAGCACCGCCGGGTCAAGCCGCTCTGCCGTGTCGAAGCGGAAGACCGCGGCCGAATTGACCAGCATCCGCCAGTCCTCCAGCCGCCCGGCAAGATCCATCGCCATGGCCTCGGCCTCGTCCGGCCGGGACAGGTCGCAGCAAACCACTTCGGCCGAGGGCAGACTTTCGGCGAGCGCGCGCGCAGCCGCTTCGGACTGGCCATAGTGGATCACCACGTGCCAGCCCGCGCGGGCAAAACGGCGCGCCACCAGCGAACCGATCCGCTTGGCGCCGCCGGTGATCAGGATGGCAGGACGTGTCATGCCGGCCTTCAAGCACAGGCGCGGTACTCTTGCCTAGGCCCTGGCACGATCCATCGTAAGGCCGGAGGGCCGGGGAAGACCCTCCGGCCGCGCCCTCGATCAGCGGCAGCGCACGCTGCCGCGATCGATCTCGCGTCCGAGCAGGCCGCCGCCGGCCGCCCCGATGATCGTGCCGAGCGTGCGGTCACGCCCCGAAGACACGCTGTTGCCGATCAGGGCGCCCAGCGCCGCGCCGACGACCAGCCCGGTCGTGCCGTTGTCGCGGCGGCAGTAATAGCGCCCGTCAGTGCCGCGCCACACCGAATCGCCCCGGCTAAGGCGGCGCGGCTCGTAATAGCGGCCGTACTGATCATATACCCGGGCCTGCTCCTTGGCGCGGCGACCATGCGCGGGGGCCCACGGCGGCGGATCGGCCAGCACCGGCACCGGCGCGGCCACGGCAAGAAGACTGGCAACAAGGACGAATTTCTTCATCACGGATATTCCTTTCGCATGGCGAGAACGCAGTTGGCCCGCCGGGGGTTCCTTGTAGCCGCGCTTCGTGGCACCAAGCTGAACATGAGACTGGACCTTGTCGACGTTTTCGCCAGCGGGCCGCAGAGCGGCAACCCCCTCGCCGTGGTCCGCGAGGGGGAAGGGCTCGATGACGCGCAGATGCTGGCGCTCACTCGCTGGCTCGGCTTTTCCGAGACCACCTTCCTGCTTCCGCCCACCGATCCCGCCGCCGATTACCGGGTGCGAATCTTCTATCCGGCGGGCGAACTGCCCTTTGCCGGCCATCCCACGCTCGGCTCCGCATTCGCATGGCTGGCCGCCGGGGGCGAGCCGAAGAGCCATGGGGCTGTCGTCCAGCAATGCGGGATCGGCCTGGTCGAAGTGCGCCGCGAGATCGGCCAGCTCGCGTTCCGCGCCCCGCCGCTGCGCCGCTCCGGCCCCCTGTCGGAGCAGGAGCGGGCCGAAGCCATCCGCGTCGCCGGAGTGCCCGAGGAAGCCGTCGTCGCCGCGGTCCATGCCGACAATGGCCCGACCTGGAAATTGCTGCATCTGCGCGGGCTCGACGATCTCCTCGCCGCCGAGCCGGTCGGCCGCGCCGACGTCCCGACAGACGTCGGCTTGCTCGCGCCCCACCCGGCCGGCAGCCGCGTCGCCTTCGAACTGCGCGCCTTCTTCGCCGATGCCACCGGCCGGATCGAGGAAGACCCCGTCACCGGCAGCCTCAACGCCGCCGTGGCGCAATACCTGCTCGAAGCCGGCTTCGCCCCGGAAGACTATGTCGCGGGGCAGGGCCGCAAGGTCGGCGCCGACGGCCGCGTCCACGTCCGCCGCGACGAGGATGGCTCGGTCTGGATCGGCGGCGTCGTCCGCGCCGTCTCGATGGGCGGACGGCTCACGCCGCTGGCGTGAGGGGCTAGTCAGTCTTTCCGCGGGAATGCGATCTGATGCACGAAACGGAGTGAAAGCCCAGTTTCACCCGCTGCGCGCCGCGCGGAATTGCTGATGTTCTGCACCACCATCATGAGGCTTTCGGCCCCGTCGCCGGGCAAATCGCGCCTCTGGCCGGTTATACGGATGTGAATATCGCCCCGGTCCCCTTCGAGCGGCTCCATCGGATGATAGTCGTTTGACGCCATGTAGCGCTCGGCGATGGCTTGGTAGGCGGAAAGGTCGCCGATCTCGGGTGAGTTCCAGCGGACCGAACACGCGTGGAAGGGAGGAAACTCGAGCCAGACTGTGGTTTTTGAGCCGGCCAGTCGCCACGCGCGCGCCGGATCGTCCACCATCGTAACTGTCACTTCCGCAGGAGAAAGTTCCTCCGCGCCGCGCTCAGCCATCAGCCTCGCAACTGACTTGTCGTCCGGAAAGGTTCTGAGGCAAACTTCATCGTAGAGGGCGGCCATCTCCGACAAGTTCTTGTCGACTGAAATTGGTGCGGTTGCCGCAAGTAATACCGTAAATAGCATCCGGTCCTCCCCCCTGCTTCATCCCACAGGCCGTCGGTAGGCGCAAACCGGCATGTCGAGCGCGGGCAACTCGCGCAAACAGCCGCTGTCAGCGGCGCCTGGCGCCAGCTCCTTCGTCATTCGTGCTTCGCAAAAACGGCGAACGTCGGAGGAAATCAGCCCAAAGCCGCCTGCTTTTCGTCGGCCAGCCGGTCCAGTTCTGCCCGGCTCATCTTCTGCGCCGCGGTCTTGAGCTGGCCGCAGGCGGCATCGATGTCGCGCCCGCGCGGAGTGCGGACCGGGGCGGAAATCCCTGCCTCGAACACGATTTCCGAGAAGCGGCGGATGCGCTCGGGCGCCGAGCATTCGTAGATCGCGCCGGGCCAGGGGTTGAACGGGATCAGGTTGACCTTGGCCGGCAGCTTGTACTGCTTGATCAGGCGAACCAACTCGCGCGCATCCTCGTCGCTGTCGTTCTTGTCCTTGAGCATCACGTACTCGAAGGTGATGCGCCGGGCATTGCTCGCGCCGGGATAGTCCGCGCAGGCCTGGAGCAGCTCCTCGATCCCGAACTTGCGGTTGATCGGCACGATCTCGTCGCGCACGTCCTTGGAGACGGCGTGCAGCGAGACGGCCAGGTTGACCCCGATCTCCTCGCCGCAGCGCGCCATCATCGGCACGACGCCGCTGGTGGAAAGGGTGATCCGGCGCTTGGACAGGGCAAGCCCATCCCCGTCCATCACCAGCTTCAGCGCATCGCGCACATTGTCGAAATTGTAGAGCGGCTCGCCCATGCCCATCATCACGATGTTGGTGAGCAGGCGCCCGTCGGACGAGTAGGAGCCTTCATCCTCCTCGTCATCGAGCCCGGCCATCGTGGCAAGGCGCATGTCGCCCGCACCCTTGGGCCATTCGCCTAGCGAATCGCGCGCCAGCATGACCTGGCCGACGATCTCTCCCGGCGTCAGGTTGCGCACCAGGCGCATGGTCCCGGTGTGGCAGAAGCGGCAGTTGAGCGTGCAGCCCACCTGGCTGGAAACACACAGCGTGCCCCGGTCCGCATCGGGGATGAACACCATCTCAAACTCGTGGCCATCGGC
The DNA here is from genome assembly GCF_014230315.1 of Novosphingobium flavum. GTDB lineage: Bacteria > Pseudomonadota > Alphaproteobacteria > Sphingomonadales > Sphingomonadaceae > Novosphingobium > Novosphingobium flavum. Next base: position 50,594 of record NZ_JACLAW010000010.1, on the reverse strand, counting down.
CGTGCGCAGCAGCCACTTGCGGGTGCCGTCGGACGAATGCTGGGCCAGCACGATTTCCGGGCGGCCGATCACGAAGCGCTGCTCCAGCCACGGGCGCATGGTCTTGGCGATGTCGGTCATCGCCTCGAACTCGGTCACGCCGCGATGGTAGAGCCAGTGGAACACCTGCTTGGCGCGCAGCTTGGCGGCCTTGGCGTCGAGCCCGGCCTCGGCGAACAGCTCGGCGATGCGCGGCCGGGGCAGGCCGAGCAGGTCGACCCGCCCGTCTTCGCGCGGGGTCACGTCACGGGGGACGGGGACCGGGTCGATGTGCCCGGGGATCTGCATGAGGTTCGTATCGGCCATGGGAGCGGCGCATATATGCGCAATGGCCCCGAAAATCTAGGCTCTCTAAAGCCGGGCGCAGGCGAGGGTGGCGCTGTCCATCGCCGTGGCGGCGCCGGGCAGGGCATAGGCGTTGCCGAAAGGTCGCCCCCGGCTGTCCCGCGCCGAGACGTACATCGAGCGGGCCGAGCGCATGGCGGCCACGATCGCGGCGTCCATGCGCGGGTCGGCAGCCCACGCATCGGCGCCCCCTGCGGCGAGCACGTAGCGCTGCCCGCCGAGCGAGAGCGTGACCCTCCCGCCCGCCGCGATCCGGCGCGAAAGGCGAAAGTGAACCTGCCCGCGCTCGCCGCGTTTCGGCCAGGTGCCGATCGCGGCATAGGGCTGGGTCTCGCGCTCGAAGGCCGAGGGATCGGCCATGGCGATGGCGTAGCAGCGCGGCACGGCCGGATCGCGGAACGCGCCCCAGTCCCCGAACATGCCGAGGCTGTCCCGCGCGGCGGCGGGCGTGGCGAGCAAGGCCGCCATGGCGGCGAGCAGCAGGCGGGCAGGAGGAAATGGGATGTTGTTCAAGATCTGGCTGCCCGGTCCGGCGATCATTGTGACGAGCCCAATCCTAGGGGCTCGGGCGCAACCTGCGCAAGCCATTGCGGGCTCGCCGATGCGATCCCTCGTCCGGCCCGAATTCCGCGTCCTTTCATCCCTTTACCGTGTTGCAGCAATGTCACACCGTTTCGTTGTCTGAGGTTCATGAAACCAGCCGGCACGGCCAGACATTCTCCCTCGCACCTGCCGGGCTCAGCAGCCCGCACGTTAAAGTGAACGGAGTATCCCATGTCCAAGACCACTCTTCTCCTCGCCGCCGCCACTGCGGTTTCCGCCGTGGCGCTGCCGGGTATCGCCGCGGCTCAGGACGGGCGCGAGCCCTTCGTCGGCCCCCGGGTGGAGGCCATTGTCGGCTACGATCACCTACGTTCGGGCAGCTCGGTCGACATCGACAATACCCGCGATCTCAAGCAGTCGATCGACGGCGTGACCTACGGCGTCGGCGTCGGCTACGACGCGGCGCTGGGCAACAGCGTCCGCGCCGGTGTCGAGGCCGAACTCTCGGATTCGACCGCCAAGTGGGACAACAACAACGGCAAGCCGAACGTGTTCAACCTCGGCCGCGTCTCGGCCGACCGTGACATCTACGTCGGCGGCCGCGTCGGCTTCGTCACCTCGCCGTCCACGATGGTCTATGTGAAGGGCGGCTATACCAATGCCCGCTTCGGCCTGATCGGCACCAACGGCACGGTCAGCCGCGACCAGCGCCTTGATACCGACGGCTACCGCGTCGGTGCCGGGATCGAGCACCAGCTTTCGGGCAATGCCTATGTGAAGGCGGAATACCGCTATTCGAACTACAAGAAGGCCGAGTTCGACTTCAACGGCACCACGCCCGACAGCAGCCGCTTCCAGATCGACACCGACCGCCACCAGGTCGTGGTCGGTGCGGGCCTGCGTTTCTGATCGGGTCGCACCGATGGGGGGCGCGCCTGTCCGGCGCGCCCCTTTTTCCTGTCACTTCTGCCGCTCGGCGCCGACAATCTGGTTCCGCCCTTCGGCCTTGGCCCGGTACAGCGCCTCGTCCGCTCCGCGCAGCGCATCGCGCGGATCGGCATAGGCAAATACGTCCGCGACACCGCCCGAAAAGGTGATCTGTCCGATCGGCTCGTCGGTGATCCGGTTGATGAAATTGCGGTCGGCCAGCTGCCGGCGGGCCAGATCGAGCATCTCCTTGGCCTCGCGCACGCTGCGCCCGCGAAACAGCATGACGAATTCCTCGCCGCCGTGGCGCGCGACATGGCAGCGGTCGTCGGAGATGCGGGCGAGGACCTGGCCGATCGCCTGGATCACCCGGTCGCCCGTCTCGTGCCCGTGCAGGTCGTTGACCCGCTTGAAATGGTCGATGTCGCAGATCGCCAGGGTCAGCAGGTCGATTTCCTGCTGGGCCTCGCGGTACTGGTTGGCAAGGACCCCCTCGAAAGCGCGGCGGTTGGGCAGCCCGGTCAGGTGGTCGATCTCGGCATCGCGCCGGGCCCGCTCCAGGCTCCTGCGCAGGCTTTCGGCCTCTTCGCTCGACCGCTTCATCTCGCCCTCGACTTCGCGGGTCCGCTCGAGCATGGCCTTGGCGATCCCGACGAGACTGGTCAGCATCTCGCCGGTCGTGTCGTCCCCGCCGATCCTGTTGCCGCCCATTTCGCCGACATGCTGCTGCAGGCTGTCCCCGTAAGCGGCCGTGGTGCCGTGCGCGCGCGTCGTCGCAGACGAGAAGCTGGCCAGCGACGAGTCGAGCCGCCCCATCAGGCGGTCGAGTTCGGCCTCGCGTTCTTCGCTGCCCATCTCGTCGGCTTCGGCCGGTTTCATCCGGTCGAGCCAGTCCTGGTCGATCGCCTCGCGCGCCAGCTCGCGCTCGGCAATGCGCCGCGCCAGGTCGAGGTCGGAACCCGAAAAGGCGGCATGGGCGAGCAGCAGGTTGGCGGGGCTGACGTCAAGGTCGTTCCCGATCAGGAACTCGCTCATCCGGTCGAGCAGCACCCGCCGCGCGGTGCGCCCGGGCCCTGCGGTAAGATCCTCGGCTTCAGGGTGATCGATATCGTCTTGCGCGCCAACGGAGCGCGCCAGAAACTTAAACATTGATGTGGTTCCTCGGCTGGTGCGACCCGGCCAATTCCCGAGAAACCCTAGTCCGACGTGGCTGACAGCCGGTTGCTGGCTGCTTAGGTTGGCTTACCTAAGCCGAAAGTTACCCATCTGCTCGTGCGAAAGCGGACAGTCCGGACACGCTGACATTGCGGACATTGCAGCCACTTTTCTTCCGCTCCATACTTGGCTAGCGCTTTGGAGTGCTTGACGTGGACGCGATTGCCCAACAACAAGAAATTGTTATGCCCCCGACGACGCAATCCATCCTAATTGGCAGGAGCGTGTTTTTCGGCGGATTTGTAGCTGTTGTTCTATTTCTAGGCATCGCGTCGCACTTCAGCCTTTCGTGGATCGAGAGATCATCGCCTGCCACGGATATAGGAATGCTTGGGTTAGCCCTCTTTTTTGCGATACCGCTTATTCCAACGGCTTGGGAGGCTCTTGATCGCAGCCCGGTAATGGTCGTTGACGGTAACGGGGTGAAGCTACACCCGTGTTTTGGTATTCCCGCGCTGAAGTGGGATGACATCAAAGGATCAGATATCACCGAATGGAGTTTGCGGGGTGGCACAAAGTCGGTGCTGACTATTTTCATGGCGCGCAGGTCGCCCAGTTGGAACCGCCCGTTTGGACGAGACAAAGTGACGATCGCCGTAAGAAAGGGCACGGACAGCGAAGAGTTGTTGGTCACTGCCATGAACATCATCAACGCGACAGCTTCGGCTTAAGCCACATCTCACAGGCAGCCTTGGCCACATACCCGTGCGGCCTTTGCGCCGAAAAGGTGAGGTCATTCAACGTCCGCTCCCCCGACATTTCCGCCGTCCGACGCCCGGCGATGGCATGTCGATAGCGCTGGGCTTTGCCCACCCGCTCAGGGATAGGCAATCTCAAGCACTTCCCATTCCTTCTCGCCGCCCGGCAGGACTACGCGCCGCAGATCCCCCACCGCCGCGCCGCGCAGGGCCCGCGCCAGCGGCGCCGACCATCCGATCAGGCCCTTGCCCGCGTCCTGCTCGTCGTCGCCGACCAGGGTCAGCACGCGCTGGTTGTCGTCCTCGTCGGCGATGGTCACCGTGGCGCCGAACCAGGCCCGCGAACGGTCCTCCTGCCGTGCCGGGTCGACCACCCGGACGAATTTCATTCGCCGCGCAAGGAAGGCCAGCTCACGGTCGATCTCGCGCATCCGCTTGCGGCCATAGAGATAGTCGCCGTTTTCCGAGCGGTCGCCATTGCCCGCCGCCCAGGACACCACCTCGACGATGGCCGGGCGCTCGGTGCCGAGCAGGTGATCGTAGCGCGCGCGCAGCGCGGCCATGCCGGCAGGCGTGATCGGAGGGCCATCGGGTTTCATGCGCAGATCGTCTAGGAGCGCGGGGGCCGGAGGGGAAGGGGAGGGCGATCAGCCTCCGCTGCTCTTCCCCAGAAAGTGACTGAGCGGATTGGCGCCCTTGTAGCTCGCCTTGGCCGGGTTCATCGCTTCATAGACCACGGCGTTTTCCAGCACCCGCTGGACGTAATTGCGGGTTTCGGAAATCGGAATCCGCTCGACCCAGTCGATCCAGTCGATCGTGCCGGTGCGCGGATCGCCATTGGCGCGCAGCCATTTGTTCACATTGCCGGGCCCTGCATTGTAGGCGGCCACGGCGAGCGGATAGCTGCCGTTGTAATAGGTCATCATCCGCCCGAAAAAGGCATCGCCCAGCTTCAGGTTGTAGCCCGGCTCGTTCATCAGCGCCGAGGCGTCGAAGGCAAGGCCGACCTTGCCCGCCTGCTCGCGCGCGGTGGAAGGCATCAGCTGCATCAGCCCGCGCGCCCCGGCATGGCTCACCGCGTTCTGGGCGAACTGGCTTTCCTGCCGGCTGATCGCGTGGACCATGGTCCAGTCGGTTCCCTCCGGCGTCGGGATCAGCGGGAAGGCGACATGCTGGAAGTCCTGGATTCCGCTCGCGCCAGCTGCCTGCCCCAGGATCACGCCCAGGTCGCGCCGGCCCAGTTCGCGCGCCATGTCGGCCACGATCTGGTGCTCGGCCGGAGTCGCGGCCTGATCCGCGATTTCCTTGAAGAAGCGCACGGCCGTCGGCCAGTCGCTGTCGCGCGCCACTTCGCGCACGGCCGCCGCGATCGGGCGGGAAAGGAAAGCCTGCCGCTCGGCCGGGCTGGGAGCCACGGTCGGGGCATTGGCGAAAGCGGGAATCGGCTTGCCCAGCCGCTCCAGCGCGAGCTGGCCGTAGAACTGGTCCGGATAGGCCGCCGCCTGCTGGAAATATTGCGCCGCGGCCGCCGCGTCGCCAGCCTGGGCCAGCGCGCGGCCCGCCCAGTAGAAGCCCTTGGAGCGCGTCTGCGGCGTGCGCGCCGCATTGCCGTAGCGCCAGAACAGGGGCGCCGCCGCGCGCGGATTGCCCAGGCTCCACAGCGCCTTGGTCCCGCCCAGCCACATCAGCGAGGTATAGTCGTCGCGCAGGCGGAAGCTGGCGGCGGAAATGTCGGTGCGCGGCGCGAACCCGTCGTCGATCTTGCTGGCGATCTGCACCGCGCTCGCCGCATCGGCATTGCGCGCGGCCGACAGTTGCAGGCCGACCCACTTCTCCCCGTCTGCCGGCAGCGCGGCCAGCGCCGGGCGGCCCGCGAGCAGGATCGCCGCCTCGCCCTGCCGCCCTGCGTTGATCAGCTGGCGCGCCCGGTTGTAATCATAGCCCGGATCGGCGCCGATCATGGCCGGAACCATCAGGCCGAGCGCGGCGGGATCGGTGCCCTGCAAGGCGGCCAGCCGCATGGAAAACACATCGCGCCGCGCCGGAGAGGTGAGCGCGATCTGGCGCTGGGCCTGCTGGGTCGCCCCGGCCCACAGCAGCGCGTCCATCCGCGCGTCCTGGTCGGCCGCGCTCGCCTTGCCGAAAACCATCGCCCCGATCGAGGCCTCGGCCGCGTCGCTCATCGCCCCGCCGCGCCAGGCGGCAAGGGCCAGGGCCGGCGCATCGCCCCGGCCGAGCTGGGCCGCGGCAAGGGCATATTGCGCCCGCGCCGGGTTGGAGAGCGGGGCGTTGCGGTCGAAATAGGTCGCGATCTGGCGCGCATCGGCCGGCCCGCGTTCCAGAGCCTGCTCGGCATAGCGGCGCAGCTTGGCTTCCTCGGGATAGCCTGGATAGGCGAGGAGGAAGCCCGAATAGTCGGAGAAGGACAGGTTGTCGTAGCTCGACAGCGTCTTCCAGCGATAGATCGCCTGCGCCACGGGGGTGGCCGCGCTCATCTTCAGCTGCGCCCGCGCCCGGTCCCACTCGCTGCCCTCGCCGCTGGTGGGCACGGCCAGGGTCTGTGCCGGGGCGGTGCTGGTGCTACCCGGTGCGGGCAGCGGCTGGACCACCGGGATCGAGACACTCTGCGACGACGCCGGACCTTCCAGCGCGATGAAAACCAGCAAAGACACTGCAACAGACTTGCGGACCATGCTGGACATTCGACTTTTGCTCCTTATCAGGCGCTGAACGACAAGTTACCCCGAAGCCGGGGCTCCCGTCCACAGGAGCTAGCAGGCAAATGGGGCAAAAGCAGGGAATTCGCGCATGTTTTCCGGTTCTATTCCGGCTCTGGTAACGCCATTTCGCGACGGGGCCTTCGACGAGAAGGCCTTCCGCAAGCTGGTGGACTGGCAGATCGCGAACGGATCGGCCGCGCTCGTCCCCTGCGGCACCACGGGCGAGAATTCGACTCTCTCGAACGCCGAGCATCACCGCGTGATCGAGGTCTGCGTCGAGCAGGCGGCGGGCCGGGTCCCGGTCATCGCCGGCTGCGGCAGCAATGATACGATGAACGCGCTGCTGCACATGAATTTCTCGAAGAAGTGCGGCGCCGCCGCGGCCCTGCTCGTCGCGCCCTATTACAACCGGCCGAGCCAGGAGGGCCTGCTCGCCCACTTCTCCTACCTTGCCGAGCACAGCGATCTGCCGATCGTGCTCTACAACGTGCCCGCCCGCACGGTGACCGACATCAAGCCCGAAACCGTCTGCGAACTGGCGCGGCGCTTCCCCGGCAAGATCATCGGCATCAAGGACGCCAGCGGCGATCTCTCGCGCGTGACCGATCACCGCATGGGCATCGGCGCCGGCTTCGTCCAGCTTTCGGGTGACGACGAACTGGCCCTGCCGTTCAACGCGGCGGGCGGGGTCGGCTGCATCTCGGTCACGGCCAATGTCGCGCCGAAGCTCTGCGCCGAATTCCAGGCCGCCTGCGCCGCCGGCGACCTCGCCACGGCGCGCCAGCTCAACGACCGGCTCTATCCGCTGCACTACGCCATGTTCGAGGATGCCTCGCCCGGCCCGGTCAAGTACGCGCTGAGCAAGGTCCACGATTTCCTGACCGAGGACCTGCGCCTGCCGCTGGTCCAGTGCAACGCCGAAGCCCGGGCGGCAGTCGACGCCGCGCTGGTCCACGCCGGCCTGCTCTAGGGTTGCGATAAATCCGGTCAGGGGTGGAGGGGCCCCTGCATTCGCAGGGGCGACGGGAGGTAGGGGCAGCAGGCCCCGACTTTCCGGCCATTCCCCACGCCAATGGCGCCTCCTGAAAGCGGACGGCCATGCAACTATCCAACCGCCGGGAAAGCCCGCTTCAGGCACGATGAGCCGCGCCCACAATGCGACGGAGCGGGGAACTCTTGCCCGAAACCCCGCGTTAACCGCTTATGGCATCGCGAATTCGCAAGCTCGTTCATGAAGCCCCGCTTCACGTTCTGCCCGGCAGTGACGGAGAGGTGCGTTTGCTCATGCCCGATGGTCACTCGCTCACCATGAGCATCGAGGCAGCGGAGCGATCCGCACTGCTTCTTTCCCGCGCGGCAGAGCGCGCCCGCCGCGAAAGCGGCCACCAGCGGCGCAGCCCGAATCCGGGGCAGGCGACCGTGATCCCGGTCGATTTCGTCCGCCAGGCCCGCCTGAATTGAGGTCCCCGGCCGGTCCGGCCGCGGGAAATTCGTCAACCCGATTGAAATCGGCGCAATTGGCCCCTTCCTGAACGGGCACACGCGCCTTACATGGCGCCCATCATGGCCCGTCCGACTCCCGCCACTTTCGACAAGAAGAAGACCGTCGCCGAAAACCGGCGCGCGCGGTTCGACTATGCGATCGACGAGGTGTTCGAGGCCGGGATCTGCCTCACCGGGACCGAGGTGAAGAGCCTGCGCTTCGGCGAGGGCTCGATCGCCGAATCCTATGCCGAGTTGCGCGAGGGGCAGGTCTGGCTGGTCAATTCCAACGTGCCCGAATTCAGCCACGGCAACCGCTTCAACCACGAGCCCAAGCGCCCGCGCAAGCTGCTGCTTCACGCCCGCCAGATCAGCAAGCTGACCGGCGCGGTCGAGCGCAAGGGCATGACCCTCGTGCCGCTGTCGATCTATTTCAACGGGCGCGGCCGGGCCAAGGTCGAACTGGCCCTCGCCAAGGGCAAGAACGCGGCCGACAAGCGCGCCACGATCAAGGAACGCGACTGGAAGCGGGAACAGGGCCGCCTCATGCGCGAGCATGGGTGACCGCGGGACCGTGAACCGGCTGCCGGAAATTCGTCGCAAGCGCCGCCCCCTTCACCGGGCGGAAAGGCGTATTGGCGCAGATGGCATCTCGCGCGGCGGCCGTTGTGCCCCTAGGTTGCCGGCACGGACGGTGGAGCAATGACCGAGAGATTCTTCAGCTGGGCGAGGCGCAACATGCCAACGCGCGAGGAGATGGAGCGCAACCGCTTCGTGCGTCCTTTTGCGCACCGCGTGCTGGCTCATGAGCTGTGGCGCTTCACCCGCCGCTCGGTGCCGCGCGGCGTGGCGCTGGGGATGCTGGTCGGGATCATCCTGCCCTTCGCCCAGATCCTGTTCGCGGCCTTCCTCTCGCTCTCGGTCCGGGCCAATGTCCCGGTCGCGGCGCTGACCACCTTCATCACCAACCCGTTCACCACCCCGTTCATCTGGGCCGCCTCCTACAAGGTGGGCGAGCGGCTGCTCTATTTCGACGCGATGTTCCACGCCAACCCGATCGACAGCCTGCTGCAGGTGACCGACGCGTGGCAACTGCTGGTCTGGATCACGGCCGAGGGCAAGGTTCTCGCGCTGGGCCTGTGCGTCGTCGCCGTCGTCTCGGCCGCGGTCTCCTATCTCGTCACCGGCTTCGCCTGGGGCGCGTGGATCCGCCACAAGCGCAAACATCGCCTGGCCCTGCGCCTAGCGGAAGAGGGCGCCGTCGCGGGATGAGCGGGCTGGGCGCCTGGCTGGGTGCGCGGGTTCCCACCCGCGAAAGCCTCGAGAGCCATGCCTGGCTGCGCCCTTTCGCGCACCTGATCTTCCGCTCCGAACTGTGGCGGATGAACCGCCGCTCGGTCCCGCGCGGGGTGGCGCTCGGCCTCTTCGTGGGGGTGATGATCCCCTTTGCCCATTTCATCGTTGCGATCTTCGTGGCGGTTTTCGTGCGCGCCAACATTCCCGCCGCCATGGCCGCCACCTTCATCGGCTTCCCGGTGATCTACGTCGGCATCGTGGCCGTCGCCTACCGGATTGGTGAGTGGCTGTTGCATCTTGATGCGATGACCGGCATTCAACCCATCGGGGAAACGATGCAACAGACCGGGACAGACGACCTGCTGAAGCACCTGACCGGCGCCGGGCTGGATACGGCGTTCGGCCTGTTGGTCATCGCCACGGTGCTCTCTGTTCTCGGCTATGTCCTCGCCTCGGTCCTGTGGCGCTGGTGGGTCGCGCGCAAGCGCCGCCAGCGTCTCGGCGGCGCCTGATGGCCGCGCTCTCCTGATGGCCCTGATCTTCTGATGGCCCTGATCTTCCGATGGTAGGCCGCGCCGCCCCGACCGCGTCCCGGGGCCTCAAGGCTGACTGGCTGGCGGTCGGCGCCGGCTTTGCCGCTTCGGCCGCAGTGCTCTGGCTGGTCACCGGCGATCCGCTGGCCACCACCGGCTTTGCCGGCGGAACCCTTGCTCTGGGCGGCCTCGGCCTTGCCTTGTCCCGCCGCCGTCCTGACGCGGCCGAGGCCGAATGGGCCCTGCCGGACTGGTCGGTCACTTTCGCCGCGATCGACCGCGAGGACGCTGCCGTCGCCATAACCGACCGGGCCGGCCGGCTGGTCTGTGCCAATCCCCTGCATGAAACGTGGTTCGGCATGTCCGCCGCCCCGCCGCGCCTGCCGCTCGATCAGGCCGCGCTCGCCGCCCTGTCCGCCGCGTCGCGCAGCGCCTGGCGCGACGGCGCCGCGAAGCTAGATCGCGTCGTCGGCGATGGCCGGGCCTGGCGGGTGGAGGCGCGCCGCGCCGGACGGGGCGACGATTTCCTCGTCTGGCGCTTCACCGAGCTGACCAGCCCCGACCCCGTCGCCGATCTGGTCCGCAGCCTCGATGGCAAGCTCGGCCGGGCGCTGGCCGCCGCCGGGATCAACGCCGCGATCGTCGATCCCGATGGCCGGATCAGGGGGGCTTCCTCCGGCTTCGCCCTGCGCGCCGCGGGCGATGCCCAGTTCGCCCTTACGGGCATGGATTTCGTCACCCTGCTCCATCAGGACGAGCAGGACCGCATCACTTTCGCCCGCGAAGGGGCCAAGGGCACCCCGCTGACCATGTACTACGTGCCGGTCGCCGATCCCGACCTGCCCTATGCGCCGGACCCGGACCGCACCCCCTCGCTGATGCTGCTGGTCGATTCGGGCATGGGCATCGGTGGCGGCGTCGGCGGGACCGAGGGCCATGCCGCTGTCCCCCACCTCGAGGCCCTGCTCGCCCAGCTTCCGCTCGGCCTCGCCATGGCCGACCGCGACGGGCGCTTCCTCTTTGCCAATGCCGCCTTCATGCGCGCGGCCGGGCGCGATGGCGAGCTGCCCCCGCCGTTCCCCTCCGACCTCGTGGTGCGGGAGGACAAGACCGCCCTGTCAGACGCTGTGCGCCGCTATGCGCAGGGGCCCGCCGCCGCCGGGGACATCGCCGTGCGCCTCAAGAGCCAGCCCGACGATCCGGTCTCGCTCAGCCTCGCCGCCGTGCGCGGGCTGGGGGAGGCCGCCGTCCTCCTCGGCCTCACCGACAGTTCCGAGGAAACCCGGCTCAAGCGCCAGGTTGCCCAGGCCACCAAGATGCAGGCGGTCGGCCAGCTCGCGGGCGGCGTCGCGCACGATTTCAACAACGTGCTGACCGCGATTCTGGGCACCTGCGATCTCATGCTCCTGCGCCATACGCCCGGCGACAGTGACTATGATGACATCCAGCAGATCCGCGCCAATTCCAACCGCGCCGCCTCGCTGACCCGCCAGCTCCTCGCCTTCTCGCGCCAGCAGACCCTGCGCCCCGAAGTGCTGCAACTGCCCGACGTCGTCGCCGACATCACCCAGATGCTGAAGCGGCTGGTGGGCGAGAAGATCCGCTTCGAGGTCCGGCACGACCGCGATCTCGGCCCGGTCCGCGCCGATCCGACCCAGCTTGAACAGGTCATCGTCAACCTCGTGGTCAATGCCCGCGATGCGATGATGGGCAAGGACGGCGCGGGCAAGGTCGATGGCACCTCGAAGCTCACCATCTCCACCCGCCGCGTCACCGCCGCCGACGTCCGTTCGATGCGCAGCGAGATCCTGCCGCAGGGCGACTATACCGCCCTCTTCGTGGAAGACACCGGCTCCGGCATCCCGCCCGAACACCTCGGCAAGATCTTCGAGCCCTTCTTCACCACCAAGGAACAGGGCAAGGGCGGCTCGATGGGGGGCACCGGCCTCGGCCTCTCCACCGTCTACGGCATCGTCAAGCAATCGGGCGGCTTCATCTTTGCTGACAGCGAGGTGGGCAAGGGCACGCGCTTCTCGGTCTATTTCCCGGTCCACCATGGCGAGACGAAGCCGGGCGCTGCCGCGAAGGTGGAAGAACCGCGCAAGTGGGCCGGCGGCGGCAAGATCCTGCTGGTGGAAGACGAGGACTCGGTCCGCGCCGTGGCCGAACGCGCGCTCGCCCGCCAGGGCTACGAGGTGACCAGCGCCTGCGACGGCGAGGAAGGGCTCGAATTTGTCCGCCTCGGCCGCCGCTTCGATCTGGTCGTGTCGGACGTGGTCATGCCGGTGATGGACGGGCCCGCCATGGCCCGCGAGATCCGCGAGATCGCCCCGCAGCTCCCGATCCTGTTCATGTCCGGCTATGCCGAAGAACAGCTGCGGCGCGAGATCGACATCGTCGACATGCACTTCATCCCCAAGCCCTTTTCGGTCCAGCAGATCACCGACAAGGTCGCCTACGTCCTCGCCGCCGCGAAAGGCTAGGGCGCGACACATTGCGACGAACGGCCGCTTGATTGTTCGCAATTTATGTTCACAATCTCGCCAACGAAACACGCCGCGAACAGGCGCGCTCGTCAAGGAAGGGGATACCAGACGTGATGATGTCCAGCCGTCAGGCGCTTTGCGCAACCGCCGCCGCCGCCATCCTGGTGCAGGGCCTTGTCCCCGCCATGGCGCAGGAGCAGGTTTCGCGGCCCGGCGTTTACAGCGGCTATTCCCCGGTCCTCTACGACGGTTACAAGCTGACCTCGCAATATGTCGCCATGCGCGACGGTACCCGCATCGCGCTCGACATCTACCGGCCCACGCTGAACGGCGTGGTGGTCGAAACCCCGCTCCCGGTGGTCTGGATGAATTCGCCCTATGCCCGGCGCAAGGGTAACGAGGGCGGCAATACCCCGGTGCAGGAGCCGCCGGCCATCGGGCTGGTCCGCTATGGCTATGTCATCGCTGTGGCCGACATGCGCGGCAACTATGCCTCGTTCGGCAAGGCGGTGCAGAGCAACCGCACCGAATGGTCCCCCGATGCCTATTGGGACGCCTACGACATGACCGAATGGCTGGCGCGCCAGCCGTGGTCGATCGGCAAGGTCGGCATGGCCGGCTGTTCCGCGCTCGGCCACGCCCAGTGGCAGGCGGCGGTCAGCCACCCGCCGCATCTGGTCACGGTCTTTCCGCAAAGCGCGCCGTCCGAATATTACGACTGGGGCGGCATCGCCCCGACCGCGCCGGACCCGGACCGGCCCTATCCCGGCAATCTGCTCAAGGCTGAGGACCGCGCCGTGCCGGTCGACGAGGATACCGACGGCAAGCTGCTCGCCGCCGCGCGCGAGGAGCACCGCTACGGGACCGACTGGGGCTGGGTGCCCTATCGTGACAGCGTCGCGCCAGATGTGGCCAAGCACCTCGGCGTCAAGAATTTCCGCCCCGGGCTCGACGTCAACACGCTCGAACATTTCGCCGAACTCAACCGCAACCCGATCCCGGCCTACCAGTCGCTCAACTGGGGCGAGGACCAGCGCGTCAAGCTGGGGGTCATGGTCAAGATGCACAATTTCACCGGCCCGATGAAGACGATCATGGCGCCGGGCGACCATTGCAACTGGAGCACCGACGCCCGCCCCAATGCCAAGAACCCGTTCAACGCCACGGTCGAGCAGCACCGCTGGTTCGACTATTGGCTCAAGGGCATCAACAACGGGATCATGGATCAGCCGCCGATCACGCTCTACACCTACAACCGTCCGCAGGGCCATGAGTGGACTTCGGCCTGGCAATGGCCGCTGCCCACCGCGCGGGCCGTGCCGCATTACCTCGGCGCCGGCGCCGCCGGCACCCCCAGGGGCGGGGTCAATTCCGGCAGCCTGAGCCTCGCCGTCCCGACCCGCGCCGGTGCAAAGGACGTCTACACCACCGACTATTCGATCGATGCCGCCACCCGCGATGCCAAGGGCCTGGTCTATACCACCGCGCCGCTGGTCGCAGACACGGCGCTGATCGGCCACCCGGTGGTCAACCTGTGGATCACCTCGACCGCCAAGGACGCGGACATCGCCGCCTATCTCGCCGACGTCGGACCCGACGGCAAGGTCACCCCGCTCCCGGGCACCGACGATGGCCGCCTGCGCGCCTCGCACCGGGCGCTGAACACGCCGCCCTACAACAACCTCGGCCTGCCCTACCACCGCAGCTTCGCGGCCGACGTCAAGCCGCTCGTCCCCGGCCAGCCGACCAGGCTCGAATTCGACATGGCGCCGATCTCCTGGGTATTCCGGGCCGGTCACTCGATCCGACTGACCGTCGCCGCCTCGGTCGAAGACCGGCACCGCCCCGGCAAGTCGTTCACCCCCGAGATCACGCCGACGCCGGTGCTCCAGGTCCTGCGCGATCCGGCGCATCCTTCGTCGATCGTGCTGCCGGTCAATTCCCCGCTCAAGCCCGCGCTCGCCGTCGCCGGCAACACGGCGCGGCTGACCTTCCCGGCCAGCCTCAACCGTCACTACCTCGCCGATCTCAAGCCCGGCGCGATCATGGCTGGTGCCGTGGCGGCGCGGTCGGTCCGGCTCGAAGGCAGCACCATCGTTGCCGAATTCCCTGCCGGCAGCCTCAAGCCGGGCACGGCCGTGACCGGCCGGTTCGGCGGCGGCACGTATGACTATGGCGACATGGCCTTCGCGGCGGCCGTGCGCTGATCCTGTGAGGGCCGGGACCGGCGGGCCGTTCGCCCGCCGGTCCCGGCCGCCGTCCCAGCCGCCGTCTTTGTGTGCGGGGTGTTGCGGTTCGCGATTTCGCGGACGAGCGCTCTGGGCTATGGTCACCGCCCAGAGAATCGAGCGCAAGGGAGTTCCCCGATGACGCTGGACAGCAATTTCACCGGTTCGATCCCCGCCACTTACGAAGAATGCCTCGTCCCCGCCCTGTTCGCCCCCTATGCGGCCGACATGGTGGAGCGCGCCGTGGCCCTCTATCCGCGCGCCGTGTTGGAGATTGCCGCCGGCACCGGGGTGGTCAGCCACAGCCTCGCGGCGGCGCTGGAAGAGGCCGGGCTTGGCTCCCGCGTGGTGGCGACCGACCTCAACCCCGCCATGCTCGCCGTGGCCGCCGCGCGCGCCGCGCCGGCCAACCTCACCTTCGAGCCGGCCGATGCGATGGACCTGCCCTTCGCCGATCACGCCTTCGACCTCGTCCTCGCCCAGTTCGGCGTGATGTTCTTCCCGGACAAGGTCACTGCCTTCCGCGAGGTGCGGCGCGTCCTCGTTCGCGGCGGCACCTTCGTGTTCAACCTGTGGGACCGGCTCGATGCCAATCCCGGCGCCCTTGCGGTTCATCTCGCCCTGCAGGATGCCGTGCCTGAACCGCGGCCCGGCTTCCTCGCCCGCGTGCCCTATGGTCATCACGACACCGTCCAGCTCGGTCAGGACCTGCGCGAGGCCGGCTTCACCGAGATCGCGGTTGACCGCGTGGCCCTGTCCAGCCCGCCCGGCTCGGCCGAGCACGTCGCCCGCGGCCTCTGCCTCGGCAGCCCGGCCGCCGGAGAGCTCGCCGTCCACCCGCAGGAAGCCCGCGACGCCGCCCTCGCCGCCGCCACCCTCGCGGCCCTCGCCGCCGAACCCGAAACCGGCTTCCCCATGAGCGCACTGGTCGTCACGGCGCGGTAGGGGGGCAAGCCCCCAAGTCGTCACCGCGCGGCGAGGCCGCGCAAACCCCTACCTCGTCATGCCAACGAAGGCTGGCATCGTTGGCGGCGGGGCGATGCACTCGAAGTGGCCGCTCAAGCGGCCTTGCTCGGCTCGACGGTTTATCCCTTTACGTTGCGCGGCCGGTTTCGCTCGGGACTATTTTCCGTGCCCAAGTTCATGTTCTGAATATCGCGCAATGATCCCGGACAAGTGGCAAATGTTTCATCGTCTTCGGAAAGGTTTTAATGAAAGATTGGATATCCTGCTGCTTGAGCGCATGATGAAGCTCTGTGTGGGTGTTTTTCCGGTCATCCCATCGCTGCCGGTTTTTTAAATTACGGTAACGTATAAAGTATTTTAATAAATTTATAATATTAAAGTTTCTATGTAGATTTTTTAATCAGTGTTCCACTAAGTTTGCGCTAGATTGTTTGAGATCGCGAAGTAAATTTGTAGAAATAGGATTATCTCTTGTCGGGGGTTGTCTGATATGGGGAGGATTGCGCGCCTTGGTGACTGGCTTTGTGGTCCGTGCGGCGCGCAAAAAATGCCTATTTTTTCAAAATTAGAGCGCTTGGTAATATTATTAATATTTGCAATATTTGTGATGCTTCGCCTGCCAAAGGCAGTGTGGTATGGTAGGTTTTTCGCTGAAGAATTGACTATATTCATATCATACGATTGGCACTTTCATAGTTACAGCAATATACTTCGTTAGTTTGGGGGTTATTTAAATATTCCGGCGAACGGTATAGCCATGCTGGCTGTATATCTCGTTAAAAATGGATATATTTCTCTTGAATTTGTGCCGCGCCTCACGATGGGGGCGGCGCTATTGTTTCAACTGCTTCCGGCAGCGCTCGTACTTAACGGAAAAGCGGAATGGCTCACCAAGCGGTGGGTGGTCTTGGCTAGCATCATGGCTCTGGCACTCGCTCCGTTGTCGGAAGAGGCTTGGCTCAATATTCTTCACATCCAGTTTCAGTTGGTTCTGTGCTGCGTATTGCTGTTGGCCTTTGATGTGCCGCGCAGCGCAGGTGGATGGATCATCACAACCTTTGTTCTCGTGTTGGCTCCTCTAAGTGGTTTGGCCGCTTTGGTTTTGGGGCCGCTGTTCTTGGCGCGCAGTCTTTTGGACCGTTCCTTGCCGCGTCTTGTGCAAACGGCTTTACTGGGCTGTTCCGGACTTATCCAACTCCTCTTTTTCTACTCGCCCAGTGCTGCCCGTGGGCAATTGCATTCGCTGGCTGAGACGGCCTCGATCATTTTTGTTCGTCTTGGAGTCGTGCCGATTGGAGGGCCGTTGGCCACAGCGTTCGTGCGTAAGGCTGCTATCGATGCCTATCTTGGGCAAGGGCTGGAATGGTTTATAATTTCTGGCTTGGGCTTGCTTTACTGCGGGTTTTTGATTTGGGTCACGTGGTGCTATCGGCATACTGCGGTTTTCTGGATTTTTGCGTCTGCAATTGTTTTGGCCGTGACCGCCTTTGGCGGTGGAATGATTGCATCCCCGCCTCAAGCTTGGTTCGATCCCTCGGTAAGCCAGCGCTATAACGTCATGCCTATGGCGTTGCTGGGGCTTGGTCTGGTTGCCGTAACATATTATCAGACGCAGAACGGACGTATGATCGCGTTTCGCCTGTGCGAACTGACGATGCTGACTGCACTTTGTTTCTATTTTGTGCCCAATCCGGTGGTTAGCGAGGGCCCGCGCTGGTCGGCCGAGGTCGCTCGTTGGCGTACTGACCAGAATTATAAATTGCGCGTATGGCCGAGGCCCTGGGCTGCTGATCTCTCGGCACAAAACCGTCCCTGTCGTCCGCCAACGCGCGAAAATGCCTCTTTGAGCGAGCCCGAATATTGCGAATCACATTGGCTGGCGACCGTCGACCAAATAAATCTGGACATCGCCAACACCACGCTGAGATGATTCCAGGGCCCGATTGTTCTCGTGGTTGCGCGCGCCTCCATGAAGGCCGAGGAGGGTATTTGGGGATTTTGTCCCTCAACCCCGTCAACTTCGTCAACGCCGCCCCGCCGCGCGGCCCGCGCCGTGTTCCGGCCTCTCACCGCCACGACGGCGAATCGCCTCGGGGAATTCCCTATCCCCAGAAATGGCCGATCACTGGAAGTGGGATTCCGATCAGACAAAAACGTCGAAAAACCAATTGCTTGACATTCCGTCGCCAATCCTTGAGTTCCCCACTTGTTCTGCTGGAACAAAGTGGATACAAACCGCCCAACGGTTGACCATTCCGGTCGGCGCCAACTAGGCAAGGGAACGCAGCAATGGCCGCTCAGCTCAAGCTTATCCAGGAAGGCAAAGACAAGGACATGGACCGTCAGAAGGCGCTCGAAGCCGCGCTCGCCCAGATCGATCGCGCCTTCGGCAAGGGTAGCGCGATGAAGCTCGGCTCGAAGGAGACGATGCAGGTCGAAGCGATCTCCACCGGCTCGCTCGGGCTCGATATCGCGCTCGGCGTCGGCGGCCTCCCGCGCGGCCGGGTGATCGAGGTCTATGGGCCGGAAAGCTCGGGCAAGACCACCCTCGCGCTCCACGTCATTGCCGAGGCGCAGAAGGCCGGCGGCACGGCCGCCTTCATCGATGCCGAACACGCGCTCGACCCGGTCTATGCCAAGAAGCTCGGCGTCAACATCGACGAACTGATCGTCTCCCAGCCCGACACCGGCGAACAGGCGCTCGAGATCACCGATACGCTGGTCCGCTCCAACGCGATCGACGTGCTGGTGGTGGACTCGGTCGCCGCGCTCGTCCCCCGGGCCGAGATCGAGGGTGAGATGGGCGATAGCCACGTCGGCCTCCAGGCCCGCCTGATGTCGCAGAGCCTGCGCAAGCTGACCGGCTCGATCAGCCGCTCGCGCTGCATGGTGATCTTCATCAACCAGCTGCGCATGAAGATCGGCGTGATGTACGGCAATCCCGAGACCACGACCGGCGGCAACGCGCTCAAGTTCTACGCCTCGGTCCGCCTCGACATCCGCCGCACCGGCCAGATCAAGGACCGTGACGATATCATCGGCAACGCCACCCGCGTGAAGGTCGTCAAGAACAAGGTCGCCCCGCCGTTCAAGCAGGTCGAATTCGACATCATGTACGGCGAAGGCATTTCCAAGATCGGTGAAATTCTCGATCTCGGCGTCAAGGCGGGAATCGTAGAAAAATCAGGGGCTTGGTTCAGCTACGACTCGATCCGCATCGGTCAGGGCCGCGAAAACGCCAAGACGTATCTGCGTGAACATCCGGAAATTTGCGACCGGCTGGAGGCTGCAATCCGCGGCCGCACCGAAGGTCTCGCCGGGGAGATGATGACGGGTCCGGACGCGGACGACGATATCTGACACCCGAAGGGGCACCGCCCGCGCGGATGCCCGGAAAGCATGACCGGCGCGAAGGCCTCTCCCTTCGCGCCGGTTGTTGCGTTTCAGACCACCAGCTTCAGGCCGCGAGCGCGGCCTGGGCCTTGACCACCTCGTCGGCCTGGCGCCCCGCCAGTTCGGCAAGATGGTCGAAGCAGGCCGAATAGGAGGCCAGCCCCTGGCTGAGTGAACGCAGTTCGGCGTCGAGCCCGTGCAGCCCGGCTTCGGGGAGCAGCGCCTCGACCCGCTCCCACCGCGCCCAGTCGGGATGGGGCGACAGGCCGAGGATCTGCCCGCGCCGGCTCGATAGCGCCGAGCCCGCCTTGCTCCCGGTTCCGGCCGGCGTGTCGACCGCAATGCGCGTCACCGGTTCGAGCAGGTAGGGCAGGGCCTGGGCAAGGGCCTCGGCCATGGCCATGCGCCCCGCGATGCGGAACGCCAGTTCCGAACTGTCGACCGAATGGTACGACCCATCGGTCAGGACAACCTCGACGTCCACCACCGGGAAGCCCAGCGGCCCGCGCAGCAGCGCATCGCGCACCCCCTGTTCGACTGCGGGAATCCACTGCTTCGGCACGACCCCGCCGGTGATCCTGTCGGAAAAGCGGAAGCCTTCGCCGCGCGACAACGGCCGGATCTCCAGCGTCACGTCGCCATACTGCCCGTGGCCGCCCGACTGCTTCTTGTGCCGCCCGCGCTGCGATGCAGCCCGCCGGATCGTCTCACGATAGCCGATCCGCGGCGCCTTCCCGTCGACCGCCACCCCGTAGCGGCGTTGCAGCCGTCCCAGCACCACGGCGAGGTGCTCGTCATTGATTCCCCTGAGCAGGGTTTCCCGGTTCGCCTCGTCCTGACTCCATTCGAGGGCCAGGTCCTCCTCGCACATCCGGTGCAGCGCGGCAGAGAGCTTGACGTCATCCTTGCGGTCGCGCGTCGTGATGGCGAGGACGGCATTGCGCTCGGGCATGGCAAGGTGGGCGTTGCCCAGCAGTTCGGCCCCGCCCATCGGCAGGAGCATGCCGCACCGCGCCCCGTCGAGCCGCGCCACGGCAACGACGTCGCCGTCCTCTGCCCGCGCCTGCTTGGCCGACTTTTCTCCCTGCAACGAAAAGATCGACCCAGTCCGCACCTGCGCGCCATTAATCCGCAGTTCGTCACCTTCGCTCAGGGTCCGGCCAAAGACCCGTCCGAGGGCGAGCCGCCCCATTGCCCCGCCATGGGCGATCTTGAACGCGTAGAACGCCCCTCCCGAGGCAAGCCCGACCCGCTCGGCCGCTGCCGTCGGAGCCGGGGTCTCATGCCGCAGCAGCTTGAGCAGTCGCCGCACCCCGCCATCCGACAGGGCCGATCCGAATACCACGGGCACAAGCTTGTTTCCGGCCGTATCCGCAGAGAGGTCCGCCATGACCGTCGCCGGGTCGGGCGCCTCGTCGGAGAGCAGCTTCTCCAGCAGGTCGTCGTCGAAATCGGCCAGGGTTTCGAGAAGCCGGGACCTGTCCGCGCGTTCGCGGGCCGCAAGGTCGACCGGTATCTCGATCGTTTCAGACGGCGCGCCCGGACGATAGCGGTAAGCCCGCTCAAGGGCGAGGTCGACATAGCCGGTAACGTGGTCGCCGTCGCGAATCGGGATCTGGCGCAGGGCGAGCGGCTCGCGGCTCATCGGCTGCAATTCCGCAACAAGGTCGCGGATCGCGCCGGCTCGCGCACTCTCGATCTTGTTGACGAAGATGACATGGGGAACGCCGAGTTCATCGAGCCGGCGCAGGACGGGTTCGGCGAGCAGCGCGCGTTCCGGTGCCGGGTCGATCACCACCACCGCAAGATCGATCGCGGGCAGGGCGGCAATCCCATCCGGGGCGAAGCCCGGTGCGCCGGGAACGTCGACCAGTACGAAGCTGTCGCCATGGTCGGAAAAATGAAGCAGGTTCACCTCGGTCGAGCCGCCCCGGGCCCGCGCCTCCGGACTGGCATCGCCGACCGAATTGCCGGACTCTACGGTGCCTTGTCGCGTGATCGTGCCGCTGGCGTAAAGCAGCGCCTCGGCCAGCGAGGTCTTGCCCGTGCCTGCCGGCCCGACCAGCGCGACAGCACGGGTGGCTCTGCTACCCTTCGTGGTTCCTTGTGCCGAGGTATTGCCCATCATCCGCCTCCTCTCATGCGAAGGCGCGTCGGCGCGAAATGTCCGGCCCTTGATCCAGGGCTCGCGTCGGACGCGCTTGTTGGGACAGGGAAGCGGATCGTCTGCCTCTGCCCGGTGAGTCGCAAGGAGAATCTTGCCGCGTTGTAATGGAACGGTCGCGGCTGACGGGCATTTGGGCGAAGTGCTCGAAACGCCGTCCCGATCCCGCTTTTCCGTCGAAGATCGGCCTATCCCGGTGATCGTCAACCGGCGGGGCGGCACTGCGGCGCGGCTGGGGGACGGGCTGGAAGCGGCCTTGCGCGACGCATTCGCTGCCGCTGGCGTGGCCGTGCGGATCGAGCTTACCCAACCCGAACTCGTCAGCGAAATGATCAGCCGCTGCGATGATCCGCTGATTGTTGTGGGCGGCGGCGATGGAACGCTTGGCGCGGCGGCCGGAAAACTGGCCGGTACCGGCCGGCGCATGGCGATCCTGCCGCTGGGTACGCGCAATCACCTGGCGCGCGACCTGGGCATTCCGGGCGATCTGGAGGGCGCGGCGCGGGTCGTGGCTACGGGCAGGGCCGAGGCCATCGACCTCGGCCGTGCGGCGGACCGGATTTTCGTCAACAACTGTTCGATCGGGCTCTATGCCAGCCTGGTCCATGAGCGCGACAAGCATGACCTTCCCAAGTGGTTGGCCAGTATTCCGGCGGCCTGGCGGGTTTTGCGTTCGAGCGGTGCCGAAACGTTCCGGATCGAGCATCACGGGGCCGAGCATCGCGTGGAAAGCCCGCTCCTGTTCGTTGGCAACAACCGCTTTTCGCTCGATGCCGGGCGGCTCGGGCGGCGGGCGAGTCTGAGCGATGGGGTGCTTGCCATGGCGGCCGTGGCCCCGGTCAGCCGGGCCGAACTGCTCGGCATGGCGCTGCGGCTGATCGCCGGAAAGGCCGATGCGGAGCGGGATTTCGCCGCTATCGAGGATGTTGAGGTGCTGACCGTCTATGGTTACCACCGCCGCCGCGTGGCGCTCGACGGGGAGTTGGTGCGGTTGCAGTTTCCGCTGAAAATCAGCATATTGCCGGCCGCTCTCCAGGTTTTGGTTCCGGCTTCGCCGCCAGCCTGAATGCACGGCGACTGCATCGCCGGTGCAAGGCGAGCGCAAGACCTGCATCGTTATTGCACATCCGATGACAGCAATTGCGCCTTCGCGCTTGTCCGGCGCGCATCGGTTCTCTATCGGCTCGGGCATGAGCACGACCAACGAAATCCGCCGGTCCTTCCTCGATTACTTCGGCTCGCAAGGGCACGAGGTGGTGCCGTCTGCGCCGCTTGTTCCCTACAACGATCCCACCCTGATGTTTACCAACGCGGGGATGGTGCCGTTCAAGAACGTGTTCACCGGGCTTGAGACGCGTTCGACGCCGCGGGCGACATCTTCGCAGAAGTGCGTTCGCGCCGGGGGCAAGCACAACGATCTCGATAACGTGGGCTACACCGCGCGGCACCACACGTTCTTCGAGATGCTCGGCAATTTCTCGTTCGGCGACTATTTCAAGGAACAGGCGATCACTCACGCCTGGACCCTGCTGACCAAGGAATGGGGCCTGCCTAAGGACAAGCTCCTGGCCACGGTCTATCACACCGACGACGAGGCCTTTGCCTTGTGGCAGAAGATCGCGGGCCTGCCGGAAGAGCGGATCATCCGCATCGCGACCAAGGACAACTTCTGGGCGATGGGCGACGATGGCCCGTGCGGGCCGTGCTCGGAAATCTTTTTCGACCATGGGCCGGACATCTGGGGCGGCCCGCCGGGCTCTAAGGACGAGGACGGGGACCGGTTCATCGAGATCTGGAACCTCGTGTTCATGCAGTTCGAGCAGACCGCCGGGGAAATCACCGGCAACCTGCCCAAGCCCAGCATCGACACCGGCATGGGGCTGGAGCGCATCGCGGCCGTGATGCAGGGCGAGCATGACAATTACGACACCGACACCTTCCGCGCCCTGATCGCCGCCTCGGAAAACCTCACCGGGGTGAAGGCCGAGGGCGAGAACACTGCCAGCCACCGTGTTATCGCCGATCACCTGCGCTCGACCTCGTTCCTGCTGGCTGACGGCGTGCTGCCTTCGAACGAAGGGCGCGGCTATGTGCTGCGCCGGATCATGCGCCGCGCCATGCGCCATGCTCACCTGCTCGGCGCCAAGGAGCCCCTGATGCATCGGCTGGTGCCCTCGCTGGTGGTCGAAATGGGGCAGGCCTATCCCGAACTGGGCCGGGCCCAGCCGCTGATCGAAGAAACCCTGCAGCGCGAGGAAGTGCAGTTCCGTCGCACCCTGGCGAACGGCCTCAAGCTGCTCGACGAGGCGACTGCCGGCCTCGGCGAGGGCGGCGAACTGCCCGGCGAGACCGCGTTCAAGCTCTACGACACTTTCGGCTTCCCCTATGACCTGACCGAGGATGCCCTGCGCGCCCGCGGGATTAGCGTCGATCGGGCCGGCTTTGACAGCTCGATGGCGCTGCAGAAGGCGGCGGCGCGCGCGGCCTGGAAGGGTTCGGGCGAGGCTGCCGCGGGCGAGGTGTGGTTCGACATTGCCGAGCGCGTCGGCGCGACCGAGTTCACCGGCTACACCGCCACGACCGGCGAGGCGCAGGTCGTCGCGCTGGTCAAGGACGGGCAGGAAGTTTCGTCCGTGACCGCCGGGGACGCGGTTACGGTGATCGTCAACCAGACCCCGTTCTATGGCGAAAGCGGCGGCCAGACCGGCGATGCCGGGACCATTACCGGGGCGAACGGCCTGCGGATTGCCGTGGCCGATACGGCCAAGCCGCTCGGGCGGCTGCACGCTCACAACGGCACGGTCGCGGCGGGCAGCCTTGCCGTGGGCGACGTGGTCAAGCTCGACATCGATGTCGAGCGGCGCGATGCGATCCGGGCCAACCACTCGGCCACGCACTTGCTGCACGAGGCGCTGCGTCGGCGTCTCGGTGCCCACGTGACCCAGAAGGGCTCGTTGGTCGCGGCCGATCGCCTGCGTTTCGATTTCTCGCAGCCCACAGCGCTCACGGCTGAGGACATTGCCGCGATCGAGGCCGAAGTGAACGCCGAGATCCGCGCCAACGAGGCGGTGTCGACCCGGTTGATGACGCCGGACGACGCCATTGCCGCCGGGGCCATGGCCCTGTTCGGCGAGAAGTATGGCGACGAGGTCCGCGTGCTCTCGATGGGGCGGCAGGACGGGGCGAAGTCTTATTCGGTCGAGCTGTGCGGCGGTACGCACGTGCGCGCCACCGGCGATATCGGCCTGTTCCGCATCGTCTCGGAAAGCGCGGTTTCTTCCGGCGTGCGGCGGATCGAAGCGCTGACCGGCGAGGGCGCCCGCGAATGGCTGGTGAGCCGCGAGGATGCGCTCAAGGCCACTGCCGGCCTGCTGCGCACGACGCCTGACGATGTCGAGACGCGCGTTGCGGCTCTGCTCGACGAGCGGCGCAAGCTGGAGCGCGAATTGGCCGAGGCGAAGAAGGCGCTGGCGCTCGGCGGCGGCGGGGCCAAGGGCGAGGCGGCTGACGAGGACGTCGGCGGCGTGAAGTTCTCGGGCCAGGTGCTTGACGGGCTTGACCCCAAGGAACTGCGCGGCCTGCTCGATCAGGCCAAGCAGCGGATGGGTTCGGGCGTTGCGGCGATCGTCGCGGTCAACGAGGGCAAGGCCTCGATCGCGGCGGCCGTGACCGAGGATCTCGCCGGCAAGGTCAGCGCGGTCGACCTCGTGCGCGCGGGTGTGGAAGCACTCGGCGGCAAGGGCGGCGGCGGCCGGCCGGACATGGCCCAGGGCGGCGGTCCGGACGGCGAAAAGGCGGCCGATGCTATCGCGGCCGTGAGGGCCGTTCTCGCCGGGTGATCACCGCGCTGGTTCGAGCATCGTCAGGTTCTCGAGCAGGTATTCGAGGTGGGCCCGGCCGAGGCGGCTCCAGATATTGTATGTGCAGGTCTGGCCGCCGACGCGGACATAGGCGAGGGAATTGAGGCCCTTGCCTTCGGGATTGTCGTCAGGATAGGCGCCCGCGCCCTCGATGCCGTAGCCGGCGAAGGAGGGACTGGGCAGTTGCTCCAGTTCGCGGAACAGGGGCCATTGCCGGGCAAGGCGGGCGCGCTGTTCGCCGGGCGGGGCGTCGTCCATTCCGATCAGCCCGGCGCCGGCAATTCCGAAAGCGCTGCGTAGTCCGGGCTCGTCCCAGGCCACGGCCCAGCCGCCGGAGAATGCGGCGCGGCGCGGGGTGGCGCGACGACTACCGATCCTCGGCAAGGCCAGCGGGGCGCAGCCGTGGCGGTTTTCGGCCTTGCGCCATTCCCGCAGGATCAGCTGGCTCGCCGCCGGAGCGGGGGCCGGTGCAGCCGTTGGCGTGGCGGATGGGGGCGGCGCACTGCTCTCCGCGGTTTCCCCGATGCTCTCCGGCGAGGAAGTGGCGACTGGCTCCGGGGCAGGTTGCCGCGAGCAGGCAGCGAGGCCGGCTGCTGCGAGCAGGGTGAGGGCGGTGCGGCTGATCATCGGCATCCTTTCGGAAAGCCAAGTCTTCAGCTTGGCGCGCGTTCCCTGAGGTGGGCGCTCTTGAGCTTGGGCTTCACCGCCAGTTCGCCCTCGTCCATGATCTGCTGGCGGAAATGGTCGCGCTTTTCGTGGATCGAGGCGATGACGAAGCCCATCGGCACGCCGAGATCGACCAGCACGGCCTCTGACAGCTGCAGCGAGCTTTCCAGCGTTTCCGGCACGGCGTGGCTGGCCCCTGCGCGATAAAGTTCGGCGGCGTGGCTGGCATCGCGGGCGCGGGCGATGATCGGCAGGTCGGGGTGTTCGGCGCGCAGGCGGCGGCACAGGCGCAGCAGCCCGCGCGGTTCGTCCATGGTGAGGATCATCGCCGTGGCCTGGGCAATGCCGAGGCGGGCCAGCGCCGGCCCGCGCGAGGCGTCGGCAAAGGCGATCGAATAACCGTCGCGGCGCCCTGCGGCGACAATGTCGGCATCGCTGTCGACCGCGATATACGGCTTGCCATGCTCGCGCAGCATGTCGGCCACGAGGCGGCCGACGCGGCCGAAGCCGATGATGAAGGCGCGCGGATCGTTTTCGTCGGGTTCGACATGGTGGTGCGTCGTGGCACGGTCGACCCGGCGGGCGAGCCAGCGCCCGGCAATGGCGAGAATGGGCGTGACGGTGAGACCGATTGCCGTCACCGCCTGCCAGAACTGCGCCGCGTCGCGGTGGATCAGGCCGGCACTGACGGCGGCGGCGAGCACGATCAGGGTGGTTTCCGAAGGACTGGCAAGGAGGATGCCGGCCTCGGCCGACGTGCCGGCGCGCGCGCCGGACAGGCGCAGGAGGAGCGCGGTGATACCGGCCTTGACGATGAGGACGAGGGCGACGGCCATCACGACCGGGATGAGCCGGTCCCAGATCAGCGGGAGGTTGAGGCCCATGCCAACGGTGATCAGAAAGACCCCGAGGGCCAGGCCCTTGAACGGCTCGGTAATGCCCTCGACCTCGGTGTGATAGTCGGTCTCGGCAATCAGGAGCCCGGCGATCAGGGCGCCGACGATAGGGGAGAGCCCGACCGAGGCGGTGACCAGCGCGGCGATGATCACCACCAGCAGGCTGGCGGACAGGAACAGTTCCGGGCTTTTGGTGCGGGCCGCCTGGGCGAAGAGGCGCGGCAGGAGCAGGCGGCCAAGCACCAGCAGGGCAACGATCGCAACCACGCCGAAGCCGAGCGTGCGGAGCAGGGCGGAACTGTCCTGCGCCCCGTCGCCCCGGCCCATCGCGCCGAGCAGGAAAATGATCGGGACGAGCGCGATGTCCTCGAACAGCAGCATGGCCAGCGCCGCCCGGCCGACCGGCGTTGCCGGATCGGAGATCTTGAGCACCAGCGCGGTTGACGAGAGGGCGAGGGCGAGCCCGAGCGAAAGCGCCGTGGTCCAGGAATTGCCGAGCACGACAAGCCCGATCGCGATCAGCGCGGCGCCGCCGATCAGTTCCGACGAGCCGAGCCCGAAGACCTGCCGGCGCATCGCCCACAGCCTGGCGAACGAGAGTTCGAGCCCGACCGAGAACAGCAGCATGACGATGCCGAATTCGGCGAAGGGATCGAGCCCAGCCGGATCGCTGATCGTGATGTGATAGAGCCAGGGATAACGCGGAACGAGGCTGCCGAGGCCAAACGGGCCGGCGAGGATGCCGACGAGGATGAAGCCGATTACCGGGGTGATGCGGAAGCGGGCGAAAACCGGGATGACAAGGCCGGCCGCGCCCAGAACCACAAGTGCATCGGACAGGGCGGGATTATGCAGGAGATCGGCGGACATGGCGCAAGGCTAGGCGAGGCGGCTCGGCCTGTCACCCGCGATCACGTCTCTCCGACACTGCGCGCGGGCTCAATGCGCGCGAGCGTCCGTGAACAGCCGGTCGACCGATGTGCCGTTGCGGGCGAGGATCGTGGCCACGCGCAGGCGGGCGTGGAAATTGCGGATCGTGGGATGGTCGATGAAGGCTGCGTGGAGCTTCTCGGCTTCGGCCGGGGTCAGCGTGCTCGAGCCGGCAACATAGTCCGCATAGCCCTCGATTACCCATGACGGCGCGGTCACCGTCTTCCAGATGCCGAAGTGGTTGCGGAGCATCGAGTGCGTCATCTCGTGGGCGATGTCGACCGAGAGCGCACGCTGGTGGCCGATCGCGCGGCGCGAATAGACTAGGTCGCGGGCCAGGTCGTTACGGTTGACGATGGTGTTCTCGGTGAACATCCGCGTGACCGCGAAGGTCTCGGTGCTGCCCATGGCCAGCCAGTTCCAGCGCCAGCCGCCGCGGGTGAGGTAGATCGAGTGCTGCTGGACCGGGTGCTTCGCGATGGTGCTGGTCTGCACGCGGGCCTGGGCCGCGGCGAGGATCGGTTCCAGCTTTTCTGGCGGGAGCGGATCTTCCGAGCGCACCGTGATGCCGTGCGCCTCGGCCTTGTAGGGAAAGAAGAGCAGTGCCGGTGCGTGGATCGGCAACAGGGCAAGCACGGTGGCGGCGACCGGTATCCAGCGCAGCCACCGTGTTTGCATAAGCATCAGCCCCAGGTTGCCATTTCGGCTTCGAGGTTCTCGACGATGGCCTGGAAGAAGCCCTCAGTGGTTAGCCACGACTGGTCGGGGCCGATCAGGATCGCGAGGTCCTTGGTCATCTTGCCGCTCTCCACGGTCTCGATGCAGATGCGCTCGAGCGTTTCGGCGAACTTGATCACTTCGGGCGTACCGTCGAACTTGCCGCGATAGGCCAGGCCGCGCGTCCAAGCGAAGATCGAGGCGATCGGGTTGGTGCTGGTCGCCTTGCCCTGCTGGTGCTGGCGATAGTGACGGGTCACGGTGCCGTGAGCGGCTTCGGCCTCGATGGTCTTGCCGTCGGGCGCCATCAGCACCGAGGTCATCAGGCCGAGCGAGCCGAAGCCCTGGGCGACGACGTCGGACTGGACGTCACCGTCGTAGTTCTTGCAGGCCCAGACGAACTTGCCCGACCACTTGAGCGCCGAGGCGACCATGTCGTCGATCAGGCGGTGTTCGTAGACGATGCCCTTCTCGGCGAACTTTTCCTTGAAGCCTTCGGTCTCGAAGACTTCCTGGAACAGGTCCTTGAAGCGGCCGTCATAGGCCTTGATGATGGTGTTCTTGGTCGACAGGTAAACCGGCCAGCCAAGGTTGATGCCGTAGTTGAACGAGGCGCGCGCGAAGTCGCGGATCGATTCGTCGAGGTTGTACATCGACATGGCAACGCCGGCGGCGGGGAACTTGAAGACCTCGCGGTCGATCACCTGGCCATCGTCACCCTCGAACACGAGGCGCAGCTTGCCGGGGCCGGGGACGAGGAAGTCGGTCGCGCGGTACTGGTCGCCGAAGGCGTGGCGGCCGACCACGATCGGGTCGGTCCAGCCCGGCACCAGGCGGGGAACGTTGGAAATCACGATCGGTTCGCGGAAGACCACGCCGCCGATGATGTTGCGGATCGTGCCGTTGGGCGACTTCCACATTTCCTTGAGGTTGAATTCGGTCACGCGCGCTTCGTCGGGCGTGATCGTGGCGCACTTGACCGCGACGCCGTACTGCTTCGTGGCATTGGCCGCGTCGACCGTGATCTGGTCGCCTGTCTCGTCGCGCTTCTCGACCGAGAGGTCGTAATACTTCAGGTCCACATCGAGGTAGGGCAGGATCAGCTTTTCGCGGATCCACTGCCAGATGATGCGGGTCATTTCATCGCCGTCCATCTCGACGATGGGGTTCGCTACCTTGATCTTGGCCATTGCCGTCCTTCCCGGGAGTGAGAGTCGCATGCCCCTTAGCAGGGAAACCGCTCACCGCAACCCGAGCCCCGCTTATGCATAGGCGCGCGGCGCGAGGAAATCCGTCGAATTACGCCATTGGGGGCATCTCTCGCATCCGGTCGGTGGAAATTTGATCGGGATCAAGGTCGCAATTGAGAATGAGTTGCAACAAGGCGATCTTTCTGCGAGTGAATCGCAACAACGACATGCGAGTGATTCGCAACAGCCTTGTCAGGGGGTCTCGTGAGCAGTGCAGAAGTGAGCAGCGCCGGCAATTTCCTTCCGGCCGCCGTGGAAGTCGCCAAGGGCGGCCGCAAGCTCGCGGCCCGGCTCGCAGGTAGCCTTGCCGGCTTCGCGCTGCTGCCCCTGTCCGTTCCTGCCTCCGCCTCGCCGGTTGGCGCGATCCCGCACAGCCTGTCTGTCGGCGGCATGTTCCTCCAGGCCGACTGGATCGTGAAGCTGGTGATGATCGGGCTGCTCCTGGCCTCCGTCGCCACCTGGACCGTGTTCTTCGCGAAGTCCGCCCAGCTGCGCCGCCTCGGTGCGGTGCAGCGCGAGGTGACCGCGGCGGTCTCGGCCCTGCGTTCGCTGGGCGAGGCACGCGGGCAGGGCGCGCTGGCCGACCATCCGCTGGTGCGTGAGGCCCAGGCCGAGCTTGATCTTTCCGCTGATGCCCTGGGCGACGGCGAGGGGATCAAGGAGCGCGTGGTATCGCGCTTCGAGCGCTTCGAGGCGGCCGAAGCGCGGCGTCTGACCGCCGGGGTCAACGTGCTGGCGACGATCGGGGCCACGGCGCCTTTCGTGGGCCTGTTCGGCACGGTCTGGGGCATCATGAACTCGTTTGTCGGCATTGCCGAAAAGCAGACCACCAATCTCGCCGTGGTTGCCCCCGGCATCGCCGAGGCGCTGCTGGCGACGGCGACCGGCCTCGTCGCGGCGATCCCGGCCGTGGTCATCTACAACCATTTCAGCCGCCAGATCGCAGCACACCGCGCGGCCATCGCCGATACTTCGGCCGCGCTCCTGAGGCTGGTTTCGCGCGATCTCAGCCGGGGCACGGCCCCCGTGCGCAAGGCGGCCTGAGCCATGGCGATCCGCCTGAGCGACAGCGCCGACGATCTCCCGGTCAACCATGAGATCAACGTCACCCCGTTCATCGACGTGATGCTGGTGCTGCTGATCATCTTCATGGTGGCCGCGCCGCTGGCGACAGTCGACGTCAAGGTCGACCTGCCGGTCTCCACGGCGAGGCCCGCCGCCAAGCCGGACAAGCCGGTGTTCCTCTCGATCAAGGCCGATGGACAGATGCTGGTCGGTGAGAACGCCGTGCCCGAGGGCGGGATCGGCGCGGCGATTGCCGCCGCGACCGGCGGAGACCGCGAGCAGCGCGTGTTCCTGCGTGCCGACAAGGCGGTCACCTATGACACGATCATGGCGGCGATGAACCAACTGCGCGGCGCCGGTTACCTCAAGGTGGCGCTGGTCGGGCAGGACGGGAGCGCGGGAGCATGACGGCGGCTGCCAGCATCGCGCCCAACCCCGAACTGCGCCTGTGGTCGGGTGCCGGAGCGGTGGCCCTTGGTGCCCATGTGGCCGCACTCGGGCTGGTTCTGGCCTGGGCCGTGCCGAAGGCGCCGCCGCTGCCCGAGCCGGTGATGGAAATCGAACTGCCCCCGGCCATGGCGCCCAATCCCGCCGCTGCCGATGCGCCCGCGCCGGTTCAGCCGCAGCAAGTTCAACCGGTCACGCCCGACGTGCCCGCGCCGCGCATGGACATCCCGCCGGTCGCCGCGCCGCTCCCGCGCGAGGTCGTGGCCGTTTCGCCGTCCCGGCCGCAAGCGGTTGCGGTGCAGGCGGCGCCGGCTCCGGCACCCGTTCCAGCCGCCCCCGCGGCCCCGGCCATCCGCGCAGTCGCGGCCGGGCCGACGGTCAGCCCCGGCAGCGACGATCCGCGCGCCAAGCAGCGCGAGATGGACTATTTCGCGCAGGTCAGCGCCTATCTCAACCGCCGCAAGACCTATCCCGCCGAGGCCAAGAAGGCGCGCGAGCAGGGCGTGGTGACCGTGCGCTTCACGCTTGACCGGCAGGGCGGCGTTTCGGCTGTCGCACTCAAGCGCGGCTCCGGCCACGACGTGCTCGACCAGGCGACGCTCGACCTCGTCCGCCGGGTCGCGCCCTATCCCAGGATTCCCGCATCGATCCAGCGAGAGAACGTCACCCTCTCCCTGCCAATCGACTATTCGCTTCGTACCGACTGAAGGGGTTTACCAAGATGAAGAACGTTCAACCGGGGGTTCTCCGGCCTGTTTCGCTGCGCCAGCGCGCCGCGGCTGCCGCGATGGGCATTGCCGCGATCGGCGCGGCAGCACCGGCCCTCGCGCAGCAAGCCCAGCCGGCCGAGGACGGCGAGGTTCAGCTCGAAACGCTCAAGATCGAGGACAAGGCCGCCGACGTGAATCCCTATACCCAGAAGGGCGCGCCCTATAAGGCCCGCGTTTCGGGTGACGATCGCCGGGTCAAGCCGTTAGCCGAAACCCCGGCCACGATCACCGTCCTGACCCAGACCCAGCTCCAGGAATCGGGCCGTTCGGACCTGCGCACCGTGCTGGCCTCGCAGCCGGGCATCACCTTGGGCACCGGCGAAAACGGCAACGCCTTCGGCGATCGCTACATCATTCGCGGCCAGGAAATGAAGAGCGACGTCTTCGTCGACGGCCTGCGCGATCCGGGCCTGCAATCGCGCGAGACCTTCGCCATCGAGCAGCTTGAAATCACCAAGGGCCCCAGCGCGACCTTCGCCGGGCGCGGTGCCTCGGGCGGTTCGGTCAATGCGATCACCAAGCAGGCTTCGACCGACTACAGCTTCAACGCGGTGGACCTGACTGTCGGCAACGCCGATGCGGTTCGCGCCACGGTCGACAGCAACCTTGCCCTGTCGGACAAGCTGGCGGTGCGCGCCAACCTGCTGTTCAACAGCGAATACCTGCCCGAACGCGGCGAAGCCCGCCGCCGCCGCTTCGGCGCGGCCCTTGCACTTAAGGGCCAGATTTCGGACAGCGTGACCGCCAGCCTCGACTACTACCACCTGACCGTGCGCGACCGGCAGGATCTGGGCCAGGCGATCGCCAATGTCACCGCCGGCGGCCAGCCGTACTATGACATCCCGGCCTATACGCAGAAGGCAGACTTCCAGAACGCCTCGGTCAACGTCGTCACCGGCAAGCTGCGGATCGAGCCGTTTGATGGCTTCGTGATCGAAAACGCGGCCCGCTACGGCCGGATCGACAACGGTTATCTCAATACCGCGATCACTCGCTTCACGCGCGGTGCCAGCGATCCGGTTGCGCCCGGTGCGGTGGACTACCGCATCAGCGCCTCGCGCGCAGGCTGGCAGAAGATCGAATTCTTTGCCGACCGCCTCAACATCCTCGGTGAATTCGAGACCGGCGGGCTGAAGCACGATCTGGTGGCAGGCGTCGAATTCACGACCTACAACGTCCAGAACCGCTTCGGCCAGCTGACCACGACGCAGGGCGCAGCGGCGACTACGGCAGTGGCCAGCGGCTATTCCTATGCCATTACCGGCGCCTACAATTGCATCAACGGCACGGGCACGGCGCTCAACGCTTATTGTGTCACTGATGGCAAGGGCAACCTGCTGGCCAATTCCGCGTCGCTGCTTGGTCGGACCAGCCTTGTCCGCAACACCGATCCGGCCACGATCTGGCAGGTCCAGACTCTGGGCGGCTACGTCATGGACTCGATCGACGTCGCGGATTGGCTGAACGTCAGCGGCGGCGCGCGTTTCGATGCCTTCGACTATCGCCTGTTGACCAACACCTTCTCGGTCAACGGCACAGCCGCCGGTCCGCGTTACGACTACAACGACGTCTTGTGGGGCTTCAACGCCGGGGTCACGCTCAAGCCGCGTTCGAACGGCACGGTCTATTTCGCATGGTCCACGGCAGCCGACATCAACGGCGGCGAATCCGACATTGGCACCAATTGCGGTTATGGCGGGCTGTGCAGCGTGGTCGATCCGGTTACCGGCCAGGTCGTCTACAGCGCCAAGCCCGAACGTTCGAACAATTTTGAACTGGGCACCAAGTGGGAACTGTTCGACAGCCGCCTGCTGCTTACGGCTGCCTTGTTCCAAACCGTCAAGCGCGACGTGATGGAGGGGTTGAGCGCGGATTCCTATTCGATCAATGGCGGGCTCAACTCGGGCAAGTTCCGGGTTCGCGGGGTCGAACTGGGCCTCGCCGGGAACCTCACCGAGCGTCTTTCAGGGCAGATTTCGGCGTCGTTCGCTACGTCCAGGGTGCTGGAGTCGCTCAATCCCGGGCTGCTTGCGCCCCAGCTTGCGGCCGGTGCGACCAACGTGGGCAAGCGGCTCGCCAACTTCGCCAACAATGGTGTGGATGCCCAGCTCCGCTACCAGTTGACCGATCGCCTTGCCATCGGCGGCAACGTCACCTGGAAGAGCGAGATGTATGGCGGTCAGCCCGACACCGCTGCGGCCTATGTTACCACAGTGGGCAGCGCTTATTTCGGCCAGTATTCGATCCGCATCCCGGCCTATGCGACCTTCGGCGGTTTCATCAGCTACAAGGTGAACAACCACCTGACCGTGCGGGTCAACGGGCTTAACCTCGGTGACAAGCTCTACTACACCGCAGCCTACCGCTCGGGCGGCTTCGCCTACCTGGGCGATCGTCGCAGCGTCAAGGTGACCCTCAGCGGCAAGTTCTGAGCCGGCTGAGCGAAAAGGGAAAAACCGTGCCATGCTGATCGTGATCGAGAAGGTGCTCGATGCCGGGGAAATCCGGCAGATGCGCGAACGGCTTGGCGCGGCCCTCTGGGTCGATGGGGCGCAGAGCGCGGGTTCGCGCTCCATCGCCGTGAAGCAGAACCTCCAGGTCGACCGGGCTTGCCCGGTCGGCCGGGAGCTGGGCAATGCCATCCTCGGCAAGCTGGGGCGCAACCCGCTGTTCCAGTCGGCCTCGCTGGCCGAGACGATCTGGCCGCCCGTATTCAATCTCTACCGCGATGGCGGGCACTACGGCACTCACGTCGATTCCGCGCTGATGCGCCTGCCCGATGGCGGGCCAACCATCCGCAGCGACCTTTCCGCGACCCTGTTTCTGTCGCAGCCGGATGACTACGACGGCGGCGAACTGGTGATTGAAACGGAGTTCGGCGGCCAGGCGGTCAAGCTCGCCGCCGGGGACATGGTGCTCTATTCCTCGTCGAGCCTGCACCAGGTAACGCCGGTGACGCGGGGCGAGCGGGTCTGCGCGATCACCTGGATGCAAAGCGCCGTGGCCGATGTCGCCGCGCGCGACATGCTGTTCGATCTCGACCAGTCGATCCAGGCGCTCTCGGCTGGCAGGGCCGACGACGACGCCGACATCGACCGGCTGATCCACGTCTATCACAATCTCCTGCGGCGCTGGGCCCGGCCGTGAACAGGGGGGCCAGGAACAACGCGGCCATGAGGTCCATTGCCATTCGCATCGCGGTCTGGACGCTCCTGGCGGTGCCGGGCATCTGGTGGCTGGCGGGGCTGGTCGATGGCACAGCGCTGCCGATGGACCTGCTGCGTCCGACCGGTGAACTGGCCGTGCGGCTCATGATTCTTGCCATGCTGCCCGGTCCCCTGGTGGCGGCTTTTGGCGCGGGCCGCCTGCTGCGCGGCTGGCTGGTCGCGCGCCGCTGGTTCGGGCTGGCCTCCTTCGGCTACGGCCTGCTGCACCTTGCCACTTACGCGACCGACGTTGGCGCCCTGCGGCCGATGATCGAGGAACTGGAATTGCCGGGCATATGGACCGGCTGGCTGGCCTTCCTGCTGCTGCTACCGCCCGCCGCGATCAGCTACGATGCCGCGATGCGCGGGCTGGGCCGCAGCTGGAAGCGGGTCCAGCGGCTGGTCTATGCGGCCTTCGCGCTCGGCCTTGCCCACTGGATACTGCTGGACTGGAAATGGCAGCCAGCGGCCATTCATTTCGCCCCGCTGATAATTGCCTGGGGCCTTCGGGGGTGGCGTCGCGGCCGCTCCCGCGCCATTCGATCCACGATTGCTCAGGGAGCCTGAAATGAAGACCTTCCGCCTCGTCGCTGCCGCCGCAACCGCAGGCGCCGCGCTCGCCCTTTCCTCGCCTGCGCTGGCCGACGGTGACGTCAAGTGCAACGGCGGACCCTCCTCCGCGTGGCGCCCGATGGGAGAGCTGAAGAAAAAGGCCTGGCTCGAAAACTGGACCGTGGTGAAGGCCCAGGTCGAAGGCGATTGCTACGAGGTCTACGCCCGCGACGAAGCGGGGCAGGTCCTCGAAGCCTTCTTCCACCCGGTTACCCTGCAGAAGCTGGTGGTTTTCCGCCGCGGCAGGGAAGTGTTCCGCGCCAAGGGTTTCGCCGGCTAAATACGGACCTTGGGGAAAGGGCCCGTAGGCCCTTGCGCTCACCGGGTCTGCTCAATCACCAGCACGCCGTCATCCCCGGCCGGCTTGTCGCCCTCGGCCGGGTTGCCGAGGAAGAACGGACCGATCCGGACCTTGGGGTTCCTGACCAGATCGTTGACGGGCGCCGAGAACTTCGCCTTGCCAAAGCTGAGCAGCTTAACGCTGTAATGGCTGCCCGCTGCCTTGTCGACGTGACACCAGACGTGAAGGTTCCAGCGGCCGCCGTGGCCAGACTGGATCGAAAACATCTGGATGCCGGCCAGGCTCTTGGGTTGGCAGGTGGTGTTGAGCCATTGCTCGACCGCCGCCGGGGGCGGGCCGGCCGGATCCTCGAAGCCCTTGTGGTACCATTGCCCAGCGATGACCGGAGCCGGGGCCGGCGGCGTGTTCGGCGCCGAGGGCGGCACCTGGGCCCATGCCGAGCTTGAACCCAGAGCCAACGCAGCAGCGCTCGCAAGCAATGCCCTCATTCACGTACCCTTCCCATGACGCTCCGCCGGAGTTCTTTCCGGCCGGAATGTGATCGGTATCATCGGGTGCCGGCGGCGTCAAACGTCGGGGCGGGCTTTGCGCTTAGAATATGAAAATGCCCCGGAAAGCCGAAGCTTTCCGGGGCTTTGGAATGGTGGGCGTAGGAAGGATTGAACTTCCGACCCCTGCGATGTCAACACAGTGCTCTACCACTGAGCTATACGCCCGATCCATTCGAGCCGCCCGCCGTTTCCGCCGGGCAGGGGTGCGCCTCTAACGGTGCCCCCGAGGGAAATCAAGTGATTCCGGCGAGGAAAATTTTGCGCCGCAAATCAACCCCGCGCGGTGGTCGAAAAGCCGAAGACCCGGTCCACTTCCATGACCAGGTCCTTGAGGTGGAAGGGTTTGGACAGGACCTTGGCCTGGGGCGCTTCCTGGCTGGCCTTGAGCGTGACCGCGGCGAAGCCGGTGATGAACATCACCTTGGTTTCCGGACTGATCTCGGCGCAGCGCTGGGCCAGTTCGATCCCGTCCATCTCGGGCATGACGATGTCGGACAGGAGCAGGTCGAACCGCTCGCGCTCCAGCAGCGGCACCGCGGCCGTGCCGCGATCGACCGCGACAACCGAATAGCCTGCGTTTTCAAGGGCACGGGCAAGGTAGGTCCGCATCGCGTCTTCGTCTTCGGCAAGGAGTATGCGGATCATCTGTGGCGGCCATCTTGTGCTTCGTTCGAGGGCGAATCCCTTAGCCTGCGATCCGTTAAGATTCTTGCCTGCCCACGGCGATGAGCCGCTTTGACACGGCGCCCTATCCGGGCCAGCCTGCGGGCATGGAGCGCGAAGAGCTGACAGGGGATTCGGCCTGGGTCGAAGGCGGCGAGGTGCCCGGACTGCCGGGGGCGGCGGCCTTCGTCCTGTCGCGCGGCGAGCCATCGGCCATTCCGGTGCTGATCGCCGTGCCCCATGCCGGGCGGCTCTATCCGCCGGCCCTGGTCGAGCGGATGCGCAACCCGGGCTTTGCCGCGCTCAGGCTCGAGGACCGCTATGTTGACCGGCTGGCCCGCGGCGTGGCGGCGGCGACCGGGGCCGGCCTGCTGATCGCCCAGGCGCCGCGCGCGATGATCGACCTCAACCGCGCGACCGACGATGTCGACTGGGACATGTTCATCCATGCCGAGGGTACCCCGCCCGAGGCCCTGCCGACGCCGGGGCGCCGCGCGCTCAGCGGGCTGGGCCTGATCCCGCGCCGCCTGCCGGGGATCGGCGAAGTGTGGAAGCGGCGCCATGATCGGAGCGAGCTGGACGCGCGGATCGCGGGCATTCACGAGCCCTATCACGCCGCCCTGGCCGAAGCGCTGGACGACCTGCGCGACCGCTGGGGGGCTGCCCTGTTGCTCGATCTCCACTCGATGCCGCCGCTGGCCTTGCGCGGGGCGCCGCCGCCCGAATTCGTGGTGGGGGACCGCTTCGGCGCGACCTGCTCGGGCGCGGTGATTGCCTCGGCCTTCGCCTGGTTTGCCGAGAACCGCCGGATCGCAGCGCACAACCGGCCCTATGCCGGGGGCTATGTGCTGGAGCGCCATGCCCGCCCGCGCCGGCAGGTTCATGCCCTGCAGCTGGAGATCGACCGCGCGCGCTATCTCGATTCGCGACTCGCGGAGCCGGGGCCAGGATTCGCCGGGATGATCGAGCTTCTGGCCGGGCTGGTGCGCCGGCTGGCGGTCGAAGTCGCCACGCTGGGTACGGGGCAGGGCGGCGGGCGCCGCGCCGGTGGCTGGGCCGAAGCGGCCGAATAGCGGGACTTCCGGGGGAAACGGGTGTGGCGGCCTCGTCGGCTGCGCCGCATTTGCAGCACATAAAAAACCACCTCGTGCAATGCACGAGGTGGCCAAGGTTCAGGGAGGAGGTACACATAAGTGCACCAGCCTGACCGGGCCATGAGGGAAGCGCCGATCAAGCATCTGCAATTTAGGGCAGTGGCTCGGCGCTTTCAAGAGGAAATGTGACTCAATTGCCACAGGCAAACAAAAAACCCCTCCCGGCTGGGGAGGGGCTCTTGCCTGTGTCCGTATTGCCACGGATGCGCACTTGCGCTTCCGGGCTTCAGGTCACCTTGGTGATCAGGCGGCGCCGACCGGCGCCTGGACCGGACCCTTGCCCTGCTGGACCTGGCGCCCGAAGATCTCGCGGATCAGCTCGAGCGAGAACAGGTGGGCGTAGATCAGCGGGAGCAGGCCGTTCTGGTTCCAGCTGCGCAGGACGTCGCCGCGCACGTCGCGCAGCTTTTCCTGATCGATCATCTGGAAGCCGCGATAGACGAAGGGCTGTTCGATCCCGTCCTGCTGGATCGCCACTTCACCGTCCATCAGCAGCTTGTGCTTGGTCAGTTCCTCGACGAAGGCCTGGGTCTTCATCCCGGCCTGTTCGAATTGCTCGCAGAAGCCGAGCAGCCCCTTGGTCGATTCGCTGGCCTGGTCGCCGTCGAACAGGGCATTGCCTTCATCGTATTCGCCGACGAGGTCGCTGGTCGGGTCGAAGCACAGCGACAGTTCCTCGGCCTGCGGGTTGAGGCGGGCGAGAAGGAACGGATAGCGGCGGACATAGGCGGGGATGTAGATGTTCTCGAGCAGCTTGCCCTCGCCGTCGACGAACACGTTCACGCCTTCGTTCAGGCCCATCAGCGCCAGCGGCACCGGGTTCTCGCCCGAGGAGAAGATGATCGGGAAATTGCGCGCGGCCGAGGGGAACTCCTCGACCGTGAGCGGCACGGCGTGGAAGCCGGCGAGCCACGGCGCCTTGTCGGTGGTCCGGCTCTTCCAGCTCGCATGGTCGCGGCTGTTGAGCGGCATCAGGTCCTTGTAGAACACGGGCAGGCTGGCTTGCGGCGCACTGGCCATCTTACTTCTCTCCGTCTGGCCCCGAAAAATCGGGCTTTTTCGCGAAACGGCGGCTTTAGGCGCTGGGGCCTTCTGGTGCAAGCGCGACAAGCTTGCCCGGATTGAGCAAGTTGTGGGGATCGAGCGCGGCCTTGATCCGGCGCATCAGGGCCAGGTGCACGGG
The DNA here is from genome assembly GCF_014230315.1 of Novosphingobium flavum. Taxonomy (GTDB): domain Bacteria; phylum Pseudomonadota; class Alphaproteobacteria; order Sphingomonadales; family Sphingomonadaceae; genus Novosphingobium; species Novosphingobium flavum. The sequence goes on along the minus strand of NZ_JACLAW010000010.1, from coordinate 11,288 downwards.
ATCGCCCAGCCGTTCCAGCTCGCCCAGCTTGAGCTGGCCGATGCCGTGCTCGGCCGAGATCGAGCCGCCCCACTCGGTCACCATGTCGTGGACTTCGGCGCTTATCGCCTTGCCTTCGCCGGCTTCCCACGCGGCGCGTTCGCTGCCCGGCGGGGCGATGACGTGGAAGTGGACGTTGCCGTCGCCGAGGTGACCGAAGGCGATAGCCTGGGTTCCGGGGTGGGCCGCCTCCATCCGCGCGATCGCGGCGTCGACGAAGTCCGGCATCCGGTCGACCGGGACCGAGATGTCGTGCTGCACCGCCGGACCCTTGGCGCGCTCGGCCAGCGGCACGGTTTCACGCAGGTGCCAGAAGGCCTCGGCCTGGGTCTCGTTGGTGGAGAAGGCGGCGTCCTCAAGCAGGCCCTTCTCGAAGGCGGCGGCAATCATCTCCTCCGCCCGTTCGCGGAGGCTCTCGGTCCCGGCGGCATCGGCCACGACCTCGATCAGCGCATGCCAGGCGTGCTCTCCCTCGACCGGAATGCGCGCGGTCTGGTTATAGGCGCAGACCGAGGCAAGGCTGTCGGCCGGGATGACCTCGAAGCCTTCGAGCGCATTGCCCACCGTGTCCTCGCAGTGCAGCAGGAGCGCGCGGGCAACCTGCAGCGAGGGCAGGCCGGCCCAGATCACCACCCGGTCGGCGAGCGCGGGAACCAGTTTCAGCGTGGCGGCGGTGACGATGCCCAGCGTGCCTTCCGAGCCGATCAGCAATTGCTTGAGGTCGAAGCCGCGATTGTCCTTCTTGAGCGGGACGAGGGCCGACCACACGCTGCCGTCGGCCAGCACCGCCTCGATCCCGGCAACCAGCGCGCCCATCGAACCGTGGCGCAGGACCTGCGTGCCGCCGGCATTGGTCGAGATCAGCCCGCCGACCGTGGCCGAGCCCTTGCCGCCCAGCGTGAGCGGAAAGCGCAGGTTCTCGCGCGCGGCGATGTTGTGGAGGTTCTCGAGGATCAACCCGGCCTCGCAGGTGATCTGCCGGGCGGCTGGGTCGAAGGCGCGCACCGCGGTCATGCGCCGCAGCGAGAGGAGCAGGGCCGTGCCGCTGCCGTCGGGCGTGGCACCGCCGCTCATGCCGCTGTTGCCGCCCTGGGGCACGATCGGGACATTGTGGCGGGCGCAGAGCTTGACCAGTTCGGCTACTTCGGCGGTCGATCCGGGCGAGGCGAGGGCGAGCGCCTTGCCGGTGAAACGGCCGCGCCAGTCGGTCAGCCAAGGGGCGATCAGGTCGGCATCGCGGGTCAGTCCGCGCGGGCCGAGCGCGGCGGCAGCGTCTTCGAGGAACTTTTCCATGGCCGCGCCTATGGCACAGCCCACCGCAAGACGAAACTTGGCAAGTAATGCCCGCTCAAGTTAAGCGACCGTTCAAGCCCGCAGCGTAAGGCTGTTTTGCGAACGGACTGGGACGGGCCGGAATCGCCGCGGCGCGAGACCGGCCTTGCTGGAGACATTGTGACGACATGAACCCCCTGTCGGACCTGATTGCGCCGGTTCTGGCGCTGCTGCCGGTCATGGCCGGGGGGGCCGATTCCGTTGTCGCCGATCCGCTCGCCAACGGCGAGGTCGCACTCACCCGGCCCGCCGAAGAATCCGCCACCGGGCCGGAGGTGGAAAGTTTCTCCGGCCTGGTCCGCGCCATGCGCGAGGCCGATACGGCCCGGCAGGTGCGGATCGAGCAGCGCCTGATCATCCGCATCGCCCCCGGTCCGCCGCCGCGCGACCTGCGCGATCCGCGCGATCCGCGCCGCAACATGCTGTCCGAGCCGCCGCCCCGCGCCGCCCCGCGCATGGCCGAGCGCAAGATGAACCAGTGCGTCCAGGTAGGCGGCATCGCCGGGGTCCAGCCCGATGGCCCCTCGCGGCTGATGCTGTTCATGCGCGACCAGAGAATCGTCAGTGCAAGCCTTGAAAAGACCTGCAATGCGCGGGATTTCTACTCCGGCTTCCTGGTCGAGCGCAGCACCGACGGGATGATCTGCGCCGGGCGCGATCGGCTGCTTTCGCGCTCGGGCAGCAATTGCGCACTGGGCAAGTTCCGGCAGCTGGTCGGCGCGGTCGACGACGACGAGTAGAGCGGGGCGCTTTCCCCTGCGGTGGACCTCTTGTGCAGGTGCCGCATTTCCTTGACTTTGCCACGGGATTGCGCCTAGGGGCCGTCAGTTTCGCCGCCCGAGGCGAGAGACGAAACGAGCCGGCTGGTTCGCCGTTCGGCTCAAAATGCATTCACCCTTTTCGGAAAATCGAACCACGCCCATGAGCTTTGCCGATCTCGGCCTGTCTGACGAATTGCTCCACGCGGTCACCGCGGCTGGCTATACCGAGCCGACTCCGATCCAGGCCCAGGCGATTCCGCCTGTCCTGATGATGAAGGACCTGATCGGCATCGCCCAGACCGGCACGGGCAAGACCGCCAGCTTCGTGCTGCCGATGATCGACATTCTCGCTCACGGCCGCCGCCGCGCGCTCATGCCGCGCTCGCTGATTCTCGAGCCGACGCGCGAACTCGCCGCTCAGGTGGCCGAGAACTTCGAGAAGTACGGCAAGAACCACGATCTCAAGATGGCCCTGCTGATCGGCGGCGTGCAGATGGGCGACCAGCTCAAGGCCCTGCAGGCCGGGGTCGACGTGCTGATCGCCACGCCGGGCCGCCTGATGGACCTGTTCGAACGTGGCAAGATCATGCTCACCGGCTGCGACCTGCTCGTGATCGACGAGGCGGACCGCATGCTCGACATGGGCTTCATCCCGGATATCGAGACGATCTGCTCGCGCCTTCCGGCCCAGCGCCAAACGCTGCTGTTCTCGGCAACCATGCCGCCGCCGATCAAGAAGCTGGCCGACAAGTTCCTGACCAACCCGAAATACATCGAGGTTGCGCGGCCCGCGTCGAACAACACCAGCATCGTCCAGCACAAGGTCAAGGTCACCACGCGCGGCAAGCGTGAGGCCCTGCGCCACCTGCTGCGGAGCGACAATGTGACGACCGCGATCGTCTTCGCCAACCGCAAGACTACCGTGCGCGAACTGGCCAAGAGCCTGAAGCAGAACGGTTTCGCGGCGGGCGAAATCCACGGCGACATGGACCAGTCGGCCCGCAATGCCGAACTGCAGCGCTTCAAGGACGGGGACATCTCGATCCTCGTCGCCTCCGACGTCGCCGCTCGCGGGCTCGACATCAAGGGCGTGAGCCACGTCTTCAACTACGACACGCCGTGGCATCCGGACGACTACGTTCACCGTATCGGCCGCACCGGGCGCGGCGGGGCCACTGGCCGCGCCTTCACGCTCTATGCCGACGAGGACGCCGAGGCGATCGCCAATGTCGAGAAGCTGACCGGCGGGGCCATCCCGGTGTTCACGCTCGACAAGGGCACCGACAAGAGCAGGGACGCGGCCGAGCCGGCGCAGGCCCCTGCGCGCGAAGAGCGTCCCCGGCGTGAGGAACGCAAGGACCGCAAGCGCGAGGGTTCGCGCCGCGATGAGCCGCGCGAGGACCGCCGGCCCGAGCAACGCGAGGAACGCCGGCCCGAACCGCGCGAGGAGCGCCCCGTTGCCGCCCGCGCCGAACCGCGCGCGCCGCAGGAAGACCGCCGTCCGCCGCGTCCGGAACCGCGCTCGCAGGCGCGTGACGATCGCCGCGACAACCGGCGCGACCAGCGCGAGGCGCCGAGCAAGCCGGGCGAATGGAACGGGCCGATCCCCGAATTCCTCGCCGTCTCCGCCCTGCCGGCCTGACTTTTTCCGCCGCTGCGACGGGCCGAGGCCGCGATCGGTTGCCCGATCCGGTGTGGCACGTATATGTCACCGAATTGTCGCGCGCGAGCGAATGGCCCGATGGCCGCCATCGTGAGGGGGAAAGGTCGTTGTTGCCTGAGCAGTCGAACAGGTCCGGCAAGATCCGGTGCCGGGCATGAGCGCGCTGTCCCTCGCCTTCCTGATCATGGCCGCGGCTCCGGCCGAGGCTACCGCGCCGGTTCAGCCTGATGCCGCCGCGCCGACTGCCGTGGCCGCCGCACCGGCACCCGAGGCTGACAAGCTTCCCTCTGATAGTGCGCCGGCTGATAGTGTTCCGGCCGCGCCGGCCCCCGCAAGCGTTGCCCAGGCTGTCCCGCCGGTACCGGTCGGGAACGATCCGGCCGTGCCCGCTCCCCCGGCCGGGCCGGCGACAGCCCCGATCGTCGCCACGGTTCCGGCCAGCGATCCTGCGGCGGCCCCCCCGCCGGTCGACGATCAGGTCGATATCGTGGTGACGGCGCGGGCCAAGTCGCCGACCGATCCCTTCGCCCGGATCAACGTCGAATCGTTCAAGGCCATCCAGGCGGTCGATCAGGCCGTCGTCGGCCCGGTCGCCATGGGCTACAAGAAGACCGTGCCCAAGCCGGTCCGCGACGGGCTGCGCAATTTCCTGCGCAATCTGGAAGAGCCGGTGTCCTTCGTGAACTATGTCCTCCAGCTCAAGCCGGGCCGGGCGGCGAAGTCACTGGGGCGCTTCACGCTCAACACCACCGTCGGCGTGGCCGGGCTGATCGACGTCGCCAAGCGCAAGCCGTTCAACCTGCCCTACAAGCCCAATGGCTTCGGCAATACGCTGGCCTGTTACGGCGTGGGCAACGGGCCTTATTTCTTCCTTCCGCTGGTCGGCCCGATCACCCTGCGCGACCTCGTCGGCCTGACGCTGGACAAGGGTTTCATCCCTGCGGTGGCGGGCAAGCCGTTCAACAAGTCCTACTATGCAATCCCGACCGGCATCATCGATTCGCTCAACGACCGGATCGAGATCGACGGCCAGCTCAACCGCCTGCGCGAGGAAAGCCCCGATCCCTACGTCGCCATGCGCGAGCTTTACATGAAGCAGCGCCTCGCCGAGATCGCGGAAATCTGCCCGAAGCGGGTCAAGCAGCCGATCGACGACGACCTCCCGCCGCGCGTGGGCAAGGGCAAGGACTGAGGGGCACTCACCGTGATGGCAGTTGCCTCAGTTCGCGCGGTAGTTCTCGGCTGAGGAAATCGACCTGGCTGCGGGGCGCGCGGGACCGGGGCGAATATCCGTCGAAATAGTCGAGCGGCACCAGAAGCAGCATGAAGAATGTGATGAGCGCATAGGCCAGGTAATAGCTGATTGGTCGGACACGCGCGCAGAACAGGAGCGTCGACGACGAGCACAGGGACAGGAAGATCCAGCGCGACGTATCCCATCCGACAAAGCCGATCAGCAGCGGGGCGATGCCTGCGCCGAAGCAGGCGACGAAATTCAGGGCCCGGATGCGGCGGTCCTGCCCGTCTGCCGCCGCCATACCGGCCAGAAGCGCCAGGGTTGCCGCGCAGATCAATGCCGGCATGTCGGTGATGACCCAGAAATTGTGGGTGTTGTCCTGCAGGTAAACGGATTTCCAGAAATCAAAACGCGGGATGAAGTCCGCTTTGCTGGCCAGCACCCTTACAAAGGTTCTGACCACGGCATCTTCTGCGGTGCGGTTGACGGCCAGGTAGAAAGCAACCGTAACAGTGCAGATCGCGGCGGAGCGGGCAGCCTTGCGCAAGTCCTGATCGGCCAGGAACCTGCACGCGATGACGAGCGGCATGATCGCGAAGGCAGCCACTTCATGCACGAAAACGGTCCCGGCCAGCAGGCCGCTCGAAAGCCACCCATTGCCCGTGAAGGCGATCAGGGCGATCGCGATCAGGTATAGCAACAAGTCCAAGTAGCCGATTTCGTGGAAGAGGAACCCGCCGGCAGGGCCAAGCAGGAACAGGCAGACCAGAAGGCGCTGACGGCGATCCCCTCGCCAGGCCGAAATCAGGATCGCCGATAGAAGTGCGCAGAGGATCATTATCGATAGAGCTGCGGCGGTCGCATATCTGAAGCGCCAATCACCCAGTGGATAGAGCAGCGTTCCGACGACCATCCGGCGATGGAATCCGTCCTGCAATGACGGCAAATAGTAGTTCGCGCTCCACAGGTTGGGCATTCGGAAGCCCATGACGAATGCGAGGTAGAGCGAGAGGGCCAAGCCGGTCAGATCGATCAGGTTTCGTCTGCTTGATCTGATTGTCATGGATATTTGCGCTTTCAGGCCGGCTTGACGAAGCTGTCGATCACCCGCTTGCGCCCGGCGCTGTCGAAGTCGATCTCCAGCTTGTTGCCTTCCTGCACGGCGATCGTGCCTGTGCCGAACTTCTCGTGGAACACCCGGTCCCCCACCCGCAGGTCGAGGCGGGGCTTGGCGGCGAAGCTGGCGGCGCTGCGCCCCGGTTCGGCGATGCGTTTGGGCGCCGGGTCATAGGTACCGGCAGCAGCGCGCTGCCAGCCGGGGCCGCGGGTCATGGTGCGGGCGGGCTGGGCGCGGGCGACCGAGGCGAAGGGATCGTCGCGCTCGGACCACTGGGCCCGCCAGAGCGAGGCGCCGCCCGCCAGCGTGGTCTCGCTGTCGACATGGTCGGCCGGGATCTCGGCGATGAAGCGGCTGGGGATCGAACTGGTCCACTGGCCGTAGATGCGCCGGTTGGCGGCATGAAGAATGGTGCAGCGCCGCCGCGCGCGGGTGATCGCGACATAGGCGAGGCGGCGCTCCTCCTCGAGGCTGGCCATGCCGCCTTCATCCAGCGCGCGCTGGCTGGGGAAGACCCCTTCCTCCCAGCCGGGGAGAAAGACCTGGTCGAACTCGAGACCCTTGGCGGCGTGGATGGTCATGATCGTGACCTTCTCCACGTCGTCGGCCGCGTCGTTGTCCATCACCAGGCTGACGTGTTCGAGGAAGTCGCCCAGCGTCTCGTAGTCTTCCATCGCCCGGCCAAGCTCGGAAAGGTTCTCGAGGCGGCCTGAGGCCTCGGTGCTGCGTTCGGCCTGGAGCATGGCGGTGTAACCGCTTTCCTCGAGGATGGTGCGCACCAGTTCGGCCGGGCTGAGCCGCCCCGCCTCATCGCGCCAGCGGGCGAAATCGCGCACCAGCGCCAGCAGCGTGTTCCGCGCGCGGGCGGCCAGCTCGTCCGTGTCGCAGATTTCCAGCGCGGCGCGCATCAGCGGCACGCCGTGGTTGCGGGCATAGCGGTGCAGCCGTTCGAGCGCCTTGTCGCCCAGCCCGCGCTTGGGGGTGTTGTAGATCCGCTCGAAGGCGAGATCGTCCGAAGGCTGGGCGATCAAGCGCAGGTAAGCGAGCGCATCGCGCACTTCGGCCCGCTCATAGAAACGGAAGCCGCCGATGATCTTGTAGGCGAGGCCGATCTGGATGAAGCGGTCTTCCAGCTCGCGGGTCTGGAACTGGGCGCGCACGAGGATGGCGACCTGACTCAGCGAGGCGCCCTCGCGCTCAAGCCGCTCGATCTCCTCGCCCACGCGGCGGGCTTCCTCCGGTCCGTCCCAGACCCCGATCACGCGAACCTTGTCGCCGCCGTTCAGCTCGGTCCACAGCGTCTTGCCGAGGCGCTCGCTGTTCTCGCCGATCAGGCCCGAGGCGGCGGCGAGGATCTGCGGGGTGGAGCGATAGTTCTGCTCCAGCCGGATCACCTTGGCGCCGGGAAAATCCTTCTCGAAGCGCAGGATATTGGCCACTTCCGCGCCGCGCCACGAATAGATCGACTGGTCGTCGTCGCCCACCACGCAGATGTTCTGGCGGCTTTGCGCGAGCAGGCGCAGCCACAGGTACTGGACCTGGTTGGTGTCCTGATATTCGTCGACCATGATATATTTGAAGCGCTGGCGGTAAGTCTCCAGCACCTCGCGCTCCCGGCGCAGGATATTGAGCATGTGGAGCAGGAGGTCGCCGAAATCGCAGGCGTTCAGCGCCTTCAGCCGGTCCTGGTAAAGCTGGTAGAACTTCTGGCCCTTGCCGTTGGCATAGGCCTCGTTCTCCGCAGCATCGAGGTCGGCCGGACCCAGCCCGCGGTTCTTCCAACGATCGATGCAGCCCGCCAGTTGCCGGGCGGGCCAGCGCTTGTCATCCAGCCCCTCGGCCACGATCAGCTGCTTGAGCAGGCGCAGCTGATCGTCCGTGTCGATGATCGTGTAATTGGGCTGGAGGCCCACCAGCTCGGCATGGCGGCGCAGCATCCGCGCGGCGATGGCGTGGAAAGTGCCGAGCCACGGCATCCCTTCCACCGCGGGTCCGATCAGCTGGCCCACCCGCTCGCGCATCTCGCGCGCGGCCCGGTTGGTGAAGGTCACGCAGAGGATCTCGCTCGGCCAGGCACGGCGCGATTCGACCAGCCATGCAAGGCGGGCGGTCAGCGCCGCCGTCTTGCCCGTGCCTGCCCCCGCCAGCATCAGCACCGGCCCTTCCGTGGTCAGCACCGCCTCGCGCTGCGGGGGATTGAGGCGGGCAAGCCAGGCCGGGGCATCGTGAGTGGCGGGAAGGTCGGGCTGCAAGGACATTGCGAACAACTAGAGAACATGAACGCTTTCGGCAAGGCTTGAGCGACCATCGGAGCGCGCGGGTCGGCTCGCCGCACCTGCATTGCCACTGGTCGCGGATGGCGGAACCGGCCCGGGTGCCCGCGCGTAGGCAAGGGTAAAGGTCGCCCCCGGGGCGGCTCCGAGGAGACAGGACATGACCCGCTTCGTAACGCCGGGTGCGCTCGCCCTTGCTTTTTCCGCCGGTGCGCTGGGCGCCGCTTCGCTTGCTTCGGCCCAGTCCGTCGAAGTGCCGGCCGACGCCGCTCCGGCGGGAACCATTCCGGAATCGACCCCGACCGTGGTCGACAACACTCTCCCACCGCCGCCTGCCGCGGCTGAAAACAAGGTCTATCCGGTCTGCACCAAGGCGCTGACCGACAATTGCCAGAATCCCGGCGAAGGTGGAGCTCCGGGTCGCAGCCGCGCGGGCAACATGAAGCGTCACGCTTCCTGAACCCGCGTAGCAGGGCCGGGACGGGCAGCGCCTGTCCCGGCCTTTATCTGATGGGGCGCAAGGTTGACACCGCGCCCCGGCTGGGCAAGTCCACCACGCCATGCACCAGCCAGCCGTTCACCCCATTCGCGCGCACCGCCGCATCCTTGCCGCCTCGCTGGTTGGCACGGCGGTGGAATTCTACGACTTCTACATCTACGCGACCGCCGCCGCGCTGGTGATCGGGCCGCTGTTCTTCCCCGCCCAGTCCGCCACGGCGCAGACCCTGCTGTCGTTCATGACCTTCGGCCTCGCCTTCTTCGCGCGGCCGGTGGGGGCCGTGGCTTTCGGCCATTTCGGAGACCGGATCGGGCGCAAGTCCACCCTCGTCGCCTCGCTGATGCTGATGGGCGGGTCCACTCTGCTGATCGCCTTCCTGCCCACTTATGCGATGGCAGGGCCGATTGCCCCGGCGCTGCTTTGCCTGCTGCGTTTCGGGCAGGGCTTCGGGCTCGGCGGCGAATGGGGCGGGGCCTCGCTGCTGGCGGTGGAGAACGCGCCCAAGGGCTGGGAAGCGCGCTTCGGCGCCGCGCCGCAATTGGGTGCGCCGCTCGGCTTCCTCTGCGCCAACGGCTTGTTCCTGCTGCTCGGCCTCGGCCTGTCGGAGCAGGACTTCGCCGCCTGGGGCTGGCGCATTCCGTTCCTCGCTTCGGCGGTCCTCGTCGGCGTCGGCCTATGGGTGCGCCTGAAGATCGGGGAAACCCCGGCGTTCAAGGCTGCGCTCGACCACGCCCCGCCGCCCAAGGTCCCGGTCGGCCGCCTGCTCGCCGATCATCCCGGCGCCGTGCTGGCGGGGATCGCAGGCGTCGTTGCCTGCTTCGCGATCTTCTACCTCGCCACCACTTTCGCGCTCTCGTTCGGCACCAAGACGCTGGGTTACCCGCGCGAGCATTTCCTCGCGGTCCAGCTCGGCGCCAACACCTTCCTCGCGCTCGGCATCGCGGTCGCCGGCTGGTGGGCAGACAAGGCCTCCGCCCGCACCGTGCTTGGCTGGGGCGCGGCGCTGACCGCGCTGATCGGCCTCGTCTTTGGAACGGGGCTCGGCTCGGGTTCGCTGCTGGTGGTCTTCGCCACGCTCGCCGCCGCGCTGTTCGTGATGGGCCTGGCCTATGGCCCGCTCGGCGCCTGGCTGCCCACGCTCTATGCCGTGCCGGTGCGCTACACCGGGATCAGCCTCGCCTTCAATCTTGGCGGCATCGTCGGCGGAGCCATGGCGCCTTTCGCGGCGCAAATGCTGGCCGACCGGGGCGGCACGGCCTACGTCGGCCTGTTCCTGACGGCGGCCGGCGCCCTGACCCTGCTTGGCGTGCTCGGCGGGCGGGCGGCGCGGGAATCCGCGCCTTACTCGTCCGCCTTGCTCGAACCTTGAGCGGGCTTGAGCTTTAACAGGGTCAGCCGCGCCTTGCCGACCTTGCGCTCGGCAACCGCCTCGAAGCCCTTCACTTTCGGCTCTTCGTCGTGCGCGGTCTCGAGGCTGACCCAGGTCGCCTCGCCGATCCAGCCGAGGCGCCTCAGCTTGTCCAGCGCCACCGATCCCGCGCTGGAGTGATAGGGCGGATCGAGCAGGACGAGGTCGAGCGCGGCCTTGGCCGGGCCGAGCGCGAGGACCGATCCGGCCCGAACGTCACACTGGCCCTGCGCGCGCAGGTTGGCGATATTGGTACGCAGCGCCCGGATCGCGGGCGGGTCCATCTCGACGAAAATGCACGATGCCGCCCCGCGCGAAAGCGCCTCGATCCCGAGCGCGCCCGAACCGGCGAAGAGGTCGGCCGCCGCCAGCCCCTCGAACGAACCGAGGCGGCTGACCAGCATCGAGAACAGCGTCTCGCGCGTGCGGTCCGCCGTCGGCCGCGTGGTGTCGCCCTGCGGTGCCGTCAGCTTGCGCCCGCGCCATTGTCCGGCAACGATCCTCACTTGCGGGGGCCCTTCCGGTTGCCGGCAGGTTTGCCCGGGCCGCTGCGTGAGGGCGGAGCGCCGCGAGGCGGGGTCTTGCCGGGCGCGGCATTGCCGCGCGGCGGGCGGGCCCCGCGCGACAGTTCCGACCGGGTAATCAGCTTTCCGCCATCGTCATCGCCCCGCCGCTGCGGGCGGGGGGACTTGCGGGCTTCGTCACTGCGCGGGGTTTCGCCGCGACGGGCCTCACCGTGCCGGGCGTCACCGCGCCGGGCCTGCCCGCGCGGATTGGAGGCGGCGTCCTCCGGCTCGGGGCGGCGCGGGGCCGATCTTGCCAACTTGGCCATGCCTGGCTTGGCCGGGCCGGGATTGCGCAGTTCTGCGCTCGCCGGGCGCGGCGTGCGCTCGGGCTGGGCGCGGCCCGGCGCCGCGTGGCCGCGTGCCGGGGCGCTGCCCGCCCGCATCGGGGCCGGG